>JBDSLR010000015.1:0-410659 GCA_039916305.1 Chitinophagaceae bacterium | reverse complement strand
GTTACCTTATACAGGTTTGTGTTTTGTTTATTGTTAAGTTTCGTCGCACAATTTTGCCTGCTTATACCTGCCTCCGAAATTAGTACCCATAACGGCTGGTTATTAACCTTATACAGGGCAGGATACCCCCAGTCACTGCTCTTTTTTTCATCAGTTCCACTAGTATTAAGCGGATAAAAGTTCTCATACCCAAACACATTAAAGACAATGGATAATAATCGGACCAATGTTCCAAAGTTAAAAGATAGGTTGTTGCTTTTGGGGGAATCCTGAAATTAAACGATTTAAGTCTTCATAAATAAACAAAAATAGAACTATCGTAATGCAGGCGTTGTTAATTATTCATTTTTGGTCGCTACTCAAATCCGGTATGAATTAGTTTCGAAATATCTTCAATATTATAATAAAGAGTCCCTCCAATTTTTTTAGTCCTAATTTTCCTGCTTACGCTAAGCAATTGTAACTTATTAATTGAACAACCAAGTATTTTACGTACATCAGATTCAAGTATGTCTAACGACGCTTTTTTATGTCTTGGGGTATGCGCTGTATACACTTCCCTGATATTTTTTTGGTTTCCCCGGCCTTCGTATGTATTATCTGCGAAAAATATTTTTCCAGACAGGCCTCATACTGGTAAGCGTTTTTCCAGCGCTGCAGCCAGAGATCCATTGCACGGTCTTCCTGTGCAAGTTTTTCATGCATGACCCTGACGGCATCGAGGTAATCACTATTTGCCATTTTGATAGCAATGTGTTTTTCGTAATACAAAACAGCTTTTGCCTGCTTGTTCACCAGCACGAATAGATCACCCGTTTTTTCCTGTTTCTCGAGTTCTTTATACAGTTCTACGGCTCCAGGTGAAGTCCTCCTCTTTCCACGCATTCTGCTGCTGCTGGTATATTCTTCAAATGGTCTTTGTATAATACTTCTGCATCAATATACATTTTTCCCTGCTCCAGCGCATGGCGGCAGAGTTATAGTCGCCTAACAAATGTGCATAGATACAAGCAGCCTTTTTGAACTCACGCGCCCGGACTTGCTTTTCCGCTGCGCATAGGTATACAATACGGTTGAACTTTATCTCTTGCTGTTCAGCAACTGTTTTCTTTTTAGATCAAATGCTTTTGAGCATCTGAATAAATTTTCGTTTTTATGAAAAGGAAAACATACATTTTAAAACAGCGTAATAACAGGAGGCCGGCAACCCCAGCCATCCTGTTCTTAAAACAATTGATGCTGTTTTCATCTTACGTGTAATTGAATTTTATTGTTTAATTATTTTGATGCTTTGGTTGGCTGCACCATTCTGAATAAATAATAAGTTGTAAGTGCCATTTGCAAAGCCACCCATATTTAACTGGTATTGATTGATTCCACTTAATAATGTGACCGCTTGTTGTATTACCTGTTGGCCTGCAGCATTAAATACCAGCAATGTGCCTTTGCCATTTGTGGTAGCACCTATTATCACTTTTGCGACATCCGCAACTGGGTTTGGCATTATTTTAAATTCTGTCGAAACACCACAACCTGCTTTTGCAACATTGGAATAAACAATTTTACCATCCAGATCGTATTGAGCCAGACGGTAGAAAGCAGAAGCTACATTTAGTGTTTTATCATCATATTGATATGATAAAATGTTTTTGCTATTACCCGCAGATTTCAAAAAGCCGATTGTTTCCCAGGCAATTCCGTTGGCGCTGCGTTGAATATCAAAGCGATCACTATTTTGTTCAGATGCTGTCTTCCAATTTAATTGTATAAAATTGCCTTTGCAGGTTGCATTAAAGCTAACAAGCTTTACGGGCAGTGCTGCCCCTGGAGGACTGCTGAGCGTATAAATTGCAAATTTGCCTATGCCATTTTTTGTAACATAGTTTGCATTCGCATCCCTGGTGGTTGCATTAATATTGTTGAAGCTGAGCCCATCGGTAGTGGTGTACATTGATAAACCGCTTTCGCTTATACCATTTAGTTCAGCATCAAAATATGTGAACTTGATGGTGGCATCCAGGTCTATGTTGGAAGCTGGCTCAATCTCAAAATAGCGGTTGATACTTTTGCCGCCTGCATCTACTGCATTTTTAGAAATATGGCCTCTTTTTATCACCGTATTACCCATGTCGCCAATTGGTGCTGTTATTATTGCCCCTAAATTTCCAGGGTTGGCAGCATTAGGAAAATGTAGTGCAGTATAAGCTATTACAGTACCACCATTAACCCCTGTTATTCTTGAATTTTCATTTTCGTTAATAAGTTTTCCAGTGTTTTGTAAATTGATGTAATTATTATTTAACTCAATGAAGCCAGATGAAAAATTAATCTCATTTTTTACAAGAAGAGAGCGGCCAATTAAAATTGCCTTTCCATTGCTTTTATTGATAGTCAAATTATGGAAGTCAATAAACCCCCCGCCCTTGATAATGTTATTACCCGTACCTGTAAAAGCTACTGTTGATGGAATTAAGTTTACAACCCCATCATTTATAAAATCCATATCGGCCATTACCAAATGCACATCGCCTGCTGTGGTAAGGTTTGTACCAGCTGTGATGGTTACCTGGCTAAAGGCCCCGCTACTTGCTGCTAACAAAAGATTAACGATAAGCAGGGTTTTTAATATTGTTTTAAATAAGTTTATAATTCGTTTCATGGAAAAATAATTTGTGCGTGATAAGAATAGTCCTTACAAGCCAAGCTTTGCCTTGATGGCTGCGATGTCTTTTTTGAGGTTGTCGTTTTCTGTTTTTAATTGTTCGATCACGGCTTGCTGTTCTTTGATTGATTCTACAAGGACAGGGACCATGTGCCCATAAGCAACCGCTTTTTTTCCAGTTGCATCTGTTTTTACCAGTTGTGGAAATTGAGATTCTACTTCCTGTGCTATCAAACCAATTTGTTCGTTCTTACTTCTTGTTGTATCTATCCAATTGTAGGTATAGCCTCCTAATTTTAATAATTTTTGTAGTGGGCTTTTTAAGGGACTGATATTTTTCTTTAATGTTTTATCCGAAGCAGCATACACATCACCGTGTACTACCATATCACCATCAGCATCCATGGACACCCTGTAATTACCATCATGCTCAAAAGTCATAGAGCCATCGTCATAAGGTTCGGTTACAATTGACCAGCTGTGATTTGGATTTACGTCTGATGCAAATTTTAATGCAGCGTTATAACCTTGATAGCCTTTTAGGGTTAATACAGAAGCAGTAGAATTCATTGATTGAATTTCCTGAGAGCCGTAAATTTTCACTTTCGTGTTGTCAAATTCACCGTATATCAGAGGAAATGCCGTTTGTGAGTTGCTTATGTATAACTTATTACTTCCCTTTTCATCAGCGCCAGCACTATTTCCCAAAAAAACGTTGTTGTTTCCGGCAATATTATTTTTTCCGGCGGCGTTGCCAACAAACACGTTGCTATTACCTGTGAGGTTCGAGTATCCGGCATCAATACCTATAAAAGAGTTATACCCTCCCTTAGTATTTGAAAAACCTGATTCATTTCCTACAAAGAAATTTCTGTACCCGGTTGTATTTGCTTTACCGGCATTGTTACCAATAAAAAAACTTCCGGATGTAGTATTATTATATCCGGCATTGTATCCTTCCAAAAAGTTATCAGTGCCCGTTACATTACTATACCCGGCGTGGTATCCTGCAAAATGATTATTGCTTCCAATTGTATTGCTAAACCCTGCATGATTTCCATCAAAATGATTATAGCTTCCAATTGTATTATTCTCACCGGCATCAAAACCATTGAAGTGATTTTCAATACCCGTTGTATTGGCAAAGCCTGCTCCGTTTCCTATAAAATGCAGCCCACTTTTTATTGTGTTAGAATAGCCGGCACTGACACCCATAAACAAATTGTCTGTTCCGGTTGTGTTGTTATGCCCTGCACTCCACCCGATAAACTGATTAGAATACCCCGATGTATTTTGATTGCCTGCCATGTAACCGTCAAAATGATTATTAAATCCAGTATTAGAGAACCCCGCCTTGTAGCCAATAATATGATTTTTATCACCGCCAGTGGGATCTGCCTGCCCTGCCTGGTAACCCACTAATGTGTTTTCCTTAGCTGATGAAAAACGAAACACCTGCGCACCGTTTGCCTTACCTATGAATGGTTGCGCATCAGTAGTGCCGATAAAATTTGTGCTGGCATCTATTCCACTATTCCCAGTTAGGCTCCATCCATTGCCACTGCCTGCAGCAAGAGTAACAGGTTTCCATTTTGTTGTTGCCAGATCATATTGTAATACCTGCCCGTTTGTTGGTGCTACATTGCTTATATCTTTTCCCTGTAATTGGGCTGCATTCCACAAGGCTATAGTGTTTGTTGCAGAAACGATACTGTTTGTAATATCAATGCCTATGCCTGCTGTATATGTTGTTCCACCACCTGCAGCAGGTGTAGTGGGTACCCATTTATTGGTCGGTACATTAAATAGGAGTACCTGGCCCTGGAGTGGTGCAGTTGTACTTATATCTTTGCCTTGTAGTTGGGCTGAATTCCATAGAGCAGTTGTATTTTTTGCTGATAGAACAGTGCCTGTTATGTCGATTCCTGTGCCTGCTGTGTATGCAGCCGCAGCAGCACTTGTTATGGGAGCCCATGCACTGCCATCGTAATAAAAAAAACTGCTCACCGCATCATCCTGAAAAACCAGTAAACCTTTTGCAGGACTTGCGATGGCAATACGCTGCGCAGCTGTCATTCGTGGTATAAGCAATCCTTTACTGGTACTGCTTACATCTAAAATAGAACTGGCATTAGGCTGATTTCCTGTAGTGTTAATGCCTACGCTTTGTGCCAATGTAACTGTGGCACCAGCAAGTAAAAGTTTTGCAATAAGGAGAAACCGTTTCATGATTTATTTTTTTAGCGTTTGATAATTGATTTGATAACACAAATATGTAGTAGAAAGAAAAGGATAAATAATTTACCTGGGCGTAGTGCTGTATTGCATTGCGGAAGTGTGGTAAAGTGAGATGGACGCGATTTTATGTATATGAGAAATGTGATTTATTTAAGAATTAAAGCATTCCATTTTAAAATGCAGAATAAAAAATTAAGTGTGTGCTTTATTAGATTATCCACATTGCATCTAGAGACATACTTTTTTATTCTTAACCCCTTGTAAAAAAGGCAACGCATTGCTGCGTTGCCAGCTATCAAACACTAATCATGATCCTTATTTATCTTTTCTCCAATGCTTCCATTCTTTTTAATAAGTTTTCAATAATGATTGCCTGTTTATTATTAGCAGTTTTCAATTCATCTATCATAGTTTGTTGTTCTTTGATGGACTCTATAACAGCAGGAATAATGTGGGTGTAAGCCACCCCTTTAATTCCGTCTTTTTGGGTTTCTACAAGCTGCGGAAATTGTGCTTCTACTTCCTGAGCTATCAACCCTATTTGTTCTTTTTTTGAATTTTTTGGATCAATCCAATGATAAGAATAGCCATTCAGTTTCAGTAGGTTTTGCAGTGAGTTTTTAAGAGGGTTTATGTTTGTTTTTAATGACCTGTCAGATAATTCAATCACATGATCTTTAACAACCAAGTTGCCATCCGTGTAGATAGTTAGCAATTTCCTAGTGCCTTCCCAAAAAGTCATACCACTAAAGGGTTGAGCATTTATTGACCAGTTTTCGGTAGAATTACCCGTTCCGAATTTAATTTTGCTGTCTTCACCAAGATAGGATGTCAGTGTAAGTAGTGGCGCACCGTTAGTTCCGCCTGCAGATTTTATTTCCTGAGTACCGTTTATTCTTAAAAAATTATTATCTAATTCCCCATAAATTAATCCGGGCGAAAAAAGGCTAATTTGACTCCCTATATAAAGTCTGCTGCTCCCCGTTTCATTTTTACCTGCATTGCGTCCTATGAAAATATTATTGATTCCGGCCGCATTGTTATATCCAGCATTAAAACCAATATTTACGGTACCGGAACCTGAGGTATTAGAATATCCTGCTCCATCGCCTGTAAAAACATTTTCATTGCCGGATATATTCATTATACCTGCGTTATTACCTGTAAAAACATTAAATGACCCTGATATATTTGCTTTGCCTGCTTGGTTTCCACTAAAATAATTATTACTTCCAATTGTATTGGAATGCCCCGCTTGGAATCCTTCGAAATGATTATCGCTTCCAGTAGTGTTTGCTGACCCTGCAGATTTGCCAGAAAAATAATTATTCGCTCCTGTAGTGTTTGCAAAGCCAGCCCCAGAGCCAACAAAATGATTGTTGCTGGCTACATTAGAATAACCGCTAAGTTGGCCCACAAAAAAATTGTCCGTGCCTGTGAGATTGGAATACCCGGCTTTAAAACCCATAAATTGGTTACTGTAGCCAGAAGTGCTTTTATACCCTGCCTGGTAGCCTTCAAACTGGTTATCAAATCCACTAGTTATATTGTATCCGGTCTGGTAGCCTATAAAATGATTTTCTACTGCACCAGTAGGATCTGCGTTTCCAGCCTGATAGCCAATTAATGTGGTTGTACCTGAAGGTGAAAAACGAAACACCTGCGCACCATTTGCTTTACCAATAAATGGTTGTGCATCAGTAGTGCCGATAAAATTAGTTGCTGGGTCAATGGCTGTATTGCCTGTTAAATTTCAGCCGCTACTGTTTACGCTACCGGGTGTTGCCGGTACCCACTTGTTTGTCGCCAAACTGTAGGTCATTACCTGGCCATTTAATGGAGACGTAGTACTGATATCTTTTCCTTGCAATTGATTAGCGTTCCAAAGCGCTGTAGTATTCTTTGCAGAAATAATGCTGCCCGTAACATCTATACCCGTACCAGCACTATAACTACCACCGCCACCACCTGCTGCACCAAGTTGCACCCATGCATTGCCATTATAATAATAAAAACCTGCTGTGCCATCTGTTTGAAAAACCTGTAAGCCGGTAGCAGGGCTTGAAATGGCACTGCGCTGCGCTGCTGTCATGCGTGAAATAAGCAATCCTTTAGTGGTGCTGTTTATATCGAGCATGGCACTTGCATGTGGCTGGCTGCCGGTTGTATTAATGCCAACACCTTGTTGTGCAAGAGTGGCCAGTGCACCTGCAAGTAAAAATTTTGTGAGTAGAAGAAGCTTTTTCATAATTATATTTTTGCGTATAAAATGTTTTGTTGTACAAATATGTATGGAGTAGAAAAGGGTAAATAATTTATTAGTTCCTGTTGCAGTAATGTTGCAACGAAGTGTATGTATTTAATAGCGAAGCGTTTTGCCTTAGTTAAGTAAAAACAATTTTTATAGACCAAGTTTGTCTTTTTATTAATGCCAAATCTTTTTTAAGCAGCTCGTTTTCTTTTTGCTGATTGCTATTTTGAATTTGCAATTCTTCAATCATCTTTTGTTGCTCTTTGATGGACTCTACGAGTACAGGCACCATGTTAGCATAAGCGACAGATTTGATACCCTCTTTATCAATAAGTACCAGTTGCGGAAAATGAGCTTCTACTTCTTGTGCAATAAGGCCAATTTGATCCTCCACACGTTTTGTTGCATCAGTCCACCTGTTTTTTGACGGAAAGTATAGACCCATTTCTTGCCGTCAATACCGTGAACAATATTATCCCGGGTGAGTTTTTCTACGTCCACGTGTGCCAGGCCGGTAAAACAACAAAATATAAAAACATCCCTGACCCTGTCAAGTCTTTCTACTGAAAATGGCTTTTCCTGAATAGCTTCCAATTCTTCCCTGGTAAGAAACGTTCTATTGGATTTGGTTTGTTTACAGTCGAAGCCCAGAAATGGATCTTTAATTAACCAGTCGTTCACAAGGGCCCTTTTAACTACCTTTCTTATTCGTTCAATATGCTTTAGAGAAGCATTATTGCCGCAGGCCCAATGAGTGCGGGCAAACCAGTCAAAATCGGTTATAAAGCTTGCATTCAGTTGCTTAAAAGCAATATCAACCAATTTGTATTGAACCCGCAGGAATTCTTGTAAATGCCCCTCGGTTACGCGCCAGTTCTTTACGGTGCCGGGAGCAAATCCGCAGTTCACCCTTTTTTCCATATCCCTTACCGTCAACTGGAACAGATCTACCAGCATGTGTTGCTTGTGATCGGTTCCGAGTAATTCATTCTTAATACTCTCTGCCGTTATTATTTTCCCCTGTTCTATAAACCGATTGTAAACCTCTCTTGCCCGATGTTCAAACGAAATAATGCCATCGTTTAATCTCCGGACCTCCTCAGAACTTACTGCTAATCTTCCTTTACCAGACAACCATTTCCCTTTTGGAATGATTGTTTTGGTAGAAATTTCAGTCCTCCTGCCATCTACACTAATTCTAAGATAGACAGACACCTGTCCATTTTTGCTATACTTCCCTTTTCGAATAAAAGAAAGTAACGAAAAACTGTTCTTTTTTTCCATTTTTCATTGCCTTTATTAAGTTAAAAACTTTAGTGAAGGTTAACCAGTGAATCTCATAAATTTTTAGCGGGCAAATCACAGATTTTCCCAGATGTGAAGCTTGAAATGCAGGCTGGACGAGGGTTAATAGCAAATTTGGTGAGTCGCGTTGAATTCTACAAAGACGACTCACCGATTAACTCACCAGCTTTCTGACAATTTTGGGGATAATTTGATATGTTCGAAAACAAAAAACCCAGCAAAATCAACGTTTTGCTGGGTTATGATATTTTATGATATCTCTTTTTGTGACCGCGTCTGGATTCAAACCAGAAACCTTTTGATTCGTAGTCAAATGCTCTATTCAGTTGAGCTACGCAGCCATTGCTTTTTTAGAGCGGGCTGCAAATATAGAATAAATATCAAAAACTAAAAAATTGAAAAAGGGATAGTGGCAGAACTTTATACGCTGTGGCTGTATTGGTCATGTATGTGATTGCTGGCGCATCCATAAAAAACCTGGTTACCCGCTGTAATTCAGCCAGGGCAACCAGGTAATAAGCTGCAGCAGCTAACTTTCTACTGTTTAAACTGGTAAAATACGCCCACCTGGAAAACCCGGTTGTTTACGTTGGTGCCAGTTACATCATTGATATTACTGATACCCAGGTTATACCTTGCATCCACCCCAAAGCCGGAAGGCGTAACATAACCCGCTCCAAATACCCAGGCAACATCTACCGGCTTGTAAGCATCTTTTATATTACTACTATTTCCACCCAGTTTTTGGCGTGCTGCCGCCAAAACGCCCAATTGCGGGCCAGTCTGCAACCTGAAACCATCGCCTATCATAAACTGGGCTAGTACCGGCACATTGATATAATGCAGGTTGATTTTATAATCTGCATTGCCAATTTTTTGGTTATAGCCCTGCCCGGAATACATAACCTCAGGCTGTATGGCAAAATGCTTTGTAATGTGAATATGTGCCAGTCCGCCGAGGTAAAAAGATGGCTTTGCATCCGGACTACTGGCGTTCTGAATGTGTACATTGGCGATATTTAATCCACCTTTTAATCCAAATTCAGCATGGGGCTGGGTACCAGCATGATCATGCTTTTTCTGCGCCTGGGCAAAAAGTACAGAAACGGACATTGTCATAATAAGAGCGATAGTTTTCATAACTGTGTTTTTTGTGATTTAATCCTGCTGCTGCGGAAGTCAAACACCGTACCATTCAGTTTAAAGCCACTGATTTCATTGAAAATGCCACAGCTTGTGCGGTTTTTTCACAAACTGTGGCATTTTTTGCTGGTTTTTATTTCTTTCTATGCTTCTTTCATAAAAGGATACTGGTAATCGGTTGGCGGGTTAAATGTTTCCTTAATCGTCCGGGCACTTAACCAGCGGTAAAGATTTAAAATAGAGCCCGCTTTATCATTGGTGCCGCTGGCTCGTGCACCGCCAAATGGCTGCTGCCCAACCACCGCACCGGTGGGTTTATCGTTGATATAAAAATTACCGGCCGCATGGCGCAACTTATTAGTGGCCAGTTCTACGGCGTTCCTGTCTTTTGCAATGATGGCGCCGGTTAATGCATAAGGGGATGTGGTATCCACCAGTTCCATCACTTTTTCAAATTCATTTTCCGGGTACATATATACCGTTAATACCGGGCCGAAAATCTCCTCGCACATGGTAACCGATTGGGGATTTTTTGTTTCTATTACCGTGGGCTGAATAAAATAACCCTTCGTTTTGTCGCACGTTCCACCTACCCAGATGGCGGCTTGCGGATCTTTTTTTGCACCCTCTATATAAGCGCTGATCTTGTCAAAACTTTTTTCATCAATCACCGCATTAATGAAATTGCTGAAATCATCTACCGGCCCCATGTTGAAACTGTTCACAGCATCCATCATTTGCTGCTTCACCGCTTCTGCAATATTGGAAGGGATATAAGCCCTCGAAGCAGCGGAACATTTCTGTCCCTGGTATTCAAAAGCACCACGCAACAGGGCGGTGGCTACCACAGATGGATCTGCGCTTTTGTGCGCCAGCACAAAATCCTTGCCGCCGGTTTCACCTACAATGCGCGGATAGGTTTTATACGATGCCATGTTTTTACCAATGGTCTCCCACATAGTATTGAATACACCGGTACTGCCGGTAAAATGTACGCCGGCAAAATCGCGGTGGTTAAAACATATACCACCCAGCGTGGGGCCATCAACGTAAATCAGGTTGATAACGCCATCAGGCAGACCGGCTTCCTGTAAAATGCGCATAAACATTTGTGCCGAATACACCTGTGTGTTGGCCGGTTTCCATACCACCACATTGCCGCACATAGCGGCACTGGCTGGCAGGTTACCACCTATGGCGGTAAAATTAAAAGGTGTGATCGCCAGCACAAAGCCTTCCAGCGGCCGAAACTCAAGCCGGTTGTGCATACCCGGACTGCTGATGGGTTGCTGTTTATAAATCTCACTTAAAAAATGAACGTTGAAACGGAGAAAATCGATCAGTTCGCAGGCGGCATCTATTTCTGCCTGGTAAGCATTTTTGCTTTGTCCCAGCATGGTAGTACCATTCATGTAGGGCCGGTATTTGGTGGCAATCAGATCGGCTGCTTTTAAAAAGATATTGGCGCGGTTTTCCCAGCTCATGGCGGCCCAGTTTTCTTTAGCAGCCAGCGCGGCGTCAATGGCCTGCTGCACATGTTTGGCTTCGCCTTCATGAAAATGGCCCAGCGTATGTGCTATCTCGTGAGGCGGGTGAATGCTGGTAGTTTTATTGCTGCGTACTTCTTTGCCCCCGATGTACATGGGAATGTCTGCTTTTGCTGCTTTCAGTTCGGCCAGCACTTCTTTTAATCTTTTCTTCTCTGCTGAACCTGGCCCGTAATTCAGTACGGGTTCGTTTACTGGTAAGGGGTAGCTGAAGTATCCTATACTCATATAATATAGTTTAGTTGTTAATAGAAGTAATGGTAAACCCTTTGCTGGTTTTTCTGAACCAGATAGCGCCGTTGCCCAGCATGGCGCCCTGCCCGTTGCGGAAGATTTGCCGCATGTTTTGTGCCATCAATGCTGTTTTTACTTTTTCGTTGATAAAGGCATCATATTTTGCTACAAAAGCAGCTTTGTTTATTACCGGGGGATTTTTTAGGGGGAAGGCAACAACAGCGGCAACACTATCGGCCTGCTGGTTGGCTACCCAGTATTGCAGGCGCTTGAGAAATTTTTTAAATTCAATGGGGTGTTCAAAACCTGCATTGGCCCAGGTAGCGGGCTGGCTGCCATCTGTAAAAGTGCTGTCATCCTGCTTCTCCGAAGCAGTAAGCCCATAACTGAACGCTGTAATCGCGGTATCAGTTTTCGAAACGCTGTCTTTTTGAATGGTAACCGGTGCTTTTTCCAGGGCGGTAATTTCCGGATTGGCCGGCTGGTTGTTGCAAGCGACGGCCAGCATTCCAAACATCAGCCATAAAAAATATCTGTTCATCATTTTTATTTGATCTGATAAAAGGCTGGCAGGACTACAATGGCTTCTTGGTTTTGCAGCAAAACCCTATTAATGAAACCGCGAAAGCCGAAGGGAAGGGCTACGAACTAAGAACAAAAAACTAAAGACTACTCAGAACTGGTGGCTTCCTTCTCACTCATCAGGTAGGCTTTTATAAATCCGTCCAGTCCGCCATCCATGACGGGCTGAATATTGCCCACTTCATAATCTGTGCGGTGGTCTTTGATCATTTTATAGGGATGGAAAACATAGCTGCGTATCTGGCTACCCCACTCTATTTTTTTCTTGGAGCTGTTAACGGCGTCTTTGAGTTCATTCTTTTTGCGGAGTTCCAGTTCATACAGGCGGCTGCGCAGCATCTCCATTGCCAGTTCCCGGTTGCCCAGCTGTGACCGATCCTGCTGACAAACCACTACTATTCCGGTGGGTAAATGCGTTAGCTGCACTTTTGTTTCTACTTTATTCACGTTCTGACCACCGGCGCCGCCACTGCGCGATGTTTCCATCTTAACATCAACTGGTTTTATATCTATATGAATGGTGTCGTCTACTAACGGGTACACAAATACGGAAACAAAAGAAGTATGCCGGCGTGCATTGCTATCGAACGGCGAAATGCGCACCAGGCGGTGGACCCCGCTTTCGGCTTTCAGGAAACCATATGCAAAAGTTCCTTCAAACTGCAGCGTTGCCGTTTTTATACCGGCGCCATCGCCCCATTGCCAGTCCAGTTCGGTAACAGACCAGCCCTGCTTCTCGCCGTACATGCGGTACATACGTGCCAGCATTTCAGCCCAGTCCTGGCTCTCTGTACCACCTGCCCCGCTATTAATTTGTAATACGGCCGTTAAGGTATCTTCCGGCTCGTTCAGTGTGGCTTTTAATTCAGCATCTTCAATGAGTGCGGTGGCTTTTGTGTAGGCTTCTTTGGTTTCTTCTTCGGTGGCATCGCCCGATTTCCAAAACTCAAAGAGCACAATAAAGTCCTCTACGGCAGCTTCAGTCTGCTCGTATAGCTTCACCCAGTACTCGTTTTGCTTAATATTCTTAAGAATTTCCGTGGCCCTTTTGTTATCATCCCAAAAGCCAGGGCTCAGCGAGCGCTGTTTCTCTTCATCAATTTTATATCGTCGGTTTGCGACGTCAAAGAAACCTCCCCAGGACCGTAATCTGATCCCTCAAAACCTTGATTTGTTCTTGTGTCATAGCTGCGAAGATAGGGAAGAAAAGCTTAAAATGGGACAATGCGAAAAAGACACAAACTGCTGAATATGCGGATTCTTATTTATATTACTTTAAAAAAATCTATGCTTTGGATAGCGCTGCTGGCAATTATGATATTCCTGCTCTGGAAAAATAGGGGCAAGCTAAAAAGATAACCTTTTTCGATATGCCAGCCGAAAATTGTCAACAACGAAATTGGAAGCGGCGGGAATCTGACCTGCTCAGGGGCGCCTTTGGCATGGCAAGTCCCCGTTGAAATGTATACCAAAATGCCCATGAAAACTTCTCTGAACGTGGCAGACAGGCCGACAGCATTGAAGCGGTATGGGTATCAAAAAATCAATGATCCAGCAACCTGAATTTTTACGTAACTTCCAGTGTGTGCTGAAATCTTTCTTTGCAGTCAACCCCATTTATAACTTACTGCAAAATCAAACTAACATGAAAAATTTCCTGCTGCTTGTTGTATTATCGGTAACTGTTTTTGCTGCATGCAAAAAAACGGTTGCTGATCCTGTTGCTACCGACCCCATTGTTTTATCTGTGGATGGGGCTACAGTAACCCGCAGCGGTCAGCTTGTATTTTCTTCCAAAGATGAAGCCGGCGGATCCGTAACAATATACAAACAGAAAAACGGGCGTTATATCCTTGGGCTTGAACAAATGAGTTTCAGTAGTCCATTTGACATGAACGTATATCTCTCCGCTACCCCGGGCCTTACAACCGCGTCTATCAAACTGTTCAGCGCAAAAAACTTTACGGGTAATATGTATTACGCCCTGCCGGCCGGAATTAATATTGACGCCTTCAAATACTTCATGCTGCAAAATGACACAGCAGAGCAACCAGCCGCCAGTGCCATGCTTACTCAGTAAGTCGTCGCGCTGTTGTTAATGAAAGCTGGCCCAATCATCTTCATTTATAAAGTCCCCTCCTCCTCCCTGGAGAAAAAGCGATCTGGCCTTAGTTGCCAGGCGTTCGTTCAAAACTATTTTTTCCATTTTAACCGCAGCACTTTATTTTGATGCTTATATTTAAACATTACAGATTGTTTACCATAAGCTCATCATATGACTGCAATACGTTTTATCTGTCTCATTTATATCCTGCACCTGGCTGCCTGTGCACAACCTGTTAAGACTGCCGTGTCAGACAAAGAGTGGGTTCAGCTGTTCAACAAAAAAGACCTCAGCGGCTGGGATATAAAAATAGCGGGCCATGACCTGAATGAAAATTTCAACGATAATTTCCAGGTAAAGGATGGCATTTTAAAAGTTGATTACAGTGGCTTCAAAAAATTTGATGGGGCATTTGGGCATCTTTATTACAACAAACCTTTCTCTTATTACATTGTGCGCGTTGAATATCGTTTTACCGGTAAACAACTGGAAGGAGGTCCTTCTTACGCCTACCTGAACAGTGGCGTGATGCTGCATTCACAGTCAGCTGCATCGCTTAGCAAGTACCAGTGGTTTCCGGTTTCGCTGGAACTGCAGTTGCTGGCCAGCGACGACAAAGAAAAACGTCATAACGGCAACCTCTGTACGCCGGGCACAGCGGTCAGCATGAAGGGGCAACCAGTGGCGGAGCATTGTATTGATTCAAAGTCGGGCAATTCATACCTGGATGAATGGGTAACAGCAGAGGCTATTGTGTATGGCGATTCTATAATTCACCATGTTATAAATGGCGATACGGTGCTCAGTTATGAAAAAACTTTGGTAGGCGGGGGGTTTGTGAATACTGGCATGACCTGGACCACGGGTGGGTTTGCTGCCGACTCGCTGGACTGGATAAAAAAAGATGGCACCCCGCTTGCATCAGGGTTTATCGCCCTGCAGGCAGAAAGTCATCCTGTTGAATTCAGAAAAGTGGAGTTGCTGAACCTGGAAGGTTGCACGGATCCAAAAGCGCTGAACTATAAATCCTACTTTGTAAAATCCAATAATGCCAGTTGCAGGTACAAATAAATATGTCCCTTATTTATTTGTCTGGAGCACTGGATAAAAAAAGCGTTGCTGTAAATTTTATCACGACTATCCAAACTTTTCAGGAAACCGGCTGTTGTAAAACCAGCTTCTCTCAACCAAATAAAATTTAATCAATGAAACAGTTACAGCTAACATCGGTGGCCTGTTTAACCGCCATCAATTTTTTTATGTGCGCCTGCAACAATGAACCTGCCAGCCAGGAAAAAACAGCGGTTTCAGACAGCAGTACCGCAGCCCAAAAAATTAAAGAAGAAAGCGTTTCTTATACAGCCGGCGGACTTACCATGAACAGTTTCATTGCGTATGATGAAAGCAGTGATAAAAAAAGACCCGCGGTGCTTGTTGTGCCGGAATGGTGGGGAATGAATGATTACAGCAAAAGCAGGGCACGGCAGTTGGCAGCCCTTGGCTATATAGCTATGGCGGTAGATTTTTATGGCAATGGAAAAATAGCAGATAATCCGGACAGTGCCGGCAAACTGGCGATGCCATTCTATACAAACCCGCAGATGGCCAAAAGCCATTTTGATGCAGCGCTGGCTAAAATAAAAAGCTATGCCCAAACAGACACCTCCCGCATTGCTGCCATTGGCTACTGCTTTGGCGGTGCACAGGTATTAAATATGGCCAGGCTGGGCGAGAACTTGAAAGGCGTAGTTAGCTTTCACGGCAATTTGATAGGTGTTCCGGCCAATAAAAATTTATTAAAAGCAGCTATACTGGTATGCCATGGTGATGCAGACCAGTTTGTAAAACCTGAAGAGGTAGCTGCGTTTAAAAAGCAAATGGATTCTGTTGGCGCTGCTTATACTTTCAAAACTTACGCAGGTGCCACGCATTCATTTACCAACCCCAATTCTACCGCGGTAGGTGAAAAGTTTAAAATGCCGATTGCCTATAATGCCGCTGCTGACACCGCATCCTGGAATGAAATGCGGGGTTTCTTTGACAAAATTTTTAATTAAGCCCGGGCACTGGTTGGTAAAAAAAGCCGAAGCGTTGCAGGTTAAAAAGAGACCATTATATATTGCCCGCTTACAACTTACTTTTCCGCATCAATAAAAAAACGCAGCCTGGTCTGCGTTTTTTTATTGATGCCCCTGAAGCTGAATTCGTATTTTACTGGATTTATGCCCCGGCTTCCATCCCAATAATGGTATTATTTCCATTTTCGGGAGAAGTAGTCTTGTGTTCCGGCTTGTAAGTAATTGGTTGTCAAAATGGAGCAGAGTGGCACCCTAATGGTAAATAAGTCGCCAGAACCTTGGTCTTAGATTTTACCCTTTAGAACTACCCTTATGCAAAATTACCCGGATGCCCCTAAAAGAAGCCTGTTGCTTTTCGTAATGGCTGTGTTGACCGCTTCAACTGGTTTGGCACAATATAATGTGACCGAAATTATTACGGATTACAGCGGTTACTGGAAAAGCAATACAACTTCCATTAACCCCGTAAAGCCAGACAATAGTCATAACCTGCTTTCTTTTTCGTTTAAGGGCAGCCGTTACTCCACGGGGGTAAACGATGCGGTACTGACTGACAAAGGGGAAAGCTTTATTGCAGGCGACTACCGGGCACTTCCGGTGACCAGTTCAGGCCACGCAGTTGGCAATACAAAAATAGGATTGGGATACCTGTATGATGGCGTTGCAAATGGCCCGGGCGCAGTAACTCCTACCAATAATATTCCTTATTACCTTACCGATGGTATAAAAGGCCTGGATTTGGGTACCTGCGTGGCTAATCTGCCATCCGGCACCTTGCTTTTTCCCGTGTACAAAATACTAACTCCTTCTATTGCTGACAGTATACCGGACATCGTAATTACGCAGGTGGCTGATCCTTCAGGCTCCCTTGATCGGTATGAGTTCACTGATATTAATGGTAACCGCATTGGGAATTATGTTGACATTGTGCTCAACAATATTTTACCAGTGGGCAACTGGACAGCAGATTTTTATGAAGCCAGCCAAAACCCCATGACGCTTGCGGGTGGCTTCACAAAAACAGACCGCGCCATACGTTTATGGGCAAGCGATTTAAGCGCCTTTGGAATTGACAGCAGCAATGCATCAAGGGTTGCTTATTTTAAAATTGTATTAAGCGGTAACAGCGACGTAGCTTTCGTAGCTTACAATAATAATTCCATCAACATAATAAATGGTTTACTGCCTGTCAAATTAAATGGATTTTCTGGCCGGGAAATAAATAAACAGGTACAGCTGAACTGGCAAACGGTTACTGAGATTAACAGTGATGGATTCATTATTGAAAGAAGCGCAGACGGCACTGCTTTTACTGCACTGGATAATATCAAGGCCAGCAACAATGCTGCAGCTTATGCATACACAGATACATACCCTGCAACCGGTAAAAACTATTACCGCCTTAAAATGCTGGATAAAGATGGCCATTTTGAATACAGCAAAGTGATTCTTGTAAACCGGGCTGCAAATACAATAAGCAGCATAAGCTTCTTCCCTAACCCGGCAAAAAATTACCTGGTTGTCAATCATCCGTTTGCCGGTAATAATGAGCAGCTGCAAATCATAGGGCAGCAGGGCATTGTGGTATTGCAGGAAAAAATAAGCGCAGCCAGTTTTCAAACGCGCCTGGATTTGCCAACGCTTGCAAAGGGTATCTATCAGCTGCGCTGGACAAATGGCAAAGAGGCATCCACCAGCGGATTGATAATCCAGTAAATTAAGTGTGCATAACTAAGTGCAAAACAGGTGCAAAACCAAGGTGCTAAAAATTTGGAAAAGCCTATTTGAAGATCGTATATTTATAATGCAATTGAGAGGAAATAGAATCTGTAAAAAGATTTCATGAAGTCTCAATCGAAAGCATCGGATTTAGTAAATAACACAGGCTTAGGCAGGTGTGAAAAGACTAGGTTTGGTGCTTTCCGCTTTTATGGGACTTACGTAATTAACAGCGGCAAATGACAGCCTTGTCCAATAGAATCCAGCGGTAACGATAGCGTTGAGCTTTTTAATTGTGCCATAGCCTCGGCCGTGTGCCATGGGGAGTAGGGCTGTAATTAATGCGGTTGGCTGTATGTAAAAACAAACCCCGTAGTAAGTACAGGATTAGATTTTAGGAATCAAATAAAACTAGACGGGTTGTTTTGGGAACCTGCCTGGTAAATGAATTGCTTATCAGTTAGTTTCTTTTTGCAGTGCGCTTATTTTATCTTCCAGGTCTTTTTGAAAATTAAGCGCTTTATCCAGTTCTGTTAAACGCATGTCAAATTTTTTCCGCAGGCTGTCTGCCAGGTTGGTGGCAGTAATTAATTCAACCGAGAGTTTGGAGAGTTGTTCCTTCGATTCAGTATCAGGCCTGTCCTGGTTATTCTTTTCTTTCCTTAAGTAATCAATTTTTTTACGGGTATTTTCCATGCTTACTGCCAGTTCCGGTAACTGCACCTGCAGGGAGTCTATTTGACGGGTGACGGTTTGTTGAAGCTGTTGTAACTGCTCTACCTGCTTGGTTTTGTTGTAGTTCTTTACCTGCGCCTGCCCGGATGTGTGTATGCATATAAGCAGCCACAGCGATAAATAAAATTTCATAGCCTGATTTTCGGTTGGTTTGGATTTCTGCCATCCTAAACGCAGCGACCGGCCAATTAGTATTTCCGCTTTTATTTTTCTACTGATTATACTGCCGTAACGCGTACTTGTACGCAGCCCGGCAACCTATAAACCAAGGCATTGGCGCTAATACGCTTTCTTATTTTCTTTATTTATCCATTCGTCGAAAAGCCGGGCGCCTTTTTCCGGAATAATACAGGTCATGGAAATTTTTCTTTCCGCCACCGGGACGGCCAGTTCTTTATAAATCATAGAATCATCAAAGCCGGCCGCGGCGGCATCCGTGTGGCGGGCAGCAAAATACACTTTAGCAGGCCTGGCCCAGTAGATGGCGCCCAGGCACATCGGGCAGGGTTCACAGGATGTATATACTTCGCAGCCTTCCAGCTGAAAAGCCTGCAGGCGGTGACATGCATCGCGGATGGCGGTAACCTCGGCATGCGCCGTAGGGTCATTGTCTGAGGTCACGCGGTTCCAGCCCCTGCCAATAATCTCCTCTCCCTTCACAATTATACAACCAAAAGGACCACCAGCATCATTCAGCATTCCCTGCCTGCCCAGCTGAATGGCTTCCAGCATAAATCCTGTTTCCCTGTCCATAGTTATATTTATTTAAAACTAATTGTTGTGTAAAGATAACCTGATTGAAGAATGTCTCAGCAGGAATGCCTGGTGCCTGATTGGATAAAAGACGGATTTATTTTATGCAGGGAAAGCTTCGTTCTATCAGGCATTGATAACAGCAAAAACATCCTGTCGGTAAAAACAAAACCCTCCTGTTACAGAGGGTTTATTAATATTATTACGCAAACAGTAAAGCTGATATTTAAAATAATAACCGGACAGAAAAGCAATATATTATAAAACACATCAGATCCATCGACCGTATCATGCGGGTGGGCACTTTCAATCACGCATTATTTACTGGTACTGTACATACATGGGTCTTGGTTTCAGCTTCATCACTTCTTCCGGCGTCATAATACGGCTATTGGGTTCGCGGAAATCGTTTTTATAAAAAAGCTTAAACCCTGTAAACTGAACGGGCTCGCCAAATACAAATTGTTTGTAGGTAGTAATCTTGCGGGCCTGCGCACCCCAGCCGTCCATATCCATGATCACCTGTATTTCAGGCTGCAGTTTAATTTGTTTGTAATTGGTAACCATGGCCCGGGTAAAACGGTGTACCACCAGCATTTTAGGCGGCAGGTTGTTTTCCCTTACTATTTTAGCAAGGTAATCAGACACATAATTTATATCAGCTGCATCAAATGTACCAATGGCTGCACCGGGCTTTTGGCCGCCTTTCATAGAAAATTCCGGGTCTATACCAAAATGCACATTGGGCATTTTAAAATATTTTTCAAATTGGGGAACTTCTTCCTGTACGGTGCTGTGACCAGTCTGGATATCTATAAACACCAGCGCATTAATTTCTTTGGCCATAGACAGCACTGAGTCAATCTGTTTAAAAGGCATGCGCAAACGGTATTTGTTACCGGCACCAGGACTGCCCTGTGCCGTAACAGCAATATAGTGCAGCGCAGGTATCACTTTAACTGCGGTATCAGCAGCCTGCCATCTTACGAGTTCTTCCTTTAATTTCTTAAGCATTATTGGACGCGGGTATTCACCCAGTACACCCATTCTTGTAGAATAAAGATTGCCATAAAATGCCACTACCCGGTTAAAAGGCAAAACAGCACCTGCCAGCGGGTAAGGAGCTTTTACCGGCCATTTGCCTGAACTATCGCCATTGACCATGGCGGTAATAAATTTATTGTAAGCAGCAGTATCAAGTAATGTACTGGCTTTCTTTTCAACCAGCACCGTTGTATCGGCTGCGTTTTTTACCGCAACGGTACTATCGCCCGATTTTTTTTCTGAGTAAGCCTGTCCGCAGGAAGTAAAAGCAACAGCTATCGCAACCGTAAAAAGTAAATTGTGCTTTGGTGATGCAGCAGTAAAAAAAGTTCTCATGTTCATTGTGTATTTATAGCTGATTTTTTTTGCGAAACTACTTAAAAACGCAGCACTATACTGTTTAGTATATAATAAATTTATTTAAGTGCAGACACATTATTGATAACCTGACTGCCGGATTTTATTGATTGGCCACAGCACTGTTGTTTACAACTGTTTCCAAACTTCTTTGGCAAAATATTCAAGCGAAGGATCACGCGCACCCATTAATAATAAAACGCAATCACTGGTTAAATGAGGCCGCACTGTTGTTAAAAAATGATTCCTATCCGCTTCAAAAAAAGCCTGTTTGTCCAGTGCTTTCAAATCATTTATAAGATCATTGGCTGAAATATCTTTAGTAGTAGTGCCGCCCGCATAAAAAATCTCACTCATCCATATTTCATCCTGCGGCCGAAGCACGTGGGCAATCTCGGCTACAAAATCATGCCGCAAAAACTTAGTGGGGCCGTAGCCATGCGGCTGAAACCACGCAATTACTTTAGGTGCCAGCTGCTGGCAGGCTTCTATTGATACCGCACACTTCACCGGGTTGTGCGCATAATCGTCTATTAATAGCACGCCATCCTTTTTACCCAATACCTGGTGACGGCGGTAAATACCTTCATAATTTACCAGCGCCGCCGCGCATGTTTGCAGACTTACGCCCAGTTGGGCCGCCACCGCAACTGCGGCAAGGGCATTCTCCATATTGTGCCTGCCCACCGTATGTAGTTTAAAATCCACGCCATTAATTTTAAACGAGATTTCCAGTCCTTTTTGTACAAAATCAGTGGCAATAAAGCCGGCGCCGGAATGGGCATCTGCAGAGAAATCATGCTGCAGGTTTGTTGACAATGACCTGGCTGCTGCCTGGCCCTGGTTAACAATGAACAGCCCGGTTGTATTATTCCTGAATATGCTGAAGATATCCATCAGCACATCCATTTCCTTGTGGTCTTTGTCTATGTTTAGCAATAAACCTATTTCGGGCTGGTACTGCACAATGGAGCCATCGCTTTCATCTGCTTCTATTACCAGCCATTCACCGGTGCCCACTTTGGCGTTACCGATTTTATTTTCTTTAATAATACTTACCAGCCCGGCGCCGCTGATAATACTGGGCAACATGCCAGCATGTTCAAGAATATCAAACAACATGGCACTGGTAGTACTCTTGCCACTGGTGCCACCTACTGCAATGCTGCGCTTGCTTTTTGCAATCAGTGCCAGCAATTCAGACCGCTTAATAATAGGAATATTAAGCTGTTTTGCTTTCTGCACTTCTTCTACCGTGTCTTCTACTGCAGTTGATACCACCACCAAATCAGTAATGTCCGTAATGCCTTCCCCATTTTGCAGAAAACATTTAATGCCGGCGGCGGTCAGTTTCTCTTTCGTATCACTGAAAACGCCGGGAGAAAAATACCGGTCAGAACCACTGACTGTTTTACCAACGCCTGCCAGGTATTGCGCAATAGCGCTCATGCCGGTGCCGGCTACCCCTATAAAAAAAACATTCCTGAAATCATTGATCCCTGCAATCATAAAGGCTTATTTAGTACAAATAAAAGAAATAATTGTAAGCGCCGGCGGACAGTGTTGCAGCATCGGTTACAACCACCCCAATCAGACGGCGCTCGACAGGCAGGACAATCCCTGGTAAAACCATGCTTTGCTGGCCATCCTGCCTGAGTTATGTGGTGCCTGGTATAACTGTCAATTGTGTAAGCGCCCTATTGTTTACCATAAATGTAATTTTGCCAATAACTCTTAAACAAAGCTTATGGTATACCCTGAGCCAAAATCTTTTAAAAGGAGAAAAATTAATGCGCGCCGTTTTGCCTATCTTTACCCATAAACCCTATTGCTCATATAGTTTACCCACCTTGAAGTTTACAGATTTTAATTTCCACGAAAATTTATCAGAAGGTATTGCTGCCAGCGGTTACGAAGAGCCAACACCTGTACAAGCCCAGGTTATTCCGTTAATACTGCAGGGTAAAGATATTATTGCTTCCGCCCAAACCGGTACCGGTAAAACAGCTGCTTTCCTTCTTCCCCTGCTCAATAAATTGATAACAGAACCGCATGATGATCACCATATCAATGCGTTAATTATAGTACCTACCCGGGAACTGGCTATACAAATAGCCGGACACCTGGAAGGTTTATCGTATTTCACTTCTGTTAGCTCCATTGCAGTATATGGCGGGGGCGATGGTGGATCTTTTGTACAGGAAAAACAGGCGCTCAGCAAGGGCGTTGATGTGGTAGTTTGTACGCCTGGTAAAATGATTGCCCATATCAACATGGGATATGTAAAACTACAGGGATTGAGATACCTGGTGCTGGATGAGGCCGACCGGATGCTGGACATGGGCTTTAACGAAGACATCATGAAAATCATCTCTATGGTGCCGGTAAAAAGGCAGACCTTGCTTTTCTCCGCCACTATGCCGCCAAAAATCCGGAGCCTGGCCCAGAAAATACTTATTCATCCGGAAGAAATCAATATTGCTATTTCTAAGCCACCAGAAAAGATCATACAGGAAGCTTTTATTGTTTATGAACCGCAGAAAATTCCGCTGGTCAAATTATTGCTGAAGAGCAAAACGTTTAAGTCAATCCTTATTTTTTGTTCACGCAAACACAATGTGAAACAGCTGACGGTTGAGTTGCAGCGCTCAGGAATCAATGTAGAAGCCATCCACTCAGACCTGGAACAGGCTAAAAGAGAAGAAGTATTGCGCAGCTTTACCAGCAAACGCCTGCCGGTACTGGTGGCCACAGATATATTATCAAGGGGAATTGATATAGACCATATCGACTTGGTTATTAATTACGATGTACCCAACGATGGCGAAGATTATGTGCACCGTATAGGGCGCACAGCCCGTGCAGAAACAGACGGTACTGCTTACACTTTTGTAACAGAACGCGAACAGAATAAATTTGCCCTCATAGAAAACCTGCTGGGTAAAGCTGTGCCTAAAGCAGTAGTGCCGCAGCAATTAGGCCCCACGCCGGCTTATCAACCCCGCACAAGAGGTGGTGGCAGCAGTGGTGGCGGAAGCAGTCAGCACCGGCCACAAGGCGGATTCTCACACAAAAGAAGATAGTATTGAGCTGTTAATACGGAGTATAAAGAAAAGGCGTAGACATATAACACCGCTGACTTCAGCTTCTGGATGTCTTAATACCAAATACTGTACACCAAATACCACTAAGTACTGCTTTCTGCAGGCTAATTTACATTGATCAGGCCCGGGCGTTTATAAAACTGGCTGTTGTACTTAAACCTGATACCCGTATTGGTTTCTATGCGCCAGGTATCTCCGGTAAAAGTCTTGCGCGGATAATAAAATACCTTTAACTCAAAGGTGCCAAAAATCAGGCTTTCATTCCTCGTCCTGATACCTCCCCCGATGCTGCTGTATAAATCCGTTCTGGACAAATTTTCTTTAACCGGTGTGATGGCGCAAAGGTTTCCAAATATAAATGGTGCAAAACGAAAATTGATAAATGTATATGGACTAAAAAAGACCGATTCGGCCCGTAAGGTGGCCCTGAAATCGCCGTTTGCAGGCAGGCTGCCCTTCCATTCATCCAGGCCATATGCACTTTCAAGGGCAAGTGGCGCATTGAGTACCGGGTTTATCTGGCCGGTGATGCTGGCGTTTATAACGGCGCGCTGCTTCCAGTTGGTGCCCATGTTCACAAGGCGGCTGTAATGATCCATACTCAGCAAAACATTGAAATCCTCTGGCTTTTTACTACCCCAATAGGTACCTGACCGGAATGTAAAATTGAAATAAGATTTTTGGGGCGTAAAATAATAACGTTGCAGGTCGAGCCCGAGGTAAGGCCGGTTTTTTGCCTGCTTGTTTATCCAGCCTGCAGTGAGCGAGATGTCTATCCCTTCCGGAACGTCTTCATTCCTTCCAAAGCCATAAATGTATTGCGTCTTATAAAAATTCTGCCTGAAAATAGACAGCGCTCCCAGTACACCTGTAATATCTGCATACTGATAAAAATACTGGTTGGCATATTTATCCGGCAGGTCAAGAAATAACTGCTTAAAATAACGCAGGCTCACCAGTGTACGCAAGCGGTCATCTTCATTACCAGATGCCAGTTTATACGCCCCCGTATTCCAGCCTACCCAGGCATCGTAATTAAAATAATGATATTTAATAGTGGAATTATAAAAGGAATCTGACCAGAACATATTTTGTGTAACATGGTTGCCGGCTTCCACTGCATACGTCCATTTAGTATAAGGATTTACCAGTGGTTTAATTAACTGCGCAGACATGCTCTTTTCCTCTTTCTGGCCTGTATTAAATGTGTTGCCAAAAGTTGTATAACCAACATATGCATCTATAAAAGAACCTAAAATATTTCTGTTGATATATTGAAGCCTGTAACCTGCATGTTTTTTTCTTGCCTGGTTGTACAGCATACCTACCAGTAAAGTATTGCCACCGCCACCCAGGTTTTCTTCCTTAACAGAGATTTCCGCGCTTTTCGGGTTGTTCAGTTCAAAACTGCCGCCCAGCGAAAGCACATCCTTGGTCCGGATTAATATATCAACTGAATCAGGAGATGCCAGGGGAATTACAATAATTTTTGCGTCCTGGATATAGGGTTGGTCGCGCAAATGTCTTTCATTATCCGCCAGCAGGTAAGCCAGCAAACGATCGCCCCTTTTAAAAAACAGGTTATTCCTGATTACGTACTCCCTTGACTTGGTATGAAACGCATTGGCGAGATTGGTAAATGTATTGGTGAAATTATGTGCGGTGTCTGTTATAAGCGTTCCAAAATCAAGCCGCTGTATGGCAACGTTTCTTATAATGCGCCCTTCATACGGCTCAAATGACTTATTGATACTAACCGGGGCCGATTCCAGGTCGGAGGCCGCTGTATCTCCTACCAGGTTGCTGACCAGTTTACCGAACACTCCTTTCTGTTTTTTAAGGTAGCCAACAATGGTGCGTTTGCGCGTGCCTGTGTCCTGTGCCCGGTTGCGGCTGGCGGTATCCTGCTGCGCGTGCAGGGGCCACTGCAGGCAAGTCATGATTAATACAATTCCATATATCTTACATACCGGTGCAATCTGCATGCTCACTTCATCAATTTTTTGAAAATACGCTTTTTCGCTGATTCAAACAGTACAAACGGCATGCTATTAAAAAAGCCAATCAGCGCGCTGCAGCGGTTGTAACAAAACGGGGCTAAAACTGCTTTATTTACCTGTTTGTACAAACGTATCCGCACCGCAATTGTTAACTACGTTTTTTGCTCCTGCGGAGATGGCTGATTGCCGGAAATGCGGTGGGTTATAACAGTGGTTTAACTATCCTGCCAGGTCATCCTTTTCTTTTTTATGTGCCCTCAGCATCTCAGGGAAGCCCATTTTTTTGGCAAGTGCTGAAACGGCCATGGCGATGCGCTTTGTTTTAGTGGGACCGGTTTTGGCGCTTTCTATCCATTTACTGAAATAAAGCTGATGGGAACTGATGAGTGTATTAAAAAATGTTATGGCTGCAGGTTCATCTGCGAGGCATTCCATTAAATCTTTGTTCAGTACCGGGGCCTTATCGTCTGCCATCAGCTGCACGTTTAATAAGGCGCCCTTGCGTTTGCCAATTCCTTTGCGCATGTCAGCATTGATGGCCATAATAAAATCACCCCCGCCCATGGGCATCAGTGCTATGCCCCTAACAGGGAAACTATCCAGCTTGCCTTTTACGCGGAATGATTTTTTGTTACCGGGTTTTAACTCCTGTGCAATTTTTTCGGGAATGTTGATATAGGTCCACCCGGTTTTTTCGCCCTGCTTTGCAAACTGCAATATGGTGGTTGTAAATTTTACCATGCCTTAATTAAGTTTCAGCAGTTAATTTAATGAATATAATTATTGTTGTGCAACTAAATGCAGCAACTATTTACCGGTATTATCATCGCGTATCGAATGTTTCAGTAATAACACGAACACACAGATAATATTGATTTTCTATTTCTGCGAGGCAGCAAAGATTTGGACAAATAAAAAGAGGCTGCATAAACCGCAGCCTCTTTTTATTTAAAGTAACACAATCAATTTAGTAAACCACCAGTTTTAAAGTAGCGGCTTTGCTCACATTGCCGGTTACACGAACGATATAAATACCGGGCACCAGATCAGCGGTACGTACTATTCTGGTGTTTGCACCCGCGCTTACATTCAGCTGGCTGCTCTCTACAATGTTACCGGTACTGCTCATTATCTGCAGGTTGGCAATGCCACCTTTTTCGCTGTTGATCTGCAGGGTAGCATTTTGGCCTCTCATCACAGGATTTGGATACACGCCTGTGGAGGTCATCAAACCGCGTGTGTCCTCATTGACAATATCGGCTGTAACGGTGTTCTGCACCTGCAGTTCCTGCGCTATTGAGCGGTTGCCGGCCCCTGGCGGATACAACTGCTTTTGCGGCACAATGGCTTTGGGTGTTGAGGCGCTTGACCATGACAGTTTTGCCGTAGCGCTGCCCGTGTTCTCATAATACTCAATCTTAATATCATACTTCACACCAGCTACCAGTGTGATGCTGGCGCTGTTTTCTGTGGCGCTATGCGCTACCCAATTGTTGATTATTTGCTGCCCATTGATCCATAGCCTGATACCATCATCGCTGTACGTATAGAAGGTATAGGTTTGTGAATACTGTGCCTGCACATAGCCTGTCCAGCGGGTAGAAAAAGTACTGCTGTTAATCATCCAATACGGACTTCCGGTTCCCCAGTCAAAATTTACGGTAGCATCTGTTCTTGATAAATAGATGGAACCCGTTAAACCAACCGTATTATAATAATCTCCTTTTAAACCAGTACCTGTGCCAGTTACAGGACCAGAGGCAGTACTAAAGCTTGTTTTGTTGGCCACACAACCGCCTGCGGATCCAACAGCATTTTTTGGAACCACATACCAGTTGTACTGTGTAGAAGGCGTTCTGCCCGTAATGGTATAGGAAGTACCCGTGACATTGGCCGTAGCAGTTGCAGGAACGGTTGCGCCAGTCCATATATATACATCATAAGAAGTGGCAGCTGCGGTTGCACTCCAGGCTAATGTTGCTGAAGTGCTGCTGGCAATAGTAGTGCCGTTTGCAGGAGAGATATTGCTAACGCAGGCCGGCACTGATGGACCTGCCGCTGTTGTAAAGTTGGTAGTATTGGCATTGCAGCCGGTAGCAGCACCCACTGCATTTTTCGGTACAATGTACCAGTTGTATACACTGGAAGAAGTAAGTCCGGAAGCATTGTAGCCAGTGCCGGTAACAGTGGCAGTTGCAGTAGCCGGCACAGTGCCACCTTTCCACAAATACACATCATAAGAAGTTGCGGTGGCAGCTGCCGTCCATGTTAATGCAGCTGTGCTATTGGTAGTAAGGGTTGCACCATTGGAAGGCGATATATTGCTGACGCAGGCCGGTGACACCGGTGTAGCCGCTGTTGTAAAGTTGCTCTGGTTATTACTGCAACCTGCAGCTGCTACCCCATTACTGTTTTTGGGAACAATGTACCAGCTGTACACGGTAGCTCCTGTTAAACCTGCAGCACTATAAGAGGTGCCGGTAACCGTTGCAGTTGCTGTAGCAGGAGCGTTTGCGTCCGTCCACAGGTACACATCATAAGATGCGGCATTTGCTGCAGCAGTCCAGGATAACGTGGCAGTAGTATTGGTACTGAGGGTGGCATTGTTAGCAGGTGAGATATTGGCGATACACGCCGGTACGGGCAATGGCGGCGTTAATTTGAAACAGATCTCATCGATCGTAAAATCATTGCCGGTAGTTACCGCTGACCGGTTAATGATACCCAGGTCTGCATACGTAAATCCTCCCGAGTTCCAGGTATAGGTATATTTTTTCCAGCTGCTGTTGCCGGTGCCCGTGGGCTGCACAAAACCAGTGGTTAATGCCACACCGTTGATGGTTGGCGCCAGCTGTGCGGGGCTGGTTGCATTCTGGTTACCCATGTAAAAGCTGTATTCATAACTGGTGTTGGGCACTACCGTTACCGGGCTATAAGTATTCCAAATTCTGTCGCCCGCTGCAAATGTGCAGCCACTGCCGGCTTTGGTATAATTGATAAGAAAGCGGCTGCCCTGAACGCCGGTAGCATCCTGTGTAAACAGATCTGTACCGGAAGTCATGATACCACCCTGGCACGGAAAATTACCAATGCTGTACCCGGAGGCCGAAACAAAATAATTATCATTGGTAAAATGCTCTGTATAGAGCGTATCAACAGCGCATGTTTTTGTACTTATTACAATTGGACTGGGCGACCAGGCAGACCATGCGCCGCCGGCATCGCGCATAAACCTTACGCGGTATTGCCCCACCTGTGTTGCCGTGTACTCATTACCGGTAGCCCCTGCAATGGTAGCGCCATTCTGCTGCCATTCATAGGTAAAAAAGCCGGCAGTGATGCCCATGCGTGCATTAATGGCATCTGTACTGCAAAACTGCTGATTTTGAAAATAAACAACCGGCTGTGCTTTATGGGCACTGTTCCAGTAAGTAGTAGTAATAAAAGCACCTGATGCATTCTTCTGGGTCCACATATTTGTCCAGGTATCGTGGCCATTGTTTACATAATAGGTCTGATAAATATTGCCGCCCGCATTGCGGAAATCTGCATAAAAGCCCTGTACATTATAGGGGTCAGGATTTACATCTGTACCGCCGTTGGTAACCCATATAGGTATGTGTACATAATCCCTGATGCCACCGCTCAGCGTTCTTATTGAGGCGGGCGATGATGGCAGGGAAACAGCTACGCGTTTTGGATAATAGTTAGCAAAGGCAACTGCGCCGTATCCGCCGGATGATAAACCCATGGCGATTGTTCTGTCGGGGTCTGTATTATTGTATTTCTGTAAAGTATCCAGTACGCCGTTTATGCGGCTGAAATAACTATCGTCCCAGCCGACGGATGTTTCCTGAGGAAAAAGCAAAAACCCATTCCATTCGCCGTTATTGATGCGTTGCTCAAAAGTCTGGGCACCCCAGTACAGGTGATCTTCATTATCGTACACCGTTCCGGTCTCGCCGCCTCCGTGAAAAAATACAATTACGGGGTACTTGCTGGCGTTGGCAGGGTTATAATTATTTGGAAACCGCAGGCGGAATGCCATACCGTTCCACATATAACATTTAAAGCTGGTGGTAGTCCAGGCCACCCTGGAAGTGCGTACCCATTTAGACATTACACCGGGTGCCGGCAAACTGGGATTGGTACTGCTACCGGGTGTGGCTGTACTGCTGTAGGTCACAATACCATCGCCCGGACTAAAAACATTTTGTGCATGGAGTATATTGCAGCAGCAAATAACTGCAACAAAAATGAAGCGGACATTTTTGAACATTACTAAAGGTTTAAGGGATAACTAAAAGGTCTTCTACTAACCTGGTATTTCGAAGGGATATAAATAATACCGGCCATTAGAATGGCGGAGATGAAGATTTGACTGCAAAAAAAACCTGATAAGTGTTTTTGCTTAATCTCTGCCCAAAACTATTAAAATATTACATACGCCGTATTTTTAAACGCGGCGATTTATGAAAAATACCCACACACGTTTCCTGGTTACCTGTTATTGGCAGGAAGAGCCCGGAGAAATTTAATATTTGCCAGGAATTTTACTATCGCCCGTTAGTTAGTAAACAACTTTCTTTACTTTTGCTGCCTCCACTCAAAAATCAGCATACATGCATTTTCAATTAAGCGAAGAACATCTCATGATTCAAAAAGCGGCAAGAGATTTTGCGCAGCAGGATTGCTTGCCGGGTGTAATTGAACGCGATGAATTGCAAAAGTTTCCCAAAGAACAGATTCTTAAGCTGGCCGAACTGGGTTTTATGGGTATGATGGTAGATCCGCAATATGGCGGCAGCGGTATGGACACCATTAGCTATGTGCTGGCCATGGAAGAAATAAGTAAGATAGATGCCAGTGTGAGCGTTTGCGTTAGTGTAAACAACAGCCTGGTGTGCTGGGGACTGGAGACCTTTGGCAGCGAAGCGCAAAAGCAGCAGTACCTGACGCCACTGGCCCAGGGTCGTAAAGATGGAGAACTATACATTGGTGCGTTTTTGCTAAGCGAGCCCGAAGCCGGCAGTGATGCCACCTCACAGCGAACCATAGCCGAAGATAAAGGAGATTACTATTTGCTGAATGGCACCAAGAACTGGATCACCAATGGAAATTCTGCATCCGTCTATCTGGTGATAGCTCAAACGGATGCAGCTAAGGGAAGCCGCGGCATTAATGCCTTCATTGTAGAGAAAAACTGGCCTGGCGTAACCGTCGGCGGCAAAGAAAACAAACTGGGTATACGTGGCAGCGATACCCACAGTATTCTTTTCAGTGATGTAAAAGTGCCCAAAGCAAACAGGATTGGCGAAGATGGCTTTGGATTTTCTTTTGCCATGAAAACCCTCAGCGGTGGCCGTATCGGCATTGCCAGCCAGGCCCTGGGCATCGCCAGCGGCGCATATGAACTGGCGCTGAAATATGTGAAGGAAAGAAAAGCATTTGGCAAGGAAATTATGCACCACCAGGCCATACAGTTCAAGCTGGCTGATATGGCTACCCGGATAGAGGCAGCCCGCCTCCTCTGCTTCAAGGCCGCCTATGAAAAAGACCAGCATGAAGATTATGCACTCAGTTCTTCTATGGCTAAAGTATTTGCCTCAGAAACTGCGATGTGGGTTACCGTGGAAGCAGTACAGGTACACGGCGGTTATGGCTATGTGAAAGAATACCATGTAGAGCGATTGATGCGCGATGCCAAGATTACCCAGATTTACGAAGGCACCAGCGAAGTGCAGCGTATTGTCATCAGCCGTGCAGTGTTGAAGTAGTTTGCGCAGTGATAATGTTGCTAACAGCGAAAACAGGCAGCAGGACTTATTTGCTTACGTGATTGTTTTTTGCAGGGCTGTATTACCGTAACATGATTTTCCAATAAATAGTTCCGGCAATGGGTGAGACGCCTCCCGAAAGATGCCTGTTGCCTTCCTTACATTGTTTTCCACTAATTATCTTTCTTCCTGCAAGTCATATGTTTTATCAATGTTCATAATCCACTGATTGTGGGAGCGGGATTGTATTTAATTTCGTTATAGATTAATACCGGATGTACAATGGCTGTAAATGAAGAAAAATACAAAGCGATCATTAAGGAACTTGCTGGTAAAGCAACACTTGTAGCGGTATCCAAAACCAAACCAGCAGCAGACATACTGGACTTGTATCACCTTGGCCAGCGCCATTTTGGCGAAAATTATGTGCAGGAGCTGGTTGATAAACAAGCACAGTTACCGAAGGATATCTGCTGGCATTTTATTGGTCACCTGCAAAGCAATAAAGTAAAACAGCTTGCCCCTTTTGTACATCTGATACATGGGGTGGACAGCCTGAAACTATTACAGGAAATTAATAAACAAGCCATTAAACAGAACCGTGTCATGGACGTGCTGCTGCAGGTGTACATTGCAAAAGAAGAAACCAAATTTGGCCTTGACAAACAGGAACTTGACAATCTACTGGATAAGAACCAGCTGGCCTCTTTAAGCAATATTTGCATTAAGGGATTAATGGGAATGGCGTCTTTTACCAGCGATATAACCACTATAAAAGCAGAATTTCATTACCTGGCATCACTGTTTGAACAATACGTTCACTCACCAATACCCAATCTGCAATTTCAGTTTTTATCAATGGGTATGAGCAGCGATTATGCGATAGCGCTGGAAGAAGGATCTACCATGATTAGGATTGGCAGCCTTTTGTTTGGCGAGCGGCCGGTAGTCCCAAAATAGTTGTCAATTCGAACTTGCTGAAGTCCGTAAATTTGATTGTCAATATTCCGGCCATCTTAATATGACCATTATTTAACTTTTGAAACTGCCCGCCTATTTCCGCCCTGCTATTGTTGTAACGACTTAATATTTAACAATGCCTCATGTATCTGATATAATTGCTGTTACCAAAATATGCTTATATGCCTGTATAATCAGCCTTGGTATTATTTTCTTACCTGTTGTCGCTGACGCCCAGGACACTGCGCAAAAAATAATTCCCGGCCGTTTTAACAGCGCTGCCCAACAGCAAAAGCCATACATAATATTAATTTCGGCTGATGGTTTCCGATATGATTTTGCCGGTAAATACAATGCCGTAAACCTGCTGCGCCTCCGCGACTCGGGCGTAACGGCCTCCTATATGCAACCTTCTTTTCCTTCGCTTACTTTCCCCAATCACTATTCCATTGTTACCGGCCTCTACCCTGCCCACCATGGTCTTTTGGATAATACATTTTATGACGGACAACGGAAATCATTCTATGGTATGGGCAATAAAGCAGCCGTGGCAGACAGTTCCTGGTACGGCGGCACACCACTTTGGGTACTGGCAGAACAACAGCAGCTGCTGAGTGCCAGCTTTTACTGGGTGGCTTCAGAGAGTGCGATACGGGGCACGCGGCCAACCTACTACTACACTTACAATGAAAAAATTGGGATTGATGAACGCATCAACACTGTAAAAAATTGGCTGCAGTTGCCCGAAGACAAGCGCCCCCACCTGATCACTTTCTACTTTCCGGAAGTGGACCATGCAGCACATGTATACGGACCCGATTCAAAGCAGGCAGCAGAAGCAGTGCATTTTGTAGATGAAAGTGTTGGCAAAATGGTGGAGGCGGTTAATACACTTAACCTGCCGGTTAATTTTATTTTTCTTGCGGATCACGGCATGACCAATGTTGACAGCAAAGAAACGCTGCCCCTTCCGTCCGCTGTTGATACATCGAAATTTTATATCCCCTACGGCGATGCGCTCGTTCACCTGTATGCTAAAAACAAAGAAGACGTTCGCCCTACCTACAAAGCCATCAAAAAACAAGCCGTTGATTTTGATGTATATCTTATCAACAAGACACCCAGGCGCTGGCACTATAGGAAAAAAGATGATCTATACAACCGTGCGGGAGATATGATACTGGTACCAAAACTGCCAAAAGTTTTCAGCATCAGCCGGAGACCGGTAACACCGGGCAAACATGGATTTGACCCCGCCCTGCCTGATATGCGTGCCAGTTTTTATGCATGGGGCCCTGCATTTAAACAACACCTGATTATCGGGGGCTTCGAAAACGTTCATGTATACCCGCTGATAGCAACAATATTGGGTTTACCTTACACACATACCATCGACGGTAAACTATCCGTATTGAAGCCTACGCTGAAATAGTAAAAAGATTCTGCCAAACGGACTAACAATCCCCTGCCAGCACTCCTGTAATCCGGCATTATATCAAGAATAACCCACCACACATATAAAACCATCACTGCGGCAGTTTTTGTACTTTTATTTTGAATTATGAACTGGCGCAGCCTTATAGTTAAATATAAACTCCAGCATATAGCCGGCTGGCTGTTGTTGTATGCAGCATGGTATTATTTCCGGTATGAAGACTATCCCGGCAGGGCATGGCTTATAACACTTATCAAGGTAGCGGACCTGATGATTATGGTGTACATTACCAATTACCTGCTGGTTCCTTACCTGCTTTACAAAAAGAAATACCTGCTCTTTACCCTTCTTTATATATGCATGATTACCGGGTTCAGCATACTGAAAATGTCGGCAGAGGCCGCCGCATTTGGCACGCCCGGTTTTTTTGATCTGTCGTCCAGGTTTAAAGCGCGCATCTACGATAATATCCTTCCCCATTTTTTGCTGGTAAGCACAGCAGCTGCTTTTAAATTGCTGCTCGACTATGCCACGGCCCAAAAACGCCTCGGGCTACTGGCAAAAGAAAAGTCAGCAACCGAATTGCAGTTTCTTAAATCTCAGATAAATCCCCATTTCCTGTTCAACTCACTGAATGCCATTTATTTTTTGATTGAAAAGAAAAATACCGAAGCGCGGCAAACTCTTTTACAATTTTCTGACCTGTTGCGCTACCAGCTGTATGATTGCAATGAAGACAGCATTGCTATAGAAAAAGAACTGGTTTACCTCAACAATTATGTACGGTTGCAGCAACTGCGAAAAGACAATCACTATGAAATTAAACTGGCTATCAATCCCAGTGTAAGCGGTTTTAGCATTACACCCTTATTGCTGATTGCTTTTGTAGAGAATGCATTTAAGCACGTGTCGAACCATACGAAAAAAACTAATTTTGTACTCATTAGCATGTCAAAAGAAAACAACCTGTTTTTTTTTGAAGCAGCGAACTCAACAGATAACAGTGCACCAACAGATACCGTGGGCGGCATCGGGCTGGCAAATGTGAAAAGAAGACTAGCACTCATTTATCCCGGAAAACATTCATTGACTGTCAGCAATAAAGAAGACGTTTTCAATATACAGTTGCAATTAACCATTGACCAATAAAAATTCATTGTTGAAAATAAACTGCATCATAATAGACGATGAGCCGCTGGCCCGCAAAGGCCTGCAGGAATACGTGGCAGACATTGATTTTCTCAACCTGCTGGGAGTATTTGATAACCCGTTAAAAGCAACCACGGTTTTAATGGAACAGGATGTACAACTGCTGCTGCTGGACATACAGATGCCAAAGATAACCGGGCTAGACTTTTTAAAAAGCCTTCATACGCCACCCCTGACCATACTTACCACTGCATATCCGCAGTACGCATTGCAGGGGTATGAGCTGAACGTGGTTGATTACTTGCTAAAACCATTTTCTTTTGAGCGGTTTTTAAAAGCTGCCATGAAAGCCAGGTTATACATGGAAGCCGCACAAAAAACACCCGAGCCCACTGCAAAAAAACAGGAAGAAGCCAATTATTTTTTTATCAAAACAGATAATAAACTGGTAAAGCTGCTGCACAATGATGTATTGTTTGCAGAAGCACTTCAAAACTATGTGGCGATTTATACCAGGGAGAAAAAATACATCAGTTATCTTACCATTAAAAGTGTGGAAGAACAATTACCCGCCAACCAGTTTATTAAGGTGCACAAATCTTACCTGGTAGCGGCAGATAAAGTTGAAACCATTGAAGGCAATGAGATAAAAATAGGCACTCACCGCATACCCATCAGCCGCAATATTAAAGAAGAAGTACTGGAGAAAATTTTACAAAACAGGTTATTGAAAAGATGATTATTCCTCCCGTTCTGTTAAAAACTACGCACGCAAAATCTTTACATTACCTGCCGTATCCGCGATGATGACTTCCCTGGCCATCTTAATAAACAATCCGTTATCTACCACGCCAGGTATCATATTCAATGCCTGCGCCAGTTGAAGTGCATTGGGTATTTGCCCAAAATGACTATCCAGTATGTAATGACCATGATCAGTAACAAGCGGCTGATCGTTTTTCATTCTTAGCGCAGTGCTTATTTTATACATTGATTGTATGTGCTGTTGCACCTGCTTCCAGCCATAGGGAATAACTTCTACCGGCAATGCAAAAGCGCCCAATTGGGTTACATACTTGCTGCTATCGGCAATGATGACAAGCTTGTCAGAAGCTGCAGCTACCATTTTCTCCTGCAATAGTGCGCCGCCCCCACCCTTTATAAGATTTAGCTGCGGATCAATTTCATCTGCACCATCAATGGTTACATCAATTGTTGTTACATCGTTCAATGCACACATGGATATGCCTAACCGTGTGGCCAGTGTATTGGTATCACTGGAGGTGGGTACAGCCCGGCATACAAAACCCTGCTGCACACGCCGGGCCAGTTCCTGAATAAACCAGTAAACAGTAGAGCCCGTACCAATGCCAATAGTGGTACCTGGCCGAATGTATTCCAGCGCTTTCACTGCAGCCAGCTTTTTTGTCTCTTCCTTTGTAAGCATTGCGTACCCTGTATTTTATGCAACTTATGTATTTATTGCACATTAACCATTTCCAGCAATATTTTTGGGCGCTATTTTGTATGCTGACCCAAACGATTTGCAGCAGCGGTCATTTACCCGGGCCGTGGCAGCAAGCTGCGGCCTCAGGCGAGAAAAAAACAATAAACGACAGAAAGATCAGCATTATTTTGGTATGATGGTCATAAATAAACTTCCTCGCCAAAAAAAAATAATTCGCAATATCAAAGACGTATTCACTGGATTCCGCTGTGCTGCAATGTTAGTTTACTTCGGCCGGCATTACCAATGGCAAAAATAATCAACAGTCCTGCTCCCTCATTTTAAAAAATTATTGCTACCTTACTTCCCCCTGGTAGTAGTTCCCGCTCTGATTAGTTGTTTTCTGTTCCACATATTTTTTAAACACAAAAAGGAGGAAACAACTAATGACACCATCTACATTAAAAGAACACATTGTAGTGTTCGCCAACGCAGGAGACAATGCCGCTGTCACAGAAACCATCCTGGCTGCCAGTGGAAAAGTGATACTGCGATCAGGCGCCCATTCATTTATTTTCAGCCTTGACAAACCAGATGCCGGTATTAAAGCGTTGTTGCCGGCCGGTGCCGCGCTGCTGGGTACAAATGATCAGCTGCCTGCATATTTATCATTGCCGGAACAAAGAAATATCCGTGCCTTCCGCCTGCGAAAATCGGCGCAGTTTGTCGATGCAAAATTGCACCGGCCATTTGAAGGAAAACAATGGGGAACTGATGGCCTGGAGGCGCCCCGCCTTACGGATGAACTGGAGGCACCTATTCTCCAGACGGTTACTGCTGATGCAGCGCCAAAACCAAATAACACCCGTCTTATCAATGATACCGCGGTAGGTATTGTGATTGTGGGGGGTACAGGCGACTATGCCATATCCGAAGCAGAAAAAGATAATATTGTGGCCGAGGTGCAGGAAGGGCTAACCTGGCTGGGAAGCCAGGAAGATGATGCAAATGTGTCCTGGGTTTTTGATGTGAAAGATGTAACCCTTAACAATGTAACACCCTGGTCAGGTGCAAGATGGTCGGGCATGCCTGAAAATTTTTACAAAGGAATCGATGCTGCATTTGTAAGAAAGGATAATGGAAAACTCTATATGTTTAAAGGTAACCAGTATGTTCGTTTTTCAGCTGTTGCCAATGGGGTAGATGAAGGATATCCAAAACCGATTGCCGGTAACTGGCCGGGTTTGCCAGCTTCCTTTAATGCAGGTATTGACGCCGTGATATGGCGGCAGTCGAATGATAAAATTTATTTTTTCAAGGGTTCCGAATATTGCCGTTTTAGCAAGGTAAGTGAAGGAGTAGACCCGGGTTACCCTAAGCCGATAGCTGAGCAATGGCCCGGAATGCCCAATGATTTCAATGAAGGCATTGATGCCGCGCTGATGAACGAAGGTAACGGCAAAATATACCTCTTCAAAAAAGGTCAGTATGTCCGGTTCTCTTCCGTGGCCGCTGGTGTAGACAGTGGTTATCCCAAGCCAATTAAAGATAACTGGAAAGGTGTACCGGATAGTTATCATGAAGGCATCAACGCAGCTTTGTGGCGCGATAGCAATGATAAAATATATCTTTTTAAAAACGGCCGCATGAATGGCTCTTACGTGCAAATCAGCAATCTTGATTCCGGGGTTGATGATGGATATCCAAAGCCGATTGGTCTCAGCGGCGCAGAAGCGGAAGCGCAATGGCGAGACCCTGCCCTGGCCAAGCTGGGATATGAGGAGGGTGATACCGGCAAAGATAAATTTATTGCCGATCTGCGCACAACCCATGAAACACAATGGTCATACTGTCTTTTTTTTACCAAGTGGCCTACAACCTGGTTTGGTTACGCCGGTGGCGGAAGAGTGGTTATGCGGTATATGGATTTCAGCCAGGCTGCACATCCCAATATGGACAGGGTTATTTCTCATGAGACCGGTCACATTTTTGGCTGCCCGGATGAATATGATGACAGTGGTTGCGATTGCGGTAAAGAGAGCGGAAGGTTTTTCAAAGAGCCCAATAATAACTGCGCCCATTGCGAACCAGATCTGAATTTGCCTTGTGTTATGCGTAGTAATTCACCTGCCATGTGCCCGCATACGCCCTGGCACCTCGGCTGGGGTGCATTTATGACAGGTATTAATGCCGCCCTTTGGCGGAGAGATGTTGGTAAAATATACATGTTCAGCAATCACAAATACTTGCGCATAACGGATGTAAGTGCGGGGCACGATGAAGGCTATCCCACTAATATTTCTGCGGGATGGAAAGGGCTTCCGGCAACATTCCGGCAAGGTATTGATGCAGCGCTATGGCGCGAAGACAATGCAAAAGCTTACCTGTTCAAGGGCAACCAGTATGTCCGGTTTTCTACAATAAGCGATGGCGTGGACCCTGGTTACCCAAGGTCAATTGCCGATCACTGGCCTGGCTTACCGGCAAGTTTTCAACAGGGTATTGATGCCGCTTTCTGGCGGGAATCAAATGGAAAAATATACATGTTTAAAGGAAGCCAGTACGTACGCATCAGCAACGTTTCGGAAGGCGTGGATCCCGGTTACCCCAGGTCAATTGCAGGCAACTGGAACGGACTGCCGGCAAGTTATGCCACTGGCATAGACGCCGTACTCATGCGCTGGGATAATCATAAAATATATTTCTTTAAAGGAAAGCGTTATGTGCGGTATGATGACGCGGGTGCAATGGTTGATCCCGGCTACCCAACCACCATCAATGGAAACTGGTTTCCATTTCCCAGGTAGATATAGCAAAAGCTATCATTGTTGACCATCCAGTTAATGTCTTTACCCGGTATGCCCGGCCCAGTTGGGCATACCAGTTTTATAATCAGCTGTCCGGGCTTGTTATACACCGGGTCGCCGGCAGATTTCTATATATTAAACCATGCTCTATTAACATGTGTTTATTGCAGACTAAACATTTCCAGCGGGGAAGCTGGTTGCGGGCCTTTTTCCACAGGCGGTGGTGGCGGTGGCTGCCTGCGTGCACTGTCATTTCTTGGGCCATCCGGCATGGGCGCTATCTTGGGGCCAGCGCCCCCAAATACATAAATCCTGTTATTGAGTACAGCTGCACTCATGCCATTTCTCGCTTCCCGCAGGCTGCTGATCTCTTTCCAGCCATCGCTTGTTGCCGGGTCAAGCCAGAACACATTTGCGCGGGGCTGGTTGGGCTCAGTTTCGGTGGCCCTTTCGCCACCCATGTAGTATAATTTATTATCCAGGTTTACCAGGGCACCCCCACCGCTGCCCAGCGGAAGTGCTGTAGCTAACGTTGACCAATGACCGGTTTTAAAATCATAACAGTCTACTTCCAGCACTGTCTTTTTAAAGAATGACATGAAATTCTGCGGCTCATGGTAGCTGGTGTTCCTGCCGCCGGCAATGTATAATTTGTCTTTAATAACAGCTGCAGCACAATGGTCGCGTATATGCGGTGCGTCCGGCAACGCAGTCCAGTTACCTGTTTGCGGATCATATTCATCAAACATATTAGTGGTACCGCTGGAATGGCCATGCTGTATTCCAGCCACCAGGTATAATTTACCATTGTAAAGTGCAGCCCCGGCAGCGGCTCTCGCCCTCTCAGCAGGTAACGCGCCGCCGGTTGACCATTCATCTGTATCAGTATGGTAGATGTATACATTTTTAAGGTTGGGCTGATCAGGATACCTGCCTGCAGTAAAAGCTTCCAGCACATATATATTGTTTTGATAGCTCACCGCCTGGAAATGGTTGATATCAACCGGTGGTTTTGCCTTGCTGCGCCAGGTAAGCGTAACAGGATCATACACTTCAGTAGAAAGATCGCCGCCACCCAGCAGGTAAAGTTTGCCATTGCAGGCCGCCATGCCGCACTCGCCGCGGTTTGCAATATTATTTTTTGTTTTTACTATCTCCCATTTACCTTCTCCCCCTTTTAAAAAGACAAAGGGTGACAACAATAGCAATAAAGGCAGCATACTTTGTGTTAATGTTTTTTTCATACCGATACAATTGTGCGTGTAAATTAATGCTTCCCCAACAACGCAGCATTATCTGAGGTTAACCGCTCATTATCCGCGGTGTTAATGCTGCCAGGCACCTTTAAAGCAACAGGCTACCATTGTTTTTTAGAAACTACGGTAGCCTGTTGCTGATGCTTATCGAAAAATTATTTCTATTTAAGTTTACCAATCTGTTCCCTATAATATTTTACCGTATTTATTACGGAGGGAAGATTACTTGGCAAATCTTCTGCATCGCGTTCTATATAAATATACCCGCTGAAGTTTTGCTTCTTCAACTCTTCAAAGATTGCAGGGAAGTTTACGATGCCGGTGCCAACAGGTACATCTTTTAATTTGGGATCATTGGCAGCTGCGATGTCTTTTAAATGAACTACCAGTATATGACCGGCCAGCTTTTTCACTGCTTCCAATGGATCGATGCCGCTTTTTGGCCAGTGGCCCAAATCTGCACAAGCGCCAAAATTAGGGTGGTTTTTTATAGCCAGTAAAACCGTATCCGGGTTCCAGTAATGACTTACTCCTTTCCAATGCTCATGAATAGCTACTTTAACTCCGTAGGCACCTGCAAGGCTGTCAATACCGTCCCATAAATTCAGCGGTGGTTCGCCGGTTACATATCTTGCACCCACCTGTTTAGCAATTTCAAACTGTCTTACCCATGATTGTATGGTAGTGTCGCCGGCTACATAAATCGTCTCCAGCTTCAGGCCTCTTTTTGCAATCAGATCTTTTAATTTGTCAATGCCGGCGGGCGACAATTGTAGTATTGAAGAGTCTTTTAACTCAGGCAATGTTTTAGTGAACGTATTTGGCTCAATGTATTGCACCCCGGCGCTGTCTACTTTATCAAGCCCGGCAGAAAAATTAAATGTATGAAAAGTCCACAGCGCTATTCCAAATTTCCAGTCTTTGGCCGGATCTGCAGCAGCAACGGCGGTAGTATCCGTGCTTTGGTTTGCAGCAGGGGCATTGTTATTACAGGCAGTGAAAATCAAGCTGATGACAAGAAGCGGAAGAATCGTTTTTTTCATTTGTATTATTTTACTGCAGGGCATTTATCTGCCGTGCATTTGATGATTGATTGACCGTATTAAGGTAGGTATTTATTTATAATCAGTGTGAAAGCTTTACCGGCAGGAAAGCAAAACACTACAAAGTTAATCTCCTTTTAACTATCTTTAATAAGGGTGCTATCTAACCATTTCTCCTGAAAAAATTAAAAAATAACCATGAAACCTGCTGAGAAAAAATCATTCAACCGCCGGCATTTTATTTTGTCTGCTGCGGGTGCAGCAACCGGCCTGGCCTTTCTGCCACAAATGAGTATCGCAAATCCAATTCCGCCACCGGAAGGCATTAATATTATAGGTCCGCTGGAAGGCTATTCACCACAACTGGGCACTTTTGTTTCTATGCTGAACTGGATAAGGGATAGTGTACTGCGCGCTGTAAAAAACCTGAAGCCGGAAGAACTTGATTTTCTGATGGATCAAAGATCAAATACCATAGGGGCCATGCTGATGCACCTGGCTGCTACGGAAACTGTTTACCAGGATTTAACTTTTTACAACCTGAAAGATTTTAGCGAGGCAAATAAGAAAAAATGGAATATCGCGATGGAGCTGGGTGAAGAAGGCAGAAAGCAAATCAAAGGTAATAACCTGGACTATTACCTGTCTGCTTTAAAAGAAGTGCGTGAAAAAAGCCTGGCTGAATTTAAAAAAAGAGATGATAAATGGCTGGCTGAAGTAGACCCCCATTTCTTTGGCAACGAACCAACCAATAATTACTGCAAATGGTTCCATGTATGCGAGCATGAAGCCAACCACCGTGGCCAGATGACACTGGTAAGAAAAAGATTGCCCGGTGCCAGTGGCAATGACTAATCTGTGATGCAAGGATATTATTCCCGGTTATTGTTAGCTTGCTGGAATAGCAGCGTTTTCTGCGACAAAAAGGATCATCGGGTAAAAAAATACATTTTTTATACTTGAGCACGGATAAAGCTTGCAAGAGAAAAAACTGTCCTGCATGCAGGAACTACGCGTTCAATGCCACAATCAATTGAGGCATTGATTTTGCAACCTTTGCTGCAAACCATGTACGATGCCAGCCCAGCAATACAAAAATCATGTCCGTTATTATATTCCCCATCATTTTATTTTTTACCCGGTAGTACTTTTTGTACTCATCTTTTGCATCAAGAATTACCTGGCCGATCAGGAAAATAGTAAAGCATGGCTGATAATGGCCGGGTTAACCTTTATACTTGGGTGGCTTTCTTTTATGATGCGCCAGCATTATGCACTCACTAACCAGAACAGAACGGTAAGACTTGAAATGCGGCTTCGCTACTACCAGCTAACCGAAACCCGATTTGATACATTTGAAAAACAACTCAGCTTTGCACAAATAGCAGCCCTTCGCTTTGCGGGTGATCATGAATTACCCGTGCTGGTAAATAAAACAATTGCAGAAAACCTGCGTCCGGATGCCATCAAAAAGTTGGTTACTGACTGGCAGGAAGATCATATGCGGGTGTAAGTACTTCAAACGTATATAGAATACTGCCCGTGCTTGCCGGGCATTGCGCATACAGGCTGCAGCCCATGAAAGTACAACCGTACAAGTGAGTGACACAACAAAAGCCCCTGCCTGGCTCCCGTCCGCATCATCCATCCTTGCCTTTGGCTAACTGCCTGCAAAACAGTAAATTTGCTACCCGTAAAGGAAGCAACTACATTATGACTGATATTAAAAAAGAAGAAGAAAAATCACTCAATTTTATAGAAGAGATTGTGGAAGAAGATCTGAAGGCTGGTAAATATAAATCCATCCTTACGCGTTTTCCGCCGGAGCCCAATGGCTACCTGCATATTGGTCATGCTAAAAGCATTTGCCTCAATTTTGGGCTGGCCCTTAAATATGGCGGTAAAACAAACCTCCGTTTTGACGATACAAATCCTGCTACCGAAGAAACAGAATATGTAGAAAGTATCAAAGAAGATGTACGCTGGCTGGGTTTTAACTGGGCCAATGAATTGTATGCTTCTGACTATTTTGAAAAGCTGTATGAATTTGCTGTTCAGCTAATAAAGAAAGGGCTGGCTTATGTGGATGATAGCAGCAGCGAAGACATAGCAGCGCAAAAAGGTACACCTACTGAGCCGGGTAAACGCAATGCGTTTGCGAACCGCAGCGTGGAAGAAAACCTTGAACTGTTTGCCGCCATGCGGGCGGGCACTTATAAAGACGGTGAGAAAGTATTGCGGGCAAGAATTGATATGACATCGCCCAATATGCACCTGCGTGACCCCCTGCTCTACCGAATTAAACATGCGCATCATCACCGTACCGGCGACGCCTGGTGCATCTACCCCATGTATGATTTTGCGCACGGGCAAAGTGATGCAATAGAAAACATCACCCATTCTATTTGTACGCTGGAGTTTATCCCCCATCGTCCGCTGTACGACTGGTGTATTGAAAAACTTGAAATATTTCCCTCCAAACAATATGAGTTTGCCAGGCTGAACCTGAATTATACGGTCATGAGCAAACGAAAACTGCTGCAGCTGGTAAATGAAAAACACGTTTCCGGATGGGATGATCCGCGTATGCAAACCATCAGCGGATTGCGCCGCAGGGGTTATACACCAGAAAGCATCCGTGAATTCTGCGACAGGATTGGCGTAGCAAAAAGAGAGAATTTAATTGAGCTGGGATTGCTGGAATTCTGCGTGCGCGAACACCTTAATAAAATAGCAACAAGAAGAATGGTGGTGTTTGATCCACTAAAAATTGTATTGACCAACTACCCCGAAGGTGAAACCGAATTATTCAGCGGTGAAGACAACCCGGAAGATCCAAATTCAAAGCACCACGATATACCTTTTGGACGCGAATTGTATATAGAGCAGGAAGATTTTATGGAAAACCCGCCGAAGAAATTTTTCCGCCTGGCGCCCGGTCAGAAAGTGCGTTTAAAAAGTGCTTACATTATACAATGCGATGAAGTAGTAAAAGATGAGACGGGCAAAATAACCGAACTGAAGTGTACATATTTACCAGAAAGTAAAAGTGGGTCTGATACTTCAGGGCTTAAAGTACAGGGAACCCTGCATTGGGTAAGTATACCGCACGCCATCGGTTGCGAACTGCGTTTGTATGACCGCCTGTTTAAAGTTGAAGACCCTGCCAATGAAGCCGGTGATTTTAAAACTTATATCAACCCGGACTCATTACAAACAATAGAATATGCCTATGCAGAACCTGCACTAAAAACAGCCAGCTTTAAAGAACGCTACCAGTTTTTACGAAAGGGATATTTTTGCCTTGATAAAGACAGCAATGAAGAAAAGATGATTTTTAACAGAACGGTTACGCTAAAGGACCCCTACGCCAATAAAAAACAATAGCACTTACTGATAAAAACAGAAACGCCAATGGAAAATAATATTTCCATTGGCGTTTTTTCAATATACCTACCCGCATAATTGCTGACCAGTATCCTTTCAAATCCTGGCAGGTTCCGCGGCTTGCTATCTCTTTTTGTCTGCAACCAGAAGTACGACGCCAGCCACTATGGCGATAGCGCCCGCATAAGTAGGCCAGCCAATCCATTTATTCTCTTTCTTATTAATTTCTACCGGCCCAAGGTCAACTACTTTTTTTTCTGTTTGCACACTGAAGCCCCTGAATACAATCATGGCAATACCAAGCACGATTAAAATACCTGCAATCATTTTCATATTGGTGTCTTTTTAGGTGATTATATGATTGACTGCCAAACAGCATACCATTTTTTCAGGCCTTCGAGTGACGCCGACCTGCGCGTGACGGGCATTTATTTCCCCAAAGTTTTACCAGATAAGTATTAAAATCCATCTTCTTAATCATGATCAAGCTCAAAAATATAATAGGTATTAACATTTAGCGTTACATAGTGGTATCCAACCCTATGAAAAAGAATACCTATACCTGTGCCTACATGTTTAGAAAGCTTTACCGCAGCAAATTTCATTTTTTATTCATTTTATGGATAATTCCAGGCTTTCTTCCACAAAAAACGCTTGCCCAGACTATTGCCAACTGGACATTCAACAGTATACTTACAGGTACACCCGGACTATTTAATACCGTTACTCCAGCAGGCTTTTCTACGGGCGTGCCGGTACATTCTTTTAATGGAGGAACCGAATACTTTGGAGAAAATGGCTGGCCTTCAGGTACACTCAATACAGGCATGTACCTGCAATTCAGCCTGACGCCACTTATTGGGTACCAGCTGGATATTAATAACCTGGTTTTAAGGATGAGAAGAAGCAACACCGGATCACCTTCAGGCAGCGGACCTACTGCATGGTCGCTGCGTTCAAGTCTTGACGGCTTTACCACTGACATTGCTACCGGCAGTATGACGCACAATTATGCCGACTATAGCATTACGCCCGGAAGCGGTTTCATCAATATGTATACGACCGTTGTATTCAGGCTCTACGGATACAACAGCAGCACCGGAACTGGTGGAAGCAGCCGGCTGGTCATGGATAATATCAGGGTAAATGGCATTGGTTACTTATTACCCGTCCGGCTTGGCGCTTTTGCAGCAGCCGTTGCCGGGGAAAATGTGCAGCTAAGCTGGTATGTAAATCATACAGAAAAGAATAACCGTTACCATGTAGAACGATCCACAGATGGAATCAATTTTAATATGATAACTGTAGTGACGGAAATGACGGATGCAGCAGAAAAAAAATACGCCTACACGGATCTGCCAGCTTCCCTGGCCGGCATTGAACAACTCTTTTACAGGCTACGCCTTGTCAACAATACCGGTGCAGGCACCTATTCGAACATTGTTACCGTAAAAATAAAAAGCAGCCAGCTTCCCATTAAAACTGTTATCATCAATAACCAGCTGCACATAACCGGTATATTTACCGACAGTGATAGTTACCAGGCGGCACTTTACACTGTCAGCGGCCAGGCCATTACGCGTGTGTCCTTTACAGTGACAACCGGCAACCATTCTTTTGTATTTAACTTGTATAAGCTGCTACCATCAAATTGCATTATACGCCTGGTAAATAGCAAGGGTTATGAAAAATCTGTCTTAAGCAGCGCCCGGTAAACCGCCACTACCAGCTTACCCAAAGGCTGGTATAAGAGTAATATTCTTTAGCTAAGAACTTTTACTTATGGAGCTATGATTTGTGAGCAGTAGCGCTTCAACTGCAAACATTATCGTATTAAAAAACAGTTAACATGCAGTTGCTTTTTTCAACGTAGCGGGGGTTAGTGCAAAGAAATATTTAATCCGAAAATGCTTTTGCAGGGTCATTGCATTTCATTTTATCGCCTTTTTTATTCTATTTACCGACACAAATATTACAAAAACCGAATTAGTTTCATTCGGGGGTATAAGCGATGCATCTTTGTATCAGCAAGAACGGATTATCCAACTCCTTAGAAGAAGCCTTCCAAATCCCTAAAGACCTGAATATCCAAATCCTCAGAAGAACTTTAACCAACCCTTTGAAAAAAATCAACATCCAAATCCTTAGAAGAATTTTTTGTTCAACCCTTTGAAAACCGTCAGCATCCGAATCCTGCGAAAAGCATATTCATCCATCCCCTGAACAAACCCTACTGTATCCGCTGAAAACCAATTATCCATTTATCCTGAATTGTAAAACCTTTGAATGCCCTATCCGTATCCTTTAAAAACAATTGATCCTACTCAGAAAACCGACCGCTGTACTTTTCAAACAACTATTCTTTCTGAGCAATAAAACAAAGAGCCATCAAACGAGGGCTCTTTGTTTATTTAAAACTATAATCAGTACTCCTGTCTTATTTAATTATAAAGCCATCAGCCGATCGGCAAATTGCTTTGGCCATTGCAAAAGTTAAAATCCTTTTTTCTTTGTTTCCGTTTTACCGGCACCCGCCTTTGCCTGCGGGTAATCAAATACAATATTGCAGAAAGCTTTTACACCCACGTCCAGCTGGCTGTCATCAATATAAAAATCAGGTGTGTGGTGGCCGGGTGCTTTTTCAGCATTGCCGCCTTTTGTCATACCCCCCAGGTTGAAAAAGAAAGCTGGTGCTTTTGTACCAAAAAATGAAAAATCTTCTGCACCGGTAGTCCATTGCGACGTGGAAATATTGCCTGTGCCTGCTGCTCTTTGTAAAGAAGGCAACATCATGGCCACCAGCGATGAATCATTAAACGTGACCAGCGTCTTGGTATCAATGCTTACTTCCACTTTTGCACCATTGGCTTCTGCTATTTTCTCTGCCATGCGGCGGATCCGTTCATGTACTTCTTTCTGCATTTCCGAATCCAGTGTTCTGATCGTTCCTTCCAGCAGTGCTTCTTCCGGTATAATATTACTTCTTACACCACTGTGAAATTTGCCTACGGTAATCACGACAGGCGCTTTTACAATGTTTTCCTGCCGGCTTACAATGGTTTGCAATCCATTGATTATTTGTGTTGCCGTTACAATAGGGTCAATACTGCCCCAGGGTTGTGAACCATGTGCCTGCTTGCCCTTTACCTTAATGGTAAACCAGTCACTGCTGGCCATAAACGGGCCGGCCTTGTATTTAATAGTACCGGTTTCTGTCTGGGACGAAATATGTAAACCAAACACCGCATCTACTGTTGGATTGTCCATCACGCCTTCCTTTACCATCAACGGAGCGCCGCCTTCCTCTTCGCCGGGCGGACCTTCTTCTGCAGGCTGAAAAATAAATTTAACCGTACCGGCAATGTCCTTTTTCATGGATGCCAGCACTTCTGCAGTACCCATCAAAATAGCTACATGGCTGTCATGCCCACAGGCATGCATAACCGCTACTTTCTGCCCCATGTAATCAGCTGAATCTTTAGAAGCAAAGGGAAGGTTCACTCTTTCGTATACGGGTAGTGCATCCATATCAGCACGCAAGGCTACCACGGGGCCGGGTTTGCCTCCTTTCAATATACCAACTACGCCTGTTTTTGCTACGCCTGTTTTTACTTCCAAGCCCAGGCTTCTCAGGTGCTTGGCAATCAACTCTGCAGTTTTAAATTCCCGGTTACCCAACTCAGGATGCTGGTGCAGCCAGCGGCGCCACTCAATTACTTTGCTTAATTCAGTTTTTGATTTTTGATCGATCTGTTGTTGCAGGGTCTGTGCAAAGGATGCAGTAAAGCATAATAATCCAATGCCTGTGAGGCAGGTAAATAATGGTTTGCTCATGTAGTGTTGGTTATATCAATGAATATATGAAAAATGTCTGGTTGTGCGGTGGCTGATTTCATCAGCAATACAGTACAGCCTGCGTTATTTTATTTCCAATGCGCGGTGTTTTAATCTTCATGTTTTTTCGTTCCAGTCCCACAATACTACCGCCCATTCATCCAGCTCATCCCGGTGGATATGCAGTATCTTAAACCCTACCCTTTCGTGTGCCCGCATAGACCTGGTATTACGGGTAGCTATTTCCGTAATAACAAAATCATATTTCTCCGCCAGTGACTCCCGGTGTTTGTGATAGAGCATATCAAACACACCCCTGCCACGGTATGCCGCGCCTACACAGATCTGTCCCATTACATAAAACCTGTATGCGGTAAGCGCTTTACCTTTATAATGCAGTTTATCAAGTCCTTCAAACAGCGTAAACAGCTCCGGTATGATAGTACTGCATTCTTTTGGCATAACCAGTGCATAGCCGGCTACTGCATCATGGTCCTTTACAATTATGCTGGGTTCCATCCGGTGCATCTGCTGCAGTTTTTGCATGCTGTGCGTTACGGTGAGAAAGCCCTGTTCTTTTTCTTTCAGTTCACTGTGTACACCACGCAGGTTGTGCTGTTGCAAATCAAGAATTTGTTGTAACTCATCGTTTGTGGTCACACGGGTCGCTACCATATGAATATTTGATGGCCGATCTGATTAATTAATACATTTTCATTGACCGATGAAACCAAGCTCGGGGTTTCCGGAAACGTTATGAAGGAGCAAGTCGTAAGCCTATGATTTATGCTCGCCAAAGACTTCCCGTAGGGTATCTGCTATCTCGCCCAGGGTACACTTGTTTTCCACCGCTTCTATAACAACCGGCATTATATTGTCCCCGCTGCTGGCTTTATCATTCAGGTCCTGCAGGATAGCGTCGCACTTACCGGGGTTGCGCTGGTTGCGCAGCTGTTTTAATTTCTCAATTTGCACCAGCCGTATGCTGTCATCTATTTTAAAGGAAGGGGTAGTTTTATTTTCTGCCGATTGAAATTTATTAACGCCCACAATTATCTTTTCGCCGGTTTCAATCTGGCGCTGATAAGCATAGGCACTCCGGGCAATTTCATCCTGTATAAACCCTTCTTCAATTGCGCTTACACTACCACCCATGGCATCAATTTTGGCAATCAGCAGCCAGGCCTGCTGCTCCACCTCACCGGTCAATGCTTCCACAAAATAAGAACCCGCAAGCGGATCCACTGTATCAGCTACGCCACTTTCAAAGGCCAGCAGTTGTTGCGTACGCAGGGCTATGCGGGCAGCTTCTTCTGTAGGCAGATTCAGCGCTTCATCATACCCGTTGGTATGCAATGACTGGGTACCACCCAGCACTGCAGCCAGGGTTTGCATGGTAACCCGTGAAATATTATTAAGCGGCTGTTGCGCTGTTAACGTACTGCCGCCTGTTTGCGTATGAAAACGCAGCATCATTGCTTTTGCATCAGTCGCACCCAGTTCTTTCATCATGATTGCCCACATTTTGCGGGCTGCCCTGAACTTGGCTATTTCTTCAAACAAATTATTGTGGGCATTAAAAAAGAAAGACAGGCGCTTGCCAAATACATTGATATCCATTCCTTTTTCAATGGCTGCTTGTACATAGGCCTTGCCATTGCTTAGCGTAAAAGCAATTTCCTGCACGGCGGTACTGCCTGCTTCGCGTATGTGATAGCCAGAAATAGAAATGGTATTCCATTTGGGTAAATCTGTTGCGCACCATTGAAAAATATCGGTGATGATGCGCATAGAAGGTTTGGGCGGATAGATATATGTACCCCTGGCAGCATATTCTTTTAAGATATCATTTTGTATAGTACCGTTCAGCTGTTTCAGATCTGCACCCTGTTCTTTGGCCAGCGCTACATAGAAAGCCAGTAGTATAAAACCTGTTGCATTAATGGTCATTGAACTGCTGATATCCTGCAGTTTTATACCCTTAAAAAGGGTGCGCATGTCTTCAATACTATCAATGGCTACGCCTACTTTACCTACCTCTCCTTCTGCCAGGTCATGATCGCTGTCGTAGCCAATCTGCGTTGGCAAATCAAATGCTACACTCAGCCCCATTACACCCTGGTTCAGCAAATAATGATAACGCTTATTGCTTTCTTCCGCCGTGGAAAATCCGGCGTACTGGCGCATGGTCCACAATTTACCGCGGTACATATCCGGCTGCACACCCCGTGTAAAAGGGAATACGGCAGCTTCCGCTTCAGGCGCACCTGCGGGTATATCTGCAGCGGTATACAATTGTTTAATTTCAATGCCACTATCCGTGTGTATCTTCTTACCGGCCATACGAATTTTTTTTGCTGATATAATGTGTAAACTTACGGAATACAGCCTTAGCAAACAGGCTTCAACCAGGGGAGTATTTTGCTTTTGTAAAAAGGAGGGACCGGCAGGGAAAGCTGCTGAAAAAATACCCCATTCAAATACCCTTCTTACGGCATCAGAAATGCGGTGCGATGCGGGGGATGTTTACCAATATTAAAGACAAAGCTGACGCCTATTGAATTAGGCAGGGCATTGAAGCTGGGCTTTATTTTAAGGCTAAGGTCATTGCTTACATCGAAGTCTTTCAGGTGACCGTCTACGGTAGCATCTACCACATTAAGCGCCCAGAAAAAAAGGAAAAATAAAACAGAGTAATCAACATCTTTCCTGAATTCATTGCGGTACAATTGTAATGAATAGGAGTCATTGGCATCCACAAAATTTCTCAGTTCGGGTGCCACCTTGTTCTTCGGAAATTTTGTTGAATCTGCATTTGTACTGTTGATAACAGCAAAGTAGGCATACTTAACTTTATTATACTGAACCCTGTTATAATTAAATATTGCACCTGTGATACCCAGGGCAGCGTAGACCACCGGTATCTTCCAATACTTGCGGTTGTAGGCTTGGCCCCAACCTGGAATGATGGCAGACCGGATGGTAGCTTTGCGGGGACTGTGTTTCTTTTTCCCTGCTGAATCAAGTTCCACTTTTTTTACCGCTATAGAATCAACACCCAGTATGCGCAGTCCGCTGCTGTCTTTTTTTTGCGCAAAAGAAAAATAGCAGCATGCAAGGCCTGTTAGCAGTAAAAAAAAGAAACGGATTTTCTTCATTCGTTTTAATTGGCTGAAACACCCAGCTGATCAAGTATTTTATTAAACTCTTCCAGGGAATAGTATTCAATGTTAATACTGCCATATCCTTTTTTGCTGTGGCTGAGTTTTACCTTGGTGCTGAAATGCGACGCTAAATTATCTTCTATTTTTTTATACGCGTGGGGCAAACCTGAATTTACAGATTGTTTAACGGGCGTGGTGGTTTTATACAGCTTGCGCACCAGTTCTTCTGTTTGCCGCACAGACAATTTGCGGTTTACCACTTCGTGATAAATATACAATTGCTTGTCAACCGTATCTACATTAATAAGTGCCCGGGCGTGGCCCATCGTGAGGCTGCCATTGCGCACGGCTACCTGTATATCTGGGGGTAATTTTAACAGGCGTATGTAATTAGCAACAGTACTGCGCTCTTTGCCCATACGTTCTGCTACCTGTTCCTGGGTATGATCCAGTTCATCCATCATCCTTTTGTAACTGAGCGCAATTTCAATGGCATTCAAATCTTCACGCTGCAGGTTTTCCAGCAGGGCCAGTTCCAGCAACTGGGCATCATTGGCCTGGCGTATATAAGCCGGCAAATCAGCCAGCCCGGCAATTTTTGCAGCACGGTAACGGCGTTCGCCCGATATTAACCGGTATTTGCCTCCCGGCAATTTAGACACAGTAACTGGCTGAATAATATCATGCATTTTTATAGAAGCCGCCAGCTCATTCAACGCCTGTTCATCAAAGTGATGGCGCGGCTGCTTGGGGTTGGTTTCTATTTCTGCTATGGGTATACGCAGTATACCGGTGGCCTGTTCTACCACATTGGTCTTTAATGTGCCACTGGTGGTCTTAAGATCAGAATCTATACTTTGCAACAGGGAGCGGATGCCCTTGCCGAGTGCGTCTTTATTTTGTTTGGGACTGTTCATTTTTATGGAATGGTGAATGGGAGTTAGTTATAAGGTTGAATGCGGCCGGCCAGTTCCAGATTCCTAATTCCGGATTCCGGGTTTTATTCAAGAATGCGTTCTTCCTGTTTGATCTTTGTCATGTTATTTTTCTGCAGCACTTCCTTGGCCAGGTTGAGGTAGTTCATGGCGCCCTTGCTTACTGCATCGTACAGTATAACGGGTTTGCCTACACTGGGCGCTTCACTTATCTTGGAGTTACGGTGAATGATGGTATTGAAAACCATTTCATCAAAATGCTTTCTTACTTCGCTTACCACCTGGTTGCACAAACGCAGGCGCCCATCGTACATAGTCATTAAAATACCTTCAATGGCCAGTTCCTGGTTAAGGCGGTTCTGGACAATTTTAATGGTGTTCAGCAGTTTGCCCAATCCTTCCAGCGCAAAAAATTCTGTCTGTACCGGCACAATCACAGAATCTGCAGCCGTAAGTGCATTCACGGTAATTAAACCCAGAGAGGGCGAGCAGTCGATAACGATAAAATCGTAATTATCGCGCACGGGCTCCAGCAGGCCTTTTAGAACGCCTTCACGGTTCGGATAATTGATCATCTCAATTTCAGCGCCCACCAGGTCAATATGACTGGGTACCAGGTCAAGATTGGGAATCTCTGATTTCAGGATAACATCCCGGACCGGTGTTTCATTTACCATGCAATCGTACAGGCTCTTTGTTACATTGTGCAGGTCGAACCCCGTACCGGTGGTACTATTGGCCTGCGGATCTGCATCTACCAGCAGCGTTTTAAACTCCAGCACGGCAAAGCTTGCGGCCAGGTTAATAGCTGTAGTAGTCTTACCTACACCACCTTTTTGATTTGCTACGCCAATAATTCTTGCCATATTTCTTAGTAGCTGTTAGCTGCCAGACTTAGCCAGCAGGCTTTTTTGTAACTTATTTGAATCCTTATTTCTTTACCTGTTCCAGGAGACCGGTTAAGCAGAGTGCAGTTCGGCAACTTAATATAGTTTAACACCACACCTGCCCGTTTGCCCTCCAACTCACACAAAACATTGTATCCGGTACTAAGCTTACATCTCAACACTTCCCCCAATCTGCACCAGTTTTAGTTCCACACCTGCAGCGGCAAATATTTTTTTTGCTGCTGACTTGTCAATTTTTATAACATCAGATGTGTCATAGTGTACTCCCAGTACCGTGCGGCATTCAACCATACCGGCACAGGCCGCCGCATCGGCAGCATCCATGGTAAAGTTGTCTCCAATAGGCAATACCGCAAAATTTAGTTTTGCCCATTTGGGAATCAGCTGCATGTCCAGCGTAAGCGCCGTATCACCGCTGTAATAAAAGCTTTCATCCTGGCTGATGATGATAAAACCCATGGGATTTCCGCCATAACTGCCACCGGGCAGGCCACTACTATGTTGTGCAACCGTACATTTTACGGTAAAAGGCCCAAAATTCCATTTTCCGCCGCTGCTCATGGAATGAATATTTTCAATGCCTTGTTTATTAAGCCATTCTTCTATTTCTACATTGCAGATGATTTTAGCGCCGGTTCGCGATGCAATGCGTATACAATCTGCGATATGATCCTGGTGACCGTGGCTTACTAAGATGTAGTCTGCCGCAATGCCATCTACGTCTATAATCTTGTTGGCCAGTTCATTAAGGGTTATAAAAGGATCAAATAGTAATACCTTTTCCAGGATGGTAACACTAAAGCAGGAATGGCCGTAATAGGTAAGATTCATATAAGACTGCGTAACGTTTCAAAATATTATCTAAACCATAATGCAATTTCCGACAACCCCATAATGGTTCAACTTGTAAAAAGTACTGGCAAAAATAATCTTTCAGGTTAATAATAAAAGAAGTGAAGGTGCAAACGGGCAAAAAGACTTGCTAACCCTCCCTGACGATGTGTTGTGCCCGGGCCTCCCCGGATTTTCAATATGTTTATGGCCCTGGCTAATTAAGCGGCAGGTTAAGCGAGACCATCGCCGACGAAGTCTGGCCATTTTTGCTTGCCGCTACGTATATTTTGCTCAACTCCGGATTGTCCGGGGCAGCAATTTGAATTCCCGGCCCTTCTCCAACTTTTGCCATAGAAACATTTTTTCCGAACTTGTCAATGCGCAGCAACCACCAGGTAAAAGTAAATCCTTCAGGATCAGGCTGGGCCAGTTGCCAGGAGTTACCATGCAGTATAGCGGCCGAAAAATTTAATTTAGTCTCAGCAAATACAGTCAATGCAGGCCGCACAATTTTAACAACCGGTAAGAGTTGCGTAGCAGCTACTTTTTTATCACTGCCCCAGGCAGCAGCAATACGAAAGAAATCATTGCGTTTGTTGCCATTAATGTCTGCCAGGCCATCAATATTGACACTACGCCAGGTTTGCTGATCCTGCCATGCCGTTAATACTACGCCTTTGTTACGAAAGAGATCATCCTGCTGCAGGTAAAGTGCCGGGCTTACCTGGCTAAAATAATAAGGCATTTTCAAAGCCTGAACCTGTTCCAGCCCGGGTGATTTTTCTGTACAAATAAGTCCGATGCCATCCAGCGCCGGTATTTGCTGAAACAATTCAGCTGCATTTGAAGTAATGTTTTGATCTACTTCAATATCGGATACAATCGGGCGGGATGCATCTATTTTTTTGATTGTGTTGGCCAGCCTGCTGATCCAGTTTAAATAAGCTTTTTGCTGATAAAAAACTTCGGGCTTGCTATGAAGCCAGGCAAGCTTTTGGAAACTATTATTTCCCAAATCCCAGGCAACTATGCTGGCATTCTGTTTAAGCTTTTCCACATCTCTTAGAATATGCTGTTCCAGTTTGACGAGTTTCTCATTATCTGTTACAAAATCAATTGTTTCCGGTATCCAGAATGTATAAATAATGTTGAGGGCAGACTGTTTTGCTGCATAAAAGATATTGCGGTTGTATACACCATATTCATAGATTTTAACGGTGTTCATTCCTGTGTTTTTTACTTCCGCAAAATCAGCCAGGATTTCCCTTTTCATCAGGGGATGATAATTAGCGTACCAATCATGGCCGCTGGTATAATTTACAGCCCGCACGGCGGTCAATATTTCCTTAGCCGCCAGTGCTCTTTGAGCAGGGAGTGAACTCGAAATGCTTTCAAAAGACATGCTGTTATGGTGGTATTTGGCAGCCAGCGCGGTAATTGCCGGGCCCGGTATACGCCAATCCATTGTTCCGGCCGCGCCACCCGCTACGGTATTATCATCAAAGCCGCTATTAAAAAAAACAAACGCGTTAATCTCAGGATACCGGTCTTTCATTGCCTGCAATCCCGCCGCCAGCCAGGCCTGCTTTTTTTCTATTGAACCCAGTGATCCCATTTCTGTAATAATAACCGGCAAACCTGCAGTCATCATTGCATGCTGCCGGAACGAATCGTACAGTTCTGAAAAAGTATAGGATTTTTTTTGCGGGGTATAGGCCGCATAATCCAGAATGTCTATTCCTATCCAGTCTACATATTCCCGCCCGGGGAAAAAATCTTCCATTGTATCAGGGTTCCAGGGATTCCAAACCCAGATAACATTTACTGCACGTTGCTTTTCAAATAAGTGATGTACGTACACCCATGCTTTTTTGTACTCATCAGGTGTATTACCGCCTGCGGAGCTCCACGGATAAAAAGGGTTATCCGTTTCATGCGCAAAACGAAGGAAAACTGGTTTATTGATGCCTTTTAAACGCAGGCTGAACCTGGTGATATACTCATCAAACTCGCCCGCCAGAATTTTTGCAAAAATATTTTTTTCCGATTGTTGGCCATCTTCCAGGCTGTCTGTATGTTTTTTTGTGAACAATTTTTGCCAGGGTTCCCAGGTTATCATGGCAACGCTTCCGGCGGCATAAATAGAATCCATGAGTGGCACTGGCACATCGCATATTGAAGAATCTCCCCATGGAATATAGGTGCTTACGATATCAAAGCCAGACCGCTCACTGCCCGATAATGCCTTTATCACTTTCATAGAACTATAGCCTACATCCGCCGCAGGCGCAAATATCCCTGAAAGCGTCCATTTATTGTAGGCCGTCTGGGCAGGGGCCAGCGACATTGTTTTGTTCCTGTTGTACATAACTACCAGTGTAATGGCGAGGACAGCTATTAGAAAATAGGCAGGATAGGTTCTCACAAATGCATAGAACCGGCGCCTTCGTATCCACAAACTTTCCTTGGCCAGGCGCATTCTTTTAACAGTGCTGTTTACGCCGGCATGTTTTACTTTATATTTTTTGAAAGCAGGTTGCCTGCTGGCTGCGATATTCAGTAACAGAATAAAACAATTTAAAGCTGCCAGCCCTGCCATAAACCACATATAAGGATTCCAGTCGTTGTACAGGCCATACACAATGGCAATAACAGAGACCAGGCAAACAACTATATTAGGAATATTAAGTGGCCAGTTATTGGCTTCATTACCATCTTTTGGCGTAGGCACATAATTAACTTTTTTGCGGATGATGGTGTAAAACAGCCCAAGTATAAAAATCCACCAGGTGCCAATGGCCAGCAGCCCGCCTACCATATGAAAACCCCGCTCCTCCTCTCCGGCCACCCATTTTTGTACATAATGCCTTGCCAGCGTAATAATGAATCCCAGTGGCAATCCTGCCAATACAAAAGTAGTGACGCCCATTTTCAGCGGTACCCGATCGGTGAACAAAGCCAGTATGGGGATGAGAAAATTTATCAGGAAGACAATGCCTGAGAAGTAATACAGCGGTATAGTGCCGTAATGTATCTTTTGCAACAAGGTGAACTTCCTGAACTTGCTAACATAAGTGGTGACCAGCAGTTCAAATACGCCACGCGCCCATTTCAATTGTTGTTTATAATAGGCGGAGAGGGTGGACGGAACCAGGCCCAACGCAAGAACCTGCGGAACATAAACAGACTTCCAGCCTCTGGCATGTAAATGCATGGCAGTATTCATATCCTCTGCCAGGCCTGCAGCATGCCCATTGATAGAATCCAGCGCCGCCCGCCGAAAAGTGCAATTAGCACCTATCGCCTGAACAGTACCATACTTATTCATCGTCATCATCATGGGGCCATAAAACTGAAAAGTCTGCTGGGCAGCTCCCTTAGAAATAAAGCCCTCATCAATATTTTTATAAGCCTGTACAATTTGCACAAATCCTATATCGGGTGTATTAAAGTGAGGTATGATAGGATCGAGAAAACCGGGAAAGGGTGTATGGTCAGGATCCAGCACCACACACAATTCACCATTTGAAATTTTAAGCGCATTATTAATATTGCCGGCTTTTGCATCTGTCTTGTCGGTACGTGTCACGTGGTGTACACCCAATTGCGCACAAATCTTTTTCAGGTATGGATCATCAGCCTCATCACACAGATAAGCGGTATGAGGATATTGAATTTGCTGAATGGCTTCCAGCGTCTCTACAATCATTGGGTAGGGCTCCCCGGCACAAAAAGTAGTGAAGATATCAACGGTCATGGGCCTTTCCAGCACTGGCGTAGGTGGCACGGTGATGAACAGGTAATGAAACCATTCATACAATACTTTTACGCATGTAAAAATGAATGATCCAATCAGCAGGTAGTACAGCGGCGCATAACCGATCACTTCCTTACGCAGGAAGCTGTAAAGAAATGCAGCCATACTTATCACCCCAAAAGCTACAATGACCCGTATTACTAATTTTTCTTTCTTTGTAGGATTTACTGTCAGACCTGTCAATTTTTGCTATTTAATTTTTGCTGAGAATATAAAATGGCCTGTTACATGAAGAAAAATTTCCATATTGATCATATACCAATAAAAATACCCTGTATGGTCCTTCCTTAGCGGGCGTCCGGAACACCGCCCTATCCCCTTCCTGGCTTACATTCAGACCATTTACCTCGCTTAGTAGCTTTTCACTGTTTCTGTCTATCCCGCTTTTAAACCAGTCTTCAGGATAGATTTTCCAGTCGTATTTTAACGCAAGCCCATTTGTATCCGGAATTATTACCCTCACCGTAAATGCAGAATCCGGCGCAAACACCAATTCATCCTTTGCCTGGTGGCGGTCTATCTGCATCCCGTCAATGCGGGGTGGCAGATGCAAAGGATATTTTCCTGTCCAGATACGCTGCATTTCAGCAACCATGGAAGAAGCAGCCCCATTTTCGGAAAAAAAACTAAACCAGGTATGCGTGGTTTCTTGTTTAAAGCCCCAGAAAAAACTAAAAGTGCCCAGCAACCTGTTGTCGTGCAGTGGAATATACTTATCAAAACAAAGGCCAAGCTGCTTTGCCTTTTCAGTGCTTGTTAGTTCAATAGGCGCCTGCCAGGATGTTTTAGGTCCTTCTCCCCATGGACCATCTACACCCCACTCGGAAATTAAATAAGGACCATCCCAAAAAAGCGAAAAATTATCCTTCCGCCGACCAAAGGTTTGAAGCGGGCTGTTGAAAACATTAAAAGAAATAATGTCTACCCGCGTTTTGCGGCGAACGTTAATAATATTGCTTTTATTCAGATCTATAATGGTGGTGGTAACCGGGTGATTGGGGTCTACTTCATGGATCATATCCACTACTTTATTAAACCCTTCATAGAACTTATCATAAGTATCTCCGAACCTGAAATTCAGTTCATTACCAACACACCATATCAACAGGGCCGGATTGTCTTTGTTTTGGAGCACCGTCTGGCGGATGGCCGCCACGTTTTGGGCAGTCCAGGCTGAGTCATCGTAAGAATATTTTCTGTCATCAGACATTGGCATGAAAATACCTGCCATCACTGCTAAGTTATTGCTTTGCGCCTCATCCAGAATTTTGCCCAGCTGAATAGTATCGTAGGTACGAATGGTATTGCCCCCGCAGGCAACCAGTCTTTTCAAGTCCGTCTGGCCGCAAACACCGTTAATCGTATAAGGCTGGCCGTTGCGGATTAACCTGTATTTGCCTTTTATATTTTCGATGTATACTTTTCCCCTGATTGTTGGTTCCGGTTCGCGCAATTTACAGCCAACCGTGCCGATTGAGTAAACAAAACCAACAATAAGGATGTAAGGGGAAAAAGAAGTTTTCAATACGAATTTTTTTTTCGGGGTTCGGGCAAAAATAACTAAAAAACAGTAAAATGGGTTGGCTGTTCCTTCCCGTTCGTTATTTAAACGGGAATTGCCATATTGATACTATTTTTACACACTTTACAAGCAATTGGGCTTAAATATGATTACAATAATAAGTGGAACCAACAGGCAGGGAAGCAATACCGGTAAAGTAGCTGCGCAGTACCTGCAGCTGCTGAAAAAAAAGGGAATAGAAGCACAGTTTGTCAGTTTAGAAGGCCTCGATGTAAACCAGCGTAACCCGGCAATACAAAAACTGGAAAAAGACATCCTTATACCTACCGACAAATTCATTTTCATTTCGCCCGAATACAATGGCAGCATACCCGGTGTTCTAAAATCTTTAATTGACAATACCGACATTAAAAAATCCTGGTGGGGCAAAAAGGCTTTGTTAACCGGTGTTTCTACAGGCCGTGCCGGTAACCTGCGGGGCATGGAACACCTTACCGGCATTCTCCATTATGTAAAAATGCATGTACACCACAATAAGTTGCCTATTTCTGTAGTGGATAAATTACTTAATGGCGCTGATGTAATTACGGATACAGGCACCTTGCAGGCCATTAATGAACAGCTGGATGAATTTCTGGCTTATTAACAATACTGTTCAAGGTGAAGGACAATAAATTTCCATCTTTTCAGCTTCATACAATTTAATGTGGTTTCGAACGTCTGACCTAACAACTATAAATTAATTTATGCGCAGCCCAGGTTTTTTATTGGTTATCTCAGCAGTGATGGTATTGCTTGATTTGTATGTTTTCCAGGCAATAAAAGTAGTCAGCAGTGGGGCCAGCCCCAGAACAAAACTCATTATTGCGGTGGCATTCTGGACCATTTCGGTAATTACCCTGCTCTTTCTTTTACTGATGCCTTATATCAACTATGAAAAATGGCCAAGGGCTGTACGCACTTATTTGTTTGCTACTATCCTGGGATTATTTTTTGCTAAGATTATTGCCGTTGTTTTCTTTTTGCTGGACGATATACGCCGCCTGGTACAATGGGCTTCCGGCAAACTTTTTTTCCGCAATACAGAAGCGGCCACTTTTAGCGGGGACGGCATTTCCCGCTCTGTATTTTTGAGCTGGCTGGGCCTCGGCGCGGGTACCGCACTTTTTGGAACACTGATATATGGCTTCAGCAATAAATACAAATATGAACTGCGCCGTGTAAAACTGGCGTTTGATAACCTGCCCGCCTCGTTTAAGGGATTAAAGATTGTACACATCAGCGATATACACAGCGGTAGTTTTACTGACAAAGCCGCCGTTACAAAGGGTATTGAAAAGGTTTTGAAAGAAAAGCCCGATTTGATATTATTCACAGGGGATCTTGTCAATGACCGCGCCACGGAAATGGACAATTACATGGATGTTTTTAGCAGGTTACAGGCACCATTAGGTGTTTTTTCTACACTCGGTAACCACGACTATGGCGATTATGTACAATGGGAAACCGAAGCAGCAAAGACCGCCAACCTGGAGAACCTCAAAAAAGTGCATGCTGCCCTTGGCTGGCGTTTGCTCATGAATGAACATGTTGCATTGGAAAAAAACAACGAGCAGATAGCCTTGCTGGGTATAGAAAACTGGGGTGCCAAAGGCCGTTTTCCAAAATATGGCCGTATGGATTTAGCCCATCCCGGTACAGAAAAATATCCGTTTAAAATTTTATTGAGTCATGACCCCAGTCACTGGGATGCTGAAGTGCAACCGAAATACGCAGACGTTGATCTGATGCTGGCCGGCCATACCCATGGTATGCAATTTGGCGTGGAGATACCAGGAATTAAATGGAGCCCCGTACAATACATGTATAAAGAATGGGCGGGATTGTATGAAAAAGGCAAACAAAAATTATATGTAAACCGGGGCTTTGGCTTTATCGGCTACCCGGGCAGGGTAGGCATACTACCAGAGATTACAATAATTGAGCTTGCTTAATTTCAGGCAGGTCTTGGTATTGCGAAGAGCAACACGCAGGAAAATAATGAATTACAGCACCAGCTCCATCTGGATATTACAACGCTCGTAGGGGGTAGTACGCCCGGCAACTTTTTTAAAACCAAGTTTATTGTAAAGGCTGATGGCTGGTGTAAGTATGGTATTGCTTTCCAGGTAAATTTTTTGAGCACCCAATGATCTTGCTTTTTCGACAATGGCTTTGCCGAGTAAAAACCCAATATTTTTTCCCTGCGCCGCCGGCGATACGGCCATCTTTGCCAGTTCAAAATCATATTCCGGATCATCCATTTTAATCAGCGCGCAAACGCCCACAGGCTCATTGTTGTACAATGCCACTACAATATAGCCGCCCTTATCCAGTATATAACCCTGCGGATCATCCAGCGCATTATAATCGGCCAGCTCCATTTTAAACCATTTTGTAATCCATTCTTCGTTCAATTTTCTAAACGCCTGCTGGTGCGCTGAACGGTAGTTAACAACACGCACGGAACTGCTCTCTCTTTGCTTTTTCTGCTGCTGCACCCTGCGCAACAATGTTTCCTGGTCAAGCAGGAATTCCCATTCACCAATTGCTCTCCACAAGTCATTACTCGCGCTGGCAGAAAGACGTTCTATGGCATTGTTTACATCGGTATACTGATCCTGGATGCGCTCCGTAATAAGTTTGCCCTTCGCAGACAGGCCAACCATGTTGCGACGGCCATCTGCCTTGTCCTTTTTTTCTTTTACTATTCCTTTCACCGCCATCTCTCTGATGATTCTGCTGACAGACGGATGGGAATGAGCAATCTCTTTTGCTATCGCTGTAATGGTTTTTGAATCCCCGCCGGATAACACATAAAATACCGGGAACCATTTTGGCTGCATATCAATACCATACAACGTGTAAATCTGTGCGGCATCTGCTGTAATGCGATCTGTTAGCAGCCGCAGCCGGCTACCCAGCGCCATCTTGCCTACGGCATCAAAAAAATTCATCTCAAAAACATTGCGTTTACAATTACGTAACCAGTTACGCAAATATATGAAAAGCAGGTTGCTTTTCAATATTTTTTTGTGTCACCTTTAAAAACTTGCCTGTTTTTCTCCACTTCAGCATGAAAATTTCACATTCGCATTTCAAAATAGCCAGTTGTCTTAAACTACCTGCAATTTTAGCAGTCATAGCCGCGTTTAGCAAACGGTTGAACTGAAACTACCCACCCTCATGAACAAAGCGATTCTTTCTATCCTTTTTATTGGAAGCTTGTTACTGACTGACAAGCAAAGCGCGGCCCAGCATAGCCGGCTGGATTCATTATTTATTAAAGGCGATACTACTGCAGTAATGGATTCTCTGCTGCTGGGTTTCGATGCCTTCCTCGATTCAATGACACAACCAAAAAGCTTTTTCTCCGCCAGTGCTGGCATGGGTAACCGCAGCTTCAGCATAAAAAATAATTCGCTCAATACCCAGGAATCAACCACACGGCAGCTATCCTTTACCCCTACCCTCGCCTACTATCATAAAAGCGGCATGGGCATCAGCACAACCGGATTTTTGGCAAACATTGGCCCCGGCTTTCATTTCTATCAATATGCGGTTACACCTTCTTATGATTATACCAGTCAGAAAATAGCTGCGGGCATTTCTTATACGCGCTACCTTGGTAAAGACACCGCTACGCTCAATGCCAGTCCTTACGATAATGACGTTTATGCTTATTTGAACCTGCGCCATAAAAGCTGGCGCTATGGCATTGCAGCAGGATTTGCTTCCGGAAATTTCGATGATAAATTAAGCTACTCAGACTCCATCTACCGTTTCAGCACCCTGCTGCAGCGCTATACCTGGTTGCACTATACTAAAACGATTGAATCTGCCAACCATATAAAAGATTTTTCCCTCTCTGCTTCTGTGCGCAAGGATTTTGAATGGTATGGCGTACTGAATAAAGAAGACAATATAACGGTGAGCATAACTACCTACCTGGTAACCGGCGCTTCAAAAATAAAAACCAATTCCAATACCAATTTTTCCACCCGCAAACTAACGCTCGCCAAATTCAGGCGAAGCTACAGCAGCGCCGATGGAAATGATTTCCAAATACAATCTGCTGCCCTCTCCGCCAGTATTTTTTATAGCATTGGCCGGTGCAACGTACAGCCCCTCTGGTTTATGGATTACTACTTCCAGGATACCGATAAGAAGTTTAGCCAGGTATTCTCACTTACCTTTGCTTACAATCTTTAATCATTTTATGATCTCTTTCATATACTATTAACTTTATTTAACTTCTATAAAAGTTGAATGGCATATAAGTTGAAACAAATAGTTAACTAAAAAACTTTACATCATGAAGACGAAACTCCTGGTTCCTCTTGTTGCTTTTGTTTTAATGTCAATTGCCGGCGTAGCACAGGGCGGAGTGCCCGCTTTTCAGCTGGGCGCAAAAGGCGGCGTCAATATGACCAAGATAGACGGCAAATCTTTTGCAGATGAATTTAACTATGGTTATCATGCAGGTGCATTTGCTACTATTAAAATTTCCAATAGAGTACAGATTCAGCCGGAAGTGTTGTTTAACCAGTTTACCACCAAAGCAGATACGGCCTTTGGCAATGTCTTCAACGTTAAAAACCTGAAAGAGGTTAAACTCAATTATGTTTCGATCCCACTTTTACTAAATTTATCACCTGCTAAATTTATCTCCTTCCAGGTAGGTCCGCAGTTTGGTATTTTACTTGACAAGCACAAAAATCTTTTTGAAAATGGTAAAGACGCTTTTTCCGGCGGTGATTTTTCTATGGTAGGTGGTGTACAGCTTAATATCGGTGGTATACGCCTGAGTGGCCGCTATGTGATTGGCCTTGCGGATATCAATGATGCAGGCACCAGGGATAAATGGAAAAACCAGGGTTTCCAGTTAAGCGCCGGATTCAGGATTATTTAAAAATTTTGTTGATTGATATAGACTGCCCCTCCGCATTGCAGAGGGGCTTTTTGTTGCGTGTGCAAAAAATAGCAAGCTCCGGTTGCCGGGTCCGCATACCAGGTTATCCAAACTGCCTGTACAATCTTTTTACGAAATATATTTTGAATAGCTGTAGTAAACAGTTAACCAAATATCCAATACTCCAGCGCAATACTTATGCAGCATTATCATAAGACATGTTTTTTACAAACTCCGGTGTCGTTTCAGCATTCCCAGCATCCATAAAATGCTCCGGCGGAGCGACTAAAGCACAAAAAAAATTATGGGGCCGATTGTCACAACTGACATCTATCAAACATTCATTAGATTTGAAGTATATCAACCTCTACTTATGACCCATACAAAACGATGGCTGTCTGCAGCCTTTATGTTGCTTATACTGGTTGCGCCTGTCCACCCGCTCAGGGCCCAGCTGACAGATAAAATGAAAACCATTCTTCCGGCAAATACAGTTGCATACGGTAATATTCCCTACGCGGATGATACTTCGCGTTTTCATTTGCTGGACATCTATCTGCCTGCTAATACAAGCAAACCGCTTCCACTGGTTGTCTGGATACACGGCGGCGCATGGATGCTGAATGATAAATATTCCGACATGGGATATATGACAAAAACGGTAAAAAGTTTTTTAGACAGCGGATACGCACTTGCTTCCATCGACTACCGGTATAGCACCACCGCCATTTTTCCGGCCCAGGTACAGGATTGCAACCAGGCCATTCAATTTTTATATGATCACGCAGACAAATACAAACTGGATAAAAACAGGATTGCATTGATTGGTTTTTCTGCCGGCGGGCACCTTGCCTCCCTCCTTGGTTTATCACACAATAATAACATCACTGCCTTTTATGCTGCCGGCAAAAAGCCCTCTTTTACAATCCGGACTGTACTTGATTTTTATGGCCCTTCAGATTTTGGAATCTTTGCCGGCGCACCTGACACTTCCACTAACAATGAACGAAACCCGGTATCAATACTGCTGGGCGCATTGCCGCTCAAAAGACCCGACCTGGCAAAAATTGCCAGCCCGGTTACGTATATTGATAAAAACGATCCTCCATTTTTAATTGTACAGGGAGAGAAAGATGAATCAGTGCCTTACACACAATCAGTGCTGCTGCAATCGTGGCTACATCTGGCCGGCGTTAAAAACGACCTGATGGTAGTACCCGGCGCGCCGCATTACGGACCTATGTTTGATGCGGATAATATCCGGGAAAAAGTATTTTATTTTCTTCGGACCTACTTAAGAAATAATTAGATGTTGGCTTTGTGCTATCAGGCGGCTTCGCATAGTAAGCGCAATTAATTACCGCTGGCACTAAAAACTTTTCCGTTGGGTACACAAAGGCGCACAGCAAAAAGGTCACAGCTTCTTCATATGTTTGCAAAAATTTTTTAAGGAATGGAATTACAATCTCTGATACTGGAAGCATGGAGTAACCGTGATTTGCTCAAGGATGGTAAATACAGCGATGCCGTAAGAGCCGTAATTGAAGAAGTAGACAAAGGCAGGCTCCGTACAGCCGCTCCTTCAGACGGGGGATGGCAGGTTAATGAATGGGTGAAACAGGCCATACTCATGTATTTTGGTATACAAACCATGCAGACCTGGAGCCTGGAGCCGTTTGAATTTTATGATAAAATGCTGCTCAAGAAAAACTATAAAGAATTGGGTGTGCGTGCCGTACCGCATGCAGTGGCCCGTTATGGCGCCTACATTGCAAAAAATGTTGTGCTTATGCCCAGCTATGTAAATATTGGCGCTTATGTAGATGAAGGCAGCATGGTGGATACCTGGGCTACTGTGGGCAGCTGCGCGCAGATAGGAAAAGGCGTGCACCTGAGTGGTGGTGTGGGTATTGGTGGCGTGCTTGAGCCATTGCAGGCAAGCCCTGTAATTATTGAAGATGGTTGTTTTGTTGGCAGCCGCTGTATTGTGGTTGAAGGTGTATTAGTAGAAAAAGAAGCTGTACTGGGGGCGAACGTAGTGCTTACCAAATCAACTAAAATAATTGATGTAAGCGGCGCCGGGCCGGTAGAATACAAGGGCAGGGTACCCGCCAGGAGCGTGGTAATACCCGGCACCTACAACAAACAGTTTGCAGCCGGCTCATATGGTGTAGGCTGCGCACTGATCATTGGCCAGCGTAAACCAAGCACCGATCTTAAGACAAGCCTAAATGATGCATTGCGTGATTTTAACGTAGCTGTTTAATACAAGGTCATCGTTTTTTGTGCAGTAGTCCTTCGTTCCTTATGCTGTCTTCCTGTACAGCAGCCGGCTTGCATTAAAAACATTCTTTCAAGCGCCACTATGAACTATCGAACTACGATCAAGTGGGTTTTATGACTGACAACAAAAAGAACATTTCATTAGCTGGTTTTTTTATAACATTCCTGGGTGCCGTATTATTTTCAACCAAGGCCATCATTGTAAAAAAAGCATTTCATGATACGCATATTGATGCGTTGTCGCTCCTGGCTGTCAGGATGGTTTTTTCTTTGCCTTTTTACCTGGGCATTGCCATTTTTGCGGGCAGCAAAAAAGACAATACCCGTTTTACCAAACCGCAATGGTTTTGGATCATCACACTGGGTTTGTTTGGCTATTACATCAGCAGTTTTCTTGATTTTGCCGGCCTGCAGTATATATCTGCCGGATTAGAGCGGCTGATCCTTTTTCTCTACCCCACTTTTGCGGTATTGATAAATGCTTTTGTTTTTAAACAGTTAATCAGCCGTATACAATTACTGGCGCTCACACTAACTTATACCGGTATTGCCATTGCGTATATCGGGCAGCTGCACCTTGACACTGCCAGCACTACTTTCTTCCTGGGCAGTTTCCTGATCTTTTTATGCGCTATCACCTATGCCATTTATATTGTTGGGAGCGGAAAACTGATACCACAGGTAGGTGCTACCAAATTTACCGCTTACGCTATGCTGGCTTCCACCTGCGGCGTATTCATTCATTATATACTGGCGGGTAATTACCAGTTATTACAATCAGGAACTGAATACTGGGGCTATGGAATTTTACTGGCTATATTCGCCACCGTTATTCCCTCCTTCCTCATTTCTTACGGCATGAAGCAGATTGGGTCCAATAATGTGGCCATTGTATCCGGCATTGGCCCGGTCTCCACAATCATCCAGGCACATTATTTCTTGGGCGAAAAGATATTTTCCGAACAGATTGCGGGCACCCTGCTGGTGATTGCCGGTGTATTATTAATCGGCTGGAAAAGCAAACCGCAGGCTGCACAAAAAAACTCCTGATTACTGATAAAGTTTATTGTTAACCTCCTATATTTGCAGCCCTGACGGAGAAGAAAGTCAGTAGTCGTAAGTCGGTAGCCGTTTGGGTTTCGACTAAAGGCTATCGACTTACGACTACTGACTCAAATGCCCAGGTGGCGAAACTGGTAGACGCACTGTGTTCAGGTCGCAGCGTTCGCAAGGATGTGATGGTTCGAATCCATTCCTGGGCACTCAAACTTCCCTGTAAATCAATACTACGCATTGATTTACAGGGTTTTTCTTTTTTTAGGAGTATCTGCCATTTTACACTTGCCGCCGGCATTTTCCTTAAGGCCGGAAACTATCTTGGAAGTGAATGAAGCGGCGATGTTTGTATATGAATGCATTCTTCACAATGACTCTTCTGATCTACGGGCCGCTTTAAAACTTCTTCCACTGACTTACCATTATTAGTACGCGCCGGTCTTTACCTTCCATCTCATGTATGCTCCGCTTTCCCCGGGATCATATTTTACTGGAAGAACGGCGCTCAATGAGCGTGGTTTTTAATACGGTACAATTAGGAATCGCGCATTTCGGATCATGAATTTTGTTAAGCAACAGACGTACACATGTCTCTGCCATCTGTTCCAATGGTTGCTCCAGTGTGGTTAATGAAGGTTCTATAATTTCAGAACGTGAATCATTGCTGAAACCTACGATACCCAACTCGGGCCCTACCCGGATACCTTGCCGCTTTGCCTCAAGAATAAGTTGTATGGCAGCAGGATCATTAACAGCAAACACTGCATCCATCTCCAGCGGTGGCGCAAGCAGGGACGCAGCACATTTTTTGGCTCCTTCAGTAGTGAGATCATGGTAATATATCCAGTTATGATTGAGTTCAAGACCATACCTGCTGAGGGCATCTGTATAACCACGAAAACGATCTTTGCTTATTTGTAAATTTTTGGGGCCACCGATATGCCCTATGTTGCGATAGCCGTTTTTAATGAGGTGCTCTACCCCGGCAAAAGCGCCCTGGTAATCATCGGCCATCACCTTTGGAAACCCGGTACGGTTTTTTACACGGTTAAAAAGAATGAGCGGAATACCTGCATCCTGGAAGGCCTGCAAATGTTCAAGCGATTTGGTTTCTCCGCTGAGCGACAAAATAATGCCGTCTACCTGGTATGCAAATAACCTTTTAAGCACATCTGTTTCGCTGGCAAGACTTTCATTGGAATGACAAATAATTACTTCATAACCGGCAAGTGATGCTGCTTTTTGCGCAATGATAATAAACTGGGAAAAGAAATTGGTGATCAGTTCAGGCACTACAATGCCAATAGAATAACTTTTTCTCCGCACCAGGCTGGAAGCAAAATAATTCGGCACATAGTTAAGGGTACCTGCCATTTTCAACACGGCGTTCCTGGTTTCCTGGCTGATATCGGGACCGTTTCTCAACGCACGTGAAACGGTGGACTTGGATATTTTTAAATGCTTTGCAATATCCAGCATTGTAGCATGGTGGCTGGAAGAATGGACAGCGGTAACCGGTGGCGCTGTCTGCAGCGTGAAGTAATAATCGCAGTGCCTGCAAAAGTACCGCTGCTTTTTTCGCACCGTTCCCGCTTTGGCAATCCCGCTTACATCATGGCACTTAACACATTTTATCATTGCTGCAAAAGTTTTCAGAACAGGCCTACAATTTATTTGAAAATACCCATAATTGTACGTCTCTCCGCTGGTTACCCTTTCTTTTTTTGCTGGTGCAAAGGCAAACCTTACAGGTGCACACACAGTCTGCCAGATTAGAAAAATTTTCCGGTATACCGGGAACGGTTTCGGTATCGTTCCCGATACTTATGCTGTTCATCCGCGCTTTCCGGCTTCAATATCCGCCTTACATTAGCAGTGCTGTATGGATTTTTTGAAATCAACCTTTTTATTACATTCTAACGATTGATTGTTTATGACGAAAAGATGTTTGTCCCTGCTACAGAAACCCGGCCGGTTCCTGGCGTTTACAGTTTTCCTGTTTCTCACCCTGGCCGCTACCGCCCAAACCATTGTTGTAAAAGGAACCGTCACGGACGACAAAGATTCGCCCGTTGCAGGCGCCACCATCCGCGAAAAAGGCGGACGGCAAACTGTTCAATCTGCTGAAGATGGCAGTTACAGTATCAACGTAAAATCCGGCGCTTCTCTTATCATCAGTTACACGGGCTTTGCTGAAATAACGGTGAGCACACAGGGGAATGATTATAAGAAAGTAGTGCTGAAAAATCTTGACAAAAACCTCGACGAAGTGGTAGTGGTAGGCTATGGCTCCCGAAAAAAATCAGAAATCACCGGTGCCATTACTTCAGTTAAAGCCTCAGACCTGCTACAAACGCCCATTGCCAATCTCGCGCAGGGATTACAGGGCCGCGTGGCGGGATTACAGATCACCCAAAACAATGCAGCACCGGGTGGCAGTATCAGCGTTCGCCTGAGGGGAACCAATTCTATTAACGGGTCTTCGGAGCCACTGTATATTATTGATGGGGTACAAATTCAGAATAATACGGCTGCCGGGGTTTCCGGTCCCTCTACTTTGGGTAATATCAGTGGAGTGGGCAGTTTTTCTAACCAGGTAAGCTCATTATCCTTTCTAAATCCCAATGATATAGAATCAATCGAAGTATTGAAAGATGCCTCGGCGGCAGCCATCTATGGTTCGCAGGCGGCCAACGGCGTTATTATTATCACTACAAAAAAAGGAAAAGCGGGTAGCTCTTTGTTAACCTACGATGGATACTGGGCGGGTCAGCAGGTTAACAATACCATTCCCATGCTCAACGCTGCGCAATTTGCCAACATTGAAAATGAGATATATGGCACCGCACGGTATTCCAATCCTGATTCCTTTGGCGTGGGTACAGACTGGCAAAAAGTGCTTTTTCGTAAAGCGCCTATGCACAGCCACCAGTTAACTTTTTCGGGTGGTAACGCCAAAACCCAGGCACTGGTATCGCTTAACTTTTTTGACCAGCAGGGGATCGTATTAAATTCAAAATTCGATCGGTATTCGGTGCGCGTAAATTTAGAACATGCAGTAACCAACTGGCTGAAAATAGGAACAAACACTACCCTTACAAGGTCCGTTAACAACAGGGTACAAACCGGTTCTGTTAACAATGATGGTGGTGGCCTTACCCAGTCACTTGTAGGTGCCGTGCTGAGTGCGCCCCCCACGCTCAAGCCTTACAAAGCCGATGGCAGCATCTTTGCCTGGAAAGATCAACCATTTGGATCTTTCTATACTGAACTCAGAAATCCATTGCTGGGCACACTTGCTACAGATATCACTACCACTAACTCAGTACTGAGCAATGTATACCTGGACCTTTCAATTACAAAAGGTTTAAAATACCGGCTCAACCTCAGCGCCAACACCAACAATTCACTCAATGATTATTATTTTCCGTCTACCGCCTTTACACCGGGCGAGATCACACTGGCAGGAGGATTAGGCGGCTATGGCATGAAGCTGAACAACAATTCTATAAGGCTGATGCAGGAGCATATTCTTACCTATGATAAATTAATGGGTGAGCACGCACTTAAATTCACCGGTGTATTCAGTACCCTGGGAAACAACAATAACTACAATTATTCAATAGGATATGGTTTTGTAAATGATGCAACTACAAATGAGGCGCTTCAACTGGCCAGGAATTTTTCTGTGAATTCGGGCAGAACAAAAAACGATCTTGTTTCGTACCTGGCGCGCGTGAACTACAGCTTCAAAGGCAAGTATTATCTTGATTTTACCGGCCGCGTGGATGCCAGCAGCAAGTTTGGCGAAAACAGCAAGTATGGTTTCTTTCCCGCTGTGGCTGCAGCCTGGAATCTGAAAAAAGAAAACTTTCTTGCAGATGCCGGCAGTATTACCAATTTAAGATTAAGAGCCAGTGTGGGAAAAACGGGCAACCAGGCCGCAGTTGAGCCTTACCAGTCGCTGGCAATAGTTGGCGCCGGCAATGATTATGTATTCAATAACACATTGGCCAAAGCAATCCTTCCCACGGGTGTTCCCAACCCTGATTTGAAATGGGAAACATCAGTACAGTCGGATATTGGCGCAGAAGCAGATTTCTTCAATAACCGGTTGAATTTTGTGGTAGATGTTTACCTCAAAAAAACAACTGATCTCATTTACCGGAAAAATCTTCCATTGTCATCAGGCTACGAATCCGTGCTGGGAAATTTTGCTTCTATCCAGAATAAAGGCATCGAACTTACACTGGGTGGAGACCTGGTCAGGAATAAAGACTGGAGATGGAATATAAGCACCAACTTCACTATCAACCGCAACAAGTTACTTCGCCTGGCAGATGATTCAACAACTGAAGTAGCGGTCAATAATTTTAACGTGTTGCGTGTTGGCAGTCCTTTGGGTCTTTTCAAAACTTATGTATACGACGGACTTTTCCAGGCCGGTGATCCCATCATACCCGGCCAGCCCGTAACAAAGCCCCGCCCGGGCGCACAAAGAGTAAAAGATGTATCAGGAGATGGCATCATCTCAGCAGCAGACCAGGTAATAACCGGCGATGCCAATCCCAAATTTACCTATGGTTTTTCCAGTACGGCTACCTATAAAAATTTTGATTTTGCAGTATTTTTTTCCGGGGTTTATGGAAATCAAATATTTAACCTTGCCCGCTGGTCATTGGAGAATCCCATTGGCGGAAGAAATGTGGTTGCGGGAGCAGCTGACAGGTGGACCAGCACCAAGACCACTGCATCCTACCAGGTTGCAACTGGTAGCCAGGGCGGCAGGTTGCCTTTATCGGACCGGTACCTGGAAAACGGATCTTTCCTGCGGTGCAAGAATATCTCCCTTGGGTATGCATTTGCACTAAGGCACATCACAAAAACAAGAGTATACGTAAGTGCCAATAACCTGTTCACCATCACTGATTACACAGGTTTTGATCCTGAAGTGGGCTCTTTTGGCAGTTCAAACACCCAGTTTGGAGTAGACAATATTGTGTACCCGGCATCACGCTCACTCCTGGTAGGATTACAAATAACACTTTAAATCATTTTTATGAAACGGCTTGGTTATATAACATTACTATTAGTGACTTTCAGCGGGTGTAAAAAAATGTTGGAAGAAACACCCTATTCCAATATCTATACACAAAATTTTTATTCCAACGAAGCGGAAGCGGACGCCGCTATTACCGCTGTATATGGCAACCTTTACGGCATGTACAACAGTGGGGCTCCGTTGTTTGCTGCAGAATGGTCTGCCGATCAGATGTTCCCCCGCAACGTGGTGGGAAGAAATACGCTTACCAGTTTTCTTTACGAACCCCTCTACGCGGCACAGAACGGCTTTGGCCGCATCAATGAATCCCCACAGGAAATTTGGAAAAGAGCCTATATAGGTATTGAAAGTGCCAACTGGGTCATCGCTAAAGTACCGGCCACTCCTATGGATACAATAAGGCGCAATAACATTGTGGGTGAGGCTTATTTTCTCAGGGCATTCTTTCACTGGGTGCTTACCAAAAACTTTGGAAGCATAGTGGTGAAAACAACGAATACCAATTCCATTGATGAAGCCTTCGTGGAAAAGCAGCCCATTGATAAGGTGTATGAACAGATAATGGACGATTGTACAAGGGCAGAACAAATGTTGCCGGATTATACCGCCGCGCTTATAAAAGGGCATGTTTCAAAGCAGGCAGCCCAGCTATTGCATGCCAAAGCAGCTTTGTATAATGAAAAATGGGACCTGGCACTGGCAAATGCAAAAGCAGTGATAAGCTCCGGCAAATTTGCGCTGCTGCCGTCTGTAGCAGACTTATTTACGGCGGCAAAAAAAGACCTGGCCCGGCAGGAGGTAATGTTTGCAGTAGAAATGAATAATACCACCAATCCTATCCGTCAATCGCAAATACATTATTTCTGTGCTCCCAACGGCGTTTCCAATTATAACAAAGGTGGTGCAGGCGCCATGTATGTGTACAGCGCATTCTATAATTCGTTTAGCAATACAGATAAACGAAAAGCATTGATGGATACTACTTATACCAATTCGGCAAATGTGGTCGTTACCCGGGCCAATATTGATACCAGGCTGGCTACCAAAGACCTGGTACTGATGGGAAAATACAAAGACCCCAATGCTGTAGGCGCTTACGGCGGTAACAATATATACCTGCTCCGGCTGGCAGATGCTTACCTGATTGCTGCGGAGGCGCAGGCGCGTTCAGGTGCTCCTACCGCAGAGGCTTACTCCAATGTTGATTCAGTGCGAATCAGGGCGGGTCTCCCTATTCTTACCCGGGGGTTGTCTCAAACTGCATTTGTTGACTCAGTATTGCAGGAAAGATCAAAGGAATTTTTTGGCGAAGGCGACCGCTGGTATGATCTTACCCGTACAAATAAATTCCTAACGGTTATACCCACGGCGGTGAATGCAGATTACCCCAGCCGGCCACTAACGGCAAAGTATAAGTATTTTCCAATACCACAGGTTGAGATCAATGCAAACCCCAAGCTTACACAGAACGATGCCTGGAAATAGCAACCTGGTTTCTATCACATAGCTTACATTATAATATTGTTAAGTACACAGGCATGGTAATCAATGAAGGCGGCAGTTCACGAAGTCTTTTTACAGCACAGGAGAATGCAGACCTGGTAATAGTGGGTGGTGGACTCAGTGGCGTGTGCTGTGCCATCACAGCTGCAAGAGAAGGATTGAAAGTGATACTGGTGCAGGACCGGCCCGTACTGGGCGGCAACGCATCCAGTGAAGTAAGGCTATGGATCCTCGGCGCCACCTCGCACATGGGCAATAACAACCGCTGGGCAAGGGAAGGTGGTGTTATTGATGAAATCCTGGTAGAGAACACCTACCGGAACCGGGAGGGCAACCCGGTGATTTTCGATTCGATCTTACTTGAAAAAATAACAGAAGAAAAAAGTATCAGCCTTTACCTGAATACAGCCGTGTACGAGGTAAAAAAAGAAGGGCCTGATAAAATTAGCGCTGTTACAGGCTACTGCAGCCAGAACCAGACAGTATATACATTCAGAGCGGCCCTTTTTTGCGATGCTTCCGGCGATGGTATCATCGCATTTCTTTCCGGCGCCTCGTTTAGAATGGGTGCAGAATCCCGGGAAGAATTCAATGAAAAATTTGCACCCTCCACGGCTTATGGAGAATTGCTTGGGCATAGCCTCTACTTCTATTCAAAAGATACCGGCCGGCCCGTTGAATATACAGCTCCCTCTTTTGCATTGGCCGATATCACAACCATCCCGCGGTATAAATCATTTAACCTCCAGGACCAGGGTTGCAAACTATGGTGGATAGAATATGGTGGAAGGCTGGATACGGTAAAGGATACGGAAAAAATAAAATGGGAACTATGGCGGGTTGTCTACGCAGTATGGAATTACATCAAGAATTCCGGCAAGTTTCCGGAAGCTTCGACTTATACGCTGGAGTGGGTGGGCATGATACCCGGCAAAAGGGAGAGCCGCAGATTTTGCGGGGACTACATGCTGGTACAGCAGGACATTGTTGAACAACGCATACATCCCGATGCCGTTTCCTTTGGAGGCTGGTCAATAGACCTGCATCCCAGCGATGGCGTTTTCAGCGAGCTGCCCGGCTGCAATCAATGGCACAGCAAAGGGGTGTATTCCATCCCCTATCGCTGTATGTACAGCAAAAACATGGCGAATCTTTTTTTAACGGGCAGGATTATCAGTGCATCGCATGTTGCATTTGCTTCTACCAGGGTAATGGGTACTTCTGCCTGCAACGCCCAGGCTGTTGCGATGGCCGCGGCCATTGCAACAGAGCAAAAACTGTTGCCCGCAGAAGTAATGAATGTTATTGGCCTGCTACAACAGCGGTTGTTAAAAGCTGGCCAGTTTATACCCGGCGTAAGCATGAAAGATAAAGCCGAATTGGTAAGCCAGGCAACTGTCAGTGCATCCAGTGAATACAACCTGCTGACAATGCCTGCAACCGGCAGACTGTATTCACTGGATAACGGGATGGCACAGTTGCTGCCTGTGTTGCCGGGTGCATTACCACAAATGCGTTTTCACCTGGAAGCGAAGGAAAAAACCAACCTGCAGGTTCAGCTCGCCATCTCCAGCCGAACCGGGAGTTATACGCCCGACCTGCTGTTGGAAGAGCAAACACTTGCATTGGAACCGGGCCGCAATTGTATTGAATTAAAATGGCAAACGATAATTTCGGAAAGCCAGTATTTATTTCTCATTTGCAGAAAAAACGAACAGGTGTCTGCCTGCTTGTCCGATGCAAGAATTACCGGTTTGTTATCACTTTTTCAAACTAAGAACAAGGCAGTTTCCAATACCGGTACCCAAACACCGCCCGAAGATATTGGCGTGGATGCGTTTGAGTTTTGGACGCCCAGGCGAAGACCGGCAGGCGAAAACATGGCGATTAATTTTTCGCAACCGCTATTTACGTATGCAGCAGCAAATATAAAAAACGGGTATGCCAGGCCTTATCTTTGCGCGAATGCGTGGGCAGCGGCACTGACCGATCCATCTCCGCAGCTGGTAATCGGGTGGCCTCAACCTGTAACAATCCAAACCATTATATTGACCTTTGATACAGACATGGATCATCCAATGGAATCTGTATTAATGCAGCATCCTGAAAACGTGATGCCATTCTGTATCAGGAACTACCAAATTTATGCGTCCGGCGGCAGGTTGGTCAAAGATGTAAATAACAATCATCAAACACGCAATACCATTGAATTGGAAGAACCACTGCTAACGGATATGGTAGTAGTAAAATGTGAACATCCTGCTGCAAACATTCCTGCAGCTATTTTTGAGATAAGATGTTATTAAAAGCGTATGACTAAACTGGATTTCGGGGTAATGAGCGTTTTTGCCGTACTCATGGTACTCATCGGGTTGGTTTTTACAGTTCAAAGCAGCAAAAGTTCCAAATCATTTTTTGAGGCTGGCGGCCAAACGCCCTGGTGGATCAACAGCCTTTCGCTTTTCATTTCATATTTTTCCGCTGCCACGTTTGTAGTATGGGGATCGATTGCCTACCGGTATGGGCTGGTAGCGAATGCCATCCAGTTTACGATGTGCCTGAGTGGCTTTGTTACTGCTATTTTTATAGCAGGGCGCTGGAAAAAAACGGGGGCGGCCACTGCAGCTGAATATTTGGGGAAAAGGTTTGGAAAAGGCGCAAAGCAATATTATAGCTACATGGTGCTTTTATATAGCCTGGTAAGTACTGCTGCAATCCTTTATGCAGTAGGTAAAATTGTATACGTAGCCACCCCTTTTTCACTGGAAGCCTGCATCATAGCCATTGGCGTTACCATTATCATCTATACAACCGGTGGCGGACTGTGGGGCGTACTCGCTACTGATGTGGTACAGTTTGTTATTCTTTCAGCATCAGTTATCATCATCATACCATTGTCGCTTGCTGAAATAAACGGCATCGGCAATTTCTTTCAAAAGGCACCCCCCGATTTTTTTAAGCCATTTAATGAAGAGTACAGCATCGGGTTTATGTTGTCGTTTTTTATATACCAGGTAGTGTATGTTGCAGGAAACTGGAGCTATGTGCAGCGTTATACTTCAGTTTCCACAGTACGCAATGCAAAAAAAGTAGCTTATTTATTTGCAGCACTCTACCTGGTAGCGCCGGTTATCTGGATGCTGCCCCCCATGATCTACCGGGTTATCAATCCCGGCCTTGCAGGTACAGAAGCCGAAGGCGCTTATATGATGCTGTGTCAGAAAGTATTGCCTGCAGGCCTCATAGGGCTGGTACTTTCAGGGATGATAGCGGCCACCGCCAGTAAAGCAAACACGACCATCAATACCGCGGCCATTATTTTTGCGCAGGACATTTATAAAGATATTTTTTTCAAGAAAAGCTCAGAAAAAAGAACCATACTGGTGGCAAGACTATTTACCGTACTGTTTGGCACAGGCACTATTTTTTTAGCCATACTGGTTCCTGCAGCCGGAGGTATAGTAGAAGTGGTACTCAGCACCGCGGCTATTGCGGGCGGCAGCTTATTCGCGCCGGTTATATATTCGCTCTTTTCAAAAAGACAAAACTCCTTTTCGCTGATATTTATTTCTGTTGTTTCGCTGCTGGTAAGCCTGTTTTTCAAAGCGGTCAGTCCGTCTTTACTGTCCATCACGCTTTCCCGGACCGGCGAAACTTTATTGGGCGTGGGCTTCCCGATCCTGCTATTGATTATTTTTGAAATCATTGGGTATTTTTCAAAACGTGAAATTCCCTGGCTGCAGATTGCTGCCAACGGAACAGCAGCATCCAGGAATAATGCTGCAGCACAGCAAAACATTTTTGGTATAAAAGTGATTGCGCTGAGTACGCTGGTTGTAGGACTGGGCATCAGCGTGTTGGGATTTGTGGCGAAGGACGGCATGGTAGCATTCGTGGTAGGGATAATTATTGTAGTTGTAGCGGCTGCTATTCTTATCAGCCAGCAATTGCGGGCCGGTAAAGAAACACATACTGAATCTGAATCACTGTAAAAAAATGACATAAATTTTTAAATTCCTGATGGTACTTAACATACGCATACAGCAAACGGGTAAAGTAAAATGGTTGATGGCCTTATTGCTTTGCATTAGACTGGGTCCGGATATGGTATCTGCCCAGGCCGTGGCGCAAAAATATTACCGTGGTGACGAGCATATCATTTTTAAATGGCGCTATGGTTATAGTGAATTTCCGATGCCTGATACTTCAATCCAGGCACAGCAGGATGCCGCGCGGGGAAAATTTGGCTGGTACGATGGTACACTCTGGTCACAAGCCTATACAAACAGCGTTGACAGCATTGTACAGGGTGTTCCGCTTTTATTCAGGGGCGGGTCACCCTATGCACGAGAAGTAAAATGTATCAGCAGTGTAATTCCATTAACAGCGGCCGGCATGCCCGTGTCATTTTTAATTCCGTTTCAATACAGTATCGGTTCAGAAGAAGCCATCGCGTTCGCCCTGCATATAAAAGGAAGAGAAGAGGAAACCATTGTTTGTAAACTGCGCCCGGAATTGCAAACCTCTTTTACAGGCGGCATGTTTAAGATTACTTTTATTGGGCAGAAGATAACAGGTAGTACCAGCAATAAACCACTGGTATCGCTGTCAGGAATGATGCATGTACGGGTTTATCCTCAAATGGTAGATTATGGCAACAAAATGGAGTTTAGTTTTAGTTCTGTTACCCAGCAAATGGATGTTGAATCGAGCCTGGTGCTTGGCGCTGTTTACAGCGATCTGTCCAAAACTGATCCTTACCTGACAGCTACGCCCCTCTCCGTATCCGTTATAGCTGCAGTGATGGAAAATCACGACAGGAAGCTGAGGGGGTGGAATAAAACCACGGCTGCTTTAACTGAAAAATTACAGCAGCAAGCCAGCATTGAAATAGACTGTGGCATTCCTGCCAAACCGCGGGATAAGGGTGAGCTGCGCGTTATGGCTTATTCCGGTAACCCCGTCAAAGATTTCCAATTTGGATCACCTTCCGGTCAAATGAAAAATATGGCCACTGCTGTTACTGCTGCTACCGGAAAAAGGTTTTCCCTTTTTCGTTACCAGCACCATTACCTTCCATGGAAAATGGAAGATCCATCCCACATGGATCCTGCGCAGGCAACTTATTTAAAGCAATGGCTGGAAGTAGCGGCGGCCAGTAGCGATACGGTCATGTTGGATCTTCAAATTTCACCCATTACAAAATTGTATAAGCAATACAGTCAAATGGGCCGCTTACCGCTTCCGGCAGCAGGTATTCCGGGCGCAGAATGGAAGTCAATACGCGAAGGATATATTACTACGCTCCGTTTTGCAAAAAAAGTTTGTCCTGCATTAAGAATTATTCAGATGCCCTATGAGCTGGATAATATTGCCAACACAGAAGCGCTGGCAGACGCACACTATGCATTTTTTAAATGTGTGTACGAAGCAGTAGCCGCGTTTAACGAACGGCAACCAAGCAATGATCTGCTGACCGTTGCCGGGCTGGGCTGCAATAATCCCAATACGCGCTGGGCCTTCATTAACGGATTTCTCCGGCGATACCAGGATGATACTTCAGCAAAAAAAAGATTGGATTACCTGACATGGCACAGTTACCTTTTTCCAGGCAATTACCCATCTATGGGAAAGGGTGTTGCCGACAGCCTGCAAAAATTGCTTACGCTTAACCACCTGGATCCGCATCTTCCGGTGATTGTAGATGAAATGGGTTTGGCGGAACCTTCTACCATTGAAGATTTAAGTGATTTGCAGGGTGCCATGAAAAAGGAGGCCGCAATGGCCAATTTCAGTGCTGCACTGCAGGAATATTATGAAAATGAAAAAGCACATTTTGTGCCCGTGAGCGGTGCCGGATGGCATTTTGCGTTACTCACCTACGGTCAGCAAAATATCCTGTCTGCCTATGGCAAAGGTTTGTTGCTTAGAAGCAGGCTGGGGAGTATGGCTATCCCGGTGCAGGCATCGCCAGTGGATGAAAACGGTTATGGTCTCCATGCTATGGCCACAAAAGAAAACAAAAAAATAAGCATACTTGTCTACTGTGTATCGCCCTCTATTTTTTATAGCAAGGCGGGGCCGCTGGATTATCCTGCTATTCAATTACAGTTAAATAATCTGCCTGCTAACTTCCGGAATACCGCGTTAAGAATAAGGCAATGGTACACAAGCCCGGAAGACACCGTCATAAAGAAAATACTGTCGCAGGACAAATACCAGACCCTTCCTTTAACAAGAGGAGCAGACCGGTATGAAAAGGTTTTTACTCCGGAAGAAGTGAAACAATTGAATGAAATAAATATTGAAACGCGTACAATGCTGTCAGACAAAACAACACTGGATATGTCCGTTGCTGTTGATGCGTATGGAATGCGCCTGATAGAAATTGAACCAGTGCGTAATTTTTGAACCTAATTTTTTTGAGCATGCAGTTATTGAGCCATCGCCATCAAAAAACAGCTACAAAATGCAGCCGGCTGCTGCCGTTTGCGCTATTGCTGTGCATACTACTGCATGTAAAACTTACATCGGCCCAGCCCATTATTGAAAATAAATATTTTGCTGTTCAACCGGTCGCCAATTTTGATCTTGCCCCCTCTTTTACCGTTACACATAAGGCAGGAAATTTGAAAAGAACCATTCTTCCCAAACTGCAATTAATTTATTCTGCAGATCAGCCATCCATGGCAGGCGGTGCCCTGGACGGGCAGCCCGGCGTGCTGGCATGGAAAACCGGTGCCGGTCAAACATTGGACATTCAGCAACTGGGCAGTACGACTTTGATAGCACGCTCTTACAAAATAAACGGCAATAAAATTATATTTTCATTTCCTGAAAATCCACTTGGCCGGGTGTCACTCACTATCCTGTTTACCAAAGACCAGCAGGCCCCTATATTTGAAATGGGATTGGAGGCCTTAAAAAATGGTTACTATTCAATAGGGTTCGACGGTATGCCAACAGTGGATTCCTCATCAGTGGATTTTGTATACCAACCCCTCACCTGGTCCTGGAAAAGATTTCCCAGCCGCTTTGCTTTAACCGAGGAAGCGTATGCAAACACGGCGGCAGTATTCACTAACCATGATGGTTATACGGAAGGACTGGCTGTATCCCCGTCCAGCATTCCCTACCGGTATGCCCTGGCCGCGCAATGGAACAATGCCGGGAAGACTGATAATAAATTTTGGTCGGTATTTCCATCAGATGGCGAAAAAGGAAACAGCCTTTTTGGAATGGCTGTTCGCAATAATGAAGGAAAGGCGCAACCGTCTGTCTATGCTCCGTTACCCGGTTCCCCCCAATCAGCATTGAACAAAGGTGCCGCCTTCTCCATCTCGCTGGTATACTTCAATCAGCCCGGTAACTGGCAGCAAGGAAGTTCCTGGCTTTTGTCTTCCGTTTTTAAATATCGGTCAGAAAGGGAGAATGCGACAGTTTCACTCAATCAGACTATTGATAACATGATCGGCTTTGCGATGAACGATGTATACAGCGGGTGGAATGCCAGTCTGAAAGCCTCTGATTACAGTTTTGATGTACCAGGTACTGTAAAGAACGTTTCGGCCCTTCATCCTTTAAGTATTGCGTTGTTAACCGGGAACACTGATATAATGAAGCGGCGTGCAATACCTATGATAGAATACGTTATGAGCCGGGAAAAATTCCTGTATTCCACCAGCGATTCTGCGGGGCAAGCACAGGTACCGTCTCATTTTTTAAACGGTCCCTGCGTAGATATTGGTGAACTGGCAGCACTGGATGAATTAACCAATGGCCATACCCCTGCATTTGCGTTAGAAGCAAACCGGCTATTTGGCAAAAGCAGGCAATTGAATATGAGTACACAAACTGGTGGGGGTAGCTGGCAGGATTACCTGGCACGTTACAGGCTCTATCACAACGCGGCCGACTTACAGACGGCAGAAGCCGGCGCAAAAAGCTACCTGCAGGAAGTGTACAAAAATTATTCGCGCACGTTTTTTGATTCCCCGGGGTTGAGGGATAAAGGAGCGGGATTTACTACTGACTATGGGTATCGGATCTACGATCTTTTTGAATTATTCCTGGAAACAAAAGATTCCTTGTATTTAGGTGCTGCTGCAACAGGAGCAAAACAGCTTTTACTCTGGACAAGAAGCAATCCCGCACCACCGGCAGCGAACATTACTGTAAATAAAAACAATGAAATAAAGGGCATATTTCCCGGTCGCCGGGTTAGTGCAATGGAAGGCGCCCCGTTTGTAAAAATGAACGAGACCTCATTCGTTGCTCAACTGAACATCCCCGCATGGCAGACTTCACTAAACGGGTTATTACCTGAAGCGCCCAATACTTATGCCTTTGGACCAGTCATGCTTGCACACCATGCAGCATGGCTCTTGCACCTTGCACATTATACCGGGGATTCACTGTTGCGGGATGCAGCTTATAATGCCGTCATTGGCCGTTATGCTAACTTCCCGGGCTATTATTTTACATCGCTCCATACGGATATTTACCAGCGGGCTGACTATCCCATGCATCCATTCCATGAGGTGAAATACAATGCTATTTTTTATAACCACGTTTGGCCACACCTGGCTTTACTGGTAGACTTCCTTGTATCTGATTTTTTCTACCGTTCAAAAGGGAAGATAGATTTCCCCGGCACTTTTGCACCCGGGTATGCGTTTTTAACCAGCCAGGTGTATGGCGCAAAGAAAGGCACCGTAATGGGCAACAGCAATGTGCAGTTATGGATGCCTCCCCATGCGCTAAAGTCTGACGGAATAGCGTTCAATTACCTGATGGGCTATACCGGGCAGGATATTCTTATTGCTTTTGCGAACACTTCCAAAAAATTGAATACAGAACACATCCGCTTAAACCGGGACTTTATTTCCTGGAACCAGGACCAGGCCTATACAATGGTAGAATATACCAGCAATGGAAAAAGCACTGAAAGGACAATAAAAAATGGGATGCTGACCATGACGCTTCCCCCCGGTGCTTATACCTGTATCCGGATTAAAGGCATTCGTCCAAATACCAATACAACGGTTACCCCTGTAAAGCCCGGAGCATTGATGAGTAAAAACAGGTTCCTGAGCTTCCTTGCTCAGGACGATAGCACAGCCAGTGCAAAAGCCATGATTATTCAACCTGATAATGCAATGGCGGTATTTTACACCTTTTGCAATAAAACGGAAAAAGAGTGGAAAGAATGCCGGCTCCGTTACCGGTTAAACCAGCATGAAACATGGACTACGTTATCTGACCCCTCCTACCCATTTGAGTTTGAGATTGCAATACCAAACATAAGTGATACCGTTTCATTTGAAATAACGGCGATTAAACAGGATGGAACTACGGCACGTTTTCCTGCAAAAACGATTAACGATTAATGCATTTATGACAACCATTAACCATAATAGAATATTAATATTAATCGCATTTGCATGGCTGATGCCCGCTGCTGCATGTTCAGTGCACAAGCATGTACCCAGCAGGCAAGCGGCATTCTCCGTACTGGGCCTGGGCGATTCCATCACCGAAGGTGGCGCTGATTTTAGTTCTTATTTATTCCCCCTGGATTCACTGCTAAAAAAGGCAGGCTACCAGCCACGGTTTATTGGCCCGCGGTTTTCTGTGCAGGACAACGACACATTACACCACGCTGGCTTTAGCGGTAAAACAGCAGAATACCTGGCAAAAACAATCGACAGCCTCTATACTGCCTTTCCTGCAGATATTGTTCTGTTACATGCTGGTCATAACCATTTTGCGGAAGAAGCACCCATACCTGGCATTATTGAGGCGCAAAAAAAAATCATCAGTACCATCAGGTCTAAAAATTCCGGCGCAGTCATACTGGTCGCGGGTGTAATCACGTCCGGTAAATTGCCAAAGTATGCATATGTACCAGATCTTGATTTGGCCATTAGCAGCATGGTGGATTCCATACATCAATCCTCCATCATTTTTGTGAACCAGCAAAACGGGTGGAACTGGCAACAGCACAGTATACAGGATAAGGTACACCCCAATAAAACGGGTGCACGGATAATTGCAGCTAATTGGCTGAAAGCAATACCAGGAGCATTGGAAAATAAAGCAAAACAATGAGTAATCCCAAACAATATCTATTATGCGTTATTGCATGCCTGGTCAGCAGTAACCTGGCAGTATCACAGGCAATTCCTGATTCTTTGTTACCAGCTCAAGAATTTTCGGCCCGGGGCGGCTTGCCTAATTTCTCCGCTAAAATTGCTGCGGGAAAATCGATCAGGATTGCATTCCTGGGAGGCAGTATAACAAGAGCAGGAGGCGGTTACCGCGACCAGGTTTTGAGCTGGTTTAAAAATCAATATCCTGCTTCGCAATTCACTGAAATTATGGCAGCAGTTAGCGGAACAGGATCTGATTTCGGCGCCTGCAGGGTAGAGCAACAGGTTATCAACTATGCACCCGATTTGGTTTTTGTTGAATTTGCCGTAAATGATAACAGGACTCCTATGCAAAAAGTGAGGGAAACCATGGAAGGGATAGTACGGCAGATCTGGAAGAGAAAACCATTTACAGACATCTGCTTTATTTACACTTTTTCTGCGGAAAACCTTCCATTGCTCCAGAAGAAAATTTTTCCGTCTTCTGTCTCGGCCATGGAAGCCATTGCTGCAGCGTATAATATTCCTTCCATACACATGGGCTTGTCTGTTGCAGATGAAATTAAGCAGGGAAAATTACTGATGGCCGGAAAAAGGGAAGAACAAGCAGCTGTTCCGCTATTTTCATTGGATGGTGTACATCCGTTACCTGAAACGGGTCATAAAATGTATACCAGTGTGCTGAGTAAATATTTATTACTGTTAAGTCACAACGCAACTGCAGCGAAACACCGGTTACCAAAGGCTGTTGAAACCGAAAACTGGAGTAATGCCGGCATGGCTGGCCTAAGCGGCCGTAAAATAAAATTTAAGGGCGACTGGCATACTGTTGATTCAGTTACAAAGGGCAGAGAATATTATCAATTGCAGCCGCAGGTATATAGCACCGCTTCCGCTGATGCAAGCCTTACCGTACAGTTCAGTGGTACCAGGTTTGGGCTCGCAGATATTATGGGCCCCTCCACCGCAGCCATTGAGGTAAGTATTGACAACCAGGCGCCGGGGGTGATCAATCGGTTTGATGCATTTTCCACCTATTATCGCCTGAACTATTTTATTATACGCAATCTCCCGGGCGGTAAACATACCGCGACTGTCCGGTTAGCACCTGTAAAAATTGATAAGGAAGCGATACTGAAAACACGTAACGTAATTGTAAATGACAAAAGCGCTTACCAGGCAGCCGTTCTGTATATTGGTGCCGTTTTGTATTAAAAAACTATTATGAAAAAGAACCTGCTACTACACTACGGATTTATATGGTTTGTATTGACTACTGCGGTAACATCCTGCACCATTACCGTTTCCGCACAACAAACCTATTCAGCTGACTGGAACTCGCTTGATGCACGACCTATTCCAAATTGGTTTACAGATGCAAAATTTGGCATTTTTATACATTGGGGGGTTTATTCCGTACCCGCATGGGCACCAGTGGGAAATGAGTATGCCACCTATTCAAAATATGCCGAATGGTATTGGAACCGGTTGGTCACTGACAGTTCCAAAGTGGGCAAAGCTTTCAGGGATTTTCACCACAACAGTTATGGCCCCAACTTTAAATACCAGGATTTTGCACCGCAGTTTAAAGCAGACCTGTTTAAACCTGAGCAATGGGCTAATATTTTTAAAGATGCAGGTGCCCAGTATGTAGTCTTAACCGCCAAACACCATGATGGTTTTGCCTTATGGCCCAGTGCCGAATCATGGAACTGGAATGCTGTAGACGCAGGGCCCCACCGCGACCTGGCAGGGGACCTGACAAATGCCGTTAAAGCAAAAGGAATGCACATGGGTTTTTATTACTCGCTGTATGAGTGGTTCAATCCCTTGTATAAAATCAATGTTGACCAATATGTAAGCAGTCATATGCTCCCCCAGCTAAAAGACCTGGTAGTAAGGTATAAACCTGATATTATCTGGCCCGACGGAGAGTGGGACTACCCCAGCGATACCTGGAAGAGCAAAGAATTTTTAGCATGGCTTTACAACGAAAGCCCAGTCAAAACTTCGGTAGTGGTAAATGACCGCTGGGGAAAGGAAACAAGGAGCAAACATGGTGGCTACTTTACTACTGAATATGATATTGTGCACAACGAAAACGCTTCCGGTAAAAAATTTGACCACCCCTGGGAGGAATGCAGGGGTATTGGCGGCTCATTCGGTTACAACAGGAATGAGAACCTGGCTGATTATTTAACATCTGATGCGCTGATAAAAATGTTAATTCAAAAAGTGGCCAGGGGAGGTAACCTGTTACTGGATATTGGGCCTGCAGCAGACGGCACAATACCTGTGATAATGCAAGAGCGGCTGGCAGACCTTGGCGCGTGGTTAAAAGTAAACGGGGAAGCTATTTATGGAACAGGTGTGGGGCCCCAGCCGGCAGGGAATGCTGTATTCAGTACGCAAAAAGCCCGCGATGTTTACCTGTTCATCACCGCAAAGCAAAATAAAGCCATCGAAATCAGTCTAAAGAATAGGCCGTTGAAACTTACCCTGATTGGCGCTGACAACGAAATAAGGTTTTCATATAAAGCGGGTAAACTATCTATCCAGCTGTTGGATTTATACCCAAACCTGCCTTCAGGAGGCCTTGCCTGGGTGATTAAACTGGAAGCAGTGATGTAAGACGGAAATATTTCAACCGGCGTATATGCAAACTTGCCAGGAACCGGCCATACGCATTCAACTTAAAAAATAATAGCGCAGTAACTGCCGGAATATAATGCCTGGCAAATCCTGATCTGTACGCTTATATAGTAAGAAGCCATGCTTCCATAGACCAGGAAATAAGCTGTTCACTCATAAAACTTCTGTGTAGTTTGAGTTGCAGGTAAAATGTGCACTGGTTAAATACAGATTCAATTTAGGCAGTACATAAATACAATTCAAAATAGTCAGGCCCAACGAATGTTTAAACCATCACCACGTTTAGACCAATAGCCTCAACATATATTACATGCTTAACGGATAAAGAACTAAGATTACTAATACACCCGTTTTGGCCACTATTATTAGGCTGATTGCTTTGTGTAAATTACTCCAACCTTCGGCGAAACCCTTGTAGAATGATTTCTACAAGGGTCTGACTTTTTTACATTCCTGCTCAGATTTAATTGAATATGATCTTTGTGCGTCAATATTCAAAGGTTATTCTCATCATTGTATCCGGTGGGTGCAATAGTTTATATACTATTGAGTATCCGGGCACAGCATTTGTAATCTCAATGCCAAACGTAATTCACTCACCACAAAAATCAATTTTTATGAATGTTACTACAAATGAAGAGCACCGTGAAGGTGAAGTAGCCAGTGCTATTGAAGAACAAACAGCAAAATTACCTTCAGATGTTTTTCTTTGGACGGCCATCGGTGCAATGGCAGCATCCGCAACGTTAAAGCTGGCAGGAAAGTCGCACACTGCGCTATTTGTTGGACAATGGGTAGCCCCTTTCTTATTATTCGGCATTTACAATAAGCTGGTAAAGCAGCAGGGACATGATAAGAAAGACAATTAATAACTAAAACTTACAGCTATGATAAAAAAATTAATATCGGCAACTTCCATTTTCATATTATTATGCACAGTTGGTCAAAAAAGTTTCGCGCAGACTCAAAAAGATCATTTCCTGATTGGCGGCTCACTCTCTAATATTAACCTCGACTTCCAGGAAGGTAACACTGCTTTTAGTCTTGATATTACCCCCCGCGTGGCGTGGTTTGTGAAAGATAATTTTGCATTGGGTGCTGAAGTGTTATTGGGTGTAGATGCCAGCAAGGGCTACACCGCATTTAATTATGGTATTGGGCCAATAGCACGATATTATATTCCTGTTAAGGATGCAGCGCTTCCGAACCGCACACGCATATTTTTTGATGGCAATGTTGGTATTTACGGCCAGAATGTGAAAACCAGTGGCCTTCCTTCCACTAACACAAACGGTTTGGGCGTTGGCATTGGACCGGGTCTTGCCTATTTTATCAATCCAAATATAGCGCTTGAAGCATTGGCTAAATATAACCTGAATGTTGGATTTGGTAATTCTACCACTAATAATTCTCTACGGCTTGCACTGGGATTCCAGATATACCTTCCCAAAGGAAAGCTGAAAAGTTTGAAAGATGAACTAGATAAAAAATAAAGCTGGCACCTGCCCGCAGGTTCAGTTTACTGGCAGGCTATCTATACAATCAACAAAAATACATCCCTTCAATTAATGAAATTCATCAATTGAAGGGATATATTTTTGTTGTGCGTTTTTGTCTCACAAACAGCCAGGAGAAGCCCTGCAATACATCTTCTCATTACCTAAAATCTGCATGTAACGTCTTGGCGTTAGACTGGCGTCCCACTACCGCCTGACAATACCCCGATGCCCGGCGGTACCTCAATAATCTGCACTACAAAGACAATGAGCGTTTCCTCATGTATTCATCCGTGATTAAAAAGATCGAAATACCCACATCGGTCAGCTGTGTAAATAAGATGGTTTAAAAAGCTATATTCGTTTTTGTAATAGCTTTAGCAACCGGGCAGAGGCAGTGTCCCACACAATGCAAGCTTTTAACGGGCAACCGTTCCTGATAATTTTGACCACTGACCAAAACTTAACTGCATGAAAAAAATGATGGCCATCTCCAGCTTAGTTCTACTGATCTGTTTTACGCAATCTTCCTTTCAAACAACACCGGCTTTACAGCTGGACATGATATTTGAACAGTATTCAAAGGCATACTACGCGTTAAACCCCTTGTCTGCCACCCAGCAGGGAATAAGTGCTTATGATAACCAAATGGAGATTACCATCAGCGATGCCTATGTACAACAATCGAAGGAACTAAATCAACAATACCTTGACACACTGGCCCGCATTAATACAGCTGCTTTAACAGCAGATGAACGCTTAAGTGTTGAAATACTTACTTATAAACTAGCGGCGGAGAATGAATGGTTAAATAATTCACTGGGTTTTTACAGGCCCGTTAATCAGTTTGTTTTTAGCTTCCCCACCCAATTTGCCACATTGGGTTCCGGGGCCGGGTTCGTGCCTTTCAATACCGAATCAGATTACCGGAATTTCATCAGCCGGATGAAAAGGTTCCAGGTTTGGGTAGACCAGGCCATTGCTAATATGCAAAAAGGGCTCACACTAAATAATTCAACGCCGCGGGCCGCTATGAAAAAAGTACCGGCGCAGTTAAAACCTTTATTCGACGCACCCGCTACTGATAATGTTTTTTATAAACCGCTATCAGCGCTTCCTGCAAACCTGGACAGTGCGGCAGCCATACAATTAAAGAAAGACTATTCGGATGCTATTGAAACGATTATCAGGCCTGCGTATAAAAAATTGTATGACTATATAGTGAAGGACTACATTCCCAACGCAAGAGAAACATCCGGGCTACTGGACAATTACAGGGGAAAAGAGGAATATGCACTGTGGTTAAAATATTTTACCACAACAAATATTAATGCCGGAACTATTTTTAAACTGGGGCTGAGCGAAGTGGCACGGATCAAAAGAGAAATGGATTCAGTAAAAAATGCCGTGGGTTTCAAAGGCAATCTAAAAGAGTTTTTCGGGTATATCAGAACGGATCCAAAATTCTTTCCATTTAAAACAGAGCAGGAAATATTAGACAGGTACAGAAGCTTTGAAGAAAAAATGGCCCCTCAGCTGAGCGGACTTTTTAATTTGAAACCCAAAGCAAAGTTTGAAGTAAGGGCCACTGAAAAATTCAGGGCCGCCGGCGCAAATGCCCAATACATGAAAGCATCGCGCGACGGAAAAAGACCGGGCATTTTTTATGAGGTGGTAGATAGTCCGGCTAGGTACAATTATTTTACCATGGAAGGGTTATTTATTCATGAAGCCATTCCGGGTCATCATTACCAGGTTTCCATTCAGCAGGAAGCAGCGATTCCTGAATTCAGAATCACGTATGGTACAAGTGCGTTTGGTGAAGGATGGGCACTATATGCGGAAAGCTTAGGAAAAGAACTGGGTATGTACACTGACCCTTATCAATATTTTGGCCGGTTAAACAATGAAATAGAAAGAGCAGTCCGGCTGGTTGTTGATGCCGGCATACACGACAAAGGATGGTCACGTGAAAAGGCCATCGCTTATATATTGGAGAATCAGCCCGTATCCGCCGCCCAGGCCGAACAGCGGGTAGAGCGGTATATGGTTCTTCCGGGACAGGCGGTTAGTTATAAAGTGGGCGAGTTAAAAATCCTTGAATTGCGTGAACGGGCGCGGCAAAAACTGGGCAACCAGTTTGACATCAAGGAATTTCATGACCAGGTTTTAAAAGACGGCAGTTTACCCCTTGTTATACTTGAAACAAAAATTAATTCCTGGATACAAAACAAAATTGCCAAACGGTAGATGTAATTGGAGGAGCAATAAAACCGAAAGCAGCCATTACCCTTGTTTATGAAATGCGTTCCTGATGCGGGTTATTTCACCTAATAGCTTATAGATGTCAATGTTTCCCCATCGAAGATGACATTGTTATCGGATTAAATTTGCATTAAAATAAGTGGAATCACTTATCTTTATTGTGCCTCCTCTGGATGACCCTCACCCAAAAACCCGTTAAAAATGTTGTGTAGGTCTATTTGTCTGCTGATAAATATATTTTTCTTATTGCCTGCTTTCGCCCAGCAAAATAGTTTTCAGCCAGGCCAGCTATGGAATGATGTCCAGGGAAATCCCATCAACGCACATGGCGGCGGTTTGCTTTTTTATAACGGATTGTACTATTGGTTTGGAGAGATAAAAAAGGGCCCCACTACCCGGGTGGCTTACGTAACGAGTTGGGAAAATTACAGGACTGCCGCAGGCGGGGTCAGTTGTTATTCTTCTGCTGATTTGCACAACTGGAAATTTGAAGGCATTGCACTATCCCCCAACCAGGGGAGCCCCAACCATGATTTGCATACCAGCAAAGTAATTGAGCGGCCTAAGGTTATTTACAACAAGAAAACCCGGCAATTTGTAATGTGGATGCACCTTGATTACGAGGACTACAGTTATGCCCGTACGGGTGTTGCCGTGAGCGATAAGGTAACAGGCCCCTTTCGCTTCTTAAAAACAGATCAACTCAATGGACAGGAATCCAGGGATATGACCCTGTTCCAGGACGAGGATGAAAAGGCATACATTGTCTATGCTTCAGAAGATAATGCCAGCATACACATCAATTTGCTGTCTGATGATTACCTGCGTCCCAGCAATATAGAAAAACGCATCCTGGTAAACAAACACCGCGAAGCGCCCATTGTTATCAAACACCAAAAGAAATATTACCTGTTTACATCAGGTTGCACCGGGTGGAAAGCCAATGCGCTCTCGTATGCCATCGCCACGCATCCGTTGAGTGAATGGTATTTGTTTGACAATCCTTGTATCGGTAGTGGGGCAACCAATACTTTTAACTCCCAGGGAACATTCATGATTCCCATGCCCGGAAAAGACAATGCCTTTATTTTCCTGGCGGATCGCTGGAACCAAACCGATTTGCAGGACTCACGCTATGTATGGTTGCCCATGCGGTTTCATAACGGCATTCCAAAGCTATATTGGGCCGACGCCTGGGATACCGACTATTTTGGCAGGAGATAAGGTAGTAGTGCAGCATAATAATCAATTCCCAAAATCTGTTTTCTTGTTCCCAATAAAAGAAAAACAGGCTTGATCCTTATTCAGGAATCATTGACAATCAGGAAACTATTCGCTGGCACAGCATTCGCTCAGGTAACTATATGAAAAAATGGTTCCTGGCTTTCGTTAATTTACTACTGGGCGCATTTGTAGTGTTGATTATTGCCATGCAGCGCAATCCAGGATCTGCTAATTACAACGAAATTACTACGCATTATATTCCCCGCATCCTTCTTTCATTTGGGATGATGATATTCTTTGTATTGGTTCTGGTAAAAATGGATAATGGACATTCAAACAGATAACCCGGCAAAAGCCGGGTTATTGTTTTTTTTTATTCATGCCATACAATATGTTTTTAACTCATAAGATTTTTTTTCATTCCTGTCTGCACAGAACGCATTACTTCATTTTCTGCAATTTAAAGATATGCATGGAACTTTTTTTGCTGTCCTGCACGTTCAAAAAATAGATTCCAGCGCTTATTGTATCCAGGCCTTCCAGCACAATTGTATTGTTTCCTTTTACTACATAGCGCGTAAATATTTGTATAGTGCGGCCATAACTATCTGTCAGCAGTACCTGTATGGCAGTATTGCTGGCTGCCTGGTAATGCAAGCCAATGCTGTTAATAAACGGATTAGGACCTGCGCTGGCATTCATCGTTATTGCAGCAGCGGGTGCCAACATAATTACCTTACTGAATTGCCGGTGCCCGTCTTTATCAACTATCCTTAACCGGTAGTAAGCGGGGGCTGCTAATAAACCTTTTTGTATAAAACGGTAGTAATGAGTAGTGGACGCTGTAGTTTGAACTGGCAGTGTGGCAACTGCGGTATATACAACGCCATCGCCACTCTGCTCAAGTATAAAATGATCCACATTAACCTCATTACTGGTCGACCAGTCGAATACCTGCTGTTCTGCGGCATTTAACCCGGTAAAACTTTCTAAAAGCAATGGTAGTGTAGTGGAAACGGTCAGTGAGGCAAGCGCAAAACTTGCAGGGCAACCTGTCAGGGCATCGGCTGTTATTTTCAGTGAATAATTGCCTGCCGTACTAAACGCCTTTGATGTAATATTGAATACTGCATTGCTGTTTTTATAAGCAGAAGTTGCGTAGCTGATGCCGTTGTTATCCTGCAATGCATACCAGTTACCGGCCGCCACATTGGATATTGAATAAGTAATTGTCTGCCCGGTGTTGATACTTGCCGTAGTTGGACTAATGACCGGTGCCTGTGGGGTAATGCAACCCACCGTGACAGATGAACAACCGCTGCTTTCCGCCGTACCACTTGCTTGTGCAGTGGCCTTGATCACAGGGTTGTAATACAATAATCCGGCAAGACCAGCTACCGTCCAGCTGCTTGCGCTGCTTATAGCCTGCGACCCAATAAGTGCACCATCCTGGTAAATGCGAATGGTACCAGTGAATGTTGACGGCATGCTGCCATTTACCCTGGTAGACGTATCAGCATAGTTACCCGTTATTGTTGGACATCCTGCGGGTGTTAGCACCGAAGCACCTGAAGAGGCAGCACTGGTGCAACCTGTAACAGTTTGCGCAGCATAATAATTTTCTCCACTGGCCAGCGCAGGTACGGTAACAGTCCAAACGCCACTGCTGTTAACGGTAACTGCTGAACCCGTAGCCACTCCTGAAGGTGATGTTCCTTTGTACAACTGTACGCTGGCGCCCGGGTAAGCAGATGTTCCGGTTACCGCGGTGGCACCGGTAAGCAGGTTGCCGGTTGTATTTACGGAAATAACAGGCGGCATGCTATAACAACTTACAGAGAAAACAGCGGATTGCGTCATACAGGCGGTACCAGTTTGAGAATACACCTGTACCTGGTCGCCTGCATTCAACACAAGTCCTGTAAAACTAAAACTGCTGCTTGCTGCGGTAATGGTTGTCTGGTACTGCCCATTGATATATAAACGAAGAATATCGCCGCTCACTGCTCCTGAACCGCTGATACTGGTTGCGGAAGGATACAATGGTTGGGTGATGGCAAGGCTGTTGGAGGAAATGGGCGGTGGCACACCGCTGCTGCCCGAAGAAATACATACGAATACGGGCGCAGACGTGCAGGCACCGTTTTGTGTAACCAGCATATACATACCACTGGCAACATAATTGGTACCACCTGAACAACCATTTGTATAAAAAGCAAAACTGGTTGTGGTGGGATAAGTGATATTAGCTCCTGTGCTCACCGGGGTTGAAAACGGTGATGCGGTGCTGGAAGGTATTGAATAAACTACCACGGTATTACCCGATGCAGTATTTGGAATGGTTCCTGAGATACCCTTTAACGATGCACAGGTAAGTACAGGTGCTGCGGGGGGGGTTATACAGGCCGTTGCCACTACGCTGTTGGATTGCAGGCACTGCGACTCACCAGCCGCCTGTGCTTTTGCGTAGAAAACATCGCCATTCGTTACCACCGGTACGTTTATTGTCCATGTATTACCTGTTGAAACAGTGGTGCTGGATACGGCACTGCCATTGCGAAACAGTGTAATTGTTGCAGAAGAAGGTTTGGAAGCGTCCATACGTGTCCAGGTACCGGATACTGCAACAGCTGAGCCGGATTGAACGGGTCCTGTTAACAGTGGCGCAGCTGTACAGGTTACGCTTATACCAGTGAAAGTACCCAGGCTGATAGCTGGTTGCGCATTGATTACCGTTTGCCATGCAGCACCAGGATTGGCATAGGCAGCGTCATTGATTCCGTAAATATCTGAACGTGTACCCTGCAATGCTGAATTGGGTGACGTTACGGTGGTAGCTGCCAGCCTTATTGACGAAGGGTTGCCAATGGCACTCAGCGGTACAAACCAATCATAAAAATAATCAGGATTATTTCCGTCATTTGACAATGCCACAGAGATTTGTGAATTAGAAGCAAGCGCAAAGGTTGCCGGTGCCCCGGGTGTAGTAGTTCCGTCTATTGAATATACTGCCACCTGGAAATTGGTTTGCAACACTACCTCGTATTCAAAACCTGGGTTACCGGGGCTACTGCCGGAAGGGGCAACATAATTATTGTCAGCAGCAGCGCCTGTGGGGCCCATTTTTCCATCTGTATCTATTAAAATGCTATAGCCCTTTGATCCACTTATAATACCGCCAATGCGCAGGCGGAAGTAAATATTGCTGGCATCCTTGTACAGATAAAACCCACTTCCATCTACCCGTGTTACGATATCAGTGAAGCCGCCCGACGGACCGGTTGACAAATCACCCGTAGGTTCAACAATAGCAGCAGGCACTATTTTAAAGGGCACTTCGCTCTCTGCAATATCATCTGTAGTAAATCCTGTGGCAGCCGCAGCGCTATAACCATCCCCATTTACGTTTAATGGCGTACTGCCATTACCACCTACTGGTCTTACAATCAGGCCGGGCGACTGGGCACACAATATATTTACCTGTATCATTGCATAAATGCATAGCAGCAGTCTTATTATATTTTTCATGAACAGGTAATGTTGTTAGGGGAGTTTTTTTAATACTTTTTTAATCTCTGTTATAACACCTAATTCCTGAATATATTCTTACAGCCGCCACTGCTTTTAGAAAACTAGTAAATAAGTAGTTTTTCCATAAGCGTTAACACTTAAAAATATCGGCTGATTTAAGTAATAATCTGTGAGTAGAGTAATTATGGCAAACTGCATTTAAAGAAATTGACCACTATATGTAATTTTCATTGTAAAAAAAAGACGCGTTACCTGCATGTTTCCAGAATGAAGTGGATGGATTGAATTACCAATTACTGAATAAAGCCTGGTCCATTTTATATCTGACAGGAATGAATTTATCTTTAAAACCACGCCGTAAATTCCGCAATCCGACCCGCTGTATCACATTGTTTGTTTACGATTAAAACCTCCGTAACTATACCGTTTACCAGTGTATTACCTTTCCAGTTCCATCATTTCCACGCTTTTATCCGTCTATTATTTTTTCCCTTTTTTGGAACCTCTTTTATAATGCTGGTTATTTTAAGTCGTGAAAAAATACCCACTTGCATTCAATTTTTAATGCTGCTACTTTTATTGCATAAATAAACAGTCCGCGTTTAAAGAAGGGTTAACGTAGCTGTTTACCGGTATCATGAATTTTTTATACATCCGTATCCGCTTATGAAAAAAACTTTACATGTTTTGGTGTTGCTCTTACTGTTAACCAGGTTTACCCAGGCGCAGATTACCACACCCATTATCAAAGCCAATTTTGGTGTTGATGGCGAATTAAGGTCTAATTATTTTTACAGCTTCCTTCAATCCGGTAATGATGATTGGTTCCGCCTGCCGGGAACACCCGGAAGCGGCGACTTTGTAATAGATACAACTGGTGCAGCTAATATGATAGCAAAATATGCTATTGACCCGGTGTCCCGGAGACTGCCTTTTTTCAGGACCATGCGCTACCCCCCCTATTCACTCATGAACAATAAACGAATCATTGACGCGGTTTTTATCCGCGATTACCATGGAGATGATTCTACCGTTTACTCATCAGGTAATAAAAACGGGATGAGCCCCCAACAATGGGACTGTCCGGTATCACAATCTGTCCCCGATAAAAATGAAATATTGGATATGTTTGTGCACGTACGCCGCGAAGGCCCCGGAGCAACAGATTCATTGTGGATGTTTGGCGGCATTTCAATTGAAAATACTACCGGCGATCGCTACTTTGACTTTGAAATGTACCAGACCGATATTTATTACGACAGGGCTTCCCGGAAATTTTATGGTTACGGCCCTGATCTCGGTCATACTTCATGGCAGTTTAATGGAGCCGGCGACATTACTGTTCCGGGAGATATCATTTTTACGGCAGAATATTCTACCTCATCACTTACCAACGTGGAAGCCCGCATATGGGTGAATAAATCTGCCCTCTTATTTATACCACAGGATTTTGACTGGACCGGTTCTTTTGACGGAGCTTCCAATAGCTCACAATTTGGTTATGCGGGCATTAAGCCTAAAACCGCCGGGCCATTTTATACCGGACTTACCAGCTTAAATAATACCTGGGCCGGACCATTTTCACTGATACGTAGTGACAACAGTTTAGTGACCACCTATATCACCAACCAGTTTATGGAATTTTCTATTAACCTTTCAAAAATTGGTCTTGACCCTGTAAATCTTTTGGGTGCCAACAGCTGCGGTATGCCTTTCAGGCGCATACTTGTAAAAAGCCGTGCATCCACTTCCTTTACCGCAGAGTTAAAAGATTTTGTTGGACCATTTGATTTCTTCCTGGCTCCCCGCGCGGATATTGCTGCCAATATTCCTTTTTTCTGCGGTTCACCCACCGGAGTCAGCCAGATAAGTGTTACCAACGCCATCAGTACCTCCGTGTATACATGGTCTACGCCTGATGGAACAATTGCCAGTACCAGTGCTGACGGTACCAGTATAACGGTAACCGCTCCCGGAACCTACATCGTAACACAACAATTACAGACAGGTTGTTCAACCTATGCAACCGATACAGTGACCATTACCTATGATATACATTGTGCGCTTCTACCAAGAAATATTCTTGACTTCAGGGCGTCTGCCAGCAATGATAAAGCAACGGTGAGCTGGAAAATCTCCGGAAACGAATCCGTTAAGAATTTTATGGTAGAGCGTTCTGCAGACGGTATTCACTTTCTGCCGGTAGCAGAAATATTGCCTTCCGAAGATCCTGCGGGCACCAGTTACAGTACCGGCAATGATATAAGTGGTATGAATGTTCCCATTATTTACTACCGTTTAAAAACAACTGATATCAACGGCACAACGCAAATAAGCAAAACAGTGAGTGTAATGCTGCGTACCACCCTCGCCATGAAGGCGGTAATCAGCCCTAATCCGGTAAAAGATGTATTGCGGATCAATATTTATTCACCGGCAGAAAAAAACATTCAACTGTACATATATGATGCTGCCGGGCAGTTGCTGTTTAAAAAAGACAGCCGCGTAGGAAAAGGTACCAATACCATTGCCGTAGACAATTTCATTAATTGGGCAAAAGGCATTTACCCGGTAAAAATTGTAGCGGGTAATGAAATTGTTACTGACCGGTTGATAAAGCAATAATTATTGTGCGGTCTACTGCTCAATGAACATGTTAGGCGTAAAATTTTTATTCAATATCCAATACTTTGTTTTAATGAAAAACTGCATCGCTTTTTTACTGATAGTATGCTGCATACATAACCGTACTACCGGACAGGCCGTAACACCGCAGGTAATAAACAGTACCGGCGGCAGTTTTGTCAACAACAATTATATCATTGAATGGAATGTGGGTGAGATGGCGCTGGTAACGGCGATGCAGTCTTCCAATGCCAATGGCAACTATGTTTTCAGCAACGGTTTTTTGCAGCCTTTTGCATTGTTTCCCAAACAAACTGAGAAAATGTTTGGCATAAATGATATCCGGATTTTCCCGAACCCTGCCCGCGAAAAAGTGGAGATCAGTTTCCAGGTACCAACTCCCGGCCGTATCAGATTATGTTTGTACGACGGCATGGGGCAAGCGGTATTTGTATCTGAGTTCCTGAATACCGGATTACCGCATACCGAAAAGATAAACCTCTCCGGCATGGCCAGTGGCAGTTACCTGTTACAGGCCACGCTTAGTTGCGGCACTGAACCCGTGCAATTGACCAGGGGCACGTACAAAATCATTAAAATAAATTAACACAACAACCCATAACAACATCCTTGTCTTTACCAATTAAAATCCAATGCTGATATGAAAAACTTTGCCTTCCTTTTCATGTGTTTATTTACAGCTGCCTTTGTTTTTGGCCAGGCGCCCGCCGAAATAAATTACCAGGGCGTTGCCAGGAATATAAAGGGCAGCCTGCTTTCCAACCAGGAAATATCATTGCGACTAAGCATTCATGATGCTGGTGTAAACGGCCCGGTTGTTTACCAGGAAACCCGTACACTGCGCACCAATGGCTTCGGACTTTTTACTGTGGGCATCGGCAGCACGGGTGCCACTACTTCAAGCGGTACGCTGGGCTCCGTTAACTGGGGCGGTGGCGGTGGTAAATACCTGCAGGTAGAAATGGATCCGGAAGGACGCAATGGTTTTATACAGATGGGCACTTCGCAATTGCTAAGTGTGCCGTATGCTTTTTACGCCGGCAAGGCCCTGCCGTCTGGAACAGCTGGTGGTGCTCTCGCAGGCTCCTACCCTAACCCGGGTATTGCCGCCAATGCCATTAGCACAACTGCCATACAGGACGGCGCCATTACAGCGTCTAAACTGGCGCCCGGCGTTTTAATAAATAATTTACAAGGACCGGCCGGTGGCGATTTGAGCGGGGCGTATCCCAACCCGCAAATCGCTGGTGGCGCCATCACCAGCAACAAGATAGCTGATGGCGCGATCACCTCAACCAAGCTGGCAGCAGGAACCATACCATCGTCCCTGCCACCGAATGGTACAGCATCGGGCGATCTGAACGGCAATTATCCTAACCCAACAATTAATACCGGCGCGGTTACTTCAGCAAAACTTGCTGATAATGCCGTTATCACCATAAAAATTGCGGATGGTTCAGTAACTGCCGCAAAACTGGCACCGGGTGTAATTCCCACATCCATTCCCGTTAGCGGCAGTGCAGGTGGTGTGCTAACAGGCAGCTACCCCAACCCGGCGCTCGGTACAGGCGTGGTAGGGACTGTCCAGGTTGCCGATGGTTCCATTACGGCAGCAAAACTGGCAAGCGGCGTGTTGCCAACTTCTTTACCACCCAGTGGCGCCGCTACCGGCGATCTGACTGGCAACTATCCAAGTCCAGTGGTGAATGCAGGTGCCATCACCAGTTCCAAAATAGCAGATGCTGCCATTACAACAGTAAAAATTGCAGATGGCTCAGTAACTGCGGCAAAACTGGCGCCGGGTGTAATTCCCACATCCATTCCCGTTAGTGGCAGTGCAGGTGGCGACCTGAGCGGCGTATATCCAAACCCGGCCGTCAAGAAAATTCAGGGCGTTGCAGTAAGCACCGCCGCACCTTCAACCGGCCAGGTGTTGCAGTTTGATGGCGTACAATGGTCGCCGGTGCTGATGAGTGCCGGTGGATCTACACCCACGGGTCCGGCTGGTGGCGACCTGAATGGCGCTTATCCCAATCCCAATATATCACCCAATTCTATAACCAGCAATAAACTGGTGAATGATGCGGTTACTACCCAGAAAATAAATGATGGTGCCGTAACCAATGTAAAGCTTGCAGATGGATCCATTACAGCCGCAAAGCTTGCCCCGGGTGTAATACCCACGTCCATCCCCGTTAGTGGCACGGCCGGTGGCGATTTAACCGGTACTTATCCCAATCCTGCAGTAATGAAAATTCAGGGTATTGGTATCAGTGGTACTGCTCCTTCAACGGGGCAAGTATTACAGTATAACGGTACGCAGTGGACGCCCGCCACTTTTAGTGCAGGCGGGTTTACTTTGCCATATAGTTCAACCAACGCTAACAGCGGCGCTCTCTTCAGCCTCACCAATAGCAATACAGGTAGTGCTTTACTGGGCATAAACAGTTCTGCCAATGCCAATGCAATTGCTGTTGAAGGTAAAATCAGCAGTCTTGCTCCGGGAACCGGCGCCACCGCGGTTAAAGGAACCATGCTGGGCACAGGCGCAGATGGCAGTGGCGTATGGGGTTCGCATGCAGGCAGTGGCGAAGGTGTATTGGGTACTTCTTCATCGGGCTTTGGTGTATCCGGTAAAAGCCAATCGGCTGCCGGCGTATTTGGAACAAGTTCAACAAACAATGCTGGCTTTTTCGATATCTCCAATACCGCCAGCTATTCTGATGCGGTATTTGCGTCAACAGTCGGCACCGGCAGTGGTATTACTGGTATCAGTGATAAATATATTGGTGTACAGGGCATCACTAATAATGCAGCTGGCATTGGTATACAGGGTTTTAATAATGCAGGGGGCGAGGCCATTCATGGTATCACCTTCAGTGCGGTGGCACCTGCTGTAGTGGGACAAAATTTTGGTCCGAATGCTGGGATAGCAGGAATTTCAGCAGCTGGTGGTACCGGCGTACTGGCCCAGACAGATGCGGGCGGTTCTGCTCCGGGCAGTGCGGTTGTGGGAGAACTGATAGGATCAGGTGCAGGTAACACGGCACTTTTCAAGGCAAACAATAGCAACGTGGCACGCATAGATAATACCGGCAAAGGTTTTTTTAACGGCGGAACCCAGACCGGCGGTGCAGATGTAGCTGAATACTTTGATGTGGAAGGCAGCCGCAAAAATTACGAACCGGGTGATGTACTGTCCATTTCCACCAGCAGCGACCGTGCAGTTGAAAAATCAACTGGCTCCTACTCGTCACTTGTTGCGGGTGTATTTGCAACCAAACCGGGTGTGTTGCTAACAGAACACAATGCAGAACAGGATATGCTGCAAGCCGGTGTACCCATGGGCGTTATAGGCGTTATCCCTACAAAAGTTTGCGCAGAAGCTGGCATGATAAAGAGAGGGGATATGCTGGTAACCTCTTCACAGCCAGGAGTAGCCATGAAAGCAGATCCGGAAAAAGTAAAACCCGGGCAGGTTATTGGCAAGGCCCTGCAGGATTACAATGGCAATGGCGTTGCCAAAATTATTGTACTGGTTTGCATCAGATAACAAACAACTTATAAATTAACAGGATGCGCATTAATATAACATTTTACATATTGGCATTATTGCTCTGCGTGCGCTGCACCTCAGCCAGTGCGCAGTTGCCAACGCATGCTTCGGCCGGTTTAGCAAACAGGATTCCGCAACAAAAAATGATGCCGTTGCGCAGAACATATGCTTCATACCAGTCAGAATACAATAACCGGTTTACAATGCGGAGCAGCACACCCGCGCCAGCTACAGGAATTCATCCGGAACTGCTACAAAGCCGCCGGTCTTATATGGAAACACGGCAGGCTTTAGTGGCCAAATATCCGGCATTACAGGCAACTACCGGCATAGGCTATACGCATTTGGACCAGGGACGGGCTTTACCCCTGCAGCAACCATACTCGTTTTACCAGCAACAGGCTCAACGCAGCTTGCACACGGCAGCGGAAGGTCGTGGCAATAAAAATAAATAGTGTACAACTATACAACCCGCTACCATCTTTGCAGTACACTAAAAAGAAAAGACAACTAAATGCCGGGCATAAAAAATGGACAAACTAATATTAATCGGTTTGTCCATTTTATTTTCACCATCCGTCTGCCATGCCATATATGAAGTATGTAAAAAAATAATGTCGGAATTACAAAGCCATATGCCAACCCTCACATGAAATTTGTAATGATCGCGGCATGCCCATGGACTATTTACTGATCCTTCCTTCAATAGAATCATCCAGGGTTTTACCTGTAATTGCTCCCCATAACATCTTTACGCCTGCCACTGCATTACCATGCTTATTGTCCCAATAATAACCGTCCTCAGGAACGACCTTTATAACTGAAATGCGCGGGTCGTCTTCACCTTCTGTAAACCATGTTTTCAAAACAGGGTTCCAGAGTTCGTGAATAATGGCGCGGTCTTCAGTTATTGTGGCATACCCGTTTAAATATAGAAAGTCTGAATGGGCGGAACCCTGGAAAAATAATTTTACTGCGCTGTTGGCTTCAATCTCTGCATTCTTATGGCTGTCATTTGCGCTAAGAAACCACAGCGTACCATCTTCGTCTGCTTTCTGGATGCTCATAGGCCGGATGCCACTGGACTCACCCATTCCGGCGTGTGTGCAAAAAAAGCAAGACTTTGCCTCCTCCACCATATCCTGGATACGTTTTGCCGCTGCTGCACTCTGCAAATCTTCGTGATTTTTTTCCTTTTGATTTTTATTGATACTATCCATAATTGACCATTTTAGTGTTTGAGTGTATTAATGCTAATTATTCAATACATATGCCACAGACGTCATGACGTTTTGTAGAACGAAAAGCGATTATTGCTTTAATAAAATCAATCAGAAATACTTGCAGTTGTGGAAAAATAACAGCAGCTGTATTTCGTTCTACTATTTTTGTGCAGGTGATATTAAGACAGGCAAATCTGGAAACCTGTTTGCAACAACGATCACCTATGAAACTGGGCGCAGTTGTATGTTATTTTGTCTTTTACGTTCACGCTGTGGCTGCTTTACGATATACGGCGACAATCATTAAATTACTAAGTCGATCATTAATGGCACACGCTTGGATACTTTGCAGGTAAGCTAAACGTAGAATGACCCCTGCAATTATTTCCGAAGATCCGGATTCCCAGCTTGAAACTGGTCAGGCAAGTTTTGAACTTCTGTACAATCAGTACGCACCAAGTATATATGGCTTGATATTTAATGCTATGCATGGGGATGATGTGAAAGCACAAGCCGTTACAGTACAGGTATTTAAAACTATATTCCACAAACGGCAACATTACAATCCCAATAAATACAGAATATTTACATGGATGTATATTATTGTAAAGACTGAGCTGAGCGCTTCGGGTATTGAGCTGGCCCATTCATACGGTTTTAGTAAAACTACTAAGCCCAGTTTTTAAAAAATTCCCATTATTATATAATGTATGTATATTTCTCTACAGCAGTCAAATTGTATATGGCTGCGCTGTTTGGATTACCGGCTGCTTTTACAGGGCAATTAAATTAGAATTTTATTCAGCAAAAGATTAATTTTTGTAATAAGGCTGTCCAGTTCAAATGGCTTATTGAGAAAATCATCGGCACCAGCCTGCTTACAAATTTCTTCCGCTTCAGGCAATGCAGTAATCATCATTACAGGAATATGCGCGGTATTACTATTTGCCTTCAGGCGCATACAGACATCTGTTCCTTTGACGCCCGCAATCAGCATATCCAGTATTACCAGGCTGATAGTATGCCTGCTCATGGTTTCTTCTGCCTGTTCAGTCCTTTTTAAGATGATTACTGAAAAACCTTTGTGCTCCAGTATCATTTGCAGCATTATCCCTATCTCTTCGTCATCATCTACCACTAATATTTTTGCAGGACTACTCATTTATATTGATTTCATTGTTCAAAGGCATGATTAATGTAAAAACGGATCCTTTTCCTTTATCACTTTCCACGGTTATGGCACCATTGTGCCGCTGCATAATTTCATTTGCTATAAACAATCCTATACCAAATCCTGAGAAAGTTTCCTCATTTTTTCCGCTTACCCTGTAGAAACGCTCAAATATATTTGCCTGGTGTTCTTTAATGATGCCAATGCCAAAGTCTTTTACGCTTACTGCCGCCCCATTTTCACTGGCTTTAAAAATCTTAATCTCAACAACACTGCTTTCAGGCGAATATTTGATGGCGTTATTAATAAGGTTTATCAATACCTGGCCCAGCCTGTCCCGGTCACCTGTAACTGTACAATAGCTCTCCTCCTCTAATTGAATGGTATGCGTGCTGTTGGTATGTGAAATATCCTGTATGGTTTCTGACACAAGTTCATTAAGGCTAAAAGTCTTTTTTTGCAATTCCAACCTCCCCGATTCAATGCGTGACAGATCAAGCATTTCCGTTATAAGCCTTGTTAACCGCACAATCTGTATATCTATGCGTACCAGCGATGATTTTACAGGGGCCAGTATAGCGGGTGCATCTGTTTCATCTTTTAATATGCTTAACAGTAATTGCACATAACCTTTTATTGAAGTAACCGGTGTTTTTAATTCATGGCTGACCATTTTTAAAAAATCATCCTTGCGCTTCTCTTCTTCCTTCATTTCCTGGATATCTGTACTGGTGCCCACCCACATGGTTATTTCCCCTGCCGCGTCCCTGTGCGGAACAGCCCGGCTTAGCTGCCAGCGGTATTCTCCATCATATCTCCTGAACCTGTGTTCAAAATGATAATCCATTCCTTTGTTTACAGATGCCAGCCACATCCTGAAATTCTCTTCACGCTCATCAGGATGAACAACCTGTAACCATCCATCTTCAGCAATCTGCTCAGCAGATAAACCGGAGTAACTATATATAGACTGATTGAAATAATCTAAATTGCCAGCAGCATCCGCCGTCCACACATGCTGCGGCATTGAATCTGCCAGCAGGCGAAACCGCTTTTCATTTTCCTGTATTTTTAAAGTAGCTTCTTTGTAAGAAGTAACATCCCTTGAAACAGAAAGAATACTGTTTACTTTTCCGGATTGCCCATTGGCAAACACCGGCAAAACAATTACATCCCACCATTTATACTGTCCTTTCATGGTAGGACTGTGTGCCTGGAACTGAACCTTTTCTCCTGCCAGTGCTTTTGCAACCGCATCCTTTATCATTTGCTGGTTATGTTCTTCCCACATATCCCACCAGCACTTGTCTTTAACATGGGCAAAATCATCAATTTCCATTGCGCATATTCCATTGCCGTTCATAAACTGCAGCCTGCCCTGTTCATCAAGTAATTTAATGCAGTCTGGACTGCTGTCCAATACAGAACGGTTAAAGGCCTCGCTTTCCTCCACTTTTTGTTTTGCCAGGTTTAAGTCTGTAACATCTGCTGCCGTATTCATTACGCCGTATACATTTCCGGATGCATCATACAAAGGTGTGAAGCTGTAATTAAAATAATATGACCTCAGTTTTCCATTCACCACCAGGTCAATCTGCTGATTTTTTGCATGAAACGCAATGCCTGTCTCCAGCACACTTTCCAGCTGCTCAAATACCTGTTGGTTTTCAAGCTCCGGCAACACTTCACGGTACAGTTTTCCTGCCGCATCATTTCCTTTGCCCCACACATCCATAATAGACTGGTTGGCAAACTCAATCCTCAATTCTTTACCAATGTAAATTGCAATAGGAAAAGGTGCACTTTCAATGATTGTTCTTGTTTTTTCTGCACTCTCTTTTAAAGCCTTCTCCATGTTTTTGCGGTCCGTAATATCAATACTTGAACTGATATACCCGGCAAAAACGTTGTCATTTCTTAAGCGTAATGACCCCTGCGCCAGCAACCAGTTATAGTGGCCGTTTTTATTCAGCATCCTGAATTCATGCCGCCACAGCATTTGTTTCTCAAATGCTTCCCGGTAATTATTTACAAGAAGATCCCTGTCCTCAGGATGAACGAGATCGGACCAGCCAAACTCCACCAATTCATGAACAGGTCTGCCGGTAAATTCGCACCAGGCCTTATTAAAATAAGTAGCATTGCCTGTTTCATTGCTTACGGCAATCAATATCTCAGTAGATTCAGCCATTGTCCGGAACCGCTGCTCACTTTCCCTGACCTCGTTTTCTGCATTTCGTTGTTCTGTAATATCCGTGTGTACGCCCACCCACTCCCTTATTGATCTGTCATTGTTTAAAATTGGTATTGCCCTTACAGAAAATGAGCCCCAGTTTCCATCTTTCTTTTTTACGCGGTGTTCAAAAATAAAAGTAGAGCGGGTGTTTACCGCGTGCTGCCATGCGGCAACAGAAGGCGCGGCATCATCGGGATGCACGGCCTGGGCCCATCCATAGCCCTGGTACTCTTCAAAGGTTTGACCGGTAAGCGCAGCCCATGGAGTCTGCTCACCAATCATTTCACCGGTTGCACTGTTCGTCCACACAATCCCCTGCACGGCCAATACTGCCGCCTGGAATTTCTCTTCGCTTTCTTTTATTCGTTTATTTAATACTGCCTGGGGTGTTACTTCATTTGACAGTAAAGCAACACCCTCAATTTTGCCATCAATATTCCGTTGCGCCTGGTAGATAAAGGTGTAATACAGCAACTTGATATTGCCGTCCTGCATGGTTGGTACCGGCACTTCATTCCCATAATAAGATTCACCTGTTTCGAATACGCGGTCCAGGATTTTATGCCGTCCACTTTCAACTACGTCGGGTTTTACTTTATACAATGATGCCCCGATGGCTTCTTTCCCCAATCCCCAGGATCTTAAAGTGGTATCATTGGCGTCTTTAATTACCATATCTTTTCCTTCCAGTATAGCAATCATAAACGGAGAAGCATAAATCATACTGGCGTAGCGGTGTTCGCTTTCTGCAACTTTGCGCGCCGCCTGTACATAATCAGTTACATCTTCTATCACCAGCAATATGCGCCTGTCTGGTTTATCCTTAGCTGCATGGCGGGCATTCACCCGGATAACCAGGTGACCGGCTTGTTTGAAATCATGTTCCATTTCAAAACCCAATACACTGTCTTCACGGGGCAGCATTTCTTCCAGCAGTGTTTTCAATGCGGGTATATCCCATTGCCCGTTGGCTATTTCATAAATTAATTTCCCTTCCACCTGCTGGTGGACCAGCAAAAACTTGTGGTAAAAACGCTGGTTAGCTTTGGTTACCCTTAAATCTTTGTCAAGCACCAGCATCGGTTGTGGTATGGTAGCAATAATGGATTCTGCATAATCTTTTTCTGCAGCAAGCTGTTCATTTAAATTTACCATCTCCAGATTCACCACTGTCAGCTCCTCTAAAGTGCTTTGCAATTCCTCTTTGCTTGTTTCCAGTTCTTCATTCAAACTCTGCAGTTCTTCATTGCTGCTCAGCAGTTCTTCGTTGGTGCTTTGTAATTCTTCATTACTGGCCTCCTGATCTTCAGTAATACTGCGCATTTCTTCACGCAGTTGTAAAATCTCCTGTTCCAGTTGCTGCAGGCGCAGTGTATGCTCATCTTTTTTATCGCCTGCAATTGCGTTGTCTACGGTGCTGTTGCCGTTCCCTTTTACAGGATCATTGAAAATAACCAGCCAGTGTGGCTCCATCATACCTGTTAATGGAACCGCTTCCAGGCATATAAATTGTTGTTGGTTTTGCAGCTGTACTGTTATATGTTCTTTTACTACAGCCCGCTTTTCTTTCATTGCTTTGTGAACAATGCTGCGAAGTTCAAAAGCGAGGCCCGGCCTGGCCATTTTTAATAAATTGTGGGTTGGCTTCCCAGCTGATGGTTCCAGGAACAAAGAAGTATTTCCCCTGAAATGCACAATATCAAGCGCCGCATTTACTACTACCGCCGCAGGTATATATTTGGCCAGTATGATGTCATCAGCCATCTTTTGAAAATCCGTACGTGTGGTTTCTGGCAGGAGATTTTTTTTTGCCGGCATGGCAAAAGATTCATTTGTCCTTGTGGTGGCCGGAGGTGTTTTTGCATTCACATCTTTACGGATAAATATTTTTCCAGTCTTGTTACTGGCAATAAAAAGATCCGTAATACCAATGGTGTTTTCTGATTTACCCAGCATCAGCTGTCCGTGCGGATTTAAAGCGTAATGAAAAGTGGTCAATGCTTTTTTCTGTAAATAGGTATCCATGTATATCAGCACATTGCGGCAACTGATAAAATCTATTCTGCTAAAAGGCGGCTCCTTTAAAAAGTTATGCACGGCAAAAACACACATATCCCGCAGGTCTTTATTGATAAGATAATTGCCCTGGCTAAGTGTGAAGAATTTTTTCAATCGCCCGTGACTGACCAGCTCAGTATCGGTTTTACCATAGATACCTGCCCGCGCTTTTGCTATGGCGGGCTCACTTAAATCAGTTGCAAAAATTTGAACCTTTTCATCTTTATCACCGAGGTATTCTTTGAAACACATGGCTATTGAATAAGCTTCCTCCCCCGTACTGCATCCTGCCACCCAGATGCGGATGATTCCATCTTCCGGCTTATTTTTTATAAGATTGGGGAAAACGGTTTCACATAAGTTATTAAAAACTTTTTCGTCCCTGAAAAAACTGGTAACCGGGATAAGCATATCCTGGTACAGTGCATTTACTTCATTTTTATTTTGTTGCAGGAAGGCTGCGTAATCAGCAATTTTTTTGAATTTATTGAGCACCATCCTCCTTAATATTCTCCGGCGGATGGTTGTTTGTTTATAATAAGTAAAATCCATGCCCCGCTGGATATGCAAAAGGGAGAGAATTTCTTTGAAAAATTTTTCATCCCGTTCCAATAGATTTTCCCCAGTGGCACCAATACCGGTAATTTCTTTAATGGACAGCAACTTTGCCGGTATATTTTCGGCTGCAAGTATAAAGTCAACTACACCAGCAGCAATGGCATTTTCTGGCATACCCGCATAAGCGGCGGATTTTAAATCCTGGGCAATGGTAATGCCGCCATGATCCTTGATGGCTTTTAATCCCTTGGTACCATCTGAACCGGAACCGGATAAAACAACGCCTATGGCATTACTTTCATATACCGCGGCAATAGAAGTAAAAAACAGGTTAATGGGATAATGACCTTCAATCTTGTCACGAGATGGCCGGGGCGACAACTTCAGTTTGCCATCTTTTACGATCAGGTTTTTGTTGACAGGCATCACAAACACCTGGTTGGGCTTTAACTCTATATTATCTGTAATTTCTATAACAGTGAGCGGCGTTACTTTTTGCAAAAGCTCCGGAAGTATACTTTCGTATGTGGGATGCTGGTGCTGTACCAATATCCATGCGATACCGGCATTTTCCGGGATAGCCTTAAGCAGCTGTTTAAATGCATCAAGCCCGCCTGCGGAAGCACCAATGCCTGCTACGGGGAAAATAGCAGGGTTGAAGTCTTTGAGACGAGGCTTCATCGTGTTTTTCTCCAAATGTTCACTTATAGATGGTACTGGCAATATATACGTTGCACGATATTTATCAAAGTTTCAAACAACACATAAACCCCCGGCATCGGGGAAACCATTAAAAATACATTTTTTTTTAATAACCGGTTGGTTTAGGGTGTATAAGCGTTAGATAATCACCTCTTTGTTGAAGAAACTTGATTGGATCCAGCCTACTTTTAAAACATTCTTTTTATGGCAGGATTATTTTACAAGGACTATTTTATCCTGAATACCCGCAAGCTGTCGTTATTAACAGCGGCCAGTAACAGGCGTCCACCCGTTACGAGGGGTACCAGCGCCATGCTTTTTACATCCCCATGTATTATAAAACCACTGGCTGAAAAAGGCAGGGGCGTAAATATTTTATCCCTGCTCCCATTCATAACAAGGCCATAAGATGCATCGTACCGCCCGATCATTACCTCAGCCTGGTATTCATTACCCGCTGTTACAAGGTCCTTATAGCCATCCCCATCCAGGTCAGTTGCTATGATGGCATTTACCGGCGCAAACTGCGCTTCCATGGGCAGTATATGCTTTTCAAATTTGCCACCGCCCTTATTTTCCAGCCAGCAACTCCTGGTTTCATTACAGGTGAAGCGCAATAGATGTTCTTTTGCCTTCCCTTTAAAAATATCATCAAAGCCGGCATGCGCATAATCTTCATACTGCAGAAATTGTTTTTTAATGGTCGGCACCTGTTCTGCAAACTGGGTTCGCCCTATAGCAGGATAGGATTTTCTTACTCCATCTCTGTCTTTGATAAAATAAAATAATACCGGATCAATAGTGCCATTGCCGTCAATATCCGATGCAAATAATTGCATGGGCGTAGCTGTGCCTGCTTTGTACACACAGTTCAATCCAAGATTACCCGCTACCAGATCAGTATCACCATCATTGTCAATATCCGTGGCAACCAGGCTGCGCCACATGCCATCCATATCGGCCAGGCCGTTGGAATTGGTCACTTCCGTTAGTTTGCCATTCTTGTTCTTAAAAAAACGGACCGGCATCCATTCACCGGCTATTATCAAATCGGTTTGTTTGTCGTTGTCAAAATCGGCCCACACGGCGGCGCTTATCATGCCTGCTTTTTGCAATGCCGGGCATACAGCAGCCGTTACATCAGTAAATACACCGTGATTGTTCTGCAGCAGGTAACTTTTTGGTGAAACGGGATAAGTTTTCGATACCCTTCCGCCAATAAACAGATCCAGGTCGCCGTCATTATCATAGTCACCGGCCTTTACGCAGCCGGCAATGGTATTTACGCTTGCAGGAATGGCATTGCTGCTTATGCTAAAATTACCCTTACCGTCATTTACATATAACCGTGGCCGGTAGTAAGGAGAATTTTCTTCATACATCACATCTCCGCCGGTTACCAGCAAATCCTGGTCGCCATCGGCATCCGCATCAAAAAACAAACAGTCCAGGTCTTCCTCCATCTTAATGCTATCTGTCAGGTTGCGGGCACTAAATAACCCTGCTTTGTTTTGCGTAATCAACTGACCTGAAAAATTAAAGCCGTTACCAATAAAAAAACCGGTCATACCATCATTGTTGATAGCAGCAGCAGTGATAAATGGCCCCATTTGTGAATACTTCTGCGGTAGTAAGCGCTGCATACCAAAATCATTAAATAAGTTATCATGGTGTTTAAATGAAATGCCGGATAAAGCAGTCATATCTGTGAGCAGCGGTGCTGTCATTTGCGCCGGACCTGGCGAAACAAGATCAGCCTGTTTCCAATACACACGCATTACAGTGTCTGCATGAATGTTTTTGAGAAGTTGCACTTTTCCATCGGGCCAGGTAATGCTGAGAGAATCTATTGTATGTTCCTTTCCCAATCCAAAAAGCAGGTCAGGATCAACAGAAGAAAAATAACCCCGTACCGGGTTTTGCTCCTGCAATTGTACAATGCCGTTACTATACAATTTTACTTTTGTGCCAAGGCCCCTGGTATTAAGGCTGTCACCACTGAGTTGCAATTGTATAAAATGACTGGCTGCTGCATCAGACTGCCGTTTGTTATTAATGAGCACAAAAGCGGGCTCATTAATATTGTTGGTGATGATGTCCAAATCGCCATCATTATCAAGATCCGCATAAGCCGCACCGTTAGAGAGTGAAGGCATATTAATACCAGCTGCTTCAGCGCTGTCGCTGAAAGTATAATCCCGGTTATTTATGTATAAATAATTACCCAGCGCAAGCGGCTTAAGGGTAGCCAGTTTATCACGCACTGCTTTCCGCTGCTGCTCCGGCGTTTGCGAATTTGCCAATATACTGTTACTGAATTCAAGAAAATCTCCATTGATGAAATCCCTGCCAATGCCATTGGTGATATGCATATCCTTCCAGCCATCATTGTTAAAATCGGCCAGCAAAACACTCCAGCTCCAATCTGTTTCTGATATGCCGGCCAGTTGCCCTGTTTCACTGAATAACGGAATGCTGTCTTTTGTTCCATTGTTTAACTGCAGCATATTACGCGGAAAAGAGGGCTGGTACCCAATGGATCGCTCTGACTGGTACCGGTCATAATTCATAAAGAAAAAAGCCTTCTTTTTACGTTCGTTGTATTCGGGTGCCATATCCAGCGTTACAATATCCTGCAATCCGTCATTGTTAAGATCTGCTGCATCGGCCCCCATACTTGAATAGCTCTGGTGACTGAGCGCTTTATCAATGCGATTGTTAAAACCGCCTTTTTGATTATTTAACCACAGCTCGTCATTGGATACAAAATCGTTGGCTACATAAATATCGGGCCAGCCGTCATTATTAAAATCGCTCACTACCAATCCTAAACCATATCCATCTTCTTTGATGCCTGCCTGCATGCTCACATCAGTAAAAACATCATGTTTAACAGCAGCACTGTATCCATCGTTGCGGTAAAGCCGGTCGTTTGCGGGGGATCGTCCGCTGTTATCGCGCGGAAAAACGTAATTGGCATTGGGGCCATTCAGTAAATAATTAGCGAGGTACATATCAAGGTCGCCGTCTCTGTCATAATCCACAAACACTGCCTGGGTAGAATAGCCTGTATCCGCCAGTCCGTATTCAGCGGCCGCTTCACTAAAACCAAGGTTATGCTGGTTGATGAAAAGCAGGTTTTTAGCGCGGTGCAAAAGATTTTTTCCGAACACAGACACATAAATATCATCGTAGCCATCATGATTAATATCTACAATACTAACCCCGGTGGCCCAATCCTGCGTGGTGAGCCCGGCCTGTTGTGTAATGTCTTCAAATCTCAGGTTCCCCTTATTGATGTACAGCCGGCTGCTGACCTGGTTGCCGGTAAAGAAAACATCTTTTAATCCATCATTATTAAAATCGCCGATGCCTACTCCCCCACCCATATAACCAAACTCGTTAATAAAAGAATGAGTAGAATCATTTTCATGAATATCATTGCTGAAAGCAATACCAGATACGCTGCCAGCCAGTTTTGTAAATAAAGTCTTCTTACTGGTATGGGCACACGACGATAAAAAAATGATGGCGGCAATACAGACAATTGATTTTTTCATGCAGCAGGCAAGTTATCATTTAAAATTAATTCTTTTATACGCGAAAATCCGCTACAGCGAATGCATTAACATCCAATCCCGGCAATATGGAGGCCTGCAAAAAAAATAGAGGCTATTTGCATAGCCTCTATTTAAATGAATGATATTATGTTATTTGATAAATGGATTGGTGGATGTTTCGCTCGATGGAATCGGGAACAAAGAAGTTTGTCCCGGTACCCTGTCTGCAATAAGCGAAGGAAAATATCCCTTTGCCCTCCAGCGGAGAATATCAATACTGGAAACTTCTTCGGCACCCAGCTCTACTGACCGCTCGTGCATTACCGCTTTCAATGCGTCATTTTTTGTGGCAGTTATCACTGCTGGCATGCTTACACTGGGGCGGCTGCGGACCTGGTTGATATAGACAGCAGCCTGTGCAGGTGTTCCCACTTCTGCTTCGCACTCAGCCAGCATCAGCAATACATCTGCATACCTGATTACGCGTTGATTCAATCCACCGGGGTGAAATCCTGAATTCACATAATCGTAAATATTGTATTTGCGGAAAAATCGTTTGATGGTAACACCGCCTTTTACACTGGTAGCAATATTCATGGCAGCTGCAGTAAGCTTTAACGGACCCGTGGGTACCTGTGTAAGAATATTATCGCCCTCTTCGTAGATAGTGAATTTATAACGCGGATCGTTTGCTTCAAATTCATTTAGAAACCTGTCTGAAGGAATTACATTTCCCCAGGTAATACCATACTCCTGGTTGCGTACGGTACTCAGCGGGCTTGTAGAACCTTCGCCGTTATAACCCCAGTTAAAATTATTATCTCCTTTGTCTACAAACACCACTTCAAAAATAGATTCGGCATTAAATTCATGACCGGTAGCAACGGTTACATTGTTATCATCTTTGATATCACCGTCAAAATTCCATTGGTAATTATCTACCAGGCTGTATTTTCCCAATACCTGCAACAGTGCTGCTTTTGCAGCCGCGTAATCGCCTTTCTGCATCTGCACTTTTCCCAGCATAGAATTAGCAGCTCCTTTGGTTGCCCGTCCGTTATCAGAAGAGCCATAGCTGGCAGGCAGTTTTGCAACGGCATCTGTTAAATCAGCTATGATTAGTGTATAAATTTCCGCCGATGGTGATTTTCCTTTAAACCCGGTAGAGGAAGTAATCGGCTCTGTATATACAGGCACATCACCCCACTGGGATACCAGTTCAAAATAAGCCCATCCTCTTAAAAATTTCGCTTCGCCTGTCAGGCGGTCACGCAGCGCTGTATTATCGGTAACGGCCGGCGCTTTGGAAATCACCAGGTTTGCCCGGTTTATCATCTGGTAACATCCCGCCCATACATTAGACATCACAGAATTGGAAGGCGCTGGTGAGGGCTGTTTTAATAATTCTGCCCTTGGTGCTTCCAATTGTGCTCCGCCAGGCGCACACTCGCCACTGCGCATATCATGGGTGAAAAACCATTCCCGGCCCACAAGTTCCCCTGAACGCAGGGTGGAGTAAATGGCATTTACACCATTCTGCAATTCTACAGCGGTTTTAAAATAACTTTCTGCTGTTGGATTATTAGGATCCAACACATCTAACTTTTTATTACAGGCAATTAAGCCCGCAACAACCAGCCCAATTGAAATAACCAGTATGCTGATATTCCGCTTCATAATGTTATGATTTATGAAAGATGATTTAATTTTTATGATTAAAATCCTGCCTGTATACCTACCTGGAAAGCCTTTGGCTGCGGGTATACAGCAAAGTCAATACCATTGGTTAACTGGGAAGAACCGGGTGTACGGTTACCCACTTCAGGATCATATCCTTTGTATTTGGTAAACGTCAAAATGTTTTGCGCTGAAACATAAATGCGCAGGTTTTTTACAACGCCTTTAGATAAGGATTGCAGGGATTTATCTGGCAGGTTATAGCCCAGCATTACATTTTTCAGGCGCAAATAAGAACCGTCTTCCAGGAAACGATCAGAAGTACGGGCATTTTGATTGGGGTCTGAAGAAATAGCGCGGGGGATACTGGTATTGGTATTGCTGGGTGTCCACGCATTCAACACCTGTGTGCCTGCATTAAAGAAGCGAATCATACCCTCCGTTATAACACGGGTGGCATTGTAAATTTTATTACCCTGTACGCCCTGGAAGAAAACAGACAAGTCAAAATTCTTGTAGTTGGCACCCAGGTTTAATGCGTAGGTCATTTTGGGTATGAAACTGCCGAGGAATACGCGGTCGTTCAAATCAATAACGCCATCTTTATTCTGATCCTTGAATTTAAGATCGCCGGGTGCAGTTGCGGCAACCTGTGTTGCATGACCGGATACTTCAGCAGCTGTTTGAAAAATGCCTTCTGTCTGCCAACCAAAAAAAGACTGGATAGACTGCCCCACAGCAGTATTGGTGATATTATAGCCGCCATAATCTGCATCGGTACCAGCTTCAATGTTGGTAACGCCTTCGGCCAGCCGGGTTACCTGGTTGGTAACAAAGCTCATATTGGCACTGGCATTCCATTTAAATTCTCCCACGCGGTCATTGTATCCCAGCTGTACTTCAAAGCCATTGTTTTTCATTGCACCAATGTTTTGCGGCACTATACTGTTAATAAAACCAAATGAAGGTGGAAGTGGCACATTTAAAATCAGGTTATCCGTTTTGCGCTGGTAATATTCTGCAGACAAAGTGAATTTGTTAGCAAACAATCCAAGGTCGAGGCCCACATTAAATTGTTTGGTTTTTTCCCAATTCAATTCTGTATTACCTAAATTCTGAATAGAAGAAGCGGGCCCGCCGGTAATTGAATTATTAAGCGGATAGTAAGCACTGTTTGCAAACACCGGCACCTGCCAAACTGTATTACCCAATGATATACCATTGATACCTGTAACGCCGTAACCAGCCCTTAATTTTAGTTCTGATACCTTTGTCATGGTCTTCATAAAATCTTCCTGGTCAATTCTCCAGCCAACAGATACGGAAGGGAATGTAGCCCATTTCTTACCGGTTGCCCAAACGGATAAACCATCACGGCGAACCGCTCCGCTCAGCACATACTTTCCTTTAAAATCATAATTGATCCTGCCGAGGTATGATAACAATGTATTTTCTCCCAACAGTGTTTGTACAGAGGGATTGGTAGCATTGTTCAATGTTTTCAGCTCATTGGAGGGCTGATTACCGCTTGCATTTTCCTGTTTTGTTTTCTGTCCCTGCTGCTCGTACACCGCAATAACATTTACGTGATGATTGCCAAAAGTTTTATCGAATGAAACTTGTTCGGTATATAGCAATACGGTAGAAATATTGCGGTTATTGGTGATTGTTGCCTGCGTGGCACTTGAACCCGCAATGGCACCGTTGTCATTAAATATAGGAGCAAACCGGTAGTTGAGACCGTTTGCATAATCAACACCAAATGTGGAACGGAATTTCAACCAACTCGTAAAACTCACTTCCAGGTAAGCTGTTCCAAATACCTTGGCAGTTTTTCTGCTGCCCGGATTTTTCAATGCGGCATCTTCCACCGGGTTGGTTGGGTCACCGCCATCTTTGGTGGCATCTACCCCCCTGAAACCTCCATTGGAAGTTGGGTCATACACGGGTATATGCGGCATCATCCTAATCACATTTACGAGGTTGGTCCTGGCGCCGGTTTCATTGTTATCATACGCCTGGTCGCCGGCGGCAATGTATAAATTCTCACCAAAGGTGAAAACCTTACTGATGACATGATCAGAGTTGATGCGGAAATTATAACGTTTGTAGAAGACACTTGGCGCTGTACCCTGCTGGTCTGTATAACCGCCGGACGCATAAAAACGGGATATACCGTTTCCTCCACTTAACCCAACATTGTGCTGGGTCATATAACCTGATTTAAAATATGCGTCCTGCCAGTTAGTGTTTGTTTGGCCATAGGTCTGCGTGGCACCAGTGTAAACAGGCGTGTTTATTTCATTTACAAGGCGCGGCACCTGGCTGCCCCTGTAGGCAACGGCGTATTTCTTGAATCCTTCCGTATCCAGCAGGTCAAGCCGTTTTGTTATTTTCTGTGTGCCATAGTAAGAATCAAGGGTGACACGCATCTTGCTATCGCGTCTGCCTTTTTTTGTAGTAACCATTACAACACCATTGGTAGCCCTTGACCCATAGATAGCTGCTGCAGATGCATCTTTCAATACGTCTACAGACTCTATGTCCCTGGTATCAATAGTGGCCAGGTCTCCCGTAGGAAATCCATCCACCACATACAGCGGGTCTGAAGCAAAGCTAATTGAGCTGATACCCCTGATGCGCACAATGGGTTGTGTACCGGGGCTTCCATTATTGGTTACCGTGAGGCCTGCAATACGACCCTGCAAGGCCTGGGAAATGCTAACTACCGGCACCTCATTCAGGGTTTTACTATTTACACTCGAGATAGCGCCGGTAACAAGCGTACGTTTTTGCGTACCGTAACCTACCACAACAATTTCGTTTAGTCCTGCTACTTCAGCTGCAAGCTGTATAGAGACACTGGCGGACTCTCCTATTTTAACCGTATTGAGCTTATAACCGATGATCGAAAACTCCAGTGTTTCCCCCGCATCTGCTGAAATACTGAACACGCCATTAGCGTTGGTAGTGGTTCCGCGGGAAGTTCCTTTCACCAAAACAGAGACTCCCACCAGCGGATCGCCGGCTTCATTGGTTACCCTGCCGGAAATTACTTTCGCCACGTACATGTCTGCGCTGGCATTCTTATCTGCTTCTTTTGCTGAAATGCTGGCTGCAATATCGTCGCTGTCTTTGCGCATCAGCACAATTTGCTCGCCGGATACATGATAAAAAATATCCAGCGGTACCAAGAGTTCATCCAGTACATCGCCCAGGCTTTCGTTCCGGGCGCGTAATGAAACTTTTTGTTTACATGGAATGCGCTGGGCGCTGTAGACAAATTTTATATCGGCTATTTTACTGAGTTCTGTAAGGATGGCTTTCACTTCTTTTTGTTCTGCAACAAGGCTCACCTTACGGTTAAGCACTTCCTGGCCACTGGTATGGTTGGCATACAGCGTACCGGCAAAGGTTGTTAAAAGCAGTAGTGGCAGCAATCCTATTCTCATAAACCGATAAATTAACTGACAGGAGAATTCAAAATTCTTCATAGCTTTAGCAATGTTTTGGTGATGCAATGATGTTGATCAAAACAGATCCCTCCGCCTCTATGTTGGGGGACAAATTCTAAAGTCGGTATTGTTTACAGCAATGCCGGCTTTTTTTTGTTAATTGGTTAACAGGTTTTTATAGTCATTCGTGGGTTTTATATTAATAATAAAATACTGTTTCATTTGTGCAAGGCGCGCCACGGTTATTTTTGCACGGCGTATTAACCATGGCACGCGTACGCAAGGTTACTGGCAACCATTTGACTGAATTACAACCTGCGCATCTATTACTTCATACTTTGCGCCCATGGCACGGCAGATGAGGTCCAGCTTGTGATAAAATGACTCATTTGCCAAATCTGCCGTAACCGTACACTTCTTTAATAAATCACTGTCATACACAATGTTGATACCGTAATCTCTTCCGAGATCATCAAATACCCTGTCAATAGCAGCATCTTCATAAGCCATGCTCTTATTAACGGATACGGAACTTATCATAACGGGGTTTTCCAATAATATTTTTTGAAATTCCTGCCTCGATTTTGCATACAGCAACTGCTGATTGGGTGTTACAATAATGCCGCCCAGTTTATTGGGCGCTGCCGATTCTTTAAGCGTAGCTTTTCCCTGCGAATAAACACTGACTTTACCGGTACTTACCGTCACCTGGATCACGGTATCTTTTTCAAAAGACCGGATATTAAAACTGGTACCCAGTACTTTGGCCACAATTTCGTTTGCAAAAACCCGGAAAGGATGGTCAGGATTCTTCTTTACATTGAAAAATGCCTGGCCCGATAAATACACATCACGTGTAGCCAGGCTATCAAAATTACTTTCGTAACTGATCCGGCTATTGGATGATAATTTTACGGTGCTTCCGTCAGGCAAGGGTATAGTAATAGTATTTTTTGAGGTATTTACATTTTCAATCAACTGGCGCGAAGCAGTAATCTCTGCATAAGCAAACTTTACAGGTGTTTTCGCCACTGGCCTGAAGAGATAAGCAGCGCTGGCCAATACCAGTGCGGTAAAAATGGCGGCCGTAAGATATTTCAATTTTGCAGAAAGGCGGCGGATGGGGGCAGGCGGCGCTGCGTGGAGATTGATGGCCTTCAACACCTGCTCAATTTCACACTCAATAACTGCAGGCGCAACAACCGGCTGTTCTGAACCTATTGATTCCAGTATCCTGCGGGCTTCGGCTACCATCAAATGTTTATGGGGGTTGCTTCTGAGCCAATTTTCCCAGTATGTATTATCCGCCTGGTTATGCTGATTTACCCAACGGATAAAATCTTCATCCATTACAAAATCGGCAATATCGAATAATCTGAAATCTTTCATGCAGGCAGCACTTATATACTTATAGTACCCGCTTCCCGCAATTTCTACTGGGTTTTTACAATTTTTTTTAAAAATTGTTATGTTGGGCGGCAGGGGCTCGTACAAAATTTACCCATCTCCTCTACGGAACAATAGATGAGCAACAAATAAAAAAGGGGCAATTGATTGTGTAAGATGCTGTTATTGGGCCACAAATTCCTGGTGCCAGAGCGCTTTTAGTTTACGGATAGCATCGTGCAGAAGATTGTACACTGACTGCCGGCCAATATTCATGAGGTCAGCAATCTGGCCATTGTCCAGGTACTGGTAATATTTTAAATAAATGACCTCTTTTTCCCTTTTAGATAAAAGCGCCAGTATTGTTTTCAACCTATCGGCATTTATTTCCGACACCTGTTTAGCAATAATTATTTTCTCAATGGAGAATTCATGCGAAAAATCATAATCGTCAGGCAATGGGTGATTACCAATCTTACGTTTTGCTGTATCGAGTGATTTAAGCACCTTGTTTTTGATGGCGCGGAGAAAATAGAATTGGGGGGATAAAATAATGCCAACGGTCTGCCTTCTCTGCCAGAGGCTGATAAATACTTCCTGGATGCAATCCTTAATCAATGCTTCATCTGGTGTAAAACGGGCAGCATAATTATACAGGTCTGTATAATATTTGCGCATCAACAAGGCGAGCGCCTGTTCATCATTTTTCTGGATGCGGTGCAACCAGTCGGTATCCTGCTGTGAACGGTTATCTTTCATTTGGCAGTACTAAAAATAAGCAATCCACTATTATTGTTAACCAGCTTCCCGTAAAAATAAAAAACGTAAAGCAGGTTAAAGGCTGGACTAAAATTAGCAATATTTAATAATCTCCTGCATTTATTTTTGAAACGACTCATTTCAGTTGCGTTCATTAAGCCGTTCTTCGTGTGGTGAATGATACCGCCAGGGAATACAATTAAAAATTTCAGGGGATACCGTGAAAGCAAAAATATAAAACCTTCACAATCCGGTTAAACCACTACCGGTACTTTCAACGTAAGTACAGAATTGCTTTTACGCAATTCTATCTGTATAGAGGCCCGGATGGCTTGCATGCGTTTGCCCATTTCACGGCTGTGCAGCAGGTTGTTTAGCTTTTGCATATCGCAGCAATGAGTAGAGAACTGGATACTGTACAAGAGGTTATTTTTTTCACAACCCAGATATATAATGCAGTTGCTGGCATTGCTTTCCAGCAGCCCGGTAATACTTTCCTTAAATAAAATAAATGCTTCGTGCCGGAACTGCATGTCGGCCTTGGTAGCACTTACTTTTTCATCTACCTGCATTTCAACACGACTTCCATAACGGCTGTTCAGCGCCTGTATGTATTCGCGCATGCGTAATATGGTTTTATCCATATTGTCGTTTTCGGGGCTGATACTCCACATCATATCATCCATGGCCAGTATCATATCATTACTCTTGCTGTGTATCTGCTCAATAAATTCTATCGATTTCTGTGGTTCTGTTGCCGCTTTTAATTTGGCCATTTCACTGAGTATATTGATATTGCCCAGCGCTGTATTCACTTCCATGTGCAGGTTAGCCGCAATATCGGTCCGCATTTGCTGAAATGCTTCTTTGCGTTTCATCCTTTCTTTATCAAGCCAGAATAATACACAACCAAGGACCAAAGCAATGAGGCTGTAAAACCACCATGTTTTGTAAAACGGCGCTGCTATATATATTGGAATGCTGATGAATTTGCCAGGGTCGCCATTTAAGTTTAAACAGGCTGCTTTTAATATGTATTTTCCGGGCTGCAGATAGTTGAGGTTAATCTCACCATTGCTGTTTACCTGCTTCCAGCTTTTATCAATTTCCTCCAGCCTGTAGTGTATAGCGTAGAGTGACTGAAATGTATTGCTCGTAAGGTGCAGGGTTAACGAAGTTTGCGTGTGCGTAAGATGGAGCCGGCCCAGCGACAGAACAGAATCCGCCGAAATCCATTTATCCATAACCGATAGTCCGGCTACCTGTACTTCCGGTAACTGGTCACTAAAATCCCTTGCCTTTTCAGGATCAAACACAATAAACTCATGATTGGTACCAAAAATAATGTGGCCGTTTTTTAACAGTGCACTGGCGCCTACGTTAAAAGAAAAGTTGTTGATGCCATCCCTTGCATCAAATGTGAGGTGCAGTTTTCTTTTTTTCAATTGCCGGCAAATGATACCCGCTGCGCCGGTCATCCACAAATACCCATTATTATCTTTTACCATACTGGACAACTCTGCCCCTTCATCCAGGTAAGTAAACAGCCCTGTCTTTTTGTTTAAAATGTTCAATCCATTGGAAATAATAACCATGGTGCTGTCATCGTACTGCAGTATATCTGCAGCACCATTTATCAGCAGCGTTGTATTGGCGGCGCCTGTTGCGGTGTAATGTTTTTTTATTGCACCGTCGCCTGCATTAATACAATATACACCATCGTTGTCTGTACATGCCCATATATTATTGTCTTCATCAACCAAAATCCGTGATACCAGGCGTTTAAATTGTTGCTGTACAGTAAATGTGTTGGCACTGGTATTCCATTTTACCAGTTGTCCGCCTTGCGTACCCAGCCATATATTGCCGTTTTTATCCTCTGCTATCTGCCTGATTGATCTGCCGGCGGCGGCGGCTGGTCGCAGCCTGGTTATTTTCTTTGAATCCTTCTCATAGATGCACAATATGCCATCCTGCATGCCGCAACATATATCACCATTCTTCCGCTGCAGAATACACCACATCATTCCATCGCCCGATACAGCAGCCCTGCTGAAATATGCAGAAGACACCGGACTGAATTTTTTATCATAGCTGAACACACCATTCCCCCAGGTACTCACCATCATTTCACCATCAGCCGTTTCTAAAAAATCTGTTACATCCGGGGTAAAGATGGTATCCTTACCGGGCAGCCTGTTATTGATAACCTTAAAAATCTGTGCGGGAGGATTGAACCGGAATAGCCCTTTATTGGTGCATACCCAGATACTTTTTTCCCTGTCTTCAAACAAACTATTTACCTGGTCATAGCGGATACTGTATTCACCTGCGGCATCAGGTTTTACCGGCTCTACCCGATGCTGTTCATAGTTTACCCTGGCAAAAAAATTCGGCCCCGCCATCCATATATCATGTTCACTTGTTTCAAACAGGCCCCATAGTTCATAATAAATACCGTGCAGGCTATTGCTTATTGTCTTTTGCCATTCCTTTTTTTCGCCATTAACAGGATTATAACTTTCTATCGTTACGCCCAGCTCCCTGTGTGTTATCCAGAACAGCCCTTTTTTATCGCGGTACAGTGTGCCAATATGCTGGCATTTTTCAAATGCCTGTATTACCGGATCGTTTTCATCATTGTGCCCACGGTACGATAAGATTTTTTTTTGTGCGCTGTATTTAAGTAAGCCGTTAATTGAACCCACCCAGTAATTGTTATCGGCATCCTGCCACAAATGGGTCGGCTCCCAACCCACCGGTACTGAAAATGGATTGTATTTTTCTGCCATTTCACCTGTTTTTTCATGCAGGGTAATAAAGCCGCGGTTTATAAAAATCAACAGCACATTATTGCTGTTGTCTACATACAGGGCATTTATTACATTATCAAATTTCTCAGGCACCTGTACCTTAACCGGGTGATAAGAAAAATTATTGGGATCAATATATCCTACTGAAGCCACGCCATTGAGCAACCAAAGCCTGTTTTTAGCATCTATTTTCATTCCCCTGATACCGCCATGCGGAAAACCGCCTTTGCTGCCGCTGAAGAAATTCACCAGGCGGTTACCATCGTATCGTTGCAGCACATTGCCCGCCGCTATCCAGATGAATCCACGGGCATCCTGCTGTACCCCGTGTATATTCTCCTGGTTTAACCCGTCTTTAAAACCAAGGCGTGAAAAAAGGTATTGCTGCGCTTGCAAAAACTGGCTGCCTGCAAAAAAAAAGATGATGACTATGGAACAGGTATAACGCAGCAACAAGAAGATTTTTGGTTGGTCAAATTTAATAAACATCTGCACTGGATCTGTTCAGCCCATACAACGTTTTTTACAGTTCATACAGCTTTATTCCATCGCAAAAGGCGACAGGGAACCTAAACAGCTGCCCGGACAGATAAAATGAAGCCGTAATTGCATGGTCTCTATTATATGTAAGGCGCGCATTTTTTTTGGGGAATGGCGGGTTGATCATGCAATGTTGCTAATGGCCCAACATGCTGAGCGATGCCCGGTCAAACGGACGAGAAGCATAGAATGTTTCAGGACTGATTGCAATAATGGCGGCAAACCTTTAAAACAACCAACGGTTATGAAAAAATAACTTACATTGCTGAAGGCAATATTTGCCATTCTGCTTCCTTCTTCAACAACAGCAAAGAAAAGTTTAACCGATAAAAGCAATCCCTACTGCGACTGCAGTCCGCGTGCCCATCCTTGCGGCTTCAGACCCGTTTGAGTGCTCAGTTACCGCCTGGAGTAAAGGACTTATCCCGGCAGCAACGCGCCTGTAATGCAGATTTCGCCATGGGCAGGCAATGGCAAATCATCCGCTATGCCGGAAGAAAAGATAAAGGCCCGCGTGCAATTGAGTTCTATACCAGTGCCAAATAAACTGTTTCTATTATCTCCATTTTCGTAAACCATCAAACCATTGCAACATGAAAAAGACAATCACCCGCTTTATGCTAGTCAGCATTGCAGCCATTACCGCATTTATTACGCCATTAAAAGCCCAGGATGATACCCGGGACCTGTCCACATTTACCAAAAAATTCCAGGACACTTACAATAAGCACAATGAAAAGGCTTTAAAAATGATGTACACGGATGATGCCGTACGAATAGGCACAGACGGAACAACGCTCACGGGCAATGAAGCCATCAGTGCTGAATTTGCTAAATCTTTTGCGGATATTAAGCCAGTTATAGAGATCACACAAAACAAAGCAGAAAAACAGGCAGATGGCAATACTGTTGCTACCGGCACCTATCATCTCAAAGGCACTACTGCTGCAGGTGAAAGCGTCGATCTTAAAGGGAGCTACGTCAATACTGTCGTTAAAGTAAAAGGACAGTGGAAAATTGTGAAAAGCGTGCTGACAGCCATGTAACCAGCTTTTAAAACAGGCTAACAAATCCAACTGGGATATTATTACGCATTAAGCTTCCACCGTTGCAGCGCATTTTGCAACGGTGGCTTTTTATAAACGTAAAGAGAAACAAGCTATTAAAGAATAATTTCTTATCAAGAACTGCCCTTACCCTTCCCTTGGTTTTGCAGCTATGCTATTTATGCTTTATAACGATAGCCAGTACATTTCTGCAGCGGCCGGTAACTGGGTAGCCATCACTTTATTCCTGCATTGGTTGATAATAACACTAATTAAAGCACCGTTACACCGTTTAAATGCCTCATTTTACGTAAGTCTACGGTATATCGATTCGTGTAAATACGATCAGGGCCGTAAATACCGAGTATTAAAAAAGGGTTAAAACTGCTCTTGTCCACAATGCCAATGTGGATTACTTTTGAGTTACAAGATTGATACATATCCAATATCCTTAGTAAATCCATCCAACATCCTTAGAATGCCAATATTTAGTTGGTCTGATTTTGAAAGTTTTTAGTGTGTGTTTAGTTGTTTATCGTCCCCAAAAAAATTAACCTCCTGTCAGTAAAATGACCAGGAGGTTTTTTTATTCTGTTATATGCCCTATCCTAAAATGACAGGTAAGAATATTATTCTGTCCGGAGGCTTTTTACGGGGTTTGCCAATGCGGCTTTGATAGCCTGGTAACTAACCGTTGCTATTGCAATGGCAACTGATGAAATACAGGTTACTACAAATACCCAGTATTGGATGCTGACGCGGTACTCATACCCCTGCAACCAGGTATACATTCCCCAGTATGATACGGGCACCGCTATTACAAACGCTATAAAGACCAGCTTTACAAAATCTTTTGATAATAACGCCGTAATACCTGCTACAGATGCACCCAGCACTTTGCGCACACCAATTTCTTTTGTCCGGTTCTCCGCCATGTAGGTAGCAAGACCAAACAAGCCCAGGCAAGAAATAAAAATGGTAAGCCCTGCAAACAAAGCGGCCAGCGTACCCTGCCGTTGTTCGTTCTCAAACTTCAATGCATATGCTTCATCTGTAAACTTATATTCAAACGGATATTCGGGATTGTATCTTTTAAAAATTGCGGCTGCTTTTTGCAGATTGCCAGCAGTGGTATTATTGCCATTTAGTTTTATCTGTATCACATTGAACCGCATAAAGCTACTCTTTGCACCGCAAATCAGTATGGGTCTTGTTGGTTCATACGGGCTGGTTAAAATAAAATCTTTAACAACGCCCACAATATGCCAGTCAACGCCAAGGTCACTGACGGTTTTACCCAACGGATCTTTAAACTTCATTACTTTAAGTGATGATTCGTTGATGATGAGACCGGTTGAATCAGTAGGAAATTGTTTCAAATCGAAATCCCTGCCCTGTAGAAACTGTAGCCCTGCAGTGAGGCCAAGCCCTTCATCAGCTAAAAACCGGTCGAAAGATGTCCTGTCATTCGGGTCCTTGCCTGCCCAGCCCTGTCCCCATCCATCGCTTCTTCTTTCGGTGAGCGGCGAATTTGTTTTTGTAACAGATTGCGCTACACCGGCTGAGAGCAATTCATTTTTTATAAGTGTATAGTTTTTGGGAATATCACCTGTCATAAAATGGTACACAAGATTATCCTTGTTATATCCCGTCTCACGGTTACGGGCATAGTCAATCTGCTGTTTTATAATAATGGTACAGATGATGAGAATGGTGGCGAACGTAAACTGTAATACAACCAGTACTTTTCTTGGCGCTATCAGTGTATGCGCTTTCTTAAATGTTCCCTTTAATACTTTCACGGGCTGAAAAGCGGACAGAAAAAATGCCGGATAACTGCCCGCCAGCAGGCCTGTAAACAGGACAAACCCTATAAATACCATCCAAGTGTAGCTACTGCCAAAATCTATAAATAAACTTTTTTCTGTAAGCTGGTTGTAGGCGGGTAAACTTACCTGTACAATAAAAATGGCTGCAATACCTGCCAGTAAAGCAATAAACACAGATTCGCCAATAAACTGGCTGATGAGTGAACTTTTTTGTGCGCCAATAACTTTTCGTATCCCTACTTCCTTCGCCCGTTTTTCACTTCTTGCCGTGCTCAGGTTCATAAAATTAATGCAGGCGATCAGCAATATAAATCCTGCAATAATGCTGAACAGCTGTACAAAAGTGCTGCGGCCACCCTTATCTTCAGCACCGTTGGTAAAACTGGAATACAAACGCCAGCGGCTAAGGGGGTAGAGAAACAGCTCCCATTTTATTGACCTGGCCTCATCACTGTATCGCTGTTTCAGTCCTTTAATTTTTGCAGTCACTGCTGCAAAGCCTGCGTTTTCTTTCAGCAATACATAGGTGTGTGTGCTATTGTCATTCCAGCCTAAATCCACAGCCTGCCGGTATTTTAAATAGGCAGACCAGGTAAGTAAGTATTCAAAATTGAATCTTGTATTAGCAGGCAGATCCTTCAATACACCGGTAACAGTAAAATTGTCTTTGTTATCAATTTTTATGAGTTTCCCCATCGGTTCCTCATTGCCAAATAAGCTTTTGGCGGCCTTTTCGGTCAGCACAACCGAATGCAGATCATTCAGCGCTGTAGCGGCATTGCCTTTTAACAGCGGAAAACTGAATAACTGCAGAAACCCGGTATCTACCACCATACCGGATTTCATTATTTTTTTATCTGCTACAGAAAAAAGAAAAGTGTTGTTTTGATTTACCCTTACCGCACGTTCTACCTCGGGCAGGTCGGTTTCAAGTACATGGGCTAGTGGAGCAGGCACGGAATTCCAGCACGCAATCTTGCCTTCAGATGGTACGCGGTTCCAGACTTCGTATATCCTGTCTTTTTTTAGGTGAAACCCATCGTAACTGCGTTCGTCCTGGATCCACAATAAAATAAGGATTGCTGCAGCCATGCCTACAGCCAGGCCAGTAATATTTATAGCCGAAAAACCTTTATTGCGGACCAGGTTGCGGTAGGCTACTTTAAAAAAGTTTCTAATCATATGCTGTCAATAAGGCATTAAATGTAATTGTAAGGCATTAAATGTAATTGCTGAAAATTCCATCAGCATTTGCACTAAGAAAGTGCCGGATAGCTATCTGCCTGATAAACACGCAGGTAGTTATATCTTTAGAATTTACCTGTTCGTTTCCGATACAAAAACAGACCGGTTTTGATACAACACTGCATTGCCTGACAAATTAATTATCGCTTACCAATTGTTAAATGTGCGTCTTATAGAAAAGTTTACCGCAAAACATTTGGTGGTATAAAAAGAATGCTGTTAACTTTGTTTAACGGTGTTAGATTATTTTACACTCATTTAAAAATGGCTAGCAAGGATCGCATACGAAGATTAAAAGATGATACAAGATGTAACATCCTTAATGCCTCACTTGAAATAGTGAAGGAGGAGGGATGGGCTGCTTTGAGTATGCGCAAAATTGCAGATCGCATAGAATATACCGCACCTATTATTTACGAATATTTTAGCAATAAAGACGCCATTCTGCAGGAATTGACACGTATGGGTTTTGTAAAACTGTCTCAGCAAATGGAAGAAGCCAGCAATGCCCTTACCGATCCCGCTGCCCAGCTGGAAGCCATGTGGCTTACTTATTGGAATTTTGCGTTTGCGGAAAAACAATTGTACCAGGTAATGTTTGGCGTTGGGGTTAATTGCTGTGTAAATGAGACCCCGTGTGCAAATATCAAAGCGCCGGCTGCCATGTTGCGGCAAAAAATTGAAGAGCTAATGCCGGCAGAGAAGAGGACGAAAGAATATATTGACCGGAGATACTATACTTTTTGGTCGGTGATACATGGACTGATATCAATTAATATGACCAACCAGCTTACTTCAGAAGATATTAACCGGCAGGTGTTGAAGGATGCCATAGATGGAATTATTACTGCTATAAAAAGCTGATTTTTTTTGGCCCATACTTAACGGTGTTAAATAATTTAATTATGTTATAAACAATCAATCATTATAAAAAAACAATCATGTCAAAATTAAAAAACAAAGTAGCCATTGTAACGGGCGCTTCTAAAGGAATCGGTGCAGGAATAGCAAAAGCATATGGTAGCGAAGGCGCATCAGTGGTAGTAAATTATTCTTCTGATAAAACTGGTGCGGACAAAGTAGTGAAGGAAATTGTTGACGGCGGCGGAAAGGCCATAGCCGTACAGGCAAACGTATCAAAATCAGCCGATGTACGTCATCTCTTTGCGGAAACAAAAAAGGCTTATGGCCAACTGGACATCCTGGTAAATAATGCGGGTATTTTTAAATTCGAGCCACTGGAAGCTATTACGGAAGATGAATTTCACCGCCAGTTCAATACCAATGTGCTGGGTACCATTCTTGCCAGCCAGGAGGCACTGCATCATTTTAATGCAGATGGCGGCAGCATTATCAACGTTAGTTCAGTGGTAAGTGACAATCCGCTGGCCAACTCGGTAGTATATTCTGCCACTAAAGGTGCTGTAGATACCATTGCTGTTGCACTGTCAAAAGAACTCGGCAGTAAAAAAATCAGGGTAAATACCATTGCACCAGGTGGTGTGGAAACAGAAGGCACGCACACCGAAGGCATCATCGGCAGTGATTTTGAAAAGCAGATGATTGCCAGTACACCACTCGGCAGAATTGGACAACCAGACGATATTGCCCGGGTAGCAGTATTCCTGGGTTCTGATGATGCCGGATGGATCAACGGACAAAAAATTACTGCATCAGGTGGACTGAGGTAATGCTCTGCTGCAATACTTTATCAAAGAGGCTGTCGTTCCGGACAGCCTTTTTTGTTGTACGGCTATACTGGATATCCGGTTCTTACCGGGTAGGTAAAACGCAGGGAACTTATTATTTTTTTTTATGCCTGGCCTTATAAATAATTACCACAGCAAAATAATTTGAATACGTAAAGACCCTAAGAAAAGTTAGAAAGTCCCGATATCAGATCCCGGGGATGACATACAAATTACAGTAATACAGCCACTGCCCGTCATCATTACTGACATATATTTCGTTTGCAAATAATTTAAAGAGCCGCCGGTGCCGCGGTTAAAAAATCATTTATTTTTTTAATAAAATCTTCGGTGGCTTTGTCGGGCGTGGGACCGCCAAAATCCCGGGTATTGATGTTAAAAGACCAGTCGAACCCGCCACTTCGCGATTCTGCCCAGCTGGAAGCACCCGGTGTACCACCCGAACGTCGCCCATTAGACCTGCCACCTGTTCCCCAGGCAGCGTGGTTGTGAATAAAAGTTGACAGTGCGTTAGCTGAAGCTGCTATGCCGCATGAACCGGCTGCCGTTTCTTTTATCATGCCATCTCCCCCGTACACATCGGGCGCCAGCACATCGGAATTATAATCTACCGCGCCTGCATGCATCCACTGATCTTCCTGTAATACTTCATTGCCCGGCCGCGGAGTAGCAGATGTAGGCCAAACTTTTACCTCTGTAATATTTTCTGGTGTAAGAATTTTTGATTTCAGGAACTGGAAATAATCCTGGTTGCTTAATTTCTCCACTACCCGCGTTGCCAGCAGGTAACCATAATTGGAGTACGCGTCCACAGCACCCGGGTCGTTATTAAGGCTTTTATTTTTATACATGTACCGGCATATATCATCCTTGCTAAGTGCGTGCTGTAGCTCACGGGCAATATCACGCATTTTATAGGTAGGGTCAAACGAAGTATCTATACCGGATGTATGATCGAGCAGTTGCTGTATGGTGATTTGGTTGCTGCGGGCATCTTTTGGGCTACTGAACCCCAGTATGGAATACACTTTGTCGCCCGGGCTCAAATCAATGCTTGGGTCATCATAACAAAACTGAACCGCGGCATTTACAAAAATTTTGCTGCAGCTGGCCAGCAAAAATCTGTCGCTGGTTTGTGCATTGCGGTAGTCTTGTTCTGCCCACGTAAATGCTTTATTGTATTTATTGACGCCGTTTTTACCAATGCTCAGTTGCAGGCATCGCACCCACCGTTGCTGCATAAAAGACTGTACAATGCCGTCCAGCCCGGCCAATACCGCCAACCCGCTTCCTGTTTTAGAAAACAGGCGCTGCTGCGGAATATCTGTTGCGGCAAAGATGGCGGAGTAGACGGTATTGGCGCCGGTGCCACTACCGTCAATGCATATGGGCATCAGCCCCTTGGCCGCTTGCTTGTCGAACTCCAGCTGGTAAGCGTCAGAACTCATACCATGGCCGGCCGCCCAGCTGCCCAGCATATCATCTTTGAAAACGGAGCAATAAACACCGTGCTCAGAAGATACCACATGGGCCGGACGGTAAATATTCAGCTGTGTTTCTGCATTAAAGCTTGCCTGGTAATTGGTATCTGCTGCATGCACATGCCATTTTACGTAGCCGGGGTTACTGCGCCAGATAGCCGCATATCTTTTATCATTGGCTGCCCCGTAAATAGTTACCTGCTGCAGCATAAGTCCCTGTGCGCGGGCCGCATTGTTTTCTTCATCAAACGACAGATTATTGGGTTCGTGTACCGCACCCATATCATGCCTTGCTTTCCAGGCGCCACTGCCACCCTTCTCAAATACAGCAGCAAAAACGGCATTATTGCGGTTGCCTGTAGCAGATAATAGCAAGGGAGCATATCCCTGGGCCTTGCAGTCGTTTACAAACTGCTGGTAAGCGGTAGCACTGGCGCCATGAATTGCAGCCTGCTGATTGGCCAGGCGTTTAACCCAGGTGGCGGCATACCGGGCGTCTGACGGCGACCCATAAACGCTTAATGCAATCATATGGTAACCCTTTCCGGAAAGATCATTGTAATGCAACTGGTGCTGGTTATGCGTAACCCCATGGTAAGCTGAAAATACGGCCATAATAAAAATCTTTATAGTTGATGGAGAAAAAATCCGTGCAATGAATGCTATGGTGCCAGGGTTACCTATCCGGTATCCACAGGTATGAAACGAAAATAAATTCTTTTGACAATGCCAGCAATACCACTTATGGGGTATAAGTATACAGGCCCCTGTTCAAAAAGACAATTTAAATACCAGCAATTACCCGGCGGCATTGTTATCAGAGGGGGCAATACTGCCTGCTGATACGTACTGCCGGGGAAATTGCAGAGCGGTGCTAATCCATTTTAACCCATTAGCAATATACCCGCCTGTAAACCGTTCATTGTATGGAATAGAGCGAGCTGTTTAGCTGACCGTAATGCCTGCAAAAAAGCACCCCGGTTAACAAGCAGTTATTAATACCAGTGTGGAAAATCAAATATTGGAGATTAACTTTTTTTTTTATAGATTCGTTAATCACTTGATTAAGTAGAAATACCAGGTTACATTCCGTTGCCCCCGAAAATTGTTAGCCCCCATGAAAAAAAATCAGTTCGCAGGAACCCGATCCTTGCTTTTTTTTATCATCCCCCTCCTGTTTTCCATTACGCTGTCGGCCCAGGTTATTCACCTGCCCAATGCATATGCGCACAATGATTACTGGCACAAGCGGCCACTACTGGATGCGCTGGACAATGGGTTTACTTACGTGGAAGCAGACATTTACTTACGCCACTCAAAGCTCCTGGTGGCACACCGTCCCCCTTTTTTAAAAAAGAAACATACCATTGAGGCACTCTACCTGCAGCCATTTCTAAACCGTCTTGCAGGCATATCACTCAGGGCTCAAACATCCCTTGATACCATTGTACTAATGATTGATATAAAATCGAGAGGCGCAAAAACATATGCCGCCTTAAGAAAAGTGCTCAACGATTATAAAGATATTCTTTCCACCTGCGATAATGGAAAAGTCACTATCCGTAACCTTACACTGGTGCTAACCGGCCACCGCCCATTGCAGTTACTGGAATCTGAAGCGTCCAGGTTTGTGTTTGCCGATGCTGATTTGAGAAAAATGCAAAGAGAAGAATTCCCGGAAATGTTTACCACAGCCAGCTGCAAATATTCAAACCTTATCACCTGGAGAGGCAAAGGTGATATACCTGCTTTTGAACGTGAACGTTTGCTGGCACTGGTAGACAAAGCACATGTGGCAGGTACAAAAGTGCGTTTATGGGGTTCTCCTGAAAATGAAACCGTATGGCTCTTCTTGCGTAATTGCGGGGTTGACCTTATTAATACTGACAAGCTGCTGGCCCTGAAGCATTTTTTTATTAAGACCGCCTACAACCGCAATACCAGCAACCTGTTTTAACCAACCGGGTAAAACCATCTCCCGTTCATAACATTATTCTGCGGCTGACCGCGCAGGTGTAAAGATTTGCTGCAACAGCTCATACAATGCCGGGTGCTTTTGCTGCATTAGTTTGGGGCGTTCAAAAAAATATTCCGCCGCTACTGCCAGGAATTCAGCCTCATTAGTTGCTGCGTAAGGATGGATATCCGAGTCGCCGGATTTGATTTGCTGTATTTCCTGGTGCATGCGTTGCAGCCATGGTAATGCGTATCTATGCGGCAATAAAGCCTCCGGTAATCCGTCTGTATCGCCATCCGTTTTATCTACCAGGTGTACAAATTCATGAATGGCGGTATTTGATTTACCGGTATTGTTTAGAAATCCTTCCCTTACATCATGCTTTGATAAAATCATCACGTTTTGCATGGGCCCGGTACCTACCATACCCAATGTATCGCGGCCATTACCAGTTGTACGGTATTCCTGGTCAAAAGAATCGGGGTACAACAAAACTTCATGAATATTGCGGTATTCCCATCCTTCAAATGCAAAAATGGGAATGATCGCCGCCGCTGCAATAAAAACCATGTCCATGTCTTCTACCTTTGTCTGAACGCCTGTAATACGAACCGTTTGCAAAAACTTTTGCAGGGCAGTTTCAAACCTTTCTTTTTCTGCCGGAGCAAGTGCCTGGTAAAATGGCACATGCTGTTGCAACAATTGTCGCTCCGTTTCAATGCCGGGTTGCAGCAGCGGTGGTTTTTTCCTTAGCGAAGTATAGATGGTGCCAGCGATGACTATCAATAAAATAATAACAGTTACTATCTGCATAGGTCAAAATGATTGCAGGTTACAAAAACTTCCTGGACAGGGTAATAAAGATATTGATTACAGGATGATGTTCCTTGTTTTGTACCGGATAAGAAACCATTTGTTAACGCATATTCAGCTGGCAGGCCGGCTTACTTACACCGTTGGCACAAAAGATATTGTATTTTAGTATTGGAAAACATAGCAGAAAAATTAATATAACAAATGATGCTTAACAGAAACTGGCTCATGCTTGCTACTGGCAGTATAATGCTGCTTTGTTCATTTATGGGCGCCAACAATAATAACAGTATTCCGGAAGAAAAAATAAGCAAGCCGAAAATTGTAAACATTGTCAACTTTATCCGTTTGCTGGAACCGAGGGATCCAAAAATTACGGAGGACCTCCTCTATCAAACCGTGGTGAAGCAGGTGCAGCTGATGAAAAAATATAAACTCGGCGGTACTTTTTTATTGCAGTACGATGCGCTGCTTGATAAACGTTACCAGCAACTGTTAAAAAGCCTGCCTTCCGGCGATTTTGAAATTGGCGCCTGGTGGGAAATTCCTCAGCCGCTGGTGGAAAATGCAGGCCTGCCATGGAGGGGCCGCTATCCGTGGGACTGGCATGCAGATGTAGGGTTCTCTACGGGCTATTCACCGGCAGAGCGTGAAAAATTAGTGGATGTGTATATGAAAGATTTTAAGAAAATATTTGGCTACTATCCCAAATCTGTTGGCTCCTGGTTTATTGATGCCCACACGTTAAACTACCTCTGCACGAAATATAAAATTATTGCTTCCAGCAATTGCAAGGATCAGCTCGGTACAGATGGCTATACATTATGGGGCGGTTATTGGAACCAGGCCTATTATCCAAGCAAAATCAACTCTTATATGCCGGCACAAAATGAACAGAACCAGATTCCGGTTCCTGTTTTCAGGATGCTGGGCAGTGACCCGGTGCGCCAGTATGATGATAACGGTAATGGCAGCAATGGCCAGGGCGTTATTACACTGGAACCTGTTTACCCTTTTGGCGGCGGTGATTCTGCCTGGGTGAACTGGTATTTTAAACAATTTGTGGAAGGCGCTGCCATGGAATATGCTTATGTACAGGCGGGGCAGGAAAATTCTTTTACCTGGGATGCCATGTCAAAAGGTTTCGAAATACAAATGCCGCTGATTGCACGGTTACGCGATGAAAAGAAAATAAGGGTTGAAACATTGGCTGCATCAGGACAATGGTTTAAAGACCATTATAAAACCACACCTGCCACATCAGTAACGGTTAATGAAGACCTTGCGGGAAGCAACCGGAAAACAGTATGGTTTAACAGCCGTTTTTACAGGCTCAATTTATTATGGGAAAACGGCGTTCTGCGTTTCCGTGATATCCATTTATTTGATGAAAACTTTCCTTCTGCTTATACGGCTAACAAAGCCGTCACCAATGAATGCAGTTTTTTTACCCTTCCTTTTGTTGACGGGTACAGGTGGAGTGCAAAAGATACAACGGCCGGACTGCGTTTTAAAGCGATGGTGAATGGAAAGGAAATATTGCTGGAAGGCGGCGACCCGATAATATCAGACTCCATCAAAGGCAAACTGCATATTTCCTGGCAGCTCAAATCTTTTGATGCAGGCTTTACAATAGACATTGACGAACAGCAAATTAAAATAAACCTTACCGGCAGGGAATCGGTTAATTGGTTTTTGCACCTGGCTGCTGCGCCCACATCCACGCTGCCATTTAAAAAAATAAGTACTCAGCAGATTGATTGCATGTTTGAGGCAATGAATTATACAGTTAACGCCACAGCGGGCTCTTTTGCGGAAACAGGCAAAGAAAAGCTGTTCAGCATTATTCCTGCAGGCAATACCATCGTACTGAATTTTGCCAGGGCAATGCCCGTTAACTAATTGCCTGCCGGTACCGGCAGGCTTACAGTAAATACCCGCTACCATTAAAAATGCATACGCATTTCCGACCCCATTCTTTTTGCAACACGGGTAATGCTATTTGGATTCACTATTTTTTTTCCTGAAATAATAATAAAACGGTACTCCACTAAGCAATAATACCATGCCGGTTAAAGATTGCTTTGGTTGGGTAATAATGGTATTCACAACAAGTGTTGCTGAAAAGAGCATGATAACTACTTGTACAAGGGGGTAGCCGGTTAGCTTTACGTGTATCTTTCCGGCCCGCTTCATTTTAATAAGCGCTGCGGCGAGTAGTCCATAAAAAAGAAAGGTAGCAAAAACAACCATATCCGTAAGCATTTCAAAAGTTCCGGAAACAACCAGTATGCAACTCCAGCACATGGTATACATCAACGCCATATGCGGCGTTCTGTATCGGGGATGTACAGCTGCTACTTTTTTAAAGAAAAACTTTTCCTGCGCCATGCGGAAATAAATGCGGGTATGCGAAAGTATAACCCCATTCAACGAACCAAATACACTGATCATAATTAAAATACTGATCATTGTTTTACCCGCATTGCCCAGTATTGCATTTGCTACTACGGCTGCGCCAATTTCATTTTCGCCTACTGCAGCCAGCCTGTCCAATGGCAAGACTTTCATATATGCATAATTAACCAACACATATAAGCCGGTTGCCATCGATACGCCAATGATGATGGAAAGCGGAACATTGCGTTTAGGGTTTTTTATCTCTCCCGTGATGGCTGCAATATCAACCCAGCCATCATAGGCCCAGAATACGCTTAGCATTACCATAAAAAAAGCGCTGAAAAAAGCGCTGCCCTGCAAATTGTTGCTCAGTGCATGGGTAATAACCGGTTGCTGCGGCAACACAGGCGCTGTATAAAATAAACCAAGCAGTATGAGGATAATAATGCCGGCGATTTTAGCGGCTGTAAAAATATTATTTAAATAGCCGCTTTCCCTTACTCCCCGGTAATTGACCCATGTAAGCAGAAGAATAATTGAAACCGACAATAGTTTAATGCCACCATCTGCAAAAGGATAAATAAAATGCCCGATCGATAACTGCTGCCAATGTTCAAAAGGATTGGGCAGCGGAACAAGCGTGTTGACGGTTTGCGAAAAGATAAAAGCCAGCGCCGCCACGGATGCGGAACCAATAATGGCAAAATCAGTCCAGCCAAATAAAAAAGAAAAAAAGTTACCAAAAGCCAGCCGCAGGTATTCATACACGCCACCGGATTCTTCTGTCAAGGATGATAAACCTGCAAGGTTAAATGCGCCAAACATGGTAATAATGCCAGCCAGTACCCAGGCTGCCAGTATCCAGGCTTCACCAAGGCCAGTTTGCGCAGTTGGTACAATTTTTTTAAAAACGCCCGACCCTATCATAATGCCTGCAACCAGTAATGTAGCAGTAACAATACCAAGCGCCCTTACCAATGAAGTTCCGGTGGAATCTTTCATATTACTTTTTTAAAAAGTTTCCACGCTTAATACAATGCGTTCTCAACCTGTCAAATGAAGATAAGGTTAGTTCCAATCATGATATTGAACAATTATTTTGTCGTAAAATCAAATAAAAGGGTTCCACCTACAGGCCTGGGCACTGACTGATTTTTTTGACTTTGTGGCCCCATTACCCCTGCCGCCTGGAACTTGGTACCAATAGCACTGATGCTGTTGAAGAAGCCAATGCTGTTTCCGGGAAAAGCAGGACTTGTATTATTATTGGTTGCACCAACTGGTTTTGCAGGTTGCAGCACCTGCAGGTACACATTCTCATCTTCAGTATAAACAGTAAAATCCTTTTCTTTATTTTGCAGGGTTACCCAATACAAGCCGGCATGCCATCCTTTAAATTCCGGGTAATCCCAGGATTCACCGGTGATGGTATTGTTGTATTTTTTTTGCCATACACCCCATTGCAAACCTTTCAGACGGTTTTTCCATACATGGTAAGGCCCCTGCCCCATCCACCGCAGGCCGGTTATTTTTTCTTCGGGATAATTAAATGTGATGCCGGCATAATCATTTTCGCCGGTGGTACTGTACTGGTACTGCAAGCTTGGTAATCTTCCCGCCCGGAAAACCCATTTCACGCTAAAGTGATTTTCTTCTTTGTAAACCGGTTCTACCACGTAGAGGCTGTCCTGCCGGTAATGCCTAAACGCGGTTAAGGTCAATGTAGCGCCGGCCAGGGAAGGCCCGCCATTAAATGAAATCATTTTACCGGCATTAACAACCTGCTGCAGGTAACCACTGGTTTTATCAAAGCGGTAGTTAATACCATCGCAACGGACCGATATTAATCCCATACTGTCGCTTACCTCAATAGCAGCCGCTGCTTTAGTTGAAACGGGCAGCAGGCCGGCTATTTTCTGGGGCGAACGTAACGGCCAGCTCCATGTAAAAACAGCCTGGTTGCGGCTATCATACGCAGTGATATACAATATATCTGCGCTGGCAAAACGCGTTGATTTAATATCCAGCACGCCGCTGTTGCCGGGCTCAACTGATACTGCAGGCAATACGCCGCTGGCAATCATTTGATCGCCCGCTGCTATGTCTTTAGCACCTGCTAAACGGACCAGTTTCCATTTAAACCGGCATTTATTTAAATTAGTGTAGAGGTACCGGTTAGTAACGGGTATTTTGCCATCAAAATCTGCCGGCAGTATTTTAGTTTCAATTACAACCGGGCTCCATATTTCTTTAATGGTGTAGTAACTGCCCTCTTTCTCCCGGTGTGGCCCCACAATACCGTCCGGTGCCGAGTTACCAGCCACATCAATACTATCATGGCGATCTTTGCGCACCAGTCCTTCATCATGTAAGCTCCATAAAAACCCACCGGCACAAAGCGGGTTCTTCATCATTTCAGTCCAGAAATCATCCAGTCCGGCACCATGGCCGCCATCGAACAATCCATGCATAAATTCAGTAGGAAAAAATATTTCTTTGCCCGTGGCCAGCTCGTTCTGTATATATTTAAAATCCGGGTAGTGTTTGGTATTGGTACCATTGAATCTTTCCCAGGGATGAATAACCAGTCGCTTCTGCAGATCATATAACTGGTAGTCATTGTCAAGTGCCCTGTTCCAGCCGCCCTCATTGCCATTATCCCAGATAACAATGGATGGATGGTTGACATCCCTTACCACCAGTTCCTTCACCAGCTTTCTGCCAACAACTGTATCATACGCAGCCTGCCAGCCGGTTAATTCATCCAGCACAAAGAGACCCAGCGAATCACACAAATCTAAAAATTCTTTATCGGGCGGATAATGGCTCATGCGCACGGCATTCATGTTCATGTCTTTTATTAAGCCAATATCCATCAGGTGAATGGCGCGGCTCAACGTCCGGCCGGTTTCTGGCCATTCACTGTGGCGGCAAACACCTTTAAAAATTACTTTCACGCCGTTTACATAAAATCCATCGTGCGGGCGCACTTCAGCTGTCCGGAAACCAAAACGTTGCTGCATCGTATGCACTACTTTACTGCCTTCTTTAATCGCCAGCTTTACCAGGTAGAGGTTGGGCTGCTCGGCATTCCAAAGTTTAACATTACTAAAATGATGCTGCAGTACGCTATCGCCCGGCATCAGCATAAAAGGTTTATCAACCGGCTTTCCGTTCAATTCACAAACCTGGGCTTCCAGCACTTGATTGCCAGACTTGTTACTGAATACCTGCATGCGAAACTCCCCGTCCATCCGCGCATCAATGGCAACGCGTTCAATAAAAATTGCCGGCATCATTTCAAGATAAACCGGCCTGAAGATGCCACCAAACAACCAGAAATCTGCCTTGCGTTCGGCACGGTTTATTGATTCATTGGCAGAACGCCGGCTTACGGTCACCTCCAGTAAGTTGGGCTTATCAAATTGTATCAATTCAGTGATATCATATTTGAACTGGTAAAATCCACCCTGGTGAATGGGCCCTGCCAGCATGCCATTGATCTTTACTTCAGCATCGGTCATAGCGCCATCAAACACAATAAATATTTTTTTGCCTTTGCTTACCGGCGATACTTTGAATGAATGTTTGTACAAACCCTGCTCGGGATTAGCGCTGTCTTTATAATAAGCATATGCCCCAAATCCCTGCTGTTCCCAGCAGGAAGGCACCTGAATGCTTGCCCATTTACCACTGTTACGCCCCTTTGTGCAAAAGAAATCCCATGCTACCGTATGGTCTTTATCAGTACCGGAGAGGTATTGCACAACTGTCTGCTGGGCCTGCAGGACGTGTAAATAAAAGACAGGGATTAATAAACAAAGAAGCTGTCTAATTGCTGTGTGGCGAATATTCATTGAATTGTCTTTTATTGATAAGGACAGCTTGATTTTCTCAGCTAACGGTATTGTTACCGTGCAGTAGCAACACCCGGAAAAAAAGTCTGCCCATTTTATTCTGAGCGACTAAGTTATACGCTCTACAATTACGGGTAGCATAATTTTTATTTCATCAGCATGAGACTGTATGAAACGGAGAAGAGAAAACGGTATTTCACCAGGCTGGTTCAAAAATGATTCACCTGTTTCATCAATCAACAGCAAATGGCCAGTGGAGACACCGGGCGATGGGTGCGTCTCCTTAGTTGTGGTGCTTTAGCAAGCACAAGATGGTAGAAGAAATCTATTTGCCCTTTATTGGGAAGGTTTTTTACCTCACCCCACCCCTCTCCAAAGGAAAGGGGCCAGAACCCGCGCTGGTAAATGATTTCACCTGATTTAATTATATTTTAGCCGGATAACAAATGAAGAAAAATCTATTTTGAGACCGCTCCTTACGAAGACGGTATGCAGGAGCAGATAAGAATTTTAATCTTTAATAAAGGGAAAGCTTACACGGCTGTAAGCAGGCTTCTTTACCTGTTCGCGCAGCCTTTTAAAAGTCTCATAAGGCCCTTTTGCAGCAAACATATTGATCAGCCAGGCAGGCACATTGCCACCGGGGTCAACCTGCAGATCATATTCAATTTTTACCTGGCCTTTTGACAAAGGCGTAATCAACCATTTGGAATATGATTTTTGTATACGCACAATATTCTTAACCTCCGGGAGATAATCAGGTTTGTTGTGGCCGGCCACGGTAACTACTTTGGTTCTTGGGTCCTGCGATACGGTAAGCAGGATAATGAAATCGCGGTTGCTCACGGGCCAGGGAATTTGTACTTCAGAATAGTAGATCAGTTCAGAAGGGGAAAGTTGTTTCAGCAGTGATGCTTTCCTGGTTTCATACACCCAGTCTGTACTGCCTTTTATATCCAGTAATGCAGCCGTTAAGGTGCTGAGTGATGTATTAAGGGTACATACAACGCGCACCGCTTTCAAAGGAGAATTATCCATTTTTTTGGTATAAACCTTTATACCATCCTTATCCTGCTTCAACTCACCGTCTGCCTGACCGGCCGCAGCCATTGTCATAAAAAAATATATACATCCCGTCATAAAAAACCTGTTCCAGTCCATAGTCCAGTTTAACAATGTTTACCTCAATTTGTTTACGCCCGGCAGCTAACAGTACTGTAAATGAATACCATTAATGATTGTCTTCTATGCGGCCTCTATGCGCCCTCGTACGCAGACTACTTACCTGCATGCTCACGAAGCCAATAACAGGCATACAGCAGCGTATATACAAGCAATTTTTGACCCAATCATTCCGGCATAAAATATATTCTATATTTTATGCATATCTTTAAGAGCACGACGGAAAATATCACTAAAAGCCTGTTTAATAGCGTTTAACATCACTCCTATACTGCAATTTTCCATTATGAAGCGCAGGCTGTCAACCTATATGACCAGCATAAGAATAGTAGCCCTGCTTTTAGTAGCAATGGCCGTGCTGATACCTTTCCTACATACCACATCCATGTATACTGAAAACGCCTTTCATTACCTGTTGCTGTCCATTATTTTTTTACTGATGATTTTACTGGTATTATTCTGGCGTAAAGAAAAATTGCAACAGGAAACCAGGGATGCATTGATAAAAAGTAAACAGCGGTATGAAATACTTGCTGAAATGTCTCCCGTGGGTATTTTCCATACTGATGCCAGCGGCTATACCACCTACGTTAACCCCCGCTGGTGCCAGATTACGGGCATGAAGCGCGAAGCCGCACTGGGCAATGGCTGGCTGAATGCAGTGCACCCTGAAGACAGGGCAGCACTAACCATGGGCTGGCAGAACGCAACAAAAAACCAGGATGTCTCTTTATCTGAATACCGGTTTATATCCCCGGATGGCAGCATTGCATGGGTGTTGGGCCAAGCCGTGCCAGAACGAAACACGTCAGGCCAGATTATCGGGTATGTAGGAACCACTACAGATATCACTACCCGCAAAAAAGCAGAAGTAGAAATTGCAAAAGTTAATAAGGAAAAGGAAACTGCACTCAATCGCATTAATGACAGCATGATATCGTTGGACAATGACTGGCGCTATACTTTTTTAAATGATGCGGCGGTGGCTACGCATCCTCTGGGAAAAGAAGAAACCATTGGTAAAACTGTATGGGAAATCCACCCGGAAATTAAAGTCACGGCATTTTGGGATAAGTGTCATGAAGCCATGAATACCCGGCAGGTAGTTGAATTTGAAAATTTTTACGCGCCAGTGGATACCTGGTTTTCCGTTAAAATATACCCTGCTCATGATGGCCTCACTGTTATGTACAGCGATATTACCGAAAGTAAAAAAACAGCAGCTAAGATCATAAAAAATGAAATCAGGCTACGCAAAGCGCAGGAATTGGGGAAACTGGGCTATTGGCAACAGGAGTTGAACAGTGATATCGTTTGGGCCTCCAAGGAAGCGATGGCTATTTATGGATTTCCGGCAGCAGAAGGTGAAATGAAAAGGGAGGCCGTTTCCGCTTGCATCATTGATATTGCTATCGTAAAGGAAGCGGCGACAAGGCTGGTTGAACGCAATGAAGGATACAATATTGAATTCAGGATACAACCCGCTGATGGCAGTCCCCTAAAATACATTGCTGCCCTCGCAGAACTTGAAAAAAATGAAAAGGGTGAGCCGCTAAGAATTAACGGTACGCTGCAGGATATTACCGAACGGATAAAAGCCCGCAATGAAATTATAAAAGAAAAAAACCTGTCAGACTCCATCATCAATAGTCTACCTGGCATTTTTTATCTCTTTAACAGTGAAGGAAAATTTTTGCGCTGGAATACAAATTTTGAAACCATTACGGGTTACACGGGTGAAGAAATACGGCACATGCATCCCCTTGATTTTTTTATCGCGGAGGAAAAAGAAATCCTTCAAAAAAAAATATCTAATACGTCTCTTACAGGTGAGGACAATGTGCAAGCCGACTTCCTTTTAAAATCAAACGAAAAAATACCTTTCTATTTTACCGGGATGGCCATTGATTATGAAGAAACGCGTTGCATTGCAGGCGTAGGCATTGATTTTTCTGAACGGGTAAAAGCGCAACAGCAGATTAAAGAAACCACCGCACAACTAAGAAAATTAACGGCGCACCTGCAGCATATCCGTGAAGAAGAGCGAAAAAGGATTGGCCGCGAAATTCACGACGAACTGGGGCAGCAACTCACGGCTATAAAAATGGACATTGCATGGATTGATAAAAAAACACTGGCGGAAAACAATGCGGTAAAGAATAAACTGAAAAACGTTATCGGGTTGCTGGATGGCAGTAACCTGTCCATAAGAAGAATACTAAGTGAACTGAGACCCGTTGTTTTAGACGACCGCGGCCTGCTGGAAGCTATTGAATGGCTGGGAAAACAACTTTCTGCCAATACAGGCATAGCACTTCATTTTACGAGTACAAATACCGACATTGCATTACCAGAACCTGTGTCTACCTGTATTTTCAGGATATACCAGGAAGCGCTAACCAATATCATCCGCTATGCAGGGGCTTCGGAAGTGCAGATATCCTTGTGCACGAGTGATGACATGGTTATTTTTAGTATTGATGATAATGGAAAGGGGTTTGATCCGGCAGCGGTAAAAACCAATCATTCATTTGGCATATTAGGTATGAAAGAAAGGGTTTTATCACTGGCAGGTAAATTTGCACTGGTTACTGCCCCGGGTAATGGTACAAAAATTACGGTGCAGCTGCCTCTTACCGTGTCAAAAGATATATAAACTGTTTATATCAAATGAGAAAAATATTACTGGCCGATGACCACAGTTTTATCCGTTTAGGACTTATCCAGATTCTCACCGATGAATATCCTGATGCGGTGATAAAAGAAGTGTCCGATGGCGATGCGCTGGTTAAAGAGGTGATGGATCATGATTGGGACCTGGTAATATCTGATCTTGACATGCCGGGCCGTGGTGGCCTGGAAGCATTGAAACAAATCAACCTGATTAAACCAGATTTACCGGTGCTTATCCTCAGCATCTTCACAGAAGATCTGTATGCCATAAGGGTATTAAAGGCGGGCGCCGCAGGCTATATGAATAAAAATGCCGCGCCTTACGAATTAATCACGGCCGTTAACCGCATCTTCCTTGGAAGAAAATACATCACCCCCGAAATAGCAGAAAAATTACTGGGTGTACAGGAAGCCGGCAAAGAGCCGCACGAACTATTGAGCAACCGGGAGTTCGAAATTTTTAAAATGCTCGCTTCCGGCAGCACTACCAGCCAGGTAGCTGCGTCCCTTTCATTAGCCATGACAACCATCAGCACACACCGGGCACGGATAATGGAAAAACTACATTTGTCTACCAATTCAGAACTAACCCGCTATGCATTGGCGCATAATATTATTACGGATATGCAGTCTTAGGGATCTAAATCTAAAACTGATGGGAATAGGGGCCGCTTTTATTAGCAGCCATCTTTGCAAATTTTATTTCCCAATATTCAATATGCGCTCAAATATTTATTGAGGCATTTCAAACCCCGTTCGTTGATTTGTCTTTTTTTGAGCTTCGTGAGGAGAAAAGGCTATTTTATGGCTTTAAGCAATGCTGACATTTTCTATATTATTCCTGTAAATCCGGTTTTTCCCAATTATTTAATTGAATTTTTTTTGGTTCATGATAAAACGTTCCATAACCAATATCTCCTTGTAGTACGATTGTTCCGTTTTGAATCAGCTCCTCTGCTATTTCTTGTGATATATGGCTTTGGTCGCTTATACTAAAATCCCCGTAATCGTGTAAAGCATCTTCTAATGCCAATGTTTTTTGACTGTCTTCTTTCCATACACCATTAACTAACCATTCGTATTTTTGAAGGGCGGCGCGTCTTGCAAGTCCACGTTCCATAAAAAGATAATATTCCATTATATCTTTACGTTCATAAGATTCTGTTCATATTGTCTATAATCGAATAAGAAGGTTTACCGCTTGCAGCTATGCTGCCATTTGGAACGTCCATCCCTGAACTAAACCCAAATTGAAAATATAAAGTTGAAGTTAACAACAAAAAGCTAAATAGATAATGTCGAGCTGATATGAAGCACAATAGCGAACAAAAAGTTTAAGACAACTTTCGTCTGCCCGTATTTTGCCAAACCTGATGTTAGCAGCAGATGCTTTCAATCCAACAACTGATATTATATATTAATGGTTTTAAATCCGCTTTTTTGCTCATGCCGGCTTCATATTGCGTCAGAGTATGGTAGTCGCAGAAATTACAATAAATTATGCGCTGCTACTATTTTGCTCCGTGCTTTTTGAGCAGCATTATAACTTCTGTATACCCTTTTTCTTCGGCGATTTTAAGTGGCGTCCTGCCAAGAACGTCTTTCTGACTGGCGTTATCTACGCCATTAGCAAACAACCACTCAATCATGGTAATATGGCCATCTCGTGCAGCAGCCTGTAACGAACGGTTGCAATCGGGGGAAAGTTTGTCGCTGTTGATGTGTGGCTTTACAATATCCGCCATACCCACATCACCACTGATAGCCACATGATATAAAAGAGGGAATTGATGAGGTCCGGTGACGTTTGCTATAGCAGGTTTGGTTGTTATCAAAGCTTCAACTACTCCTTTATGACCTAACATGGCAGCGCAAAAAATATCCATGCGGGCATTATTATCAAGCAGATAATTTGCTACGTCCCGATTTCCCATATGAGAGGGTCCTCCAAGGGCCACCTCAAAATCTCCTCCACCCCAATCCCAACACGCATTTGCAAGATGCGACTCCTTAGACAGCATTTCTTTCACCTTAACAAGGTTTACGTGCGCAGCAGCTACAAATTCATGTACCAAATTAGCCGGTAATGGTTCACTGGCAGTTTCCTCAAACCTCGAAAATTTTGCCATAGCGGGCACTGCCGTAAACGACAGTACGAGGGCCATAGCTTGCTTTAAAAGATTTCTTCTTTTTGTACTTACTTGCGTAGTATTCATAACTAGTAATTTTTAATCCGACGCAATGAAAAATCGCATTTTTTTGAGTTGCCTTATTACTTTTCGCTGTTATACAAACTTCCAATCTTTAATTGTGTCACCGAAGATTATCCCACACTAAACGCCCAATAGTAAGTCTTATTATTAAGGGTAGGGCCTTCATTGCATTTGCTGCAAACGTTTTGCATTGCCGAAGGGCAGGGAACCGATGCTGGTCCTGCCCGGACCAAATGCTAAATTGAAAGTATAAAGTACAAGTTACAACAAAAGCCAAATTGAAACCGTCAAGCCGGATCCAAAGCTGACAGCGAACTGCAGCTGAAGTTCCAATGTCCCGCCCTGACTTTTGGCAATGTATTGTTGGCAACAGTGTTTTCGTTGTTTCTTGCTATATCTTCTTCTGTATTTGCCAATAGTGTCCAAACGGGTCTTTAATTGTTCCTTGCCTGTAACCGTATTCGTAATCTTGTGCCGGGCTTATTTCAATTGCTCCCGCGTTAAGTGCTTTGTTTATCACTTCGTCCACATCTGCAACAAACAAGCCGATACAGATTGTAGAGCCGTCGTGTTGGTCGGGAGAAAAGAAATATGTTTTTGCCGTTATTTCGTGTATATGAAATATAGTTCCGTCAATAGAGAGTTCTGCAACGTGAAGGCTGCCGTCATCATTAGAAAAACGCATTTTTTCTTTTGCTCCGAAAGCGTTTTCATAAAACGAGATGTCCTTTACTCCGTTATTGATGAAAAGTTCAGGAGCAAAAAATGTTTTACTGTCCTTTGTTGTCATAATTGTATTTTTTATTGCGTTGTTATCACTCGTATTTTATGATTGTTTGTCCGTGCTAATTTTTTCTAAAAATCAACGAAAGACTTTCCGCTTGCAAAATGTCGAAAGAATTCTGTCAATTAAAATACGTCAAAGCCCAATTATAGAAAGGCAACAAATAATCCATCGGTGACTTTACAAACCTTCGCGATTATGGAACTTGCCTTAACATTGCTGCTAACGACCGAGTATTGCTGGCAGGTGGGATATTAGTATTCCGTCCGCCCACAACCGCAGTTAAAAAATGTTATTTTGTTGAAGTTAAAAATTAAAGTTGAGAGTTGCTTGTCCAGCCCGAACCACAGCCTGGATTTACAAAACTGCTGATTGTACTTCCGTCAAGCCCCGCTTGCAGCAATACTTTTGTTAGCGGCTGTTTTGTCACTCGGTCGGTCTTGAAGTTGCAGTTGGTTTTATTTTGTTTTCAAGAATGTCAATAACACTTTTCTTTAAATCCTCGTATTTGAAATTGTCATTAAAGCCTATGTTATAAGTTGAATGTGTTTTTCCTTTCGTCATACATAACAAATATTTTGGGGCCCCTTGCTCAACTGAAATTGGCGAATACTCTGTTTGAATTCTAAATTCAAGTTTGTCTTCAGCATCGACTACATAGAACAAATGTTTATTGTAAATGTCTCTTGAATTTTCTTCAAATCTTTCATAAGCTTGAATTAATTTGTCGTTCCATTTAAACTGGTCAAAGCAAAACATATCTTTAAGGCTATCTTTCAATATTCCTTTTTTATAAGCTGCATACAATTTGTCTTTGTATGGCTTTGTTTTTTCGTATTCCTTTTTTGCAAAATAAACTTGAATTAGTTTGGCGTATGAATGATAGTCGGTAGGTGATAAATCTATAAGCTCAACATAAGCAGTTTCTGCTTTGTCATAATTTTTATTCATTGATTCAAAAAATCCGATATTGAAAAGCGCATTTATATACGAATCAGAGTTTTTTGAAATTCTGGATTTGGCAACATAGAATGCTTCCAATGATTTGTCATTTTTCTTTTGCTCTGAATAGATCTGAGCAATCATAGAAAAAGGCCTGTCGTTCGGATCTTTTTGTTGAATTGCTTTTTTGTAAGCTTCAATTGCCAAGTCCCCTTTTGCTAAATTGTAATATGCGTCACCAAGTCCACTATAATAATCACATTCTTTTGAATTTAATTCAATTGCTGATTGAAAGATTTTGACTGCTTCGTCAAAGTTTTTCATATAGTTCAAAGTCGAAGCTTTAATGTAATAAGGTTTAGGGTCTTTTGCATCCTTGTCAATCGAAAGGTTCATAAACTTGATACAATTATTGTCGTCTTCTTTCATATAATATGCAAGTCCGATATAGTATAAAGATTTTGCTGAATAATCTTTTGGTGCCGGTGCATACTTCTCAATTATTCTATCATACTTTTTATCGTTTGTCAAAATTTTAAGTGTCGCAGTTAAAGTATCTTGTGCTAGTGCAGTCAAACTACAGAAAGTAAAAATTAAGAGTGAAAATATTTTATTCATAGTTATGTCTGTTAAAATAGCCGCTAACTCATAAATATACGCTGCCAATCACTTAAACGATAACAAACAATTACAAGCACTTAGTGAAATAAATGTTTACAAACGACTATAAGCATTTGCAGGGTTTAAACAAAAGGAAGGCTGCCCTATGTTTAAAAATAAGTTAACCCACACAGAAATTGCCAATTATTATTTACTGGCCTGGTATTGCTGCAGGCAGCTTTAATGATGCCTGGTTCCATGCCGCAAGTTCTCAACCGTATTTCACCATTACCGGGCTTATACCGGGTAATGTCTATAGTTTTAAAATAGGCGTAACAGGGTCAAAAGGCCAGGTGGCATACACGGATATTATCACAAAAATGGTAATATAAGTTTTGCTGCTCTCAACTCCCCTTTCTTCTTGCTGCTTTTTCCGTTGCTCCACTGGCCCAGGCCGGTTTTTTTATTTTTGTACCTGTTGTGATCAAAAAATATCAGCATTTACAGCATGCACATGAAATCTCCTGATATCCGCTGTTCCAATTGCATTTGATGCTTACATGTGCAAAAAAGTATCTCAGAAAAGCCAGTAGCGATCATGATAAGCCGGCTTGCTCCCCTGCCACTCAACCAAACCCAAAGCCAACATTTCCATTCTTAAACCGCTCATTCATTGCCTATAATTTATCCATCCCGCATTTTTATAGAATTACTACTACAGTGCATCCCGTCGTACTTCTATTACAATAGCAAGCTGCGTCTATTTCTATTCTTGCTGCATTGCATGTTATTTGCAGTCTTAAAATAGCGCATGAAGGTTTTAATTATCGAGAGTTCCGCGCACATAGCATCAAGACTGGAAGAAATGATTGCAGCAGCACAGCTTACGTCTGCCATCTACATATCCGGCAGCTACGAAAATGGCGCAGTTATCTTCCATGAAAAAAAACCAGATGTGGTATTGCTCAGCATTAGTTTACCCGAAGACAAATCCCTGCAGTTATTAGCCGAAATTAAAGCCGCTGCCTATAAAACCAGGGTAATTGTTTTGTCAAGGAATATTGACTTGTATATACATGAACAATGTTTACTGCTGGGAGCGGATTACTTTCTTGACAAATACTATGAATTTGAAAAAATACCCGCTGTAATGCAGGGTATTTATGACCGCAGCCATTAGCATCATTGACACAAAGACTACCATATTCAATTTAAAAAATACAATGCACAATCATGTAAAACATACGTCAAAATGGGACACGACAAAAGTCGTTTTACTGATGGTAATCGTATTTTTAATTATCCTGCTTTGTTTGTCAGGCTGGTACGGCGGGTTCAATTCTTCACCTGTAAATATTTCGAAAACGCATGTGGCTTTCAGGCCTGCAACCACCAATCGTATCATGGCAGGTAGCCTCCTGCTGATTGGCGCACTGCTTTTTTTATGGGTACGGGAAATACGCCTGCGTAGAAAAATAGCAGCATCACCACTCCTGCAAAAAATACAACAGGCCGTTCCTGTAAACAACGTTGCTCAAATAACTGGCAGGTTTGCGTCCACGCGGGCAGCCGCTGTTACGCAAAAAGAACAGGCCGCATTCAGCTCCGGCATACTGGATGCATTAAGCGCACATATTGCCGTAATAAACGCAGACGGTATTATTATTAAAACAAACGACCCCTGGAACAAATTTGCGCGCAACAATGGCTTAACGGCGCTTGAAAAATGCGGGGAGGGCGCCAATTACTTTGAGGCTTGCAAAAATGCCTGCAATACCGATGATGGAACTGCGGGAAAAACAATGGCGGGTGTAAAACAGGTACTGGATGGCAGCCTGAAAGAATTTAACCTTGAATTGCCCTGCCACTCGCCCAAAGAAAAACGCTGGTTTTATATGCGGGTGATGCGGCTTGAAAGCACAGACACCCTCCTGGTGATTGAACACCATGATATAACAGAACGCAAAAAAGCAGAAACAGCCAGCTTAAAAGCAATAGAAAGGTACGATATACTGGCGCGGGCCACAAGTGATACCATCTGGGACTGGGATATAATAAATGACAGGATGCTGTATAACTCGGGCATTACAAAAATGTTTGGCTACAGCGTCTCCGAAGTAAATAATGTAGCCAACTGGTGGAAGGAAAATATGCATCCTGATGATTTGCCTGCTGTAACGGATGCGTGTTACGGGGCCATTGACAAACGGGCGGAAACCCTCCGGATGGAATACCGTTTTTTGTGCGCCAATGGCCGCTATAAATATATTTATGACAGGGCATTTGTTCTGTACGATGACCAGCAGAAAGCAGTGCGCATGATTGGTGCTATGCAGGATATTACGCGTGCCCGGGAAGAAGAAAAAAGAATGGCAAAGGCCATCATTGACGCGCAGGAACAGGAACGCCATTACATCGGACAGGAACTGCACGACAATGTAAACCAGTTACTGGCCAGTTCGCTGCTTACCCTGGGCATGGTAAAGCATTACGATAAGGATCCGGCCAAGGTTGTTGAGTTTGCGGGCTTAACAAAAGATCATACCCTCAGTGCCTTACAGGAGATAAGAAAATTATCGCATGAACTTACGCCTGCCACGTTTGAGCAGAGTACCCTGAAAGATAATTTTGAAGCCCTGTTTTGCGGAATAAATGTAGACGGCAAGTTTAATATCGACTTCCGCTTTGATGAATACATCAACAATTCTGTAAGCAATGACGTGCAGATCAACCTGTACAGGATCTTACAGGAACAGGTAAAAAATATTTCCACCTATTCCGGTGCAGATACTATAGAAATCTGGGTAACCCGTACATCCAGGATGATCAGGATGAGGACATTCGACAATGGACGCGGTTTCGATACCAGGAAAACAAAAAAAGGAATTGGCCTCAGCAATATGCAGCGACGGGTTGAATCATTTGCAGGCAAGTTTGTGCTTGCAACCCAGCCGGGTAAAGGCTGCGAAATAATTGTGGAGATACCGCACGAATAAAGCCCGGTTTTACCAGGCCGGTTTAATAGAAAAGCAATGAAGCAAATCACTATTATGATCATAGATGATCATACACTTATAAGAGAAATCTGCAGCACTTTCCTGAATCTTAATGAAGGGTTCCGGGTGGTGGCAGGATCCGGAGATACCGATGAAGCGATTGTATTAGCTGAAAAAAACAGTCCGGACATTATACTGCTTGATATTAATATGCCCGTACACAATGGCTTTGAAATGATCGGGCTGTTGCAAAACAGTTCGCCTTTCAGCCGCATTATCGGGCTTTCTGTGCATGCTGAACCGGAGTACGCAAAAAAAATGATTAAGGCAGGCGCCCGGGGTTACCTTACTAAAAATACCAGCATCAGGGAAATGACAACTGCCATCCATGAAGTAAATGGTGGAAAGGTTTTTATTTGCAATGAAATCAAGAACCTCCTGGCTGACCTGGCTTTGAATGACCATGCAGATACGCCCGGTCTTCACCTGCTTACAGAAAGGGAAACAACTATACTGCATCTTTTAAAAACAGGATCAACCTCAAAAGAAATTGCCGCACAGCTTGAATTAAGTATTACGACGGTCAATGTGCACCGCAACCAGATCCTGAAGAAGCTAAATATGAAAAATATGATTGAGGCTGTCGCCTATCTCAACGCCCAGAACGTATAAAATTATAAGTCCTTCCTGAAAGCCAAAAGGGCGCCCCCTTGCTGTAACAACAGCATATGGGACGCCCTTTTTAATGACCTTTATCCAACTAAATCAATGAACCTCTTATTGGCCACCCGGAAATGCCATTAAGTGAAAATTTTTATGTTCCATCGGAGCATTTACGTAGTTCACCCATAATCTCCCCCGCTAGATCCAATGAAAAAGTCTTTAAATAAATTGTACTGAGCGGGCGGAGCGGTAGTACCCGCCCTGGAAATAATCCGGGGTGGCGTAATTAATTTTAGTCGGACATTTTATTTTTTAATCAATGCCTTTTATCACCAATCCATTTTTAGCAACGCTACTCCCTGGCGTGCCAATGAAACAAGAATGCTGGCTTTACCGGAAGTGACGGTTATTTTCTGAGGCTTGCCCATGGTTGCCAGTTGTCCGGCTTTCTCCAGCAAAGCTATCTGTTCTGCAGTTGGTTGCTGGGGCGAACCCATTTTCTTCCATGCTTCATAAGAGTTGCTGTTTTCCTTGTCAATCCTGTATTGCGTGAGTGTTATATTTTTTGCAGGAATATTACTCAGCTCTATGCTGATGGGCTCTTCTGCTGATTCCCTGTCTTCATCATGATAATTCCATACCATCACAGCTGCTGTTTTTTTATCTTTTGATGCCAGGGCGCCAATATCAGCACTGCCACGTACGCTTGAATCCAGCACGGCCTGCAATGGATAGCGCCGGTTGCTTTCAGCTGTCACCAGGTCGCCCTTCATCATGCCAAACATCCTGAATACATTCAGCACGGGTTTGTCAACACCATTGGTAGCCAGGTCGCGGAAACCATAAAACCAGGGTTGGTTCTCAAATTCAAAACTCCATGATACGGCACCCACTAAATTGGCCTGGTATTTTTCTGCCAGTTCGTACTTACGGGCAAAGCTGGCCACAGTGTAACTTGAATACATGGTTCCATTGCGATACCCATTGTCAGGATTGGTGGCCATACCGCATGCGGCACATCCTTCCGGGTCTGACTCCCCTACTATCAGTGGAAGATTTTTTGTTTCAGGATAAGCAAGCGCCGTTTTAATACCCGCTTCTATATCGCGCAACTGCGGCGACATATTCATCCACACCGCGCCATCTTTCATCTTTGGATTACCCTTGGCATGAAACAAAATTGCCTCCAGCGGGGATCCCTTTTTACCGGTAGCAAAATTGGTTTCATACAGGCAATGTTTTATGAAATCGTTCGTCCATTTTAGTGCCCCACGGCCGGAAGTACCGGCTATATTGATTCCACCAATCCTTGCGGTGGGCAACGCTTTTTTCAGACCGTCCGCCGCATAGTCATACAATTTTAAAAACTCTTCTTCTGTTCCTTTCCAGTAATGACCGTTTGGCTCATTCCATACTTCCCAGTACCAGCTTTCTACCTCCTTTTGGCCATATCGTGCTACTGAATGTTTTACCCACTGATAAACCAGTTCACGCCATTTATTATAATCTTTTGGTGGATAAGCCCACCCGGTTATGATATCAGTATAAGGATCGCCTGGCTTCCAATAATGCCTGTATGGCACCGGGTGGCTGGACAATGCTTCCGGCATAAAACCAATCTGCGCCAGGGGCTTCATACCCCGTTCTATATAGGTATCAAAAATACTGTCAACGATATGCCAGTTGTAAATGGGATTGCCATTGGCATCTTCTGTGTACGCATTGGTAGAGCCCCATTTCAATGCAGCCACGCCATCGCCGGTACACAATAAACTATGTGCACGCACATATACTGGCACAGAACTTAATTTGGAAATTTCAGACAACAGCTTCTTACCGTCTTTCATATACGTGTAGTTGGGCTCATCGTACCCAAACCAGGCCCATATAGGCTTCATGGGCCCTTTACTGGCGGCCAGATCTACTTTTATAACAGGGGCTTCCGTTTTATCCTGCGCCTCAGCGCCATAGATATTTGCAAGCAAAGCAACGACCAAAAATAACCTGCACATTTTTTTTTGAGCAATCATATCATTCAGTTTTATAAACCTGGTTATTGTAAAAACATTCTATTAAAACGATCAGCATTTTTCTTTTGTCCACTGCCCGTCTACCAACCGCAGCACAATTTAACAGGTTTTCATTTTTTAACACGTCGGGCAGAAAATGATCCGGAAAATTCAGGAAAGCAACGGGCCGCAAAAACCGTTGCACCGCTGCTGTACCCAAAGAAGCAGACCGTACATCTCTGCACCGTGAAAGGGCCATACAGATTGCCTCCACTTGCAAATACGCGGGTGCTGCCCGGGCTAAGCTGAACAATTCGTTATCCCGGCTTCCCGCAGTATTTTACGGCCTGTGCCGGCCCTGCCTTTTAGGTTTTGTAGTATTTTCAACTACATAGCCCCGGCTAAGTATTCTACATAGAATAGGACAATAACGCTAAACATTCAACCACGGTTTTTACATTCTTTTGCTTAAGTCCTTTAACCCAATAACCTTAATTACTTTCAATGAACAAGATTACGATTATGCTTGTGGATGACCACAACCTTATTAGAGAAACCTGCAGCTATTTATTGAACCTGGAGGCAAATTTTTCAGTTGTGGCCGCTACCGGAGACCCTAAAGAGGCGCTCGAATCAGCAAAGAATAATCGCCCGGACATCATCCTGCTGGATATTAATATGCCGGTTGTCAGCGGATTTGACATGATTGCACAATTGCTTGAGCAGTCTCCGCTCAGTAAAATCATTGGCCTGTCGGCCCATACCCAGCCTGTATATGTAAAGAAAATGATTAAACTGGGTGCCCGTGGTTACCTTACCAAAAACTCATCCATTGAAGAAATAACACAGGCTATTACAGAGGTAAAAGAAGGAAAGATTTTCCTGTGCCGTGAAGTAAAAGATATACTTACCGAACAAGCATTTAACAATGAAGCGTCCCCGGCACCGGGCATTCAAAGTCTTACTGCAAGGCAGATAGAGATAATGGGATTGCTGAATAAAGCGCTTTCATCAAAAGAAATTGCTGGCGAACTCTGCATCAGCGTTAAAACCGTTGAAGTTCACCGCCACCAGATACTGAGAAAATTAAAAATGAAAAATACCCTGTCGGCAGTTACCTATTTCAATTCCTGCATTATCTGATGACAAATGGTTGCCAGTTGCTGACTACACCGGTTGTATTCGAGGTCATACCGGGTTAAAGCCGGGCTTGACTCAGGCATTTTATCTACGATCCAAGCCCGGGAAGTTGCAGCAGTACTGTTGCTGAGTGAAAATATTGTTGCAACAGCCGCAACAGAATAAGGTTCTACAATCAGCTTAAACACTTCAAACTCCCTTCCTGAAAGATTTTATGAGGACAGCGGCCCGGCATCGTAACAATACAAATAGTTGCGATACCTGAATTAGCGGCATTTATACGGGTGGCTGGTTTAATAACAGCCAGTAAAAGCCCAGGTTTTTAATGGCTTCTGCAAAACGTTCAAAGTTTACCGGTTTTACTATATAGCTGTTGGCGCCTAATGCATAACATTTCTGCACATCCGGATCTTCCCTTGAAGAGGTAAGCATTACAACAGGTGTATTTTTTGTGCGCGGATCAGCTTTTACTTTTGCCAGCACTTCCATTCCGTTTACTTTTGGCATCTGTATATCCAGCAGGATTAACTTGGGCGGAACACCAATATTCCTTATCCCTTCAAATTTGCCGGTAGCAAAAATAAAATTAAGCGCCTCTTCCCCATCTTTTACATGAAAAAGATTATTAGCCAGCTGATGCTTCTTTAATTCCCGGATAGTAAGTTCTGCATCATCCATGTTGTCTTCGGCAAGCAATAACTCTACGTGATTCATCTTATTATTGTTTTATTAGAAAAATAAATATCAGGCAGGCAAACTGAACGAAAACCTGGCACCCTTGCTAACGGCCGACGCGGCCCATACACTGCCACCATGTTTGGAAATAACTTTTTCAACAATTGCCAGTCCTATACCGGTTCCTTCAAATTCATCAGCGCCGTGCAGCCGCTGAAAGACCTTGAAAAGTTTGTCTTTGTAATGTTCGTCGAACCCGGCCCCATTATCCTGTACAAAAAATTCGGTTTGCCCGTTGGCAACAAGCGCACCAATTTCTATTTGGGGTTCGGTTACTTTCCCGGAATATTTCACGGCGTTGGAAATGAGGTTGAGCCATACCTGCCGGATAGTATTGGGATCGCCTTCAACAGCGGGCAGCGGCTGAACTAACCATTGTATGTTTTTATGGTTGCCATTTATTTTGATGCTGTCAATAATGTCATTCACCAACAGGTTACTATCAATGACTGTTTTTACCATATCCTGCCGGCCCGTTCGTGAAAATGTCAGCAGATCATCAATCAGGTGACCCATTTTTAATGTATTCTTTTTGACGATGGTAATGATTCTTTTGGCTTCTTCATCCAGTTTACTGCCGTAATCTTCTTCCAGTATAGCAGCAAAACCAATGATGGCTCTGAGTGGCGCACGTAAATCGTGTGAAACAGAATAAGAAAAAGCTTCCAGTTCTTCGTTTGTTTTTTTTAATTGCGCAGTCCGCGTTACTACCCTTTCTTCCAGTTCGGCATTTAATTTTGTGATTTTTTGTTCTGCTTCCTTACGCTCCGTAATATTATCCATCAGCGATACAAAGTATCCTTTCTCCGGACTGTACACTGATATAGAGAACCATTTTTTAAGTGGCTCAATATAGGTTTCAAATTGTTGTGTCAGGCCGTCTCCGGCAACAAGCTTTATAACGTTGGCAAACTGCGGGTCAGCCTCCAGCAGACCTGGTATTACTTCCGACATTTTTTTGCCGGTAATATTATGCAGCCCTGTCAGCAGCTCATACTCATTGTTAACAGCAATGTAGCGGTAGTCCACAGGCAGCCCGTTTTCAAAAATAACCTGGCAATAACAAAACCCGTTCAGCATATTGGTAAAAAGGCTCCTGTATAATCCTTCGCTTTTTACCAGTTTCTCTTCCGCTTTTTTACGTTGATCTATATCCTGGAAACTGCCATAAATGCGGACACATTTTCCGTTTATAAATTCAGTTTCGCCAATGGTGCGTATCCATCTTTCATTGTTTTTTGCTGTAATAATCTGCAGTTCTTCATCCCATGCCCTGCCAAGCTCAATGGCTTCCTTTACTTTTTGTATTATCAGCTCCCTGCCTTTTCCTTCTTTATAAAAATAGAGGCCCGTGTCAAGCGCAGGTATATAATCATCCGCAGTTTCATGAATCTCCCTGGTAATAGCTGTCCAGTAAACCGTTTCTTTTACAAGGTCAACCTCCCAACCGCCTATCCGCGCCAGCACATTGGCCTTGTGCAGTAAATCTTCCAGCTCTTTTCTTTGTGTAATATCCCGGTAATTGGCTACAATAGCATTTACGCCTTTTACATGCAGCAGGTTGGTGAAGGTTCCTTCCAACCAGATATAGTAGCCAGCCGCATGAAGAAACCTGCCCTGGAAGGCGACCGGTATTCCGGGATTGTGCAATACTTGCAGGTGGATGCTTTTGAGTGTTTCCGTGTAATCGGGGTGCGTACGATTAATGGTGGCTGACCCTGTTATAGGGCCCATCATTTTTTGGGCTGCAGGGCTCCGGTAAATATTATTAGAAGCTTCATCGGTCATGGAAATGCCTTCCGCACTATTTTCTATCAGCAACCGGAAACGCATTTCGCTGGACGCCAGCGCTTGCTCTGCTTTTATTTTTGCCGTAACATCATTGGCCAGGATAAGTTTTGCCAGGCTGTTTTCAAAAATTATCTGGTGAGCGTTAATTTCAACCTGTATAACACTGCCATCTTTTTTCTGGTGATTCCAGACGCCGCGGTTAACATAGTCAGGATTGGGCTCAACAGAATGGTCTGTTTGCAGAAATGCCTGTTTGTCTTCTCCCGGTCTTATGTCCAGCGCAGTCATAGCAAGAAATTCCTCCCTGGTATAGCCGTAATGCAGTATCGCTACTTCATTAACATCCAGGAATGTAAAGTTAACGGCATCAATTACCCACATGGGCAGCGGGTTATTCTGGAACAGGTAGCGGTATTTGTTTTCACTTTTCTGTATCTCGGCCGTTCTTTCCAGTACGCGCTGTTCCAGTGCTTCATTGGATCGTTTGAGTTCATCTTCCAATTTTTTACGGAGGGTAATATCACGGGCAATACAATACAGCTTTCCCGAACCCGGGTTGGGGGTTGCATTCCAGTCAAACCAAAGATAGCTGCCATCTTTTTTACGGTAGCGGTTTAAAAAATGGATGACCAGTGCACCTGCTTTTAATTTATCATACTCCCGGATTGTAGCAGCTATATCATCCGGATGAATAAAATCAAGAAAAGGATTTTCAGATAATTCATTATCAAAATAGCCCAGCGCATTCTTTAAACCCGGGTTAATAACTTCAAAATACCCGTCTTTATTGGCAATACAGGAAAGGTCATTGCTGTTATTAAAAAAATGCTCAAATTCTCTTAACTGTGTTTCTGCCAGTATCCGTTCGGTTACATCCGCAACATAATGGGTAATATAAATAAGTTCTTTCTGTGCGTTAAAAACAGGGCTGTTTACAGGGCTCCAGTACCTTACTTCAAATACACCGTCTGGCCGGCGTATATCATGTTTCTGTACAGCCATTGCATGTGGCTTCCTGTGCTGCAGTACGTAATTCAGTGAAGCCTTCAGGTGCAGCACACCGTCTGCATCTTTATCAGCCGGGTTATCAGGAAATACTTCAAACAAGCTGCGGCCGGTGATAGATTCCCGTTCTGTCATGGTAGCAATCAAATAAGCATTGCTTGCCGTTGCAATGGTAAAGTCGGGCAACAATACCAGGTATAAGCCCGGCGCTGTTTCAAAAAGACATTGAAAATCATCTGATGGTATTAAAGCCATATGCGCACTTTATTAGATGGTAAAGTTTTGCAACATTGCTGAATTGCCTTTCCGTTTTATTTCTGTAACGGCATATTAATAGATAGTACGAAGCCTTTGCCAGGCGCAGAATTAATATGGGCATGTCCATTAAAAAGACTGAGCCGGCTGCGGATATTTCTGAAACCGATGCCCTTGGCCGGCTTGCCGATTTCCATCCCTTTTCCATTATCAGCTATAATCATCCTGAATACGCCCTGCGCTGTACTAAGCGAAATGTTCACCAAATCGGCACCGGCATACTTCATTATATTGGTGCACTGCTCCTGCGCAATGCGGTAAAATGCAAGCTTGTGTTCCACCTCTAACAAATCTTCATCCAGGTCAGCAGTTTCAAGGTAAACCTCAATACCCGCTTTTTTGAGCATTTTTTCGGCAAGATGGCTAAGCTCTTCAGCAATATGAATTTCCTCAAAATCCGGTGCTACCAGGTTATGGGCAATTTTCCGGTTTTCTTCAATCGCATCATGCAGGTTGATAATGGAGTTATGAATAATTTCTACGCGCTTTTTGGGATATTTCTCTGCTGTGGAAAGCAACAGTTTTGTCCCGGCCAAAATCTGATTTACGTTATCATGCAATTCTGCACCAATAGCATTCCGCTCTTTTTCCTGTGCATGCAGGATAGCCCTGGTTATTTTTTTCTGCTCTTCCACCCTGCTTTCCATGCGTTCCTGCTCCAGCTTGCGCAATTCCGAAATATCAATGTGCATTACAACAGCACCGGCATAGATTTTCTCGTGCAAAGGATTAACCAGCATCCGGAACCACATTTTTTCTGTAGGCGTGTGGCAGGCATATTCAAAAACAAATTCATTCATTTCATTATCCAGTACTGCCTTTATTCCGGCAGACACTTTGACCGCATCGGTCTGGTCATCTGAAAATGTACCGTTTGAAATATTTATATAACTTTCCCCTATACCAAAATTATTTCCTGCATACCCGTTTTCAACAGAGAACTTTTTCCATGCATCGTTTACATCAATAATAATACCCGCGCTGTCAAGTAAGGCAATATTTGCCGGGAGTGTATTGATGATAGCATCCAGGCGTTCGGCAAGCGTTTTCTTCTCGGAGAATGCGTCTTTTAGTTGTTCTTCATCAAGTTTTCGCTGCGTAATATCGAGCATGGCGCCTGCCATGCGGTAAGGTTTGTTAGCGGCATCATACAATACATACGCGCAATCCAGTACAAAGCAAATGGAGCCATCGGCTTTTAAAAAACGGTATTCGTCTTTCCAGACGGGCAGGTGACTGGCCATGCATGCTGCAATTCCATCTGTTACTCTTTGCCTGTCCAGCGGGTGTATACCATTCTCGCGGGAGCTGATATCTGCAACAGCTGTATTTCTATCATACCCAAAATGGCTATAATATTGCTGGTTCCACCAAAGCGATCCGGTAGTTAGATCCCAGTCCCAAACCACATCATTGGTAGCGCTCACCACCATTTCAAACCGGTCATTCGCTTTTTTAATTTCTTCCTGCGCCTTTTTGGCTACAGAAATATCGCGTATAAATAAAGATATCCCATCTGCTGACGGGTAAATATGGTTTTCATGCCAGAGATCAAGTTCGGCATTGTAATCCTGGTTACATGCGTAATGCTGATCCTTCATGGCTTTGTAGGTTGCCCGGTATGTTGCTGAGCCCATTATAGAAGGAAATACATCCCACACATTCTGACCAATGAGTTCAGTAATATCGCGCTGGAACAATTTACCCGCCTGTTTATTCAGGTAAGTAAAATGCCAGTCTTTATCCATTGAAATAAAAGCATCTGTAATCCTGTCTACGAGGGTCCTGTATTGCTCTTCGCTTTTAACCAGGTTTTGTATGGCCTGCTTTTTTTGTAGTTCGGCCTGCCTGTATTGCATGGCGCTGTCAATAGCTGCCGGCAGCCTGGTCAGCCTGTCTTTCAATACATAATCATCCGCGCCGCTTTTGGTTATTTTTACCGCGTACTCTTCAGACACGGTACCGGTTACAAGTATAAAAGGAATATCAGGATTTATTTTCCTGGTAATTTTTAACGCTTCTTCAGAATTGAACTGTGGCAATGAATTGTCAGAAAGAATAATTTCCGGCGTAAAAGCCGTCATGGCTTCCAGGAAACTGTCCTTGCCTGTAGCCAGGTGGAAAGTACAATGCAGTCCTGATTTCACTATAACCCTTTTTATAATTTCTGCGTCCTCACTGCTGTCTTCGAGCAGCAGTATTTTTAGTCTATTTTCCATAGCTTTCCCATAAGTTGGTTTATCTGCACAATGAGTACACACACACACATCAGAACATACTAAGAAGTGCCAAAGTAAACCAGAACCATTCTTTCGTTTTCAGACAACAGACCTGCGTAACATACTTGTAATGAGCCGGCGATTTTTCTATGCCTCCACAGCAAAAACTGGCCAGGATTACATAGTTTACTGCAATCATTACTACGCAAATGTTATTCATATAAACTATATATTAAAATTTATTTACTTGCCCCTGAGCCTATAAAATGCAAACCATTTTGTTTTTTTGAAAGGGATCTTTTTTGCAAAACAACGAACTCAACGGAGCCCGTAAAAGTAAATGTAAACACCTACGCTACGTAATCATAAACGCGTATTTACCCAGGTAAAACTTGTATTGTAGTTTTACTTGTTCTTTAAATGACTGCCGGATGTGTAACAGATTTCTTTACCTTACATACTGACATAATTTTTATGCGCAAATAAGTTGACGCGGATCAAATCATGATCGTTGTATAAATTATTATTTTACACCATTGCTCTTCATTTTATTCCAACGCTGCCAAATTGTTGAATGAAAAAATTCTTGCTTATAGATGATCATTTTGTAGTTCGTTCCGGCATGAAAGGCCTGCTTGCAGAACTTTATAAACCCTGCGAAATACACGAAGCGGAAGACACTGATATCGCGGTAAAAAAATTAGCGCAACACAGCTATGATTTAATCATGCTGGATGTGCAGATCCCCAAAAATGATACCCTTGGTATGATGGAATTTATACACACGAGGTATCCGGAAGCCAAAGTACTTATTTTTTCCATGAGCGCTGAAAACATGTATGCCAAACGTTTTCTGAAAGCTGGCGCGAAAGGCTTTCTATCAAAAGATGCCAGTTTTGATGAAATGATAAAGGCTTTCAACCTGGTCATTAATAACCGTAAATACATCAGCGAATCACTGGCCGAAACCCTTGCAGACGAAACTTTTTCCAGCAATAATAATAATCCTTTTGATAAACTTTCCGTAAGGGAGTTTGAAATTTCTTCCCTTCTGTTAAATGGGCTGCAGGTAAGTGAAATCGCAAAATCGCTGAACCTGCAACCATCCACAGTGGGCACGCACAAGGCCAAACTCTTTAAAAAACTGGATATTTCAAATGTGCTGCAACTGAAAGAAATGGCAGCACTTTATATCGGCAAATAAATATCAACCCGGCAAACCCTGCGTAGTAATTATAATCCGTCTTAACTCGTAAACAGACAAGTAACGCAGCACGCTTTACCTATGCAGCCGGCCCCTTATATTTGCTGCATGTTTGACAGCATTAACAGCTACCTGACCAGGTGCAGCCCGGTAACCGGTGAAGAACTGGAATATTTTGATAGCTTACTGGAATATAAAAAAGTAGCCAAAAAAACCACCCTGCTGCATGAAGGGGATATATGCAATTTTGAGGCGTACATCATCAAGGGCTGCATCAGAACATACTATATTGATGAAAAGGGTATTGAAGTAACGCTTCAGTTTGCTATAGAAGACTGGTGGGTGAGTGATATTGCCAGCTTCCATGATCATAAACCAAGCAGTATGTTTATTGAAACACTGGAAGACTGCGAGTTGTTTATCATCAACCCCTCAACAAAAGAGCTGCTTTTATCAAAAATACCTAAACTGGAAAGAGTTTTCCGGCTGATGGTGCAGCGGAACCTCTCTGTGCTGCAAAGCCGCCTCTTTACCACCATTGCTACATCTGCCAAAGACAAATATCTTGATTTTATAAACCGTTACCCAACTATCCCCCAGCGGGTAGCCCAGCATTATATTGCCTCTTACCTGGGCATCTCGCCCGAATTTCTGAGCAAAACCAGGACCCGGTTGTCAAAAAAATAAGGTCCGTAGTGGTTGTTTTCTTGTCCTGGTTCAATGCCCGGCAATTTTCTGTTCCGCAACTTTACGGTAAGAAAATAAACAACAACTATTATGAAACAGGATAAATCTTCAAAAAACGGCGTTACCGGTACCGCGATGTTTGTAAACAGTGGTTCATCCGCAGCTATACTCATCAATGAAATTGATGAACTAAAAGAACTGGCAGCTGTGCAGGCTGATACTGCACCGGGCATTGTTGTTTTACCGGCAGCTGAAACGGTGCTGCACAAAGCATCCAGCCGCGGCCACGCCAATCATGGCTGGCTGGAAAGCAACCAGACGTTCAGCTTTGCCGATTATTATAATCCCGACCGCATGCATTTTGGCGTGTTAAGGGTACTCAACGACGACTGGGTGGCACCGGGCATGGGCTTTGGCAGGCACCCTCATGATAATATGGAAATCATTTCCATACCGCTGGAAGGTGCACTGGAACATACTGACAGCATGAACAATACAGCAGTCATACAAAAAGGAGATATACAGGTGATGAGTGCCGGCACGGGAATATTCCATACAGAATATAATAAAAACAAAGATAAGCCCGCCACGTTTCTGCAGATCTGGCTTTTCCCCAGGGAAAAAAATGTAGCGCCCCGTTACGACCAGCTTTCATTAAATGCTGCTGACAGTCATAACACTTTCCAGCAGATCCTTTCGCCGCACAAAGAAGATGCCGGTGTATGGATTAACCAGGATGCCTGGTTTCACCTTGGGCATTTTGACACGGCAACCACATCAGCTTATCAATTAAAGAAAGCGGGAAACGGTGTATACGCGTTTATCATAAAAGGAGATGCCGCTATTGAAGGCGTGGACCTGAGCGAACGCGATGGCCTGGGTATATGGAATACCAATACCATTACGGTTACAACCAATGCCGCAGCAACAACCATTCTATTAATGGAAGTACCCATGGCCATTCAATAACACTAACATGTGAATCAAGCCTTGCATCAGTGTAAGGAAATTAAATAACAATACAATAGTATAAATAGTACAACATGGATAATAGTAAGAAAGCGGTTACCCAATACCCGGTACTGGATATCATAAAAAACAGGTGGAGCCCAAGAAGTTTTTCGGGCAAAGGAATCGCGCCAGCAGACATCAATACTATAGTTGCAGCAGGCAGTTGGTCTTTCAGTGCCATCAATGAGCAACCCTGGCGATATATTGTTGCGCACCGCGGCACAGATCTGTTCAATTCATTTTTTAGTTTGCTCTTTACTGGCAACCAGCCATGGAATAAAAATGCGGCCGCCCTGCCGGTAAGCATCAGTAAAAAAACTTTTGCAGGCAATGATAGCATCAACAGCAGTGCGCTGCATGATGTGGGCGCGGCCAATATGCTGCTTACATTACAGGCCAACAGCATGGGTATCTACACACATGTAATGGGTGGGTTTGATAAAGCAAGTGCAATCAGCCTGCTGCAGTTAAGTGAAGATCTTGAACCCGTTGTTATGATTGCGCTGGGCTATCCTGGTGATGCTGCTAAACTGGATGAGCCGTTTAAAACAAGGGAAACAGCACTGCGTACCCGCAAGCCGCTGGATGAGATTATTTTAAATTACAATTGAAATGAAAACTGATATACTTGCCATAGGCAGAAATAAAGAAATCATGGAAACGCTGCTGCGCATTATCCATAATAATAAAAACTGGCAGGCCGCCGGCGCTTTAACAGATGAAGCGGCGGTTCAGATTTTTGACAGCATTCATCCGGCCATTGTTGTATTGTGCAATGGTATTGATGACAGCAGCGAGAAAAAATTGCGCAGTTATTTTACGGCCAGGAACCCTGCTGTTATTATTATTCAGCATTATGGCGGCGGCAGTGGTTTAATGAGGAATGAAATCTTACAGGCAATGGATACAAAGGCAAATTCAAAACATCCGCCATCCTGATTTTTTCTTGTCCTGGTTCAATGTTCCGGCGAGCAACACGACGGATATTTGCTGTATAAATTAATTATCATGAACAATCAGATACTTGGCCTTCACCATATAACGGCCATCGCCAACGATGCGAAACGCAACTATAATTTTTATACCAATATACTGGGTCTAAGGATGGTAAAGAAAACCGTGAACTTTGATGATCCGGGCACCTACCATTTTTATTATGGTAACGAAGCCGGTGACCCCGGAACCATACTCACGTTTTTTCCGTGGGAAGGAATTGGTTCAGGAAAAACAGGTGCGGGAATGGCTACCGATATTGGCTATGCAGTACCTGCCGGCAGCCTTGATTTCTGGGCAGATCGTTTTAAAAAATACGGCGTTGCACACGCACCTTCAGCTGAACGTTTTGGAGAATTATACCTGCCTTTCCAGGATCCCGATGGCCTTAACCTTTCACTGGTTATTCCCAAAAAAGCGGACGACAGGAAAGCCTGGGAAACAGCTGAAGTAAAAACGGATACAGCCACCAAAGGTTTTCACAGCATCGCGCTAACCTTACAAAACATTGCCGCCACGGCTGACATATTAACCGGCATCTTTGGTTACCGCCTGCTTGAACAGGAAGGCAACCGCTACCGCTTTATTACAGATGCTATTGAAACGGCGTCTATAGTGGACCTGGTGGAAATACCCGGCGCCACAAAAGGCACCGGCGCTGCAGGTACCAATCACCATGTAGCTTTCCGGGTAAAAGATGAGGCGGTACAAATGGAAATGCGTGAAAAAATTCTCAGCAACGGGCTGCAGATAACACCTAAAATTGACAGGGACTATTTTTATTCCCTTTACTTCCGGGAGCCGGGTGGCGTTTTATTTGAAATAGCTACTGACAACCCTGGTTTTGCAACGGATGAATCACTGGCTACCCTGGGCAGCAGCCTGCGTTTACCAAAACAATATGAACCTGCCCGCGCTAAAATTGAAGCCCTGCTGCCTAAACTCAGTTAATAAAAAAATTATTATACTAAATGATTGTACATGGAAAAGCTAATAACCGGTATTCATCATGTAACAGCTATAGCAGCCGATGCACAGAAAAATCTTGATTTTTATGTGGGCCTGCTTGGCATCAGGCTGGTAAAAAAAACAGTCAATTTTGATGCAGAAAATGTGTACCATTTTTACTATGGTGATGAGCTGGGCCACCCGGGCAGTATCCTGACTTTTTTCCCTTACCAGGGTTTGACCAACGGGCGCCATGGTAAAGGCATGCTGAATACCACTGCTTTTTCCCTTCCAACTGCTTCAATGAACTATTGGATGGACCGCCTCAAAAAATTTGGCATTCCCTTTAAAGCGCCGCAGGAAAGATTTACCAATGAACTGGTCATCTACCTGGAAGACCCGGATGGCCTGGGATTGGAACTGATTTTTACGGACATGGATAACAGGCATGGGTACACGTACGGTCATATACCCCCTGAATACGCCATTAAAGGTTTGTACAGTGTGGAAATCTGGGAAGAAGGTTATGAGCGCACTGCCGGCCTGCTTACAGAACAGCTTGACCATGTACTGATAGCAGAAAAAGGCAACCGCTTCCGTTTTGCCGCAACCGATACACCCGGCAATTTTGTAGACATTATTTGTGCCCCGGATAGTTTGCGCGGACTGGCAGGCAGCGGCACCGTACACCATCTTGCTTTTAGCACAGCGGATAAGGCAGCACAAACTGAAGTAAGAAAAAGAATATTGCAGCGCATGCTGAACCCAACGCCGGTGCTGGACAGGAATTATTTTACATCTATCTATTTCCGTGAGCCGGGCGGCGTTTTGTTTGAAGTAGCTACCGCAGGTCCGGGTTTTACGGTAGATGAAGAAAAGGACCATTTGGGCGAAGCGTTAAAATTGCCGGCCCAATATGAAATGAATCGTGAAAAAATAGAACAATCGCTGAAGCCTGTTCAGCTTGATTTAAAAAAATACCAATAATATGCACCAGAAGAAAATTATAACAGCGGGTAAAAAATTACCGGAAGCAAAGAAAGCCCTTGTGATGGTTCACGGGCGTGGCGGAAGCGCTGAAGACATCTTATCGCTTGCAGGCCATTTGCAGGTGAAAGACTTTGCACTGCTGGCACCACAGGCCATGAACAATAGCTGGTATCCGCTCTCCTTTCTTGCCCAGCCGGAAAAAAATGAGCCCTGGTTATCATCCGCCTTAACAATATTAAATGAGCTGGTAACAGAGATAGAAAGCAATGGCATCGCCAAAGAAAATATTTACTTCCTGGGCTTTTCGCAGGGCGCCTGTTTAACGCTGGAATATGTAACCCGGCATGCTGCTGCGTATGGCGGTGTAGTAGCTTTTACCGGCGGATTGATTGGCGATAAAATTTATCCCGGCAATTACCAGGGAGATTTTGCCGGAACGCCTGTATTTATCGGCACCAGCAACCCAGACCCGCATGTGCCGGTAGAAAGGGTATACGCTACTACCAATATACTAAAGCAGATGAATGCAGCGGTTACTGAAAAGGTGTATGATAATATGGGACATACCATTAACCAGGATGAAATTGAAAAAGCAAATACCCTGATTTTTAACGGGCTGAGACAAACCGATTTAGCATAGAACGATTTTGCCAAAGCCCAGGCTGGTAAAGTTTTTCGCTTACCCAGGCTTTAGGCCTGGGTTACACAACAACAACTGGCTTTAGCAAAATGCCTCGCTATATTTTCCAAACACTTTTTGTGAAAACGCCAACAGCGGCCGTAACCTGGTTTATTTCACATGCCTGGACCTTTTTTTAGACGCCCTTCTACACCTGCAATTAACTTCGACTTGTTATTTTATTTTGGATTGCCTGTTCTGCAACTGATAATTAGCTATTTTGCGCCGGTAATTATTCAGCTATGGGGGACAGGATAATCATATTTGACGATGACCAGGATATTTTACTGGTGACAGCTGCTATTTTGCAGCGGCGCGGTTATGAAGTGATGTGCCGGGAAAACTGCCTTACCATGGATACTGATTTGCAAACCTTTGCGCCGCAGGTTATCTTAATGGACAACTGGATGCCGGACATAAGTGGTGTGCAGGCCGTGCAGCATATAAAACGTAACCCTGCTTTCAAAGCCATACCTGTGATCTTTTTTACCGCCAACAGTAATGTAGAAGCGCTGGCCACAGAAGCGGGTGCTGATTACCTGTTAAAAAAGCCTTTTGATATTGCGGGGTTACAGGAAATGATAGCGGTAGCCCTGAAATAATATTGGCTTGCAGCAGTACCAAAACTGTGTTCTCCTACAACCTGTTTAATAACACAGCTATCTGGTTGGCGGGCAAAACGGTTTTCACCCCGGCAAGTAGTATGGCCTGTTCAGGCATGTAGCTTACCATGGCTTCAGCCGGATCCTGCACTACATTATTTCCACCATATTCTTTTACAACCCGCATAGCAGCAGCTCCATCTGAATTGGCCCCCGATAATAAAACTGCAGTAAGGTGTTGGCGGTAAACAGGTGCAGCGCTGGTAAAACTTACGTCTATGCTGGGCCTGCTGTAATGTATTTTTTCTGATACATCAAGAGAAGCTGTTCCATCCTCTTCCAGCAGCACATGAAAATCCGGCGGCGCCAGGTAAATCCAACCTGCAAGTAATATTTCTTTTTCATCTGCTTCTTTAACCTGTAAAGATGTACGCGATGCGATAAGATCTCTAAGGCCATTATCCGCGCTGATGCTCCGGTGCAATACAATCAATACCGGGATGGTAAAATCTTTCCTGAGCGCCGGCAGTATGACCATTAAGGCTTCCAGGCTGCCTGAAGAACCGCCGATAATGATCAGCCGCCGTCCTGTTACCTGTTTTTGCGCCATATCTTTTCTTTGTTATCAAGCTGTTTATAATGTGATGCGATGCCGGAGAACCGGAGTGATTCTTTACTGCCTAATGCCAGGAAGCCAAGCGAGTCAAGGCTTTTATCGAACAGTTGTAATACCCTACCCTGCAAGACGTTGTCAAAATAGATCAGCACATTACGGCACAGAATAAGCTGAAATTCATTAAAGGAAGCGTCGGCAGCAAGGTTATGGCTGGAAAAAATCATTTTTGCAGATAATTCAGCATCAAACTTTGCATTGTTGTAATTAGCGGTATAGTAACTGGAAAAATCCGCGGTGCCGCCACTCCTGATATAATTTTCTGAATACTGCTGCATCGCCGCACCAGGAAAAATACCCGACTTTGCTTTGGCCAATACCCCCTGGTTGAGATCCGTAGCATATAAAATTGATTTATGCAGCAAACCGGCTTCCTTCAGTAATATGGCCATGGAATAAACTTCTTCCCCGGTGGAACAGCCCGCATGCCAGATACGGATAAAAGGATAAGTAGCCAATACCGGAATTATCTGTTCGCGCAGTGTTTTATAAAAACCCGCATCCCGGAACATCTCGGTTACATTCACTGTTATTTCTTCTACAAAATGCATAAAGTAGGCCGGATCATTTGATAGCCGGTTTTGCATCTCTGCCAAAGAAGTGTGCTTGCCTTTTGAATAAAAAGAATCGACCCTGCGCTTCAGTGACGCCCTGGCATAACCGGTAAAATCATACCCGTACCATTGCACCATATTTTCCAGTAATTTTTCCAGATCGTCACTTTCTATCATTCCTGTTCATTTAACGGTTCGCTCATTACCTCCAGGAGGATTTCTATATTAACCGGCTTCGAAACATAAGCATCCGCGCCGGCCGCCAGGCATTTTTCCCTGTCGCCGCTCATGGCCTGTGCAGTAACGGCTACCATGCGCAAATGACCAAGAGCAGCTGTATCTTTTACCCTTTCCATCAGTTCATAACCATCCATGCCAGGCATCATCATATCTACCAGCGCAATGCCAATATCCGGTTGCCGCTGCATTATTTCAAGCGCCTGCTGTCCGCTTACCGCTGTAACGCAAATAAATCCGCGCGACTGCAGCACAGCTTTCAGGGCAAAAATATTGCGGTCATCATCATCAATAATCAGCACCTTTTGCTGTCTGTTCAATTCCATTTTAATAACTTTTCTCGTATAACCATATCCGTAACAGTGAGACCAGCTGATCCATGTCAACCGGTTTTGATATATAATCAGAAGCACCGGCAGCAATGCATTTATCACGGTCGCCACTCATTGCTTTTGCAGTTACGGCAATAATGGGCACCTGTCTGTACAATGGATTGGTCCTGATTGCGCGGATACTTTCATACCCGTCCATCTCGGGCATCATCATATCCATCAGCACCACATCTACTTTTTCCGTTTGTATCAGCTGCAGGGCTTCCTTGCCATCCATAGCCGGTATTACCTGCATCTGGTATTTCTCCAGTACCCTGGTCATGGAGAAAATATTTCTTACATCATCGTCTGCCAGCAATACCTTTTTCCCCCTCAGTACATTTTCCTGCAGAATGGTTCTTTCAAAATCCGGGAGGTTCTTTTTACTCTGTTGCTCCTGCACCAGGTGCAGAAAAAGGGATACTTCATCCAGTATGCGTTTGTATGAATTGGCTGTTTTGAGCACAATAGCGTCCGCATATTTTTTTAACCTGAACTCCTCCGGTTGTGAAAGACTTTTACCGGTAAAAAGAATGATGGGCAAATGCTCGAGGCCTTCATGCTCACGCACCTTTTCCATCAGTTCATCTGTATTTTTATCGGTAATACTCATGTCAAGTATTACACAGTCCACCCCCTTTTCTTTCAGCGAGCGCACACTCTCTGCCACGGACTGATGTATTTCCGTGTGCACCTGGTAGGTGCCCAGGTAGTAAGACAGTGCCTTGGCATGTTTGAAATTTTCCTCTATGATCAATACTTTTTTTTCTTTTTTACTTAAAACAAATTCAAGCTTTTCAAAAATGGTGTTCATCTGTTCAAGCGCTACCGGCTTATTGATAAAATCAACCGCCCCTTTCAGCAGGCTTTCCTTTTTCACTTCATAAGAAGACATAATATGAACCGGTATATGCCGGGTGCGGATGTTGTTTTTTAACGCTGCTATCACTTCCCAGCCATTTTTTACCGGCAATTGTATATCCAGCAGTATGCAGGCCGGCAGATACCGGCTGGCAAATTCTATTCCCCTGTCGCCCCTTACGGCTACAATACCTTTGTAACCCTTTTGACGCGCATAATCAAGCAATGCAATGGCGAAGCTGGTATCATCTTCTACAATCAATATTATTTTGTCGCCTGCAATAATGTGTTGCCGGTCATCTGCTATTTCACCCGGAATATTTACGGTATTATATTTTTCATAATCCGGGGGTAGTGGTTCAGCTGGTTCAACCGGTACGGCCGGCAAAGATTGATCAGCCAAAAACTTTTCCGGTTTTACCTGCGCAATCGCCGGCTCTTCTACCGGTATGCAACAAACGAACTGGCTGCCTTCACCAGGTTTGCTGGAAAGGGTTATTTCCCCGCCCAGTAATTTTGCCAGTTCGCGGCTGATGGAAAGGCCCAACCCCGTGCCGCCATACCGGCGGCGTGTAGAGCCATCTTCCTGCTGAAAAGCTTCAAAAATAAGGTCTTGTTTTTCAGGGCTGATGCCAATGCCCGAATCTTTTACAGCAAAACATATAAACCCGGGCCGGTCTGCCGGGCAGTTTACACAGAGGTGTATATGCCCGGTGGCAGTAAATTTAAAAGCATTGGACAGCAAATTCTTCAGCACCTGCTCCAACCTCAACCTGTCTGTTACAATGCTGGCAGGTACTTCTGCACCTATGCTAATCATCCATTCCAGTTTTTGTACGGCAGCAGCAGGCTCAAACAGTCCATTGAGATCATCCGTCATATCACTGATATTTACAGGCAGGTATTCAATGGTCATTTTGCCTGATTCTATCTTTGAAAGATCAAGTATTTCATCTATCAGCTGCAACAATCCGTTGCCGGAACCCTGGATAACCCGGGCGTACTGCACCTGGTCCGGGGTTAGATTTTTTTCATTGTTTTCCGCCATCAGCCTGGACAAGAGCAGGATAGAATTAAGGGGGGTCCGCAGTTCATGCGACATATTGGCGAGAAACTCTGATTTGTATTTTGTTGAGAGTGCCAGGTCAGCCGCTCTTTTTTCTATCTCCCCATTTTTTTGCAGAATGAGCTGGTTGCGCTGTTCCAGTGCGCCGGATTTTTCTTCCAGCAGCGTATTGGTCTGCATCAGCTCTTCTGACTGCACTTTTAATTCTTCTTCAGATGTCTGCAATTGCTGCGACTGAGCTTCCAGCTCCGTATTGATTTGCTCCAGCTCCGACTGCTGCGTCATCAACTCTTCGGCCTGCGACTGGGTTTCCTCCAGCAGTTCCTGCATACGCTGCCTGTTTTGGACGGTGTTAATAGCGATACCAATATTGCCGGCTATGCTATCAAAAAAACTAAGCTCGCGCGCGGTAAAAGCGTGCAAAGCCCCCAGCTCAATAACGCCCATAACAGATTTTTCAAACAGTAACGGGAACACAATAATATTAACGGGCGTTAAATCTGCTGCAGCGAAACTAATGTTGAAATTTTCCTTTTTTATATCTGTTACCAGCAACTGCTTCCTGGTTTTAAAACATTCGCCTGCCATTCCTTCGCCCGCCTTAATTTTTTTTGCTGGCGCAATATCGGACAGCGCATAACCATCCACGAAAGCAAGCGTATCATCATTCTCCTTTATGTAGAAAGCACCAGTCTGGCTATGGCTGTATCCAGCAGTGAATACCATTATTTTCTGTGCAAGCGTCCCTATATCATCATCGCCAATCACGGATTCATTCAAACCGGCAATACCAGCCTGCAGCCACTCTTTATCAGACAGTTTATTAAATGACTGCTCCAGGGAGCCGGCCATTCTGTTGAGTGCCCCGGAGATACTGGCCAGGTCATCCGTTTCATTATCATCTACCCGTACACTGTAATCACCGGCTGATATTTTTTCTGAGATACCCTGGATGGTATTCAGACGACGGCTAATAGCCAGATCTTTACGCACCAGTTCATCCTGCAACTGGCCCCGATCGGTAATGTCGCGGTTCATTCGTACGTAAAAGACGATTGTGATAATGATAGCAAGGATGGCCGCGATAATAATCAGCAGCGGTGTGTAGGAAGAAAAGCGGTTAAGCTTGTCCGTTCTTGCTTTGAGCAAGGCATTTTCCTGGATGGCCATTTCTTTAACAGTAAGCCGTATGTTGTCCATGAATACCTTTCCTTCCATCATATCAGACAGGTTAACAAGAGAGGTAAGCCTTTTTTTATCTATCAGATCCTGCAGCTTCGCAAACCGTCTTTTTATTTGTTCATTAAGGGTTTCAATATTCTTTTGCTGCGCCGGGTTTTCGGCCGTCATAATTTTAAGCGATGCCATCAGCAGTTTTACCTGCTCAAACGACCCTTCAAAAGGCTCCAGGAATTCATTTTTGCCGGTAATAAGAAAACCACGCTGACCCGTTTCCGCGTCTTTCATATAAGACAGCACCTGCTCCAGCTGCTGCACCACTTCATTAGTATGGTTTACCTGGGCCGCGCTGTTAAAAAGGTTATTGATACTTATTAGAGATGCAGCGGAACTGGCAATCAGAATCAGGAGTGAAAATCCAAACCCAATCAGCAAATTCCTTTTTAACGAAAGTTTCATATACAATACAATTTTTTAATACCCAATCGTCGTTACGCGTTATCTGCAAGCGGTAAGGTAAAATAGAACAATGACCCCTCTCCCGGGGTGCTGGTAACACCAAAATCTGCCTGGTGTCTTTTCAATATTTCAGCACAGATATACAACCCGATGCCAAGGCCTTGTGCATGCAGCGAGGCATCTGAAGCACGGTAAAATTTACCAAAAATATTTTCCTGTATCTCCGGCGGAATACCAATACCATGATCCTGCACGCCAAAATATAATTTATTGAGGGGGGCAATTTTTGTAATCACTTCAATCTCCTTGCTTTTTGCTGCATACTTTACTGCATTGCTGATAAAATTAATAATGACCTGTTCAAGACGTTCGGGATTGCCAATAACTTTGCCTGCAACAATACCGGTGCGCCGGATGATAAACCCCGGATATATCTGCTGCAGCATTTCAAGTGTTGAAGACAGCAGCTCTTCAAAATCCAGTGACTGCAGATCAAACTTCAATTTGCCATTTTCTATTTTTGAAACATCCAACAGATCATTAATAAGATTATCCAGCTTATTTACCTGTACAAGGGTACGGTCAACAAAATTTTTGGTCTTGTCACCAGCATCCACCAATTGATCCAGCAACTGCACATATGCTTTTATACTGGTAAGCGGTGTTTTCAGTTCATGACTGGCGATACTCAGGAACTCATCTTTCCGTTTTGCCACCTGTTTTTGTTCATCAATATCAGTAAAAGTGCCCACCCATTTTACAGTCACTTCGTCCTCTTTTACCGGCACCACCCGCAACAGGTGATAACGGTAATCATCGGTGCGCAATTTGGCAATACGGAGCTCAAGCTGCAGTGGTTCATTACTAAGCAGCATTTTTCTCCATTCACTGGTAATGGAACCATCGTCCGGATGCACCACCGGAAATTCAGCAGAGGAAGTGGAATAATGGTACCAGTGATCATTCACAAAATCCACTACACCGGCAGCCGTGGCGGTAAAAGCCACTTGCGGTATAGAGCCGAGGATGCTGTTGAGTTCCTGGGCTTTTTCCTGAATCAGTTGCTGGGCCTTTTTGCGATATTCAATTTCTGACTGCAACCTTTGCTGCGCAAGGTTCAGCGCCCTGTTTTGTTCGTACAGGCGGTGAAAGGTTTTAACTTTCAGCAACAAAATGTCCGTATCTATTGGCTTTATGATGTAATCAATGGCGCCAGACGAATACCCTTTTGTAATGAATTTCTTTTCTGTATTAACTGCCGATAAAAAAATAATCGGAATGTCGCGGGTATTGTTATTGCCTGAAAGAAATTCAGCTACTTCGAAGCCATCCATCTCCGGCATCTGCACATCCAGTATAATTAGTGAGTAGGTATTTTTTAATGCCTTTTTAAGCGCCTCTTCCCCGCTGGATGCTGTATCAACAGGAAACGAGTGCAGTTCAAGTATAGAGCGGAGTGAAAAAATATTTTCAGGCCTGTCGTCAACAATCAGGATCATGGGCGGCTGTGCGGGTTAACGCGTATAAGTTTATAGGAAGAATATTTTCTAACCTGATAAAGATACAATTACCCGCTTATAAAGCGGCTCCGGTTGCTGTGGAATTAATTGCTCAAAATGGGACAGGTCTGAAATGCACAACGCGGTTTAAAATTGTGAATGATGATTCTAACAAATGCAGGATATATCACTATAAATTGATAATTATCATAAGCGTTGTTCAAAGCTTCACCTATGCAAAACTCATCAGTAAGCAGTTGCAGTAACCCTTATTGCTGACAGCATTTTTAATGACCCAATACTTACTTGTTACTATTTTATTGTTTTATTATTAACATCATCCATACTTTAATACGCGGCAAATACTATTTTATTTTTTATATTTGGATCAATGATGAGCAGGTTAGCATACACCACTACAAAATTGGAAAACCAAATGGTTATTGATACCACGGATTTCTTTACCTGTTCATTTACAGAATTCCTTCCTTTTTGCAATAAGCTTTATTATTTCTCCAATTTTAAGGACTTCAATACTTTCCGCCCGATCTGATTACACCAGAACCGGTTTACTTTACAATAATTATTTATTTCAGACATGTACAAACATGTTGCTGCATGCATTTACCTGCTTGTAAACATCAACTGTACCATCGAGTGGCCAAGCTGCGCCACTACCAAATTTTAAAGCCCGCAATATGTCAAGTTATATTATTACAATTATCGTCATCCTCCTTATTGTTGCCGTTTGTCTTACACTGATCACTATAAATAACCAGTTTATGAAAAAAAGCAGATCATCATTGCTTACCCGTCTCAACCAATTGGCTGCATCAAACAACGCATATTTGTCTGAAACGGTTTTATTGAAAAATTGTGCATTGGGAACAACAGCCTATAATGAAAAGCTGTTTATTATAAAAAAACTGGAAGACAAATCATATGACATAATTATTACCAGCTTTTCCGGGATCAAAAAATGCAGTATAAGGAAAACCCATATAAACATCCCTGGCAATAAAAATAAACATGGCAGCACCGAAACACACCTGCAGAAAATAAGCCTCTGGCTGGAATATGACAGTATTCAACAACCACTCGAATTAATTTTTTACGAGTACCGGTATAACAGCCTGTATGAAATGCCGGAGTTATCGCAAAAGGCCAGCTACTGGGAGCAATTAATAAACAATGAAATCAACCTGCAGGATGTTTTGCAGTATAAGCTAAAGACAGCGCTGTAGCTGTATAGAGCCCGCACGTAACAACACGCGCTTTTGTATCAGGGGTCCACTTTTAAAACTGTCATACCGTGAGTACAACTAAAACAATCTATGCGCAAATAAGTGAGCTGGGTTCAATGCTGAATTTGCGTTTCTCCTGTTATGAAACCGCCGGCAATAAAATAATGGCGCTGGATGGCATCAAACGAATATTACTTGTGGCAGACCAGCAAAATGCAGGTGCCCAATACCTGGTTATCAAATTAGCAGATATAAAAAACCTGCTGGTAAAAAGATATATCTATGCGGTAAACCGGGCAACAGCAGTGCTTCTTTCACAGAGGCACCCCCGAGCTATTTACCTGGAATTTATTTTCAGCAACAAGCCCGCAACATTTCCCCTTGTGTTTTATACAACTGCAACAGACAATAAAGCAGACCTGTCCCGGCTGGAAAAGAAAACCTACAACTGGCAACGGCTGCCGCTGCAGTTAAGCGGGCACCAGGCAACACACGCACAATCTTCATAATCGCAAAAACAATTATTATGTCAGTTATAAAAAATGAATGTTTCCTGCACGAGCAGGTCATTAATATACTTTTGTTGACAAACGTTATTCTTCTAAGGGACAACTACCTGGAAAATGGCCGGCCAGGTTTGCTTTCACTGGCCTGTTTTATATGTTCAACTGTTTGTATAGTAATCATGAAATTAAAAATCCGCGCCCGGCGTGGGAATGCCTGAAGCGGCACCGGTTCCGTTGGTGCTGTGCACTAGTCCATCACTTCGTACACCGTCATCACTGCAGCTTTATTTTTCAGGTTAACTGCACCCACCTTCCTGCAGTTAAAAGATTCTTTTACTTTTTCAAAACAGGTTTCGTCAATCAATATTTGATTTTCGATAGCTGCCGCCTGTAAACGCTGGGCTGTGTTTACTACATCGCCAATAACGGTGTAGTCCAGCCGGCGCAGGCTGGCAGAACCAATATTGCCCGAAATCATCTCACCACTATTAATACCGATAGATACTTTAGGCGTGAATGAATGCTGATCTTCCAGTACAGGCATACTGTTGATTTTGCTTCTGACAACCAGTGCAGCATCAATCGCACGGTCAAGGTGGTAGTCGCCCCTGAAAACGGCCATGATGGCATCGCCGATAAATTTATCAATATAGCCGCCCTGCGCAATAATCTCCTTTACCATTACGTCAAAATAATTATTCAGCAGTTTTACCACGGTATCTGCAGGCGCTGTTTCACTGATGGAAGTAAAGCTGCAAATATCAATAAAAACAATGGTGGCTTCTACTGTTTCATTTGCAATCAGCGAAGACTCAAACTCACGGCTACCCATAAACTTTAACACCGTTTCATCTACATACATTTTCAGGATATTGTTTTCCTTGATGGCCTTGAGCGTTTCACGTACCTGGGCCACATGGCGGATTGTTTTTTCTACGGTTAATGTAAGGTCTTCAAAATTAATGGGCTTGGTGATAAAATCAAATGCACCACGGTTCATGGCGGTGCGGATATTTTCCATATCGCCATATGCCGACACAATCACTGATTTGATAAGGGGACTTGTTTCACTCAGGCGGCTGAGCAAAGTGAGGCCATCCATTTCGGGCATATTAATATCGCTGAGTACAATATCTATATCGGGATGCTGCTGAATTTTATCCAGCGCATCATTGCCATTTACCGCAAAAACAAATTCGTACACTTTCTCCCGGATCTTCTGACGAAATTTTTGCTTAATCAGCATCTCTAGATCCACCTCATCATCCGCCACTAATATCTTTGCCATCAATGTATCAATTTTAATTTTTCCTTTAACAAATTAAAGTCTACCGGCTTGGTCAAAAAGTCATCTGCGCCCAATTGCCTGGCCATATTAAAATTTTCTGCATCCCCGTACGCGGTAATCATCATTACAACGGGTGGCGGCTTCAGGTATTTATGTTTTATCTGGTCAAGCAATTCCAGGCCACTCATACCGGGCATATTGATATCAGACAGGATAAGCACGGCTTCATGAGCATGCCCGTCCAGATAGGCCAGTGCATCTTCACCGGAAAAAGCAAAAGCAAACATAATCTCTCCACTCCGGATTTCCTTTCTGAAACGCTGTTCAAAAAGCGTCTGGATATCTTTTTCATCGTCTACAACTAAAATCTTCATGTATTATACATTATTAGGGTTGTAAGGGCAATTGAATGGTAAATACTGTTCCTTCATTTTCTTTTGTTGCTACTTTCAGTTCCCCACCGTGACTTTTTGTAACAATATCATAACTCATACTTAAACCAAGCCCGGTACCCTGTCCCGTAGGTTTGGTGGTAAAAAAAGGCTGAAAGATTTTGTCCAGCACCTGCGGCGGAATACCACTGCCATTGTCTCTTACAGTAATTAAAATTTTATTGCCTGCCTTTTTAGTGCCCACAGTAACTGTTGGCACATAGTCCTTAAAGAACGGGTTCAATTTACCTTCTGGCGTAAGCGGTTTCTTTTTTTCTGCCACCACATAAAAGGCATTGGTAATTAAATTGAGTATCACCCTTCCCATATCCTGTGGAATTACATTGATTTTGCCGATTGTTTCATCAAAATCAGTTTTCATGGTGGCATTGAAAGATTTATCCTTTGCACGGAGGCCGTGGTAAGCCAGCCGCAAATATTCATCTGCCAGCGCATTGATATCGGTAGGCTCTTTTTGCCCCCCGCTGCTCCTGCTGTGCTGCAGCATTCCTTTTACAATGGCATCTGCCCTTTTGCCATGGTGATTTATCTTTTGCTCATTAGCGCTGATATCTTCTGCAATTATTTTCGCTTCCTCAATATCCCCTTTGCCCAGTGCCTCTTTCATTTCAGCTATCAGTTCCGTATTCACTTCGGAAAAATTATTCACGAAGTTTAACGGGTTCTGAATTTCATGTGCTATACCGGCAGTCAGTTCACCCAGCGAAGCCATTTTCTCTGACTGAACAAGCTGCGCCTGCGTAGATTTTAATTCCGTGATGGTCTGCTCCAGTTCATCTTTTTGCCGCGTAAGGGCTACAGTGCGTTCTGCCACCTGTACTTCCAATGCTGCTTTTAATGAAGCGGTGATAGTATATTCTTTCTCTTTTTCCAACGCTTTCAACCGCTCCATTTCCAGTGCCGTTCTTTGCCTTTTTGTGATAAACCACATGGCAAACATCCATATAAAAGCGAACAGCTGTGCTGCCTGGAAATAATTGTTCCACTCGTTATAGAAACTGAGGCTGATAATCTTTACAATGTCTTCAATCAGCGTTACCAGCACCAGCGGCAATATTGCATACAGCAATGATTTGGCTGCGCGGAACACAGGAATGGTTAAACTGTAATAAACAAGCACCAGCATAAACGCATGAGTGAGCCAGCGGAACAAAGTTTTTGCCCTCGGCAATGCTGCAGATACCACGAGCAGGGCGATTGAAATAGCCATACCTGCAATCAGCAGTTTGTCTACCCGGGCATCATACGCATGCTTTTTCAGTATTCTGCGCAGGTAACTGATAATAATAATCGCCAGTATGCATTCTACATCCATAATTAAATGTATCAAACTTCCTTTTAATAATGCCGGGAGCGCCTATTTCTTTCAGCACTACAGATCTGCAGCTGGAAACCGCCTGCCACATGCAGGCAAAGTAATAACAAACGCAGCAAAATCCCCTTATTTCGTTTTCATTTACGGCAGCCGGTTTTCACAGTATTTGCAGCAATGCTACCTGTGTCAGGCTACCGGTAACTGTATAGTAAATTCAGTTCCTTTTCCTTCTGCTGTTTTCACGGTTAATTCACCCCGGTGCGCTTTTACAATATCGTACGCCAATGATAAACCCAATCCCGTTCCCTGCCCGGTGGGCTTGGTGGTAAAAAAAGGCTGAAAGATTTTATCCAGTATTTTTTGGGGGATGCCGCTACCATTATCAGCAATTATTATCTGTACCTGACCAGGGCCTTCTCCAAAACCGGGAAGGAGCAAGGTTTTCACCGTAACCATGGGTGCATAATCCGCGTATTGCTGCTGCTTCTTTTTTTCTGTTATTGTATAAAAAGCGTTGGTAAACAGGTTTAGCAGAACTCTTCCCATATCCTGCGGAATAATAGTTACTTTTTTAATCAACGGATCAAATTCGGTTTTCAAAATTGCATTGAAATCTTTGTCCTTTGCGCGCAAACCATGATAGGCCAACCGCAAGTATTCGTCTGCCAGCGCGTTTATATCTGTTGCTTCTTTCTGGCCTGCACTTGTCCGTGAATGCTGCAGCATGCCTTTTACAATAGCATCGGCACGTTTGCCATGCTGGGCTATTTTTTCCAGGTTTTGTTTGATGTCGTTGGCAATGGCTCTTGCCTCGTCCATATCCCCTCTTGCTATTTCGGCATTCATTTCATCCATCAACTCATTGCTCACTTCGCTGAAATTATTTACAAAATTGAGCGGGTTCTGAATTTCGTGCGCGATGCCGGCAGTCAGTTCGCCGAGGCTGGCCATTTTTTCTGACTGAATTAATTGTGTCTGTGTTGCTTTCAGATCGTTCAATGACTTAGACAACTCACCTGTACGCTGGCTGATTTTGCTTTCCAGCGCCAGGTTTTCTTTGCGAAGCTGGTAAGACCGGTAATTGGCGTAGGCAGTAGCAATGGCGGCAGCCACAAGGACATACAGTATGTAAGCCCACCAGGTTTTCCACCACGGTGGCGTGATGATAAAGCTGCAAACGGCTTCCTGGCTCCATGACCTGTTTAACCCAATAGTTCGTACCCGGAAAGTGTATTTTCCTGCAGGCAGGTTAAAATAATTTTTTGTATTGTTCCTGTCGGAGATATCACTCCATTTTTTATCAATACCCTCCAGTATGTAGCGGTATAAAATTCTTTCGCGACCGCTGATATTGGTATTACTGAATGAAAAATTAACCGCGTTCTGGTTATAAGGCAGGTTTAAACCGGCGGGAATATTGAATCCACCCGTCACGCTGTCCCAGCTTATATGATGCTGTTGCAAATACCCGGAATCCGCGGTTAGTTTATTTTCCCGCTCATTCCCTTTATTGGCCTTACTGCCAATGCTACCCGTTGCTTTTATCCCGTCATCTTCAGCTGTGCCGCTGCTGAATGAAAAAGACTGATCCATTATATTCATGCCCGTGATATTTATTGCCGGCCGCAAGGTATCTGGCAATGGCAATTGTGTAATCACTGTCAGCACAGGGGTAATGCCCCACCATAGCTGCCCGTTTTTAAGTGCGATGCCGGTATTCTGATTAAAATCATTGTACCGGAAACCTTCTCTTTTACCATAATTGGCTATATGCCAGGATTTGCCTGTATCCCCTGGTGCAGCCTCGTTTACAGCAATCATTCCACTGGAAGTACCTGCATATACAGTACCGCCATGCTCCACCATATCATACACATCTTCCGGTACCAACCCTTCTTTGCGGGTAAGATTAGTAATGGAAAAATTATTCATATCAATAATGGAAATACCTGTTAGTGTGCCTACCCACATCTTTCCGCCGGGCCTTTGTATCAATTTAAAAACAACATTATTACAAAGTCCGTCCTTTTTTCGGAGGTATTGCATGGTATTTTTACGGGTATTGATGATTGTTATACCACTGTCTGAAGCCGCCCAGATATTTCCCTGCCCGTCCTGCAGCAAGTCCCAGGTAACGTTCGACAAAAGGCCTGCCTGCTTATCAACCAGCTGCAACCATTTTTTACCAATATCGTATACATACAGCCCATTGTAGGAAATCAGCCATAGGCGGCCTGCGCTGTCTGCTAAACATTCTGAAATATAAAAATTCGAATTCCCCTGCTTTATCTCATAATTGACCAGGGTTTTCTGCCGCGGACTGACCATTGAAAACCCTTTTACAGTTGTCACAAATATATTTCCCTGGCTGTCACTGTCCACTCTTCCTGTGGCTATTACCCCCAGTCCCTGGTCTGCACTAAATAATTTTAATTGGTTATACCGGGGATCATAGATATTAATACCCTGCCTGGTTGCCAGCCATATAAGGCCTTTTTCATCTTCCAGCAATCCCCATACATTATTGTCTGCGAGTCCGTTTTTCGTATCAAGGGTTTCCGGTAGCGGACCTTTTGTATCCAGTATCACCACGCCCCTGTTAATAGTTCCCATCCAGATATTGCCATGCATATCTATTAATGAAGAACCACGGATATTGGCTTGTGTCATAACCGCATCAACCAATACTTTCTTAAGAGCATTTCTTTCCCTGTTTAATATGTATGAGGTATCCCTGCGCAATATCCAGAGGCGCTGCTGGCTGTCTTCCAGTAATTCTACCGCAGGACCATAAAATCCATTTCGTTTGTTGAGGGTGCCCAGCGTTTTGTTTTTAAATGATATCACCTGTATGCCTTCGCCATAAGTAGCTATCCACATGTCACCGCGCCAATCTTCACAAAAACTCAATACCACGTTATTTGAAAAACCAAGTTCTTTCGTTAGTTTTTTTATGGATTTTCTCTGCACGTCCAACACTGCAACATGATCCACGTAACCCAGCCAGATATTATTATGACTGTCTTCCCTGATAGCGGTAATGCGGTTTCCATAATTTTCTCCGCCTGCCCGCGTGATATTTTTTATCGTCTCTTTTTTGCTGTCAATGATAAAAATACCATCTGCCAGGGTGGTTACCCAAAGCAGTCCGGTATGATCACATAAAACCCTTGTGCTGAAAAATGGATCTTTATTATGCAGCAACATGTTGTTGTGAGTATCAATCATGTAAATGCCATCACCCATGGTCACCAGCCATATATTGCCGTTATTATCCAGTGTCATCTGGCTAATGGTATAGTCACCACCCTGGGGCGTTTTATTTACAAACGAATAGATATACAGGTAATCGCCCGTATACCGGCAAAGCCCTTTTTCAGTTGCCAGCCATGTGCAACCCGACCTGTCTGTTAATGAAGCAGAAATGGCCATACCTGGTAAGCCTTCTTCTACGCTGAACTGCAATACGCCGGAGCTTGTATTTGACATCAGTTTGGGCATACCGGCTTTTACCACAACCGGACTGGGTAAAACAGATTGCTGGAAGCGAAATGGCCGTTCCGTCATTTCATTTATATTGATTACACTATCCGGTAGTTTATCCCAGTCAAAATTCACCTGTTGTATGGTATCTGTCAATGGTTTAAAATCATTGATGGTAAAAGATTTGGCAGGCAGTTTATCCAAATCAAAATGCACCGGCGCGGATTCACGTATGCTATCCGGGCTGACGCTGGTATATTCAAACGGTCTTGGCTGACCGAACTTAAACGGGGTGGTTACCGGTACAGTAACGCCGGTTTCACCATCCGGAAATGGAACTTCCGCCGGTTGCAGGCTACAGGCAGTCACACAAAAAAGAGTGACTATAGCAAAAGGGATTAAGTTTTTTATAACAGTAGGTTTTATATTTTATTAATCATGCTGTTCCAGAAAAAGCTGCTATTGGCACAGAAAAGCCGCGGTTTGTTTTCATGAAGGTTTTTCATACAGTTCTATCAGCAATTGTCAAAATCATTTGCCCGGTATTACAACAATGGAGCAAGGCGGTGTTTCAGTCCATACTGTGCAGCAGCCCATCCAGGTAGACTTGTTTAAATGGATCCCTCTTTTCTTTGCAGAACTGCGTGAAGTAATGGTGGGCCTGCAGAAAGGAAACCTGGATTTTATGCCATTGCAATTTTGTTAACGAAGGGTTGAGGTATTGTAGCTCACGGAAAAGACTGTCTGCTTTTTCTTGCACGGTACTGGTGCCCAGGTATTCAAGATCTGCATCAGCAATGATTGTTTCCAGTTTATTTTGCGGGGATTGCGGCATTTTGGTGGCCATAATCATACCGCAAACCCTGTTAATATCCCCAGGTGAATAACCGTAGGCCGGTAAATATTGGCGGGCCAGGCGGCAGCTTTCAGCTTCATGGCCGGCATAGGTATTTATGAAGCCGGTGTCGTGCCATAATGCAGCGGCCTGCAATAATTCTATTTCTGCGGGGGAACACTTTTCATATTCCGCTATTTCCACCACTTTTTCGGTCACATACAGTGTATGAATATAATTGTGGTAATAATAACCAGGCGGGATATTATTTTGCAAAAAGCCGGTTACAAAATCTTTCATTGGCAGCTTACTTGGCATGCGCTTTAGCTTTTAATATTCCTCCGCTTGCTTCTTTGATGCTTTGTATATACATGAATACTTTGGGGTCAATCTTGGTCAGTGCCTCCTGGATTTGTTTTATTTCAAGGCGCGTTACAATGGTTACAATGATCTCGGTATCCGCTTTTACATCAAAACTACCGGGCAGGTAACCACGCTCGCCTTTGTACACGGTAATACCTTTGCCCATTTCATTTACCAGGAAGCTTTTAATTTCATCATGCTTTGCAGAAATAATGTTGACGGCTGTAAACTGTTCAATACCATCCACCACGTAGTTAATAGCCCTTGTAGCGGTAAAATAAGTAATGATGGAATACATGGCCGTTTCAATACCGAACTGCAGGGCAGCCACTGCAAAAATGAGGGTATTGATCAGCATAATAATTTCGCTGTTGGAAAACCCGGTTCTTCTTCCGGTAAAAACTGCAATAACTTCTGCGCCGTCAATAACACCTCCGCCCCTGATTACAAGTCCCACACCGGTACCCATGAGCAACCCTCCAAAAATGGCAATCAGCAATTTATCTTTGGTAATGGGTGTAATCTCTATAAAAAACAATGCAATGGCCAGCAATACCACGGCAATGGTTGTCTGCACTGCAAACGTTTTACCAATTCTTTGGTACCCCAGGTAAATAAATACAGCGTTCAATACAATTACCAGGAAGCTGATATTAATGTGAAAGATTTCATACAACAGGATAGAAATACCGGTGAGGCCACCATCCAGGAAATTATTCGGAATCATAAAACCTTTCATGGCTACTACGGCCAGTATAATTCCGATGGCTATTTGTAAAAAATTCTTCAGGTTCAGCACCTTGTCCCACTCTATGATATCACTTTTATATTTCACACTCATTATAGCGGCTTATTTATTGCGCTAATATAAGCGTTCTGCTTTCATTTTTTACGGTTTCCTGCGGGGTGGCTAAAATTCCCGCAGCCTGGTGCATACTCACTTCATAGCCAGTAATGCTAGCGGCCATAGTACCCTGCCATGCCGGGTTTTCAACAGCAGCAATTAATTTGCCTGGCGGGCATTGTTTGATAAAGCACGCTGGGTTGGCTTTTGTTAAGCAGCATTGAACTGTCCCTGCACTTATGGTATATCAATCATTTTGATGTCTACCTTATTCTCGATACTGCCTTTACCATATTTATCTGTAAAGAGAACCCGTACCGTATATTTTTCCTCCCAGTTCATCGGTTTTCCGGTGTTTACCTTACAACGCAGGTAATCTATTTTGTCTTTGTCAAAAATATCACTGCCTTTAAACAAATCCGGTTCGTCCAGCAACACTTTTCCTTTGGCATCAGTAATGGTTAACGCACAGCCCACAGCTACTTTACCGTCTTTAACCGTTAGTCCTTTAACGCCTTCATTGATAATAAAAAAACTTTCTCCCAGTGGAATATCGGTATGATTTATCACTTCATCGTTCATGACCATTTTATTGGTTGCGGCCTGCAAGCCTTTTGTAGTAGTGACCATGCCTGTATTCAGATTTTTACTGACGCCAGCCGACTGCCCGTTGCAACCGGCTATAGCTGCAGCAGATATAAACATAAAAATGAGTCGACCAAGACCACCCGAATAAAACATGGGGCCAAAGTGTGCAGGGATTTGTGTGGATGACAATAAATGCATGATGTACTTTTTTAAAACTATTTTAGAAACACGTTTGCTGAAGTCCGGTTTGTAAAAATACCCCGCACCCGTTACTAAAAAACCTGCTGCTATGAGGGGCAGGAATGAATGCGCTTATTTCTTCTCAAGGGTTGGGTACGTAATACCCAGCTGCTCCAGGTAAGTTTTATATTTTGCAGGGTTATAATAATATTTCTTCATCTCGGTTCTATAAGGGTCCATTTTTTCCTTGTTCAAATACACGGGGGCGGGATCTTTGTCTGTTATAAAGGGTATGTACTTCGTTGTCTTCGTCTGCACATTCTTAAAATAATCTTTTGCATCACGCAACAAGGCGGGTTTGGTAAACAAATCAATTAATGTTAAGGCAGTGGCCTTGGCGCCGGCAAGCGACCCCTTATGTGCAATGGGTGTAGCCATAGCAATCGCATCGCCCCAATGATGCCCTTTGGTACCAGGAATATTGGCCGGGTACCGCAAGACAATAGTAGGAATATTCCACGCAATATCAGCTATGTCATCAGAACCACCGCCCCAGGAAAAAGGAACCGACCCCTGCAGTGTATCAATGCTTGTCTGCAGACCATTTATTTCTTTGCCATAGAAATCTTTTTTTGGCGCTTCCAGTAATTTTTGCACCGCTTTGGCCAACTGGTTGTCTGCTTCCGTCCATTGCGGCATGCCTACTGTTTTTATATTGCTGTACATAGCCTCCGCTATTGCTTTATTAAAATGGCCCGGCCAGGCCGTCCCCAGTATTTGGTATTTCATTTTAGTATCCGTCATCATAGCAGCACCATTGGCTATTTTAATGCCCGCGTCGTACATACTTTTTATGTCTTCATACGTCCTTTCCCTGAAATAATACCAAACACCTGCTTCCGAAGGAACAACATTTGGCTGATCGCCGCCATCCGTAATTACATAGTGACTGCGCTGTGTAGGCTTCAGGTGTTCCCGTTTAAAATTCCAGCCAACATCCATCAGTTCCACCGCATCCAATGCACTCTTTCCCCGCCACGGCGCACCTGCCGCATGGGCTGCATCGCCTTCAAAAGAAAATTTCACTGATACAAGACCGTTATTACCCGGGTCTCCGTAGCTGCTGGTAAAATTGCTGCTCACATGGGTGAATATACAGGCGTCAATATTTTTAAAATACCCATCGCGGATATACCAGGCCTTGCTGGCCACCAATTCTTCCGCCACTCCCGGCCATATTACCAGCGTACCCTGTATATTATTTTTTTGCATCAGCTCCTTTACCGCAATGGCTGCAAAAATAATTACAGCTTGTCCTGAGTTGTGCCCTTCGCCATGGCCCGGCGCTCCTTCCACAATAGGATCCTTGTATGCAACACCAGGCTTCTGGGAGGCTTTTGGAATACAGTCAATATCGCTGCCCAAAGCTATCACCGGGCTGCCACTGCCCCATCTTGCAAACCACGCTGTGGGAATACCCGCAGCGCCTTTCTCAATAGTAAACCCGTTTTTAGCAAGTATATCAGTGAGGTATTTAGATGTTTCAATTTCCTGGAAGCCCAGCTCACCAAAACTAAATACCATGTCTACCATCTCCTGCACCTGTTTTTCCTTTGCGGCAACCAGCGGAAGCACCTGCTGTTTCAAAGCAGCAATGGCCAGGCTATCATATGTTTTAGTTTGCGCTTGCAGGGAAGTCATGCATAAAAAGCCAGCCAGCATACAGGTGCTGAACCGAAGGAGGAATGGTTTTCTCATGTTTGATTTATTTTGGTCTAAAAAAAATATACGCTATCAACAATATCCAATAATCATCGGGGTGTTTTCCGAAAGCAGCGGCCCCAGTAACCACAATGGCCACGACATTTCTTCTTGTTCAGCTTTTCTTATCTGAACAATAGTAACACCTCATGTACGCTTAATAAAAACAGTTTTCCGTACCACCGCAGTGATAAAGCGTTGAGTGATGCTTGCAAGATCGTTTGCGTTATTTGTTTGCCGGATGAATACCTAAGAAATTGAATGGCTGCGCGAACGCATGGCCGCAAAATATCGACAATAATGCCTTTGAGGGAAGATAAGGCATTACGCAATAAAAAGTCCGCTGGCACCGGGGTTATTTAGCCGTCATCTGCAAATGCGGTCTTATTCCACCAGCAGGTTTACTGTCTTGCCTGCTTCTGAACCCTGCGGCATTAGAATGGTGATAGCTGTTGTACCAGTTGCTTTATCATACAATGTTTCTGCCGCTTTACATTTTTTGTTTCCCTGCACGGTAATAACAATACTGGTTTCCTGGTGCATTGGATCGGCAACTGATAATTGAAGGTTTGCATAGTTGATTGCCAGCATTACGATGCACGGCTTGTCTGCACTTAATTTTCCCAGCGTTTTTGTATTGGCCTGCGCAGGGCGTACAAATACAATACCCAGCAGCTTTTTCTTCGTGTTCTCCACTACCTGCAGGGCGGCAGAATTCTCAACTACATCAAGTGCGGCGGCACGGGGCGCTATATTTTCTTTGGTTGCCCCAGGAAATACGTAGTAAGCATACTTATCCGGTTTTCCGGCAGCGTCATGATTTAACCATACCGTAAACAAAGATGCCCTGATACTGTTTGCTGGCATTGACTTCAATACACGGTGCCAGTCGCCATCCTGCTCCTGGTTGTTTACATGTATGTTTACACTGCCCGGAAAAAAATAACCCCAGCCATCATGCAATACCCAAGAAACTTTGTCCAGGCTGTGCTGTCCAACCGGCATTAACGCCGGCGCAGCGGACTGTTTTATCAATACATTACCATGCAGAAAACTTTGATTGACGGTAGTTCGAATTTCTTTATTACCATCTGCATGTATATCTGTTCCCAGGCAAATAACCGCATCATCAAAAAAGAACCAGGATTTTTGGGCATGGAGGCTATCACGGCTATAGGCAAGTGTAGCTACCCCATTCGTACCATCAGTTACGCCACCCACAAAGTCTGTAGGTATATTGTAACCGCTGCAGGGTAGTACCGGCAACGGTTCATCTGAGTGAAACGCCGTAGTTCCGGGAATCATTTTCCAGTCCCAGAAGGGAAAGATATCCGTGTATTCCTTGTTGCCCTGGTAAAAATAGCTGGCCCCATCACCAAGGTGGTAACCCTGTAAATTTTCGTCGTTACAGGATTCTGCACCACCTACCCGTCTTGAACTCATTTTTACTGAAGCATAAAAATTATTCCTCCGGTGCACCGTCATGTCAGATTTCCAGAAATGATTGTTACCGCTAAAATCATCCATGGCCGCCAGGTACTGATCTTTAAAAGCCGGATCTACCAGTGGCATTTTATTGTAAACTTGTTGAATATCGTTTGCCTTACCTGACTGAGCATTTGGGAATAGTTGTCTGCCACATGCGCTGATATCCATCGTATGTTTCCAGGTTATCCAGCGCATGCCGCGCAATAAATAGTTGCGCAAAATGACAATTTTTTCAGGTGCAAACTGAAAAGCGGTACCCTGGAATATGGTGGCCCATTTTAGCATATCAGACGCGTATGCAGCACCGTAATTACCAAACTGCTGCTGTGTACCATGCTGGTGAAAAGAATAGTCTGCCTGGATACCTTCGCCTTCAGAAACAACAATTTCTTCCTGTATCGCTTTAACGGCAGCTTCAACCGCCTCGGCATCGTTGGTTAACAGGCTCCTGTAAATAACATTACCAGACAGCCAGACTTTATTCTGCCCTGTCATACCAATCTTTGCCCTTTCCAGTATTTTAATACCGGCACTTTTTTGCCCGGGCGATAGCTTGTCTTCCAGCAGCAGCATCACCGGCGCCAATATTTTTGGCACACCAATCTGCGGGTACCACCAATTGGGGCAGATAAAATCGTTTTGCAGCCAATAATTCAATCCCGCAATAATCTTTTTTTCAAGCTCGGGATTGCCGGTCCATCCTGATCCCTTTCGCTTATACATTACCGCCATACTGTTCAATCGAACGAGGTGGTCATTTACTTTCCATCCGCCCCGGGTTTTATCAGTGTAATCAATATCCGGCCAGGATCCATTTTCTGCCATGGCCGCAGACAGTTTCGCTACCTCCTGCCCGCCTGTGGTGGCGGAGAGTATATCTTTCAGCACTTGCTGTTTTAAGATATTGAGCCTGGGATCTATGTCTCTGTACAGGAGCGGTTCATTTGAAAATAGGCTACCATTCAATAGCAGGCAACACTGTAAAAGAAAGATCATTTTAAACATGATGGCAAGATTGGCAATAGGTGATTAATTCAGGATGGATTATACATTTTGAAATTGCAATTGAAGGTAGATAAAAACGAGGCTGGCTGATTGAATGCATCGAACCAGGACATTAATTTATAATGAAAATGTTGATGTGATTTTGCGGTCTTCGTTAATACCGATACCTTATATTGAGTAACTGCTGAGCAATTTGTATTAAATGGAAAGTGTTATAGGATAACGGCCAGCACCAAGCAAAAACGCAAGACTTTACTATGCCATCATTACCAGCCCAATCTGCAGAAAGACTGCATTCACTCGATGCACTGCGAGGTTTTGATATGTTTTGGATCATGGGTGCCGAAGAAATTTTTCATGCTCTTTTTAAAGCAACCGGTGCTCCTTTCTGGGGCGTTGTGTCCAATGAGCTTACGCACCCCGACTGGAATGGTTTTCATTTTTACGACCTGGTATTCCCGCTTTTTCTTTTTATTGCGGGTGTAGCCACGCCCTATTCAGCTGGCCGGGAACTTGAAAAAGGAAAAACGAGGCAGCAGGTCATGCTGCGCATCATAAAAAGGGGATTACTCCTGGTATTGCTGGGCATTATAGCCAACAACGGCCTGCAATTAAAACCATTTGCAGAGATACGTTTTGCCAGTGTGCTGGGACGCATTGGCCTCGCCTATATATTTGCGGCCACTATTTATCTTTATGCCAACGTTCGTGCACAGGCCATTTGGTCTGCTGGATTATTGATGGGCTATTGGTTGATGCTGAGCGTCACTTCTGCCCCTGGTTTCCCCGCAGGCGATTTGACCATGGAAGGGAATTTTGCATCATTTATTGATCGGCATATTGTTCCCGGTAAACTATACCTCGGCATTCATGACCCGGAAGGATTGGTATCCACCATTCCGGCCGTTGCTACTGGCTTGCTGGGTATATTGGCAGGTGATTTTTTAAAGCTGGGTAAACAAATCCCGGTTCAGAAAGCAGGCTATATGTTTGTTGCGGGATTGGCTTTTGTAGGGCTGGCGCATGTATGGAACCTGGTATTTCCTATCAATAAAAATTTATGGACCAGTTCATTTGTATTAAACACCGGCGGATATAGTCTCATCCTGCTGTCTGCCTTTTACTATCTTATTGACATCCGGGGATATACCAGGTGGGCCTTCTTTTTTAAAGTGATTGGCATGAACTCAATATTAATTTACATGTCGGGGCATTTTATTAACTGGAACTTTACCCACGATGCATTCTTTAAATGGGTTGGCCAGTTGCTGGGCACTCCCTATAATATAATAGCCATGGCTGCCTGTTATGTTATGATAAAATGGGCTTTCCTGTATTTTATGTACAAAAGAAAAATCTTTCTGCGCGTTTAGCTACAACACGTTAATAAAAAACGCCATCGTATAAAACGACGGCGTTGAACAGTAAGAAATGTGTTTTGTAAACTATTATTTTGAAATAAGTTTCTTAACGCTGCCGGCTTTTTTATCTTTTTTAAATGCTTTGGATATATCTGCAGCAAAAAGTTTACTGGTCTTTTTCAGGTTGCTCTCAAACGTTTTCTTATCCAGTTTACTTTTATACTCGGCCAGTGCACCTGATAATTTCTTAAACACCTCTTTTTTTACCTGCTTCTTCGTCAACTGCTTTACTGCCGGTATTTTTTGTTCTTTCTCTGCCATACAAACTTCTTTTGAATATTTAATAAGGCTGTAAAATTAACCTAAAATACCCGCAGCCTAATGTTAAGGTTTTAAAATTCAATATGCTGATAGACAATCAAATAGGTGCACGGCCATACTTCAGGTGCTATCATTTGAGGGGTTACCAGATACAGCATGCAGGAAGAAAAAGGATTTGATTTTACAAGTTTTGCAGCTTTTTTTGCAAAATCATCTTTACACGCTGAGGAACAAGTTAAATACTTTTCCCTTGTAGTGTGCCGTAGGCTTAGCCCCGCAGTAAGGGGCATGCCACAGGAAAGATTCTTTTTAATTGCCAAAATAATCCCACTAAATTTTTTATCCTTGCTTTTGCGGGTATGCTATCTTTTAGCGCAATGCCGTTTGTATGTTTAACTGCGGCTTCCCTGGAGGAAATGTATTTCCTCCATTATTTTTTCACGTGGATTTTTTTGAGGGAAAAATATATTTTAGGACAACAACAGCATTAACCAAACTTTCATAATCATAAACGAATGTGGTCTCAAATTTTTTTACGGTTTGAGTGCAAGGGCACGGACCACTCCTTTGCTGTTAGTCATGCTAATACTGGCAACATTCTCCGGGTATATATTACAGGTTCTTGAAGACTGTGATAAAAACCCTGAACCGTAATAAAATTCTTCTTTCTGTATGCTGCCATCCTTAAAATGAAGAACGGCAGAAACATCATCGCTGTTAACAGCAAAAAAGCGCCGGCGCTCCCTAAGGTTAAATAATTTAAGCGGGCCGCGGTTTTGGCTGGCAGCTACCAGGTATTCTCCATTACTGCTTTTTAATTTTACCAGCGCTTTCCCATCACCAGGCAGATAGATACCGCTTTGAAGAATCGATTGCGGCATAAAGCCTCCCTTCCCATCGCCTTTTAATAGTAGTCCATTCATGGCATCCAGCCGGCCTATTGATACTTCTGTACTAAAATCATTTGCATTTATCAGCACATCCAGGTTACCATCTCCATCATAATCATCTGTAATCATTCCATTTAAGGGAGCAAACTGCGCCTGTGCCGGTAATGGTATCATAGTAAATTTTCCACTTCCGTCATTGCGTAGGTAACAGGATTGCAGCATCGTAGCTTTTAACCGCTGCGCATCTTTCCTCATCTCAGGTGTAAAAATATCGTCCATATCTGCATCTGCAAATTTGCTGTAATTATTAAACCGCTTCTTTAACGTAGGCATTCTTTCGGCAATATCATCCCTGCCAAATGCCGGAAACTCCTTCATCTTTCCATCCGTTGCAGGCAGAAACAAAGAGGGAACCGGCACATAACTGCCATTGCGGTCAAAGTCTTTGGCCGTCATATATACCGGGTATGTTTCGCTGGCCTGGTAGAGCGTATTCAAACCAACATTGCCAATGATATAATCAGTTCTGCCCGTATGCCGGAAATCCCCGGCCACAATAGCATTCCACCAACCAGTCTTTTCATTTACTCCTGAAGCCGCCGTAACATTTATAAATTTGCCGCCCGTGTTTTTGAAAAAGCTAACCGGCATCCACTCACCGGCCAGTATCAAATCAACCTGGTTATCATTGTCAAAGTCTGTAAACAAGGCATCGCAAACCATTCCAATATTAAGCAGCCCAGGGGCGACTTCCGCAGTTACATCCGTAAACCTGGCTTTGCCTTTTTCTGAATCATTCCTGAAAATAAAACTGCTGACTGGTTTTGGATATTTCCCCGGATCCACACGGCCCGACACAAATAGATCCAGCTTGCCGTCTTTGTTAAAATCAATGGCACGCACACAGAGTTTGCTGGTATAATTAACCGGCAGAGCATCTTTTGAAAGTGTGAAAAGGCCTTTCCCGTTATTGAGGTAAAGCCTGTCCTGGTAGTTTGAACTTGTATCCGGATATTTATAGCCACCGCCTGCAACGTAAACATCCTGGCTGCCGTTACCATCCGCATCAAACAACAGCATGCCTTCGTCTTTATACTGAAGGTTATCATTTCCGCTGTTACTGAATAAAGGTTGCTGTTTAAATTTTCCGTCCCCCTGTTGCAAAAAAAATACGCTCAGGTTAAAAGCATTTCCTCCAATCAGCACATCATCCAGTCCGTTACCATCTACATCGCCTGCTGCCAGTGCAGGGCAGTAATCAGAAAATTTATGCGGCAGTGTAGTCTGAATATTAAAATCAATAAAATCAAATTCCTGGTGATTGTAACTAATGCCTGCTGCGGTGGTTATTTCTTTAAACAAAGGTTGCTTTGCCAGTACACCCCACTTCCCTGAATACACTTCTTTTGCATCTGCCATACTTACTTTCAACACCTGATCTGCGGGCACGCTTTTTATAGTTTGTTTTCTTTCACCCGGCCATCTTATAACAACCGAATCAACCATAGTGCTGTTGCCCAGCCCAAAGTGTGCAATGGCCTGGTTACTGGAGAGATAGCCACGGTAAGGATTGTTTTCATACACCTGGTGTTTGCTGCCCTGGTAATAAATATCTGCAAAGGCGCCCAGCCCGTTTATATTCAACTTATCTCCTTTAAAGGCAATCTGCAAAAAATGAACGGCTGTATCCATTTTTTTACGCAGGGTGTTTTCGTACAGAAATGCTTTGTCATCAATATTATTAACCACCATATCCATATCGCCGTCGTTATCAAGATCTGCATACACCGCACCGTTGGAAAAGCTACGGGTAGAAAATCCCCAATCATTGCTTACATCACTGAACATTATCCCATCCCTATTTTTAAAGGCATAGTTGGCCAGTTTAATAACAGGTATTTTTTGCATCATTCGCAAGGGCGGTTCAAGGCCATTGCTTTTTTCGCGGTAACTGATAAAATCATGATCAGATACATCTTTCGGAAAACCATTTGTTATAAGCATGTCCCTGTATCCATCATTATCAAAATCGGTGATGACGGGTGTCCAGCTCCAGTCGGTTTGAGCTACACCGCTCATAAAGCCAATTTCACTGAAAACAGGCGGGCCAACAGAATCATTTTCCAGCAGCCGCGGCCCCTGGTTTAACTGAAATGTATTACGTACATACTGCAACTGGTAATTAAACTTGTCAAAGTTCTGAATGGTGTTATAATTATTTGCATTCAGCATCATTTTCTTTCGGTGGTTGTCCTGGGGGTTCATGTCCAGCTCCACAATATCAGCCATGCCGTCGTTATTAATATCAACAACGTCCTGCCCCATTGAATTGTAGGAGGTATGCTTAAAATAATCCCGTGCACGATCTGTAAATGTGCCATCCTGGTTATTGATAAAAAGAATATTGCTGGAGATAAAATCATCGGATACATAAATATCTTTCCAGCCATCATTGTTGAGGTCACAAATGGTGGCGGAGTGCCCGAAACCCGCCAGCACCATGCCCGCCTGCAGAGAAACATCATGATATACAGCATGCTGCAAAACGCTGTCCATATCATTGCGGTATAACCTGCCTGCACTGTGTACTGAATTTCCTTTGCGCTCCCGGAAAACAGATGAGCTATTGCCATTAGAAGCTTCATTAACCGTAAGGTACATGTCCAAATCACCATCATTGTCATAATCAAAAAAACTGGCCATGGTAGATTGTATATGAATATCCAAACCATACACGGCCGCCATATCTTTAAAATGAGGAATGCCCGCAGCGTCCACCCCCTGGTTAACATAGAGAATATTGCGCCGTCTTAGTGAATCTTTATAAATGGTATTGCATATATAAATATCCATGAGGTTATCATTATTAATATCAACAATGGATACGCCCCTAGCCCATCTTCCCAACCCTTCAACCCCTGCCCTGTCCGTTATATCTTCAAAGGCAAGATTGCCTTTGTTGAGGTATAGTTTACTGGCCACCATATTACCGGTAAAATAAATATCGGACAGGCCATCGGCATTAAAATCGCCAATACCAACACCACCGCCATTGTAGATATTCACGACGTTCATGGGATTAATAGAATCGCTTTCCGTAATGTCATTGCTGAAGTTTATCCGTGATTGGGAGGAACTAACTTGCCGGAATAAGCTGGGCCTGCTATTGCATGCGAGCAAAGAAAATATGCATAAAGAAATACAAAGGCGGCAATAATTCATATAATAATGTAGTAAATTTTTAAAAACCGGTAATGATTAAAAATATCAACATTCATAAAAAAAAAGGCTTCTCTTTGGGAGAAAGCCTTTTTTCTTTTAGGACTTATATTTAATATCCGGGATTTTGTGTCAGATTAGGGTTAAGCGCGATGGCCCCCTGCGGAATGGGCAGAATCGTTTTATTAGCCGTAAGGGATGTATTGTATAAACCATGCTTCTGACCGTCGCCTGTTGGACCGGGTGCAGGATTTGGAACCGGTTCGTAGCTGGCGTCCACCGTACCATTGGCTGCTTTTATAAAAGCAATGGCAACATCATTACCAGCACGGCAAAGATTATAAAAGACAGAATATTCACCACTGAGTTCATGCCTGTATTCGCTTAATACCATTTGTAACGGGTCTGTAATGGTTACACCGGGAGCGCCTTTGTAATCGGCACTGTCTTTCATAATCGCCGGTGCAAGTCCTGCTCCGCCCCAGGCCCTGTCACGAACCAATTTCAAATCTGCCATAGCGCCCGGAATATCGCCGGTCCGCACCTTGCATTCTGCCCTGCTAAGCAATACTTCAGCATATCTTAACAATATCTGATTTTGGTCTCCAAAAAGATTACTCTTACCTGCTGCGTTTGAATTACCGCCAGTAAGATTTGGATCCCTCCATTTTTTTGAGCAATAATATCCACTCCGGGCTTTGTCATCTCCATACCATGGACGCGTTAAAGTTCCAACGGTATTTAAAATTTTTCCATCGTCTCCTTTATATATTGCGTTACCACTGTTAAAACCCTGGAGCACCTGGTTATAACCTTTTAAGCCACCCAGCAGTTTTACAATGCCCGGACTTACCAGGCTATCACCAGGACCAACTATAGTAAGCAGTTTACGCTTGTCACCCTGCTGGTAAGAACTCCACAATGCCGGGTTGCCATAATCATATCCCTGGCCTGTCAATTCCTGGGGCCAGCTAAAACTATCAATCCATGCTATTTCGCCGCCCGGGGGATTCCAGCTTCCACCCCAGTCCTGCGGATCACCTGCCTTTAGTGCAAACTGTATTTCAAACAGTGACTCATCATTGTTTTGTTTATCATATTCATTGGCATCTGCATAGTTAGCCATTAAACGATAGTTACTGGTTAACTCCGTATTGTTGTACGCTGCTAAAGCACCGGCGTAATCCTTCAGCCACATTCTTGCGGCACCTTCATAGGCATATGCAGCGCCTTTTGTAGCCCTGCCCAAATCAGCAACAGACAGTTGGGTTTTTGATAGTAGCAAACCCTCGGCCTTTTGCATATCCGTAACTACTTGCTTAAATACTGAATCGCGGGACGCTCTTGGCGTTAAACCATCTGTAACCGGGTTTAATTCCAAAGGAACACCACCAAATGAAGCTGCCAGGTAATAATAGGTCATGCCCCTTAGAAAATATGCCTCGCCGGTCAAGCGGTCTGCCAGGGCAGCGGTAACCACCCCTTTTTCCTTTGCCTTTGCAATTACGCCAAAGGCAGCATTGGCCCTTGCTATACCAATATAAGACTGGTTCCAAAAAGTAGTAACACCACCGAAAGTAGCTGGAATCTGGTAATTGTTCCAGAACACATCTCCACCCCAGTTAAAAAAATCATGGGTGCTGAAATTGGCCCGGTACCAGATACATTTCTTCAGCAAATCACTGTTCTGGTAAGTATCATAGACACTGTTTACCAATGCCACTACATCGGCAGATTTATTAAACGTTGCATCAATCGTACCCTGGAAAGTATTGGTTTGCACCAGGAAACTTTTTTTACAGGCTGCCGGCGCAAAGGCGACCAAAAAACCAAGTATAATGATGATAAATATTTTGCTTCTTTTCATATTGCTGTTTTTATCGTACTGTATTTTAAAATGTAACGTTTAAACCAAAGGTGAAAAACCTTGATGATGGATATACGCCATTGTCAACACCATTCTGCGTGGCATTACCCCCCTGTACCCCAATCTCCGGATCAAGCCCACTATACTTGGTGATGGTAAACAGGTTTTGTGAGGAAACGTACAACCGCACTTTTGTTAAAGTAAACCTGTTAGCGATGCCTGCGGGCAGAGTATACCCTATGGTAAGGTTTTTTAATTTCAGGTAACTGCCGTTTTCAACCCAAACGCTGGAGGGAACACTGTTAAGGGTGTTATCATCATTGGCAAGCGCCCTTGCATACCTGTTAGACGCGTTAGTAGGTGTCCAATGGTTCTGAAAATAATTTACGCTAACGTTTTCAACGCCTTCTGAACCACGTTTTTGAAAGCTTTCCAGGTTACTTTCTACATAGTTCAATATTTTATTACCGTATACACCATAAAAATACAGGTTGAAATCCCATGCTTTGTATGATGCATCCAGGTTAAGACCACTGAAGAACTTTGGCTGCGGGTTGCCCAGGCTGGTTCTATCCAGCGCATTCACAACACCATCTCCATTGATATCTGCAAAATAGCGGTCGCCTGGTTTAGTAGCAGCCCTGTAATAGATACCACCAGGTGCTTTTGTATTCAGCGCATTGATCTGCGCCTGTGTTTGAAAAATACCCAGTGCCTGGTATCCATAAAATTCACCTACCGGGCCGTTTATCAATGACCTTGTATATTCACCCCAGCCCTGGCCGGTTAAACCCAGGCCGCCAAAATTGGTTACGGCATCTGTTCCTGAAGTAATGCTGGTAAGTTTGTTTTTAATGCTTGCCAATGTAAAGCCTACGTTATAATGAAAATCCCTTCCTTTATTGCCGTTATAGTTAACCGCAATCTCAAAACCTTTGTTATTCATACTGCCCACATTGCGGGTTATATAGGTATAACCGGTTTGTGCCGGTGATGCAAGGGTCAGTAAGAAATCTTTTGACCGCCTGTTGAACCAGTCAACCGTAAGCGTAAGTGCACCGTCCATAAAGGCAGCATCTAAACCAATATCCGTCTGGTAGTCTGTTTCCCATTTAAGGTTCGGATTGGCAGGCTGGGTTTGCGCAATACCATTCTGGTAAATTTTATTAAACGGGTAGCCGAGGTTATCGCGGCCACCACCATTTACATTAGCTGCAAAGTTGCCCGAATACAATGCCTGGTACTGGTATAACCCAATAGCGCTCTGGTTGCCCACCAGGCCATAACTACCCCTGATTTTCAAATCATCCAGCCAGGTTACATTTTTCATAAATGATTCTTCCTTGATTTTCCAGGCAATGGCACCTGAAGGAAAAACACCGTACTGGTGACCAGTATCAAATTTGGATGATCCGTCACGCCTGATGGTACCAGTTATAATATACTTGTCTGCAAATTTGTAGGTTAACCGGGCAAATTCTGATGCCAGCGTGGAGATATATTGTCCGTTTCCAAACTGGTCCAGTACAAGATTGCTTACCTGGCCTAAATCGCGTATTACATTATTGGGTGGGATACCGCCACCGCCCATCAGGTTATTGGTGTTTTTCTGTGCAGAAATACCACCTACAAAATTGATGGCATGTGCACCAAAAGTTTTGTCGTAAGCCAGGGTATTCTCCCAAAGCCATTCAAAACTATTATTCAGGTGCTGACTGTAATAGGCATTGGCAACAATAGAACCCGGGTATTGAATGTTTGCCCTGTTGTCTTCAGGCTGAAAGAAAGAGCCTGAATAATTGTTCACATTCACGCCTAGGTTGGTTTTAAGTTTAAGTCCATCAAAAATAGTGGCCTCTAAAGAAGAACTGGCGAGTAAATAATTGCTGATGTTTTTGGACTGGTTGGTTTCAACGCTGTAAACAGGATTGCTAAATTTGAATACATTAGGATTCTGGGGATTGTAAAATCCATAATTACCATTGGCATCCTTAATCTGGTAAGTGCGCCTGTTGCCACTATCCAGCGTAGGTGGATTTACTGATAATTGGAACAGCGATCCGGTCCCAAATGGATTGTTGGCATCCTGGTAAGTATATTTTACACTGGTAGAAGATTTAAGCCATTTAGTGGGCTGGTAATCCAGGTTTAACCCTACTGTAAATCTTTTAAAAAATGAACCCAGTACAATGCCTTTCTGGTTGTAATAGCCAAATGACATGGCCGACTGAACTTTGTCATTACCACCGCGGATACCCACGCTGTAACTTTGCGTCAGGGCCTGGCGGTACAATGCATTTTGCCAATCCACATTGTGTAATGCATTGGGTGTTTTCCAGATAGGCAGACCTTTATAGGTTTTTGTTGAATCGGCTAATTCCACTTCATTAGACAGGGTAGCGAACTGCTGCGCATCCAATATTTTATATTGCTTTGGTTTGTTTTGAACAGCCTCATACATATCAAAAGAAACCTGCACTTTGTTCTTTAAACCCTTCTTGGTTGTTATAATAACTACGCCATTGGCCGCACGGATACCATAAACCGCGGTAGCAGAGGCATCCTTCAGTACATCTATGGTAGCAATATCACTGGGGTTAATATTATTAATGCCGCCTGTTGTAGGGTAACCGTCCACCACATATAAGGGATCATTACCACCACTTGCCAAACTGCCAATACCCCTGATGAGTACAGATATATTACCACCTGGTGCACCATCATTGTTTACAATCTGCACACCGGCAGCACGACCCTGCAAGGCCTGGGCAGCTGAAATAACCGGTACTTTAGCAATAGTTTCCGCATTAATACTGCTCACAGCGCCGGTGAGATCCTTTTTCTTCTGTGTGCCATAGCCAACTACCACCACCTGGTCAAGCTGTTTGGCAGAATTTTCCAGCTGTACGCTAATCATCATCCGGTTATTCACTTTTACCTCCAGCGGGGTATATCCAATTGCACTTATGACCAAGGTAGCATTGGGTGCTGCTTTGATGGAAAAATTACCGTCTTTATCGCTCTGTGTTCCGGTTGTAAGCCCTTTTACCTGCACAGTTGCAAAAGGTAATGCAGTATCGCCCGACATTACTTTGCCCTGAACAGTGGTAACACCCTGTGCAAAAACAAATTGAGCCGTGAGCAGCATACACAAAAAAAGACAAGTTTTTAATTGTAATATGCCTGCATTAAACGTTTGAAAGAGGGGCTTCGGCAAAAACACTTTCCCCTGTAAAGGCGGGCTAACTTTCTTTGGCATAAGCAATAGTGATTTTAGGTAGTTAATTGTATTATAAAAATAGACCAATGGAATAAGCTTTATTAGCACTTTTCGATCATATGCTGGTATTTTTTTACCAAAGATGGGTTGTACAACGAAAGCATCTTCTAAAAATCGCCAGCCATTTTTTTTGCTTGCGTAATAATTTACAACCGGTTTAAACAAAAAACTTATTAAACGGGTGAAATATAAACCAGACGTATACCCGATAATTTGTCTTTAAAGCAACCGGTATCATTCCTGTTGATTTGAACGGGATTGGCAAAAAATACGATAGCCCAACCAGCTGCACCAGCAGGCATTTAAATATAAATGCTAGCCCCTGTATAGGATATGCGTCACCAGGGCGGCGGGCCAAATTAATGCAGCCTGCCATATCCAAACCTGGATTTTCTTCAGCGGAATACCCCCTTTGCAGCTCTATACAATAGCCCCAAATAAATGCCGGACTTCTTATTGTCCTTATTATTCTACCAGTAAAATAACCAGGCCGGTTCATTATAAAAAGCAACGTTTTTATTTGAAAACTACTGTCGGCGCCATGAAGAACAGCAATACTTTTTTATCCGGAATTGTTACATATTAACAATTACTCCGGTTAAAACCAGGTTTTTTTTGATGTATTATATGCAGGGCTCAGGCTGACGTGTAGTAAATAGCAGCTAATGGGGGAGTTCTTGAACATATGACCGCATTGTGGTCTCACTTGCTGCATTTGCATCTTTTAAAAAGAATATCGCAATGCATTGCGCCTGCGTTTGGCAGTCAGCAAAACAGGATGGTATAGGTGGGCCCCTTGCCTACTTCCAGGTATAGTTGGGGCTGGGGCCCATATTAAAAACGAGCTGGCGTCCACTTATAATTTGCTGGTGGGTGATAAAAGGCGTGGCCAGTGGCCTGCCATCCAGCATGACTTGCTGAATGTATTTATTAGCTGTTGAGATATTTTTAGCAACAATGGTAAAACTGCGTTCTTTTCCGGCGGCTGTAAAATGCATGGTTACCGACGGGAACTGCGGCGCGCCAATAGCATAAACGCCTGAAGCGGGTGACACCGGGTAAAAACCCATTACCCCAAAAATATACCAGGCAGCCATTTGCCCGCAATCTTCATTGCCATTGATGCCAATGGGCTGGTTGCGAAAATTCTCCGTGGTATGTTTCCTTATTAGTTCCTGGGTCTTCCAGGGCTGGCCGCAGTAATCATACAGGTATATATAATGATGACCGGGTTCATTGTCATGACGGTAATGCTTAGCTTCAAAGTTTTCATCCAGCTTTGCCGCAAACTTTTCCTTTCCGCCCATCATGTTGATCATGCCAGGCACATCATGCATGGCGCCAAAAGCATAGGTCCACTGGTCACCTTCCGTAAAACCCTCCCATATGCCCGCACTGTTCTTAGCATCAAACTGTCCGTCCATTTTTCGTGGCAGCATAAACCCGGTGGCTGCATCATACAGGTTTTTATAATTATTGCTTAGCTGCATCAATTCGTCATAGTCCGCCAGTTTACCCAGCCCTTTTGCCAGCTGCGCAGTTGCGTAATCATCTACCGAATATTCAATGCTGCGCGATACTGATTCAGCAGTTTTATCTACCGGCACATAGCCCAGTTTTTTAAAATAAGTAAGTCCTGCCTGCGCTTCATAACCCGTCCATTTATCGCGGTCGGCATAATGCAAACCCGTATCATTAACCGGGGGATCCATTGCATCGTGCAGCAAGGCTTTATACGCCAGGTTTACATCGTATCCCCTGAATCCTTTTACATATGCATCGGCAATAACCGGATTCGCATGGGTACCTATCATAATATTTGTTTCGGCCGGGTTGGGCCACATGGGCAAACGGCCGCCTTCCTTGTACATCTGCAGCATGGACGTAATCATTGGATTGATGCGGGCAGGCTGGGTAAAAATCAGCAATGGGTGCAGGGCCCGGTAGGTATCCCACAAAGAGAAGTCCGTGTATGAGTTGCCGGTATGCACTTTATCATCAAATGCACTGTAGTATTTTCCATACTCAGACATTTCGCGCGGAAACTGCATGGTATGAAACAAGGCGGTATAGAAAATAGATTTCTGATCATCTGTAATGCCTGTAGCCTTCATACGGCTGAGATCTTTTTGCCATACAGCACGGGTATTATTGACTAGCTGGGTAAAACTTTTACCGGCTACTTCTATAGCCAGGTTTTTTCTTGCCTGCTCTATACTGATAAAGGAGGTAGCAATGCGTACCTGCACCACTTCATCTTTGTGTGTTGCAAAGCCTAAGTAAGCGCCCATCCTGGTACCAAACTGTTCAACGGAATTAGCATTTACCTGGTCGCCATCCCAGGTGCCAAAAGAAGTAAAAGATTTGCTGAACTGAATAACAAAATAACCTTTGAAATTAGGCAAGTCCGGGCCTATCTGTGCAGACATTCTATCCGGGTTATAACCGGTTATTTCGTTTTTCTCTTTATTGACTTTAACATATCCCTTTAACGTTCTGATACGTTCCTCATAATCATTTGCCCAGTGTTTTATGGAAGGATTTAAATTTATGCCCTGTACAATAATGTGCGCATCTGCTGAAGCAGGAAAAGTAAATTGAAAGATGCCGCAACGTGAGGCGGCCGCTATTTCCGCCCGTATGGTTTGATGATGGGCTGCGTCCAGCTTTACGGAATAATAATAGGGTGTAGAAATTTCATTGGTATGTTTGAATGGTAACGCCCGGTCTTTGGGTAATACTTTCAAATCACCTGTTTGTGGCATCACCGACACATAGCCATAATCCCCCATCCAGACAGTTGGTTGGTGGGATGCCAGGAAGCCGATGATACTGCTATCCTCATAAAAATAATTCATGCGGCTCATCAGGCTTTCGCCCGTTTGCGCCACAAAATTGGTCATGCCAAATGGTGTTCCTACGGAAGGCATTGTACCACCCCCGTCCAGGCCCTTTGCAAAACCAGTAGCAGCCGTGCCGATAAGCGGATTTACATAATCCACTTCCTGCTTATTTTTTTTCAGCTGTTGCGCAAAAACAGGGCAGTATACAATCTGGTATGTTATTATAAGTAAGATTATTTTTTTCATTGGTCAAGCGGCAGTTTGCTGCCAGTTTTATGAACGAAAGATATTATAACCAAACATAGCAAATAAGTTTATTATTCGGAGGCATTATTGTATGGTTAAATTCTTTTGATTGATCGCTTCAAAAGCGGCGCCCTGATGGCCTGCAGGGTGTACTCAAATGTTAGTGTACATGCTTTGCGTAACCTGGAGGAAATTTAAAATAAATGAGACTATTTCTTAAATGGTGTAAAATGGGCCGGTGAAGGCACCGGCCAATATATCCGGGAAATGCAAATTCCTTGTTGCATGGCTTCCACAAAATATTCCCGCAGTAAGGCTAATTCAATCCCCGTACAAGCAAGTCTGATAATCGGTTAGAGATAACCGCTATGCATATCTTTTCCGGAGTAAATCCATCATAAACAGGTTCACATCCCATTGACTCACAATTGGCTGCTGCGTATAAGGAAACAAGGGCAGGTATGGCGGTGCGCCAAACTCCGGCGTAATGGTGAACAAAGGATCGCCTTTTTGCTGTTTGGCAGCCATTACTTTATCCCAGCACTGCAGGTGAAATTCCATCGCTGCAGTATTTTCAGGTGCACGCGGATCCATTACCTGGGCGCCCTGGGTATGACCAATTCTCGCATGAATATGATCGGTATGAGCAATTGCCAATTGTACGGCTGCTGCCTGGTCATGCAGCAAAGTTTCAGCCACAGCGCACCAGTGAGAAATATCCAGGGTAATCCTGACTACGGGTAAGCGCTCCAGGTAGTTTTGCATAACATGTGCTGCAAAACTAAATTTACCGCGGTGGGTTTCATGCAGAATGGCTACACCCGTTTCAGATGTAATGCGGCCAGCCACAGCAATTAATTGCTCATTGCGGGCAAAGGGATAATAATCCTTACCCGTTTGTGAATTGATGAACAAAGGTTGTATAGCTGCCAGTTGGTACAGCCGGCGCTCATATTCCTGCAGGTGTTGCGCAAAATCTGCCACTGTTGTTTCCCAATGCTGGGCAATAAAACGCAGGCCATGCTTTTGAAGGCTGGCGGCCATGCGATAGACCTCGTCTTCAGTTTCCGGCAAGCCGGACTCTACCCCATCGTACCCTGCGGCTTTAACCTTGCTGCAAAACTGATCCCAGGAAAGACTTTCCTGTCCCCATCTTGGGCAAAAGAACATTGTTTCCATACGCTACAATATATGCATTTCCCGCAGATGAAATAGCTGGTTGAATACCTGCAGCCATACACTGTTGGAAATAAATTGCTCATGCAGTAAATAAATCAACAGCCACCGGGGCATAATTTACCTGTCACCCCCGCATGATTAAAAAATTGGCTTAAAAAGCATTGGCATAAGGATTGTTTTATGGTTAATGTGGCAGAAACTTGAGGGAGTTCCTGTAATGCTTTTAAAATTTTTTAAATACTAAAAAAAATTGTCATGGCCAATTCAAAAGTAATATTAGGATTTATAGCAGGTGCCTCGCTGGGTGCTATTGCAGCTATCTTGCTGGCTCCGGAAAAAGGCACTGAGCTGCGTAAAAAGATTGCTGATAAAACTGTTGACCTGGGTCTTTCATTAAAAGAAAACCTGATGGACTATATTAATGGAATTGTATCGTCTGGAACGGGAGTGCCTGAAAAAGTTGACAATGAAACGCCGGAACACGTTCCTTCTATGAATCTGAACACTATGGGATAACGAGTTTATTGGTTCTGATTACAACAAAGAAATGCCGGGCGCAGCACTATTGCCGCCCGGCATTTTCTATTTTGATTGCTGCTGGTATACCCGTACGTAATCAACTTCAAATCTTTTAGGAAATATTGTTTTTGAGGGATCGCCGCCATTCAGACCGCCAATGGCCAGGTTAAGCAGCATGTAATGCGGTTGTTTAAATGGATTGATGCCCGTGCCATCTTTATTAACAAGTTTGCTCATTTCAACTTTATTCATCAGCAGATCGTCCATATACAAAGCTATGAATTGCTCTGTCCAATCCATACGCCATACATGAAATGCAGCAGCCCAGGCTGCACCACCGAGGGAGTCTGCCGGCCTGATCCTGGTAAACCATTCCGCCTTATAGGGCACCGCTGTGCCGCATGCAATATTGGCCAACACTTTGTTGCGATAATATTCCATGATATCTATCTCTCCGTTTGACGGCCAGTGCCCTGCTACACCCAGTGTCCACCATGCAGGCCATAAACCCGCACTGATATCAATTCTGCCACGCATTACAAAGCGTCCGTATGTCCAGCTATGCTTACCAGCCGTTTGCATACTGGCAGCCGTGTACTCCGCATGCTGCCGAATCTTTTTCCAATCCTTACTGCCTTCTGTATACGACGGATTGGGTTTGGATTCTTTACGTCCCTCTATAATAAGCAATCCGTTTTTACACCAGGCGTTTCCCGGCTGGTACCATTGAAATTCTTCATTGCGTACAAAGCCTTTTTCAAAACGCCAGTTGGCCGTATCAGGTGTACCGTCCCTGTTAAACTCATCGGCCCATACCAATTCATAACCGCCTTCTTTTTCATTGCTGATAGTGACGTGTTCAGCTGATACATTGACCTGTGCCCGGCAATCCGTTGAGGCCATTAAAAGAAGAAATGAAAAACCGGGTAAGACAATTTTAGTGCGCATGGAGTTGTTTTTTAAATCCGCTTTTAAAACGGCGTGATTGCCAAAACTACCCGTTTCCTTTCTTTTTACAAGAACCGTTTATACATACGCCTGCTAAGAATTTACTATCTTAGATAAGTACCTGCAGCTATTGCAGGACCATTAAAAACGAACGATGCACAGCCTCCTGAAATCAATCCTTTTCTTTTCCGTGTTATTTTTATTGACACAACCTGCTGCCTACGGCCAGCAAAAACCGGTGCCCATAATTTTCGATACAGATATGGGACCCGACTATGACGATATTGGTGCCATTGCCATCCTGCATGCCATGGCAGATAAAGGTGAATGCCAAATTCTGGCCACCATGGCCAGTAACAAACATTCATATATCGCGGCTGTACTGCAGGTAATGAATACGTATTTTAAACGGCCTGCAATTCCTGTGGGTATAGTAAGTGGTAATGCACTTAATATACCTGCCAGTCAGAAATGGGATTCGATGCTGGTTGCCAATTATCCGCATACCATACAACACAACAGCCAGGCAGCGGATGCATTGCCCTTGTACCGGAAAATACTGGCAGCGCAACCGGATAAAAGCGTCACCATTGTAACGGTTGGTTTTTTAACCAATATGGCCAACCTGCTGCAGTCAAAGCCAGACCAATATTCTTCCCTGGATGGTGCCGCGCTGGTGAAACAAAAAGTAAAACTGCTGGTAAGCATGGCGGCCTGCTTTGACGAAAAAATGGGGCAGTTCAAAGAATTTAATGTGGTGAAAGATGCGGCAGCTTCAGTGATTGCTTTCGGCAACTGGCCCACACCCATTATTTTTAGCGGGTTTGAAATTGGCAAGCAAATACATACCGGACTGCCCATTGTAAACAACGCAGCCATCAATCATTCGCCGGTAAAAGATGTTTTTGCAAGAAGCATACCGCTTGATCCGCAGGATAAAAACGGCCGCATGAGCTGGGATGAAACAGCCGTACTGGTAGCTGTTCGGGGCCATGAAAAATATTTCGATGTGGTAAAAGGCACTATTGTCTGCAATGCCGATGGCAGTAATGGCTGGAACAAGAAAGGGCAGCGTGACTACTACCTGGTTCAAAAAATGCCCGTTGCTCAAATGGAACAGGTCCTGGATGACCTGATCATGCATCAGCCAAAAAAATAAGCAGGCCGGCGCCTGCTATTATTAAAAGTGACCTGCTGAAAATTTAGGAGAGTACAGCCAGTGCCATCAGGGAAGATAAAACAAGGATACACTTCCAGCAATTGAGCCTGTTCATAGTACTATATTTTAGGTCATAAAGATACAGTAACGCAGGTTGCTGTTTTGTTAAACCGTATAACACCTGCCTGCAAATGGACAACCCATTGCTATCTGCCTGGCCCCGGCAAAACCTGGTTTTTATGCGCCCATTCCTGCCACATTTTTTCCAGCTTTTGAAGCATATCGGGGCGTGCCCCTGCCAGGTCATTCAATTCTGTTTCGTCTTCATCCGTATGATATAAATGCCATGGCTCATTATTGTTCGCTACTAATTTCCAACCCTGGTACCGCACATATTTTGCCCCAAAATGCTCATTAAAAAGCGCCCTGTCAACAGCTGGCTTTTTACCGTTAAACGCAACTGCAAAACTATTGCCTTGCATTTTCTTTACCGTATGTCCGTTATAAGAAACCGGGTAACGGGCATGGGCAATCGCTATAAAAGTGGCCATAAAATCCATTACATGACCTTCGGCGCCGGAGATACTTCCTTTTGTAACAGTAATACCTTTTGGCCAGTATGCAATCATGGGTGTGCGAACGCCGCCCTCATAAGACGCCGCTTTGGCGAGCTGGTAAGGTGTATTGGCCACATTGGCCCACCGGGGACCAATAGACGAAAAGCTTGTTTCAGCGCCTGGCAATACTTCTTTCTTAACGGGGTAGGCAATTGTTTCACCCTTTCTTGTCTGGCCAGGCCGGTCGAAACCGGGGCCATATTGCGCTGCATTTTCGGGGCTGGCGCCATTATCACTCAGGAAGATTATCAGTGTATTTTCAAGCCGGCCTGTTTGCCGCAGCGCATCCACTATTCTGCCAATCCCCTGGTCCATGCGGTCAATCATAGCAGCATGCACAGCCATAGCCCTGGCATCCCAATCTTTGCTGGCATTTTGCGCCCAGCTGAATCCGCCTTGCCAGCGTGGCGAAAGCGGTGTGGTTACCGGATTTATCAACCCCATTTTTACCATGCGCTGATACCGGCTGTTGCGGATGCTATCCCAACCCAGCTTGTACGTGTTTGCATATTTTTCTATATCCTGCGGCAATGCCTGCAGCGGCCAGTGCGGCGCCGTTTCTGCTACATATAAAAAAAACGGCTTATCATCTTTTGCAAATTCATTGATATAAGCAACCGCACTGTCATTGATGGCATCCGTATGGTAATAGTCTGCAGGTACATGGGTAATGGGGGTAGTGCCACTCACCAGGCTAAAGGGATCGAAGAAATTAACTACACCCCATATATTGCCAAAATATTTTTCAAAACCACGATTTACCGGGTATTGCTCCAGCGGTGAAAACAATGGATGCACCACCTGGTGGTTGAGCCATTTCATTTGTTCAGCTGTATCCTTTTGTTCAATAGTATTGGAGACATGCCACTTGCCCGACATGGCGGTATGATAACCTGCATCCTTCAACACTTCCGCAATGGTAACCGTGTTGGTACTTAGAAAGCCACGGTAACCTGCTGCGCCCCGGTCAGCAGTCATTTCGCCTATACCTGCCTGGTGGTTATATACACCTGTTAAAAGAGCCGCCCTTGAAGGGCAGCAGCGCGATGTATTGTAAAAGCGGCTAAACCGCAGGCCATTCATTGCCAGGGAGTCAAGTTGTGGCGTAGCTATCTCACCGCCATAGCAACCAATATCTGAATAACCTAAATCGTCGGCCAGTATCAAAACAATATCTGGCCGCTGGTCTTTATTAGCCGGAGCTGTTTTCTGCTGCGCCACCAAAGGCAATTGCGGCAGCAACAGCACGGTTGCAATAAGCCAGTTGCCAATGCGGTATTTTATTTTCATCTTTATTTGTCTATAATTCATACCAACGAGGGCAATGCACTACTTATACATTCATTGTATTAGTCCTGCGGGTTGTTTTACACGACACTAAGGCAAAGTAAATATTTTTGATACAGAAGCGCGGAATTGCTGCAATGTAATTTTCATGTAAATTTCTGCCGCTGTTTAATTATCCCGCCAGTTATGGCTGAACAAACGTTGTCCAAATAAGCACTGCTTTCTGTACCTTTATTGTTATGGCTGCATGTTTTAACAAAGTTATTTTTTTAGATATAGGGGGCGTGCTGTTAACCAATGGGTGGGGGCATGAATCCCGCCAGGCAGCTGCGGCAAAGTTTGGATTTGATTACACCGAGATGAATTATCTGCATGAGTTTATTTTCAATGTGTATGAGATTGGAAAAATTTCGCTGGATGAATACTTAAACACTACCCTGTTTTACAAATCAAGAAATTTTACCAAAAAAGAATTTATTGATTTTATGATGGAACAATCGCTTGAGCTGCCCGGCATGCTGCAATGGCTGATAGAATGGAAAAAACAACATCCCGGTCAGTTCCGGTTTATCTCTGTTAACAATGAAGGCAAAGAATTAAATGACTACCGCATTCAAAAGTTCAGGCTGCATGAATGCTTTGATGCTTTTGTTTCTTCCTGTGAAGTAGGTATGCGCAAACCGGACCCCGGCATTTTTCGCCTTGCTATGGGCATTGCGCAAGCCAGCCCGGACCAGTGTATCTATTTTGACGACCGGCAGATACTGGTAGATGCCGCAGCAAAAACTGGTATGGCCTGTTACCGCCATACAAATCTTGCTTCCAGCAGGGCAATTATAGAAGGCCTTGTATAATAATAATTGTTAACATGGTTATCAAACATGCTACAGGGAATGTAAAAACATTCCCTGTAATTAACCAACTGCTTTTTTCTTTCAACAGGTGAATATAATCAGTCTGCCTGCTATTGAATTTCCAGGCGGTTGCTGCTGGCGGGCATTATTCGCTCCAGCTTTACCTGCTTTTTAATTTTTGTTTTCCCATCACTGATCACAATACTATACACCCCTTCCTCAGCACCTGAAAAGTTATAGTCTTTACTCATCTTTATAAACTTACGCCCGGTAAAAAAGTTATCCAGTATGTTGCCATCCGGCCCATGTAAAGTGAGCGATAAGTTCTTTCTGCCAGGGTTTTCAATCCGGATACAAACAATACCATCATTAGGCTGCAGGTTACAGCCAATGCTAAAACTGCGTTCAGCAAATGAAAGTACATTAATAGGTAAAGGCTTTACATATGGGCCTCCTGCTGCCTTGGCTAAACCTGAGAAAGATGCAACCAACAGTATAATTGCGGGCATGCATAATTTTACAAACTGTTTCATAATTATTTTTTTCTTTTTTTAGAATAAATGTCCGCAGTATTCAAATCGGAAAACGTGCCAGACAGAATGTATTGTAAATCAATATGGATTTTTAGAGGTCCCGCATAAACCGTACGGTTCCGATACAGCGGTTGTCCGTTTTCGTTATTCTTTACCGGATAAAGTATTCCCGTGCCCGGGAAGGAGCCAATGCAGCATTGAAAAGGCTGCAAAAAAAAGCAGGCAGCAGCAGTCAAAGACAGTTAATTTAATTATAAAAACAAATCAATAATAGTAAGTTGCGGTACTAAAACAGATCCATCCCCTGTTGCAGGTCTTCTTTTAAAAAAAAATTATGACGAATGTTGCTGTGTTACTTTTTAATGATTTTGAAACGCTGGATGTATTTGGCCCGGTAGAAATCCTGGGAAGACTTACTGATTTATATTCTATTCAATTTTATTCTTTGCCGGGCGGAATCATTCACAATAAACACGGAGTAGCTATACAAACGCAGCAGCTGAACGCTATTAAAAACGGCACCGGTATTTTTTTGATCCCCGGCGGGTATGGCACACGGGTAGAAGTAAACAATACTGAACTGATTGACATTATCAGGCAGGTATGCCTTGCAAGTGAATATGTGCTAACTGTTTGTACCGGAACTGCCCTGCTGGCCACAACGGGCTTACTGGCTGGCAGAAAAGCCACTTCCAATAAAAGAGCTTTTGATTGGGTGGTTAGCACCAGTGAAAAAGTACAATGGATTAAACGTGCCCGCTGGGTGGTAGATGATAAATATTATACTTCTTCCGGGGTAAGTGCCGGCATGGATATGACACTTGGCCTGCTTGATGATCTGCACGGCAATGATTTTGCAAAACAGGTTGCGTTTCAGATAGAATACAACTGGCAACAGGACAAAGATCAGGATAATTTTTGTGATCAATAAAAACAGTTTCCCGCTGCAAAACCAGTTAGCTATCCCTGTCTTTTTTCTTAAACTTATTTTTATTCCAGGGCGCAAATCCTTTGCCCGGTTTTTGATTAGCTGGTGGATCTTTTTTAGGTGCTGCCGCTTTTGTATGTCCGGGTTTCTTTATAAAAGTATTTGCTACCGCTTTGCTCACAGCTACTCTTCTTGACCCTGCCGATCTTGTTTTGCCGGTTGTTTTAACTGGCCCTTCCGCTTTCTTGAAAGGAGCAGCTTTTTTTGCTGCTACAGCTTCCGCAGGCGATTTTTCCCGGGCCGCTGATGCGGCTTGTGCCGCACGACCACCTCTTCTTCCAGCTGGTGCCGGTCCAAATTTCTTTTTATGGGGAGTCGCCTTTTTTGCAGTTACTTCCTTAGCGGCCTCCTGTTCTTTGGGAGCCGACGCCGCTTTTTCCGCAGAACGTGCCCTTCTTTTACCGGCAGCAGATCTTTGCTGATCAGACGTCTTCTTCTTGCCTGATCGCCTTTTTTTGATTCTTGTCATAAGGCAATTTAGTTATATTTATTTACATCGTTGCGGGAGCCAATAGCAGGCTGGCTGATTATTCCTCACTTATCAACTTGCTTGGGAAGATTTAGACAGTACCGTGTCCGTTAAAAAGGAAAAAAACAGTAACTATGCAGAAGAAAAATTACAGCATGAGAAATAAATACTGTTTGGCATTTGTTTTTGTGATACTCACGCTCGCTTCCTGTGCCAGCGGACCAAATGACGGGTATGTTTACCAGCAGCCTGTGTATGTGGCACCTGGCGTGGGCCTTGGTACCATCATAGCAGTGGTTATATCCTGGACGCGCAACAAATCAATTATCTGGGCAATTATCCATGGCATTTTAGGATGGTTGTATGTTATCTATGCACTTATCTTTCAAAAAAAATAAGGGCAACCGGTTAAAGCAAAAGTTTATTTTATTAAACCAACAGCCTTCCATTGATGGACGGCTGTTGGTTTAAAGGCTTACTGCATGAGAGTTTCTTATTGCACAAGTATTTTTTGTGTAATTATTTTGTTATCGCTTATTACTTGTAAAAAATATTGTCCGGGCGTCCAGCCGGTTGATACAGGGATGGTTATAATTCCTGTCAGCCTGCCTGCTTTTGTGAAGAGCACCTGGCCCGCTGTATTGATGATTTGTATGTTACTCACCCAACTGTTTTGCAAATTGAGTTGCATTGACTGGCCTTTTTTTACCGGGTTTGGATTGGCTGCGATAATACTACTTACAATGTTTAGCACCAGCAGCTTCGAATAAGCAATCTTGCCATCAATATCAACTGTTTTGAGGCGATAATAATTTTTTCCGGGTGCGGGTGATACATCCAGCCAGGAATACTGGTTTGTAAATCCACTTTTTGCATCAACCGATCCGATTTTACTGAAATGAATACCATCAGCGCTTCTTTCTACTTCATAATTTTTTACATTAATTTCTCTTTCGGTAGTCCAGCTAGCGTGCACGCCGTTGATTTTCTTATCAACAGTAAAAGATGAAATGGTAACAGGAAGAACACCGGTTACCTGCAACGAAACATTTGTGGGATTGACGTTATAGGTCCAGGCCAATCCGTTCCGCAAAGCGGGTAAGCTCACATTGGTAAAAGTTCCGGTGGCAGCTGTGTAAGTCATAATTTTATAGGCATCGCCAGCGGAAGGATTGAAACCGTTTAACAACGTTACAACAAGTGACCCGTTCAGTATAGCAACACCACCAGGAGCGGATATGTTTTCAGCAATCGTTATCGTATCGTACAAACTGGCAGCGGCAATTTCTATATTGTGTACTGCAGTGGCCGTTGCGGTATAATTACCAACAATGGTAAATTGGCCGGGAGAATTTCCTGGTGATAGTGTACCGCTGTTTGTTAGTGAACCCAGAATCTGTCCTGCGCCTTTGAGGATGCCAAAATTCTCAAATTGTGCGGCGGCTTTAATTTGTATGGTGGCATTAAGCGTAACCGTTTTACCAGCAGCAATTGAGCTGTTGCCGGCAGAAAGCAGCAACCCGTGATTTTCCGGGAAATTAAGATCAGCATCTATCAGCGTGGATTTTGAAAACATTATGCCCAGCGACGAAGCGATGTCCGGAACCTGTCCGCCTACCCATGTAGCAGCAGCTGACCAATTGCTGCTGCCGCTGCTGTTATCTGTTTTTGGTAACCGTGGAAGATCAAGATCGCCGCCGCAGCCCGTTGGATCACAAGCTGGGGTAACTTTTCTGTAAAAAAAATCGGTCAGGATACAGGCACAGGCACCAAATTCGTGAATATTGGGATCAGCCGGATAAACGCAGCCTGTTGGTTCTATCTGCCCGGTGGCTTCATTTGCTTTATAAAACCGGTTCCAATATAGTGGTACTACCGGCAAACTGGAAGCTGCCTGCCCAAATACATTTATTCCAAATTTAGCATATACTGGCCCAAAGCCTTCAAACGTAACGCAAGGCTGCGCATAGGCAAACATTGCCATTAAAATAAAGCAACTGCTTAGTAAATTTTTTTTCATTTGTGGTAATTTTTGATAGTGCTGAATGGTATGTATAAGTGAGCGTTCGAAATGCTTGACCCGCTGTGCTATTGACGTATGTATCATAGCCTGCCGGTTTGATTGATCAGAGAGATTGGAGTTCAGGTACCGGCAGCGCCGGCTGCAGACTTTCAACAGGACTTAGATATCTGGCAATTTTTTACCCGTCTTCCAACCATAGGAAATACAGACGGCAGTTATATTGAAGACCAAAACCAAATCTAAATAAACGAACCATTGCGCCAGTCACCCGAAACAGTGATTTAAACATGCCCGGGCAAGAATCACCTGAAACTGGTATTTTGCAACGCGGCCATGTATTACTGATGGTAAACCGTTATTTTGTGGTATGCTAAAAGGGATAATGATAGCTATTTTATTCCTGCCACTGGTAGTTTTACAGGCACAGCGATTCTATAACAGGGACAGTTTATTACAGGTCCTCAGCAAAGAAAAAGAAGATACCAATAAGGTTACAACCCTCCTTCGCATCGCAAAATATTACGAAGCCAATAACCAGGATTCTGCCATCTATTACCTCGAAAAAGCAAAAAGCCTGTCCCGCTCATTACAATTCAACAAGGGCCTGTTCACTTACTATGAACAGCTTGGCATTGTTTATTTCACCAAGGGTGATTATGGCAAAGCCATTGAGCTCAATAACAACGCGCTTAAGCTTGCGCGGCAGTTAAAAGATTCCGGGCTTGTAATTGTTATTCTTAACCATATTGGAATTGTGCATGGGCTGCAGCAGCATTTTTCAGAACAACTGGATTATGCACTGCAGGTAACAAATACCCTGGAGGTTATTGGCGACTCCTCGAGATTGTCTGGCGCGTATCAAAACCTGGCCAATTGCTATAATGCACTCAGGCAATTCAGGAAAGCGGTTGATTATACAAGCTATGCGATATTATTGCACACAGTTTACCACAAAAGAAGTGACTATATAAACCGCGCCTATGCATCACTGGCCCAGGCCTACGACGGACTGCTGATGGTGGACAGCGCGTCGTATTTTTATCAAAAAGCTATCAGTGAATCAGTGCGGGTGGGCGACAAATATGCTGAAGCAAGTATTTACGGCTATGTATCCACTTTATATGCTAACACAGGAAAGTACAATGACATGCGGCAAATGGCGGAAAAATCCCTTGCAGTATCCAGAACGCTGCAGAGCAGGGAAATGGAAGCAACTGCTCTGTACTCAGTTGGCTATGCTGATTTTTTAAACCATGATAATCTGTCGGCCAGGGAAAATATCATGAAAGCCCTTGGTATAGCCTTAGCGGATACTTTCAGGATTGTATTGACCAATTGCTACAATATCCTGTCGGGTATTGCAGCAAGGGATGGAGATTATGCAACCTATGTTATGGCAAAGAATAAAACAGATTCAATTTATGAAGTTATATTGAACGCTGAAGTTGTAAAAAGCGGTGCTGACCTGGAAAAAAAATATGAAACGGAAAAGAAGGACAATCAGTTAAAATTACAGCATGCACAACTACAGCAAAAAAATATTTTTAATTATCTTCTTACCGGCGGAATTCTTACCATCGTTTTAATTTCAGTACTCACTTACAGAAACTATTACCAGAAACAACGCTTGCAGCAGCAAAGAATAAGCGAACTGGAGAAAGACAAGTTGCTGGTAGCTGTAGATTCAATGCTGAAGGGCCAGGAAGATGAAAGAAGCCGACTGGCCAAAGATCTGCATGATGGCCTGGGCGGATTATTATCAGGCGTAAAATTTTCCCTGATTCATATGAAAGACAATTTAATTATAACCCCGGATAATATGACCGTATTTGAACGGTCACTGGATATGATCGATACAGCCATCAGGGAACTGCGCCGCGTGGCGCATAATATGATGCCGGAAATGCTGGTAAAATTCGGGTTGGACGAAGCATTGAAAGAATATTGCAATAGTATCAACACTACAAAACTGGTTACAGTGAAATACCAGTCGCTGGGTATGGAAACACGTTTGGAAAGTTCAGTTGAGATAATCATCTATCGTATTGTTCAGGAACTCCTGAATAATATTATAAAGCATGCTGCAGCAACAGCGGCGTTTGTACAACTTATACGTGAAGGTCACCGCCTGAACGTGGTAGTAGAAGACAACGGCAAAGGCTTTGACACAGCCCTTCCGGTAACCACCTTAGGTGCGGGCCTTGCCAATGTGCGCAGTCGCGTTGATTATCTTAAAGGCCAGCTGGCCATTCATGCTGAACCCGGAAAGGGTACGCTTGTGAATATAGAATTCAATTTATAAATATGATCCGTGTATTCATTGTGGATGATCATCCGGTTGTCATTGAGGGCATCCGTTCTTTGTTGCAACAGGAAAATGGGATTGAATGGGCAGGGCATGCAATGAACGCCGCTTCCTGCATGGGTTTCTTTGTTAATAATACAGCCGATGTAATATTAATGGATATCAGCATGCCGGGAATGGATGGTGTGGAATTGTGCGCATGGATGAAAGAAAATTATCCGCACATTTTTATCCTTGGGCTAAGTACATTCAACCAGGGTTTGTACATTAAAAAAATGATGGAAAATGGCGCGTCAGGTTATATACTGAAAAACTCAACGAAAGACGAATTGCTGAATGCTATCCAAACGGTAAACAATGGCAGTATTTTTTTTAGCGGCGAAGCAGGGGAAGCATTGAGGGAACACCAGAAGCAGGACAGCCTGTTGCCGGAACTTTCTCCCCGGGAGAAAGAAATTTTAGGATTGATTGCCGAAGGATATACCAATCCCCGGATTGCCGAAAAACTATTTCTAAGTTCATTCACGGTAGATAGTCACCGCAAGAACCTGCTGGCAAAGATGAATGTAAAAAATACAGCCAGCCTGATCAGACTTGCCGTGGAAAGAAAATTAATATAGCGGGCTATACGTTCAGCCCTGGCAATTATCGACTGCATATTGGTAAAAAAATGGCTGCTGTTTTTTCAGTACATCTTTTTATTTATTTCTTACAAAACAGAAGCGCGGCTTTGCGGCACTGCAGTGCGCAATATACTCTATCGTATTGCCTCCAGGGAAACTGCCTGAAAAATATTGTCTTCCTGTTACTGACGGGATTTTTTTTAGCGCTAAAAATGCTGTTAAGGCGGTTTTGTGTTCACTAAAGACTAAACTTTTTATTTATCAATCAGCTTGATAATATAACTGTATGTATATTTTTTGTCCATCAGCCGGTAAGCATCATGCGGTAATGCGCCCCAGCTGTTATCGCCACCAAGTCCGCGCTGTTTCAGATCAACCTGCAGGTAAATATTCTTTCCTGGTTTTATATCTGTAGGGTGCTGTTGTTTTTTGGTAAGTCCGGGATCAAGATCTTCTGACATATTATTGGTAGCACTAAAGCAAATCGGTTGCAGTCCTTCTACCATCATTCCTTTTCCATTATCATCAACAAGTGTTAACCAGCGGGTATCTGTTTTGTAACCGGCCTCCTGCGGACGGATATAGTTCCAGGTAAATTGATTCTTTACTGTATCGCTGTACAAGCCTACAAAAGAAGCCGTGTTGCGATCATTATAGTTTTCCCAGGGCCCACGGCCATAATAATTAAGATGAGCATACTGTGCAGGCAGCTCCATCCGCATACCAAAACGCGGCAGTTCCGGCAAATCCCTGCCAGCCATATCAATGGCAGCGGTAACACGTACGGCACCATTGTTCATAATAAAATATTCAATGGTATAAGGAACATTTATACCCGTGAGTTCATACTGCACTTTTATAGCAAGTCCTTCCGCTGTCTGATCGGATACGGTAACATTTTTCACCACGCGGTTTACGTGTGCAGTGCGCCAGATGCCGAGCCGTTCCTGCATACTATTGCCAAAATCATTATCGGTTGGCGCTCTCCAAAAATAGGGTTCAGGAAATTGGCTAAGCACCCCCCTTTCATTATTGCTGTTGTACCGCAACCAACGACCCTGGCGCAAATCAAATTCTCCTTTTACATTGCCTGCTGTAAATGAAAGCCGGGTATTCTCTTTGTTCACCTGCAATTTTGTATCTGATACCCTGCTGCGCGCAAAGTAATCACCGGCCTGCTTAAATTGTTCCCGGGCAATTTCATGGCCGGCAGGTACCAGGGCAGTAGCATTTATAGTGACCGCAAAAATGTTTACATAATACTCACTGCCTTCAGCTGATTTAAATAATGGCAGCGGAATGGTAATGTCCTTTTGTTGGTGTGGCGCAAGGCTCAGCGCAAACTTTCCGTCTTTAACTTTTTCACCATTGCGGTATATTTCCCAGGTAAACTGGTACTGATCAAGATTGGTAAAATTAAACAGGTTCTGCACCGTAATAACGCCCGCCGCCAGGTCTTTTGCTTTAAATAAAATATCCTGGTATACTTTTTTTACTTCATGCAAACCTGGATGAATGCTCCTGTCTGCTGCAATCAGCCCGTTTGCACAGAAGTTTTCATCATTCTGCAGTGCATAGCCGCCCAGGTCTCCGCCATAGGCCCAGAACACACGGCCATCAGCTGTTTTCGTTTTTATACCCTGGTCAACCCAATCCCAGATAAAGCCACCCTGCATTTTTTTATCGCTCATAATAATATCCCAGTATTCCTGGAAATTACCATTGCTGTTACCCATGGCATGCGAATACTCGCACATAATATATGGCCGCTGTTTATTTGAAGCGGCATAATTTTTCATGGAGCCCATCCCCGGGTACATGGGACATACAATATCCGTATTCCAGTCTTCACCGGCCTGCTCAAATTGTACCGGCCTGCTTTTATCGCGTTCCTTCATCCACAAATAAGCGTCGTGAAATACTTTTCCGTTGCCACACTCATTGCCCATTGACCAGATAATAACTGAAGCATGGTTTTTATCACGCTCAACCAACCTTCGGATGCGATCCATATGTGCGGGCGCCCACAGTGGCAGGTAAGCCGGATGAACCGTTGTATCAAACCAACCCTGCAGCGATGCACCCATGCCATGTATTTCAATATTGGCTTCATCAACCAGGTACATACCGTATTCATCACACAGTTTCATCCATAATGGGTCATTGGGGTAATGACTCGTACGCACTGAATTAATATTGTGCTGCTTCATCAGCGATAGATCTTTTATCATCAGTTCTTTATTGGGCACATGCCCACCTGTATCATCATGCTCATGCCGGTTTACACCGTGCACATAAACAGCCATGCCATTCACAAACAGCTGTGCATTTTTTATTTCTACTTTTCTAAAGCCAACGGCGGCACCGGTTAAAGAAAGAATGGCGCCCTGTTTATCTTTTAATGTAATAATGCAATAGTAAAGATTAGGTGCTTCCGCACTCCATTTCAATGGGTCTTTTACCAATCCTTTGTAATGAATGGTTTGAATACTATCTGCAACAGGTGATATTTTTTGCTGTTGGGTGAAAATAATTTTACCGGCTTTATCCTGTATCTCTACCAGCAAATTACCGCCCTGGACGCTGTTATTGAATTTTCGGAGATCAATATCCGCACTGAACATTCCATTTTTATACTGCGCATCGAGGTCTGCTTTCAAAAAAAAATCCCAGACACTTAATGCTGGCAACGCATACAAAAACACGTCTCTTTCAATACCGCTGATGCGAAAAAAATCCTGGTCTTCCAGGTAGCTGCCATCGTGCCAGCGGAATACCTGCACGGCCAGTGAATTATTTCCTTTTTTTAAATAGCTGGTCAGGTTAAATTCTGCAGGCGATTTAGATGCTTTTGTCATGCCTACTTTCTCTCCATTAACATAAATAAAAGCGCAACCCGTAATGGAACCAAAATGAAGCATTACTGTCCGCCCGTCCCAATTATCAGGCACGGTGAACTGCCTCCGGTAAGTGCCAACCGGGTTATCCGCTCCTACAAAAGGCGGATTTTTTGGAAAGGGATAAACAATATTTGTATAAATAGGTGTACCAAAACCTTTCAGTTCCCAGTTGGAAGGAACCGGCAGATCATGCCATTTGCTGTCGTCCAGATCTGTTTTGAAGAAATCCAGCGGGCGGTCTGCATATTTATCTGTGTAGCTAAACTTCCAAACACCATTCAGAGATTTGTAAAAGGGCGACTTATCGTAATTATCTGCTACCACATCTTCCTTATTGCTGAACAGCATAAAACCAGCATGCGGCTTTTCCTTGTTCAGTTCAAAAAAAGCCGGGTTCTCCCAGTCGTTTTGCTGTGCCTGGCCAACAGCAGTATGGATAAAGAAGATAAATAAACAAATAAGTGTAACAGAACAGGAGCGGTTCATACAGGTGTTTTATATTTTGGTTGTATAAAATAAACAATGCAATATACACTGGCTGCCAGCCTATGCATTAATACTCGCAGGAATTATTTAAAAGGGTAACTGCATGATCCGGCCATTAAAAAACACCGGTTTGCGGCGCAAAATCAATTAACAAATCACGCAAAAAAAATCCATTCTTATTTATCCTTTACACAACGGAAGCCCAGGTTGTTGCCGGCACTGCTGGTTTCGCCTTTACCGCGGCTGCCTGCCTTGTAACGTATACAATAGGCATCGCTGCATAAAAAAGAACCGCCCCGCTGCACATGCTTTTCTGCACCGGGTTCCTCCGGATCAAAACTGCTTTTGGGCCCTTTGGGATTAAGCGGTGGGCTGATTTTATAATAATCAGGACGGTATAAATCACTGCACCACTCCCACACATTGCCATCCATATCGTACAAACCATATCCATTGGGTGGAAATGATTTTACCGGCGCCAGTGTCTGGTATCCATCCTCTATTGTATTGCCTTCGGGAAAACTGCCCTGGAAAATATTGGCCACCCATTTGCCGCCGGGCTTTAACTCATTGCCCCAATAATATTTTTGATCCGACCTGCCAGCTTCCGCTGCATATTCCCATTCTGCCTCAGTAGGCAATCTTTTGCCAGCCCATTTTGCATAGGCCGCAGCATCTGCATAACAAACCTGCACAACGGGGTCATGTTGCTTTGCTGTTATATCACTGCCTGGGCCTGCGGGGTGTTTCCAGCTGGCACCCGCCACATACTGCCACCATTGCATGGGATTATCCAGTGAAACTTTTTGTACAGGTGGTATGAAAACCGCAGAACCCGGCACCAGTTTATCTGCAGCCACGCCAGGATAATCTGCCGGGTTTAGTTGTTGTTCAGCTACTGTTATATAACCAGTTGCTTTCACAAAAGCTGCAAATTCAGCATTGGTAGTTTCATGCTCATCCATCCAGAAACCATTAACGGTTACAGCATGCAGGGGTTGGGCATCCGCAAAATCGCGCGAGCCCATTTTAAAACTGCCGCCTTTTAGAAATACCATGGCTGTATGACCAGCAATACCTGTACTGTTTTTTTTTGAAGGACCCTTAACTGCCACCGCCCTGGATGGCACTTTGCATGCAAGATGTGTATCATGAATGGTGGTATCTCTCTTAATGTTACTGTACAATGCCCGCATGTTACTTTTTTGAGAAAAAGCAATGATGGCAAAAATCATCACACAAAAAAAAGCCAGCTTAAATAACCGCATAATGCAAACTTTTATGAAACATTTATTTCCGGGCCCTGATTACGGCCCTGCATCTTTCAACCATGTAAATTATTATATAGTCGTCATATTTTACAGGGTTTGTAACAATAGTAAAAAAAGCCGCCTTATAGGTGCTGCGCCCGGGCAGCAGACAGCACTGAAAAATATTAAGGTCAGGGTAATTTAACCGGATCAATTAACCGCGGTATCCATACCCGGAACCTGGATGCCGGATCAAAGGTATTACCGGCAGAGGCATAATCGCACAACACAAGCTGTACAGATTTTGGGCCGCCTTCCGCATGCGATTCAACTATAAACGGGGCTTTCATTTTTAACCAGTAATTGCCCGCTTCTTCATCGGGCTGCAAATCAATATACCCATCTTTTGTAAGTACCGGCGTTAAAGGTTCATCTGTATCCGGCAGGCCCAGGCGCATATCCCTGGCCAGTACAAGCGGGCCGCGTGTAATTGCAAAGTATTCATTGTTTAATCCGGATTTTAATAAATGGCCGCGCATGTCCAGTGAAACAACCACCGTATCACCCTCTCTCCAATTACGGTTAACAGAAACAAATTCACCGGAACCTGTTACAGCTACCGGTTCATTATTTACGGTTACAGATGACTGTTGACTCCAATACGGGTTGCGTACGCGCAGGATAAATTGCTCTGTTTTAGCCAGTTTTACAGTAACCGTAATTTTTCCGGAAACCGGGTAACTGGTGGATTGCTGAACAACGACTTGCTGACCAGCAGGTGACTGAGCAATATATTTTCCAGGTGTAAAAAAATTAACGCTGATGCCTGCGCCTGTCTTCATAACAGCAGTGAGCGGAAGTGTAAACAAACCGCGCGGCCCGCTGGCTTCGCAACAATTGATACCCATTTTACATTGCTCTTCTCCTTTCAGTCGTTCGCCAGACAGAGGTGTGTACTTTGCCCAGTCTGATCCATCCGGATACATAGAACCCAGCAGCGCATTGTAATACGTTTGTTCAATGGCATCGGCATATTTTGCTTCACCGGTAAGTCGCAGTAGCTGCTGACTGAGCTTGATCCACGTGGCGGTAACACAGGTTTCCTGGTAGTGATTGATGGGCAGGGTCTGGTACGCTTTTCCGCCAAACCAACACTCCATCGCTGATCCTGAACCCGCAATATTCAATTCTGTTTGCCGGATGCTTTCCCAGGTATTTACCACTGCTTCGCGGTATTTCTCTTTGCCGGTAACCCGGTACAATTCCAGCAGCCCCTCGTAGCAGGACATCATTTCATATGCTTTTTGCCCCTGCTCCCATCCATACCAGCTGCCGGTTGGCTTTGGAAAGCGCTTACCCACTTCCGTTACGGATTTTGACAGTAGCTGCGGGCCTTCACCCGTTTCCCACTCGCGCACAATTTCTTCTGCAAAATCAAGGTAGCGTTTATTGCCGGTGCGGGTATAAAGTAAGGTGATGGGTTCCAGTACAGAAGATGCTGCCATACCACGGTGATTGCCCATTTTTACAATCAGTGCATTTTTGTCTGCCAGTTCTTTTATAAGGTGATCTGCCAGCCTTGCAGCCGCATTAAGAGCCGGCTGGTTTTGAGTAAGATCATAATAACCAATCAGGCCCAGCATACAATATTTGCGTCCCCAGATATCCCATTGCTGTAAATGTTTTTCCGGGGCGTAGTTGCCAATATAACCATCCGTTGCCTGTGTAGAAATGAGATCGCTTACCGCTTTATCCAGTATTTTTTTTAACCCCGGTGTTGGTTTATACCGGTAAGCCAGCAGGGCTGATGTAAACCATTTGCCCCAAAACTCGCTTTGCCAGCAGGATGCTTCTGTACGGTTCCTGAATGGGCTTATCAGGCGATCTACATCCTGATCAAGGATTCTTTTTTGATAAGCACCATCCAGTTTTTCGCCTATAAAGCCGTTTAGTTCGGGGGCGGCAAGCGGTTGCAATGAATCCTTTATCAGCGGCATAACGCGCTGCTGGCATTTTGCAGTAACAGCAGTACCGCACAGGCCGCAACACAATGCAATGATCAGGCAAACGCTGTTGAGATATTTCATATGGCTAATGGTTAAATGCAATATAAATGGAAGTAATAGGAATGCTTTCTCAACCGGTTGTTTTATCGCCGGTACCATAAACGGTGATCAGCGATTGTATATCATCTTTTAAATTTCCGGACGCTTCATCAAAAAGTGAATCCTTGGCTTTTTTAGAATGCTTATTACTGTTCGACATTTTTATAGCGTTCTGAATAGATTCCAGGGAAGGATAAAATACGGCCGTATTTTTTTCATACCAGCCATTGATTGATTCTATTTTGCCCAATACATCTGCATACTCATCCAGGATGGCATTGATTTCCTGAACATTTTCTACAGAATGCCGCCTGGGTATCCGGTTGTATAAATCCTGCAGTGCTGCCGTATAGTGTTCCATATTATATATTATAGCACGAATTTAAGGCAAACCGGGGTTCTAAAATAAGGATTTAGCTTGCCGGTGTCTCTGATAAATACAAAGACGATGGTTTACCTGTTACTGCTACTGCGGAGAAAAATTTTGATCTGCCGTTACAGCGTTGCAATGCATCGGCATGTAAAAATAAACACTCATACGTTTGCAAAAGCCGGCAGTCATTATTCAAGCGGCGTATTCAGGGCAGTATGCACCATTTTTGTTTCGTCACCCCTGATAGCCTGTACATACAACTGGTAATACCGCGCCTCCATAGGTATTGACAATTCAATGAAAACCCCTTCACCTGCATTTTTTATAAACATGGTATTGCCATACTGATCTACTCTTACCAGCCACCATATAAAACGAACATTTTTTTCATCCGGCGGGTATTGCATCCAATGCGTGCTGTCTTTTTTATAGAGAATGCGGTACCACAGTTTGCTATTTTCGTTTGTAACAACAGCAGGCCTTAGAATTTTAATGTCGGGGATACCTGCATCGGTTGCTGGCTTGTTACCCCATATATGCTGCACAATAGCATATCCCTGCTTTTTTCTTCCCTGCATATCCAGTAAACCATTCATTGAAACATAATGAATATTTTCGATATCCTGCCATGCAGGTATGGTGCCTGCATGCCGGATGCCCGGAAGTCCGGGCCAGGCTTCTGCCGGTACTTCGCCCCAGGCCATTTGTTCCTGCAGGGGCTTGCGTAAACCTTCCGGGTATTTATTGTCAAACTCACGCATGTAACAATTGATCTGCGGCACGTATTTTTTATAATAAAGAACCCGGTCTTCTGCGCCCGCGTCCCAATGCAGGTTCATAATAATAGGACGCACGGTATCCAGCTGCCGTATCTGTTCACAAAGATTTGCCAGCCAAATAATATACTTCTGCCTGTAATAAAAAAGATCTGGTTTATAGGTTTGTGTACCAAGCATGTACAAGACGTCATCGCCCAGGTGCCAGGCGATAATATTCTCCCTGCCGAGATTGGCTTTTACTACCCTGAGAACCTCTTCCTTTTTCTGCTCCATTTGCTGCTGCACAGACAAGATACCAGGGCTGGCTAATAACCAAAACCTTGGTATGAGCTTTATGTTATTTGCAAGCAGTATTTTCTCCAGTTTATCATCATAAAACCCGGGCATCTGCCGCTCAACAGTATTTATCCCAATTTGCTTCATACTGGCTACATCGGCTTCAATTGTTCTTATATTTAAAGTATGCCTGTTTCTAAACCACCCGTATCCTTTATTATACACAACAGCTTTTACTGCATCCGCCAAATGAATTTGTGCTGCACGTGCGGCTGGTGCATGCCGGGAATCATTTTTCGTTGAAAAATCATTATCAGGGAAGAATGTATTGGTCAGCATTACAGGGAGGCCGGGCTTATCAGCGGGCTGCTCCCTGCTATTTTTTAAGGAGGCAAGGTCCTGATCTGTAATCAACGCCTTTATTTCTGTAAATCCTGTATCAATTATTTTCCACACCGGCTTCCACCATCCTGATGTATGGCCCGCATTTCCGGCAATACCGGTAACAATGACCGGCATTCCGGATGACGCAAATAATGGTATCCGGTGATATGGTCTGTAAGCGGTATCAAAACCATTGATGGCGTTTGGTGATGAGTGTGCATGATTGAGTTGAACGTTCACGCCCAGCCAGTCGGTATAATTATGACCAGGAAAAAAATCAGTTGCCATAGCGGCATCCCGGGGCTCCCAGATCCATATAACCTTATCTGCACCGGCTGATTCAAATAAATGATGTACATACTGCCATGCAGCAATATAATCTTCCGGTTTGGCACCAGTATTTGCAAACAGCGGATATTTGGTTCCCTCCGGCAAACTGCTGCATTGCAAAAAAACAGGTCTTTCCAGCCGGGCAACCTGTTTTGCAAAACTGTTTATAATACTGTCGTATTTACCGGCAACGATATGCAGCAGCACTCCATCATCTTTAAAACTGTTACCTACGGAGCCTGTTTGCCATAATTTCCAGTTCAGCAATGGCACAATATTATCGGAATATAATTTTTCTATACCAGCAGTATCCAGTGTATTTTTTTCACCTTCCCCCCAGGGTATTGCTATTGCCACAATTGCAATCTGATTGCTTTTAATAACCTGTAAAGATGCCGGTGTAATATTGCTGGTAGCAGCGGTGCCGGGCAGTTTAATACCCTGGTAAAACACCTGCAGGCCCGGCAGGGGTTCAGGCAAATAAGCGGGCAAAACCTGGTTTTGCAGGTATGCCACTTCAAATATAATCAGCATAAAAAGCGAAAGGAACAGGGAGTACTTTCTTAAGAAACCGTGGGTTAGTATTATAAAACCATTTCTATTTCTTATCCTGCTGGCAAAACTGTTTAATTTACTATTGTCTTTTATATATCCCGAGATGGAAAAAATAAACAGCATGAAACAGATCTGCATAAAAGCCAGCACTGCCATAAAAAATGTATAGGGTGTATAGTCGTGCCAAAATCCATAAATAATTGCCATCAGCGAGATGAGGGCCACCAGCAGATTAGGTATACTCAACCGAAGGGGCAATGCATCTTTATCATTTTTTGGCGTGGGTATGTAGGGTACTTTTTTGCGAAGCAGGGTGTAAATAAAACCAACAGAATATATCCACCATGTGCCAATTTGCAAAATACCACCTACAATATGAAAACCTTGCTCCTCTTCTTCTGCTACCCATTTTTGCACGTATTGCCTGATAAGTATTCCCATGCAGAACAATGGAAACGCGGCTAGTAAAAAATTCAGGATATCCATTTGCAGGGGCAGGTACCCGGTAAACAAAGAAATTACCGGTATCAAAAAATTAATTAAAAAAATAAAGCCGCTGAGGTAATGAAATGGCAATGTGAAGTAGTGAAATTTTTGGCGCCAGGTAAAAGTGTGAAACAGTTTCGGATAAGTGGTCACCAGTAACTCCCAGGTACCACGGCTCCATTTCAATTGTTGTTTGTAGTAAGAAGACATGGTGGCAGGCACGAGGCCGCGGGTGAGAATTGAGGGAACATATACAGATCGCCAGCCTTTGGCATGGAGCTGCATAGCGGTATGCATGTCTTCTGCCAGCCCGCTTGCATGGCCGCCAATGGAATCCAGCGCTGCCCGCCTGAAAGTACAGTTTGCGCCAATTGCCTGCACGGTACCATAGCTGTTCATCGTCATCATTACCGGTCCGTAAAACTGGTAAGTTTGCTGGGCTGCGCCTTTAGCCACCAGGCTTTCAGCCTGGTTATAATAAGCCTGCACTATTTGTACAAATCCAACAGTGGGGTCATCAAAACAAGCTAGTATTTCATCTAAAAAAGCCGGTACAGGTATATGATCGGGATCCAGCACCACGCATATTTCACCGCTGGCATATTGCAATGCATGATTGATATTACCAGCCTTTGCATCGTTCTTTTGTATCCTGGTTACGTGTTTTACTCCCAGGCGTACACACAATTCCCTTACCATTGGATCATTGGCTTCATCGCAGCACCAGGATGTATGCGGATATGTAATATCACGGATAGCTGTAAGCGTTTTTTCCAGCATGTCAAAAGGCTCGCCCGTGCAGTAAGTTGTTAAAACATCTACTGTGTAAATCCTGGAAGGGGCATTTTTTGTACCCGCCGACATGCTGAGGTAATGATACCACTCATGCAGGTATTTACAAACATAATACAGCATGGTTATCATCAGCAATAAATACAGCGGCAGGTAGCTGATATTGCTTTTCTGCAGCAGACTGTACAAAAAAAATATGACCGACAATATTCCTATGAATATCATGAGCCTGAGTACCTGTATTTCTTTACGGGCAGGCGGAGATATGGTAGTTATTTTTGCGGGCATTATTCTAGTACATAAAATGGAATATTGGTCGTTGCACAATATCCTTTTGAATTATAAACGGTTACAAATAGCCTGTAGGGGCCTTCTTTTTCGGGCGCTGTAAAAGACGTATGCTGTAAACTGTCAGCTAATAAGCCTGCTACCCGTGCCGGCTTTTTAAAATTATCCCAAGGCTTGCCCCATAAGGCCCAGTCTTCCTTCAGCACCTGCCAGCAGCACCGCACACTATCTGGGCTGTTGCCTGCTTTTAGAAAAACATCAGCCTTATGTAGCGTTCCGGCGCTTACCATAATATTATCTTTTGCTGAAAGGTTACCGTCAAACAATATTTGCCGGAGTTCCGGTGAAGAATGTTTTGTCAGGCTGTCTGTCCAGCAATCATTTAAAGCTTCCTTCATTTCAGTTGGTACACCATCTTCATTAAAAACACTGTACCAGGTAAATGTATACTCCTGCCGGCTGCCCCAGTAAAAAGCCAGCGAACCCAAAAAACGGCGATCGTTCAGTGGCGCAATATAATCGACATAGGCTGCTGTATACTCCTGCGCTTTTTCCGTACTGTTTTTTTCAATGGGTGCACCCCAGCTGGTTACCGGCGCTTCCCAGGTGCCCAATGGCGCCCACTCCGAAATAATATAAGGCCCTTTCCAGAATAATTTCAGCTGGCTGATATCCTGCTGCAATGTTCTGATGCTGTAATAACTATTCAGGCCAATAAAATCAATAGCAGGCACGCGCCATTGTATATTAAAAATATTTTTCCGGGATACATTTATTACGGTTGTACATACAGGATGATTTGGATCTGTACGGTGTATCATACCAAGCAACCGGTTATAGGCCGTATAAAAAGGATCATATACAGGAGAGAAGGGAAATATTAACTCATTACCCAGGCACCAGGCAAATACAGCCGGATGGTCTTTATACCTGTCCACAAGCACGCTGTAAGCAGAAAACAATTCTGCGAGTTTCTTTTTATTTTTATATATCTGCGGGTACTGCACACCCGGTATATCCAGTCCAATAATTACTGACAGATTATATTCCGCAGCCTGGTTCAAGGTAGTTTGCAATGCAGCAGTATCCCAGCAAATAATTGTATTACCACCGCTCAGGGCCAGGTCTTTAATGAAAGTGTAGCCGGCGCCGCCCTTTACAAGAAAAGGTTTATTGTCTTTGTAAAAAGCATACCTGCCATTTATATGTTGTATAGTAACCTTTCGGCCTGCTTTGATTGAATTATCGGGCAAAGGCCCTTTGCGCGAATAATATACTGCTATTGGCAGAAATATAAGTATTGCGCAGATTCCGCAAATCTGCCTGAACCTGGCTTTAGTCATGAAAGACTTACTTGACTTCGTTTTCAATATATACAGTTAACACAACAGATACAGCTGATTCAGGCAGTGGTATAAGATGTGCCGAAAAATAATCAAAAATTATTACCAAACAGCTATTTTTTGCTATAATTATTAATCTGTCTCATCCGCGCAAAAGCTACTATGTCTGCCAGTTACAAACCTGAAGAAGAAAAAAAATAAAATAAATACGAACAGTTATTTTGATAAAACCAGGGATTTTACGCCTGCGGAACTGTGCAAGATAACCCTAATAAAAAAACTATCCCGGCGGTGTTGCCGGGATAGTCTTTTTATTAGGGTTTATGGACTGATACAACTGCAGCCTGTGCGGGATCAATGCTGAAGTTGTATTGTATCTGGCAGTGCCACCTGCCCTAAAGCAACGCTGATATTTTTCTGGATTGGCTTATAGCTTAAGTCAGCGGGAATAAAAGAAAGCAAATAATTGCCGGCAGGGATATCCTTAATAAAATAGTTACCCGCAGGAACAGCAGTGAAGGTAGTCGCCACTGTGTCATTTCCGTTAATGGCCAAAACTGCAGTCAGCACATTTCCCGGCGCCACCACACCGCGTATATCGCCGCCGGATGGTATAAATGACATTACGCGGAGCACCGGTTTTAAAATAAAAATACCGCTGTTGCCTGCCTGCACAATCGACCTTGCAACGTCGAAATCAAGCGTTAACCTGTACAAAATACCACCTGCCAAATCCTGGTGAATCTGTACTTTTAAACCAGATTGCTGGGCGCTGGGTGTTTTAAGCGGAATTTTTTCGCCCGAACGCGTTGTAATAAAGTTATTATCTCCCAAAATAAGCCTCAGCTGACTTACTTTACCGGCAGGTATCAATGCATCGGCCAGCAGCGTATCCCGTCCGTTTGTTAATTCAAGCAGGTTATACAAACCAGGGTGGATGCCGCCAAGCAAAACGGGCGCCCCGTCATTAACTATTACTTCCACTTGCTGAATGTCTACCCAAACCTCTTTTGCGTCGGGGGTAGGATTATCAACTAACCTGACCTGAAGATGCGCCTCTGCGCTTTTACTGTTTTTATCACAGGAACTTATAAAAAACATGGTCAGTAAGAAAGGAACAGCCAGTATATGGCGGAGATGTAAAGCTGTCATAGAGGATGATTTTAGTATATAATACAGAACAGACAAATATTGTTCCATAATAAAACATCAAGGCCTAAATAAATACCTGTACCCGCACAAGTATTTATATGTAAATGAGGGAATTACATTTAAAATTGATTGCATTGCCGGCAGCCCGTTATTATCTTTAGTACAGCCTTAAACCCAATATCCTGCCCCCAATGAAAAATTACCTGGTAATACTCGCTTTATCCTTATTAATGAGCCTGTCTTCTGTTGGGCAGTTATGCCCGGGCGGAGGGTCTAATTTCAGCGCTGCTATTATGTTTGATCCTGCATGGATATATGGTTGCAATACCGGAACATCCTGCAATGGTGGAGTAGCATTTGATAACAGGGCTGCCTGCCTGCCAATATTGTCGCTGGATATTTGCGCACCCGGACCTTCCGTGGGCAATATTTTAAACAGTGCGTCAAATGTGTGGTTTAAGTTTTATGCCAGCGCACCCACTGCTGTAGTTTCCTGCTTTCAAAATACATCATTGGTATTGGGTATTCAGGCATTTACCGGTGGTCCTGCATGCGGTGCTTTAACTGAAATAGGTTGCGCCTTGTCGGGAGGTCCCAGCAGCGGCGTTCAATTATATCTTTCTTCCCTCATCCCGGGCAAACTTTATTATTTCAGGATTTTTGGAAGCGCCAACCCCATATCACAGCGCACCGGACTGTATTGCTTTTGCGGAAGCACCGGCCTCGGCAATTTCTTAATATTATCTGCCCGTATTAATGGCTTTTCCGGAGAAGCGTCCATGAATAAAATAAATCTCCGGTGGACCACCACTTCAGGTAATGCAAATCAATATTTTGAGCTGGAGCGCAGTAGCAACGGCAGTTTATATACACGCATTGCTGCTATCCCAGAACAGCAGACCGGTGAGCTAAAAACGTATACCATTACTGATGAAAAGCCGCTGGAAGGATTGAATTATTACCGGATCAAAGAACGCTATCCGGATGACCATTATGAGTACACCGCTACGATACTTGTAAAAAAAGAACAAACACCAGGTTTTAGCATTTCCGGCAATATTGCCGGAGCATCTTTACCCTTGCTTGTAAAAAATCCAGTCAACCTTACTTTATCTGATATTTCGGGCCATATTTTGCAACGGATCAGCTTTGCGCCGGGTAAGCATTCCATCCCTACCGGGCAGTTGGCCAAAGGTGTCTATCTTTTACAATCATTAAACGGTGAAAAAGCACAGAAGTTTTATGTCTTAAGATAAGAGGTAAACCGGGGTAACCAACCAACTTTTGCTGCGTGCTAATAAAATGTGCCCTTTGAATGGTGATGCTTGCGATAGATCCGCCGTAGATTATACCATCATCTATATTTTCAACAACAAACTTCCCGTAAAGCGCTTTTTGAAAAACGTTCAGTGGCGGGCATCTGCAAGCTGAGCCGATATTGTAAACGATAATTTTAAATAATCCCCTTCCTCCTGGAAGTATCATTCAGAAAAGCACCCCGGATAACCGTAATAAATAATTGAGGCTAAAATTACTTTCGCTTCCGGCAAACTTGTAAAGATTGACTGGCATCCAGCATTAATACAGACAATTTTGGAATAGCTCCGGCACAAAACCGCAATGCATGAAAGCTTGTATATCATTTCCCTGGTGCAGTATGTAAATATATATTAGTAAACAACCATCCGCACCAATACCCGCTATGTAGTATTTCCTGCCTGATTCATAATGGATAAACGAGGCTTTCCCACGCTTTACAAGCTTCCGTACAAACACTTACCAACTGCTAAATTGTTTTTTTAAATAACCTACAAATTAATTGGCTCAGTTAAAAATTATATTATATTTGTTAACACGCTGTTATTATCGACCGGGTACTGCATAATCCGCTACTCTCCTTATTGCTCCTGTTTACTGAGCACGTACAAATTTTCTAACGCAAAGTTTTCATCATTTTTTATCCCGGCAATAGTAACTGTGTTTCTTCCCCCACTCCAACATCTTACGATAAGCCGTCCAGCCACATTGGGAAAAGGTCTTGATTTAAGCAGCTACAACATTCTGTAACCATTCTTTTAATTATCCATTTGTATTGTGAAATGCAATGCCTGTGTTTGTATGATTTTACATACAAGCCGGGAGACGGCTTTTGCTATAAAATGTTTTAAGAAATATTTTATAGCGGGAGCTGCAAAAGGTTGACCCCGGTCCATCCTTCAATCTGTCATTATTAATCACTAAATAAATTCCACATGAAAATTTTAAACCCCCTAACGTTACATGCCCTTCCTTTTTCACCTCTCATCAAAAGAAGGGCCGGATCCGGGCACACTTCTTTTTTTAACTTCATTTTTTTAATGCTTGCACTTGTGCTGGCCAATATTACTTACGCCCAGAAAGCGCCTTCATCAGATGCAAGAACCAAACTGATGGAAGCTTACAAGCAGATCAAAAACCCGGAGATCTCCTTCTCTAAATTTTTTGAATTAAACAGTCATATTTACGCAAATGATAACCAGAATGCATTATCTGGTCCGGGTATTCTTGCGCCACAGGATCTTTTCTGCGGTAAAATAAGGGCTTACTGTACAAACGGCGATTTTGAAAGTGGCCTTGATCAAACACAATACTCAGGATCGTACGGCAGCTATTCTGCCAACCTTTATCCCAATCCTTTTTCGCTGACGAATGGCTTTTTATCGGGCGTACTCACCAGCAGTGCCGCCCGGCAGACGATTGTTTTAAAAACAGCCGGCATCGATCCTGTATCTGCAGTTATTCCGCTGGTTGCAAGCAACGGCGGCAATCAATCGTTGCGTTTAGGTAACGCAGTAAACGGAACCGGTACAGAAGTACTGGCCAAAACAGTTGTCGTAGACGCCAATGAAAGCATTCTTAGTTTTTATTATGCATTGGTGTTACAGGATCCAGGGCACAGTCATGACGACCAGCCTGCGTTCAGTGTACGTGCATATGACTGCGCTACCGGTTTGGAATTACCCAATGTTTGTAACCTGGGTAATGGCAGCAATATTGCTGTTGCAGATGCAGGCGATCCATTTTTTCAAAGCAAGACTTACCAGTCTGAACTGCTTGTATACCGCGACTGGAGCCTGGCCCAGGTAAATCTGTCTGCATATATTGGCAAAACAGTTACCGTTGTATTTACCAATAAAGATTGCAATTTAAGTGGTCACTTCGGTTATACCTATCTTGACAACCTGTTCTCTGGTCAGTGCCCTGCCCCACCAATAGGCAATACCAATCAGGGTATTATAAAATTAGACAATGCACACGTTGACAGCTGTGGTGTTGGTAATATTTGTACCAAATACAGCCTGCCATTTGTAACAACCGGCGGTGTAACCACAACGGGCGATATTACCATTACGCTGAATATCTACCAGAACGGTGCACTTGCAAAAACCATCAGCAGCGGTAAACTTACTACCCGTCCTGCAGATTCTTCCTATTGCTTCCCCATAAATCCTGCTACACTCGGCATTAATATGGCTCCGGGCGGATTTGATTATACGGTTACCGCAGCCTATACGCTCTCCGGGTTTGCGCTTCCTTCCATTACACTGGGCAATCCGGGAACGGGTGTAAAGAATGGTACCAACAATGATTATCTCTTTGTATGCGCATCAGGCTGTAATGTAAATGTAGCTGCTGCTATCACCAGTGAAACAGATAATAATGCAGATGGCGCTGTTACCCTGGTTGGCACAAACGGAACAGCTCCTTACACCTATATGCTCAACGGTGTAAGCAATGCTACCGGCGTATTTACCGGCCTCAGTGCAGGAAGCTACCCTTACAGCGTAACGGATGCAGCCAATTGTACTAAAAACGGTACAGCCGTAGTAAACAAAACCACTTCGGGAAGCGGCACAACAGCCTGCCCTGCCGATACTGTAATTATGGCCAACCCGGCAACCTGCACGGCAGTTATTAACTGGACAGTACCTTCCAATCCATATCCGGACAGTATAGCTATTGCAGGCGGCACGATGCTTGCCAGCGGTGTACTGCAATTAAAGGGCACCTATAACGGTCATGGTTATTACCAGTCAAACGATGACTACTCATGGCCTGATGCAAAAACGGCCGCAGGCGCAGTAAACAGTCACCTGGTAACCATCACCGATGCGGGGGAAAGTTCATTTATTAAAACACAGCTACCACAGCCTGATTTTGGTGCATGGATAGGCTTGTCCAACACCGGCACCGTGGGTAATTTTGCATGGGTTACCGGTGAGCCATTTAGCTTCAGCGACTGGAATTATGCGGAGCCCAATAATGAAAACGGCACGCCAGTACTGGTTAACGAGCCTTATGTGCACATCCGTGGCGTAGCACCCAACGACAGATGGAATGATGCTGCCGCCAACTGGAACCTGCAGTTTATAGCAGAATACGATAACCCTGTTCTTACATATACGCAAACTTCAGGACCAGCGCCTGGTTCAACTGTACCGGCTGGCGAGTATACCATTTGCTATGAAATAAAGAACAGCGCTACCAATATAACCAGCACCTGCTGCTTTAAGGTAACCGTAGTGTGCAACAGCAGCGCATCCGGTTGTCCTAAAGACACGACCATCGTTACTACCAGCAATAATTGCTTAACCACTGTTAAATGGGCTTTGCCTGCGCAGTACCCTGACAACATAGCCATTCCCGGTGGAACAATGCTTGCAAATGGTGCGCTCCAGTTGAGAGGTGTGTATAACGGACATGGCTACTACCAGTCAAACGACGATTACTCATGGCCTGACGCAAAAGCTGCAGCCAGTTCAGTAACCGGGCACCTGGTAAGCATAACAGATGCAGGCGAAAGCGCCTTTATCAAGACACAGCTTGCACAACCTGATTTTGGTGCATGGATAGGTTTATTTAATACCGGTTCTGTTGGCAACTTTGCATGGGTTACCGGTGAGCCAGTTAGCTTTACAGATTGGAATTATTCCGAACCAAACAATGAAAATGGTACGGCTGCACTTGTTAACGAGCCTTATGTGCACATCCGCGGCGTTGCGCCCAATGACAGGTGGAATGATGCTTCTGCTAACTGGAACCTGCAGTTTATAGCAGAATTTGACAACCCCATTTTAACCTATACACAGATTTCAGGCATTCCTTATGGCAGCACACAGGCGCCGGGTGTTTACCCCATCTGTTATGAAATCACCAATACCATTACCGGTGTAAAAACCACTTGTTGCTTCAAAGTAACCGTGGTATGCAGCCCGGCTCCCGCTCCTGCCAATGCAAGAACTACAGGCGCAGGTAACAGGGGTACAACTGCAACAGAAACAGGTGCAGCAGACAGCAGGTTAACCGCACAGGGTTTTGTAGCAACGGTTTATCCTAACCCAAGCAATGCCAATACAGCTTTCTCTATCAGAACACAAACTGATAACAACGAAAAAGTAAGTATCAAGGTAATTGATATAATGGGAAGAACAGTAGAAGCAAAACCAGCAGTGCAGCCGAACAGTACTGTTATTGTTGGAAGCACCTACAAACCAGGCATGTACTTTATACAAGTAGTGCAGGGTACAAAAACCGTAACGTTGAGACTGACTAAACAATAATCAATTATTCCCTCCTTTTTTCAAAGGCTGCACCAAATCTGGTGCAGCCTTTTTTGTGCAGCTATCACCCCGGCAATGAATGAACCCAACCCGGTAGCCATGGCAAGTAAATTGCACAATTGAACAGGCAACCTGCTTTGCCTAATCACAATCCTTCTGTCATCTGTAAGGATGCCGTGGACGTATCACGGATGAAGCCTGCGCAATTTTGCAAAATGCTTCAACTATAAACGTCACAGCAGGTCTGGGCATGACCGTAGCGGTTTGATTATTGCCGGGTCCTTAAATGAAAGAGACTAAACCTGGTAGAATGGGAGGTAACTAAAATATCGAAAGCACCTTGCTTTGTATACTCAAACTTCTTCGCAGATGGCTGCATATTTGCAAAATGCCTTATGAGTTGCCCCTGATTGACCATGGATCCGCCATACATAACAATAAACGAAAAATAACATGAAACACCACAATGGCGGGTTTCTACTGCGATGGAAATAAGCGAGAAAAATTACGGCCGGGAATGAAAATTATGACCCTATTATTTTGAGAAACTCATCTTTTTTTCTACGGGAAACATCTACATAATTACCATTCTGCAGTTCAATCTGGCCGCCGTCTCCTTTTATGTAACGCTTGATGTAATTTAAATTGATGATATGCGAATGATGGGTGCGGAAGAAAAACTCTTCCGGTAACAGCTCCTCAAATTCCTTGAGTGTTTTAGACGCAACTATTTTTGTTTTATTCCGGAAATAAATATTGGTATAGTTGCTGTTGGCTTCCAGGTGTACCACTTCATTGATATCATAAAAAAACAAACCGTCGAGTGCTGGAATTGCCAGCTTATGCAGTTGCAGCTGTGGCTGCTGCATATTCTGACGGAGCAGTTCTACCTGCTTTTTTACCTGGACCGTTTTAACATCCTGTATTTTTGAAACCGCCGCCTTCAGTTCTTCAATATCTACCGGTTTCAGTAAATAATCAAAAGCTGCAAAGCGGATAGCTTTAATCGCGTACTGGTCATAGGCCGTGGTAAATATTACGTGAAAGCTTTTCTCCGCTATCTCATTCAGCATGTCAAAACCATTCATACGGGGCATTTCAATATCAAGAAAAATAACCCGCGGTTTATGGTGCTCTATCAGGAAAATACCTTCTGGGCCATTATCGGCTTCGGCTATTACTTCAATTTCCGGACAATAATCTGCCAATTTTTGCTTCAGCGCCAGCCTGCCTTTGGCTTCATCATCAATGATAATTGCTTTGTATTTCATATTATATTCAGATTTACCAGCACATTTGTACCCGTTGCACGTTGGTCATTATAAAGGTCGGTAATCTCTACAGACGGTGCTACTTCTTTATTGAATAATTTTACCCGTTCATAGGTCATCTCAATACCATATGATTTGCCTTTACTGGTAGTCATTTGTCCGGAAGCTTTTCTGCCGATGCCATTGTCTGTTATGGAATATATAATCTGGCTGTCCGTTTTTGAAATTTCAATACGGAGTACACCATCGTTATCGTCCCTGTTACGGAGACCGTGTATAATGGCATTTTCTACAAATGGTTGAATGATGAGTGGGGGCACCTTATAATCACTGTTCATCAGTCCATCTTCTATGGTAAGATCAGCGGTGAATTTATTTTCACTCCGCTGCAGTTCCAGCTCAATATACAACCGCAGCGTTTCTATATCCCTGGAAAAAGAAATGATATTCTGTTTGCTGCTGTCCAGCACATTGCGGATAAGCCTGGCAAATTTATTCAGGTACATGGTGGCATTGTACTTATCATTACTCTGAATATATGCATCAATACTGTTGAGGCTGTTAAAAATAAAGTGCGGGTTCATCTGCGACCGGAGCGCCTGCATTTGCGTTTCCGCAATACTTTGCCTCAGCTGCGATTCGGCCGTTTGCTTCCGGTTCTGCACCGACTTATAAATGACCGCCGCAATAATGATACAGAGTACAAGCGACAAACCCACCGCCAGCAGCATACCATTTTTTACGGTAAGTTCCTTATGCTGCAGATCAGAAAGTGCTTTTAAATGTATGTTTTCAATTTCTTTTCTTTTCACCATCCACTCTGTTTCCTTAATAGCAACATTGCGTTTGTTATTTTCAGAAAAAAGCGAATCTGCTGTAGCACGGTAAATGCGGTAATAGGCTTCAGAAGAATCCTTGTTCTTCATTTCATCATACAAAAACGATGTCTGGTGCGCAGCTTCTGATATTCTTTCGAGGTTGCCTGTCTCACTGGCAATCCGCATGGCCATGGTGAGCAGTTTCAGTTTTTCATTAATCTTCAGGTGCTTTATATACTTCACCTCTGCCATATAGCCAGCGTACTCATTCACCGGGATACCATTTCTTTTGGCTTCATCAATCGCGTAATTAAAATAATACAATGCAGAGTCTGTCTGGTTATTGACGGCATGCAATTTTCCAAAACCGATGTAATACTGCATAATCAGTGAGCTGTCACCTGAAAGTACGGCGTAAGGCAACCCGTGCAGAAGATGATGCTTTGCACTGTCGTACAATTTTTCTTCCAGGTCGCACTGCTGCAGCAATTCAAAATTTATACCGGCTCCGATCCATGCCTTTATCTGTATATTGATATCGATGGCTGCTTTTGTGTATTCACGGCATTTGGCCAAATCCTTCAATGTTTTGAAGTTTTCACCCACATTATTCAGCGAAGCAGATTTTAACCGGTATCCATTACAGATCTCTGCATATTCAATTGCTTTAAAAAATGCTTTGTTACTCGCCTCAAAATTGGCCGACTTACTGAATAATACCCCCAGGTTAATTTGTGCCAGGCCCTTTCCAAATATAAAATTCAGGCTGTCACTGTAGTAGGACACTTTATCGTAGTACGTAAAGGATTGCTTAATATTTTTATCAACGCTACGCCAGCTGACCCGGTGCAGGGTAATTATATATTGCGAATCTATGGCCGGATGATTATCCAACCAGTTTAGCAGGCTGTCCACATACTTACTTTGCCCTGTCATGTTCTGCGCAAAGCCAATTATCAAAACTAGAAGAAGAAGGTTTTTTTTCATATATGGTATCACCAGTCCCCTGGTTTGCAAAGAATGCAGGAAAATAAGCATCGCATGCAATCTAAAAATAACTAATTAGAGTAGCAACGCAACTATGACTGGTTACCTCTGCAAATTATTCCCGCTGTACTACTTTATACCTTGCAGGTACAGAAAAATCGCATTTAACTCATCATCCGTAAAAGTCAGGTGTTTCCATGGCATAGCTTCATCCAGATGTTTTCCTTCAGGTGTATTGCCGGTACGGATAGCCGTTATAAAACCCGCTGGTGCCCATTTGCCTGGATGCCCGGTGCTGCTGATATCCGGAATAGGCGGTTCCTTTGGATCATGCGCCGAAGAACCTTTCATAGAAGGGCCGTGGCAACCCCTGCAGGTAGTAGCAAGGTAAGCGCCGTAAGTAGCATTCACACCCGCTACAACCTGCTCTTTAAATACTGTATTGTGATCAATCATTTCGGCCGGCAAAAGTGGAAATTTACCTAAAAAGGTCAGTATCCTGCCCAATGGCTTCAAAGATTTTGCAGGTACAGTATTATCAACAGGGGGAAAGCTTTTTACAAAACTAATCAACTCGCCCAGTTCCTGGTTGGAAATATGATAGATATCCTGTGAAGGCATAAACCAGGCTGACTTATTACTCTTGGCCAGTCCATGGCGTATTACGCGGACCCAATCCTCATCTGTATACTGAATGCCGCCTTTACCTGCTGTGATATTGGCTGCATACAACAGGCCAATCGGTGATTGTTCATCTGCAAAGGCGCGGCCCCCGGCAAGATTATCGCCATGACACCCTAAACAACCCCTGTTCTCCGCGATGTGTTTACCGGCCAGGTACGACACGGAATCGGTTGGTACAGTAATTTTTTGAAGGGTTACCGCATACACCTTATTAATTCTTGCTTCTGTCTTAAAATAAACAATGGTAAAAAACACTATGACAATGACCAGCAGGCTGCCGACTATTATCATGGACCATTTTAAGGATTTTTTTAGCATAATGCAGGTTGGTTTTATAGTTAATGATTAGGGGATTCTTTATGATTGTTTGAAGCCGGGCGCAATTATCTTCCGTTCATATCACAGCCACGGGACGGGGCGGCAAATTGCAGCTATACACTTTTACAGGATCCGCACATGGATTCAAAAAGAAGTATTAAGGGCTTCTTATCATACCCTCAATGAGCCGTTCCCATAAACCAGTTAGCGGTTGGCTGAGAAAAAAAATTAGCCTGTATTTCAATCGCAGAAAGGTATTTATCACCGCATAGTAAATGGCTCCATCAGTTCAATCCGGGTGCCATCCGGGTCAAATAAATTGAGTTGCCAGCGGTTATTGCGGCCAACACGTGGTGAAGCCACAGGGTAATGAATGGCAGCAGATCTTATACGGAGTGTATCCAGCGCCAGCTGCATATCGGGCACCATCAATGCAATATGGTGCAGGCTGCCCAGTTGCTGGCGGTTAACGGCTGCATTTACCAGCATATATTCCAGGTAGTCGGTGCCTTCGGGCACCCGCATATTTATCCAGCTGGTAGTACTATCATTAGCTCCTCCCCTCCATATTTCTGAAAAACCCAGGATGTCCTGGTAAAACGCGTGAGCAGCCGTGGCAGAAGCAATGGTTACCCCTGCGTGCAATATCCTGGCCGAGATCGCCTGCCCCGTTGTTTTCGGTTGTGCCATGCTGTTAGCTAACTGCTCAACGAACTTTACCGGGTGGCCATCCGGATCATTTACCGTAAACCAGGTAAGTCCGTCCTTTTCTTTAGTAACGGATGCAGGTACCTTAACGGCTTTAGACTGCAAATACACGCGTAATGCTTCTGCATTTTCTGTCTGGTAGGCTATGGAAAGCATCCTTTCATCCTGCTGAGCCGGTAAGCCATCCTGTAGCTTTATTAACTGTCTCCCGTTTACGGCTATCCCAAAAGCATGCACCTTTTTATCATCGCCCGCTTTGCCGGGCAACAGGGTAAAGCCCAGCAGGGCAGCATAAAAATCTGTTGACTTTTTAATATCACTTACCTGCAGTTCAACAAAAGCAATACCGGTGAGCGGGGGGCGTTTCAGCTCCTGGCCGGTAATGGACACACCGGGCAGGTGCAACAGCAGAACAATAAGGCCAGCAAGGTGTTTGTTGCGGTAAAGTTTCATTATGGTATTGTTTAAATGAGCAATGCAGCCGGATGGACTGCATTGCTCATTTAAGATAGCATTTTTATGAATGCCAGCCGCTGGTTTTTAAAATGCAGGGTCAGCAGGTGTATTGGTATTGCCATCCCTTTCACGGAAAGGATAAGGCAGTAAATTACGTTTACGCTCACTGTTGGGCCTTCCAAACCTTCTCATATCTTCCAGCTTCATACCAGACAAATACAGTTCTATACAGCGATTGCGGTAAATCTGGGTAAGCACATCTGCCTGCGTAAGCGGCGCAACAGCAGGCAGGTCAGCACCGAGGCCCAACGGATCGGCTGCTGCTTTTTTAGTAACTACTTTATTCAACTCCAGCACAGCGTTTACCAAATCAGGCGTGGTTTGCCGGGCATACGCTTCCGCTTTAATCAATGTTATTTCTGATGGAAAATACACCGGGATGGCAGTGGTGGCGGCAATCCAGAAACCGTTTAACCTGAATCGTGGGTTAATGGTACTGTTAATGGCTGTATAAAATGGAATTCTTTTATCTGCCAGGCTGGGCGCAATACTAACGGGCAGGCCCAGCGTAGAATCCACAGGCTGGTACAGGTTATTGGTAGACGTAGCGGTATTATACACCGGATTGGGCGTGGCAGCTTCAAAGTTAAAAGTAGACTTCTTACTGAGGTCAACCGCATTGGCAGCAGCCAGTGCAGCAGGATAATTGCCTGCAAAAAGTAAATAACGTGCTTTTATGGCAGTGAGTACATTCACCATTTCGCTGCTGCTGGGCGAACTGCTCAGTATGCCAGGCGGCATATCTGTTAAGAAGCCGGTGCTGATTGCATTTGCACTGATGGTGGCAAGGGCCTTATCAATAGCAGCGATGGCTTTATTAAAACCCTGAACCCGGTCAATAAACACGGTTGACGCAGTACCCACTGTATCAGGTACTTTTTCCCAGAACATGGACAGGCTTCCAATAGAAAGCGCCTTAATAATGGTAGCATACCCTACCAGCCCGCTGGCATAACCTTTATCGCCCAGTTGTGCTGCACCATTGATTACATTATTGGCATCGTAAATACATTTACTGGCACTAATCCATATATTACCCAGTAAAGCATTGGTACCATCTACGGCGGTTCCGCCAGTTGTTAATTGCAGCTCCGAGGTATTTCCGGCATTTAATAAAAACGTTTCCCCTGTCAGCAGGCCGTTTGCATCTGCAATACCCGGTGCCACATTTAAAGAAAATGTTCTTTGAATGCCAATCGCAGTCCCCATCAGGCCTTTTGAAGAACTCAATACCTGTTCAGCAGTGGCTGCACCCGGATTGGAGTAATTTTTTTTGCAGCCAGCTACTGTCAGCAGCATAGCTGCCGATAAAATATATGCGGTGTTTTGAATTGTTTTTTTCATACTAAATAATTTTACAGGGTTAGAAACTTGCTTTAATACCAAGACTGAAGGTTTTGGGAATAGGTACGGCGCCAAAATCAATACCCCTCAATATGGTACTCTGGCCACCGGCATTTACTTCAGGATCGTACCCTTTGTAATCATCCCAGCTGATTAAATTCCGACCGCTGAAACTTACCGTGATATCGCTGATACTTTTTACTTTTCCAAAATCATAGCTCAATGATAATTCACGGAGCTTAACATAAGCGCCGTTGTCAATCCTCCATTCTTCAATAGCATATACACCGGCTACATAACCACGCGGAACCTGGCCCAGGTCCTCCTGTTCAGCAACTTTACCATTACCTACGCCCTGTCTTGTTCTCCAGTCTGCATTCCACACATCCGCGCCCTGCAGAAAATCCAATTGTACACGCAGGCCAAGTTTTTTCCAGGAAACCTCATTTACAACGCTGCCGGTGTAATCAGGATTTGGATTGCCTAAAATTTTACGCAATGTTGTACCAGCCGGCAGGCCGTTTACATCACGTGAAGTAGTGTAAGCTAATACACTGGTTTGTACGCCTTTTTCTGTCTGTGGTATACCGGCAGTACTTTTTAACTGGCTGCCATCAGCCGCAACTGCAAAAAAAGTTCCGTAGAACACGCCAATTGGCTGGCCCTGGATAATCGCTACCGGTGCACCCGCATTGGTACTCAGCAGGTTTAAAGCAGCGCCAATATTAACTGCCTTGTTCCTGTTACGGTTGTAAATAGCCGTTATGTCCCAGCGCACATTTTTAGTAGCAACCGGCGTACCCGTGAGTACAATTTCAAATCCCTTGTTTTCCAGCGATCCAAAATTATCCTGCAGGCTGGAAAAACCGGTAGTAGGCGCAATAAAGCGGTTTATCTGTAAATCTTTTACTTTTTTATTGTACACGTTAACGGTCAGGCCTAACCGGTTGGAGAAAAAGGCAAGGTCGGCACCAAATTCCAGTTCCTGCTGCCGCTCAGGTTTTGTGTTTGCATTGGCAAGTACTGAACTGGAGTTAAGAGAAGTTCTGCCAAGGAAAGAAGTGGCTGTATAATTATTAAACCGGCCATAAGGGTCTATACCGGTAAGGTTGCCACTCTCGCCATAGGCTATGCGCAGCTTAAACAAATCCCACCATTTTGACAAGCCTGCATTCTCCCAGAAATCTGTGCCGGACAATACATAGCTGCCACTCAGTTTACGGTATACAAGGTTGCGCTGATTTTCGCCAAATACAGAAGATCCGTCTACCCGCAATGCACCGGTGATAAAAAGCTGGTTCCTGTATTTAAAATTTTGCTGAACAAATGCACCCGAGATGGATATTTCACTTCGTCCATCAACGCCCGGAATAATAGTGCTGGCCCCGTTAACTGTTTGCACAAAGGGTGCCATGCCCCTGCCCTGTGATAATATGTAATTGTTTTTTTCGTATTGCTGGGAGAAACCGACCTGCGTTACGGAATTGATGGATTTTGAAATGTCGATATTATAAGTTGCATTGACATCGTGGTTAATAGCAAAGAAATTATTGGTAGCTGCACTGGCATAACCATTCTGCGTAGGGTCAAGTGTGGGACCGCCACCAAAGAAAGCCGTACTTACATTGTATGCAAAGGGTGGAATATAAGTAGTACCATTTTGCGAATAGTTATCAATACCCATGGTATAATCTATACTCAGGTGCTTCATGGGTTTTAACTTGAACCCAAGGTTGGCAATAACCCGGTTGGTAACCTGCTTCTGTTTGATATCTTCAATTACAGATACGGGGTTGGCCCTTCCGCGCTCGCCCACCGCCTGTATATTGCCCAATGCATCCCTTTGCTGTATATTATGGAAATTTCCAATAATGGTTACAGCATTCATGGGCGAGTAAAAAGAATTACCATCGGGCTTTTCATTGGCAGCACTGTTTACATAATTCAACCCTATATTAAAACTCAGCCATTTATTAATTGTCTGATCAATATTACTCCTGAAACTATAGCGCTGAAAATCGGTATTCTTAACAATACCCTGGTTAAAAAAGTAGGAAGCGGATACATAATATTTTGTTTTATCTGTACCGCCGCTAACAGAAACAGTATTGTCCGTGCCCAGTGCACTGCGGAAAATATAATCCTGGTAATCATAACGGGTTACCGGCGTAGTAGTGGTAAGGGCCGGCGTGAGTATATCCTGGGTTACAGCACCGGGACCGTCTGTTGGTCCGCCAAATTTTACAGGCGCCTGGTTAACGCCAATTTTCTTGCGGAGACTGCTGCTCATGATGCTGGTACTGAAACTTACCCGGGGTGCACCTGTTTTTCCTTTTTTTGTAAAAATTTGCACTACACCAGAATTGGCCCGGCTTCCATAGATAGCAGCCGCTGCAGCGCCGTTTAATACTTCTATGCGGTCAATATCCTGCGGATTGATATCCACCAGGCGGCTCTGGCCAATGTTACCAACAACATTGCTGCCATCGTACCCACCCTGTGTATTGGTAACGCGGTTGGTAGCATTGTTTGCAATTACACCGTCAATAATATACAATGGTTCAGAAGACCCGGAGATGGAACTGATACCGCGTAACCGGACGGACATACCGCCTGCGGGATCGCCCGAATTCTGGCTGATTTGTGCACCGGCAGTTTTACCCTGCAAAGCAGCCAGCACATTTCCGGTGGCACCTTTTGTGAGCTCATCTGCATTTACAGAACTGATATAACTGCCCAGCTGGCGGCGCGTGGTGCCTGCTGAAGTACCGGTTACAATTACTTCATCCAATTTAGACACCCTCCGGGTCAGTACGGCGTCAACGGTGTATGACAGTGACGTACCAACGCTTAATGCAGCAGTACCGGGTTCAAATCCTACGCCCGAGAAAGTAAGCGTATAATCACCGGCCTTCAAAGGGGATGTAAGCCGGTAGTTGCCATTGTTGTCGGTAGCGCTTCCCTGGGTGCTGCCCTTAATTAATACAGTGATGCCGGTAGCAGGTTGACCGGCTTCGTCAGTTGCCCTGCCAGAAATGGTTACCTGTGCGGTAACACAAATAGCCAGCATACTGAAAAGAAACAGCAGTGCCGCAGCTTTGCTACGGAGTGCTCTTAAAAATTGTTTTGGCTTCATACAGTGTGGTTTTGGTGTTGATTATTTTTTAAAAAATCTCGATGCCTTTATTTCTATAGGGTTGCAGTTTAGCCGATTCCGGTTCCAACTCTGTTATCAGTACATCTATTTCACCGGCATCGCATATTTTAAGTGGTTCGGACGTATTTATTTTTTCAGAAATAGAAAGGGCTATTACCTTTTTCGCACTTTTGATGATGGCCCGCTTTACCTGTACCACATCCCAATCATTATCCATCAGTCCGCCCTCTATATCAATGGCATTAACGCCCACAAAGCAGCAATCAGCTTTAATTTGCTGAATCTTTAAAATGGTTTCCGTGCCTACTGTAATTTTAGAATTTTTGGAAAGCTTATCGCCCAATATCACCACTTCTATATTGGGATGATTGGTAAATTCAGTAGCGGCCGACAGACTAACGGTAATGAAGGTGGCCTGCAGATCTTTTGGGAGTATCCGGGCAAGCTCAGTAATGGTGGTACCGCCGGTGGTTAAAATAAACATGCCGTCTTTAATAAAGCGGAGCGCTTTACCGGCAATGATTCTTTTCTCTTCCAGCGCATACACATTGGCGGGGGTTCCCACCGGATTAAAGGATTTAGACAAGGCCCCACCATGAACTTTGACGATTTTCCCTTCCTGTGCCAGTTCCAGTAAATCTCTGCGGATGGTGTCTTCAGATACCTGTATTTGTTCGCTAAGCGAAGAGGATAAAATCTTGTTGTGCAGATTTATCTGGTGAAGAATATAATTGTGACGTTCTTCCTTCAGCATTCTAGCCTGGTTATGCCCAAAGCTAACCTAAAGCTGCATGAAAACAAGCTATTGTTGCGGTTTTTTGCGGCATTTTAGGTGAGAAAGCCGCAAAATAACGAATCATGATAAGCTGAATGAAGATTGCCGATCCCTTAATTAAAGTAATACACCCATGCGGGACTGGTAAAGAATTAATGTAAAACCTGGGAACAATGAACGGTGGATATTCCCGGAGAAGTTGCAATTTTGACCGTTGCATATAGACAATGGGGGAGAAATGGGCGCCAGTCTGTGCAGTAAAAAATAGCCGGCAACATTACAAATCAGCCTGTGCAGGATTGCGCCTCGGTGCTTCTCTTAGTTCCATTGCATTATCGGCACCACTACCCATAGCAGTTACAAAATCCTGTTGCAGCTGACTGATTTCGTTGTGCGAAGTAGTCAAGCTGTTTTCCTCCTTAATTTTTGCTGTTACCTGCACCAGCTTCGCCCTGAACTCCTGAAGAAAAAGAAAAGCGCCCAATATGATAATAGCGATACCAACAACGGAAATTACAATAGCATACTGCTCCATAATGATAATTTTAAAGGGGATGGCAGGAACGGGCAATCAACAGGGTAATGAGTAAATTTAGGATGATTTGTCAAAATTCAGCCAAAAAAGATGTTTCGGTCTGCGTAGACATGCTCATTTAGGATAAGTAAAACTACGGATTTTTTACAAAGCGGCTTAGGTACAAAGCCTGGCATGTGCGCTAAGGAGGATTGCACCCCAGCCGCTTACTTTTTACCTACTTCCGCTGGTATGGCATATTAACAAGTAGTTGTGCAGTTGCTTTGGAGTAATTGCAAAACAATTAAAACAAACTTAATTGCAGCTTTTCTTTAACCACCCGCTGCTTTACTGAAGCCGGGGCAAGTTGTATGGGTTCCGACCGGGTTACCGCAGGCGCTGTAATATGATAAAGCGCTGTGGATTGCTGCCGGGAGGCATGGATAATTTGCACACCGTTTGCCTGCTTATTAAACAAGGCTTCGGCCATGATGGGGTCATTGTTTTCCCTGGAAAGATGCGACAAAAAAATATGGGTCATACAGGCAGGGCGATGCGCAGTAAATAATTGCAGCGCCTGTGCATTTGACAGATGTCCGCGCCGGCCGCTGATGCGGTTCCTTAAAAATACCGGATACCGGCTGTTGGCCAGCATATCTTCATCATAATTGGATTCAAGAAAAACAGCATGGCATTGCTTAAAATACTGAATCACATTTTTGCAGGGCTCACCAATATCGGTAAATACACCCGCTGTGATGCCACAGCAGCTGACAGTAAAACTATGCGGGTCCACGGCATCATGCCATTTGGGAAAAGCCGTGATACTCAGCGCTCCTATCCGGACAGGTTCAAACGCAGTAAAAGAATAAATAATATCCGGGTAAAGCGTGAACCCGGTACCGCGGTAAGTAGCGGCGGTAATATAAACAGGGAAGCGGTATTTTTTGGCCAGCATAGGCAGCCCGCTGATATGATCAGTATGTTCGTGAGAAATAAACAGCGCCTTTATGGTTGCCATATCAAGTCCCAGCGCATGCATTCTTTTTTCTATCTCCCTGCAACTTAGACCGGCATCCACCAATATGGCTTCTTCCCGGTTACCCACATAATAGCAATTGCCATTACTTCCAGAATTCAATGACGCAACAAATAAAGACATGCGGGCAAAATACACAATAACAGGAAGCGCCGGGCAAATATTTATGCACCTCGCTGCGCTTGTAAAAAAGGGAATAGTGCGGCCGTAAATGCTGCCAGGTCCTGCACATGGGGTATGTGGCCTACACCCGGCAATGCAATCAGTTTTGCATTTTTAATGCGCGCTGCCGCCTTCTTGCCAAGTTGCGGGTATTGGCCAAACTGTTTCTTTTGTTCATCAGTTAACAAATCTTTCCCTACCACTGTGCGGTCTGCCTGCCCGATGATTAATAATACCGGCGCCTGTATACGCTCCAGTTCATATATCACTGGTTGCTCATAAATCATCTGGTAAGTAACCGCGTTTACACGCGCAATACTGTCAAACCCCGGGCTCATCAATGCTTCTGCCTGTGCCTCCACATACTGCTCATATACAGGTTTCCATTGCGGGTAATAAGACTGCTGGTATTTTTTATACGACGCATAGGTGGCCGACTTTTCCTTTTGATAAAGTTTATCCAGTGATTGATAAGGAACAAATGTTTTATAGTCTTCAAGGCCAATGGGATTTTCAAGTACCAATTTTTCCACGGTTGCAGCGTACATCAATGCAAAACGTATTGCCAGCATACCTCCCATTGAATGCCCCAGCACCGTTACCTTATCAATCTTTAATGAGTCAAGTAAGCTTTTGTTAACAGTTGCCAGCATATGAAAACTGTAATGCAACAGCGGTTTGCCGGAATGACCCCAGCCCGGTAAATCAGGCACTATTACCCGGTAGCCCAGCTGGACAAGCAAGGGTATCAGTTCCTTCCAATAAAATCCACTGAAATTTTTACCATGTAAAAGAAGTATCGTTTTGCCATTGCCACCGGGAGCAGGGATGTCCATATAAGACAAGTAACTGTCTTTACCTTCCATATGCAGCGGCAACGCTGCTGAAGGATAAGGATACACAACCTGTGCCCGCCCAGCTAACGCGAGCAAAGTTATGACTGCGGGTAAGAGTAGTGTTTTATACATACTTATGCATGTGCGTAAACTGTATTATAATTTGTAGTTCGTCTTGGGATTTTCTTCTTTGGGAGCTGGCGCTGCTTTTTTGCTATCGCCATATATGTTTTTCATAACAGAAAATGGTATCAGCAGTGATATAAAAAATGAAGCTGCGGCATTCCCCAACACTGCATTTAAAAACAGGATAGCGCCAAACCCATTGTTTTTTCCAGCAAACTGACCGGGAGAATCCTGCAATTGAATATTACTCACCGCCGCAGGCTTAAAAATAGCCGGCACAAAAATAACCAACAACAACAGACAGAGCAGGCAGGCCATCGCTATGCCAGCCACAGCAGTTTTTGCTCCCACCACTATAAGGCGGATGGTGCCAATGTTTTTTTCATGTTTTTTATAAAACCAGGCAACGAAAATGCCGATAACCGTTGCGAAGAAAAAATTCCCTACATATAATATAAAACTTTCTTCATAAGACATGTTCCGGATGTATATGTAAACTGCCACGGAATAAGCACAGGCTGCTACAAACGCGAATACCAAAATCTGTTTTATAAATTTGAACTCTAACATAGTATGGGCAGGGGCTCAAATAATATACCACGTAAGCAATTAAACTTGTACCAGCATCAATAACAATTAATCGCCGGGCTATTGTAGAATGGATACCCCATAATTCCTGGCGCATTGACGAATAGTAAATGTGGCCCAGGTACTCAGTGCATTGCCCGCTATCATTTAAGCCATACTGTTTGGCTGAACGCGCCATTGGCAGCTATGTCCCACACTTCCAGGCGCGCCCATTTTCTACCTTTAAGATCAATCGTTTCCTGTATGGCCTGCTTGCCAAACGATATTGTTTTACTTAAATCGATCTTATGCCGGTACACCTGCTTTCCATCGCCTGAAATAATTTCTGCAAAATTCAAAGGAAAAGTCCATTGTAAATTAAATGAAACTACTGCTTTCCCTGTGGCAGAAAGCTGTACTGTTTCGCCGGATGTTTTTCCATCAACAGAAAAATCCGGAATCAATACTTCACCCGTGGTAGAAAAAAACTTGCCCTGCTGCAATACATCCAGCACCGGCTGCCAGCCATTGCTATACTGCGGCACCTGTTTTAGTTGCAGGTAATTTACATTGAGGTGCGCGTACATTTCGTTCTCTGGCTCAATGGTAAACAAATCTGCTTCTGCCAGTACTTTCTTTTTCAAGCCCCAGTTATTCATATCATCCATCAAATCAAGCACGCGTTTACCCATCCTTGGCTGAGAAAGATCTGCAGGCATCGCCTTCCAGGCAGCGCCCAGGAACCGGTCCGACCGAAAAAAGTTTTCTTCCCGGTACTTATCCGGAAAGCCCACAGATCCCTTTGTTCTCGCATGCGCCGTCCATGCCAGTCCATTTTCTTGCTCCAGCAAACCCAGCATTTCTTTTGCATTGCCAACGCGATACACTTTTCCATATATAGCGTCTTCAGTAATAATGGGCTCACCTTCTTTTCTTGCCATTATCCAGTATACCGGTTTTGGAAAAAACTGCAACCAGTGGCCACCCAAAAATTCATTGGGCTCTTCACCCGGCAACAAAAGAAAATCACCGGCAGAAAGTCTTTTACATTCACCAAACAATGTTTTTAATTCGGTAAGCCGTTGCTCAGCCGGTCCTTTGGGGTGGGCGGTATAATGAAACTCACCGAGGTGAACAATATTAATGCCGGTCGCTTTCAGTACTTTTACAAAATTGGGTGTATCGGGCACTGGCTTACCGGCAAGTACTACTTTCATTATATGTTCGTTGTGAAAATGGCTTACCATGGTCTTATATCCATCCAGTGCTGCATAACTATCATCATGGGTAAACGCTTTTACTTTACCCAGCACTTCAGCCGGCCGGCCGGCACTTATATAACAAAAAAAGTGGAGGCGCTGCGCTGTATTGGGCGGTGCATTGAACCAGGGCACGTATCGTTTATCGCCCGCTAAATCCTGCCGTATGCCAATGCCATATCCGTTAAACAGCCTGTTGTACTGGTTACCGTACCAGGTAAAATTCAGGTTGAATGCTTCATCCAACGGATAAAAATATTGGTGCGGCGCGGGAAATACTGCGATGCTGCCCGCAGCATTGTTGCCAATAATAGTCCTGTATTTCACCGCCTGGTTAATACTGGTATCATTCATATTGCAGGGTACCGTTTGCAGTTTATCATACACGCTTGCCCAGTGAATACTGTTCCAGTTTTTTTCATTACTGATCAATCCTGCGTCATATACAATAGCGGTAGAATCAACTGTTGTAGTCATTACAGCAGCTATATTAAACAAAGGGCCTCCATGGTATAGAGTAATTTCCAACACGCCGGTAAAATCAGCTGCATTTATTTCATCTATTGTAATAATGGTGCGGTTGCCTTTGCTCTTAACTGTTGCAGCCTTTTTATTCAGTTGTACAACAGACGACCGGTGCGGCTTTAGCGGCACTTTATCAAAGAAAATATTCCAGCCATTTTGCGATACCAGGTCGCGTTTGCCCACCGTAAGCAGGAAGACAGGATCCGCATCTTTTACCAGTTCGCTGCTATGCGCTGCGTCTATCACCTGTATACTGCTGAACAGTGGCTTGTTTTTGTCAAGATTAATAACCAGCTTCCCCTTCCCTTCCTTGCCGGCTGGCCAGGAAACTGTGAGCAGGCTGCCGCTCATTAGTACGGAAGCACCGTTTGTATTGTTGAAACCCTTTGTGTTTACGGTAGGTTGCGCACGCAACTGTATTAAACAAATCATCAAAAAAAAGATTAAAAAAATATTACTACGCATAATTATTTTTATCGTTGTACAGTTAAATATTATTGTTTATGTGTATTTGTGGGCGATTTGCCCCATCCCCTCCCTGGACAGACACTACCAGGCCCTTTTAACAAGTAATTGCAGCAGATTTACATAGATTGTTATACGGGTAATAGTAATTTCCAATTGAAGTGTTGAACATTTATCGGCATTGTATTTTTTGATAACGGGAAGAAATGAACGCAAATTCAAACGGCATGATTTCTGAGACTTGACTCCCGGCAAATTAATTCGGGCCTCAGCACTTTTTTCCTGGGTTTACCCTGGTAGGGATCCCCACTCTGCATCAGTTCAAAAAATAATTTTGCTGCCTCTTCACCCATGGTAACGGTTTGCTGGTTAACAGAAGAAAGGGAAGGTGTAATATATTCACCAAAAGCTTCATTGGCAAAGCCAACAATAGCAATTTCGTCTGGCATTGATTTTCCAGCCGCTTTAATGGCTTGCATAGCGCCCAGCGCGGTGAAATCTTCCACCGCAAAAACCCCATTCGGCATTTTTGATCCCCGCAGCAGTTGCTGCATACATTCCCGGCCAGATTCAATACTGACTTTTCCATAAACAATCAGGTCGTCATCCACAGGTATCCGATGTACGTTCAGGGCATCAATATATCCTTTCAACCGTTGATTAAAAATGCTTACGTGCTGCTGGCCACCAATATGGGCAATCTGACGGCAGCCCTGTTCTATCAGGTGTCTGGTAGCGGCAAAAGCGCCGGCATAGTCATCAACCACCACAGAAGATACACCCAGTTCATCACTGGCCCTGTCGAACAGCACCAGCGGCACACCACGTTTTTTGATTTCACTGTAATGATCAAGATTCATGGATTCTTTTGAGATGGAAGCAAGTACCCCGTCTACCTGCGATTGCAGGAAGGCCTGCACACCTTTCTTCTCATACTCATACATTTCATTGGATTGGTAGATAAGTACATTGTAATTATTTTCATTGGCTACTTTTTCAATCCCATGTATTACAGAACCAAAAAAATTGATTTCGGCACTGGGTATGATAACGCCAATGATATTTGATTTACCCAGGCGCAGGGAGGATGCAATTTTATTTGGTTGGTAATTTAACCTGATGGCAGTATCCTTTACCATTTTCTTGGTGGCTTCTTTAATGGCTGGATGGTTATTCAATGCACGTGACACGGTTGCCGCCGTTATGTTTAACGTGCGGGCAATATCCTGTAAGGTAATTTTAGAAATAGTATCACTCATGAATGCATATATAAAGGGCATGTTTCACGTGCCTCCCTTCTGCCTCTCCCGTACAAACTGGCCGGGAGGTTGACTCCAGCCCACCAAAAAACGGTTTGACTAAGCCGTGCAATCAGGACTGGAAAAAATATCAGACGCCCCGGTATAAAAATAGTAAAGAAACCCGGTGTAAACACACCCGGTTTTGACTTGCTAAAACGCTATATGAGAAAGATCGGTATAAGGTCATTTAACGCCATTCAGTTTCTTTATCAGGTTAACTTCATCTTCGCGGTAAGGAGTACCATCCTTTTTAAAAATATCATGAAACCATTCTATCGGCTGGCTGCCATCTGCCAGTGGTGTATCCCAGGCATAGATGGTGTTTGTTTTTCCATCTACAAAACCCCAGTTAATAGCGCCTACGTTTTCTTTTTTAAGCATGGGCAGCGTACTGGCAAACCGGCTATTGCGCGTGCGTGCCATGTATTCTGTACAAATAAGCGGCCGGCCGCTTGCTTTCAGCAGACTGATCACCCGCTGGTGCCAGGGCAATTCCTCATAATCGTGATAAGTAACAATGTCAGAATGCGACAACTGGAAAGCATTCAGCTGCTCCAGGTCCCAGGCCCACAGGCCTGCAGTAATAGGTTGATCCGGGTTTACAAACCTCGCCCAATCAAATATTTTTGTAAGCAATGGCAGCGTAGTATTTCCTTTGCCGCTGTTGCCTGGTTCATTGTATAAATCCCATAAAAGAATGCGTTTATCATGCGCAAAGCTGCCGAGTATGTCTTTCACATATTTCTCAAGCCCCGGAAAATTATTGCTGTCTGCGGAAGCGGGCTGGCCCGGATCCTGCACCCAGCCAGAGTTGTGCATACCGGTTTTGGGTGTTGGCTGCAAACCCGCTTTTGGTTCCTTGTTCCAGCAATCATCAAAGAAAACAAAAAGCGGTTGTATATGGTGTTTGTCAGCAATGCCCAAAAACTGGTCTATTCTTTTCTTAAATCCTTCGGGATCTTCTTTCCAGGCAATTGAGTGCAGGAAAACACGCATGGTATTGAATCCGATGCTTTCTGCCCAGCCCAGTTCTTTGTCAATGACCGCAGCATCAAAGGTAGCGGCCTGCCACATCTCCAGCTGGTTTATGGCATTAGCAGGAATATAATTGGCGCCGGTTAACCATTTGTGCGTGGCATACCATGCATTAGCTTTCTCTGCGGTCCACATTTTTGCCGGCGCTGCCACTTCAATTACAGCTTTCTTATTTTTCTGTGCCTGTACACCAGTTGCTGCCACTATCAACAGCAGAAAGAAACAGGAGTTAACGTGTAGTTTCATTAAATATTTATTAGAATTGGAAAAGCGTTTTACATGCCAGGCCTTGTATTTCGTTATTTTTATCAACTGGCATTTTTCTATAACCCGGCTTTGTCTTTTGTTTTATATATGTTTTACCAGCTCTGTAATATCGCCGCGTTTTGTAAAATTGGTATTGTTGGTTTTCACCCATTCATTAATGCTTTCTCTTTTTTCAGGCAGGGCAACTATCATTTGTTTTGCATTATTGGCTTTCTGGTATTTACCATCCTTGTATAACCAGTAATTGTATCCGGGTATTATCCTGTATCCATCCGGCAAGTGCAGGCTGTAGGCCCCACCACCCTGTATAAGCGCTTTTACAGCAGTTGAAGCTGTGGTAACAGAAGTCATTCCATACCCTACATCGCTGCCAGGTTCCTTAACTGTACAGGTATATTCCAGCAACAGTGGATAAGCCACCATGGTAAGCACCTCAAAAAATTTATCATTTACCGGTATGAACTTCCTGTCCTGTATAAAAACAGTATCTACTTTTTCCGGGTTGGCCAGTGCCAGGTACTGGCCCGGCGCCGATTCAAAAATAATTTCACCACTCAAAACATTATAATTCAGCATGGCTGCATCCATACTGCCATTTTTTTGCTGCACGCGTCCTTTAACAAAGCCATCCAATACATAATGAGAAAGCGCCACCGCTTCCTGCGCACCGGCATGGGCGCAGGTAAAAAAACATACCAGAACCATGTATTTTCGAAGCGCCTTCATACCAATTATTTTTTTAGTTTTTGCTCCAGGGTCTTAATAAAATATCCGCCTACCACACTCCTAGCCTGGAAACCTACCATTTTGCCATTGGTGGTTTCGTGCCAATCACTTAATGGTACCCGTGAACTTGTTTCTGTTGCGAACTTATATACCGGGTTTACCAGTGCATGAAAATCGGCTTCATTGCTGGCCAGCACAGATGTCCACACAATCCAGTCAGATTTGGTATAGGTTTTCCGGCTGTCCAGCGGCAACCCAAATTCGTTTTGTTTAGTAAGATAAAATTTAACTTCCTTCTCATACACTTCCTTGCGAAAAAGGTCGAGGCCCAGTACTTTATCCCATACAATATTATATTTCTGGCTCCAGGTACCATTCTTATCAAAAGTTAATGCATAATGATCGCCTTCATCGCACATCTGCTCCCAGCGCAGGGCCATGTCTTTGGCAATAACCCGGTATTTTTCCGCAATAGCTTTTTCGCCCAGCATGTCGGCCAGCATGGCATAGCCACCAATACCTACAATGGCTTTAGCAGATAAATTGGCATTGCGGGCCAGGTGGCCGGCAAAATCATCCGTACACAATTGGTTGGCAGGATCAAAACCTTCTTTCACCAGGTAGTCCGTCCAGGTAGTTAATGCCGCCCAGTGTTTTTTTGCATACGCTGCATTGCCTTCTGCTCTGGCAATGGCCGCTGCAAGAATAGTCATATTTCCAGACTCTTCCACTGGCATGCCTTCACCATACGTTTGCCCGTTGGCGATAGGATACGTGCCCAAATCGTGCGCCGCAAAAGGCCTCGGCCATTTACCACTTTCGCTGTAATAAAAAACACCATTCATCATACCTTTTAATAAATCAGGATTATACAGCAGGTACATGGGCGCCGAGGGATAGGTGATATCAACGGTATTAATGGATCCATTGCTGAAGTTTTCTTTGGAGAGAAACAGTATTTCCCCCTCCGGGCTTTTTAATAGTTTATGTGCAGCTACACTCTGCCGGTACGCAAGTTCACACAAACGGGCATAGTTTTCACCACCTGATTTTACTGCATCGTCACGCAATTGCTTATTAAATGCTTGGCATCTTTTTATGATGTCTGCATAACCGGTTGCCGCCTGCGCCAGTTCCTGCTCTATCGTTGCGCCGGGTTGCAATGCCCACCAGGCCTTGAGGTTCTGGTTAAAGTATTGTATAGCATACACATCATCATAGCCAAGCAGGAAAAGTTGTTCCTTACCAGCAGCCCCCACTTTACCCAGGCTGGCAATGGTATTCAATGTAAGGTGTTTACCAGCTATGCTGTTTACTGCGGGCTGTGTAAATGACTGCGATAAATTACGCGATGCCGTAACAGACTGCTGTACAGCAGCCGATGCCGCCACTGCTACATACATATAGCCCCAGTCGATCCGCAGGTCGTCGCCTTTCTTTTGTAAAAGTGGTTGGGCCACGGTACCGGCTTTTAATACAGAAAGCCCGTTTGCGGCATACTTTGCTGCCTTTATTTGCTGGGAAGCACTATTGGTAGCAATATCAGTGGACGCGCCAAAATACAATTGCACATCATGTGCGGCAGCATCATTTGATTTTACGGCTGCATTTATATAAGTAACCGGCCTCGATAATAAACTTAGGTCCGTTGGCAGTAACGGCGATGTAAAACTAAGCGTAAGGTCTGCCTTGCCGCAGGTAAATGTATAAATGGTTTGGGTAGCATTTATTGTTACGGATGTCTGCGTTGCAATTTGAACAGACTCTTCCTTTACGTCTTCCGGCTCTTCCACAATACCTGCATCCAGCTTTGCGCCCCCGGCAGTATTGGCTACATGGATAGCAAGTATATTTTTTCCTTTTTTAATTTTTTGCTTTACAGCATCGCTGATGGCAATGTATATAAATTTACCCGTCCAGCCTTTTGCCTTATAAATACTTTCGCCATTCAGGTACACCTCCACATTGTCATCGTGCTGCAACTTCAAAAATATTTTTTTAAAGCCGGTATTGTTCACCGTAAAATTTCTGCGCACCCAAATATTTTCACTTTTCCAGAAGGTTTTATCAATTGATTTATTATCGCCAAAAGGCGCCCGCCCTTTTTTCCACTGGCTGTCATTAAAAGATGTGCTGCTCCAATCATCTGCCGGTGCTGTTTCAGTATATGCTGCTTCAAAATTTACGTCATCTGCTGCCGGTGCTATTACCTTAAACACTTTTTCTTTATCGCCCATAAACCGGTACAGGCTGCCGTCTACTTTTATAAGACCGGTAAGCGAATGATCTGTTCCGGTCCAGTGTTTAGTGGGCGATGCCGTTAGTTGATCTGTTGTGGACCAGATACTGAAATAAGGGTCATGTGTAACCAGTGGATAAGCCGGTGCCCTCATTTGCTGGGCAGCAACGATACAATAAACAAACGTGATACAGGTGGTGATAATAATTTTTTTCATCTTCTTATTTTTCAGATCATTTATTTTTTTTCTGCGGGGAGGGCAAGCGCTGTCCCTGCCTTTACCGGCTCTCCAAAATGCGGCGAGCCATCTGTATTCCAGGTAAACAATTGCGCCCGTGGCGAACGTTTGTTGCCGCAACCATCACCCGGATTGGTATTTGCGTGGTATAATATCCAGTTTTCTTTTCCGTTGGGCGATACAAAAAAAGAATTATGGCCGGTGGCAAATACCCCATTGGCAGGCGATTGTTTAAAAACAGGCTGCTCAGTTTTTATCCATTTATCAGCATCCAGCAAATCATTGTCGCCGGTAAACCGTAGCTGGCCAAGTGCATAGGTGTCCGTCCAGCAGGCGCTGGCCGAGTACACAACAAACAAATCATTTCCATGCTGCAGGGCCTGGGGGCCTTCATTTACATTTATATGTGGCGGGTTTTCATTTTTCAGGTCGCCGAACTTTTCCCAAGCGTACAAAGGAACGCTGATGCGTACGCGCTTGCTCTCAATGGTCCAGGGATTTTTCATTTTAGCAATATAAATGTCCTGCTGGCCGTTTACATCTCCCTCCCAGCCCGACCACAGCATGTAAAGCTCGTTTTTATATTCAAACACATCGCCGTCAATCGCCCATTTATCAGTACTGTCCGTTACTTTTCCTTTCAGCAGCCATTCACCCTGCATAGGATCTGCAGCACTGTTCTCCAGCACATACATCCGGTGGTTTATATTACTACCGCCATCAGCAGCAAAGTAAGCATACCATTTACCCTGCAGAAACAGAATTTCAGGCGCCCATACATCTTTTGAATAAGCCGTGCCTGCTGGCGGGGTATAAATTGTTTTGTATTCCGCAGTGGCAAGCGTGGCCAGGCTTTTTGATTTCCACAGACCAACGCGGTTGCCCAGCGTATGCGTATAATAGTAATACCCATCCTTGTAAAAAGAATATGGATCCGGACCGGATGCCAGCAAAGGATTTGTAAATGTATCGGCTGGCTGTGCCTGCAATAAACCGGCAGATAGCAGCAATAGTGATAACCAGTACACAAATCTATTCAACACCATGCAATAAAGATTTTAAATCAACCACGAAATAAATACGATACTTTTTACCTGCCAGCTTTCCTTTGCATCTGCACAGCTCCGGCAGCTGCTTCTAATCTACAACCGGAAAAGCTGCAATCCTAAGTCGGGCACCGCCCATAGGTACCAGCTTCAAATCAACTGAAGGTTCTGCTGTCACGACCGGACTTTGCGGCAACAACCCACACAATCCAAACTGGTCAATTACCCAGGAAGGAATTTGTTTTCCTTTAACTGATAGCACAATAGGTGCAGCGTTATTGGTGAAAGGATTATCATCTGCCGGCCAGTTATTTCTTGTAATGGTAAATGATTTTTCCGGCGTTTCTTTATTAAGCAATAATCCATAGTTCCAGGCAGTAGCGGGGTAAATTTCAAAGGAAGGCCATTTTTGGGCATCCACATTTTCCTGCCATTTTGAATCTCCGATAGCTGTTTCTTTACTGTCTTTCTGTTTGTATGTTTCAGGAATGTGTAAAGAAAAACTAAGCGGCCCATAGTTTACACTTACACTATTTTTATTGGCTGTCCATTGCCGGAGTTCCAGTTCCATGGGTAATGCTAATTTGATCTTGTCGCCATTTTTCCAGCTGCCAGAAAGCACAATATAACTGCCTGCCTTACCCAGCACTTTGATTTTTCTGCCGTTTACTGTAACCGCAGGATTTTTACACCAGCCTGGCACACGCAGATAGAAAGGAAAATTAACCTGGTTAGGTACCACCACGCTAAAATTTACTTCCTCTTCAAAAGGATACTGTGTTTTTTCTATGATTGACACTTCGCTACCGTCTCCGGTTTTAGCAGTAATTGTTCCATCTGTATAAAACTGTACTGCAAGGCCATTATCAGGTGTGGCCATCCAGGCATTCTCTGCATAATATACCCAGCCGGCTGCGTGGTTATGCTGGCAGCAGCGGCTGCTGAATGGGTTCATCATTAAAAAAGGTCCGTTATTATCAATACCCGGTGCGTGGTTTTTTGCATCACTGACCGCCATATTAGGCGCTGTTAAATAACGCAGTGATTTATAGTCGGGCATAAACGCCGCCGGAAAAGTATTGAAAGCAATGTCCTCACAGTTGTCAGCCCATTTTGTATCGCCGGTAAAACGAAGCAGCATCTGGTCGGAAGTCATTTGCTCCACCATGCCGCAGGTTTCCACTGCCTGGCGGGGGTCATCGTAGCCTTTGCGTGAATTTTCATCGCCGCCCCACATGCCGCCGGGCACCTGGCCATACATATTCCTGATGAGCGCAAAATTATTGTAGGTAGCATCCAGATCAGCTTTGCTTTTACTTTGCAGCCAGTACGTGGCCGGTTCACGAAAACATTGTGCAATATTTACGTTGTGCCAGTTGGGGAGCTTATCTTTTTGACGCCAGTCAGCCGTATTGTGGTCAATTTTTGTTGCCAGGTCAAGCAGCCACTTATCGCCCGTACGGTTATAAAGCCAGTACACGCTGAAGAGGTTATCGCCACCACGACTTTTTTCCCAGTAATCTTCCAGGAAGTTTTCATCCGGAATGGTTAGCTGCCATTTAAAATACTTAGTCATAAACGTTAGTACCCGGGCATCGTTGCTGTATTCATAATAAGACTGCAGGCACCAGAGCATGGGCATATTGGTCCATAAATCACGGTTGCCTTTGGGCATTGCCATGGGGCCAAAATCCCCATTATCGCGCTGGTTCTTCAACACAAACTCAATCCAGAACCGGGCTTCTTTAATCATATTTTTATCGCGCAGCATGTAACCGATGTTGGCATATCCTTTCAGCCAGTAAGGCAATTCTTCCCATCCAACTTTACCAAGGCCTTCTTTATTGAGCCAGGCATTATCAGTTTTGGCCAGCCAGCTGCTTATCTCGCCCAAATGCCCTGTCAGTCCGTCACGCTGCAGCTCCAGTTGCTTTTTTAGCCAGCCCCCGGGTTTGAAAGCTGTTACGGGTAATTTGGTAAAAAACTCACGTGATAATGGTGCTTTGCTGCCCGTGTAAAAAGCGTTAGGCACATTATTATTAAGGTCTTCTACCGCCACGGCCACTGCTTCAATTTTCTGTGCATGCAATGGCGAAACAGCAATTACCGGTAAAAGCAGTGTACATAGTCCAAGTATCGTTTTAAAAGCAGCAATCATAAATTAATTATATTTTCTTTGCACCAGACCGCATATACGGAGAGCAGTCTGCACCGTTGATATTATTTCAGCACCACTTTCAGTTTTCCGCTGTCATATAATTTTTCATGAAGCACTTTCAGATCTGCAGCAGGTATTTTAATTTCTTTCCGGTCGTAGGTCATGAGTCCATTGGTTTCTACTTCCACATCCGTGGTTTGCGTATACACAGCAGCTGAGAGGCCTTTATCAATCAGCGCCGGAATGCGATCCATCAGTTCTGTATACCGCTTCAATAACTCTCCCTTTGTTTTAAAAGTCTGGTAGCCCCAGTTTTTGGTATCCTGCCAGGTGTGGCTATCTACCGGCAACCCCAAACCGCCAAACTCTCCCAATACCAATATTCTTTTATCGCCATATAATTCAGGATCCGGCATCAGTGGCTCCGGGTAATTGTGCAAATCTATTATGGGCCCAACTGTTTCAAAATTGCCGCCGCTGGCAGTATTTACGAGCCGTGATGCATCTTCCTGTATTGTCCAGTTTACAATTTCTTTTGTTTTGAATTGCCCCCATGCTTCATTAAACGGCACCCACACCACAAAACTGGGGAAATTATACAGGTCCTGCATGATTTCCTTCCATTCGGTTTTATAGATTGCTTCAGATTCAGGCGTGCGTGCTTTATCGGTAGCGCGTCCAAATATACCCGGGCGATTTTCCCATCGGTTGCCCAAATCACCGCTTGGCATATCCTGCCAAACCAGTATACCTAATTCGTCACAATAGCGATACCAGCGGGCAGGTTCTACTTTCACGTGTTTACGAATCATATTAAAGCCCATTGCCTTCGTCTGTTCAATATCAGATTTCAACGCTTCATCTGTAGGCGCGGTATACAATCCATCAGGCCACCAACCCTGGTCCAGCGGGCCGTATTGAAAAATAAACTGGTTATTCAGCAGCATTCTTTGAATACCATGGTTATCAGGCGCCATACTTATCTTGCGCATGGCAAAATAACTGGTTACTTCATCGATAACCTTCCCTTTCCGGCTAAGCGCTATTTTGAGATCATACAAAAACGGATGTTGCGGGCTCCATAATTCTGCATTTGGTATTGACAAACTGGTTGCTCCAGTACCGCCACCTGTTTGCTCGGCAATTTTTTCACTTCCCTTCCAGGCAGTAATGATTAGCTGATCGCCTTCCAGCATATTTTGCACCTGTGTAGTAACGGATACTAATTTATTATCTGTGTCGGGGGTTTGCTTTGTAGCGCTTATATATGTTTTGGGAACTGCTTCCAGCCAAACTGTTTGCCAGATACCGGTTACCGGCGTATACCAGATACCGTTGGGTTTCTTCACCTGTTTGCCCCTTGGCTGCGGTCCGTCATCTGAGGGATCCCATACCCGTACGGCAATTTGCTGTTCGCCTTTCTTGCTTAAGTAAGCGGAAATATCGAAAGAAAAAGGATCATACCCGCCCTGGTGGGTGCCGGCTTTTTTTCCATTTACGTATACATCACATAACCAGTCTACCGCTCCAAACTGCAGCAGCACATTATTATTTTTGAAGGATGCCGGCAATACAACCGTACGCTGGTACCAGAGTACGCTGTCTTTGCCTACTGTTTTGCCTACGCCAGACAGCGCCGATTCCACCGCAAACGGCACCAGTATCTTACCTGAAAAAGTTGCAGGTATTTCCTCTATTGATTTTGGTAGAATACTATATTGCCATAAGCCATTCAGATTTTTCCAGTTGCCGCGTTGCATTTGTGGGCGGGGGTAGTCGGGCAGTGTATTATTGGGATCTACTTTATCTGCCCAGGGGCTGGTAATTTTGCCTTTTACCGCCGACCATTGTGCCTGTGAAAAAACGGTGGTGGAAAATATTGTACTGCAAAGGAGCAAAATAGGTATTGCTAAAAACCAGTTTCTGTTTCCTGACCTCATTGTTGACTCTCTGCCGGAGAAGCTGCTAAGAATGATTTTCAGCATTGTGTGGAAGCTATTTTTCATCAGCTCAATTTTAATTTGTAAGAATCGTAAAAGTTATTGTCTTTTTACTACCTGCCAAAACTTTTGCGGGTATATAATCCAGATTTTATTCCGTAATGTATTTATACGTTTACAGCTGGTATTGATTTTACAGATCCATACCTGGCTGAACGGAGCGCAGCCAGGTTAAAAAAAAGGCGGACAAGATGCCGCCCTTTTCTTTTTAAACCAGATACTGCTATACGAGAGACTTAAAAAAAATGAACTGTTATTGATTGGTTTCTCTTTTAATATTTTTCAATCATAGGCCTTCACCAATCTGAAGAGCGCAGGTCTTGTTTAGCCAATTGTCAATAGGTTAGTTTCTGTACGGGTGCAAAAATCCTGTCTTCCACACCTGCTATTTTAATAGCAATGGTTGCAAACACATAATTCTGAGCCGGTAGAATGGCCGGAATAGTTACACTTAAAGCGATGTTATTGGGATCTGTAATGGCAGCTCCGCTTATACTGGCAGAAACAATATTATCTGCACCAGAAACAAACTTGGTTTTATTAACATACAGGGTTACACTTTCAATACTTTTTGCCAGCGCTGCGTCTGTGATAATTTTCTCGGCTTTACAGGTTGCATTCACTTTTCCACCCGCTGCTGCCAGTTGCGGAGTTCGTATCATATAGTAAGGCATTACTTCAATATCCTGCGTCTTACTGCCGGCTACATTTATAACCAATGTATCCGGGTTGCCGGCTGCTGTTTTCTTCCACAGGAACGGACCCTGGCCATTGGGGATAATAAATTTGTAGTCCCCATCAAAAAGCAGGGTTGAATAGGATCCATCAGGAGCAAAAGTTCCGTCAATGGCGCCCACTTTTCCAAACCCAAACTGGTAAAGCTGAAAAGGCACCTGGTTGTATTCAAGACCCAGTACCTCCCCTTTATACACTATCCTCCCGCTTAAAGTAGAAGCCGGTGCTTTATAATTATCTTTTTTGCAGGAAAGCAGCATACTACCAGCTACCGTGCACAGGATAAATAAAATTGTATTTTTCATAATAGCTTTTTAAAAAAGTGAATCTTATTGATTGGGCTGCTTAACAATTTTAGGATTGTTGCCGCGTATATTATCATCGATAAAAGAATAATAATTACCCAGCTGAAACCTGTTTGAACCGGTGACAAGACCTGGCAGTACTATTTTATACAGCCATTTACCATTGTTAGGGCTGGCCGGATCATACAGTTTATAAGGCCACAAAGCATAAGGCTGCGTATTTCTTTTAGAAGCCGATCCTATATTAGAAAGGAGGTCAGTTACAGACATGGCCACACCATCCCAGACAACATGCGCCAGTCTCCAGCGTTTCATATCAAACAGTACGTGTCCTTCAAATGAAAGTTCAGCGCGGCGTTCATGCACCACACGGTCGAAGGTAATCTCACCGGCCGTTAATGGTATTACCAGCCCGGCACGTGCACGCACCTGGTTCATATAACCCGCTGCTACGCCCGCCTGGCCAAGTTCAAATGCCGCTTCAGCCGCATTCAGCAGTACTTCTGCATACCGGTAACGTATAAACGGCAATTCACTGTTGGTGCCGCGTGAGCCCGCCCCTGCTGCAGGGTCTACATATTTACGCAGGTAGAAACCGCTCTGTGCGGTGAATTCCTTTGCATTTACCGGACCGTCAAACCCTACCACCTGAACCGGGTTGGTACCGCCTGGCAAAACTTTCTGCGCGCCCCTGTCGTCACCGGTGAGAATACTGCCGTCTGCCAGCTGGTAACCGTTCCAGATATCCACCGCTCTGCCTTTGAATGAGGTGCCCGGTAAAATAACGGTTCCGCCCAGCCGCGCATCACGGCCTGCAAAAATATCGGCCTGGTTGGTATAAAATATGGGGTTGCCGGCTGCGTCCGTATGCGGAATGCGTGCAAAAGTATTGTCCAGTTTTTCAAACGATTCCACCAGATTAAGTGATGGGTTAATGCGGCCTCCTTCTTCTTCTTCAGCGCCATACCGCGGCTGGTTATTTACAGTAAAGCCATGTACTTTACCGCTTTTCAGTTTAAAATCTTCTACAAAAATAGACTCGGGGTTATTCCCCTTATCTATAAAAATATTAGCGAAATTTTCTGCGAGGTCTGCTTTTTTATTGTACAGGGAATAAGCACCTGAGCTACCGTCTATGACTTCTTTGGCGGCTGCGAGTGCTTTCGTGTAGTAACCGGCTGCCATGCTGGCTGGTATACCAACTTCTCCGCCCGCGAGCGTAACCTGCGGTGTATTAGCACCATACTTTGCAATAGAGCCTGCGTACAGTGCAGCCCTTGCTTCCATGGCCAGCGCTGCGCCTTTAGTGGCCCTTCCCTTTTCGCCGGCGTTAACAGGCAGCAGGGTTTTAATGGCCTCTGCTTCAGCAATTACAAAATCATATACTTCCGATTCTTTAGACCTGGCGTACTGCAGGTATTTTGGATCCCCACCGAAATCATACAACAATGATTCTTTGATTAAAGGCACGCCACCCATTCTCTTTACCATCTCAAAGTAATAATTGGCCCTTAAAAAACGGGCTTCCGCAATAAACCTCGATTTGTCTGCAGCGGAAAGTGCGGTGGCTTTTTCCGCCCTTTCAATAAACAGGTTCAATTCACGGATATAACCATAATCCCAGGTACTCCACTCACCAAATCCCCAGCTGGTGCGCTGTACAAAATAAGCCCGGCCATTTTCTGAAGGAAAACTCTCACTGAAGTCAGCCATGCTTACCCAACCCGCTGCACCATTCACATCATCCAGGCTGGAAAAATCAAGCTGGCGGTTATACAAATTGGCCAATATAGACAATACCTGTGCGGGATCGGAAAACGCCTGCTCGTTGGTAAGTATGGAAGTGGGTAATACATTTAAAAAATCACTGTCCTTTTTGCAACCCGCTACACCCAGCAGCAGGGCAAATGTTATAATTGATAAAATCTTTTTCATACAGAATGATTATAAGCGGTATTGATTAAAGGGAAAGGTTGATGCCAACGTTTACAAATTTATTTTGCGGAAACTGAAGCCCATTTTCATCTGTTACTTCGGGGTCAACCCTGTATTCTTTTAGGTTATCAATAGAGAACAGGTTGTACACATTGGCATAAAAACGTGCCTTTTGTATTTTTACCTTTTTAAGTAAGGAGGGCGACAGTGAATAGCCCAGTTCCAGTGTTCTTGCACGCAGGTATTTTACATTGTGGGCCCAGAACGAATTACTGTTGTTGTAATTGCTGTGGCCGCCATCATTAAACCTGTTGGCAGGATATTTACCCGGTATCCAGGCGCTGTTTTTGTCATTCATATCAGTACGGTGCCACCTGTCTTCAAAAATCCGGTTTAAGTTACCATCATTTTGAAATGCCCATTTGGTCTCAAAATTCTGGTACCAGGTATAGCCTGCCGCACCAGAGAAATCAGCATGAAAATCAAAGTTCTTGTAAGCCAGTGCAATGTTGAAACCATAATTGATATTGGGTTGTGTACCGGTGCCAAGGCCAATGGGACGCTGATCATACCCGTTAATTTTTCCATCATTGTTTTGGTCCTTGTAAATCAAATCACCCGGTAATAAAGTCCTGTTTCCCTGGCCGTCAATATTTACATTATAATTATTAACCTGTTCCTGGGAGGTAAACTGGCCAATAACTTCGTATCCCCAATTGATTTTTGTATACCTGTCTTCCTGTGAATTACGGTACTGATCCCATGAATTGAAGAAAACAGGTTTATAGGAGCTTAAAAATTTAGACCTTGAATAAGAAAGGTTGGCACCTACCTGAAAACGTATTTTCCTGAAGGTTCCATTATAATTCAATGCACCCTCTGCGCCATATTGTGCATCACTGTTTATGTTTTCATCCGGTAAGGTATAGCCAATTTCAGAAGGAATCAATACATCCAGTTTACGGCCGCGTAAGCCGGTACGTTTGCGGTAGAAATAATCAAATGAACCACCCAGCTTACCATTCAGGAAACCAAAATCTGCACCGATATCGGTAATCTTGCTTTTTAGCCAGGAGATATTGGTGATGGGTACGCCCCTGTCTCTAGAACCAACAACAGCATTACCACCCAGGATAGCGATACCCTGGTTGTAGGTATAGCCAGATATATAAGAATATGCATCGAGGCCCAGCTGATCGCCATCATCACCCAGTATACCATATGATCCCCTGATTTTAAGCTCTGTCAATACAGGATTACGTCCAAGCAACTTTTGCATAAACGGTTCTTCCGTTATCCGCCAGCCCGCAGAAACGGCAGGAAAATAACCTACCCGTTTATCAGGTGCAAACAAGTAAGAAGCATCCCTTCTTGCAGATAATTCCAGGAAATATTTATTGTCGTAGCCATAGTTGATACGACCGATATAACCAATACGCGCCTGCCTGTCATCACTGTCCTGGTACTGATCTGCTGTATTAAAATAAATAAGGGTTAATGCATTGGTGCTTGGCACTGAATGTATCCAGTTACGGAGACGTTGCTGTTTAATTCTTTCTGCAACCACCGTGGCGCCGATAGTATGTTTGCCAAAGCTGTTGTTATAGTTAAGCTGTCCCTGTGTTGTTACATTAATTTGCTTTATCTGCTCCCGCTCGCGCCATGGATTGGTACTTCCACCGGTAACTGAATAGGCTTTACTGGTAGGATTATACGTGTAGGCATTGTAGGTATACTCGTGGTTATTGTATAGAAAGTCCGCAATATAGTAAGAGTAAACACCTTTTAATGTAAGTCCCTTGACACCGGGTACCTGGTACTCTGCAGTTAAATTGGTTTGCAGCACCCGCCAGTCATTGTGAAACCTCCCGGCAATTTTATAATTAAGATAGGCCCAGTTGGATTCATTGTGTTTAATATCGTTGAGGTATTCCGGGTTGTCATTGGCGTATGGCCTTTCAAGGGGGGTGTTGCGCAGGATAGCAAATTTTGCCAGGAAGTAATCGTCTCCGCCCGGAACGCCGGGATTATCCCTTGTCTCAATCCTTCCGTTTATCTGCACGCCCACTTTCAGCCGGTTGGATATCTGAGCATTTACATTGGACTGTATATTGGTACGTCCGAACTTATATTCCCGTCCCAGTACAGAATTTTGGTTCAGCCGGGTAACAGACAGGTAATAATTTAATTTATCTGATCCGCCCGTTACGTTTACGTTTACAGAATTCAACGGTGCATTTTTCTCGATAACAAATTTTCTCCAGTCAAAGCTCTGGTAGCCCGGCTGTGTGCCTTCTTTGTATTTATCAAGCTCCGCCTGTGTAATACTGGTGCTTCCATAACGGTTAATTTCCGCATCTGCACGGTAGCGCATGTAATCATAAGAATTATTCAATACATCTGCAAAACGGCTCCAGTTCTGCCAGCCTGCGTAGGCATCTACATTCACCGTATTACGACTGCCAGTTTTTCCTTTTTTAGTGGTCACCACTACTACACCATTAGCAGCACGTACACCATAAATGGCTGCTGAAGCATCCTTCAACACAGTAATGCTCTCAATATCATTGGGCGCCAGGTTATTGAACTGGCCGGCATCCTGCTGTATACCGTCTATTACATAGAGAGGGTTGCCCATATTACGAATCTGGATATTGGCGCTTGCACCGGGGCGTCCATCGGGCATCCTAAAAGTTACGCCCGGCAATTTACCTGCAAGGCCCGTGCTTACCGTAGAACCACCATGTACGCGATCCAAATCTTTGGCAGTAACGGTAGATATAGCACCGGTTAAAGACTCCTTCTTACGGGCGCCATAACCAATCACCACTACTTCCCCCAAATCTTTGGTATCTTTTTCCAGGGCAATGATAACACTGGTTTGCTTACCCACTTTTAACTCCTTGCTTAAAAATCCAACAGAAGAAATTACCAAAACAGCATTTTCATTTTTTACTGTCATGGTAAATTTTCCGTCCGGTCCTGTAACACTTGCATTACCCGTTCCTTTTTCAGCTACGGTAACCTGGGTAAGCCCGGCTCCGGTGCTATCTTTAATAATACCTGAAATGGGTACTTTAACATTGGTCTGCGCGTAAACCGCAGCAACAGAAGAAAAAATAAAAAAGAAAAGCAGGAGAAGTTTACTTTTTCCCGGGAGGCAGGATATGCAGCGCATAGCTACGCCGGGAGAAATCTTTGCATAAAATTTCATACAGCAGTCGATTATTGGTTAATAATAGATGTAATCGTTTACATGATTTATTTCAGGTTTAATGCCTATTTTTAAATCATAATGTGAAGGAACTTATAAAAATTGTATTTGTTAATTCAGTACGTATCAGAATTTTTTCAAATTGTTACATTTTTAATAATCCGCATATTACATTTTTGCACAACTGCGTCTTTCAAATTTTTACAGTTATAACATCATTCATAAAAAATTCATCCGCACAGATGAAGCCGATGCTGCCCATACCACTGCTTTTGCTGATGTATACTTTCTTTACGCTTTATGCATCTGAAACGGCTGCACAACCTTATTATTTCCGCCATTACCAGGTGGAGAATGGCCTGTCAAATAATACTGTTAATTGCAGTGCCCAGGACAAAAATGGGTTTTTATGGTTTGGAACCAAAGAAGGCCTGAACCGCTTTGACGGATACCGGTTTAAACTTTTTAACACGGCAGCAGATGAACGTTCCCTTTATCCCGATAATATTTTTGCTTTATTTTCTGATGACAGTGGAAGATTATGGGTTGGCAGTCAAAAGGGTTTATATTGGTTTGATGCAGTGAAGGAAAGGCTGGTACGCTTTATTGATTCCATACCGGAAGCATACGATATACAAACTGATAAAAGCGGGCACCTTTGGTTCTTATCGCACGAGCAGGTTTTCCGGTATGATTTTAAAACAAAATTATTAAAGGAGTTTACAGTTAGCACCCATTTTCATGCTACGTCTTTATGTATGACCGCCAATGGCACCGTTTGGGTGGCTACCGCTGAAGGCTTTCTGCAGCAGTTTGACAGCCGTTCAGAAACCTTCCATGCCTACGATATTTTTTCCCATTCGTCGCAACCAACTTCGCGTCATATTCAAAAAATAAAACCTGCAGGCCCATCCGGTTTATACATTGGTACCACCAGCCAGGGCCTAAAACATTTTGATCTAATCACGTCCACATATACGGATATACTTACCTACAATCCTGACAAGACTACCATATTTGTACGTGACATACTGGATAACGGCAATAACGAATTCTGGTTTGCAACCGAATCAGGCATTTTTATTTCGCATCCCGGTACCGGCAAATTTATTAACCTGAAGAAAAAATTTCTTGACCCGTATTCAATTACAGACAATGCCGTGTATTCTCTTTGCAGGGATAAAGAAGGCGGTATATGGGCGGGAACCTTTTTTGGTGGCCTGAATTATTATCCCACACAACATGCCAGTTTCCAGAAATATTTTCCTGACAACACCAATAGTGCTATCAGCGGCAATGCTGTGCGGGAAATCTGTGAAGATAGTTACGGCAATTTGTGGATTGGAACAGAAGATGCAGGCCTGAACAAACTCAATAAAGCAACCGGCGCCATCACACATTTTAAACCCAGTGGCAACAGTACCAGCATTGCCTATACCAATATTCACGGATTGCTGGTAGCTGGTAATAATCTATGGATAGGTACTTTTGAACATGGACTTGATGTGATGGATATACCATCAGGTAAAGTGAAAAAACGATATATAGCCGGGCCGGCAAAAAACGAACTGAAAAGCAATTTCACGCTTTGCCTCATACAAACCCGTGGGGGCGATATTTACATCGGCACCAATAATGGCTTTCACAAATACAAAAAGAATACAGACGACTTTGAGCAACCCGAAGAACTGCCAGTGCACCTGTTTGTGGGATCCATGATAGAAGACCATTCTAATACTTTATGGATTGCCACACACGGAAACGGCATTTACGCATATAACCCCGTTACCAGGCAGACACAGCAGTTCCGCAATAACCCTGACGATAAAAACAGTATCACCAACAATGATGTAAATGCTATTTATGAAGATAGTAATCATACCATCTGGCTTTCTACCGAAGGTGGTGGATTGTGCAAATTAGGCAGCGACCGCAAAACAATTACCAGGTACACTACAAAAAATGGTCTTCCCAGCAACTTCATTTTCAAAGTGCTTGAAGACAATCAAAAGAATTTATGGGTAACTACGTCCAAAGGACTGATAAATTTTAATCCAGCACTGGAAACAGTAAACGTATATACCCGGGCAAATGGATTACTCAGTGACCAGTTCAATTATCACTCAGGTTATAAAGATGCAGCAGGCACACTTTACTTTGGAAGCGTGAAAGGCATGATCAGTTTTAGCCCGGACAAGTTTACCAAAAGCAGCTTTATTCCACCGGTGTACATTACAGGCTTCCAGGTACACAACAAAGAACTGGACAGTAATAAAGACAGTTCTTACCTGCAGCAGTCTGTTATTTATACCAACAAAATTACGCTGCCATACAACCAGTCTTCTTTCAGTATTGATTTTGCAGCACTGAGTTTTATTTCTCCTGAAATGACGGAATACAGTTATATCATGGAGGGGCTTGATAAAGAATGGACCTACCTGAAATCAAACCGAAAGGTCTATTTTACCAACCTCTCGCCCGGCACCTATGTTTTTAAAATCAGGGATGCCATGAATGGCCAATGGAATAAAAACAGTAAAGAACTTACCATTAAAATCAATCCGCCTTTCTGGGCTACCTATTATGCCTACCTGCTGTATGCTGTTATATTTATTGGAATAGCTTATTATCTTATCCGCAGCTACCTGCGCAGGATAGACGATAAAAAAGAAAAAGAAATTTATGAAGCCAAAATTGATTTCTTTACCATTGTAGCACATGAGATCAGAACCCCGCTTACATTAATAAAAGGTCCGGTTGAAAACCTGCACGAAAAAATAGACGAACTGCCGGAGATAAAAGAAGATGTAATCACCCTGGAAAGAAATACCAACCGCCTGGTTACATTGATCACACAGATACTGGATTTCAGGCAGACGGAAAAAAAAGGGTTCAGCGTAGATTTTACACGTGTAGACATTACCGAAGTAGTAAAGGAAGAATACCTGAACTTTATGCCGCTTGCAAAGAAAAGAAACCTGGAGTGCCGTATCCGCCTGCCGCAGGAACATGTATTTGCCATGGCTGATGAAGAAGCGCTGCACAAAATTTTCAGTAATCTGTTCAGCAATGCAGTTAAGTATGCGGGCAGTGCCATTCAGCTGCGCTTATTGCCACCTGGAAAAGACAACAACTCTTTTACTGTAGAAATAAGCAACGATGGTTACCGGATACCTGCAGATATGAGGGAGAAAATCTTTGAACCCTTTTACCGGCTTAAAGAAACCATTAAACAGAAAGGAACGGGTATCGGCCTGGCATTGGCGCGTTCACTGGCCGAACTGCACAATGGCAGGCTATACCTTAAAGACACAAAAGATGAAATGAACACGTTTGTATTACATTTACCGGTCCAGCCAGAAGAACAGGCATCGCCAAAACAAAAAAAGAACAGGATATTGCTGAACACAAAATAAAAAGCTACCTATGTTACCCCTCATTTTATTAGTAGACGATGAAGAAGAAATAGTTGATTTCCTGGAAAGAATACTGAACAGCAGGTATACTATTTGCAAAGCAACCAATGCACAGGATGCCTTGCAACTGTTGGCAAAAGAAGCTGTGCAGCTGGTGGTGAGTGATGTAATGATGCCTGATGTGGATGGTTTTGAATTGTGCAGACAAATTAAATCCAATTTTGAATATTCCCATATACCTGTAATACTGCTCACAGCCCGCAACACCATACAGGCAAAAGTAGAAGGACTTGAAATAGGTGCCGATGCATATATTGAAAAACCATTTTCGAAAGAGCATTTGCTGGCGCAGATTGCGAGCCTGCTTACCAACAGGAATATGATACGTGATTTTTTTGCCAGCTCTCCGCTGGTGCATATAAAGAGTATGGCCCATTCCAGGGCTGATGAACGTTTCCTGGAATCGTTGAATGAAACGATCTGTAAAAACATGGAAGACACCGATCTTGACGTAGAGCAACTGGCCCGGATCATGAATATGAGCCGCATTACACTCTACAGGAAAATTAAAGCCATTTCCAACCTTACACCGGTTGAGTTAATTAATATTACCCGCCTGAAAAAAGCAGCCGAATTGCTGGCAGACGGCGGTAATAAAATTTATGAAATATCATATATGTCGGGATTCAGTTCACAAAGTAATTTCTCAAGAAATTTCCTTAAGCAATTTAAAATGACGCCCACCGAATACATGCACCTGAAGCAGGGAGAAAAAAGTACGGGCTAATAGCAAAAAAAGTATACGAATAAAATCGAATGGACAGGTATATAAAGTGTAAAGAAAGTAAATCACGCAGTAACGTTTACAGATCTAAAAAAAACTTTCCAGTCAGGCGAAATCATGCATCAGCAAATCAAATATCAGCAAATAAAACATCAGACCTATCAATCATTGTATATGTACAAAGTCACATTATTTTTACTGAGTTTTTTTTTGGTAAGCATCAACTACTACTGCCAGGGGCAAAACGGGCACATTGAAAAAATTGACCCGGCGCTGGAGGCCATCATCAGCAGTAATGCAAAAGTAGAGGTGATTGCAGAAGGCTTCGACTGGTGCGAAGGCCCGTTATGGATTGAGCAACAACAAATGTTATTGTTTTCAGATGTTCCTGCAAACATTATTTATAAATGGACGGAAAAGAAAGGAAAAGAAATTTATCTCACTCCATCGGGCTATACCAGTACGATACCAAGAGGTGGTGAAATTGGTTCCAACGGGCTTATGCTGAGTAAGACGGGGCAGTTAATTATCTGCCAGGATGGAGACCGCCGCATATCAGTTATGGATGCACCCCTGCAATCTCCTAAACCGGTTTTTAGAACCCTGGCCAATAATTACCAGGGCAAAAAATTTAATAGTCCGAATGACATGGTCCATAACAGCAAAGGTGATTTGTTTTTTACGGATCCGCCTTATGGGCTTGAAAAAAACATGGATGACCCGCTGAAAGAAATCCCCTTCCAGGGAATTTACAAAATAGATAAAGCTGGTAATGTTGTTTTGCTTACAGATTCTATCAGCCGTCCTAATGGTATTGCTATAACGCCAGACCAGCAAACGATGATAGTAGCTAATTCAGATCCTGCAAAGCCTTACTGGTATGCGTTTGAGTTTAATGCAGCCGGGCAGCTCATAAAGCCAAGAATTTTTTACGATGCCAGTGAGGCTGCCAAAACTGACCAGGGTATGCCAGATGGTTTAAAAATTGACAGGAAGGGAAACGTTTTTGCCACCGGACCGGGTGGTGTATGGATTTTTAATAAAAACGGCAAGCTGCTGGGCAAAATAAGGTTCGACGGAGCTACTTCCAATTGCGCATTCTCCGGCGATGAGAAGACACTGTATATAACCGCGGATGCGTATGTGCTGAGAGTAAAGATGAGAAAATAACAAGCTGCTTTCCACTTTCAGTAGCCATGAGCTGGAATCTTCTATTGGTAAATCTTTTTATATAGCGCCAGCTGGCCCTGTATGGTTGCAGCTGTGGCATCTGCCGTTTGTATTTTTACCGTAATGCCCAGTAGTTTTAATGCAAGCCTGTAGCTGTATAACAACTTTTCATCGCCCACAATGGTAATAGCATCCATATCTTTTTTTAACAAGCCGCCCAGCTCAGTACCGATGAGCAAGCCGCTGAGGTAAAAATAATTTTCCTGCCTGGAAAATCGTTTAAATAACTGGTTGGTACGCACTAAAAAACTATTGTGCAATAAATTTTGCTGCAGGCTATCCATCACCCCCTTTTTAAAAGCAGCTTTATTTTCATCACTTTCCATTGAGGCCCCAGCTTCCACGCTATCAGATAAAATACTTTTTTTAGCGAGGAGTTCAAAAAATTCACCTGTCATATAGGTGGCGATATCAATGGCTTTTCCACCTGCTGTTGTAATGTGTTTTGAATGCGTCCCTGTAAAAATAAAAACCTGTGTGCCCGCTGCATCAGCACCCGGACAACCTATTAATTGGGTTTCCTCGCCGCGCATTACATCTGTATCTGTACGGGCCCCCGATATAATAACCAGCTCCCCCGCACCTGCACCCTTTTCTATTCTTTTGAATTGCAAATCTTCCCCGCTTAATGAAAAGGGTAATACAGTATATGGCAGCTCCAGCATACCAATGGTGGAAGAGGCCATCCCGGAAATAATAATTGGTATATTTTCTGCGCTGCCTCCTGCAGCCTGTTCAATGATGTCTATATGGCGCTTTATAACGGAGAAGTAAAACCGGGTTCTTTCTGAGGCCGCTTTCCCGGCCTTTTTCCATAATGCATATACGGAAGCGATGCCCTCATCTCCAGCAGAGGCTGTTATACTATCTCCTGAATCAACGTCAATCAAACGCAACCGCAAAGAAGATGTACCCCAGTCGCAGCTTAAAAATTTATTTTTCATTACAGGTTTATAACGGTATAAATGTATAGTGACTATTACACGATGCAGCGCATCAACTGATGGCTTTTACAAATGCAGCAGCGGTGCCGGTAAGTGCGGCCAGGTATGCATCGGTTACTGTCTGCCGGCTGTCTACCAATGCGCTGCCAATACCAAATGCAACGGCACCAGCTTCCTGGAAAGCCTTTATATTAGACATGGCTACACCACCCGTTGGCATCAGTGGAATATGTGCAAGCGGCCCCCGGAGATCTTTTATGTATTGCGGACTGGATGCAGGAAATACTTTAACAATATCTGCGCCCGCTGCATGCGCTTTTACTATTTCTGTTGCAGTATAAGCACCGGGAATACTTACAATGCCTTGTTTTTTTGTAACACTGATAGTATCCACGTCAAGTGAAGGCGATATAATAAACTGTGCACCCGCATCAATAGCCGCCAGTGCAGCTGAAGCGTTTAATACCGTACCCGCTCCTACCAGCATACTATCTTTTACTGCGTCAGCAACCTGCCTGATGACCGCCAGCGCATTTTCAGAGTTAAGTGTAATCTCCACCGCATGTATTCCCCCGGCGCGCAGGGCCTGCACTATTGCTATTACATCGCCCGGTACTGCGCCACGGATTATAGCAACAATTTTATGTTGGGTAAGAAGTTGTAATGTTGACATAATATTCAGGAAGGCAAACCATTGCCCGCGGAAAGTTAGTTATTTACGTAATGAAACAGGGCATTCTGCAGTACAATTTCGTTTAACTATAACCAGGTTCAGAAATAAGGGTGCTGCTCATAGATGGTCCATTGCTGAACTGGTTGGTATCATTGTTCGCTAAGCTGTTCTTCCAGCGCAACCCCTGCCCCGGCAGTATGTGCCGGCTGAAAAGTTTTGCCCGGCAACAAATTACGCAGCTGGTATGTTTTTCCTTCTGTATGCCTGAAATCCCAGGTCATACATTGCCAGTTTACCAGGTTATAAGAAACGGGTGGGTACCATTTTCTTTATCCGCATCTTTATGCGCAGCAACATACCTGTTTGCACATTTTTTATGGCATAGCTGCCCCCGATAACCTGGGCAAATACCGCGCACCTGTTAACACCAGGAAAGCAATAAGACCGGCAACAATAAATAGCTTTTCATTTTATTCAGGTATATGCGTACAGAATTTCTTTCTGGTACACTAGCTGCAACCGGCGCTTATCATCACCGTTTTATTTCTTCATAAACCTTTTCCGCGCGTACTGACAGGACGCATCTTTAATTTGTCAGCAATAAATACACCGATGGCTTCTCCCTGCAGCAGCCCATTTGTAATGGCGGACATATAATGAATGCCCCCATATAAACGGCTGACAGCGGCTTCCGCAGCAGCCTGCCTGAATGACGTAAAACGCCGTGCCCCTATGCCAAATTCCAGTTCTGTTGAATCTGTATATGCAAATTTTTCACCAAACAACCGGGTAAGCACAACCGAAGAAACAGCAGAGACAACGCTGTGGCCGCTGGTATACTCCGGAAAAGGTGGCGTTTGCAATAAAGGGGTCCAGCTTTCATCGATATAGCGGTTGATATAAGTTTCCGGCCTTACTACCTTACTTCTGTATTTCTCATCCCAGCAGCTGATAAACGCATCCGCCATTGCCACGGATAAGCAGGCATAAGCTTCAGCAGAACGGATAAGATTGGCATGCGCCTGCATGCAGGCCAGTCTTGCTATATTGATCCAATGTCCACCGGGCGAAATCTTTTTAGTAGCATACATCACATGCCCGTTTACGTTCATCTTAAAAGGATTACAATCCCAGAAATTGGCAATTTGTACCTGTTCGGCCGTTAAAGCGAGTCCACATTTTTGTACTTCGCGGGCCGCTGCGTAAAATGTACTGTTTGTATCTGCAGAAAAAATGGTGGCGGGTAAAGGTTTAAACTGCGTGGCAGAATCTACCAGGAACGTTCTTATCTTACTCCAGTAAGGTTCCACTGCTTTCATATAGGCGGGTGGCGTTGGCTTCCATGATTGATTATCATCTGTAACAGTGTATTTGGCCAATCCCCTTGTTTGTTTATAATTATCCTTTGCGGCCCAGGCCAAAATATGGTTGGCTATTTTCTTTCCCCATGCAACAGAATTATCAAACACTTCTTTTGGCATACCAGTGGCGGCAAATTCATCCAGAATCATTTTACGGAAATCTTCTATCTTTTCTTCCGATATTACCATGGGCTTACCCGTTAGTAAAACGGCGTTTACTGCTGCAAGCGAATAATTGTACTGCAACTGCGGATCCGGCGGATCAAGAAAAGTCAATTGTTGCAACTGGCCGGCCAGTGTTGCATAAGCAGGGTTTGCATACCGCGCAGCTTCATATCCTGCAATGGTTATATAGGCATAGGTACGGCTGGCAACAGGCGGGGAATATACATCACGCACCATTATGTCTGTCACCTGTTTAATAGCGCGGTGCAGGTAAACGGGATTATTGGCCCGTTCTTTCCATTTATTGTCATTGGCAGAAAGAGTGCCCGATACAAGCAGGAGAAAAAAAATCATATGGACACGCAGCCTCTTCATTATATAAATGTACGCTAAGAGAGTAAGGGAAAGAGGTTTGAAAGTTTGTAATGTTCTTTTTTGCTGAAACCCGGTACGATCATTTTCCTTTTAAACAATAAAGCGGTATATACCAGCAGGCTTTTACTAAAGCAGTCTGCCAGTACTGATCAAAAAAGGGAAATAAATGATGAACAACGGCCGTTACAACAATAGTGGATTCAGGGCAGAAGCTGCTGCTGCACCGGGTTGCAAGCCACCCAACCATCGCTGCCGGTCTGCTTCCTGGTGTTCGTTCTGCGGCTCTGTCACCAGGGCCTCATCCGCAAAATAAATAATGGTCATTACTTCACGGGTTACCGGGGCTGCGTTGCCGGAAGCATTGTGCAGCGTCCAGCCGTAATGCCAGGTAGCATCACCGCCTTTCATGGTTGTGGCACGGGAGATAGTAAACCCTTTGTCCATTATATATTTTTCCAGCAACGCTTCTGACTCGTCGGAGATGGCCAAGTTTTTAACAAACCCTCCCTGCTGTGATCCGGATGCAAAGGTGAGCATACCCATCGCTTCGTTAATATCCATCAGGGGCATCCACATGGTAACCGTATTGGTGGTATTCAATGGCCAGTAATATTGATCCTGGTGCCAGGGTGTTAATCCCCCACCCGGCTCTTTGTACAAAGCCTGGTCGTGGTAGAGGCGAACGTTTTTTACACCCAGCAGATCTGCTGCAATTTTTGCAAATCTCTTTGCTAGTGTGAATTTTTTTACCTGCTCATCCCGTTCCCATAAATTCATAACCTGTAAAAAAGCTTTGCCGTAGGTGTCACGTTCTTCCAATTTCCGTTTTTCAGTATTGTATTTATATGCGGCATCATTTATAGCGGTTCTGTATACCGCGGCTTCTTCCGGGCTGAGAATACCTTTAATCAGGGTATGACCATTTTTTCTAAACGACTGCTGGTGCAGGGGATCAATTTCAATAAAATTATTCAGGAATGGCAACATCGTATCATTCATGGCAATGGCTTTTATTTGTATATCAAACTACGTCCATATTTACCGGATTAAAAACGATAAAATTGGCCATTTTATGGATTATATTATCCATAATTCCTATTTTCATGTTCCGATAAGCCAAAATTAACAACTATTGAAAGCGTCTTTTGAATCCATAAAGACCATTGGGCAGGCCTCATTTCTGGCGCGCCAATTCGAAGAAACCAGCTTTGCTGCACCTTATCATTTTCATCCTGAATATGAACTTACCCTGATAGTAAAAGGTTCCGGCAAGCGCTATGTTGGAACGCATATGCATGATTACTCCGCCGGCGATCTTGTTTTGCTGGGCAGTAACCTGCCGCATTGCTGGAAAACATCGCCTGCGGAAACGGGTACAACATCCATATCGGTGGTCATTCAATTTCAAAAGGATTTCCTGGGGATGGATTTTTTTGCAGTGCCGGAAACTAAACGTATCTATCAATTGCTTGATAACAGCCAGGCCGGTATCCGTTTTACAGGCAATACTGCCGCCGTGCAGCAAAAAATGCAGCACATTTTGGATGAGCCTGATAATTTCAGGAGGTTGCTTTCGATGCTTGATATACTGCATGACCTGGCGACTGCCAACGATTATATATTGCTTGATAAGCAAACTGCCGCGCCGGCCGTATCTATCCAGGAAAAAGAAAGAATGCATGCGGTCATGGCCTATATCGTAGAGAATTTTCAAAATAATATTTCACTCGGGGCAGTTGCTGCCGTAAGCAATATGACGCCGGAAGCTTTTTGCAAATATTTTAAAAAACTCAGCAGGAAAACTTTCATTGAAGTAGTAAATGATTATCGGGTAGATTTTGCCCTGGGGCAACTGATCAATACAGAAAAACCAGTTGCACAAATAGGCTTTGACAGCGGCTTTAATGACCTCTCAAATTTCTATAAAACGTTTAAAGACCGCAATAGCCTAAGCCCACTGGCATACCGGAAAGCATTTAACAGGAAAATGATTTGAAAATGTGCGTATTTAAGAAATCTCTTCCTTTTCCCTTCTTGTAACAAATTGAATAGAATATGATACATCAATGAAAAGTGGCTAACCATTAAGCAATGCAAAAATATTACATTGCAAATCTCAATTAAAGCCATATGCCCTTACCTGTATTCCGGTTGTGGAATTCTGTTGCTCTCTGTTTGTTATTAATGATAAGCATGGGCCGGGCACAATCCGGTAATATCCCACTGTTTAAATTGCTTTCCCCATCTCAAACCGGCGTCAGCTTTACCAATAAAATAATTGAAAGCGATACCCTTAATATTTTAAACCAGGCCAATATTTACAATGGCGCGGGTGTGGGCATCGGAGATTTTAATAACGATGGATTAATGGATATCTACTTTGCCGGCAATATGGCGGGCAATCAATTATACATCAATAAAGGCAGTCTCCAATTTGAAAACATAACCGGTACTTCCGGAACCGGCGGAGGAGGGAACTGGTGTACCGGCGTGTCAATAGTGGATATTAACAATGATGGCTGGATGGATGTATACGTGTGCGCGTCGCTGCGTAAGGATGCACAGCGGAGGACCAACTTGTTATATATTAACCAGGGCCTCAAAAAAAATGGTATCCCAACATTTAAAGAAATGGCCGTTGATTATGGCATTGCAGATACCGGTTTCAGTACGCAGGGAACTTTTTTTGATTATGATAGGGATGGCGATCTGGACCTCTACATTGTTACCAATCAATTGAACGATCCTAAAACGCCTATCAGGTTCAGGCCAAAAGTTACGGATGGCAGTGCACTGAATACGGACAGGTTGTACCGCAACAACGGCAACGGAACTTTTAGCAATGTGTCAAAACAAGCAGGTATAACCATAGAGGGATGGGGCCACGCCGCGGCCATTACGGACATCAACCAGGATGGATGGCCAGATATTTATGTAAGCAATGATTTTGTATCGAACGACCTCCTGTACATCAACAACAAAAACGGCAGCTTTACCAACCGGCTGGGTGAATATTTCAAACACACCGGTTGGAACTCCATGGGCACCGATATAGTGGATGTTAACAATGATGGGATGGTGGATGTTCTGTCATTGGAAATGTTGCCGGAAGACAACCTGCGCAAGAAAAGAATGCAGGGTGGCAATGAATATTACAATTATTACAATAGTGCACAGTTTGGATACCAGCACCAGTATGTACGCAATACATTACAACTGAACCAGGGCATGAGTCCCCTGGGGTATCCTGTATTCAGCGAGATAGGATATATGGCCGGTATTTACCAGACAGACTGGAGCTGGTGTCCCTTGCTGGCTGATTTTGATAACGATGGTTACCGGGATGCCATTATTACCAACGGGCTGCCCCGCGACGTAACAGACCTTGATTACATCACTTTTAATAACGGGCAGGGCGGGGGCAAAGGAATCTATTCACTGGACCTCACTGATTCTCTCCCCGTGGTTAAACTGCCCAACTATGCATTTAAAAACAACGCAGGCTATTTATTCACCAACACAAGTCATGCATGGGGACTGGATAAAGCATCGTTTTCCAACGGCGCTGCTTATGCAGATCTTGACAATGACGGAGATCTTGATTTGATAATTAACAACCTGAATGAACCGGCATTTATATATGAAAATACTGCGCACGTTATAGGTAAAACAAGCAGTTCCCATCGGCTGGGTATCCGCTTTAAAGGTTCCCATCAAAACAGCGACGGCTTTGGTGCCAGCGTGCGTATTTATTATAACAAGAATAAACAGCAATTGTATGAGCACTACCCTTGCCGTGGTTATATGTCTACGCATGATAACAGGGCTCACCTGGGACTGGGCAGCAGCACCAGTGTTGATTCACTCCGGGTGCAATGGCCCGATGGAAAAACGCAATTGCTAACCGACGTAACTGCGGACCAGGTACTAACACTGAATTATATCGACGCCGGGGGCCCCTACGCTGTCATGCAAGCTGCTATGTCCAAACCAATCTTTGAACCTGTGGCAGAAAAATATGGAATTGTCTTCAAACACAATGAAAGGGATGCCATTGATTACAATACACAACCTGCCATACCCCATAAGCTAAGCCAGTACGGCCCCGGTATTGCTGTAGGCGACATAGACAATAACGGTCACGACGATTTTTACATTGGTGGGTCTGCCGGCAGAAAAGGGGTCTTCTTTATGCAGGATGATAAAGGCCGGTTTGCTGCGGATACCACAAGGTTTTTACAGGACAGCGACGGTCACCCGGCAGAGGACATGGGACTTTTATTGTTCGATGCTGACAATGATGGCGACCTGGATTTATATATTGTGAGCGGCAGCTACGAATTGCCGCCCAATGAACCTGCCAGCCAGGATGTATTGTATATAAACAACGGACAAGGCAAATTTACGCCCAGTTATTCTTCCCTGCCAAGGATGTTCACTAACGGATCCTGCGTACGCGCAGCAGATATTGACGGCGATGGCGATCTTGATCTGTTTGTGGGCGGGCGCGTAGTTTCCGGCGCTTATCCCCTGGCTCCTGAAAGCTATATACTGATTAATTACTCAGGAACATTTGTGGAGGCCACACAAAAAATTTGCCCCGGCCTGCAGCATGCCGGAATGGTAACAGATGCATTGTGGACGGACTTTGACAATGATGGAAAACCGGATTTGATAACTACCGGCGAATGGATGCCCGTAAGTTTTTATAAAAATATGGGTGGAAAATTGGTTCAGGTCAATGATGTTACCGGCATTGAGCAGCACACCGGCTGGTGGAACAGCATAGCCGCAGGTGATTTTGATAACGATGGCGATATGGATTATGTAGCCGGCAACATGGGCCTGAATACCAATTACAAGGCTACGCCGGAGGAACCGATGTGGATATATGCAAAAGATTTTGACGATAACGGATTGGTGGACCCGATGGTGTTTTGCTATATGAAAGCAGAAGCTGGAAAAAGAAAACTATTTCCGATGACCACAAGGGATGATATGATAAACCAGCTGATTTCAACCAGGAAAAAATATCCATCTTACCAGGCTTATGGCAAAGCTTCTGTTGATGAATTATTGACGGCAAAAGACAGGGAAGATGCAATGGTTTTTAAAGCCACCGATATGAACAGCAGCTATATTGAAAATAAAGGCAATGGTGTATTTATTATAAGCCCGTTACCCGCAGAAGCCCAGTTTGCGCCCGTGTATGGCATCCAGGTTCAGGATATAGACAATGATAACAATCCTGATTTGATTTTAGTGGGCAACGATTATGGCATAGAACCATATAGCGGCCGGCACGATGCATTGAACGGACTGTGTCTGAAAGGCGATGGTAAAGGGGAATTTAAGAGTATGTCCATTGCCGGTAGTGGTTTTTTTGTACATGGAGATGGTAAAGCACTGGCCACAATTCACACGGCGAAAGATGGAGATCTGCTAATTGCCACCCAAAACCAGGATAGCGTTAAAGTATTTTGTAAATTAACAAAAGAAGACAAAGTTGTAAAAAATTGGCTCACCCTTTTACCCGGCGATTTTTCGATGGAAATTTTTTATAAAAATAAGGGTACAAGAAAGCAGGAATTCTACTATGGGTCTGGCTATCTTTCACAGTCGTCAAGAAAAATACCCGTAGATAACGAAGCCGTAAAAATAATTATTACAAACTACAGTGGCGTTAAAAGAGAAATAAAAAAATGATGCGCTGAAGATGCTCAGGCGAATTGCGAAATCTTCTCCCTGATTGTATCCAGTATAAAAGGTTTCCTTACAAAATCATTTGCCCCGCAATTGTGGGCAATCACTTCAATATTGTCATTGGCAGAGAGCATAATAACCGGTATAGATGCAGTCTTATCATACATTTTTAATTTCTTGCATATATCTCCACCAGATATACCATCCATGGCAATATCAAGCAATATTACATCCGGATGATCTTCAACAGCCATTTCAATAATACCCTGCCCGTTCAGCGAAAGATGTACAATAAATCCGGCCCTTTGCAACTGTATCTTTACCAGTTGCAGTAAATCAATGTCATCATCAGCCACCAGCACAATTTTCTTTTTGTTTACAAAATCTTCTGCCATAGGACGCTTATTAATAGTAACGATTACCATTTATCGAACAATAATAAAGCCATAGCCGGCAATTGCCGGAGGTGGAGCGGGAAATGAGGTGCAGCCGCCAGCAGGCGGAAGCTAAGACAACAAAAAGACTTGAGAATTCAGGTTTAAAAATCTCCCTTCCCGGCAAAAAGCAGTTGTAATACTTGAAAACGTGAAGCAAATTTTAATTGACTTGCCGGTTTATTGTGTGAGTAAATCAGGAGCTGTAGAGTAAAATAATCCACAAAAGATTGAAAAATAACGTCATAACATTCCCTTATAAGGGTTTTTACGTCCTCCATGCAAAGCCCGCTGGATGCGGGAACATTAGTCAGGCTGCATAATAATGATATCATCTTTTCTGGCGGAAGGCTGCACTTGTAGGTAGACGATTTTGCCGTCTTTCACCGTTGCTTCCACGGTGGTACTATAGGGTGCATGCAGTTTAAAACTTGCATTCCACGCCTTGGGCCATGCAGGTAGCAAATATATTTTCTTTCCATCCACCTGCATCAGCATTTCCTGGAGGCCAATCATAGCAGCACCCCCCCAGTTGTGATCAGGCGTCCAGTCGAAGCCTGGCCCCCAAAAAGCAGGAAAGCGGTGTTCACCATTTTTAAACTTCTCACGGGTCAGTATAGTCGCTTCTTCAGTAAGACCAAGACGGGCTGCAAATATGCTGTATTGCCGCCACCCGATATGACTGCGGAACTGTACCGAATGCGGATCATATTTGTATGTATTGATGGCAGTATCCAGCCCCGGTTTGCCCACGCCATAAATTCCCCAAGGATATACAGGATACAATTGCGGTGTTTCAGAATTCTGTACCCTCGCCCATGCTTCTGCAGGCGCCAGGACTGTGTACCCCTCTATGGTACGCAAAGGAATGGGTGGAACACGTTTTAGCATAGTATTCCATTTTACTCTTTGTGCACTGTCCAAATATTGCTTCGGGAGCTCCAGCAAGCGTCCCAGTATAACTTTCAGTGCCGCAATAACAGTAGTAGAATTGTAGGTCATTTTAAAAGTCTCCGCGGCTGAACTGGGATAAAAAATATATTGCCCTTTTTCATCAAATGCTTTTACGCCCCTGTTACGCGCCAATTGCTGGTAATGTGCATCATAAAAACTAAGGCAACTTTCTATAAAGGGAATATAGATTCTTATATCACGGCCTTCATAGCGTTCCATTTCCAGCATCATCAGGCAAAATTCAAACACCGTTTCCCATTCATACTCCAGCCATGCATTGTATTCCATACCAGGATCGGTGCCGGCAGGCCGGTTTAACCCATATTCCATTACATTGGGCAATCCAAAATTTTCTACCTGTTCTGTAAAGCATGCACCCGCGTGTTTCCAGTACACTTTACTACGCAGTTCTGCATTGGTCTGAGCATTCAGATAAAAATCGAATTGTGGCTTCATCATATCAAAATCACCACTTTTGATCATTGGAAAATACACCAGGCGCTGGTTTTGTGCCGTCATAGTACCGCCACCCCATAACCGAAAATCAGGCGAGTAACTGTATTTTGTATCAACATGAACAGGATCAAATGTAAAAAGACCTCCATTAAATTTTGTAGGCCATTGGCCATAGGTATTGCAACCCAGCATATAGCGAAAAAGCTGATAATTTCTGCTGATGAAACTGTCAGCACCCTCAATAAAAATATAGCTCCGGTTCCAGAATTGCTTCCACCATTGCCTGCTTTTAAACAGTGCAGTTTTTTTATTGTCCACCGCATCCGTTGCAACAGCATCCAGTCCCGCTTTCCAGTCTGCCAGCGTTTTTGTTTGTGCAGTAAACAAATCGATTTCTATCTGCTGATTGCGTACGGGGCGGTTACTTATAAGTCGCCACGACTTATACGCTGCATTGGCATATATGCCTGTATCATTTCCCGCCGGGCGCATACCGACACCATGCATACTGCCGCCGAATGTGTTGTTGCTAAGCGGATCAAACATTTGATCCTTTACCGTTTGCATGCCTTCCATTCTTACGGTATAATCAAATATATTTTCTATATCTACACGGTTGCGGTGATAAAACAATACTGCGTTTGCCTTAAATTCAATGCTGTCTTTAACTGTAAGTATATTTTTCTGCTGGGGAACTTTGTAAGAATTGGCGCGAAACTCAGTACCCTGAATAATATGATCTTCATGCCGCCATGATTCATATGATGCGGTAACAGTCACCGGGACTGCTGCCCGCACGTCCATATGTATTACGGGCCGGAATATATCTACCCATATTGTTACCATTGTGCCGCCGCCGCTGATCTGTACGCTGCCTTCTGCCAAACGGAGCACCTGCCTGAAGTCAGTGCCGCCAAAAGGATTAGCGGATAGCTGTAAACGCACCCGGCCTGCCTTAAGCATTTGGTTATTTTCATCAAACATGCCGCTTTGCGAAAGATATAAGAGTATGTCGCCTTTCTCCACCCAAACGTTCAACCCGATATCGCCGCCACCGCAGGGCATGGACGCAGCCGAATGACTACTTTGGCTGCTCCATACCACATTGTACCTGTCAAGGGTATTTACCAGATTGTTTAACTGTGCAGTCACGGGCAGTACCGCCACGATCAGAAAAAATGTGCACTGTATTAAAATTTTTATCATTGTTCCTGTTGCAATTATCTTTTTGTCAGTCATTACTTATTAAACGCGCATCAGTGATATATGGTCATAAAAAATTGGCACGCCCTTTCACGCTGCTTACACGTATCGCTTCAAAAATTTCAGCCGTCCGCTCGTTTGCCTGATCCATTCACGGGCCATCAGCTCATGCGCGGGAACAGTTGGATGAATACCATCCCAAATCCAGTAATCAGCGGGTGCTTTGTATATTGCTTTGTCAAACATCGATGGATAATCAATCAATACGGCATTAAAATCAGTTGCCAGTTTTTTAACTTTTTCGGCCCTTTGCGCCGTACTATCGCTCCACAGCTGCCAGTTTTCCTTTCGCTTACCAACAGCATATACAAAAGGAAGCCCCAGCACAAAAAGAATAGCAGGATTTGATGCGATTGCTGATTCCAGCAGTTTTCGGTAACCCGATTCAAAATCAGCAGCGTCTAGTGCAGCTGGCCTATTCTCTACAAATGCAGCCGTATCATTGATGCCAATTAAGATACTCAGTACATCAGGTTGTATATTCAGTGTATCGGCCTGCCACCGGTGTTGCAAATCAGGTATGGTATTGCCGCTGATGCCACGGTTAAAAAAAGTATAACCCGCAGCAGGAAAATCAGCGCCCACCCGGCTGGCTATCGAAAATGCATACCCGTGGCCCATAATATGATTAGGGTCTGTATTCCGGCCACGGTTACCATCGGTAATTGAATCTCCCTGGAATAAAAAAACAAGTCCCTTATCCGGGGAAGTTGTTTCAACGGTAATTTCCATATCCTCCTCAGCCGATAAAGACAACGGCAATAAACCTGCCGTGAACCCTGTGGCAGCTGCAAGAAATGTTCTCCTGGACGAATTCTTTTGCATGCGTTTTCCTTATTCGTTTAATATTCCGTGCAGATTCCGCACATCCGCAACCGTTGTATTCACATGCCGGGCCTTATCGTTACCGGTACAGCGCTGCTTTATTTAAACCGACCCAATAACCTGTGATCCAGACACGGGCTACATCCACGTATAAAATATGTGGTTTATTTTTTTATTGACCGTGCTGTCTTTAATCCATCCATCAAGGGCAACAGACAAATATTTATTTCCGTTGAGCGAATGATCAATGATGCTTTTGTGTTTTCTTACCACATTGGCCAGCAACATTATGCCAACCGAGAATATCATACTAGTCTTAGATTGCTGCGGTAAATTATCCACGTCGAAAATAAAACTAAAACCAGTTCAATCATATTTTAATTGTAACGGCGCCGGTAGACAGGCAGGGAGAGCAGCGGTTACGTTGTTGCCAAATGCAAATATCTGGCAGCGAGGACTAACCTAAAAGGATAAAATTCAATCTTCGATTAAATGACTTATTGCATACGGCTGCGTCTGCCCGTACAAATAATATTAATTTTTATATCCCGCATGAAGGTAATTGTTTGTTGGAGAATACTAATGGGATTCCTTCAATTCCTGCTGCAGCAGTCGCACCCGTTTGCTTATGATGGCTGCCTTTTCCTTCGCTTCGATCAATGGCATACCGGCTTTCATTTCAGGCCGGTTGTGGCCCGTAGCGGTAAGCCAGGCATCCTTCATAAAACGCTGCCGTTCTGTAACCAGTTCCAGCAGCGCTGCGCCACTATTGTATTCAGCCATGGCCATTTTTACGCTTGAATATTTTACAGCTTTTTTATCACCCAGGTAAATCAGTAATTGTCTGGCCATTAACCAATGACCTGCTTCACCAGGGTGTACGCCATCATTGGCCAACGCAAAGCCATCTATTCTAAATGCGGCATCCAGTTTCCGGTGTGCATCCAGGTATTTCTTCATGGGGTAGTGAATGTCTGCCACTTCCCACCCGGCCGTTTTTTTTTGCGCCAGCAACCAATCAGTATATTTATCCAGCACGTTGGCATAACCGTTAGCGCCAGCCCGCAACTCATCATAAACAGGTGGCGTTATAAAAATAATCCTGGCGCCCGTTACCGCGAGGGTATCATGCAGCCAGGTCATCCCATTTTTGTATTGCTGAAAACGATCTGTATTGAAAGGCAGGTAGATGCCATCATTCATACCATAGCTTGCAAACACGATATCAGGTTGTACGGTTGCTAATACCCTGTACAACCTTTCGTGCAAGTCCGGGCGGGGAAACCTGCCGCCCGCATGGCCATCCTCAGAAAGTCCCGACACCGTTTCACTTGGCAGGCCGAGATTAATGAATTCTATATTATATTCCGCATGCCAGATAGTATAACAGGCTTCCACATCCGCAATGTAATTGCCGGCATAGGTAATGCTGTTGCCCAAAAATAATATGGTTCGTGTATTGGTATCCGGGGGCTGGGCCCGCAGCAATAGCCCGAAGACCAGGCAGGGGCTGATAAAAAGCAGGTATTTTTTCATAGCAACTTTCAAAACAGGAAGATAATCCAATGCTTTGAGAAAGCCGGGCTTCTTCCGTTCGGGGCAAAAATAAAGGCCGTAGATAAATTTCTATCTACGGCCCTTTCATGGGCAATTATATTGCTACTAATAATAATTATGCGATAACGCTACTTAATTTTTTTTAGCTGCATCACGCAAAGCTTTCACCTTATCGTGCGAAGCACGTAGAATAGACTTCTGCGCCTCCAGTGTAGTACGAATGTAACCTGGAATTTTATTTTCTTCCAGCGCGTCTTTGTAAGCAGCTTGCGCCGCATCTTCTCCGCGTTCACAATTTGCCAATACTGTGTATCTGTCACTTCCGGTAAACACTGCTCTTACATCCATCCATGCACGATATAATTTACCAGTTACAGTTGTACCTGCTTCAAACTCACCACCGAGGGCTTGTACTTCCCCTGCCAGGTCAATCCTTATTTTACGGCTTTCATCAATCATGTGTGTAAAAAGTGCTTTTAAGTCTGCATCCGTATCTTTCGCTTCTTCCAATGCTCTTTCGTACCCTACAATCCTGTCATTATTAATCACTACCAGATCATTCAGTATCTCAATGGTTTCCGAGGTAGTTGTCGTTGCTGTATTTTCTTGCATAATAAAAAATTTTGCGTTAACTTAATTTGATGACTATTATTTGCTCCTGCAAACAGAATGTTCAATTAATATGCCGGGTATGCCATCCCCAGTGCAAGCGCCGCATATGGCTTGTATTGATACCTATTTTCCCCAACAATGGTGAATTTATTTATCATTATGACAACAATATTCGCAAGCATGTGATAGTTCTGCGTTTTGCGCCGCGGCGGATACCGTGCGCAATAATGATGGCATTAATAATATGCTCAGCCTATGTGGCTATTAGCTTTTCATTATTGAAAAATAACGTTCGTGTAAAAAGCTTAACTACTTTAAGTCCCGGGGCAAACCGGGCGCCAAAAAATTTCGCGATAGTTTCTTAATTTCGCGGCCTATGCAAGAGAACCTGCTGCTTATTTTATCCCTGCTATTTCTGAGTTCAATGCTGACTATGCTAAGCGAGAAACTGCGTATCTCCTACCCTATTTTTTTGGTAATAGCTGGTTTAGCAATAGGTTTTATTCCGGGCATCCGGGTTATAAGCCTGCAGCCCGACCTTGTATTTCTTATTTTTCTGCCGCCATTACTATATGCTGCCGCATGGAACACCTCCTGGAAAGATTTCTGGCAATACAAACGGCCAATTATCATGCTGGCGGTTGGCCTCGTCATTTTTACGTCTGCAGGTGTGGCCTTTACCGCGCACGCCATGATACCTGATTTTCCGCTGGCACTGGGCTTTATACTGGGCGGCATTATTTCACCGCCCGATGCGGTAGCAGCAGCTTCGGTTTTTCAGACCATCAGTATGCCCAAACGGGTACTCACTATCCTGGAGGGGGAAAGCTTAATCAACGATGCATCTTCGCTGATTGTTTTCAGGGTAGCGGTGGCCGCCGTTATGACGGGCCAGTTTTTTTTCTGGAAAGCAACCGGTGATTTCTTTACTGTTGCAGTAGCAGGTATTCTTGTAGGCATTGTTATAGCCAATATAGTGTATGCCGTACACAGGTTTCTGCCTACTACCGGAAGTATAGATACTGCGCTTACCCTTATTTCGCCTTATATCATGTATATAGCTGCAGAGCATTTTCACTTTTCCGGTGTAATGGCTGTAGTAAGCGGCGGTCTTTTTTTAAGTTTTCGCGCTCATGAAATTTTCAGTTACAATTCCCGCATACAGGTATATTCTTTCTGGCAGACACTTACTTTTCTTCTAAACGGACTGGTCTTTATTCTGATTGGCCTGCAATTGCCCGCGATAACCGCCGGGCTTGGACAAAACTCTATTGCTTCGGCCATTCTATATGGTGTGGTAATCAGCCTGGTAACCATTGTTATTCGTATTATATGGATGTTTCCAGGGGCCTACCTGCCCAGAATATTATCCAGCAAAATACGCTTGCGCGAAAAAAGGCCCAGCTGGCAATCCGTTTTTGTGATTGCCTGGAGCGGCATGCGGGGTGTGGTTTCGCTGGCTTCCGCTTTGTCTATACCGCTCACACTTTCTACCGGCCAGCAATTTCCACACCGTAACCTTATTTTATTTATTACATTCATCGTGATTTTATTTACGCTGGTTTTGCAGGGACTCAGCCTGCCCTTCGTAATCCGGGTTTTAAAGGTAAAAGATGACGAAGCAGAAAATGCCGAGGAGCAGGAACTTGGCATAAGGCTGCGCCTCGCTACGGCAGCACTTGATCACATGCAGAGTGAACATGCAGACGACTTAGGCGATGTAGATGCCTTCCGCCGTCTTAAAGAACGGTATGAAAGGATGATAGAAATTACCAACAAGAAATTGCTGAAAGAGGAAGAGACGACGGCCGCTGCCAGCTTTTTACCAAGATACAGGCGTATGCTTATAGAGATTGTATCGGTGAGAAGAAAGGAATTGCAGAAATTACGGATGGAAAGAACCTATTCAGAAGAAATGCTGAGAAATAAAGAATGGGAACTGGATTTGGAAGAGGCCAGGCTGATGGAAAGTTAATCAGCATAGCAAGAGAACAGCAGTTTCCTGTGTATAATTATTTATCTTGGTTCATACGGGCTAAAATAAAAGCAATCATACATATCCACTGACAAGTCAGAATTGTACAGCAATCTTTATTGTATGGATTTTTCACCGCAACTTGAACAGCTAAAAATTTTTACAGACGGCATTTATCCACTGCAGGGCGCATCCTGGGATGATATGGCAGCTGCATGGCAACCTTTTTCAGCCAAAAGAAAAGTGGTACTTACAAAAGCCGGCGAAACAGAAAATCATTTATACTTTGTTACCGCGGGTGTGCAAAGGGCTTTTTACCTGCATAGTAATGATAAAGAGGCTACCATTGTATTTACCTACCCGTATTCTTTCTCCGGTGTGGCTGATTCCTTTTTAACAAGGCAGCCTGCTCCCTATTTTCTTGAAACGCTTACCGCGAGTTCTTTTTTGCGTACCAGCTATGCCCGGATGAATGAACTGATGGGCAAACACCCGGGTATACAGCAATTATTTTTCAAGGCCACCGCCTTTGCTTTGGCAGGTGTGCTGGAACGGCAGATAGAGATACAATGTTTTTCTGCGGAAGAAAAATTCAGGAGACTGCTCACACGCAGTCCGCACGTACTGCAATTAATACCACATAAATACCTGGCCTCTTATCTTTCAATTGACGCCAGCACCTTCAGTAAATTACTGGGAACTGTCAAAATATAAAATCTTGGTGCAGACCAATATTTTCCAGCCGCGCATACTGCAGCTTTGCATTATAATTTAAATAAGATGCAAAAAATAAATACGGCAGATTTACTGGCCACGCTTGAACAGCAAACCAATACACTATTGGATGCGGCCATTCAAAAATGGCAAATAATGCCCGGCGAACAATTCTCCTTTCAGCCGTCGCCCGGGCAATGGAGCGCTAAACAATGTTTTGCCCATTTAAATAGTTATGGCAATTACTATCTGCCTGCTATAGAAAAAGCTATCAAAAAAGCCCGCCTGAACGAAAAGCTGCCAGCGCATTATTTTTTTCCGGGTTGGCTGGGCAATTACTTTACCCACGTAATGCAACCCGGCGCCAATGGCATACCCGTAAAGAAAATGAAGGCGTTTAAAAAATATATTCATCCCAATAATGAAAATGGGTATACGGTAATGGCTGACTTTATTGACCAGCAGGAAAAAATACTTTCATTACTGGAAGCAGCACGCGCAGTAAACCTCAACTCCACCCGTACAGGTATATCCATCGCTCCAATTATATCCTTAAAACTGGGTGATACCCTCCAGTTCATAATAGCACATAACCATCGGCACATCCGGCAAGCAGAAAGAGCGGCTGCTGCGGCGATCATTATTAAACCTATCACAAACACTTACGGTCAGGAATAGGGCAAAAGATAAGTCCACGGCAGAATCTTCACCTGCAGCGATTATTCGGGTAAAACTACCTGCCTGGTATCCGGTTGATCCAATTAGTAAAATTCGGATATCAGGGGATTGCGCAGCAGTCCTGCATCAAGACAATAAATATTGTGCAAGCAAAAGATTGGCAAACATTATAATATAATGGACTACTTAAAAAATAAAATAAAAAGTTACTAAGCGTTTTCATTTATTGGTCGAAAGTCTGCATATTTTAAGTTTTTAGATGTTGCAACAACTTATTCAAGCAGTTCAGGCTTTTTGAGAAAAAACATTAAACAGGTGGTTAAAATAATATTAATATCAAAAAAAATATCTTTCAGTGAATACCAATTGTCGTTTTAGGCACGATAATTTCGTTGAGTAATCAAATTATGCGTTTATGAGATGGTTTATGAAATCGATAGAAATTAATTTTCGCTACTGGGGAGATATGGTAAAAGCCAACGTTTTCCAGGAAGAAGATTATCGTGGAGTTGTATATCCTATCAAATTAAATGGGTATTACTTTTTTACCCTTCGCTATACTGAAAAAAATGAGTGGATGGTGCTGAAAGAAAAAGACGGTGTTACACCCAGTGTAGATAAAGAATTATTGAACAGGATTTTAAAGCCTTTAGAGACGAAACTGAGATACGCTGCATGATTGTAACCACAAAAGATTTTCCACAATGAGGGATTAGCTATAACAGTAAGTAACTTACTTTATTATTTCTAATCCCTTTTTTATATCCCTATGTTCCTGTAATACAGGCATTTAATTTAATATCTCTCCCTTTTATGTTCCTTCATAAATCGCGCTCTTAAGAAAGACGAAAGGCCTTATTTTTGCATCCCGGCAACCATTTAACAACCCGGATTTAAGGTGCAATTACAGGATTTAGCCCAGCAGTTAGACGGTGAACTTTACTATGATACCACCATGCGTACGCTGTACGCTACAGATGCATCCGCCTACCGCGAGATGCCCCTTGCAGTAGCCGTGCCAAAATCTGTAAAAGATATTCAACAGTTAATTGCATATGCCGGGCAGCACAAAACCTCCCTTATTCCCAGGACAGCCGGCACTTCCCTGGCTGGACAGGTTGTGGGCAGCGGCATAGTAGTGGACGTCTCGAAATTTTTTACCCAAATAATTGAGCTGAATACGTCAGAAAACTGGGTGCGTGTACAGCCCGGCGTTATCCGCGATGAATTGAACATGTTCCTGAAGCCACATGGTTTATTTTTTGGCCCGGAGACATCCACCGCTAACAGGGCCATGATTGGCGGCATGGTAGGCAATAATTCCTGCGGTTCTAATTCAGTGGTGTACCGGAGTACGCGTGAGCATTTACTGGAAATAAAGGCCATCCTGAGTGATGGCAGCAGTGCTGAATTTAAAGCAATCAGTATAGATGCCTTTCATGAAAAATGCGAAGGTGAGACACTGGAAGCAGGAATTTATAAAACAGTCAGGCGCCTGCTCAGCAATTATGATAACCAGCAGGAAATCAGAAAAGAGTTTCCCAAAAAAACAGTAGAGCGCAGAAATACAGGTTACGCGGTGGATGTATTGTTAGAAAGTGCACCCTTTACCGCTGGTGAACCTGATTTTAATTTCTGCCAGCTGATAGCGGGGTCAGAAGGCACACTGGCTTTTATTACGGAGATAAAACTCAACGTGGTGCCTTTGCCGCCAAAAGAAACCGGCTTACTATGTGTTCATTTTAATACCATTGATGAGTCTTTGCGGGCTAACCTGATTGCCCTGCAATATCAACCCAGCGCCAGCGAACTGATAGACCACTATATACTTGAGTGCACCAAAGAAAATAAGGAACAGATCAAAAACCGTTTTTTTGTGCAGGGTGATCCCGGCGCCATACTGGTCATTGAATTTGCCCGGCCGGATCGCGCCGCTATTACGGCCATTGCACAGCAGGTAGAAGCTGATATGCGTGCAGCGGGGCTTGGTTATCATTTTCCGTTGTTGTTTGGTGAGGATACCAAAAAGATATGGACACTCCGCAAAGCGGGGCTGGGATTGCTGAGCAATTTGCCCGGTGATAATAAAGCTGTTCCGGTAATTGAAGATACTGCCGTAGATGTGCAGGATTTGCCGGCTTATATCCGGGATTTCAATGAAATACTGAAAAAATATAATCTCTACTCGGTGCACTATGCACATGCCGGCTCGGGGGAAATTCATCTTCGTCCCATCATTAATCTTAAAACAGCGGAAGGCAACCAGCTTTTCCGAAGCATTGCGGAAGAAATTGCTACCCTTGTAAAGAAATACAATGGCTCATTAAGCGGCGAACATGGGGATGGCAGGCTGCGGGGGGAATTCATTAAACAAATGGTGGGCGAAAAAAATTACCAGCTGCTGAAAGAAATAAAACGCACCTGGGACCCGCACAATATTTTCAATCCAAATAAGATTGTTGACACGCCACCAATGAATACAATGCTGCGCTATACGCCCGGCCAGCAGACCCCAGCTTTTAAGAGCATCTTCCGTTTCAATAACCAGGATGTACTGCAGCATGCAGAACAGTGCAACGGATCCGGTGATTGCCGGAAAACCCATTTATCAGGTGGCACCATGTGCCCTTCGTTTATGGCTACCCGTAATGAAAAAGATACTACGCGTGCAAGAGCGAATATTTTAAGGGAGTTTCTTACCCATTCAGATAAGCTGAACCGTTATGATCACAAAGAAATCTATGAGGTAATGGATCTTTGCCTTAGCTGCAAGGGCTGTAAATCTGAATGTCCGTCAAACGTAGATGTGGCAAAACTGAAGGCGGAGTTTATGCAACATTATTATGATGCCAATGGTGTACCCTTCCGGTCAAAGCTGATTGCCAATTTCAGCAAATCTGCCAGCCTGGGTGCGCTGCTACCAGGCATGTATAATTTTATGGTGACCAATAAGGGCATGAGCACCATGATCAAAAAAATTTCCGGTTTCGCCACGGCAAGATCAATGCCTACCCTGCATACAACTACACTGCAAGGCTGGTATAAAAAAAGACCCAAACAGGTAGCCAGCAGCAACAGGCAAGTATATTTGTTCTGTGATGAATTTACCAATTACAATGACACATCTATCGGCATCACCTCTGTATTACTGCTGGAGAAACTGGGTTATGAAGTGATTATACCCGCCCATATTGAAAGCGGGAGAACCTGGTTATCAAAAGGGCTGATACGCAAAGCAAAAATAATTGCCAATAAAAACATAGAACTGTTGCACCCTGTAATTACGGCGGCGGCACCGCTGATTGGCATAGAGCCATCAGCCATCCTTACTTTCCGCGATGAATACATTGACCTTGCAGACGATGATAAACTTGACATGGCTAAGCAACTTTCGGCCAATGTTTTTTTAATTGATGAATTCATTGCAGCTGAAATAGCAAAAGGCAATATCACGGCAGAACAATTCAGTAAGGAACAGAAAAAAGTACTATTGCATGGCCATTGCCAGCAAAAAGCATTGTCTTCGGTAGCGCCTTCTGTTGCGTTATTGTCGCTGCCACAAAATTACACGGTAGAAACTATCCCATCCGGCTGCTGCGGCATGGCGGGTTCATTTGGGTATGAAAAAGAACATTACGATTTATCCATGAAAATTGGTGAAATGGTATTGTTTCCTGCTGTACGCAAACAAACAGCCGCGCACATCATTGCGGCACCGGGTACAAGTTGCCGTCACCAGATAAAAGACGGCACCGGCCGGAAAGCATTGCACCCGATGGAAGTATTGTACCAGGCATTGCTGTAACGCATTTGCTATAGTTATAACATTTTTACATACATATTTGCGCCAGCTATCCGCAGCATGCCAAAACCAGTCTTTAATATTGTTACCTTAGTTGCATAAACAAAGACAATGAAAACAATTATAATTACCGGCGCCAATGGCAACCTGGGTACGGCTTGTGTAAAAAAATATTTAGCAGAAGGTTACCGGGTAATTGCAGTAGACGGCAGTGATAATCACCTTGAATTTGCTGCGGGTAATCCTGCTTATACATTTACCACTGTTAACCTGACTGATGAAGCAGCAACCAATACATTTATTGCAGCCATGATTGCTAGACATGGAAAAATACACGGTGCCCTGATGCTGGTGGGCGGATTTGCAGCCGGTAAAATTGCTACTACTACCGGCCCGGACGTCTATAAAATGTTTTCCCTGAATTTTGAAACTGCCTATTTTATGGCCCGGCCTTTATTGCAGCACATGCAGCAAAATGGTTACGGCCGGCTGATTTTTATTGGTGCACGTCCAGCATTAAATCCCGCACAGGGAAAAGACCTGCTGGCATACGCGCTAACAAAATCACTCTTATTTAAACTGGCTGATTTTATCAATGAAGAAAATAAGAATGAAAATATTAGCGCGGCCGTAATTGTACCCAGCACCATTGACACTGCCCTTAACCGCAAAAGCATGCCGGATGCAGATCCCGCTAACTGGGTTACACCGGAAGCACTGGCTGATACCATGGAATTCATTACTTCAGATAAAGGCAGCAGCCTGCGGGAAACGGTGCTGAAAGTTTACAATAAGTCCTAAGGAAAAAAAGATGCAAACCAGTTGAAATCACCAGGCTGTACAATTATCCTTTCAATTGCAGCCATAAAAGTGCAGCGGCTGCTACAGTAGTCAGTGCAAGTGTGGCAAACCCTAGTACATTAGACAATTTTCCGTTGGTAAACTGTCCCATTACTTTTTTGTTATTGGCAATATGCAATATGATAGCAATCATAACCGGCGAAGTAACGCCATATAATATTGCCGTATAGATAAGTGCCTGGATGGGGCTTATACCCATATAGTTAATGCATAAGCCAGTGAGCAGGGAAATAATAATAACGATGTAAAAGGGCTTTGCTTCATAATACTTTTTGTCAAGGCTGCTATCCCATCCAAACGTATCTGATAATATATAAGACAGGCTGCCGCTTAGAACAGGTATGGCTAAAAAGCCGGTACCAATAACACCGGCGGCAAAAAGATAATAAGAAAGCTTGCCCGCAATGGGCTCCAATGCTTTTGCCGCCTGCTCCACGGTGTCAATCTGCCGGATACCACCGTTGTACAACACCGTGCCGGCGGTAAGTATAATAAAAAACATGATTATATTGGAAAACAGCATACCAAAATTTACATCCATGTCCATCTTCTGGATCACTCTTTTATCCACTACTATTTTTTGTACCTGGTGCTGTACATCTTCTGCTTCCATAGTAGCCTGCCAGAAGAAAAGATAGGGTGAAATGGTGGTGCCCAGGATAGCAACAAGAATGCCTACAAATTCTTTATTAAAATGAATGGTCGGTATAAAAGTGTGCCGGATAATAGCCCCCCAGTCTTGTTTTGAAAGAAAAGGCACTACCATGTAAAGCAACAAAAAAAGACAGAGCCATTTTAAAAACGCCGACATCTTCTGGTACGGCAGGTAAATAATCAATACCATCAGGATAAATGTAAACCCAACAGTAAAAAACACAGGGTGAACAGCCGGAAAAATAAGATTGGCCACCGCGCCCATACCGGCAATATCTGCTCCAATATTTAATACTACGGCGGGAAAAGTAAGCACTATCATCAAATACAAAACGGGCCGTGGATAATTATTACGGATGGTACTGGTTAATCCTTTTGATGTAACCATTCCAATCCTGGCACACATTTCCTGGATGGATGCCATCAGCGGAAAAGTTATCAATGCGGTCCATAGAGTGCCAAGCCCAAACTGGGCACCAGCCTGTGAATAGGTGGCAATACCGGATGGGTCATCATCACTGGCACCTGTAACCAGACCCGGGCCAAGAATACTAAAAAAGCGTTTTATTTTGGAAAATGCAGATCTTTTTGTTTTCATCTTCTTTATTTACAACTGCCTTAGATGCAATCATTCTATATGCCCTACAACCTGTTATAAATTCCTTCCGCGCTTTCAATGGTATTTCTATTTGTTGATGCTGGAATCTGCAACCGCTTCAGCAATCAACTTTCCGGCCAATACAAATTTTCGATCTTTTACTACACTCATCTTTTCAGAAAGTATACTACAATCAAGCAGGTTGTCCTGCGTTGACCTGCGCCCGCTAAAAACATTTATCAGCACCCGTATATCTTTATCGGCCAGTGAATCATACAGCGACTTTGCAAATTTTATCTGCTCAAATTTCGCAATCCTGCCTTCTGCCAATTCTACCTGTGCAGTATTGACAAAAATTTCTCCCGACTCTTTAAATTCTTTGGAGCTGGTATCCATGGGTGAACCCGCAAACCAGGCCGCTACAATAACTGTTTCTTTGTCACGTGCCAGTTTTTCTGTGGCCAGTTTGCTCAGTACCACTTCAATTTCGAAAGAAGGTATAATCATCGAATCCCCCGACGAGCGGAAATAATTGCTGACGGCTGCAACTGCACTGTCAGCATTTGAGACGGCCGGATCAGCCGCTTTTTTTTCTTCAGTAGATGCACATGAAAGAAACAGGGATGCCATTATAAAGGCTGCTAAAATTCTGATCATAGTAAATAGGTTGATAAAAAACGGCAGTATCCTGGTACCACATTACATACTGATTATCTAATATGAGCGCATAGAAACCAGGCCATTTTTCGTGATCTTCCATCAGGCCTGTAATAAAATCGCTTGTTCCCAAATCATGGAACGCATCGTTAAAAAGACTGATATTTTCCCTCAGCTGAATGATAATACTTTCTGGTCTGCCAGCAGTTCGGTAATAAATCCTTTACTGTCATTTTCAGCGCGGCTTAATTCGGTCAGGTGCATCAGCTCAAGCATTCGTTTAAGCGTAGCGGGGGCATAATGTCCCAGCGACCGGATGCGTTCAGCCACATCATCTATAAAATCATCATCTGTTCGTATTGTCCTTCAAAGAATTTGTGCTTGTCAAAAAAATCAACAGCTTCTACATTCCAGTGTGCGTTTCTTGTTTTTGTGTAAAGCACGTATTCATCAGCTAAAATTTTTGATAATGCTGCTGCTGCACCCTGCCTGTTCTTTTCGTTAATTCCAATATTAGCCGTCATTGTATGCCTCGTTTTTATTTTATAAGTACGGCAAATGTAGCAAATATAAGCAGCGTCAGTATGGTGGGCATTTTAAAAGATTACCCGAAACCAACGACGCCCAATAAAAAAGGTCCGCTAAGGCATGTTTAGCGAACCTTTTCAATGAAGATTGTTTACTAATGCCGGCCCTCAGCAGCCTGCTGATCGTGTTTGCCATTTTCCCTTCCGGTACTGCTGCCATTGTCTTTGAAGCGGTTATTCTGCCAGTTAGTTTTGTTCCTTGTATACTTGTCGTCCCTGCTATCCCGTATCGGATGCTGATCAAACCTTCCTTTAAAAGTTGCGTACTGTTTTCTGTCACGGTCATGATTTTTCCAGGCATCCCTATCGTTGATAGCTACTTTATGTACCCGATACAGATCATAACTGCGGTAAATGGCCGGCAAAACAGCACTGCGCACCCAGCGGCGGTTATTAAGGTATAAAAACTGGTGGGCAGGCACATCATAATACACATCCATATCTGGCATGTAATAGTACTGCGCTTCATCATATCCCTCAGGCGCCCAGGATGGCTGGTTACCGATATTAACACTCACATTCAGCTGTGCAACAGACGGGTTGACAGATAATAAACCTGCCCCGATAAACATCATAAAAATTGTTCGTTTCATACATTCATTTTTAGTTCTTTGAATAATTTATATACTAAAGAATTCAAAGCAGGTGCCATGTTCCGGCAATACGTAAATCAATAGATGAACAGGCATTATATATAGACGAAGCGCTACGCACGTATTATTTGCAATTTATAAATGACATACAGGCAATTGATGCGGGTAAAAAAGTATACAGGCCAGGCCGGAAAAAATAAACAGTATAATTTACCGGCTGTTTACCTGCAAGTCTTAACTTACCACATGTTTTACTACACGTACTTATTGAGGCATGCAACTACATCAAAATAAATTGCTGATACTATCTTTATTACTGTTTTTATTTTTCACAGCACAGGCGCAGACCCAAACAGCACCCAAACCACCTGGTATGCTATACGGTGACAGCTCCCGTATTGGATTACCCTATGCCAAAGACCCTTACGTAATCAAATTTCGCGGGCGCTACCTGATGTACTATTCCATTCCTCCTTATAAGGACAGCGCTAACCCGGTTAAAGGCTGGGGCATTGGTATTGCCGAAAGCCGCAATCTCCGCAACTGGAAAAAAATTGCAGAAATAAGCCCGGGGGCTGAATATGAAAAAAAAGGCATGGCAGCACCCGGCGCCATCATTGTTAACAATGAAGTGAATTTGTTTTACCAAACCTATGGCAATGGCCGCAATGATGCCATCTGCCATGCCGTTTCAAAAGACGGCATTCATTTTCAGCGCAATCCCAGTAACCCGGTTTTTCATCCAACCGGTATGTGGAACTGTGGCCGCGCCATCGATGCGGAAGTAATCCGTTTTAAAGACCAATACCTGCTTTATTTTGCTACCCGGGATGCGGACTATAAAATTCAGCTGCAGGGTGTTGCTGCGGCACCGGCAGGCACCAATTTTAACCGTGACCAGTGGACGCAACTGACGGATGCTCCGATTTTAAAACCGGACTATCCATGGGAAGGTGCCTGCATTGAAGCTGCCTCTGTAATACAAAGAGGCAACCTGCTGTATATGTTTTATGCAGGTGCTTATAACAATAACCCGCAACAGATTGGCGTGGCAAAAAGTAGTGATGGTATTAAATGGGAAAGATTATCCAATAAACCTTTTCTTACCAATGGAGATCCGGGCTCCTGGAATTATAGTGAGTCGGGCCACCCCAATATTTTTACCGATCAGGATGGCAGTACCTGGTTGTTTTACCAGGGGAACAATGACAATGGCAAAACATGGTATATTTCCAGTGCAGCAATAAAGTGGAACGAGAAAGGGCCCTACCTCGTGCAATGATTTGTATGCAACAGAAACAGCCTTGTATACATCCGTCTATTTTTCACAATCAACCTTCTTCAGCGCCATTGCATTGTTAAAATTGAGTGAATCAGGATTCACAAACACTGACTTTTCATTCTGCATTGCTGTTACTTTCCCGTATCCTTCAATGAATGTATGGCCAACCTTTTTAAAAGCAACCTGGCGGACGCTGGTTACCCCTTCCGACATAAATGTATAATCTGCAATAAGCATATCGTTTTTCATACGTCCCTGGATAGTACCTGCATTCCTGTCTTTTTGATACAGCTTATACAGCAATACGCCGGTAATAAATCCCTTAACATCAACTGTTTTTAGAATAATAGTATCCTTGCCGGCTGTATATGAATAGCAGGCCATGGGGCTGGAAGAAGCGCTCACTTCTTCTTTCGCCCCGGCGTTTGATTCACTGCTATCAGCACATGATAGTAAAAGACAACAAATAATAAGCAGGTTCAGGTACTTATGGCACATGTTTATAAAGTTTTTCATGCTTGATCTGGTGGGACAATAACCATTTGCCCGCATTTCTCAGGCTATACAAATTGCATCCTTTAAAACTATACAATTAAACAAACACAGCAATATCGTATTTACAGTTCCTGCAATTTATTTAAGCCATTCAGCAATGCTATAGTTATATTGATAGAAAGTTTGCCGAACTTTCCATTTGCTGCCATCAGCAGTCAAAATAACCCATGAAAGAAATAATCAATTGCGCTGCTTATACCGGGGCTACCGCGTTGCAGATGTGGAGTTGAATGAAGTACATTCCGTACTTGAAAAAAACGACCAGTTTGTATGGATAGGCCTGCATGAACCGCCGGAAGAAATACTGCTGCGGGTACAGGAGGAATTTAACCTGCACGACCTGGCTGTTGAAGATGCACACCGTGCCCACCAGCGCCCTAAAATAGAACTGTATGGAGATGCTGTTTTTATAGCAGTACGTACTGCGCAGATGAGCAAGGATCATCATATTGAATTTGGCGAAACCCATTTTTCTGTCGGCAAAAATTTTATTGTAACGGTGCGGCACGGATCATCTGTTGCTTATAAAGAAGTACGTGCACGCTGCGAATCCATGCCTGACTAACTGAATAAAGGGCAGGGGTTTGTGTTGTACGCCATCATGGACTTTATTGTGGACCGGTATTTCCCGGTGGTGCATGATATGGAGCAGGAACTTGTGTCCATTGAAGAGAAAATTTTTAAAGACAAGCCAACACGCCATACGACTGAGCAGATCTATCAGCTGAAACGTGAACTGCTGGAAGTGAAAAGGGCTGTATCACCGCTGGTGGATATTTGTAACCGGCTGATGCGGTTTGATATCAAATGCATCTCGCCGGAAACACAACCGTATTTCAGGGATATCTATGACCATGTGATACGCATTAACGAGATGGTAAACAATACACGTGAATTATAAAACACCGCGCTGGAAGCAAATTTTTCACTTATCTCCATTTCTCAAAACGATACTTCCAAAAAATTTGCCGGATGGGCCGCCATTATTGCAGTACCCACCATGGTTGCCGGCTTTTGGGGCATGAACTTTAAATTTATGCCGGAAACAGAATGGGAGTATGGCTTTCATGCTGTAATACTTTTTACAGTAGCGGCCTGCGTTATACTGTACTTTCTCTTCAGGCGATCTGAATGGCTGTAAAAATCTACCGGCGGCAGCGTGCCAGGCAATATTTTTTTACAGGCTCCCCCGGTCCGTTGTAACCATTCCTATCATATATAGTCAAATAAAGCGACTCGCTGCTCAAGCCCGCTTTGCATCATTTATTTTCCGCATTTAAAAACCCCTTAATGGAAACTGCGTACGTTGTAACCAGTTGTCTTTGGGATAATCCTGCCTGCTGTCAACAGTATGAACAGCATAGGCCTGGCGCGACTTACCACTGGTATTGGGCTGACTATAATGTGGCAGTAATCCATGCAATACTATACAAGTGCCCTGTTTTACTTCCAGCGGCTGCATATCATCAATAGCAATGGGCGATGTATCCAGCTTTTCCATATAAGTACCGCCGGCATTATTGCGCCGGAATCTTTCTCTCAACGAAGTATGATGACCGCCCGCCCTGGCCCAGAGACAGCCATTTTCAATAGTGGCATCTTCCAGTGCAAACCAGAATCCAATACAGGATCCTCCACCGGTATATAAAAAACTGGCATCCTGGTGTACATCTACCACACCCCCAATCTTTGCATGTTTAAAAATATACATACTCTGGATGAGTACATAGTCATTCAATCCAAGATCCAGCGCCAGTTTTTTTAACCGGGGAGAACGCGAAAATGCATCAAAGACAGGATCCAAATCATGCATGGCATGCCCAATTTTATTCAACGAATTTTCTACCGGGTGACGTAACTGGCCCTGATCATCAAATGCATCTTTTTCAAAAAAGAACGAAATATTATCACCCGATGCCAGGAAATAATCATCACTTGTAGGGGCCTGGTCATTGGTCTGGAAAACAGAGGCCTGGCCTTTATAATCAAATCCCCGCGCCAAAGCAGCCGCCCTGTTGATCAGCTTTGAACATTCCGCAGCTGTGTAAAAATCTGGTATCACCAGGAACCCGTTCTTCTGAAATTCGTATTGTAAACTATTCATGCCATAGTATTAAACAGAAACTATATAAAAACCCATCCGCCCGCCCGATGTTCTGTACGCGATGGCCACTGCTTTTTTGCTTTCAGCTACACTATATTGCTATCCGGATCCACCGCCTCGCAAAGCCAGTAATTATTGTTAGAAAGGTGGGCATGGCGGCAACTGCAATTATACATTACCCGTGCCAACTAAATTTCTTAATGCAATAAAATCATCCGGAACTACTGTATTATAGGTGGCCAACTGGGCACTGTTCAGAAAGTCATTTGAAAACACTTTTCCCATTTTCTCGGAAAGTAATACACTTCTCATATTTATCCACTCTTCACAGGCTTTGCCATACATGGTATTCATAAGCTCCGGAAAAGCCCAGGGCGCATTTTTTCCCCAATGAAGTGTAAAGTTTATATCGTTTTCTTTAAACGCTTTTATAACAAAAGTTAAAAAGGCATCCAGGCCTATCATATTGTCGTTTGCCGTCCAGGGAATGCCATCTACTTCTAAAATACAGGTGGTGGCAAATTTTGTAAAGCCCACTGTAGCCTCGGTACCTTTTACAAAGCGCATAGAAAGTATGCCCGGTATCGGCCCCTGGTCTCTCATCAGGCCAATAAAAAGATCCAGCGCTTTCTCCGTATCAGTTATCGCTATTCCAAAGCCGCAGCCAAATGCAGCACTGGACTGAGAGGTATCCCAGAAAATTTCGCCCAGGGTACCTTCTACGGTGTCGTCAACTTTTGGGAAAGCTTCCGTTTTCAGCGCCTCCAGTATCAAAGGAATAAGCCGCTTATGCTTCGCCGCAAATTCTGCTACCCAGGAAGGGATATCCTTGAATATAGATTTCTTGATAAACGGAAGCGGGTTGGGATAGTTACTCCGGTAAGGTTTCTTATAAATAATTTCGCCTACAAAATCTTCCTGCGGTTTATACGGATTAATATAAAGCTTGTAATGATAAGGCCTCGTTACCGTTCCGTCTGGTTGAACTTCTTCTGCTACCTTAAAAACAGCATTGGCAAAATCAAGGTTCTTTGCAAGCTGCAAGGCATCCGCTCTTTTTATTTTCTTTACATACCGCTTTAGAAGAAAAATATCCTCAGCTTCCATCACTACCCCATGAATAACGCCGAATGACCCAAGACCTACAAGGGCAGCATTAAATAATTTATCACTTCTGATTAGCCTTGCATTGATACTTTTTGCAAAATCTTCCGTTAAAGCAGGCTTTGTTTCCCGCTCCAGGTAGATGACATCCTTTACTCCAGGTCCGATAATTAGTTGAAGGCCTGCCACCCCATCCTGGATGGAACCCACATCTATAGCAGAACCATGCACACCAGTAGAGATAGCACCGGCAATCGTTTGCCCATTGCTGGCGCCGCAGGTTTTTAAAGATTTTCCTTTTCGCAAAAGATATTCAGAAATCTCTTTTACCGTTATACCACATTGAAACAGGAAAAGGTTTTCCGCCTTATACCCGGATGCAGCATCCAGCAGGTTATCCGTAATCTCCTTTTTTATATTAAGCCTTCCGGTAAAAAGCATCCTGTCTGCATGCTGGGCTATGTTTGACAAAGACCAGCTGCTGCCAAAGGCCCTTAATCCTTCACCCAAATCGCTGCACTCCTTTATCAGGGACTGAATATCACGGGCGCAGTCGTTGTAACGGTTAATAAGCAAAACAATATCCCGGTCGGTAGCAATATCATGTAAAATTCTGGCGCTGAATGGGCCGTTAAAATGATAATTGTCCCAATTAGAAACCTGGCGTGTAGATATATGTGCCATAAGTTTATTGGTTTGAATCTTTTAAACAAACATATTTCACTTTAATTGATTTCCTTTTGCCGAACGTAAAAGTATTACGCAGCATGGCGCCAAAGGTGATCTTATATTCTACTGAATGAAATCCCCCTTCCGTACATAAAGGCACCGCCATTACTTTATCCTGCAACAGGGATAGTTTTACAACCGTATCAACAACTGTAACTTGCTTCAGGTTATAAAAACCCAATTGACGATTGCCGGGGTCAGGTTCCGGCGTGCCGCGCTGATTAGCTACAATGATTGAGTAAGAACATGATTGCAGCATTGTCATCATTGCTGCAAAGAAGAATATCCTGCCCCGTTTTAGATATGACATAAGCGGTTATTTTAAAGGTTGAGCGTGGTATTTAAGCAATAAAATATAAGTCTTTTTTTTCTTTCCACCACTGTCCGGTCTATTTTTTTTCAGGAGTACCCATACAGCAGGGTTTCTGCAGTAAAAGTGCGGCTGTACTACTGGATAAATGCACGTTAAAACACCTATTTCAGTTTGCTGAAAACACATTTCATATGTTGCCTGAATAATATTTATTAATTTAACTGCACGCTGCGCTGCAGCGTCCTGTCCCCCAATTGAAAATCAGATAATCTTTACTCCTGGTACCGGTATTTAACACCATTATACTTGTTCCGATGCAACTGTTGTTTTGTAGAAAATACTGCCAGGTATATTTGCTGTTAATAGCCCATATTTTATCTTTTAATACGGCAGCGCAGAAAAACAACAGTTATTTCTATAGTAATACAGGCGAGCAATTGGGGGCATCCATTAAACTAACCGCAGAAATTGGTAATTCAAAAACTAGTTTTAGCTGGCGCATGGGTATTTCAGGTGGCGCGGCCGCCTTTCTTGGACGGGACTGGCTATACCCCAGCCTGCATGCTGATTTAATGCTCTATCATGGCGGCATAGGCAGTAATTGGCCCGGCATCAAATCTTCCTGCTATGCTGATATAGAATTAAGTGTCGCTTATACCTTTACAATTGGTTTAAAAAACAGGCTGTATACAAACAGCAACCTAAACCCTGTTGTAAGACACTACCCACTGTATTACCTGAATACGTTTAATATTCCACCACTGCAAAATCCATTTAACTATTCGGTCTCATGGGGCGGTAATGCCATATATTTTTTCACAAGAAGGGAAAATAAATTTCAGCAGGTTGGCTTCGCAAATGTGCACGCAGACAGGGCGCAACTTTCATACACTAATGACGGCCCACCATTCTTCCCGCCATTTGGCGACAAGTTTGATCGCATGCATACCGGAGGCGGATTTATTTCCTTGCATGGAAACAATGACTGGCCCGTCAACCTCTTTGAAATTGGCTTCAACAAATTTACAGGTTACAGTAAGAATACCTACGAGCTCAGTAACCAGGCCGGTATAGTATACCTCTATTACAATGATCAAACGCAGCAGTATTATAACAGAAGTCATATTTATTCAACTATTGGCAACACGGCACAAAACTGGGCGCTGACCCTTAACCGGTACAATTATCCAAAATGGGATATCCAGCATAAAATACACCAGCGCCTATTTTATCCCCTTCACATTGTTCCTTACAAAGACTATTTTTCTATAGGCGGCAGTTTTCTTTATACCCAAAGCAAAATAGGTTTACAATGAAACGGACAAACATTTTACTGCTGATAACAATTTTTTTGAATGGTTGTGCGGCCACCAAATTTAACCCTGTGGATGACCAGGCTATACAAGGCTTTGGCACACTCACGCCATTTAAAATTGACGATAGCTATCGACTCTATATCAGGCAGGTGGTCAGAACATTTGATAGCACAACCAACACTTATAAACCGTCTAATGCCATAAAATTCAAAACGGATTCAGTCATTGAAATTGAATACCTTCTACTGTCTGAGACCCGGCAGCAGGTGATAGTATTCAATAACATTCCTAGTATTTACCAAAAACTTGTGGAGGAAAAAAACAGGGGATTTAATCTTGAAGACAACACCGGCAGTCTTGAAATTGACATCCGGTATTTCCGGCAATTCCGTTTTGGCAAACTGGGTGAAGGCGGAAAACTAATTTTCTCAAATGCCGATAACAGTGGTAAAGATCATATTTGGAACTGCACGCAAAACAAAGACTCAATAAATATTAGCTCTATCAGTATCAAAGACAAACACGGTGAAGAAACAAAAAATACCAAAGAAGCATTTTCGCTGGGCATTTTATTCAGGCGTTTTAATTCTTTCAAATTGATATTTGAATATAAGAACGCTAAAAAACAAAATGGGATAAAGGTTGATCTGAAAGACCAGACCATCTACGTTTCAAATCCCGGGAATAAATACCGGGTTATTTTCAGGTTTGGTTATATTATTGATGGCGGTAGTAAAACAAATATCGGGTTTACAAAAAAACGACTGTATGCAGCACCGGCAAATTAATCGGTTACATAAACCTGCAGTATAGTTAATTTATAAAAATATTATTGCTCAGCCAATATTTTAAGTGCATTCAACGCATCGGGCCACATTTTTTCAAACATTTCCTTGTAACTGGCCTCAATCTCCATATCTATTGTCAATAAAGTTTGGCCATCTTTTTCAGAAAATCCATAATTCACCATTGCCGATGCCCAATTTTTTACTTTTTCGCTGGTGGTATCAACAACCCCGTTGGTTACAACACCCAGGTGTTCAATGGAGATATATTTGTAGGGAACGTTTTCTTTTATTTTACTATACATACCTTCAGTTTTTCCATCGCCCGTGGGAGCTATAAATTGTATTTCACTCCCCTTTTCCCAGTTGCCCTTATAATAAGAACCTTCGCCAAAAGCTTTGGTCCATTGGCGATAAGTACCGTCATCCAGCATGGTATGCCATACTTTTTTTACACCTGCATTGATTAGTATTGAAAAGCTGATAGTTTCCATATTAAAATAGTTTTATTTTTGAAACGTATTTAGTACCCTTGCCATGGAAAAGCCAGTTAAAATAAATCCTCATTTACCCTGCTCTGCTGACGCTTTATGTAGTGGCTTGATAATTTTTATCATCTGCTGAAGGCCCATAGATCGAAGGCACCGGAATTTCATTCATCCGCATGTATACTGTCAACTGTCCCCTGTGATGCACCCAATGATTAATGGTAGGACCAATATATTCCACCACTTTTTCTGAAAATAACACCTCGCCTTTAGCTTTCAGGTAAAAAGTCTTTTCCAGGTCTGCAGCAGATGCATTTTCAAGGGCCTTTTTGGCAGCCTGCATATTTTCATCAAAATGTGCCAGCAGTTCTTGCGCAGTTTTTATGTCTGCATGTTTATACGTTGCAAAATCGATCTCGCCTTCTTCCACCATTACGGCAATCCATTTGGGTATTTCTGCAACCAGCAAAGCTAAATAACCCATTTCCATGGAACTGGGATGTGGCTTAAATTCAAATAATGATTCAGGGATTTTCTCCACGCATTTGCGGGACGCAGTTGCTTCAGCCATAAGCTCCTGTAAAAAAACAGCTGTGTTTATTTGATTATGCATACCTGTATATTTTACCCAACAATGAAACAAATAACCGGCCAGTTTCTGTTGGAATGTTCGCAAAAAAAACATTTATACACCCGGTCCTCACGGCAACTTTATTAATAAATAGCTCGCATGCGCCAATAGCATGCAGTTGGCGCGCTTTAAATAATGCTTACATAACTATACGCTTCGGAATCAACGGGAGAATTATCGGTCGGAGGTAAGATGCCTGGACTTGTACGTTATTGTGGTGCCTGACGGGAAGTTTTTACTAATTTGTTTTTGACCAATTAATTAATTAATTGGGACTGACATTAAGAAAATATCAACAGCGGCCTCAAAATGATTTTAGCCGGTTGCAGTGAAGATGAAAAACAACCGGCGCAGCCAGCCCATCATGGCAAGTGCCATTATTAATTAAACGATTGCCTGAATTGCAGCGGCGAGAGCGCGGTTTTTGTCCTGAATAATTTACTAAACGATTGGGGATGTTCAAACCCTAATTCATAGGCAATTTCACTAACAGATAAACCCGTGGTAGATAATTTTTCTTTTGCCTTTTCTATTAATTTATTATGAATATGTTGCTGGGTACTCTGACCGGTCAGTGCTTTCAGCAATCCGCTTAAATAATTGGGCGATACGTTTAGAGCGCCCGCTATGTATTGAACTGTAGGCAGCCCTCTTTTCAACAAAGCATCGCTGTCAAAATATTGTTTCAGCAGTTCCTCGAGCCGCGCCAGCATTTTATGGTTGGTGATTTTTCTTGTTATAAACTGCCGGTGATAAAACCTGTCTGCATAATTGAATAGCAATTCTAACTGCGCAATGATGATACCCTGGCTAAAGTTGTCAATATTTGAATGGTATTCCAGCAGGATGTTCTGCATAATACCGCCAATGGTTAATTCTTCCTTGGCTGAAAGAAAAAGGGCTTCATTGACGGCGTAGTCAAAATAATCATATTGCTGTATTGCTTTGGCCAAAGCAGTGTTCCATAAAAAGTCGGGATGAACCAGCAACATCCACCCCGACTGCTTTAATTCTGAGTCTTTCTCCACGTTAATACTGAAAACCTGCCCGGGTGCTATAAAAAAAAGAATGCCTTCATTAAAGTCATACTCCTGCTGACCATATCTGATCCGTGCATTGAAATTTCTCTTTAATGCAATCGAATAAAAATCAAATACCAAACTGGTTTCATTTTTAGACAGCTTTTTTACATTGGCTAAATTAATTACACTAACTAAAGGGTGTGCTGGTTTGGGCAATTCCCTGAACTCATGAAATTCACTGATTGTTTTAAACCTGATTGGTTGAATGCCTGCCATACCTTATCTTCTTTTAGTGAATGTCCAGGACAAAATTATCAATGCCCCTGTTTAATCTCGCCTGGCGTTTATAACAATAGCAGGCGCAACACTTTACCGGTCCTGCATTCATCGGCTATACAAGCCTCATTACCAGTTAATAATTATATTACCTGAATGCTGCGGCAAACTCCTTTGCAAAATCGCTGAACTTTATTTTACCCATCACCGCAGGCCTGTTGCGGTAATAATCCTCAAAAAATATACCGCTATGTACCCCTTCATACATTTCTACTAACCCTGCCGCAATGCCAGGCTGTATGCCGGCAGCTTCCAATCCGGCCTGCATTTGTTCGCTTGAAATAATTATCCATTTCAAATCAGGCTTTCCAATGGCTGCACCCAAAATAGTTGCGGCTTCATTGCCCGTGAGTTCGTCACTGGCTACGTAGCGGACTTTTCTCTCCACCGCGGGCAGTTCAAGCTCGTCTGCAATTGCAGCGGCAATATCTTCCGGTGCAACCCATACATCCTTATCATCTGCACCATAATTTGCCGCAATAACACCCTGGCTCTTTATCATATTTACATAACCATACAAATTATAGTAGAACGCAACGGGCCGCATACATGTAACAGCAATACCATGCATAGTATTCATGATAGCTTCTCCTTTGTGATGGCCCATAATGATACCTGATTCTTTTTCCAAATGAGCACCAATGCTGCTGAGGTAAACTACCCGCTTTACGCCTGCCGCTTGTATTGCATGTGTATAATTGCCTGCAATTCTCCCGTAATAAGCCATCAGATCCAAAGTGGGATCAAAATAATTGTTGGGCGGTACCATGCAATACACCGCATCAGCGCCCGTAAAACTGCTGATAAGAAAGGCCCGGTCTTCCAGTGAGCCGATGGCGGCAGTAGCACCCAAAGCTTCAATGCTGGCTATTTTCTCAGGGTTGCTGCTGATAACTGTGACGGTATGTCCTTTTTGCAGCAATGAAACGGTGAGGGGCCTGCTGATATGGCCCAAAGAACCTGTTACAATAATTTTCATCTTTTTTATTTTATGTTGCAAAGTTCTGCAGCAATCAATGAACAGATGAAGCCTAATCTACTATTGTTGTACCCAAATCTACTGCGGTGAGGGATCTGCCGCCTCCGAAATCTCGTGGGTACTGTATGAAGCGCTTATATTCGAAAGCCGGTTTGCTTGTGCAGCAGTATTTTGAGATTTAGGTAAAAACACTTGAAGAAGATATAATGATTGACCGGGTAAAGGAACTTTATGTGGCTCTTCCTGTATTCAGCCGGGCAAAGCCGGATAGCATGCTTAAGTATTATCTATACAGCGCTACATTGTTTCCGGATGCTTTCTTTTACACTGATATCCGTACGCATTTTTATTTCCCCACCTTATCAAGTGGCCTGAACCGCAATGCACTCCAGGTATCATCAATGGAAACAGCAGTCACGGTTGTGATGCCGTATGTTTCACCGGTTACCCGGATAGTGTCCCGGTTAATATCGGTCTTAATCTTCGAGGTGCCTTTTGGATATGCAAACCACAACACACTGTCTGGTTCAATATTCTTTAAATCATTTTTAAGAAAACCAGTATACTCTTTGTTGTTATTAATAAAAACAAGGGTGTTTGCACTTTTGCTCTTTTTTTCAAAAGCGGTTTTGAAACCAATTTTTACAAGCGCTGCACCGATGACTTCGGGCGCGTTTATAACAATGCCATTGTCTTTAAACTTAAATTTACTTATAATGTCCTGCATGATTTTACTGTTTCATTTATCATAAAATAGCTAGCCTGAATAGAGGTTACAGCCAGGAATACCGATTGCTTTAATCGTCTACCAGTGAAAGCCATGTTTTTAAGACTGACCGGAGCTGCTGTGCCTTCGACTGTACATCGTCCATATCTTTGAAAACAACTGTTCGCCGCCCATCTTTATAATCACCTTCCAGTAAACCTGATACATCCCCTACGTTAGCAGCACCTGGAAAACCAGCATAATCCTGTTTTTAAAAAGATTGAAAACGGCTATTTCTCTTTTGTATTCCTTTGGATCAAAAGGTTTCATTTCCCCGGTATAATAAAAACTGGGATTATTCCATTTTATACGTTCGCCAATTGCTGTATCCGTACTTAAAATAAGCTGCCTTAAAGCCTGCACAATTTCACCTGTTGCCGGGTCAAGCTTTTTAATATGTGCCGTTACCTGATCTGTGTCTGTGAGTTTTATTGATTTGGCCATCTGCAAAAATATTGATGCGGAAACATGTTAGTTTATGTACAGATTCAGTTTAAACATCCCCATTGAAGATAACGACTAAATGCTGAATTGGAAAACCTGGGGCGGGTAGTGCGGATCTTACAGTAAACCGATGTATAAGGTATCAATACAGGAGGTCAGTTTATCATAACAATCATTATCTAATTGTTTCATCACAGTAGTTTCAGTGCAAAAAATAACTCATAGTTTTTATCTATGAGTAAATAAATTAAATAGATAACCCATTTGGGCAATTGATCAATACATTCGCTTCCACAAACCAATAAAAACACCGCATTATGGAGAACGACAAAAATATGACTACCCCCACCGGTTCAAAAAGTTTAAACGTAAACGACGATGCACCAAAATGCCCTTTTTCCGGCGGCGCTTTGAAGACAAGTGCCGGCGGTGGAACCCGAAACCGCGACTGGTGGCCCAACCAGCTTAAGCTGAATATTCTCCGTCAATACTCGTCGCTGTCTAACCCGATGGATGATACTTTCAATTACGCAGAAGAATTTAAAAGCCTTGACCTCAATGCCGTTAAGAAAGACATTTTCGACCTGATGACAACATCCCAGGAATGGTGGCCGGCCGACTACGGTCATTACGGACCATTCTTCATACGCATGGCCTGGCACAGTGCAGGCACTTACCGGATTTCTGATGGACGCGGTGGCGCTGGCTTCGGCACACAGCGCTTTGCACCACTTAACAGCTGGCCCGATAATGCCAATCTCGACAAAGCCCGTCTGCTGCTCTGGCCAGTAAAAAAGAAATACGGCAAGAAAATTTCATGGGCCGATTTGATGATACTGACCGGCAACTGCGCACTTGAATCAATGGGCTTTAAAACATTCGGATTTGCCGGCGGCCGTGAAGATGTATGGGAACCGGCAGAAGATATTTACTGGGGTGCTGAAAAAGAATGGTTGGGTGGCGACAAGCGTTACACCGGCGACCGTGAATTAGAAAATCCGCTGGCTGCTGTACAGATGGGATTAATTTATGTAAACCCCGAAGGGCCCGGGGGCAAACCTGATCCACTGGCTTCTGCCCGCGATATCCGTGAGACCTTTGGCCGTATGGCAATGAATGACGAAGAAACGGTTGCACTGATCGCCGGCGGTCACACTTTTGGCAAAACACATGGCGCGGCTGATCCGGCTAAATATGTTTCGCATGAACCAGCAGCTGCAGGCATTCATGAACAAAGCCTTGGGTGGACAAACAGTTTTGGCAATGGCCATGGTGTTGATACTATTACAAGTGGCCTGGAAGGTGCATGGACTACCACACCCACCAAATGGAGCAATAACTATTTTGAAAACCTGTTTGGCTTTGAGTGGGAACTTACCAAAAGCCCGGCCGGTGCCCAGCAATGGAAACCGAAGGATAATGCAGGAGCCGGTACTGTGCCGGATGCACACGACCCATCGAAAAGTCATGCTCCATTCATGCTTACAACAGATATGGCGTTGCGTGCCGATCCTGTTTACGAACAAATATCAAGGCGCTTTCACCAGCATCCTGAGCAATTGGCAGACGCATTTGCGAGGGCCTGGTTTAAACTTACCCACCGTGATATGGGCCCGCGTCCACGTTACCTGGGCGCTGAAGTGCCTGAAGAAGTATTGATCTGGCAGGATCCCATTCCTGCTGTTAATCATGAATTGATCAATGACGGCGATATTGCCGCATTGAAGGACAAAATATTGGCTGCGGGACCAACTATATCGCAGCTGGTATCAACAGCATGGGCTTCTGCTTCCACTTTCCGCGGTTCAGATAAAAGAGGCGGTGCCAATGGTGCACGCATCCGCCTTGCCCCGCAGAAGACATGGGAGGTTAACAATCCTGCTCAGCTAACCAATATACTGGGCATACTGGAAACTATACAAAAGGAATTCAATGGTAACCAGGCTGGCGGCAAAATTGTTTCCATGGCTGACCTGATTGTTCTTGGTGGATGTGCAGCCATTGAGCAGGCTGCCAAAAATGGCGGTCATGAAGTGAAAATACCGTTTACACCCGGACGCATGGACGCCTCGCAGGAGCAGACAGATGTAGTTTCATTTGCTGTGCTGGAACCGGCTGCAGATGGTTTCCGTAATTACCTGAAAAAGATACACACGGCATCGGCTGAGGCATTGCTGCTTGACAAAGCGCAACTTATGACGCTGACTGCGCCTGAGATGACGGTGCTTGTGGCAGGCATGCGTTCGCTGGATACAAATGCAGACCGTTCTCAGCATGGAATATTAACCACCCGTCCGCAGGTCCTCAGCAATGATTTCCTGGTGAACCTGTTGGATCTTAATACAAAATGGGCCTCCACTACAGACGCGCAGGATGTTTTTGAAGGGCGCTCCCGCAGCACCCGTGAACTTAGGTGGACAGGCACCCGGGTAGATCTTATTTTCGGTTCCAACTCAGAACTCCGCGCTATTGCTGAAGTATACGCATGTGAAGATGCACAGGAAAAATTTGTGCTTGATTTTGTAGCAGCGTGGAATAAGGTGATGAACCTTGATCGCTTTGACCTGGTATGATAAAAACGCGTAGCATATAAATAAAAAAGGTGGCCTGAAAACAGGCCACCTTTTTTACGCATGTATAATTTTTAAAACTACAACCTGATCAATTATTTTTCCAGCGCTCCGATATTAAAAACCAATTTTTCCCAGCGCACAATACGCCTGGTTAATGTTTTGTAAAGTCGGTAAACATTTTCCCCTCATAAAAACGCAGACCCATATTCCTTGTTACAAACCAACAATTCCGTTCCTTTAAATGACAGTGCCTGTGCATTGCTTTTACCAGGGATAACAATTTAAATATTGGTGAATGTTTTTCCATTGTACCGCTAAAGGCATTAAGGATTGCGGCCTATGAAAAGAAAATTATTTTGATAGCATTTTTTATTTAGTCAATATTAGGACGTTAAGGCCCATTGTAACAATTCTTTTATTTTGTACCAGCATTTATTTTTCAAGATGTAATGGTAACTCATTGTTCATCATTAAGTGGCCATTATTACGTCAGCGGCTTACTTATCATTTAACCCTTTTCCCTGCAGTATTCGCGGCATACTTGCTGAAACTCTGGAGGCCCGGGTTTTAGATTGCCTGGGTGCGGCAAAATGCAGCAGATATCCCCTCTGGCGCCCAGGCGTCAAAGCCTCAAACGCAGTTTTCAGGGCAGGTTTTTTATCCAGCTCCAATTTAAATTCTTCAGGCATGGTAAATGCCGCCGTTTTTTTGAATGCTACTTTCAAACCGGCTTTTTCTGCTTCAATGGCTTCATAAATACAGGCTTTCAGTGCAGGCTTCAATTCAACTATTTGCCGGGTATTAATAAACCTGACCTGGCGCGCCGACTGTACATGCTCCGTTTGCTGTACCAGCATACCATTGTCGTTGTTCAGCAATGCCCCTTTAAAAAACAACACCGCGCAGTATTCTTTAAACACATGGATTAAAACAATATTGGCTGCCTTGATGGGCTGGCCGGGTGCACTGATCGGCAAACTGTAACAAGGCACGCCCCATTTGAGTGTTTCGGTCAGCCCGCAATCAAGCGCGATTATTCTTAACAGCCCGATTTCAGCCTGCCATTTTCCAGCTTTGTCAAAATAGAAATCAACTGCAGAATTTATTAAACGTTTTGCCATATCATAAATTTATACCCGGAGCGATCCACGGAAACCCCTGGCTGCGTAGTACGATTCTGCACCATTGTGGTACAAAAAAACGGTATCATAGCGGCGATCACAAAAAAGGGCACCACCCAGTTTCCTGACATTTGCATCAGTCATGATCCAGGAGGATGTCTTAGTATCAAAATTACCCAGCTGCTGCAGCTCACGGTATTGTTGTTCCGTTAACAGTTCAATACCCATGTCTGCAGCCATCTCAATAGCACTGTTTTCAGGCTTATGTTCTTTTCTTGATGCCAGTGCCTCATGGTCGTAACAAATACTTCTGCGGGCTTTCGGACTTTCCGCTGAGCAATCATAAAAAATATATTCGCCTGTCTTTTTATCCTGGCCAACAACATCGGGCTCGCCACCGGTAATTTCCATTTCATTGAGCGACCAAAGTTTGTCCGCATTAGCTTCCATCCTTGCCAGCACGGCGGCCCAAAGAATACCCTTGTGCCGGTTCATACTTTTTTCGAAACGGGCTTTTAACGTATTGATCAAGGCTGATTGCAGATCTGCAGATAATTTCTTTTTAATACTTTTCATACTACTGAAAATTTTACTGTTGCAAATAATTGCCAGGAAGGAGTCATCATTAAATAGCGTTTGAACGATTAGTTAGGGTCTGCCCGGTATTTAATAATTTTTTCTATATTCTGTTAATGCCCTTCATCCACTTTTATGGGCTTTTACTATAGCGTCTTTCATTTTATTATTTATTGAGCAACTTAATGATTGCCTTGAACTGTACTACCTGCTTTGTGGCGTTGATTTTTTTATGGCATTCTCTAAGCGGTTGTGGGCCATATTAATGCCCTGGGCAAAAGGCAACTGCAGCATCTGGTCACGCAGCGCAACTGATTTATAAACAATATGCATGGTGAGTTTGCTGCTTTCATCAGTAAGTTTTTCAAACTCCAGGAATTCCAGCTGCACAGCAAACGGCGTATTCTCCATTTCAAATGTCCGGGTAATTTTCCGGTTTGTAATAAACTCGTGGATTACTCCGTTGAAGCCGTATTTGTTTCCCTTTGGATCAGTTGTTTCAAAATGATAACTGCCATGCTTTTTATTATCCAGTTTAAGCACTTTGGTTCCCATCCATTCCTCCACAATTGCAGGTTCTTCATATGCTTTAAACAGCAGTTCCACTGGTAAATCAAATTCCCTCGTAATCATTAGTTCCTGCCGGCCATCTTCAGCATGTATCTTCGTTTTCCTTTCCATATTATTTGCTTTTGTATTTTTTCATAATGGTTTCCAGTTTATTAAACCTGTCGTCCCACATGTTGCGGAATGGTTCAATGAAATCTGCTACGGCTTTCATTTTTTTTGCATTAATATGATAAGAAATTTCCCGGCCATTTTGTGCTGGTATAAGCAATTCGCATTCGGTTAGTATTTGCAGGTGTTTGGAAACTGTTGGCCGGGCGGTATCAAAGTTCGATGCTATGGCGCCGGCTGTCATAGCGTGTGAGGCTACCAACAACAGAATGGCCCGTCGTGTAGGATCTGATATCGCCTGAAATACGTCGCGCCGTAGATTCATTTTGTAGCTATTTGACTACAAATATATGCGTAGTCATTTACCTACACAAATTTTTTTATATTTTTTTTGGGAATGATGGTTGGGAATAATGATCAAACTATAAGAGTCTGACCATTGGCAATAGTCATATATTGTAGTGTGCTTGTCCTGGGTACTCGTGGCGTTTACTTGTGTGCTGCAGTAGCCGCATCAAATACCCTGCAAAAATTACCGCCGCCAATTTTGGCAATTTCACAGGATAGGGCCTGGACCGGTTACTGTGCTGATAAACTTTCATCAAATGTTTCTGTATTACCTGCATTCTGAGGTACCAGCCTGGATAAAGCTGAGTATATTATTTCTTTGGCCGGCAGCCGATGGCCCGTTTCTACAGTTGCTGTCCAAAAGTGAGCAGGTTACTATCCGGATCAAGTATCGAGAATTCTTTTTGTCCCCATGGTTTTGTTTGCAGGTGTCCCGCGGGATGTATACTTAATTGTTTATCCAGCAAAGACTGGTAAAAGCTGTCAATAGCGTCAGTTCGTATATACACCTGCCCGTAATTCTCTTTTGGATCAAGCGCCTTAAACGCAAAGAAATGAATTTGTATGTTGTCCTTTTGCAGCATCAGGTAGCCATCGTAGTCAGCACTGCCATATTCCCGGAAGCCTAATTCGTTAATGTAAAAATCTTTTGTGAGCGCTTTGTCACGCATCGGTAATTTTGGGTTGATAGCTGTGAGCATAATTTTTTAAAATTATCCTTGTAGAAATAAGCAAATAAGGTGTTATGATTTTCCAGCAACAATGCTGAAAAACAAACGTTCTCCTATCTCATTTTAAAAATATCCCATTCTCCATAGAATGCCAATTATTGTTTCAAGGGTAGCTTATTGTATGAATGTTAATTTGAATATCCAGGTGCACGCCCGTTATCGCTTTATTGCCCTGATGCACATAAAAGCGGGAAACGCATTCAGCTCTTTAAAATGCTTTGCGTCATACTGTTCAAACTCCGCAACCGGCACCGGCTCTACCAGTTTATCAATGTAAAAACCATTGTCTGTTAATGGTGCAATACAAGCCTGCAGCGATCTTCTGTAACTATTTATTTCTATTGGCGTTCCGAAACTTGTCCAGGTGCATTGTACCGGTTCCAGGGCAAAATATTGGGTCGATTTAAAATAGTTGAATTCAAAAAAAGGATGTTCGATAGAGATGACCAGTATGCCTTTGGGTTGTAAGAGCCTGCAGAACTCCTGTATGGTAAAAGACCAATCTTCTATATAATGCATGGCCAATGCACACAGCACTATATCAAACGATTCATTAACAAGCATGCTAAGTGGGCTTGCTAAATCGTGCACAAAGAATTTCCCCGCGCCCTTATTACGTGCCGCGGCCAATGCTACCATGCGTTCACTTATATCAAAGCCCGTTACCACTGCCCCCCGTGCAAGCAATATTTCCGCATATTTTCCCGGGCCACAAGCTGCATCAAGTATGGCTTTTCCTTTTACGTCCGGCAATAAAGCAAGTGTATTGGGGCGGTCATAGTAAGCATTGTGTGGTTTGTAATCAATCATGGCATTGTAACTATCCGCCATGGCCTCGTAAGCTGCAACAATCTTCTCTTTCATATTGTATTTTTACAAAATGCTGATGCATGATGGCTGCAGGCTATCGTATGTCCCACTTTGCCAGGGAATAGTGAGCATACCATTTTGTGAAGACCCGGTCTTGTCAGGGTATAAAGCGCTTGCCAACCACCAGTTTATCGCCATTTATATCTACTTCAAACAAACAGGGAATACGGCGCGTGCGGGTGTCTATTTTTTTATGGCTGTGCAAAGACATCAGCAACTTCCCGCTGAATGTGCGAAACAGCATAGCATGGCCAAAATTGGGCGGTGTAATGGGATCTTTTTCCTGCATCCAGGGGCCGTCCAGTGTTCCGCTCCGGGAGTAGGCAATGCCCTGTGTGTATACATCGTAGATCCAGCTGGTCCATAGCATACCCAGGCGACCGGTGCCGGTGGTAAACAGCCATGGGCCATCGGTTACCTTGTTTGGCCGGTCCTTGCCGTTTTCATCTTTCTCCCGGCTCCAGGGCGCTTCGCTTGCGCGAAACAATAGCTTGCCGCTGCCAATCGAGCCACTCAGATCAGGTTTCAGTTCAATTTTTTCGATGGTTCCGTTTCCATTCTGTAACCATTCATAACAGTATACCATATACGGTTTCCCATCTTTATCTATCCACAAGGACCCGTCCAGCGTTGGCTTATCCGCAGGCAGGTAAGTACTGTCCTGCATGGGCGTATATGGTCCTGCTGCTTTATCGCTTACCAATACATGGCAGGCCCGGCGTTCAATCACGTTGCCCTTTACGGAATCAATTTTTACAGCACGGTTGGTGAACGTAGCAAAATAATAATATTTGTTTTTAAAGTGATGAATTTCCGCCGCCCATATCATAGGCTTTGGCCCCATCCAGGAAGCCGGGTTGGTGGCAGCTACTTTATATGGGCCTTCCCAAATTTTCAGATCCGGACTTTTCCAGAGCAGGCCACCCGTGCCTGTCATGTAATACATATTGGTAGCACTGTCTGCCAGTATAAACGGATCACTCATTACAATAGAATCCAGCGGCACGTTTTTACGGGGTTCGGGCAGGCGCGGTTCCTGTGCATTTAACCCGAATGAAAACAGGCAACAGGCCAAGAGAGCACACAAGCTATTTTTCATGGTATTTGTTTGAAAAAAACAGGAGGCAGAATAAAATCATTGCCCGGATTTTATAAAACCGAAGGCGAAATTTTTGTTGGACAAGAATTCATCATACTTAATCCTTCGGCTCCCAGAGTTGAATTTTGTTTCCCTCTCCATCCAGGATATGAATGAATTTACCGTAGTCGAACGCTTCAATGGTATCTACAATGGTTACACCCTCTTTTTTTAATTCCTCCACCAGTGCTTCCAGGTTCTCCACCCGGTAATTTATCATAAAGTCTTTTGTGGATGGTTCAAAATATTTTGTTGTTTCGGCAAACGGCGTCCATTGTGTTTGTGCTTTTTTTGTGCTGTCCGTTCCTTCATACCACTCGAACGTTGCTCCATATGGGTTGGTGTCCAAACCCAGGTGTTTTTGATACCAAGCTGTTATTTTCTTCGGATCCTTGCATTTGAAGAATACGCCACCAATGCCCGTTACTTTTTTCATTTTGATTATTTTTTGACGTTGTTGTGTAATGATTGTCATAAAGGCAAACCGGAAAAAAAGAACCCGCAATAACTAAAATTATGCAAACGACACTTTGAACTAAAGCCGTGTATCATTTATTGCGTAAATATTTCCGCCGCCCATTCCGCCACTTTCCAATTCAAACTTTGCAATTATCCGTTTATACCCGTATCCTTCAAATTCGTCTAAACACGACCAATTGTCAATCAATTGGTCAGAAAAAAGAATTTGGCAAAGTATATTTTCCTGTTCGGCAGGTTGAGCATGCCTGGATCCAAAATAATCCAACGCTGCCCCCAGCCCTTATTTACTAACTTACCTTTTACCGTTCCGTTCAGCCATTTCCCATTAACAACCGGCTAAAATAAAATGAAGCGGACGATTCTATGAAGGCTAAACTTAGCCTTGCCTTATCGCAACGCCAAAAACTTTTTCATTTCCGCCAGCTCAGGCCGGTCGGAGTTTGCCATGTCTATTATGGAAGCCAACTTATTATAGCAGGAAATAGCTTTTTGTCTGTTGCCTGCTTTTGCCGCAGCCAGGCCGGCACCGTACAAACTATTAAACCGATTGGGTGACTTTTGGAGTACTGCTTCGTACGCCAGCATCGCGTTATCATATTGCCCGGCCTGCAAAAACATGTCGGCCAGTAATTCCCTTGCTGGCAAAACTTCTCCCGCTGTTACCGGGTGTTTTTCTGTACTATCTTCCATCGCTGCAGCAAGTTGCATTTCCTGTAATGCCTCGCGGGTTTTACCGCCTGCAAAAAGTATCCATGCATGGCCGGTCTTTACCTGGATAGCAACCTGGCCGGCTTTATAAGTATCCTTTTGCGCTCTTAAAGTATCATGCAATTGCTTCATTTTTGCCAACGCTGTATTGGCATCGTCCAGATTACCTACATGCACACTGCCTAACAAACGGGAGAAATGAATAATAGATTCCTGCCAGGGAAATTTCGTCCAGGGAACAATGGCCGGCTGCAGTTTCAGTGCCGCGGCTTCTTTCCAATTTTTATTTTCCAGTGCAAAGCGTGCAGGAATAGATGCGAAAGCATACGCCACTTTGAAATTCATGGGAATTACCTCCTTCATATTTTGCAGATATATCAACTGTTCTTTCGCGAGTTTATTTTCCCCCTTTTGTAGATAGGCGTAAACGAGATAGTCCATCCCATGCAACTCCTCATCCCAGTGCCCCTTGATACCAGCCTGTTCTGCATAACATTTTGCCGAAGCCACCGACTCCAGGTTCGACTTAATGCATTTATCCCATATACCCAGTCTTGTAAAAATATGGGAAGGCATATGCAACGCATGTGCAGATGATGGGGCAACCGCTGCATATTTATTTGCAAAAGGCAAGGCCATTTCTGCCATTCCGGGATAATCGTAGGTGTGTATCAGGTAGTGAATAACGCCCGGATGATTAGGCGTTGATGTGTACAGTGTATTTAATATGGAAGCGGCTTTTTTTTGATTGGCATACGTTTTATCGGTGGGTTTAGCAGAAGCATCCAGTGCAAGCGCATACAGAACCGCAGCTTCCTTATCACCCGGATAATCTTTGTATAATTTTTCCATTGCCTTTTCATAGCTGAGGCAACGGGTTTGATGATCAATTTTTTCCCAGTTATTATAAAATATTGCCAGGGAATTAATATAAGCCGACTCCCTTGCTGACTTGTTACTGATTGAACCGGCAATTGTTATTGCTTTGCTTCCTTTTTTTAGTTCAGCTTCTAAAGGCGCTGTCCACAACGGGTGAAAATTACACATGGCCACGCCCCAATAAGCCATGGCGCAATCCGGCGCTTCGTCAATAATTTTTGCGAAAACCTTTTCTGAATCGTCATACTCAAAGGAATGTAATAACTCAATTGCCAGGTTAAAATCGCCTTTTATACTATCATTACAAGTCATCGCAAATTCAACTGATCCAAATTGTTTGTCAGTTGCGCCGCAGGAGATAACATTTCCCCTCTTTAGATTTATCTGGCTGATTGATTCCTTTGAGGGAATCGAACTATCGGTATTGCACGCTGTGAATGTTTCTAGTGCAAAAACAGCAGCCATGCACAACGTTGTGTTGAGAAAATATTTCATGCTGTCAAGATTTAATATTGTATAAGCCAATTACCTGCAATATCCATGTGTGCCTGAAGCGGTTGCAGCATATCTTTGAACCGCCCTGCTAAATCAAATTTATCAATAAAATCTGATGATTAGCTGGCTGAGATACATTAGTCCCTGGTAATGTAAGGGCGAAAATTTATCCTCCAGTTTAGTAACCATTTCTGACTTTTTTCTATTGAACCATTTTAACCTGGATAAAAACGAATCCAGTCTCGCGCAAGGCGGTTAAATTTTTAAAGTGCAGCTATTTTTTCCGGTTCAGGCATATCTTCAAACCGGCGGTCCTTTATTTCAACAGCCATCACATTCAATTCTTTTAAACTGCAGCCATATCTTACACGTATTTGTAAAGTAATTGTATTGCAGCTCCAGTACATTGAAACGGGCAATCCAAGCTGTTTTATAAAAAGCGAATCGTGGATGCTGGGTTGCTGTGTTCCTGTCGGATTTCCAAATAAAGAAACCAGCTGTTCGTACAACTTTGTAAATTTAGCGGGTGCTTTGTACGTTGATGAGTCAAATTGGTTATCCGCATCAAAAAAAGAAAAAAGCTGGATAAGATATATTTCTCTTTTTTTGCTCTCGCTGATTTCGCTGAATGAAAATGGCGCAGCAAAAAATGCGAACAGGTCGGCGTATTTCTTCTTTTCATCAGGAGCCAGGCTATCATATTGTAAACGAAAATTAGTATGAGACAATCTGCTACTATATTTATCTCCCGGGGAATTTAATAGTTCAGCAGGGATAGGGTGCCCGAATTGTACACTTTTAAAAAATATCCTATTATCAAGTTTATTACAGTTCTGACCAAGCAATTGGATCGACAAAAAGAAAACTAGCGCTAAAAAGTAAGCTATTTTCATACAAATACACATGACTCTTTTTCCAGGTTTTACATACACGAAGAATATATGCTATACTTCTTAGAAACTGTACAGTGCCCTGGCTGGTTATTTATTTCTCGTAAACCCATCATCACTCCACACTTCGCTACCGGCACCATGGCGCACAAAAAACAGTCCTTCCGGATCATATTTCTTTTTTACTGCTGCCAGTCGTGGATAGTTTGCGCCCCAGAAAGACTGTTGCCAGTTCTTTTCAAAGAAATTACTTTCAGAAATATAACTCCCTGCACCCGGTGCAACCTGCAGCAAATCTTTAATAGCCTGGTTAATTTTTGTAGCGCCGCGGCGGGCCTCCGTTACGTCAGGCTCATGACCGGCCAAACCAGTAAAGGCGGGCTGTCCCTCACCAGCAATGATGGCCAGCGCAAACGCGTCCAGCACCGCAGGATTCATAGCCGTATCTTTTGCAGCTGCAATCTCTTCTGCACTGGCGCCGGCTAAACCTTTATTGAAATGCAATGACATTGTCCAGCTACGACTGGAAGCGAAGATGGCGTCTGCGAGTTGGGCCTGCTTATCTTTTTGCAGCAAGGATTGAGGTAACCATGCTGAATGATAAGCGTACAGGAACTGGCCGGCCTCTTCTTTGTTGGACGCCCAATATACATTATGAGCAGGTGCTCCGGGCCGGTCATCACTTGCAATGAGTTGCGGTGCATATTTTTTTAAAAAGTCGACGTCCCATAGGCGCTGCGCGGGCAAATCAATAACGGTCAGTGGCATGCCAAACGTATATTTTTCTGGTGTTTGCTTTAACCAATTTGTAAAGTCCTGCCAGGATGCTTCCGCTTGCTCTTTGTTAAGTCCCTGAAATACCAAATTAAAATTCACGGTGTTATCTGCGTAAAAAGAAATGGATTCTCCCCAGTTCGGATTAAAGAGTTTTGTAGCATACAGCGTTAGTATTTGTTGGATCAGCACTTTAAAGGAAGCATCATCAGTAGCTTTTATTTTTCCGAATACGGCGCCGAATTTCTCCGGTAGTGCACGCGTTCGCAAAGTCAATTTCGTAACCACTCCAAAACTTCCTCCACCTCCTCCTTTGAGTGCCCAGAATAAATCAGGTTTTCTACAGGCATTTACAATTTCTACCGAACCGTCTGCTGTTACAATTTCTGCTTCCAGTAATGCAGCAGCTGCCAAACCATAGTTTTTTGAAAAACTTCCAAACCCGCCACTTTGAATCAAACCCGCTACACCCACCGTGGCACATCCCCCGCCCTGCACGTACCTGCCCCGCTTTGTTGTTACTTCATTGTATGCCTGCAACCAGCGTGCGCCGGCTTCTATGGTTACAGCAGGCTGGGGCTGTTGTTTTGATTCACAATCAACCGCAACGAAACTATCATGAACAACAATTTTATTCATTCCTCTTGTCCATATCAATAATGAATCAGCAGCATTGGAGGTACCCTGGTAACTGTGCCCACCACCTTTTACAACCAATCTCAAATTGTTGGTACGCGCAAAATTAACAGCAGCTACTACGTCGGCTGTAGTTTTTGCTGCTACGGCATACACACTGGGTTCGGAACGCCAGGCGTCTAACCAGCCAGATGTTTGCGTTAACGCCGGGTTATCACTGATATAGTATGGATTTTTTAAATTGCTGAACAATTCTTCGCAGGCCTTTTTATCAGCAGCAGTTGTGCAGGCCGCAATTGGCGACTCAAGTTTGACCAGGTTTCCATTCACCGCTTTGTTTAATTGTGCCCATTTATCCTTTGAAGGCCAGCCTGCATCTTTTGGCCTGACTCTTTTAAATGTTGTGGATTGGTCAGTATATTCCTGCCTGGCGGCAAATAGTGAAGCGCTGCCCACTGAAATTCCTGGCAATAAAATGACTCCTTTTAAAAACTTTCTTCGGTGTATGGGCATATTATAGCAGTTATTTGACTTGATACAAATATATCTATTGGATTCAAATTTCGGACAGTGGTTTGTAAAAACCGGGAAATGTAATCACCCCCTGACAGGTCAAATATTTACAAACATCCGGGAATCGAATCCTGTACGTCACTATAAACATACCCGGTGATCAAAATACAAAACGCCCACAGCATCAGGTCCGCCCATTACCAGCTGATGACATTTTCAATTGACAATTACATTTCGGTTCACCTTACTGTGGTCAAAATGTTTCGACAAAAGGGCAAATCCATCCGGCATCCCTGAAGTATGCGTAAGCAATTGCTGAATAGTTACAGAATAATAAGAAAGCTCTGGGAAAAATTTACAAAGGGTATCTGAATAGGAGATCAGGCCTTTATCCTTCAACAAAAGAATACCCATTGCTGTAAATTTCTTTTGCAATGGAGCCGCAATCAAAAACACTGTTACTGTCTAGTGTAATTTTGGTATTATAATCAGCATAACCAAATGATTTTTTGTAAAGAACTTTGCCATTTTGCGCAACCAGGACATTGCCATTAAAGCCGTATATATCAGCCTGCGCCTGCATGTACTGATCAAAGACAGATGATTTTTTTTGCGCATACAAGTCATGTACCAACCAACAACAGGCTGCAGCTAAAATAAAAAAAGGTTTTTTACTCATTCATGCATTTTTTCTATCCACTGGTCATCATGCTTTATACCGTATAAATGAAACCACCCAGCAAACTTTAGCAAAAATGGATATGGCGTCCTCACGCCGGACCAGCAGCAATACTTATGTTTGGGTGCACTCTTAGTAGTCATTTTTAAAGTAAACATTAAAAGTGGATCCTTCACCCATAACACTTTCCACTTCAATCCTGCCTTCTTTGTCTGTCAGCATCCTGTTGATAATATACAAGCCCATACCCGTGCCTTCAATATGACTATTTATTCTTGAGAATTTATCAAAAATTGTTTTGTGGTATTTTTGGTCCATACCTACGCCATTGTCCCTGATGGAAAGAAGAACATACCCCGGCTGTTTTTCTGTAACTATCATTATTTTTAAGCCCTCATCCTTTTTTCTGTACTTAATGGCATTGTTCAACAGGTTAAACACAATGCTCCTCAGATTTTTTCTTGAAAACATTATTTCCGATGTATTGAATGCCGTTGTTATTTCAATTTTGTTGTTATAGATCTCATTTCTTAATGCAAGTATTACATCATTGAATATGTCCTCAATATTCAATCGCTGCTCTTCATTGGATATTACCGATTCTACGTTGATATGATCGGTAAAGTCTTCCAACAATGTTTTCATATTTTTAGTAGCCCTTTTAAGCGTTTCAACCCATGTTGTAAATTGTTCTCTATCCTTATTGTTATAAGCCTCCATTAACTCGTCGGCAAGTAATATAATGGTTGAAAGCGGTTGCCTGATGTCGTGAGACAAGGTATAAAGCATGGTGTCATGTTCGGCATTTAAATGTTCCAGTTCGTTTAAGATAGCGATCCGCTTTGTTATATCTACAAACGTTATAATTACACCATTGGTTTTATTCTCCTTTCTGACAACATAGGGTAAAATGTTCATCTGGAACCATCTTTTGTCCGTTGTTTGAACCTCCTTTTCCAGTATTTCACCTGTGGCAATTACTTCTGTAATATTTTCAATTAAGGTTGGATACCGGATATTATCTGATACATCACGGATATTTCTGTTCACATCATTATGGGTCAATGTGAACTGTTTCATAGCCGGGGGCGTAAATTTCCTTAGTATAAGGTTGGCATCAACAAACAATTGCGGAATAATAGTATTGGAAAAATAATTTTCCAGGTCTTCGTTCAAGTCATCTGATGCCGTACCTGGCACTTTTTTGACAATTTTTTCCATTAACTATAAATTTAGCATGTCAGCAATAAAACATTGTCAAGATCAGAAGGTCAGCAAGTGCAAATACTGCCTTTCATTGCCTAAGTTAAGTGATTTGTTGCTGGGTCATGCCAGACGCTGATCCTGAATTGAAATAAAAACGCCGTTGCCGCACGCAAACCAGCCCGTAACGTTGCAGCCATAGGTTGAAGCCCATCCGCCGCTGTGGTAAAAACTACAATTTTCTGATGCAAGTTTAGTGTCTCATATTGTGCGACGCTCTTATTATGTAAGCAATTACGACATTTGCCAGCCCGCCGGCTGGTATTACGCTTCGTTTTAAAAATAATCCTTTCCGGACAATGCCGTAATTCATAAATACAGGGATACCCAATTATCTTAATGGCTGAAACACAGTATTACCTGGCCCAGGCTTACGGATCCGTCATTTGCCTCTGCCTTTCCGGATTAGTGTCGTTAGCACCGCGTGCAACTCAGGCTGCGCATCTTCTTGCAATGTTATCAATGCTGCGCTGTTGTACCCTGTTTTGATGTTTGCCGCCAGCAATTCAAGTATATCCAGGGCTTCTGCGGTATTTGGGTGTTGTTTTTTAGTGCTAAACAAATCTTTGAACGGGAAAATATTGGCTATGTCTACTACGGGCTTTATAATCTCCGGGGAGCCTGTACGTGCCAGCAACCAGGCCGATTTCAGTCTCACTGACAATTTATAGTTATACAGGTTTTGTTGCAACAGTGGACCCTGCATACGCGTAAAAGCTATTACACGTTGTTGTAGTCCTGCGTTGTTCATTCTGTACAAGGAGTCCAGTGCATCGGCAAATTGCAGAGGAGCATCTTCGGGTATTTTTTCTATAACTTTCTTTGATTCATCAAAACTGTATTGCTGCACTACAAAAAGCAAAAGACTTACCAGCGCATGGTTTTTCTTTACGCTATCGCTGAAGTGCGCAATGCCGGGGTAATTAAACCTTACCAGGAAACTATCAACCGGTGGCTTATATTCCGGCTGTGTCAATCCGCCCAGTAAAACATCAATGGCCGGAACATAGGGGTATACCGTAAATGGTATACCAAAGCTGAGGATATTGCGCACCTCTTCGTGTTTTATACAAAGTGCATCAATTAAGACTGGCACAGCACGGCCATCATTTAATTGTGCCAGCAAGAGGGATGCAAAAATTCGTGTCCGCAGGTGCAGACTGGCCGATAGCGTTTGCAGCTGATTGCGGTGCCGCGATTCGATACTATTTTTTAACAGCTCAAAAAACTGCACGTAATAATCATCTTCGTTTTGTGGGTCAATGGATATTTGATCGCTTTTACGGCCGGGTAAATTGACAACCGTAGTTTTATGGTTAGACGCTTTTTCATAAACAGGAGCAATGGCCGATATGCCAAGCATAGAATCTGTCGTTGCTGCATTTAATGGTAGCCAGCTTAATATTTTAATGGCATTCAACCTGGTATCAAGGCATGGGCTCCTCAATAATTGAAAGGCAAATGGAAGCAGGCTGTCATTGGAATGATGCATGGAGCCAACAAGCTGGGCTGCCATGGAAGCAACGTATGGGTCAGCATCCGTTACCAGTTGCTTGTAGCGTTGGTATTGCGAGTAATCAGCCAGTTCGCCCAGCGCAAAAACAACCGATTGGCATTCTTCCTCATAATGGTCAAGCGCATGCTCCACAGAAAACCTTGCTGCCCTGGCTGGCCAGCTCCGGTGAATATCATTTGCAAGCCTTTTTAACCTGCTACTGTCTAACTCCGTCTTTGCGCACTGAATAAAGGCCGTAACTGCCTGCTGGGGGAAAGGGCTATGACTGGCAGTAAATGGCGGCGACAAGTAAGGACTTACAAAAAAAAGTATCAAGCCTATAAAGAAAACTGTGACGACCAATAATTTCAGCGTACGCATGATGGCATACCTGCCAGGCGGAACTTCCTGAATTGAATCTGCTGATTGCACCTGCTGTAAATCTTCCGGCTGCTGTAAAACTGCCTCCCGACCGGACCTCAGCGGCCCTGGCCATTCGGGCATTGCTTGCAGTTTTACCCGCAGGTAAGATTGCGAAAGACTGTCAACCACACAATTATCAAATCCTTTTTTGTCTAATAGTTGCCCCTTGTCATTATAAAAAAAAAGGGGCATTGGTGTTTGAAAGGAATTTTTAAATTTTTCTGCCCAGGCCACAACCGCGGCCTTATTTTTATTAGCACAGATAGCAACTATTTTGTGGCCCAGGTTATGCTGGATGGATTGCTCCATTTCCCAGGTCATATGTGTTGAATCAACTGACACATCAAAAAGGATGAGATCCGAGGTGGCCAGTAAAATGCCGGCGGTTTGTTGCCAAAACTCATCCGAGGAACGAACAGCAAAAACCTTATCTGCCGACAACAGCCAGTTGATATTAAGCCATGTCTTCTGTTTGATCTTATGTTTAAAATCCGCCAGCCTGGATTTTCTATTGATGATAATTTGCCGGAAATGAAAAAAACTTAACTGTCCCTGTATGAACGGAATACGCACATACCAGGGAATTTTAAAATTGCTGTCGGCCAATGTAAATGTATGTCCATATTTTGAAAGACCAGACCGGATAATTTGTGACAGCGCTTTCCCCGAGGCGTTATTATTGAATTTTCTAAAAATGAGTATGCGGGCTGTATTTTTTTGTTTTAGCGAAAGAAAGATCGCCACCGGCACGCACAAAAAAAAAGGTATTAGAAAAAATGCGCCGTACAGTAACAAAAAAAATATATAAGAAGCGTACGTGGTCTTAGGGCCAAACATGTTGCCCATGGAAAAAGAAAGCCAAATCAAGAGCGGGAAAAGACCAATTAAACTGGCGGCCATAAAAAATCCTTTCATAAAACCAATAACACTGGCGTAGCGCTGGTGCCTTTTGGCCGCAGCCCTGATAATATTGCTATACTGTTCAGTGGTTTCAGCTTGCATATCAGATCAGGTTACGGATAAGCTGGGCTTCATTCGTTTGCCGATGCTAATAAAAATAAGGGATAGCAAAAAGAACCCGGCAACCAACATTACGCTGTTAAAGAACACTCTGCTATACCCAAGTTCATTTACATTGACAAAGTAGTAGGGATAAAATCCTGACAACGCCCCAAAAATCATTGTCCATGTAAAATACAGCAGGGGAAATACCAACCATGGAAAACTGTCTTTCCATTTCAATGTATCTTTGGGTGCAAAAAATAACCAGTACAAAAAGAATAACAGCGGCACAATCAAGTGGGTTATTTCATCCCCCACCCGTTCCAATCCCTGCGGACTCCACAACCGGCGGAGCAGGATATTGTAGGCAATGCCAACAACGGTAATGTACAGTGCAATTGCTGCTGCTGTACTGGCCCCTGAAAAATATTTTCTTAAACCTGCACGCGGTTTTAATAACACATGAGTAGCATATAAAGCCACCAGTATATTGGAGAGAATGGTAAAATAACTAAAGTACCGGACAATCGTTTCAGGAATGGAGACCGCCCTGTTTTTTATAATAATATACAACTGAATGGCAAGGCCCAGCCAGGCCACTATAGCTACGATAATTAACCAGGTTTGTGTTAGTTTTCCAGATGGTTTGTTCATTTCTGCAATTAGGTTTAATACATTCTAAAATGGCACCTGCACAAAAGTTAGCTAATTTTTTTAAAATGTATCAATACCATTTCAAATCTGCTCTTTATTTAAGCTGAATAAATTCTCTTTGATAGCGCCCCAGCAGGAACAGCTAACGTATAGCACCCCGCCAACATGGAATTAATTCATTGACTCTACATTCCATCATTCCTCATCCAATTCATTTTCAATCATCTCTGCAAGTCTCACGAAAATTTCATCCTGCTTAACCTGGCTCAGGCTTGCCAGCGGCTTTTTGGGATCATTGACCATTTGAAATTGTGCCAATTCTTCAAAACTTTTTACAGAAGATGGCCTTACATATAACTGATAAATTTTTACATTGTCCTGTTCAGCGGCTTTAAGTATCGGAGGGAGTTCATTATTGATAATAAAATCAGAAGCTAAAAAATCAGGTGTCAGAATTAATATAGCAATTTTTGTTTTATCCAGGGCATTTTGTATTTCCTTTCGCCAATTTTCTCCGGCGTTGATCCGGGTGTCAACCCATAAGTCAACCAGGCCCTTTCTTTCCAGATGTTTCAAATGCACCAATAACTTTTTTAACCACTCTTCGTCATTCCGGCTATAACTAATAAATATTTTACTCCTTACTGAAATACCCGATTTTCCTGTAGCCAAAAACAATTTTTCTATTGCCACATTATTGAGATAGAATTTAAATTGCGGATCGTCAATAACCAAACCTGGTATTACTTTGTCGAAAAGTAAATGCCTTGCGCATTGCGGATAGTCAATATAAAACTGGTCAATTAAATTAGTTTTCAAAAGCTTCTCAATTTCTTCTTTGAATTCTGGCTTTTTAACTTTAAGATGATTAAGATTGAGAACGCCTTCTTCCGTTATTGCTAATTCACTTAACAGGTGAATAGCGATACGGCTTTTTTTACCACCAATTGAGGCAAAATAGCGTACTGTATCGTCAAACTTGGGAGACAAATCTTTAATGATTCTATCTATTACATCCAATATTCCTGTTTCGATAATCACCTTCCTCTCCTGGCTTTGAAGTATTTCGTTGTGAACGGCTATATATGCGCATAATAACTGTGCTATATAGAGGCTGCCATATGCCTCCCGGACAATGCTACTTTTCTGTTTAAATTCAATATTTAATGCCTCTTCTCCCTTTAAAATTAAGCTGTTCAACGTTTCATCGTCAACACTGCCCAATTTGAAAATTGTAATTCTATTTGCCAGGTCAAAAGAAATCCTGATTAAAGTATCTCCGGTATTAGGTATCCCGATTAGTATTATTTTTTTGTCTTTTATCCCGTAATCAGCGAGATATTTCAAATAATTCGCAACTTTTTCCTTCAATCCGAATTCAAGCCGGTGAAAATCATCGATCACCAAAATCCCGTCCGGCCAATTTTTAAAATTTCGAATTTTATCAACATGATCTTCTAACCTTGCGCTTAACAATTCATATTTACTACCTGTTTGCTCCAGCACTCTCAGCGCGACGGTCGTTTTTCCTATTCCGGACGGCCCTTCAATTACAATTCCTCTGCCGGGTTGAAGTAACGCTAATTTGATATATTTAAAATCCCTGGGCTCAACAAATGTGAGTGTTGGAGGACCGGAAGAAACAAAAACTTCTTCGAGGGGATATCTTTTGAAAGCGACTTCCGTAACTGTTGGAAGCTCGATAGTTTGTCGTTCACTTATGAACTGTTCACTGATAATCCGAACTGTACGAGCGATATCAAGGTATGCTTCATCTTTTGATTCCCAGGAGCTTACAGGCCTGGCGCTCCGGGGAACTACTTGAAATTTCGCAAAGGGAGTGTCCTGCCAGTTGCAAGCCCTTATAATAACAGGAAGTATTCTTGCGCGTCCCTCTTCGTGCTTTTTGAATGCCTCCTGAACTTCCTCTCCATAGATATATTCTGATGCAAGAAAGTCTGCACTTATAAGCATTATAACCAAATCTGCTTCGCTAATTTTATTTTTTATTTCCTGATTCCAGTTCCGGCCCGCTTCAATCATTCCCTCTTCCCATATATTTATAAGTCCTTGCCGGCTTAAAATAACCAGATGTTTCATTAGCTCATCTAAAAATTGTTTGTCGTGATGTGAATATGATATGAAGACATTAATTCCGTCCATAGCGGGGTATTTTTTTAGCTGATTGAAAGACTAATTAAATAATACATGATTCTTCAACAGGCGCGTGCGTTCCTTTGATAATTATATGTATTCAAAAGTTCTTAGAAAATAGACGTTTATAAGGGACTATAAACATTTGCCGGGTCTCAGGGGGGCGGGTTATTCGCTCTTTTAAAAATAACGCTTCCATCACGAATTCCCAATTTTTATTTACCGGCCGGGTATTGGCGTTGGCGGGTACCTAAGTCCTTCAATTGTGGTCCGACAGACCTAAAAATTGAGCGGGTATTACTTATAATTTAGCAATACATGCTGCCGGAACCGCCGCTATTAAAACAGGTCGTTGAAATGAAAAAAGCGGTCCATGGATTAATTATTTATTCAGGTATGCTCATGAACGTTTCTGATGTAGAAAATGTTCCTAAGGAAAAATACAGGAGGCTATTCAAATCGTTCTGTCAAAATAATGTTGTCTTAAAAGTAGTATCCCGCTTTATACTATACCGCAACTGTACTGCTTCTGCTATTGTTGCAGGCACATGCATGTCAAAACTTGGCCTGGACAGCGAAATCTCCCTGTCCCATGTGAGTTCATTTTCAAATGCCCCGCTAAGTTCATCCCTTGTCCACCGGCTTGTTTTCCACTCGCCCAGGTATTGCTGGTGCTCTTTCCTGGCAGGCAGTTTGGCGTTGAGTAATTCCAGCAATAGCATACGCACAAGCTTTCTGTCTTCTTCCTTACTGAACGCCGAGTTTTTAAACAACGGCAGAATTTTATTTACGTTTGAGAGTATTGAATCATTGATATAATTCTGTTGCTGTGACTCCCAGGAGTCACGAAATAAATTTGTTGGAAAAGGCACCCTGGTTGATACCCAGTCCCGGAGTGCAACAAACGCTGGCTCCTGTATCTCATCGCACACTACAGAAGAAAGGAAAGACGATGCAATGTACTCGTAGATACACCAGCCCCTGTTAGTATAATCTGCAGAATGAAGAATAACTACATTTTCGATAAGCTTGCCCATATACTTTAGAATACACTGGAGCTTACTCGCCTCATCAATATTTAAAGGTTCCTGGGGAAACGAGCAGTAGTCATAAATTATAAAGCAATCTTCCAGGAGGCGGAGTTTTTCAAGCTGATTGCAGTCAGGGTCGGGATGATTCTTTGTTTCCCACCGGTGGGAAATAAAAAGTACCGGCTGCGAAAACCGACTTTTTTTAATTTCATGAAAGGCCGCTTGTTCGTCTGCAGTAAGTTCAGAAATTTTTTTCCTGGTGACTGCTATTTCTTCAGCGTTTTGAATATGAGACGGGCATGCGTAAGTAACCTGTACAGACTTCTTTGACCATTTCGCCTTCACAATAAGTTTTCCGGCCTGCCATTCTCCCTCATTTACTGTAACAACAGTTTCTTCAAACGCAGGCATTGCAAGACTGATTCCCCTTATTGTATGGAAAAGTGAAGGAGCTACTTCTACAGTAAACGTTTTGTAAACCTTTACTTCGCCGGTATCAAGTTGAGCCAGTTTATTATAAGCCCCAATTACATGTGAATAGGCCGATTCCAGTTTCTTTAGCTGCTGTTGCCCTATAAAGTAATCATAGTACGTAATTGCATCACACTGCTGATACCTGGGAAACTTATGCCATGTTTGTAAATTGCTGCAATGCACCAGCTTGATGGACTGCAGGAAACTGACCTTCTCTTTTTCAAAATCAGGGTCACCTGATTTTGCTGTTAAGAGATTGCGCTTTCCAAATAAATTAAAAAACATTTCTACTAATCCCTTCATGACTTAAGCATTTCATCAGAAGTGTACGATTGCCGCAAATAGATGGGTGTACCAGGGGAAGCAGTATTTGTTTCCAGGTCCCTTACCCTTTCAGCATGTTTGTATAATTAGCGCATAATTATGTTTACCACTCCTGTATAATAACCCCCAATTGCATGTCTTTCAATGCAAATTCCTTAGCGCCCCACGGACGAAGCACAATCTTGTTAAGATTTGGATGCAATAATGCCGGGTAAGCATTGGAAACTTTATCAAACACTTCCTGGATATTTTTAGTAACCAGTCTAAACTCGGGATAGTGTTCGCCGGCGAGTGTTGCATTTTCAAAAAGATTAATACGCAGACCATCCCTCTCCAGTACACAAAATGGCTGGGCGGATTGTATTTCGTTGTGCCCGATTTCAAAACCCAAACAGTCCACAAACAGCGTTAATCCATTACGGATGTCAGCATAAAAAACATTTGGTACTAATTTCTCAAAAGTCATTGATTAATTTTTCAGTTTTATTCAAAAAAATCACGAACAACGCTTCCAACACTTTCCCGGAAGGAAGGGCAACAATTAAACAAGAAAATGCAATACATGAACAGGTTTTCTTTCTTGCGCATAACGTAAAGTTTACTATGTATTCACCATCATTTTCACAACGGTACAGTGTAAGCAATAGCGTCTGCCAGAACATTACAAAGCAACTTGCAAGCTGGCCCATTTATCTAACTTTTCTTCCAGCACAGACAAGGGAAGGCTGCCACTGCCCAGCAATTCTTTATGGAAGGCAGCAATATTAAATTTACCCTTTAATTCTTTGTTGTATTTATCTCTCAGTTCTCTAATTTTCAAAGCCCCTACTTTATAGGACAATGCCTGGCCGGGTACCGCCATATAACGTTCTATTTCTGCAATGGCACCCTCTTCGCTGGCAGGTTCGTTTTGCATCATGTAAGCAATGGCCTGTTCGCGGGTCATGCCCCTGCTGTGAATAGCCACGTCTACCAACAACCGTATAGCGCGGTGCATTTCATCAGCTAGTGCGCCCATTTGCTGGTAAGGATTGGTATACAATCCCAGTTCTTTCCCCAGGCTTTCGCAATATAGTGCCCATCCTTCATCGTACGCGCCATAGGATTTATACCGGCGGAAGGCTGGCAACAGCGTATCTTCCATTTGAAGGGAGGTTTGGTAATGATGGCCGGGAATAGCTTCATGTAAAAAAGTGCTTTCCATGCCTGACGTAATGTTGAAAGTAGTGGCATCCAGTACAGGCACATAAAAGATGCCCGGTCTTGACCCATCACTTGATCCCTGGAAATATTCAATACTGGCACTGGCTGCGCGGAAGGCTTCTGTCTGTCTTATTTCAAATTTGCTCCGGGGGAACAAGGAAAAATAGGTATGCAGGTTGGGTTCTATGATAGTATAAATATGCCGGAAAGAATCCAACACTTCTTCAGGTGTTTTAAAAGGCATAAACTGCTTATCTGTTTTCATGAACTGAAAGAAATCTTCCAGGCTGCCTTTAAAACCGGTACTGTTCTTTACATTCTCCATTCCGGTGCGGATGCGTTTTACTTCGCTTAGCCCGGTATTGTATATTTCTTCGAGCGATTTATTAGTAGTCGTCCATTGTTTTACGCAAAGCTTATAGTAATCTGCTCCGGCAGGCAGGCTTCCAACGCCCGAAGTAATCCGGGCTTTGGGCAGGTACTCATTTTTTAAAAAAGCGGCCATTTTGCGGTGGGCAGGGTTCAACTCGCCTTTGATGGCGGCACTATAGCTTGCTGTAATATTTGCTTTATCAGCTGCATTAAAACCGGTCGGGAGATTTTTCACCGGCCCGTAAAAAATGCTTTTTGTTATGTCTTCACTTACCAGGCCATTGCAGATATCAATCATCTTTAGCACCAGTGGTCTTGGCAGTGTATAATTACTGGCTATCCCCTGCCTGAAATTCTCGATCGCACTATCACACCAATTGGTATAGCCATGCACGCGCTGCAGCCAGTTGCTGTAATCTTTAACTGTTTTAAAAGGTTGCACTGATTCACCCGAACCATACTGCCCCATGGCCAGTACCATATTGCCGGACAGTTTATTGGTGGGATCGCCAAATTGTGTAAACGGAATCTTCCAGGTATCATAGTTTGCTTTCTCTATTGCCAGTTCCACATCAAATGCCAGCACGCGGTAACTAAGCGCATCTTCTTCGCTCATGGTGCCGGCAGCATAATTTTTCAGGCTGTCATTGTAACCAAGATAAAAGCGCTTCACCTCATCCCTGTATTGCCGGGTGCAGGTATTCCTGAACTGGTCATTTAAACTGCTATCTCCAAAATGCATGGCATCCAATGGTTGTAAGGCGAGCATGCCTTTCCAGTAATTGTTGAGCATTGAATGAAAACGGGTTGTATCGTACCCTTGTTTCGGGGGCTGGTTACAGCCTGCAGCCATTGCCATGAATGCTGTTAAAAGAAATATTGTAGAGATTTTAATCATTATCTTATTTATTATGGTAGTTCTTTCACGGGGGATATTCGGCCGGGGCACAACAAGCATGGATTTCATGACCATAAAATTTTAAAATCTCCTAATCCGCAACTGCTGCTGATGTATAAAACAATATACACTTCTTTCGGTCAAAACTGTTTCGGCTTCTGTTTTTTAGCAGCAAGTGCTGCGATTTCAGCAATTCGCTTTTCCCTGGTTTCCTGTCGTTTGGCAAGTACCAGCCACTGCAACATGGCCTTTCTGACCGACTTGCTTAAACCTATAAAAAAATCCATTGCTTTCGGTTTGGCTTTTAATGCTTTTGCCAGGTCTTTGGGAATGATTAATTCTTCCACTTCGTCCAAAATTGTCCAGGAACCGTTCTGTTTTGCTGTTTCAATAATTTCTAATCCCGCTTCCGCCATCATTCCTGCTTCAGCTAATCGCAGAATTTTTTCCTTATTTATTTTAGACCAGGTGCTTTTTGCTTTCCGTTTGCTGAAAAACTGGTGAGATTTTTCTTTGTCGATGGCTATTTTCTTACTGTCTATCCAACCAAAACAAAGTGCTTCTTCAACGGCATGGCTCCAGCTTATGGATGGTTTTGTTGACGTCTTATTGTAAAAAACAAGCCAGACAGCTTGTTTTGACCGATGGTTTTTTTGTAACCATGCTCTCCACGCTTTCCGGCTTGTTGGATAAAATATTGCTATGTCTTCTTTATTCATTTGATTATTTCACCACGGTTGCTTATAATTCTACCGTTAAGGTAGCAAAATCAGCAAAGCTTTGTTTACAAAAATCTGCAGGATTGAGGTTTTGTTGTATAAATCAGTTTTAATATGTCTTTTTCTACACCTGTCAATAACCGGGTTGGGCCACATAACTAAATATCTTCCATCTTACCTCTTTCACTATAATTCCGGCCTGCATTTTATTTACTGCCGCGGAGTTTAGTTTGCCTATTAGTAAAGCATAACTTAATTAGTTTTCCAAAACCGGGTAATCCATATCATTTGGCCCGTCTCTTTCTTTAAACCTCTCCTTTAATTTTTCATCAGTCATTGACGTTTCATACTGAGATGGTTTAGGGAAGTGAAAAAATAAGATAGTAGAAGAAATCGAACGGATGTGTATGAGCGGCTTTTCAGGAGTCGTTTTTAGCCGTCTTCTGCAAGGAAGAAAAAATGCAGGTTACGGATAATTTATATGCAGGGAAACAAAAGAATGCAGCGGGCAGCACAGAGGTGGGTAAAAGCAGTTGTGGCTTACAAAGGGTGTATATAAAAACAGGGTACGCAAGTGCGTGTAATGTTGTATGAAGGCCTTTTTTACTTGTGAGATACAAGCATTAAGATTGTATAAATGGAATATGAATAATTACCCTGCATCCATCTCCAGGTGCCGACTTTATTTCAACTTTCCCATTCAATAAATTCGTTCGTCTACGAATGTTCTCCAAACCAATTCCTTCTTTTTTGCCAGTAGTATCAAATCCTTTTCCATCATCCAATATTTTAAGAATGATATACCCATCTTTACCTTTAATTGTAATTACCACCTGCGAAGCTTCGGCATACTTTAAAATGTTATTGAGTTGTTCCTGTATTATTCTATAAAAAGTAAGCTGTATATTTTTTGGAAGGGTGTTGTCAAAGTGATCAATGTCAATTATGACCTCTATATCGCCGGATACATTCATATCGTTTACCAGCCACCCGATCTTATTTGAAAGGGAAGTGTCAATATCAATTGATGGAGCCAATTGATGAGAAAGCCTTCGGGTTTCATTAACTGCCTCAGAAATATAGGTTTTTAAATTAGTTATTATTTCAATTGCTATGTTTTGATTGTTTATATTTTGTCCTAAAATCTCAAGGTAAAGGCTTGATGCAGCCAACATTTGTTGTATGTTATCATGCAACTCCATACCTATTTGCAGGCGTTCTTTTTCCTGCGCATCAATAATAGCGTTCTCAATTCTCATTTCTTCCTCAATCCTGGCGGTGATATCTACTACAGTGCCAATGATAGCCATCTTTTTTTTGTAGATAATAGTTGAAATTATAATTTCTAAATGTTGCAATTCTCCGTTGGCCCTTATTGCCTTGATGATATAATTACTGGTTGCTTCCTCCCCACTGGTTTTGGACGAATATCTTTCCCTTATTTTTTCTATGTCTTCTTCATGCACCAGGTCTTCAAATGACATCCGGCCAATTAGTTCATCATTCCTGTAGCCGGAAATTTTCTCAAAAGCCGGGTTGGTGTAAACGAATTTTTCATCCTGGAGAATATATACCCCGGCCAGGCTTTGTTCCACCAGGGTTCTGAATTTCTCTTCGCTTTCACGTAATATGGCTTCCGCACGTTTTCTGTCATTGATGTCATCAGTAAGTACACGAACGCCGATCAATTTGCCTCCTGGGTCATATACGGGAGAAGTTTTTGACTGAAACCAAATATTATGGCCGGTTATGCTTTTTGCTTTTACTTCTTCCATCCGGTAAATTCCTTTCAATGCATCTTCGAATTGTGAAAGAAAAATATCCCTTTTTTCGGGATACACGAAGTCCCTGAAATCTGCACCAATAAAAATATTCATTCCCCGGGTTATACGCTCTCTTTCCCTCGCAGTATCATTAAACTGCAGCACTTTGAATTCCGGTGAAATAAGATAAATGGACTCTTTAGTATTTTCTATAATTGCCTTAAAAACTTCTGCTTGCTCTTTTATGAGGGCTTCTGCATTTTTTCTTTCTGCCGCACTACCCAAAATTTCTGCAATAGAGTTGATGAGGGATCGTTCTTCTTTAAGGAAAGGACCTTCATCCAGTAACGGCATTTCCCTGGTATAAAAAACCTCCACCAAACCAACATTTACATTGTTTATTTTAATCGGGGCCTGCTGCTTCCAATTGGATTCAGAAAAATTCCTGTTTTCAAATTTACGACCCTTGAAAATTATCCGTGCAGTTGTGATTTCTGGATATTGATATGACAGGGGGATGATATGAACCAGCTCTGCTAAAATATCTTTTATTGTTTTACCGGGAGTATTGGTTAGTTCAGATACATGATAAAGGCAATTAAGCTCCTTTACCCGCTCGCCTATATCATGATTGATGCTTTTAAGTTGCGCCTCTGCATGTTTTCGCTCAGTAATATCAATGTGCGTACCTAATATAACTTGGGTAGGGTTTCCATTTTTATCAAGAAGTCTTTTGGCACGGGACCACATCCATATCCATTCTCCATTTTCATGCCGCAGGCGAAAATAATTTTCATATAACCCACTTGCGCCCCCTTTTAAATAATCAGCGAAATATTCTGTTGCGCGTTCACGGTCATCCGGGTGCAGTCTGTTAATCCAGGTAGAATTCAATGTTTCATCCCATGCGCCATCCGGCCGGTCAAGCCCAAGCATAGCAAAATATTGTGTACTCTGCCATACACGATTTGTATCAAGGTGGTATTCCCATGCCCCCGTATTTGAAAATGTAATAATAGATTTATACCGCTCCTCACTTACCCTCAATTTTTCTTCTGATACTTTCCGCCCGGTGATATCACGCATAACGGATATATACCCGGTCCCTTTGAGCAATCTTATGTTTACTTCTGTATCTGCAAAACTTCCATTCTTTCTCTTAACCTTTCTCTCATGCATTGAAGCTCCATCCTTATCAAGAATTATTTTCCTGATTGCAAAGTCCGAATGCTCCTGCTCATCAATTATATCCAGGATATTCATTCCCACTAATTCATCCTTTGTATAATTTAGCAAATTTAAGGCTGCATCATTTATATCCGAAATATTGAATACCGGGTCATACATCACGATGGTATCTCCTGCCTGTTGAAAAAGTGTCCGGAACTTACCTTCACTTTCTCTTAATTCTTTATTTGTCCGGTTTATTTTTTTTATGGCTCTTATAATTACTACGCCAAGAAGCGTTAGCATAATACTGGTTATTATAATAAGAATAATTATTCGCCTTGTTATAAACTGCACTAATGATTCAAGTGAAGTATTTTGCTGATTAGCTTTTCTTATTACCAGGTCACTTAATGCAACAATGGTATTTTGATAATTCTCAAAAGCTATTTCCTGGAGAGCACCCTGCTGATGTCTTTCCGGCAAATTTTTATTGAAAACCCATAGCCTAAATAATTTATTTGTCTCTTCTCTCATTGCCAACCGGTTACTTATGGCCTTGTTTACCATGGCCAGTTCTTCATTTGTTTCTGACAATTTCCTGAAGTCCGCCCAATTCTTGTCGTTTCTTGATCGGAACTGAATAACTTTCCTTAATAGTTCTTCATAGGAATTCTCGTCTCCAATGCTCAGGCTGCGAACAACTTCAATTTGTGCATTGCCAGCATTTTCCTGAATCTTATTTATTAAAGAAAGCTTGCGGTAAGAGTTGTCAGCAATATTACCAAAGCGGGTCATTGTACTTTTGGAGTCCCTGGCAATAAAGAATACACTAAGACCAAGCAACCCGAACAACAGCAGGTAAACTCCAAGCAATATTTTGTTAATTGGAAACTGATTTATTGTGTTCGTTTTCAAATTCCAAATATTATTAACTATACATTGTTAAAACGTTTTTTCCTGGAGCTGTCCAGAAGCTTGAAATAAAGTTACAGGATAATTTTGCCTGGTTTTAAATTACTTCTAATTAACCTTTTAGCAATTCCTTTTTCATCATCAGCCATTAAGTTAAAAAAGAACTATCAACTTCCACTCCGTTTATTCCGAAAGAATTAATAAATGGGGAGTTATAAAATCCTGAAATGCCATTGAGAAGTCCAATGAATTTAGGTCAATATCATTTTAAATGCTGTATTAATTTATTGATTCTGATATTCACTACGCTTACATACAAAGCAAAAGACAACAAGCCTAAAAATAAAAAAACCGGCCTGGGCCAGCGGAGTAAAGGAAAAGCAGTAGAGTAAAAGAAACGCGGAAGGCAGCGTAACCTTATACTACCATTTTTGTGATGATGTCAGTATAGAACACCTGGTCTTTTGAGCGGGTGGCAGCCATTTTGAAGCTGTAGAAAGTACCCGGTACAAGACCTGTAATAGTCAGGTAGGGTTGAGAACTAACCGCATGGAGCCAGGCTTCATTGCTGATGGGCGAAGGAACATACAAGAGTATATACGTTTTTGCATTTGCTACGGAGTTAATGTAAACAAATACTTCACCGCTGTTACTACCGGGTTGCACGGTGAAGTTTTCCGGGATGCCCAGCATTTTTGGAGCGCTGGTTCAACACTCAATGGATTGCGTTCCCAGCATTGATATTTTCGATCCTTTACATTTACTTCAAATTCTTTCAGCCATTTACTATGATTTACCTGCATATCAAATCGAATTTGCTGTTTTGTAAATTTGAGCAAATCACGCTGTACAGCTGGCCGTTCGTGCCCCATTAATATTTGCCAAATCAGATGGATATGATTTGGGCATGATTACAAAGGAATACACTTTCACCCTGTTCCTGCTAACCAGGAAGCGAAGACTATTAATAGTGACATCTTTATACTTGTCTTCTTTCAGCAAGTGTTTCCATTGCAGATTTGTGGCGGTAAAGAATTGTGGATGGTATTGAGTGAATTGCATTATTTAAATTATTCCAATGTACAGGGATGGCCGTATTGATTTCACCGGCAATAGACGGTTTCTTTCTCGTGGGTTACTGGGGGAAACACTTGCGTTGTTGGTGAAAGCACCAACAACGGCGGCGGAACAACGGCGAAAAATCCGCGGATTGCTGGTGAAAACACCGACAACCGCGGACAAAAGTGCGGGCAGGCGCAAAGCCGCCATGAAAAGACTACCGCACAAGAGTGCGACGCAACGAAGCCGCCCAAAGCGATTTTCGTCCAGGCCATAAAAAAGCCGCCTCTGCTGAGACGGCTTACAAAATATAAACTGATTTAGTGTTATGCTACAAATTGCTTCCTGATGATATTCAGCGCACCACCGGCTTTAAACCATTCTATCTGCTGTTCATTATACGTATGGTTGGCAGAGATAATGTCTGAGCTGCCATCAATATGGTGCAGTACCAACGCCAATGCCTTGCCGGGGGTAAACTCCTGCAGGCCGAGAATATCAATGGTATCGTTTTCCTGGATCTTATCATAGTCTGCCTTGTCTGCAAATGTAAGTCCCAGCATGCCCTGTTTCTTTAAATTGGTTTCGTGGATGCGGGCAAAAGATTTTACCAGCACGGCACGTACACCCAGGTGGCGTGGCTCCATGGCGGCATGCTCGCGGCTGCTGCCTTCGCCATAATTTTCATCGCCCACTACAATGGTACCAATGCCCGCGGCTTTGTATGCACGCTGGGTAGATGGTACGGGACCGTACTCACCCGTTAACTGGTTCTTTACTTTATCTGTTTGCTCATTGTAAAAGTTAACCGCACCTATCAGCATATTGTTGCTGATATTATCCAGGTGACCGCGGAATTTTAACCAGGGGCCTGCCATGGAAATATGATCCGTGGTACATTTTCCTTTTGCTTTAATGAGCAGCTTCAATCCTTTCAGATCAGTGCCTTCCCATGCGGTAAACGGATCAAGCAATTGCAAACGCTTGCTGGCGGGATCCACTTTTACCTGTACGCCACTGCCATCTGATGCAGGTGCCTGGAAACCGGGATCATCTGCTGCAAAACCTTTAGGCGGCAATTCGTAACCAGTGGGCGCATCCAGCTTAACCTGTTCGCCTTTATCATTAATAAGTGTATCCGTTAAGGGGTTAAAAGAAAGATCACCTGCAATGGCCAGCGCTGTTACCAGCTCCGGGCTGCCCACAAACGCAAAGGTGTTGGGGTTACCATCGGCACGCTTGGCAAAATTGCGGTTAAAAGAATGCACAATAGTATTCTTCTCAGCTTTCTCGGCACCTACCCTGTCCCACATACCAATACAAGGGCCGCAGGCATTCGCAAATACGGTGGCGCCTATTTTATCAAACACACCCAGGAAACCATCGCGCTCAATGGTAAACCTTACCAGCTCACTGCCGGGGGTGATGGTAAAAGCAGATTTCAATGTGAGGCCTTTGTCCGTTACCTGTTGCGCCAGGCTTACGGAGCGGGCAATATCTTCATAAGAAGAGTTGGTACAACTTCCAATTAAACCCACTTCAATTTTGGTGGGCCAGCCATTGGCAGCAGCGGCTTCTTTCATTTTGGAAATGGGCGTGGCCAAATCGGGCGTAAATGGACCGTTCAGGTGCGGCTCCAGTTCTGACAAATTAATTTCAATTACCTGGTCAAAATAATCAGCCGGGTTGGCGTATACTTCTGCATCGGCAGTTAAATGTTCTTTGATGCCGTCTGCCAACGTGGCTATTTCTTCGCGGCCAGTGGCTTTGAGGTAGCGGCTCATGCTGTCGTCGTATCCAAATGTAGAAGTGGTGGCACCAATTTCGGCACCCATATTACAGATGGTGCCTTTACCAGTACAGCTCATAGAAGTAGCGCCTTCGCCAAAATATTCTACTACGGCACCGGTACCGCCTTTTACGGTGAGTATACCGGCTACTTTTAAGATAACGTCTTTGGGGGCTGTCCAGCCATTAAGTTTACCGGTAAGCTTTATGCCAATCAGTTTGGGAAATTTCAGTTCCCAGGGGAGGCCGGCCATTACATCGCAGGCATCGGCACCGCCAACACCAATGGCAATCATACCCAGTCCGCCGGCGTTTACGGTGTGAGAATCGGTTCCAATCATCATACCACCGGGGAAGGCATAGTTTTCCAGCACTACCTGGTGAATAATACCGGCACCGGGTTTCCAGAAGCCAATGCCATATTTATTGGATACAGAGGCCAGGAAATCATATACTTCACTGCTTTCGTGCACGGCACGCACCAGGTCTGTTTTGCTATTGTCTTTGGCTACAATGAGGTGATCACAATGCACGGTGCTGGGCACGGCCACTTTGTTTCTGCCGGCCTGCATAAATTGCAGCAGGGCCATCTGCGCAGTGGCATCCTGCATGGCCACGCGGTCTGGCGCAAAATCTACATAGCTTTTACCCCTTTCATGCGCTGCGGTAGCGTCTCCCTGCCAGAGGTGGGCATATAATATTTTTTCTGTTAGGGTGAGCGGGCGGCCAACAATTGTACGGGCGGCGCTGATACGGCCACCAAAACTGGCGTACAGCTTTCTGATCATGTCCAAATCGAATACCATGGTATTGTATTTTAGGTGTTAGCAAACGGTTTTTACAGGCCGGTGAAGGCATAATAACCGTTTAAAAGTGATGCGAATTTACCAAAAAATAGTTCATAGTTTATAGTCATTAAATTCTTTTGAGTGATCGCCTCAAGCCGGCAGGCTTCGTTCCGACGACGACGCTGATTTTTCCTTTGAGGCTATTATTCAGCGGCAGGAGGCATTTTGCCCATTGCAAGTATCAGCAGTGGAACAAAGCTGACGAAAACCAACCGGTTCATCAACACCCCTAAAAAATAGGTATTGGTTGATAAAAAGAGGCGGCTTACGGCGATACGGGTGTCAGCGTGATAAAATATAGCAACCTGCTGTTGTAAGACCTCGCCGCCCGGCAACCACTTACGCCTGCCGACTGACGACTCACGACTCACTACTCACGATTCACGATTGACGCCTGACGACTCACGACTTCCCTTAGGATCTGTTGTAAATTTTATCTACATTAGCATACATGAAACGGTTCAAGCAATTTGTAGAGTGGCAGGTTTTTGGTGTTTGCTCCTATATTGGCGACAAAATGGGCATTGCTTCAGCAACCATACGCAAATATTTTATTTACATTTCGTTTCTTACCATGGGTTCTCCCTTAATTATATATCTCTTTATTGCTTTCTGGATGAATATTAAAAATTATATCCTCTCAGCACGGCGTAATCCGCTCCGGTACCGTTAAGAATGGAATGTAAAAAAATTGCTGTTGTTGTCTGCTCTCAAGGCGCTGGTTAATCTTTGTTAACCTTCAATCTTATCCGCATGTTCGTTTTTGAATACGATCACGTTAATTATAAAGACCTGGCACAGTCGCTGGCCGCCGCATTGGGCGTTACCATGGAAAAAGGCCGCCTTGTTTACCCACCGCATGTGGCCAAAGGTTATTTACAAACCATCGAGATGCAGGGTGGCTTGCAGGCGATGGCGTTCGACTATACTTTTGCAGACAGCTTCCGTTTAAGAAGAAAAAAAATTAACCAGGAATATTATACGCTCTGGTTTACAGAAATAGATCCCCACGGTAATGCACACGTGGAAATTGACAATGATCGCTTCCAGGTAGACCGATCCGCTTTTTCTACTGCCCTGCTCACCAGTTCACTCTTCGATGCCAATTACGAAATGCCGGCCGGTACGCGCATGCGCGGTGTAAACATCCTGCTCGACAATCAATGGCTTGCCTATCACCTCGGCGTAGATTCAAAAAGCGGGTTGCTGCACAAATACCTCTCGCTCAAAGCTTCGCGCATTACTATGGAACCGCTGGATACCGACTATAAAAAATTGCTGCAGGATGTAATTGACCTCATCAACGGCAATGGCCAGTTTAAACATATCGCCATTCAAAACCGGATCATGCTGCTGATAGAACGTTTTTTTATGCGGATGGCCGTAAAAATGGAAGCCGACAACCTGGATATCAAATTGAGTCGCGAAGACATCAGCCGGGTAATGGAAGTAGAATCATTGATTACCCGCGATGTGTTTAACCCCGCTCCTTTTATACCCGAACTGGCCAGGATGGTCAATATCAGCGAGACCAAGCTGAAAAATAATTTTAAGACGGTGTTTGGGGTGCCCATCTACCAGTATTTTCAAAAAGCCAGGATGCGGGCTGCCCGCGACGTACTGGAAACCAATAAATACTCCATCAAACAGGTGGCCCTTGAAATGGGCTATGTAAACCTGAGCAATTTCAGCACTGCTTTCCGCAAGGAATTTGGCATTCTGCCCAGCCAATTAAATAATGTCTGAAAATATCTGATTTCTGATTTTTTGATTTCTGATGATGGGCGAGTGTCCGCTTAGTCATATATAATAACAGATTCTTCAATACGCAGTAACCACGCGCAAACATCCGCTTGTGCCGTAATACGGGCAAAAGAAACTGCTGATAAAACTCTACCTGGAACAAGAAGCCTATTCACAAAACCTGCGCATCATTCTCGCGCCAGCAGCCGGAATGTGTCCGCTAATCATTTATATACATGTCCTTCAATACGCAGCAACCTTGCGCATGTATCCTGTGTCGCAAGCCAGGCAAAAGAAATCAGACATCAAAAAATCAGACATTCTTCCGGACATCAAAAAATCAGACCCGTCCGAACGGTTCGTCCGGGCGGGCATCAGACATCGCCACCCTTTAAAAACCTTCTTCAGGTAGTATTTGCCGTTTACAGGCATAATAATCATGTCCTCCTGCGAACCATCCGGACTTAGTTTACGTCTAATACAAGTGCCCTACAATTAGCGGCATACGTATATAAAGATTTACACCTAAGCTTTTCAGGAAATATGTTTATTTTACAAAAAAACCATCTAAATTTTGATGAAACCCAGCTCCCCGTTTTTGTGCAGTCGGTGTCCCGCCATCAATACGGTAAAAAGGTTACGCTGAAAGACAAGATTGCCACGGGCGATTATAAAGTAATGGAATTCCCGAATGGCTTTTACGGATATGTGTCCAATTATATACTGAACGAAGATTTTGAACTGGAGTTGTCGCTGCCCAAAGAAGGTTATATGGCATTACACATTAACCAGATACAGGCTGGCAGCGAGTTCTCGATGAGCATTAACAACAAAGCGGTTTCTTATGATGATAAGGTGGTAACCGCAATTTTCCTGACGGCCGGCGATGATAACTTTTTATTGAGTGGCAGCAAAGGTGCTTGTGTAAACCGGCTTAAGATAATGATCCCCAAAACATGGCTTGCCAAAAATATTGCTTCTTATAATGAAAGCCTGCTGAACACTTACCTTGACATGGGTGAAGAAAGGCTTTTCCTGGATGCGATGGACAATACCTACCGAAGTATGGTTGATAAGGTGATGAATACGGAAGACAATGCCTTCTATTTATCCATTACACAAAACATTATAGCTGTTATTACAGAACGTTTTTTTGACCGGCTCAATATAAAAATGCAGAAGAACCAGAAAGGCAATGAAGCAAGCCGCCGGTCAGCATGAGAAAACCTATGGATGGATGCCCGTTTTAGAATCCTGATTCCAACCCTGGAAACAATCCGTCGCTGAAATCACAAGAATATTTCCTACCTGCAAGAGTGGCCCTGCTGAAAGTGGGGCTTTTTTGTGGGGTTTAGCCGCAGTGCAGTTTTGCTACCAGTAGTTCCTTTTCGCAATGAAAACTCAATAGCAGTCGCTCGCTTCTTTCAAGCCTCCAAGATCCTTCGTTCCTCAGGATAACAATCGAAAAAGATAGGTGTTATGAAAAGATCATTGTTCGCCGAGAATGATCCAATTGGGTGGAGTTACTATTGCAAACCAGGAATACCAGTCCATGAGATAACTCATCTCACCTGTCATGCTGAATCAATCAGGTATGGTTCAATATTGCGGAACAGGAATATCAATCATGAGGCAACTCACCTAACCTGTCATGCTGAGGAACGAAGCATCTCGTGGACATCGAAGTAGCTCAATTTGCTACCAGTATTTATTCTTGCAATGAAAAATCAGTAGCAGTCTTTCAATTATCCGAACCCTCCGGGATCCTTCGTTCCTCAGGATAACAATCGAAAAAGATATCTGTTATAAATCGCCTTTGTTAGCGAGAATGATTCAATTGGCCATCGTTCAACATACAGACCAGGAATATCACTCAGGAGACAACTCACCTAGCCTGTCATGCTGAGGAACGAAGCATCTTGTGGATAAAGCAGGAGCGAAATTAACTACCCAGGTAGCTTCCTGGCAGGCTAATGCTTTAAATAAGCGCAAGGCACATTCCCCGGCAGGTACTCAATACCGTAAGCATGTTTCATTAATAAAGACACCGTTTGGGCAATGGTGGCTTCATGGCGGTGCACCTGTGGCAACAAACCCATCATGGCATAACTGACAGGGTTAACCGCTGGCATCAGCGTTTCCCATTCATAGCTCCTGCCCCAGATAAAACCGCGCACTGTTGTCAGAACAGCTGCTTTGCGCTGCAGCAACCAGTGGAGCATGTCTGCCGACTGGTTGCCGTTCTGGTTAACGGTATGAAAAAGGGGTGTTTGTCCGCCAAAACCATATTCATCAACCCCTGCTGTTGCATTAATGTTTGCCCCATGCTTCAATAAAACTTCCGCGCACGATACATGGTTGTATTCTGCACATATATGCAACAGGCTGGCTTCATACAAGGGTGTATAGGCACATTTGAGTGTGTATTTTTTTGACATTGCCTGCTGGTCTTTTTCCAATTGACCTTGCAGCAATACCGCATCATCCGTCAATACCGAAAACAATACCAGGTCTTCCATCTGCAGCCCTGCTGCTATAAAAGCTCTAATACACTCTTTGAAGCGCGGGCTGCGGGTATACATATTTACCATGTGATCAATCAATGGTTCCCCTTTTACAACCCCATTGGGATCTACGCCGTTTGCAAAACACTCCTGTATGCCTTCTACGGAATGCAGTTCAAAATCAATGATAATTTTCTCGTTGTAATTCATATAACCTGTCGCTCCTGAAGGGTTACTTAGTCCAAAGTTCGTGATTAATAATATACAACATTTATCCCTTATGCATGTGGTCAATATGGAAACATGTTATTCTTTTCAGAACGATATAAATTTAAAGGGAAATGACGGTTCTTTAAATGTCCAGCCCTTCGGGGTTTTGTACCCAAATTATCGCTGGCTATAATAATATCAGCCCTTCAGGCTTTCCCGCATCTCTTTTGGAGGGGTTGTACTGAGGTCAAATCAAAATTTTTTAACGACTGCACCGGCGGGAACATAAAAAATAAACTTTATAACCCACTGGATCAAGGGTTCAGCAATCAGGAGTTTACCGCTTTCCTTAGTTTTACCAGTTGCTGTAACAAGCCTTCCAACAAATCCAGCTTCAGCATATTGGCGCCATCACTTAATGCTTTGGCAGGATTGGGATGTGTTTCTATAAACAATCCGTTGGCGCCGGTGGCGATGGCTGCTTTGGCAATGGTGCCTATCAGCTGTGGGTTGCCGCCAGTAATACCCGAGGTTTGGTTGGGTTGCTGCAAAGCATGCGTTACATCCATTACCACCGGGGCATTGTGTGCCTGCATCCAGGGTATATTGCGGTAATCAACTACCAGGTCCTGGTAGCCAAATGTATTGCCCCTTTCTGTTAGTATGACTTTATCATTGCCCGCTTTGCGGATTTTATCGGCTGCAAATTTCATTGCCGGGCCGCTTAGAAATTGCCCTTTTTTTACATTGACTATTTTACCGGTTGCAGCTGCGGCCAGCAGTAAATCTGTTTGCCGGCAAAGAAAGGCAGGTATCTGCAATACATCAATGTACTGAGCAGCAATGGCCGCTTCTTCGTGCGCATGTATATCTGAGGTGGTGGGCAGTTTATATGCGGCGCCTGTTTTTTGAACCAGGGCCAGTGCAGCCTCATCCCCAATGCCGGTAAATGAACCTGCACTGGTACGGTTGGCCTTGCGGTAAGATGCTTTAAAAATATAGGGAATGCCCAGGTTTTTACAGATGCCCGATACTTTATCGGCTATTTCCATCACCAGCTCTTCACTTTCTACCACGCAAGGGCCTGCTATTAAAAAGAAATTATTTTCATCATATTGCTGACCCGCAAACAGGTCCTGTAAGAATTTTTCCATGCAGCAAAGATAGTTGATCAGCCGATCGCTTAATCAGCTAACCTGTGGGGAAGGGCTCCCCTTTTTCCGGTGACAATTGATTGGTAGCGGCAACCAATCATCCAAACCCAATGGCTTTCATAAACTCTTCTTTTTTACGGCGGGCCACATCCAGCGTAGTACCGTTTTTCATCACCACCTGCCCGCCTTCTCCTTTGATATATTTTTCTACCGCATTTTTATTAATGATGTGCGAATGATGGATGCGTATAAAAACAGCGGGTGGCAACAATTCTTCAAAATCTTTCAATGTTTTTGACACGGTTAGCTTATAGGTATCCCGCAGGTAAATAATAGTATAGTTGCTTTGTGCTTCCAGGTAAATAATATCGCTCATACTGATAAATTGCAATCCATCCATAGACGGTATGGCAATGCGCTGCTGCTCTTTTTTTTCGTTCATTAAATTCTGCAGCAGCAGTTCAAGGCGTTCATTGCCGGAAGTGAGTTTTCTTTTTTGAACTGCTTTGGCTACGGATGCTTTTAAATCCTCGATCGCTACGGGTTTTACCAGGTAATCAAGGGCGCTGAATTTAATGGCTTTGATAGCGTAATAATCATAAGCAGTAATAAATATCAATTCAAAATTCCGGTTCTCCAGCTGCTGCAGCATGGTAAACCCGTTCATGCGGGGCATTTCTACATCAAGGAAAATGATATCCGGTTTTTTTGCCTCTATATTTCTGATACCCTCTTCCCCGTTTTCGCATTCTGCAATAACAGTTATTTCCGGACAGTAATTGACAAGCTTTTGTTTGAGGCCATTTCGGCTGCTGCTTTCATCGTCTATAATAATGGCGGTAAGCATGGTACTTGTGTTATTGGTTAATCAACTTTACTTCTACCCTGGTGCCCACAGCTTCATGCTGGTCATTAAAAAGATCAGTAATAATTACAGCGCCGTTATTTTGCAGGTTGAATAAATTAATCCGGTCGATGCTTATCTGCATGCCCATTGATTCATGGCCAGCTTTGTTTAATTCCTTGTAGGCGGCAGCTTTTGCGCGTCCCACGCCATTGTCTTCCACCAGGTAATAAATATAATTATCGCCCGCCCACACATTGATCAACAGTTTTCTGTCTGTATCAATTTTATTCAGCAACCCATGGTGAATAGCATTTTCAACAAATGGCTGTATCACCAGCGGCGGCACTTTGTAATCACCGTTCAGGATTTCAGGAGCAATGTTTACCTCGCAGGAAAACTTGTTATCCAGCCGCAACGTTTCCAGTTCTATATACACGCGCAGCGTCTCCATATCTTTCCAGCACGGCACGGTATTAGCCTTAGAGGTTTCAAGGATAGACCTTATCAATTTGGCAAATTTTGCCAGGTAAAGTGTGGCGCTTTCCTTGTCATCATTCTGAATAAGGTTATCAATAGAGTTGATGCAGTTAAAAATAAAATGCGGGTTCATCTGGCTGCGTAAAGCCTCCAGTTTGGCGGCCGACAATTTTTCGCTTATTCCCAGCATTTCTATTTTTGCCTGCTGCAGAGACTGCTCCGATTCAATGGATTTAATTTTATTGGCCATCAGTGTGGCAATGGTACTCAAGACCTGTATGTGCTGCTCTGTAAAAAAGCGCTTTTTGTGGTGCTCGCTGTCAATTACGCCAATCAGTTCATCATTGTAAATAATAGGTACCGTGATTTCGCTCAGTCTTGTCATTTCATCTGCACGATAGCGCGGATCCGCTGAAGTATCCGCAATAATAACCGGCTCCCTGGTACCGATCACATAGCCTACCACACCCTGGCCGGCACTTACGTCAAAAGGTTTTTTTTGTATTTCTTCAATGGACCCCTTTGGACCGTAGCCTGCCCGCTGGACCATCCTGGTTTTATCTTTGTTCCACAAATAAATCATGCCGTCTTCAAAACCCAGCCGGCCAATCAGGTTTTTTGCAACGTCCCACAATACGTCATCCACTGTGCTTTTATTAATCAGGGAAGAAGAAAAATAGTTGACAATCTGTTCCATCTCCAGGTTGTTCCTGTACTGCTCCGCATTAAGCTTTTGTACTTTTAATTTTTCTGCTTCCACTGCCCGGATGCTGGTTATACGCCAGCGTACAAACAGGTATACCAATAAGATAATGCAGGCGATGACAAGCAGCAGGAACCACTTTGTTTTCCAGAAAGGAGGTGTGATGATGATGGTAAAAGAAGTTTCGGCTGACTGGTTGCTGTCATTATCTGCTTTTACTGAAAATATATACTGGCCGGGCGACAGATTGGTATAACTGGCAAATTGCTTTGTGTCCGCATTTACCCAGTCGCTGTTTACCCCGCTCATACGGTAAGCATACCTGGTTTGCTGAATACTGGAAAAATTAAGCAATGCAAACTCAACCGTTAAAAAATTATTGCGGTAATCAAGCTCCACCGGCCGTTGCAATGCCAGCAATGAATCAATGAACATTGGTTTATCAAATACCCTGAACCCGGCAATTTCAACCCTTGGGTCACTGGACGTAAACGCGGGTTTACCGGGCGTAAAACAAAGCAGTTCTGTTTCAGTGGCCGTTAGCCACCTGCCGCCGGTTAACTGCCGGAACTGAAGTGCGTTAAACGAAGATGCAATATCATTCAATGCCGTATTGAAACGAATGAATTTTTTATCGGGCGGATGAAATTTATACAAACTATATTCTGTGGTAAACCAAATATTCTCCGCCGAATCTTTTTTTATTGCATACACTGTATTGGAGGGAAGACCTTCTGCCAGGCCAATGTGTGAAAATGCCTTTGTATTGATATTGAAAAAATTCAATCCGCCATATATAGTGCCTATCAGCAATACAGAATCATTGTATTGCTCAATACTGGTGGTGGTTTTTCCGGAAATAGATTGGGGATTATTTTTATCCGGCAGATAGCTATCGGTAAACGCCAGTTTATCTGCATCAAATTTTTTCAATCCTGATTCGGTACTCACCCAGCATGCGCCAGTCCTGTCAAAAAAAATAAACAATACAGGCGGAAGTTTCGGTATTCCTGCCGGCACCGCAGCTTTAACAAACCGTTGCCCAAGCCTATCCCATTTCACTAATTCTCCGTTTTGCAGTCCCAGCCAGGTATTTCCAGCCGCGTCCCGCGTCATGCAGCGCACGGTAGAACCTGCTGTTTCGGGCGGATTGATGGTGGTAACCGGGTCACCCGAAGAAGTACATATATTAATTGCACCGTGCTGGCAGCCTGCCCATACACTACCATCTTCGTTTTGTATAAAACTCCAGATAAGATTATGATCAGAAGGGCCGGCCAGGTAATTGTTTTTTTTGAATTGAAAATTACTGTCGAAAACGGTGATACCGCCTCCCCATGTACCCGCCAGTATGTGCCCTGTACTGGTTTGAATAAAACTGGTGATTTCACTTTTTGGGAGCGACGCAGGATTATTTTCTTCGTGGTGAATGGTACGGTAATATTTACGGTAAGGATTGAAAATGGTAATGCCCCTGTCGGTGCCCAGCCATAAATTTTCTTCCCGGTCCTGGAAAACACAGTTGACCGCGTAACTAAAGCGGTTAGCCAAACTGTTTAGTTCGTCAATAAAAATGGGATCAAAATCATCTTTGGCCTCATTGTATTTAAGCAGGCCTGCATTTTCTGTAAACAACCAGATAGCGCCATGATTGTCCTGGTACAATCCATTGATTATTTTGTCACCGATATTTGTATTAACGCCATCGCGTTTTTTTATAATGCCGGGCAAAGAATACGTGACTATTTTTCCAGTTACCGGATTATACCGGAAAAGAAGATCCCGCCACAGCGTTAACCAGTAGTTATTGCGACTATCCTTCATCAGGTGCCTGATAGGATATCCGTTTGGTGTCAACACCTTCCTGAATGCATCCAGTATTGGAAAATGAAGCGGATTGAAAGATCCGGTATATACTTTTTTTGTAGCCTTGTCAAAAACATATAAGCCGTCCGGGTTACCGGGCATCAGGGCATATGCGCCGCCGTTTTCATGCACTAAATAGTTGCTTGCGTGCGCTTGAAACGGGTTAATATTACTGGCTATAAGGTTGTATTGTTGTTTACTGCTGTCATACACAAATACCGTATTTTCTCCGATGAGCCAGGGATTATTTTTGTCATCCGTATATTTTTCATGCAGAAATTCCGGGTACCGGTGCAAAGCCATCAGATCATACTGCGTAAAACGGTTTGTGGACAGGTTATACCGTTCTATTTTATTCATCTTCATTATCCACACACTGTTACGGCTGCTATCAGCATACGCGATCGCCCCTGATGCACGCGGTTCTGCAGGGTCTGTAAGCATTTCCGCAAAATTGAGAAACCTTGAACCATCATAACGCTGCAAGCCGTTTTTTGTGACCAGCCAGATAAATCCTTTTGTATCCTGTGTAATGGAAAGTACATTGTTGTGCCGAAGGCCGTCTTCCTGGTTAATATGCCGGAAAGAATAGTCTGGCCCTACCTGGGCGATACTGCCGGTACCAATAACAAACACAATGCTGAAAAAAAATAAAACCCGGCAAGTAGGCATATTTAAAGTTACCTATTATAGTTTGTGAATGAGTGCTGTCTGCATGCAGCATCACGTCATGCAAGTTTCAGCGGCGGACCAACTATCTGCATTTCGCAGGCCGCAAAAATTTTCGCCATTTCTTCCTGCGTAGGTTCCTTTTCCAGTGCTGCCACTGTTAAAAAAAAGTCCTCCATTTTTCCGGCCGGCTGAAAGGTCACCGTCATTTTTCCTTTCGCGCTTACCTGCGTCCATGCATGGGGCACTTTCATAGGTAAGAAAATGCTATCGCCTGCGCTGAGGTTATATTTCTCCTCTCCTACCTGGAAATAATAATTTCCCTCTATCACATAAAAAACTTCGTTCTGCAGGTGATGTACATGCAGTGGCGTGCCCCGGCCCTGTGAAAGTGAAGTTTGCTCAAACATGGCAAACCCGCCTTCCGTATCTGTGCCGGATACTTTTACATCCAGCACATTTTCATTGACGCCTTTCAGCTTGATATGACCATGAATGCGCCCTTCGCCTGCATTTGCTTTAAAACCCCTGCCTGGTGCATACCTGGCATTGTTGTTTCTGCCAATGCCGGTAAAAGGCGCCACTATAAGGGCCAGTGCAGCCAACATAAAATTGTTTCTTTTCATATATTGTTTGCATGTTAATGATGGATACCTGAAAGATAATTGTTACGCTGCCATTTGCAGGCATGATACAAACATTTATTGCAAATAAAAATAGTCACCATGAATTTTAAAGCCACTTCTCTTAGTTAGATAAAGTAAAAATTTCAACGGTGTTGCTAACGCCCACCGCTGTGTTTGTTTCTCCTCCGCCAAACAGCATTTTATTTCCTGCCGCAGCGCCCGCCATTCCGCCTTTTCCTTCACTTAGCTGGCCGGCCACCCATGTTTTACTAACTACATCATAGATATCAAAGGTGCTGATTTTAAATGCAGGGCCGCCATCAAATCCGCCCGCAAAAACTATTTTATTTCCGGCTGCTACAGCTGCCGGAGCCCAGCGCCCCACACTAAGCTGGTCGGTGCTCCAGGTATTGGTAGTTACATCATATATATCCACATTTTTTAAAGCTGTGCCCGAAAGATTGCTAATGCCCCCTCCAAAAACTATTTTGTTACCTGCACCCGCACCCCCTAACTGGTACCTTGCGCCCCCGGGCAGCAGGGCCGTTGTCCAGGTATTGGTAGTGATATCCAATATGTCGGCCGTCCTGCTGTCTGCCCCGGTGCCCGCGTTGTGGCCGCCTGCAAAAATTAATTTATTGCCGGTAGCTGCGCCGGCCAGTTGCGCCCTTTCTTCGCTTAGCTGCCCGGTAGACCAGGTATTGCTGGTTACATCATAGATATCAATTACTTTAGAAGAACCAGTGGTCCCCCGGTTGGTTTCACCACCGGCGAAATATATTTTATTGCCGGCTGCCGCTGCGGCCAGGCTGGATCTTGCCACACTCAGTTGCGCAGTTGTCCAGGCGTTAGTAAGGGTATCATAGATATCTACAGCACTGGAATAACCGGCGCCACTGAATCCTCCTGCAAAAACTATTTTACTACCCGCGGCGGCGGCAGCCAGGTTAAACCTTGCCTCACTCAGTTGCGCGGTGCTCCATACACCGGTTACTGCGTTGTAAATATCTACCGCTCTTGAATAGCCGGTATTGGTGCCCCCGGCAAAAATAATTCTGCTGCCGGCACTTGCTGCAGCCAGGTATTTTCTTGATTCAGAGAAAGTACTGGTACCGCTGTAGTCAATTTTTGTAAACACTCCGCCAGTAGCAGGTGGACCGGTAACCACAGCAAGATAAATCACGCTGGATCCCTGCAGTGGGGATTTGCTGCCTACTTTAACTCCAATTGGTATACCTGAGTTCACCGGCACAGTGGGATAAGCGGGCATGGCGGCAGTTATTGTTGTATTGCTCCAGCTGAGAATAGTGGGCTGGTTTAGCGGCACACCATTAAATACCATAGTAATAGAAGAGGGCAATTGCGTACGATCACCAAAAAATTTCCCCCTGATGGTCAGCGTATCACCCGCTGCAAATTTAAAAGAACCATGTGATGAGAACATATCTGTAATAACGGGGTTCAGCTGGTAGGGGTATGTGTTGGAAGGCACCCCATTGAACGTTACCATAAAATTTGCATAAATGCCATCGGCATGATTGAGCACTATTGAATCCGTTTGCAAGAGGATCTGGTTTCCTTTATTGGGATCATACCTGGGGTCGCCCGGTCTTACTACGAAAGCAATGGGCGCATTTACCCCGCCTACCAGTACACGGATGCCATTGTCTGACGCTGGCAGTGTTTTGACGCTTACCGCATAGCCCCGGCCATCATTCCATCCAAAATCAGCGCTGGTTATCACGGGCGCGTCTATACCGGTACCCCTGCTTAAATAAGTAAACACAGGACCCTGCCCGGATTGTCCATTAACCGTAACCGTTACAATTCCGGTACCGGTACTGTCTATCAGCGTAGCCAGCATCACCGTACTGGTGGAAGGAGAATCGACGCGCAAACTCACCCCGTTGATACGCACTGTATCCCTGGAGGAAAAGGTAGAAAACCCGCTTCCCCATAATCTTATCTGTGTACCGGTAAAACCTGCGGATGGGGAGATGCTGTCAATGACCGGGTGATCCGGTGGTTCAGTAAAAATGTTTTGCTTGGCACAGCCTGTATACAACAGTAATATTACCAGCAGGTACGATAGAAAACCGGGATATTTATATTTCATACAATGCTTTTTGGAATTTTCTTTTGTTGCTGCTCATTTATTTACGGCGGATACTTTTCTCCGCACTGCGGTTGCTTTCTTCCTGTTCCTGTTGCAGGCTCACCGTGTACGCATACAACTGATCTTTTATTACCTGCCGGTCAGTATAAGATGACTGTCCGGGTGCCATGGCGCCGATTTTCCGGAACGTCTTTTCGGTTACCAGTCTGCGGTAGAGATTGTACCTGGTATTGGTTTGGGCATATATTTTTTCCCCTGTGGCGGTAGCGGTAGCGGGCAGCTTTATTTCAATACCTTCTTTGGCGTTCCGCAATACAAAAACAGCCGGTGGCGACAAAGAAATCGTGCCGTTGTTACCTGAAACAAGATGCACACTGGCAAGCGGTGAAAGTATGCTTACATGGTTCCATGCGTCTACAGCACTGCACCCGTATTCATAATCGCCGGCCGGTAAACTGCTGCTGTCTGTAAAGTAAGTGCCGGGTAGTGGCGTCTTGTTGAGTTGTATAAAGTAGGTTTCCCCTTTATTTCTCCTGTATAAAAGGTAGCCTGTTACCGAAGCATCTGTTATAGCAACATTATTCCAGGTAAGGCGCACGCCCTGTGCCGAGGCCCTTGCCTGTATACCTCCGGGCGCGGTGGCCAGGCTGGCCCGTGGCGACTGCATCGCTACCGGCGCAGAAGTATCGCTCCACTGCATATTCATATCAACTGCGGCTACTGCATACAGGTAGGTCGTTCCGGTATTCACTCCCTTCAGTGAATCAATAAATACAGTATCTCTTATGGCGGGCGATATCACCTGCATATTGGCCCTTGCTGTGCCGCGTAAAATGTAGTAGGCAAAAATATTCAGTTCCGCATTGGGCAGCCAGTTAAGGCGAACGGCCGCGTTGGAATGCAATGCCAGTTGAAGCCCCTGGGGGGCGATTATTTTTTGCTGGAGGGCTATCGTGCGCACGTTTACTGTAGCAGGGGTGATCCTTCCCTTTTGCGGAAGATCAAAAAGCAGGGGACGAAGCTGGTAATAATAAATATTGCCGCTGATGGTATGGCGGTCGCGGTACTCTACAGCCGTAATGGGCAATGTATCTATTACTACATAGTCTGTCGTTGCAAAACGCGACTTCAGCACTTCTATACCACTGCACCAGGCTTTGGCAGGCAGACTTTTCCATGTAAGCCTCACGCTTCCCAGTGTATCTTTTGCCGTTAAATTTTCAATTGAAACCCGGTCATTAAAACCGATTGCCAGCAGGTGTACCGTATCTGATGCTTCACCACGGTTACCCGCCAGATCTTCCGGTTGCAGGTAGGCCACCAGTTTTTTTCCCGGCGTGGTGCGGGTGGTGTAAGTAACGAAAAGTGTGTCTTTTTTTACGTAAATAAATTGCTGTGCGCCGGGGTTGAATTTGGTTTCACTATCCGTACCTGCGTTGGTAAATACGGTAGCATAGGCAGCTTTCTGCCGGGTTGCATACCAGGTCACCATCGCCGCGCTGTCATTGATAGTGGCGCGGTATTTTTTAAAAGAAGGCATGGCATCGTATTGAACCGCGCCCAGGCCAAGCTGGTATTGCAGGTGCTCATTTCCGTTATATACTCCTACTAAGCGGTAGCTCACGGATGGGTCTGCAGTTGTTACTGTATGATCAATGTACAGCATGCCCAGCGCTTCCAGCACGGGCGATGCAAGACTGAATATGCCCAGGGTATCAAAACGCCCTCTTTTTAACTGATCATAGAGATCCTGTGCCGAACGCAGTTTTCGCTGCTGCAGTATACTTTGCAGGAGTTCGATGCCCATCCGTTTTTCCAGTTCAGCAGCCGTTGCAGGAAAATTCAATGCCGCCATCTTTTTAAAGCCAGCGCCTTTTTTTTCCTCCTTGAAAATAATATACGATTGATTGACTGATGGCTTTTGTGTGCGCCGCGCTGAATCCGTGGCGTAAACAAATACGCCATTGGGACCGGGAATGACCGGCGATTTGAACACGCCTCTGTGCGCTTGCTGACCAATTGCAGCAACGTACAGTAACAACAGCGCGATACTAGTTATTATCTTTTTCATAATCTGCTTTTCTTTAAAAACAAGGTGTTGTATTGCCACCGGCCCTGGCGTTAAATTTCAAACCATTGCGTTCGTTAAAATTGAGATCTACCGAGGCATTGCCACATAACTTAAACGCGCCTCCCAGGCACCCATCCCAGGGACCGACGACTTCATTGCAACCAGGGTCACAGTCACCAATACCCAGACCAGCGCCCAGGCTGGCGCTGCCAGAAGCCGTGGCCATAAAATTCCAGCCAAGCGCGTTATTGCGTCCGCCTTCCACCTTTATACACATACTGGCACTTATGTTTACGCAAGCCACTTTTGCCACGCAGGCTTCAATACCCATTTCAAAACCGCCGCCAAAACCGAGGCGGTAGGCATTTTCTTCAAAGTTGAGCAGCAGGTTGGCGTTATATCCATACGCAAACCATAAACGTGCACTCGCTACCGTTAGATCAAATCCAAGTGCATCCTTTTCTGGGATACCTATTTGCGCAGAAACATTGATGTACACCCCTGAAAATCTTTCGCGCAGGTAGTCGTCCGGTGCATATTCAAAATAGTGCGCAGTGAGATCATTCCTGCTTTTTGGATTTTTAAGATGCACCGCCACCGCCAGTTCACCGTGGTTATCAATAAGCCCTATCATGGTTGTCTTATAGCCGCAACCAAGGAACACAAATTCATCACCTTTTTTGGCGCTGATAACCAGTGTGCCAATAACTTTCTCTGATACCAGTCCCTCCAGGGGAGAAGTGGTGTTATTTATTTCTACGGAAAATGTTTTTTCCGGACCATTAAATTTTACTACTGCGTTCGAGGTTTTAATGAAGTTGGCCATCAGCACGTCGCCTGACCCGGTAAGTATACCAGCACTCTCTACTTTTAATGCCAGCGGATTCACCGTGGCAACGGCCACCCCGGCAGCACCCAGCACAGACAGTTTCGCCCTTACATCCACACTAAAGCCACCATTCGCTCCCCCGGCGCGGTAATCAAAACCGCCGCCCACTCCATCCAGTGTAAAATAAGGCCCCAGTGGAATAGGTGGTATATTGGCGAAAAACTTAGCCCCCAGTTCAACACCGGCAGGCCGCTTGTAATATCTAAATCCTATAGATCCGCCTATTACTTCAGCCCCTTTAATGGTCATTCCGCCCTCTCCTTCAAAACCTTCATCAGAAAAACCAACCATTGCGGTGGCGGTTAATACACCAACGTCTAATTTCAACCCCACTTTGGCAACTGAAAAGGCGGGTCCGCTACCCCCTGCCTTAATGGTGATATCCCCTACATCAAATCTTATAAAACTCAGGTCGGTCTTAAACTGCCCCTGTAAAAGAATGGACGGCGTATTGTCTTTTGCCCGGATACTTAAGTTAGTGATCGCAAAATCAAACAGCTTAAGGGACAATTTATAATCAACTGGCACCTGCACGCTGAAATCGCCATTGGTTAATATTTCAAAAGATGGCACTTTCAATGGCCTGTCCAGTATAGAAACATTTATCTTAAAAACTGCTTTACCGGCTATCCTGTATACACTGCTGTTGCCCACCCGTCCAAAACTTAAAGGCAAGCCGTCGGGCTTGATATCAGCCAGCGCAAGCACATTAATGCCACTCTCCGGCAGCGCAAATTTTCCCCCGAAGAGACCATCCTTTGCGATGCTGAGATCGGAAAAACTAACAAATGATGGCAGTGATTTAGGAATGGCAAGGTTCATATTACCGCCAATCTTAAAACCATCTTCATTAAACAACAAGCCATCTATGACTGCTTTCCAGCTGGCTATTTCCAGTTCAGGAAGTGCTTCCTGGTTTAGTAATACCGCGCTGACGGTAAGTGCCCGGTTAATGGATAAATTATTTATTCCGATAGCGATGGATTTGATAGGCGCCAGGTCCGGGGTAGCAATGCTGCCGGTAAAACCAAGGCCATCCTTATCTACTGTTCCACTTTTCAGGCTGATGCCAAAACCATATAATTTTCCGGTGACAGCATTTCCTGCCTCGCCTGTGAGCAGGTAATTTTGATCGGTTACCTGCGGGCCTGCACTGCTGAATACGGTGATCCTGTCTGCCGCGCCGGCGCCTGCTTTTGAAATTAATAACGGCGTGTTTTCGTTCATAGTCCAGCCCCGGTAACCCTGTATGGCATTGAACGCTATATTGATCTTGCCACTCAACTGTCCGTTACCGTTAGCTGCACGTGTAAAACTGATTACATCGCCCGTGGTTAATTTTACCGGCAGGTATCCAAAGAGTTTCATGGGCAATTCTGTGGCATCGGTTTTCACCATATTATTCTGGGGTACGGGGTTGCCCTGCGCATCAAAACCCACTACCAGGTTACTGAAAGGAATACGTGTTTGACCCGGCAGGCTGAATACCTGCTGGTCTACCGGTTGCAGCCCAACGAAATTACCGGTCCATTTTTCCTGTCCACCCCCGGCAGCTACGGCTTCATCAAGTTCGATCGCAAAACCCAGCAGGGTAGCATAATTTCGTCCGTTGCTGCCGGTAAGATCAAAATTGATGGCATTGACGGGTTTTAGATCTGCGGGGTTTTTATCGGATCCCACAAAGCCTTGTTTACGGGCACCAATTTTATGCGGCCCGGGCGTCGTGTAGAACTCGTAGTGGCCGGAAGCATCCGTGGTAATGCCGCCGAAATCCTGTTCGTCAAGCAGTATTCTTGCACCCGGCAATGGTTTGCCCCCACCGTTTACAATACCACTTATTAAAATTCCTTTTTTCAGGATTACAATGATCAGTTCTTCTTTACCGGACTCTGCAAGGTTGACGAGTTTTTGTTCGGCAATATAAGCTGTTCCGGCAGGTGGTACCAGCGTAAGCGTGGCGGAGCCGCCAAAACCTTCATAATACCATTCGCCCTTATCGTCTGTTGTATGGGTACTGTCGAACAAGCTGATGCGTACACCAGCAATGGCCGTGTTGGTTTCATCTGTAATACGAAAACGCGCTTTTCCTACAATCTTCGGCAGGTACCCCACATCTTTCAAATCAATCGCAAACCGCCGGGGTATTTCATACTGCGATCCGGGAGAAGCAGCAGCTATGCCAAATGCCAAAGCCAGCGACCCGTTTAAGGTAGCCTGTATGGTTCCATTACTATTGCCGGAAGGTGCCGCAATGCCAAACATAGCAGCTGAAAAACTATTACCTCTTGTAACAGAAGCCTGCACTGTTTGTGATTGACTGATGCGTGAGAGGGTTGCTGCCTGCTTTTGCTGCAGCGTCATGCTCAGCCATTGCGATGCATAGCCTTTATCAGTACTGTTGGTCATTTGCGGCACTACCACTGAAATGGTTTTTACCACATAGCCTTCTTTTTCAAGTACAAAAGAGTGCGTGCCGGGGTAAATGGTTGTTTGAAAAATACCATCGCTGCCTGTTTCCCCGATGGTAACCCCTTTAAAATTTATTCTTGCATTTTGCAGCGCCTTGCCCTGGTCGTCCACTACCCTTCCTACCACATCCGCCACATCTGCCTTCACTTCAAAATCTACTATTTTAGAACCACCTTTGGACAATTGAAAACCGGCTATAGGTTGCTGGTAGCCCTTTGCTTCAATGGCAAATTTTCTAAAATCGGCAGGCATGCTGACCACTTCCACGGTTATGGATGCATTTTTTTTGAGTGGCGGCAACATAACAAAGTAATTCCCCAGTTCATCGGCGGTGGTAGTAACCGCTTTTGAGTCGTCTGGCACCGTACTTATTTGTATTGCCGCTATTACCGGGTTCAATACCGCCTGCGCCGTGAGCTGTGAACTATTGCCGCGTGACTGCACTATTACCGGGTTTACAAGCCCGGTATTACTAACGGTATAGGCCAGTGCTTCCATCGTAGTGATGCCGGGATCATGAACGGTGGCACTCGTCCAGGCCGGTGCTGCTGTTGCGCCCACAGCTGCCTGCACCAAACTGCCATTGTTCAGTGTAGCAGTTTGCGTAATCAGCTGGTTGGGATCAAGGCCGGGTTCACGGTCTGCTTTCTTGTATATAACACGCACCAATGCGCCCTGCACCGGTACTTTTCCTTTTTCTGCGAGTGGTAAGGCCACGGTGCCGCTCACCTGCGAGGGTTTATGCGATAATTTATATTCTACCCTTGCAACAGCAACCTTATTGGCAGGAATGGTAGCATTCATCATTGTTATTACAGTTCCCCTGTCATAATAATCTGCCGAAGATGGCACCAGTGATACATATATACTACCACCGAAAAATAACCGTCCCGCTCCTTTTGCATCCAGTACCGATAGCTGGCGCAGCTTACCCGCATTTGTGGCGCCCGCAGGTATGGTGTCTGCCGCAATTTCTATCATCCGCCCGCCGTTTATATTTTCAGGTTTTTTATTGCCGGTCATTCCTTCATTCACCAGCCAGGGCCGGTCTTCCAGGTCACGTGCATCCCGGTAAATATGAAAACCATAGCCGTTATTATCGGCAGTTACTGTAGAATCAAATATTATTTTTGGAAAAAGCCGGAAGGTTTTTGCCAATAAAGTATGGTTGCCAATTTCAGCATTGCTATTCTTTAAAACACTGACTGGTACCGCAATACTGGTATTTTCAAAATCAGTTGTACCAGCGGTAAGCGTCAGCCCGGTAACCCCTGTAACAGCAGCATAGGACGGGTCCAGGAACTCCAATGAAAAATTACCCTCCTTATCCGTTTTACCGGTAGCCAGTAGGATGGGACGCGCACCTGCAATGGCGGCATGCAGTGTTACGGCAACGCCGGACAAAGCGAAACGTTCGCCCGCGGTATCTACTGTTATTGTTTCGTAATTAACAGTGCTTTGGCTGGCACCGGAAGCCGATAAAAACCCGGTGGGCAGCGCCGGTGTTAACGCAGGGATGGTTGTATTATAATTAATGGTCTGACTGGCGGAACCTGATTTCTGCAGACTGGGATCGGCGTTTACTGCTGCTACCGCATTTAAACTGATAAGCGGCGTGGTGGTTGCCTGCAAGGCAAATGCATTGCGGGAAACAGTAGCCGACAGGTAAGGGCTGGCATCTATGGCTTTGGTGGCTAAATCAGCTGACTGGGTACCAGTTGCCGCTGCATACTGGGTCGCCGTTGATTTTACCTGTATGAATCCGGTACCCCCCGTACTAAGTGTATAAGCCCCCGTTTCTGTTTTCTTGAATGCCCAGAACAGGCGGCCAGTAATTTTGTGATTGGCATATTCCAGCGAAGAACCTTGGGGAAGCGGCTGATATGGATCCGTATTGCCTCCGCCTTCTTTGATTCCATATGTAAATTGTACTACTTCACTCTGTCCCTTATTGCGAAAAGTTCCGTTGCCCAGCGGATCAGATGCAATGACCATCATGGCATACGACCGACCTGGCTGCATTTGCGGCTGTTGCACAGAGTAAAGAAAAAATGGCGTTCCCCGCACCGTAGTTTCGAAAAAAGGCATGGCCGTAGAGAACATGGCATCATAGGGATTGCGTTTCCCAAAAATTTCTACTATGCGAACAAGGTATTCGGTGGAAGGTGGTGCCCCGGGAGGTGTTGTCCAGCGCAACGGAAAATTTTGTATACCTGCCAGCATCAAAGCCTGCTCATCATAAGGATTCAGAATCATCGGTGGCTCCAATAGAGACACCTGGAAAAGATTGCTGCACCCAATAGGGTCTTCGTCTGAAAGCGACCTGCGGGTAGCTGCATCCACGGCGCGTATACATAACTGGTAGGCGCCTTCCGGCAGGCCCTGTTCACCAAAAACAGACGACTTAATACTGGTATTGCCCGCGAGGTATACCAGGTTATTGGCATCAAAAAGATAGGACGCTTCAATGGCATTCAGGGTTCTGCTGCTTAACGGTGCCAGTTCTATGTTGCCGGGAGGCTGGTAATTTTTTGAAGTAACTACCAACACGCCGTTATCGCCGGTTAGCTTTCCTGTTAAATAAATATTTTGCGTGGCATTGGTAAGATTGGTAAGTGTAAGAGAGACCAGCCCCGGCGTATTGCTGAACTGGTATATTTTGGTAGGGTAATGCCCGTCCGGCATGCGGTTCACCTGCACACGTACACTGATCTCCTGCTGCGCAACTGATTGAAAGAAGCACCCTGTTAACAATACAGCCGCTATGAAAGGCAGTATTGTACTCTTATGAAATAAGCTGAGCATAGAATCAAAAAATTTGAATTCAGTTAAATAAAGTAGTGCATGCAGGGCGCGTTCACTGTCATCATTAACACCTGCATTATAGAGAGAACCCGTAGCCTACCTCCGCCCTTGTCTCCGTATAATGTGGATAAGCGGGCGCTGGATTATCCGGCTTACTATCTGTGTAATAAGCTGACACCCTGAACTGGTGACGGCGGAAAAACTGGTAGCGGCATTGCAGTGAACCGGTAATTATTCTTCCCTTTTCATCATTTCTTTTACTCAGCAACCAGCCCCCGCTGGCAGCCAGGGTTAATGCATTCTTCAAGGCATTTTTTGAAAGTCCCAGCGTTACGCCATTGTTGCCATCCTTCAATAAAGGACTTTTCAATTCAGTATGGTTAAAAGAAACATAGACCGATGCCATTTGCTTTACCAGGTTTACCTGGTAGTTCAGCAGGTAATTGTACATATTGATATCACCATTCAGGCTATCCGCCCGCATCGGATTCAGTTCCTTTACTTTACTAAGGTTGGCAGAAAAAACGAATGTGTGCGCAATGGCGGCACCGGGGATAGTGTAACGTGGCGTCACAGAAAGCTGGGAACTGGACTGTACCACTTTTAGAGAATCGGCAAAGCGGATGGTTTTTACAGTCTGGCTTACAGAATAATTACTGTAACTGGCATCAATGCCCAGGCGCTCCGTGAAATCAGCGCTGGCATTGGCTGAACCGATGACCTTATTGGCGCGGGCCCTTTTTTTATCCGCCAGGTCATCGCGTTGTATACCAAGGCTTCCACTGAACCGCAACTTTCGCTGCAGCAGTGTAAACGCCGGGGCAATGGTGTAATTTTCCAGATCGTTGTTTAGAAAATAAGCGCCCATGGACTGAAAGCCTGCATCCACATGCCTGTATTGGAATTTCACAGAAAAATTCTTGATTTTGTACCGCAGTGATGCATCTACCGCACCAAATAGTTCACTGGCAGAGCGCACTGTTGCAAGGTGCCTGACTTGCTTCGCTTCTTTGTCAAATGAACTGTCCTGGAGTTCAGGAGAATTAATGTCATTGGTATAGAGACTTACGGCAGCATTGCTTTCCAGCGTGATGCGGTTATGCCAGAAACTCAACCGCAAATTATACCCGGCTACGGTATTTTCTGCCGGCGCTATACCAGAAGAATCAATCAGCCCTTTGCGTATTTTCAGGCTGGCTGGATCATCCTTTGCCTTCAGACCAATAATATCAAAATAATTATTCTCCGTACCATACCCAACCCGCACAGCCATGCCGGTTCTCTTGTATGCAAAATTGGAAAAGTATAGCTGCTGTGCCGTATCCAGCAAAGTGGCTTTATTAAATTGTCCGTAGATGGCAGCAAACCTGAACTTGCCCGGGTTTAGCTCTACCCCGGCCCCTAAAAATGTGTGGCCGGCAAGTGTATACGGGGAGAAAACCAGGTTACGATAACCTGCATGCAGGGTTAGCCATTTATAGGAAGGACTTAAACCAAACTGGTTGAATGGTTGTGTAAAATTGCTTTGCTGCTTGCCAATCACGAATGAAACGGGTATTTGAAATCCGTACAGCGACAGTACCGGCGTGCCGGAAATAACATAATTAAAAGGCAGGTACCGGTTGGGAATTCCGCTGGCATTGTAAAAAATACCTGTTACACTTATATTACCTGAAACTGCCACCGGTTTGGAAGCAAGCATTTTCTCCACCTGCTGCGAAAAGGACCTGCTGCAAAAAAAGAAAAATAGCAAATAGTGAAAGATCAATGATGCGCGATACATGATAATATTTTTAACGGGATGGGTGATTTTCATTGCAGGTTGCACATAAACATCAACGCCATGCAGATTCAGTAAATGAAAATGTTACCGCTAATCAGGCTGGATGAGTAAAACTAAGCAGTAGCTGATTCACTATAAAGTGTCCCTGCTTAACTGGTGTGCAATTTTGAGTAAGTGGCGGCCGCTCATCAAAAACTACATGCTTGACAACCCGGCCTGGTACCATATCACCTGCAGCATCTTATATTTCAGCATTGGCAGTACAGCCATTACTGCCCATGCCTGGTAACTAAGTATACCCTGCTGCGGAAATATCACCAACTTTTATTAAGTGAACTTGCAAGAAAAAGCAGTGTCCCCCAACGTTATTAGTCTTCCCCCCACGCTTCCATTCGCCTCTTTGGCTGCTCATCCGACTTTGCTACTCTTGTAGTAATAATACCGCCCTGCACAATAGGTTGGCCTTCGCGGTTGCGCTCTTCGTTGCAGTATAAAAAATTAGTCCGGCTAACCCGGCAGCGAATACGTGTCATGAACAAGGTTTAACAGTTGCTGGTAAATGATTGCATCCCGTTTAGCGAATGAAGCTATTCCCGCTATCAACCAAAAACAAACGGACTTGATTAACTGGTGTCTGTTTTTGAGCAAGTGGCAGACACACGCGCATTGATTTTTCTGCCTACTTTTGATAATCTTAGAAAAGACAGTTATGATTAAAGACAAAATACTGGTAATAGGTGCCAGCGGACAGATAGGCGTAGAATTAACCCTGGCACTGCGTAAAATATATGGTAATGCCAATGTGGTAGCTTCCGATTTGCGGGAGCAAAATCCCCTGCTGGAAGGTACTGGCCCATACGTGAGCCTTGATGTAATGAACAAGGAGATGCTGCATGTTCAGGTGATAAGGCAAAATTTCACGCAGATTTACCTGCTGGCCGCCATCCTTTCTGCCACGGGTGAAAAAAGTCCTAACCTCGCATGGAACCTCAATATGACGGGCCTGCTGAACGTGCTGGACATCGCCCGCGAAGAACAAATTAAAAAAGTGTACTGGCCCAGCTCTATCGCCGTATTTGGGCCCACCAGTCCGCGTAAAAACTGCCCGCAACAAACCATTATTGAACCCATTACTGTTTACGGCATCAGTAAATACGCAGGTGAATTCTGGTGCAACTATTATTTTCAGCGGTTTGGGGTAGACGTGAGAAGTATCCGCTACCCGGGCTTGATTAGCTATAAATCTGCACCGGGCGGTGGTACCACCGATTATGCAGTAGAAATATTTCATGAAGCGCTGGAAGAAAAACAATATGAGTGTTTTCTGAAAGAAGATACCTACCTGCCCATGATGTATATTGCTGATGCCATCCGCGGCACCATTGAATTAATGGAAGCGCCTGCTGAAAAGATATCTATCCGTACTTCCTATAATCTTTCTGGCATGAGCTTCTCACCAAAAGAAATTGCCGCTGCTATACAACAACACATTCCGGATTTTACAATCTCTTACAAACCAGATTACCGGCAGGCGATTGCAAACAGCTGGCCGCAAAGCATTGATGATACGGTGGCCCGTAACGACTGGGGTTGGAAAAACGGATATGACCTGGCGAAAATGACAAAGGAAATGCTGGATAATTTAGGCTGAGTGATTGAAGGGAAAAAGAGTTTTTGGTAACAAACAACTGGTCTTTGGTTATATTACTTTCCCCCGCCCTGCTAAGAATCACGCCAGAATGAATTTCTCCGCGCCGCGCTGTTGTATATCATTGATCAGCTGCCTGATATCACCGGAACGGCATACATTTTACAACACGAATACTTCAACGCTACCGCAGCACCTTAAAATTCACAAAAAATTCCAGCGCTTCTTCCTGCCATTCTACGCTGGTTACTACCGCCCGCGATGGTCCCTGCCTGCACCAGTCCCGCAGTTTATCAAGTTGTTCTTTTTCACCGGTAGCCATGATCTGTACGGAATGGTCAGGCAGGTTGCACACCGTGCCGGCAATGCCGAGCAGTAGTGCTTTTTCCCTTGTGGATTGACGATAGTAAACACCCTGCACTTTCCCTTTAACCAATATGGAAATTGTTTGCAGCATACTGGCAAGGTATTCATTTTTAGCCTGTTGTTATACTGTAGCACCAATCGCCCGGAAAAAAAATGGCAAAAGCCGGCTACCTGACAATATTGATTTTCTTTTTTGAACTATCATTGCAGTATATTGTTTTATGCTTATGAGACTACTCAGCTTCTCTTTCCTGTTTATTCTGACCATCAATTATGTAAGTGCGCAACAACCATCGCCGGGTACCTGGTGGCGGGCACAACTGCACCGGGCCGATGGACAAAACATTGTTTTTAATTTTGAATGGACAACAGAAAAAGGTAAGCCTGTCTGGAACATACGCAATGCAAGCGAACGGATACGCGTAACCGATATACAGGTAAAAGGCGATTCTATGATTGTCCAGATGCCTTTGTATGAATCGCAGTTCAGGGTAAAAAAAGACGGCGTCAATCTTTCCGGCACCTGGCTGAAAGGCGGTTCTGTTAAAACACAAATCATGGCTTTCTCCGCTACAAAGGGTAGCAAGCGTTTTGATACCGCGAAAGATGCCGCCCAAAATATCAATGGCCGCTGGGCCGCCGCATTTACAGAAAACAATAAAACCACCCCGGGTATTGCAGAATTTACCCAGCGGATGAATTACGTAACAGGCACCTTTCTTAACCCTACGGGGGATTACCGCTACCTGGAAGGTGTAATCAACAACGATACACTATTGCTGTCCTGCTTTGATGGAGTGCATGCTTTTTTATTTACCGCATTGATTAACAACAATGACTCAATTAGCAATGGCTGGTTTTATTCCGGCGCTTCTTTTAAACAGCCCTGGCATGCAGAAAAAAATGATACCGCCAGTTTACCGGAAGATGATGTGGCCATGTACCTGCGCCCAGGTGAAGAAAAACTGCATTTTACATTTAACAATTTGGAAGGCAAGCCGGTTTCTATAGATGACGCACGGTTTAAAGACAAAGTAGTGGTGGTGCAATTTATGGGCAGCTGGTGTCCCAACTGTATGGATGAAACTGCTTTTTTCAGTGATTACTATAATAAAAATAAGCAGCGCGGTATTGAAATTGTGTCGCTGGCCTATGAATACAGTACAGATATAGCCAGGTCTGTAAAAACACTTAAAAAATTTCAGCAACGTTTCAATGTCCAGTACCCGATGCTGATCACCGGCGTTACCGTAAACGATTCAATGCGTACAGAAAAAACATTGCCTGAGTTAACACCTATTAAATTTTTCCCTTCCTCAGCTATACTGGATAAAAAGGGAAAGGTGCGTAAATTAGACACGGGCTTTAACGGGCCTGCTACCGGTGACCATTACCTGCTGTACAAAAAAGATTTTGAGGCCACCATCAATAAATTATTGGCAGAATAGCAGCTTCCTTAAAATACCAGCCACATCAATATTTCTTCCAGGTATTGCTGATCAGTTTCATCAAACTGGTTATAATCGGAACTGTCCACATCCAGTACTGCTACCACATTATTGCTACGTACAACCGGCACTACAATCTCTGATTTGGATAAACTGCTACAGGCGATATGCCCCGGGAACTTTTCTACATCTGGCACAATCAGTGTCTTTTGTTGCTGCCAGCTGCTGCCGCAAACACCGCGGCCCATGCTGATGCGGGTACAGGCCACCGGTCCCTGGAACGGGCCCAGCACCAGCTCATCATTTTTAACCAGGTAGAAACCTACCCAAAACCACCCGAACTGTTCTTTGAGTGCTGCTACCGTATTGGCGAGGTTAGCTACCAGGTCTGGCTCTCCTTCTGTCAGCGCCCTGATTTGTGGTATCAGCGCCTGGTATTGCGCTGCTTTTGTACCTGCTGCAATGTGTAAGTCTTCTGCCATATGGCAAAGATACAGCACTTAGTATTTAGTACCGGGTATTCAAACTCATTGCACGTCCTGTTCAAAAAGGGAAAGTATCGCTGCTTCAATTCTTTTTGGACGCATGGTTGCAGCATCCAGCAGGCACCAGGTAGTAACTGCTTCCGCCAGTTTTTTACCGGTAACGGCATTGCATAGTTGCGTATGCCTTTCGGACCGGGCGCCGGCGTTTTTTCCTACCCAGGTGTATGCCAGTATTTGATCGTTCAGCAAGGCAGGCTGCAGGTAATCAATTTCATGGCGCATCACCACCCAGCTATATTTTTCATTGATAGCGGCATTGCTCAGCGCAGTCCAGTGAGCAACCGCAGCTTCCTGTACCCAGCGCAGGTAAACAATATTATTTACATGGCCCAGCGCATCAATATCATCTGCTGTTGCAGTAATACGGTATTCAAAAACTTTTGAAGCTGGCTTTTCCATGGCGGTTTTAATTAACGGAACAATCATCACCTGATTAATATGGAACTTCCTTTAAGAAAAATTTTCTTACCCGTGTCCCGGTTGGTATACCGGAGTGTCCAAACATAGGTGCCCGCACTTTGTATATGACCGCCTACAGTTCCATCCCATTTTTTTGTCCAGTTGATGGTATGAAACACCAGCTGGCCAAGCCGGTTATAGACATTAAATTCCAGGTTGTCTGCTTTAAAGGCGTTGAGCGGATAGAGGTAATCGTTTAACAAATCGCCATTGGGCGTAAATGCGTTGGGTACCGCAATGTAGCAGGTCTTTAATACTTTTATTTTACTGGTAGCGGTATCAAAACAATGCGAAGTGTTTTCTACTATGAGTTGTACCGGGTATGTTTTTTCTGCGCCAATTTTTGGATAGTTCTGCGGCACAGGTAATTGCTGCAAACTGGTATTACCATTTCCAAAATTCCAGCTATACCCAATGATATCACCCTTGCTGTTGTTTTTAAAACCGGCCGCATCTTCGGGACATAATAAATCACTGGTTTCAAATGCGGCATCCAGTTCGTTGTTCAGAGAAATAGTTTTTACAATACTATCGCTGCAAAAACCATTGGAGACAATCAGTGAAATCTGCTTCTGGCCAAATGTTGTAAATACTATGGCTTTTCCCTGCAGGCTGCTGGCTCCCGCCGCATCAAAAACCCATAGCCACTGGTTTACCCCATTAAGGGCATCGTGTAAAAATTCAATGGTATCAGCCCTGCAACCCAATGAAATTTTATAATTAAAATCAGCAGATACAGTATCCTTTACCGTGAAGCTGACGGCAGATCCCGCAGGTGTGCGCTGGCCACATTCATCAATAACAGTGTTACCATCACTGCCGGGTTTCATGGCTACCTGGTATATGCCGCCTTTTACAACCGGTGCAGCCAGTTTTAAAATAATGCTGTAACTGAGATCATTGTTACAAACGCCGGCTGCACTTAGCACAGTAACCGGAGCAGGACCGGTAATAATAAAATCACTTCCATCAGCGGCGATTGAATTGCAGCGGATATGTTTTTTGAATACCAGTTCCAATTGGGAAGGTGCACATTTTACAGGGCTTATGCTATCTAATGGAGTAGGTTGCAACGGTGTAATAACAAAAGGGAGTTGATGTCCCGCAGGAATATCACGATCACAATCATCCAGCAATGTATTGGCATCCCGCCCTTTTTTTATGGACAGCGAATACGACCCTGGCGGTAATGGATTACTTAAAATAAGCGTAACGGAATCCATATCAAAACTGCTGCTGCAACCAGCGCCGGTAGCTGCTATTACAGTAGCGGCGGCTGGTACAATCATAAAATCACTCCCATCGGTGGCCAGTGAATTGCACTTCATTTTTGAATCGAGCTTTAGTGTAATCACGGTAGCATCGCAGGAAGGCTGCAATTTTTGGAGGTCGGGCAACCTGGGATCATTGATAACGGCGGTACCACCAATGAAAGACAGTTTGTAACCACTCTGGTTATCACTGTAATGACTTACCATCAGCAGGTAGGTATGCCCCAGCTGTAAAACCGGCTGCACGCTGAATGTATTAATATTATCTGCAGGAGCCGACGCACATTCTACAACGTGCGTACCTGTAACTGCGGCCCCGGTAACACCAGCACTGCCGGACCAGTTGCCTACTACAAACAGGGCTGCATTGGTATATACGGCGTTAAGATCGGTAACGGCTGTAATATCATACAGCTGCCAGTCATAGTCATCCGATAAATCATTGGGCGTAATCATAAAACCCAGGGTGCCGGCCTGGTAGCAGGTAAACCGGTACCAGAAAGGGTTTTTATCTGCATAGTCCCCGGTTGCCGGGCCACAACCCGGTACGTTAACCCGCCTGTTGGTACAGATGGGCACAGTGGACTGGGTAAAAGTATCTTTTGTGCAGAGGGGAAAAGCCGTTGCGGGCGTTTGGCCCAGCGTACTGCAGGCCGAAGTCTGGGCTTGCAATTGGGTGACCACTATTATAGAAAGAAAAAAAAGGCTGATTAACTTCACGGGCATATACTATTGACCTGCAAAAATATCTCATCGCTGCAAACAGCATGATTAATATTAATAAGGGCTAAAGAATTAACAAATCAAAAAACAGCTGCTTTACTCGCACAAACTTAGCATATCTGTGCCGTTCGTACTAAACTGTACCAGGTTTACTTTATCAGCCTTGCTATAATGCAATACCAGGGTGCCATAAGACATCTGAAATGCATCCCAGTTATCATCTTTCACTTTAGGATTACCCAGCATTTTAAACAAGCTGCTACGGGCAGCGCCCATGATGGGTGTAGTAAAAACCCCCTTGAATTTTTCCTTTATTTCTATATAATCCCGGTCCGTATAAAAATTGATATCCTTATCGGTATAAAAAATACTACCGCCGCATTTTGTACTGTTTCCTTCAGGTGCTGTTTCGGTAAAACAGGGCAGTTTGGCTTTGATATCATCAAAGCGGGCATTTGGTCTAAGGCCGTTTACTTTTCCATCGAGGATATCCACTGTAAAAACATCACATTTTGATTTTGCAACTAACTGACCCTGAGCAGTCAGTAAGGCAAGGCTGAGTACGTGTAAAAAGAATAGCTGTTTCATAGCGCATTTTTAAGTGAAAATGAATTCAATCAATAAGCTTATGCAAAATTCCTGCTAAAAATTAACATAACTGGCAACAACAGAAAAATGTACCGGTACAATGAATGGGATCGCTACTGCCCGTCTAAACGCCGAATAAAGAAAAGCCTGTCATCCTGGAAAATCTGTGGACCTGTTACAGCGGGAATCCTGCCTGCATACAAAATGTTCCAACCCCTTATCCATGGGATGCCAGGGCATGAACCGTAAGACCGTGATAAAATACTGGCAGCCCGGGCGGCGGATTGTAACAGCCCGTGTAAAGACTAAATAAATATAACCCTGTAATTAATTACGTCGCCGCCTACCTTGTAAAGATCCGTGCACATGCTTTGCATGAAACCTGCTTACATGCAAATTAATTTCAAAAATGATGTAAATATTAAATTAATTATATGATCTGTTTTTTGTAAATTCATACAACTACTCATTAAAAACTATACCGCATGAAAGCATTATCGGAAACGTGGTTTGCAGATGGTTATATCGATTTTGAGTTAAAGAAGTATACGCTGCTCGCCTACCTGCAGGAAGTAAACAGGTATTTCAATGAAAACAAGCTCTACCCGCAGTTGTCTGACCTGATCTTTCATTACAATAACCTGGTCGCTTTCCGGGAAAATAAAAAATTCTTACAGGAGCATTTTCCTAAACGGCTCAATGGCATACAGATGGAGAAGCTGCAATTGCTGTACCAGCAGATTGTTGAAGACGATGATATGATGAAAGAGTTGGAAAGCATTATTAATTATTCGGCCACTGAAATGAAAGCGGCCATTTCCAACGGTGCTGAGCTCTACGAATTTATTGAAAACAAACTCACCATCTTTCCCATTGGCATTATTCCCCTTGAAATTAATGAAGGCTATTTCTTTTTAAATGAGGGTAGTGCGCGCAGCACCAAAGTATACCAGTACCGGCTGAGCTTTTTTGAAAAACATGATGAAAAATATCGTTCTATCCGTACTGAGTTTATAGCAGACTGGCAACGCAATATGGTAAATACCTATGAAAATATTAAGTCGGAGCTCATACGCGGCAAAAAAGATTTACCTAACCCCGCCGTTTATTCAATAGAAACAACGCTTACCTGCCCGGTAGATGAAACACTTTTGCCTATTGCTAAAAGAAGCCTGGTGAGGTATATTTCCGGGAACGCAGCTTGAGTTGGCGGGCACACAAATTATTATTGCGAGATACCCCAATCTATTCCTTTTAATGTTGCCGGCACGCCATCTTTGAGCCATACCGGGGCAGGTGCGCCTTTCAGGTAATAATCAAAAAATTGTGCGAGCCGGATGGACCAGTCTTTCCTGTTTCTGCGTTCCTGCAGGCCATGATCCTCACCGTTATACTGCATCATCCAAACTTTCTTGTTCAGCCTCCGCAGGGCTGTAAACATTTCTATGCCCTGGTACCAAGGTACTGCACCATCGGCATCATTGTGCATCATTAAAAGAGGGGTATTTATTTTGTTAGCGCGAAACAGCGGTGAGTTTTTTATATACAGATCCGGCTGTTGCCATAAGGAAGCGCCCAACCTTGACTGACCACGTTCATATTGCCCCTGTCTGCTGAAACCGGAACTCCAGCGTATGCCGCCGTATGCACTCGTCATATTGGCTACCGGTGCACCTGCTTCTGCCGCTACAAACATATTGGTGCGTGTTACCAGGTAGGCTACCTGGTAGCCACCCCAGCTATGCCCTTCCAAAGCCATTTTACTGGTATCAACCCATTTGAATTTACCCAGGTATTTGGCTGCAGAGATCACTGAATTAAAAGCATCTTCCCCCGGCTGGCCTGTTTTGTAGTAGATATTGGGATCAAATACAAGGTAGCCATTGCTGACAAAATAAGGAATATTGATCACTGAACGGGATGGCTGCGGTGCCAGGTAATTGTACAGGCTGTCTGCATCCTTTTCGTAAAAATAAAAAATAATAGGATATTTTCTTGTGCTGTCAAAATTTGCCGGTTTGTACAATAAACCTTCTGCGGTTTTACCGTCCAGCATTTTCCATGTATGCAATTCAGTTGTTAGCCAGTTATACGCTTTTTGTTGCTGGTTAACAGCAGATAACTGCACAGCAGCTAACAGGTCATTTACTACAGCTCCTGTAAAAATATCCTGCGGCGCATCAAAGGATTCTTTTGTAAAAATAAATGCAGGATCATTTTTCGCTTTTACAAATCTTTCAAAATTGGCAGGGGCCAGTGCAAGAATTGAAAGGTTGTTTTTTGCTGCAATATTCTTAACGGCCAGTCCGCATTTTTTAGACACCTGATCAAAAATGCTGAAGTAAACAGATTGGGTATCTGTTATAAAGCGGCTTTCTTTGTCGTCTTTCAAGTACCTGAATACCAATTTATTTTTTCTTCCATATCCGCCGGTGATATTTACCGGCGGCTCTTTGCCGGCAGGATCGCATTTCCAGACATCATACCGGTCATAGATAAACATATACTTATCCCCTTCCTGCCATCCCATGCTTCCATATGGGTCAGGGTCGGCCGGGTGATCATCTTTTTCATCAAACAAAGGAAATTTAATTGCTTTGGTAATGTTGATGGTATTTTCCGTTACCGGGTTATAGGAAAACCAGTTTTTTTCTTTCCAGTCGTACCAGGCTATAAAATTTCCACCCGGTGAAATACTTTCGGTAACCCTGATCTTTTCTTTCACCAGTTTCCTTGCTCCGGTTTGGGTGTTAACTGCATACAAGTTTATGATGGCTGCCTGGTTCCATTGGGTTTGTGCCCGGTAACCTTTTGTACTTTTCCCCAGGGCATACAACGCATTACCCTCATTAGACAACAACAGCGTTTCGCAACTATCATCGGCCAATGGTATAATCTTATTGTCGCCGTTGTAAAGAACGGCCACATAGCTTCTTTTCAGTTCATTGTTTAGCTGCACCTGTTGCTGGGGCTGTAAATAATCATCGTTATAGTGCCATACATCCAGCCGGGCCGTTTCAAAATCATACAGCAGGGTATCTTTTGGCGGACGAACCAGCGCCAGGCCGGCAAATAACCTCTTGCCGTTTTTACTGAAATTATTAAGATAATCCGGACTGATGGTATATCCTTTCGCCATGCCTGTTGTACGCCTGTCTGCCTTCAACAATGCACTGTCTGCACCCGGTTTATAATACCAGAGTTTATAAAATTTCTGCAGGGCCTTACTAACACTATCTCTTTCTGCTACAAATGCCAGTTGTGTTCCTTCATCATCCAATGCATAATTCTTTGCATCGTTGAATTTTTTCATCACGGTATCTGTTTTACCGGTGGCCGTGTTCATCCATAAAATACTTGCAGCAGAAAGTGTGTCGGCGTTTTTTCGGGTCGTCTCTATTATTAAAGTGTTGCCATTTTTACTAAAATAATATTCACTAACATATTTGTATTGCTTTTCTTCCCCGCTCACAAAATTTTTTACCACCAGGCCGCTACCTTCTTCAATGTTTTCAACGATTGTTTTTACCGCTGCCGGAACTTTTTTTGACAGCTGCAAAATACCAAGGCCTTTTGTTTTTACTTCTGTTGCTTTATTACGCAAACTATCCGCCGTCCTGCCAAGGCTATCGGCCAGGTGTAACAAACTATTCAGTCTTGTTAATGAGTCGGCGGGTGCTGGTGCTGCAGAAGGGCCGGGCAATGGCTTGAATAAATTATAGGCAAGCCAGCCGCTATTTTTTTCCGGGGTTTTGTAGGACTTAACGCGGGGGATTTTTACCAACTCATCTTTTTCAAAAAAGAGAATACCCAGGCTATCTTTTGGAGATTGATCAGGTGTTTTCTTATCAATTTTTGCATTCCTGGTTTCTTTGAAAAATGGTTTTATAAGGAAAATAATATACCTGTCATCCGGGGTAATGCTGGCATTGTAACCGCGGGGGATTTCTTTCTTCCAGGACTTGTCACTTGCCTGTATAACCAGCGTGCCGTCACCTTCCTGCGGATTGATATTATACACAACAAATTTTCCATTCGCGCTGATGGCACTTTCACCAATACTCTGCCAGCCATCATACACGCTGTGGTCAAGCGGCTTTTTCTGTGCCAGCGCTGTTAATGACATAAAAGCTGCTGACAATAAAAATAAAATATCCCTCCTCATGCAGTTAGATTTGAATAAAGTTAATTGATTTGGTATTTCAGCAATCTGCTGTTAAAGTAAGTGATTTTAAAGCCGCAAGTCAGCTGAGCTGTTTTAATGATCTATAAAAGGAATGGCTTGAACCTTATAATAGATGCAAACCTCCGGAACATTGTTAAGCCGCTTTTTTCCGGTACACCCTTACAGTTTGAAGGGTTACCGCAACCAGTATAAACAGCAGGCCAATATAAAAAGAATTGTCCAGTTGCTGGTTTTCATGGTAGATAGCAAATGCCAGTATAATTCCATACACGGGCTCAAGGTTATATGTAAGATTTACAGTGAATGCTGAGATCTCTTTCAGCGCATTGGCGGAGAGTTGAAAAGCCCAAACTGAACATACCCATGATAAAAATAGTAACCATAGCCAATCCGAAAAAGCAGGTATAATATGATCCGGCGGAAAATACCGGAGGTAGAAAGGAATCAATAAGGACAGGGCAAGAAAGCCGCCGGTAAGCTCATACGTCATGAGGGTTTCTGCATTCATGCGCTGCATCAGCTGGCGGTTGAATACCGGGAACACCGCCCCCAGCATGGCAGATACAAGGGCAGTAATAATGCCTGTTTTGTAGCGGGTATCAAAATGGAAAATAATGTATATGCCAGCCATCACAAAAATCCCCAGCAGTAATTCTACAGGTTTAAATTTTGTTTTAACAATGAGTGGTTCAAACAAAGCGGTAAAAAATCCAACTGAAGAAAAGCAAACCAGGGCTACCGAGACATTAGCGTATTTGATTGCACCGTAAAAACTCACCCAATGGAGGGCAGCAATAAAACCAATTCCGGCAATTGCTATCATGTCGGACCGGGAAATTTTTTGAATGCGTTTACGTGCCAGGAACAAAATCCACATGGTGGCAGCACTGATGAGGAGGCGCCACCATACAATTAAACCTTCGTTCAGGGTGATCAGCCGGCCCAGGATGCCAGTAAACCCAGCCAGGAAAACAGCTATGTGGAGTTGTATAAATGCCTTCTTCATATATAGTATTCAGTATTTTGATGTAGTATGCAGACCGCGGATATGGCCTGGTCTCTATACTAAATACTATAATTTCAATGCTATTGTTTGGTTTTCGCAAAAACCTCATTGCTAACGGATGTGAAACTGCTGGATTCAGTTTTTTTTACGCGGTTGCGGTAATCTTTAAACCAGCTTTGCCAGCGGAGGTACAATACCCCGGCAATACCTTCTTTAACGATGCCCTTGTTCATCTTTGACGTACCGTAGGTGCGATCACGGAAAATAATAGGCACCTCTTTAATAACAAAGCCGAGTTTCCATGCGGCGAATTTCATTTCTATCTGAAAAGCATAGCCGATAAACTTTATTTCGTTCAGGTTTATGGCCTCGAGTACTTCGCGTTTATAACAAACAAAGCCCGCGGTTGGATCTTTAACCGGCAGGCGGGTAATGAGTTGTGTGTAATAAGAAGCTCCTTTGGAAAGAATAACGCGGTTACGTGGCCAGTTTACATTACCACCGCCTTTTACATACCTGGAACCAACTGCCACATCCGCACCCTGTAAACAGGCTTCGTATAAATTGTCCAGGTCTTTGGGATTGTGCGAAAAATCGGCATCCATTTCAAAAATATAACTATACCCCCTTGTCATGGCCCACCTGAACCCATAAATATAAGCTGTACCAAGACCTTGCTTTCCTTTCCTTTCTTCTATAAAAAGATTTTCGGGATAGCTGGCCTGCATATCTTTTACAATCTGCGCGGTACCATCCGGTGAACTATCGTCTATCACAAGTACGTGAAACTGCTGCTCCAGTGAGAAAATGGCAGTTACTATATTAGAGATATTCTCTTTCTCGTTGTAAGTTGGTATAATGACAATCTTTTGCAAAGGCTTTATCGTTACAGTCTTTTCTGTGGTTGGCTACGAAAATACATTTTTTATTAATGTATTTGATACACTAATGGTTAAGCATTTACAATTATCCCTTTTTTAACAGGCTGCGGTTCAGTATTTCAGTAAGTTTTTGCTTGGTGTGCAATGGAAAATCGCCCCGCATCATCCAGTCGTAATACTGGGGTTCCGCTTTTAATACATCTGTTACCGCCCGGCCTTTGTGCTTTCCGAAATTGAAGATTTCCACTCCCTTATCCATAATAAACCGGCGGGCAAAATCAACAATTACATCTTCTCCGGTAAATTTCAAAATGCTGTCTATGGTGTTGCCCATTTGCGGGTATCGTTCTACCTGGGCTTCCAGTATTTCCATGGTGGCCCGCGCATCGGCTTCTGCACTATGGGCGCCTTCCAGGTTTTTTTGACAATAGAATTTGTAAGCAGCAGTCAATGTGCGTTGTTCCATCATATGAAATACTTTCTGCACATCTACCAGCTTTCTTCCTTTCATGTCAAACTCCACTTCAGACCGTAGGAATTCTTCCATCAGCATAGGAATATCAAAACGATTGCTGTTATACCCGCTTAAATCACAATTATCCAGAAACTGCCTGATATCATTGGCCGCCTGCTTAAAAGTAGGTGCATCTTTTACCATTTCGTTAGTTATACCATGTATATCTGACGAAGCCTGGGGAATAGCCATCTCCGGATTAAGCAATTTCCTTTTTGTGGACCGGTTTCCGTCAGGCAAAATTTTAATCATACCTATTTCCACAATTCGGTCGCTGCCAAGATTAATTCCGGTTGTTTCAAGATCAATAAAAGCCAGTGGCCGGGTAAGTTTCAACATTTTTTAATTTCTTTTTAAAATACAGATTTTAACAACCATATCCATTCAAAAAAGCCGGTAGCAGGCAAAGCAGCCAGCATCAGATAGTACCGCCGTTAATCAATTTTTGTCGCTTTCTGCCGCCTGTGCGCCAAAGGTAAAATATATCTTTGGCAACATAATTAATTGATCCTAAAAGTATTTAACAAAATAAACATGTAAAATTTGTTTTAAATTCAGTTGGGGGGTTGCATAAATAAATAATTTGTTGTTCCTTTGAATTCTTCTCCGCATATCCCCTGAAAATTATTCGTTCCGCATCCTCCAGAAAATACCAATCCAGGCAGTATATCCCATTTAACCGCACTGTTTGTATTGTTTAACTCTAAATACCACACAAAATGAAAGCAAAAGTATTAATCCTCGTACTGCTAATCGCGGCTGGCCTCACTATGACATCATGCACCAGTTCAAGAAGCGGCTGCAAAGCTACAGAAGGCTATGTTGGATACGGACACAGATAAAATAACTACATTTTGTAAAAGACTGGATTAAAAATGTCTTTTACGCTATACATTATTGAACCAAGGTTATCTTTAGATTGTTTTAAAGATAACCTTTTTTATTTTTTATGAACTGGATTTTACTTACCACAGAAATACAGCTGGAACAAATTATTAAGCATTCCGCAGAAAGACCACAAGTGATCTTCAAACATTCCACCCGCTGCTCTATCAGCAGTATGGCAAAAAACAGGTTGGAGAGAAATTATAAACCGGTTGACATAGATTTTTATTTTCTTGACCTGCTGGCTCACCGGCCACTTTCGTTTAAAGTGGCAGATACATTCCAGGTTAGCCATGAATCACCACAGATACTGCTGATAAAAAACGGACTTTGTGTATATGATGAAAGCCATACCGGCATCAGCATGGATGAAATTGTAGAAAAAAGCAGTGCGGCCTGACCAGTTTGAGTTGATAACAGCAAAAACCGTTACCAGCAGGTCAAAAAGCGCAGTTTACTTTTTCTTGTAAAAGTAGAGGGACTGTGAACTGACGGGACCCTTTTCACTAAGCGTATAAAAGCCACTGTTGTCCAGTGCAAAGCCCACGGACTCTCCCTGCGGCTCTAATTGATAACCCAGGTTTTTAAATTCTTTTTGCAGTGTCTGTGCCATTGTTTCTCCGGCAATCCTTGAATAATAGTAAAGTGCCTGGTAGGTTTTTATGATAATACTCTTTCCGTCGTTCCCCGCGGCAGCGCTTACCACCGCATTATAGGGGAGCGTTTGTACAAAAACAGCGGTATTCATAACTGTAGTACTGTATGGATAGCTAATCCTATATACCCGGGATTGCGCCTCCCGCTTGCTGATAATATAAATATCTTTAGTGAGATCATCTACCAAAAAAGCTTCGGCATCCCGGGGGCCATCTGCATAGGTAAAATTAATAATATCATATGCGCGAACGGTATCCGTGGCGGCAGCAGGCTCTTCCAGCCTGTAAAAAGACGAACTGGTATGGATGGCATCGTTATCACCAATTTCGGCTATATATAAATATTTTTTTGCCGCATCGGGACCAGACGCCAATGCAATATCTTCCCAGTCACGGTTCACTGCTCCTTTTATATATATTTTTTTTACGGTGGTAGCGGCATGGTTGAGCAAATACAATTGTGGCGGATTGCCGCTATCTTCCTGTACCCAGAGGTAACCAGTATTTATTTTGCTGTCTGCGATGCCACTGGCTTCACTTACCAGGGTGGTAAGGGGATAAGCCAGGGGCGTATTTTCGTAAGAAATGCTATCCAATTCTGCAGTAACATTCTTATTACATGCTGCTGTCTGGACTAAGACAGCCAGGCAACTATAAAAAACAATAGACTGGGTAAAAACTTGCTTCACAAGAAATTTTTACGAATATAGTACGGATTGGTATACGCATCAAAATTCTTGTCAACGGGCGGATCAACCGTCCGTTATATCTTACCTGGCTGGCATTAGGGCGGATTTGCTGATCCTGATTGACCTACTGCTTATCTGTAGTAGCTGGTGCAGCCAATTTATTAGCTTTTGCGGTAGAATCTGCTATCCTTTTTCGTTCTTTCTTTTTAAAGTAGCCACGGAGCAGGAAACTATGTTTGGCTGCTTCCATATTATCTGTAACGCTGGTAGCGGTCTTTTTTACGGTGCCTACGGTTTCTCTGGCGGTGCTTAATGTACCTTCCAGGTTACGCACCAGTTTGTCATCGTTGATAAGGCGGCCAAAACTGCCCTCACCATTATTTATTTTAGTCATAACACTCGCAAGGCTGCCTGTTAATACTTCTGCATTGTCTGCCACCTTTGCCAGATTATTTACAATCTTATCCACATCCACAGGGTTGGCTGACCGCACTTTGCCGCCTTCCTTCACTACCGGGGATGCACTGCTTCCAGCAGAGACTACCACCAGTTTATCGCCCATCAGCCCATCACTGCCAATACTGGCCACTACATCTTCTTTTATATAAGGCTTAATTTCTTTTTGAAGCACCATCATTACCGCCACCGTGGTATCATTGAGTATACTGATATTATCCACCGTACCTACGTTGATACCGGCATACCGCACATAGTTGCCTTCTTTTAAGCCCGAAATATTTTTAAAGTGCGCATTCACGGAAAAAGTGCCGCTGAACATATTTTTATTCTTGCCAATTATAAAAATAATGGTGAGCAGTAACAGCATACTTAGCAAAACAAACGCACCGGTCTTTACCTTCTGGCCCGCAGAAATATCCATAATAATTTATTTAAAAAATGAACGTATAAAAGGGTCTTCCGAATTTTCAAGCTCATCACAGCTGCCTTCCGCTATAAATTCCCCCTTACTCATTATCAATACCCGGTCTGCAGTAATGCGGGCGCAGGGTATATCATGGGTAATAATAACAGAACTGGTTTCATATTTACGCTGCATATCCAGTATAAGATTGCTGATTTCTTTGGATGTAATGGTATCCAGGCCGGTGGTAGGCTCATCGTACAGCATAATTTCAGGGTGTACAATAAGTGTACGTGCCAGTCCCATCCGCTTCCGCATGCCACCCGATAATTCAGAAGGCATTTTGTCTATGGCATCTTCAAGGCCCACCGCTTCCAGCACTTCCATTGACAGCTGTTCCACTTCTTTGCGATCCTTTATACCGGAGACTCTCTTAAGCGGAAAGGCGAGGTTATCCCTCACTGTCATAGAATCGTACAACGCACTGTTCTGAAAAAGAAAACCAATCCGTTTCCGCGTTTCTTTCAATGCCTGGCTATCCATCTCATTCACTTCACTTCCAAATACTTTCAGGGAACCTTCATCCTGCGCCATCAGGCCGGCAATACACTTAATGGTAACCGATTTACCTTCGCCCGACTTACCCAATATCACTACATTCTCTCCCCGGCTAACGGTAAGATTAATATTGCTTAGTACGGCGTTGCCATTAAAACTTTTTTTCAATCCCTGGATTTCTATAACGTGTTCCATCTTTTATGTATAAATAAAAACATTCGTTAACTGTACCACAATGGCATCTATAATAATTATCCATACCGAGGCGGTTACCACTGCAGAATTAGCCGCAAGTCCAACACTTTCCGTACCTCGGTTAGAATGGAATCCCTTGTAGCACCCCACAAAGCCGATGGCAAATCCAAAAAGTACGGTTTTGATAAAAGCAGGCACTACATCGGAAAATTCAAGTACCTCGGTAGCTTTGGAGAAATATAACCAGGGGCCCATTTCATCGCCCAGGTTGGTAGCGGCAAAACCACCTATCATTGCGATTACATCAGCAAAAATAGTTAACAGCGGAATCATAATTGTACAAGCCAGAATCCTGGTTACCACCAGGTATTGCATGGGGTTAGCCCCGGAAACTTCCATGGCATCAATTTGTTCCGTTACATTCATGCTCCCAAGTTCTGCGCCAATGCTGGAAGAAATTTTTCCCGCACAGATTAGCCCTACTATTACGGGGCCTATCTCCCGTATCACCGAAATAGATACCATACCTGGAATAAAACTAACCGCGCCGAACTGTTTCATGGTGGGCTGCGACTGGAGGGTTAATACGAAACCTAAGATAAAACCGGTAAGCGCTATTATGCCTACCGACCGGTACCCGATATTATATGACTGCCTGGAAAATTCTTCCCACTCAAATCCCTTTCGAAAACTGTTGCGAAAAAAAGATTTAAAAAAAATAGTTTGATCAGCTATGTAAATGAATACCGGGCTAAAGGCGTTTTTGCTGGACATAAAGACAGGCAATAAGTTTACTGTGTATTTACAGATGTAGTGACACTATTACTAATAACCTGCCACAAATAAATCGGCCCAAACTAAGTGTTAGTACGTGATCTCTCATCATTACCATGCCCCGGGAAATTTATCCTATATATGTATGTAGAATTATCTCCCCAATAGGATCTCGTCTCAGAATACTTTGATGTTTTTTAATTCTATGGAAATCGCATCCAGGCCATTTTTACTTCCCAGCCGCCATTTCTTCGTCTGTAAGTTTCCAGCTATTATCAAAAAAACCGGTCATTTTGATCTCAGCTGCCCCTGCCTGGAGCATGCCCAGGCTAAAAATCATAAAATCAGGAAAACCACTGGCACCTGCAAAATACTGGTTGGCATTTGCAGCCATCATTCCTTTAATGCCGCTGCCCCCAATCACAGCAACGGTATTTTTGGCAGTACGTTTCATGGGCCATACAAAATAAGCACCCAGGTCGTCACCTGCGAAAGAATGGACACCAACAGTTACTGCGTTGCGGCCAAGTTTTACCGGGCATCCTTCCAGCAGAATATTGTAGGCACTGTTAGTAGCGGCGTTACCATATATAATAACATTTCTGCCTGCGTATTTTTCGACGCCGTATTCCGCATCAGCAATAATATCCACTGCACCATTACCGCGGTAGTACCATGTTTCAGCATCATACCGGGCTTTATTGATACTCCATTCATTTTCTTCTTTGGCACCTTTTGTACTATAAACAAATACCATCCTGTTATTAAATGGATCTTTAAATGTGCCATAGCGCAATGGCCCTTTTTGATCACTACCCGGTTCTGCAGTTATGCGCCACTGGTTGTCTTCTTTTACAAGGTATAGGCTATCGGTGCTGCTTTTTATATTGTAAGGAATATTGTTCTGGCTGTCCAGTTTAATATTTACAGTAACGCCTGCCGTCCAGTCTGAAAAAGCCAGCCGCAGCACACGTACATTCTCCAATGTTCCTGTAATGGTTTTAGTTTTTATATTGCGCTTTAAAACAATATGGCTGTATTGCAGGGGATGTGTTTGCTGCAGCACAGCAGCCCACCTGAAACTTGAAGAAATACCCGGGCTGGCAGTTACAAAATCAATATCGTTTACCGCACTGTCGGCAGCACGGCTGTGCCATTTAAAAAAATCGAAGAGCGGAGGCCAGTCCACACTTTGATCACCAAACCAATGTTCGCCGCCAGGATATTCATGGTAACTCATGTCAGCATGAAAATCGGCCAGTACTTTGCGCATCTGCCGGGCATACTTTACAGAAACCACTTTGTCTGAATCTCCATGCAATACATACACGCCAAAAGGTTTATAATTGCCCGCCAGTTTCACCACATCACTCTGGTTACTTGCTCTTAAAAGCATTTGTTCGGCACCGGTAGCCCCTGTAGCGGGGATGGCACCATCGGCAGAGCCGTATTCTTTTAAAGTGGGATAACCCGAACAGGGTGCAATACCCGCCCATATATCGGGATAAGTGGCGCCCAAAAACCAGGTACCATGTCCACCCATTGAATGCCCGGTTAAGTAGATATGCCGGGGATCCGGCTTAAATTTATCTTTCGCTATCTGCAATACTTCCAGGGCATCCAGTCTGCCCCAATCTTCCCAATTAAAACCCCGCGGGCGCCTGTTGGTAGCAGCAACCAGGGTACCCCAGTCTTTTTGTTTATATGCCCTTGCCTGGCCAATGGCCTCTACCCCTGCACCATGCACAGATAGAAACAAAGCAGCCGGACCACTCGCTGCCGGTGTCTGTGGTGTAACTGCGTAATACTGCAGGCTGCCATCCACTGCACTTATAAAAGTATTGCTGTATTTGTCGGAAGCTCCTACTGCTTCAATGGATAATTGCTTTTCATCTACCTGTTTTCCATTATTGATCAGGGTAACTGCACAAATGGACTTACCTTTTTCAGTAACGCCTTCCCCATTAAAAGTAAACGCAATTTTCCGGGTAGACATACGCGGTACTACCGGCAAAATGGTAATGGATTCTTTTCCGCCGATCACAGCTTTCAAATGAAGACTTTTTAAATCCTGTGCAGATGTATTTATAACTACAATAGCTCCCTGTAAAGCATTGTTGCTGCTGCCCTGAACAATATTGGGTAAAGTGGCATCTTCTGTATTCAGCTGCACAGCGGTTTCAGGAAAGATAATTTTTGCGGTAAGCTGGAAAGCAGTTCTTACGTATAGCTCGTTGATTCCCTTTTTCAATTTTACGGGGATGTATAACCAACCGGAAGAATAAGGATCGCCAGCATGTGGCACGCCATTAAAAAAAATAGTACTGGCGCCGTTAATGTTCAGCAGCGCTGTTTTTTCCTTGTTGGACGTGTAGGTAAAATAAATATAGCCGCCATTTAGCTGCCGGCTGCGGAAACGATTCAGGCTGTCTGCGTCTAATGCCTGCCATTTAATTTCGCCGCCGTTGCCATCTGCAATACCGGAAGAAGCGCCTGCTGCCGGCATAGCCAGCGTATTGGTATAGAGCCGGTAAGCTAACTGATCAGTATACATGGCCTCACGGCCGTAATGATGCACGCCGGCTATGGCAATACCGTGTTTAAACCATGAACTGTCCTGCGCAGCTGAAAATGTACTGAAAACTATACAGCATAATGAAAGGAAAAAAAAGCCTTTACCCATAGCAGCGGTTTTAATTTTATACCCTGCATGTTAAAACTTTTTTGCGATGCGGTCAAATCATAAATTGACATACCTATGCCGTTTTATCATTTGCCTTTACAATTGCAATGGCCGGCTTTCGCTTTCTTATTTTAGGCCACTGGCCTCTTGGCCTGGAAGGTATCTCATCACCCAGCAAACGGCCCCATGGCTTAAGATCATCTATCCGGTCAAAAATAATTTTCAGGATACCCGCAAAAGGTATGGATAAAAACATGCCTGACACGCCCCAGGCAGCATTGCCCAGTAACACAAAAACAATAGAGATCAGCGCGTTTATTTTTACTTTGGAAGAAACGATATACGGAACCAGGAAATGATTGTCAATAAACTGTATTACCAAATAACATGCAATGATAAGCAGCTGGGTATGAAAGCCGTCTTTGGTTACCGTAGCGATCAACACGGGCAGGGCGATGGCAATTATACCACCTATATAGGGCAAAATATTTAAAATTGCCCCTATAACGCCCAGGAGTATCCAGTACTTTACACCAAGTATCAGTAATGCCACAGAATTCAGGACCGCCACGATAGAAGCTTCCACCAGTAAACCAAACATATAACTTTGTACAGCGCCTTTGGTTTGTTTTAATACGACACTTACTTCTTTGGAATTTTCTTCAGCAAAAACTTCATAAAAGAAGCTCAGCAACAAAGTTTTATAATACAGGAACAGGAAAGAATAAACCGGTAACAATACCAGCGCGGCTATTGAACTCATCAGTGTCCCCGCCGTTGACCCGATCAGGGGCTTGATATTGGCGCCGGCTTCTTCCATCGCCTGCTGTTGCTTTTTTACATCTATATTAAATCTGGTGCTGATATCCTGTTGTAACTTTTCTACCAACGAGATAATTTTCTTTTTCATCAGCGGCGCCTGATCAGAAAACCCTGCAATCTGGGCAGAAAGGAAATATCCTACACCTGCAAAAAACAGAAAAGCAATAAAAAGGGCGAAAGAAATCGCCCATACCCTTGGTATTTTCCATTTTTCAAATCTGTTTACGATTGGGTTGAGTAAAATAGCGATCAGGAGGGCAAACGACAATGGTATGAGTATGTCACCCAGGTTAACCAATGTATAAACCAATAAAATAAGTCCCAGTAAAATAATAGTTGACTTAACGTAGAAGGGGTATTGCTTCAGCATGCAGGGTTGGTGTATGTATTAAGTATTAACTTATTGTCCGTTGGGGATCGTTACCGGATTTGCAGCGAGTTTAGTTTCATCATCCGCTATCTTATTTCTTAGCGATTCAATATCTTTTTTAAGGTCCTCCAGGTTATCTGCTGCAGACCTTGCACGCTTTGCACATTTTTTTGCATTATTACCTGCTTTTTCAGCTTTTCTGGCCAGTGATTTATCCTGTGGGTCATTACTCAATTTTGACGCAGCTTCAGAATTTTCATCCGCTGCTTTCTGTGCATCTATAGCAGTGCTTTCCATCTCCTTTGTCTTTTTATCGAGATTGTTCTCCAGCTTTGCCAGTTGCATTTTAAGTTCATTGATTTTACTGCTTAATGCAAGAGATTCTTTTTGCTGCTTAAGGGTAGTAATAGAGTCTTTTGATACTTGTGCAGAACCGTTATGGCTTGCCGCTAGAAATACAATAGCACTAATCACTAAAAATTTCATGGTGTTCATATATGTGGTTTTTTGGGTCAACTACATTAAGACAATAGTTATGCCCGATAAAATGTGTAATCTTTACAACTCATTATATATATCTATTAAACAATATGGTGATTATTTTCCCCAAAAAAAATCAGGCCTGCGTTAACAGACCTGATTGGGACGAGATTAATGATTTATTAAGCCCTGCGGATAACTTTTAGCAGGACAGCTATAATGGCAATAACCAGCAGTACGTGTATAATGCCGCCGGAATGATAGCCAAAATAACCTACAGCCCACGCTATTACAAGGATTACCGCAATGATGTACAATAAATTTCCCATGATGTTTTGTGTTGATAGTTGATATAATAATAGAATTAACAAAGTTCTATACAATAAAATTGTGCCAAAATTTTATATTTAATCTGAGCAAAGGTTTGCAACAGTAATTGTAACTACTTAGGTAAAGCAGGTTTATTAAGTGCCTCATAAATCTGGCACACATTTATATTATTATTACTGTTATTGATATCCGGTCGTAATAGCCTGCCGTATTATTATAAACTATCTTCGTCATGAGCATATCCCGTATAAAGAAAAGCGTTCTTATTATAGACGATGAGGAAGAATTATGCATGCTGATGGAACTTGTACTTGAAAGAGAGCATTTCCTTGCAAAAAGTATTCATACCCTGGAAGATTCTTTAGATATTATAGCGCAACAAAAACCTGATTATATTTTTCTTGACAATCACCTTCCTGATGGGAAGGGTATTGACTTTATCAGTAAAATGATTGAAACACACCCTAAAGTAAAGATTGTAATGATGACGGCCCACGACGAGAAGCAGTTAAACGAAAAGGCAATAAATCAGGGTGCTTCTTATTTTTTGCATAAACCGTTCAACAGGAATAACATTGAAAATATAATCAACAGTCTTTAAAAAGCTATTTAGCCCATACATTCAGTCACAGGGTTATGATAGCCTCGCAACTTTGATTGCTGTGATGTTACCATAATTTTTTATTAACTCACCGGGTCTTACAGAAATTTGAAAGTAACAGGTGATAAAAACGCGCAGGTAAGAAAAAGTCTCATCCCTGTAAATCAGGCTTTTCCTCTTTTATTTCTATTGCTGGTATAAAAGCCATCAAAAGCATACACGCGGAGGCCACAAGCAGGATATACAAACTCATTTTTTTTTCGGGGCATTCCCCTCCGTAACAACGGCTAAGAATTATATAGTTACGAATGGCCCAGGCAATATTGAACCCACAAAAAAAAATATTGGTCCGTTTGGCCCAGATTTGCGGCAACAGGAACAAGATGCCTGCACCTGCAGAACAAATGATGTTCATAAGGCCCGGTTTGCCAAAATTCTGTTTTCCGCTGGAAAACATGCCGCCAATCTCCAATTGGACGGATGGCACGTATACCCACACTGTATGACAAATAACAATTACTACAATAACAGATAGTAAACCAATCCATTTAGAATATTTCATTGTAAACTATATACCGTATTTAAGCAACCCAGCTGCAAGGTTGATGTTACAGGCCCACAAAGATAACCGCGATAAGCTGTTACTTTTTTCCTGCTGTTGAAGAATTTTCCTTTACCTGAAAAAATACCGTTTTACTGCCCGTTTTTCCGTCTGCTGTTATACCCTGCAGCACAGCAGCAAAAAGACCGGGCATATCTGAAGTATAAAAGTTAATGTCCTGCCTGCCGTCTTTATTGATGGTAAGTGAAGGCGACCAGTATAAAAGACTCCTGAAATCCGGTAACCTGCTGTTGGCCTCTTCGGGTGCCTGGTACCGGGGTGAAAAAAACTCCCGCTGCATTTGCAGTGTCTCGTAATCTATTACGGTAGCGCCCGGGTCGAGTTCGTATCCTTCTAAATTACCTTTGTAAGAAACAAAATTTACAATACCCCCAAAAAACATATTGCCATAAAAATACATTCTGGCCACTACCTCCAGCTTTCGTATTTTAAGCGGATCGTAATTCATTATTTTATCAACATCCTGTACCGGCACCCCGTCCAGCATTACCAGTGGATCCACCACAAAAAACTCTTTCCGGATATTATCAAAAACTGGAAGATAAAATTTGCCGGCTCTTTTCCTCACGTTCACTTCAGGCACATACTCGCGTAGAATTTCTTCTACGGTCGTAAACCGGACGTAATCGTCCAGCATGTAAACTTTATCAGGTTTTGCATAAAAAGCGGTCGTATCAAAAATTGGCACTGTGAGTTGTCTGAGCTTCTCACCCGAAAAGGTATTCTGCACCTGCACGGATACATGCTGCCCGAACAGTGCACCCGCATTTTTTTCAGGCAGGGAAAATACAGGCAGTACGCTGCCTGAATATTTATCAGCAAACGGACTTATAATCTCAACATGTGCTGGAAAACTATCGCTTCCTGCCGTTTGAACAATCAATTCCCCGTTGCCATAAAAATGGTTCATTTCAAATTTTACAATACCGCTGTCATCACTGAAAGCTCCCCGAACCTGAGACCGGGTACCTACTACAGAAAGATAAGATTCAGCACCTCTTACAGGCTGTCCGTTAGCGTTACTGATTACTTTCGCCTTCACAATGTGTCCTTTAAATTCCGGGGAAAACTCAAAAGAAGGTTTTTTGTTCTCCAAAACATCCTCCCAGCGGAAACGTCGCCAGCCACTTGTAAGCAACAAATTATCCATAGCCTCCTCTACCACAGGACTTTGGCTGGTAAAGTAGTAACCCGGCGATTCGATGTTCATGCCCAGGTCCGAACTTAACCACAAGTAACTGCTTATATCCGTCTCATCTACAGCAGCCAGTGAGTCAATGCGGTAAACTGCAATTGACATGTCAGCAGCAGCTGGCTTGCCTTGCTGGTCTGCAGCAGACACCTGCACCGTTACTTTCTTACGTGTATCATATACTGACCCGTCTGCCAGGGCAGCTATCTGCAGGTACCGGGATGGTTTTTTAAAAAATAATCTTTCGCATACTGGCTGCCGGTTGACATTGAACACGGTAAAATGAGAAATTCCACTTCCCAGTAAAGCTGTGTCAATAAGAAATGTGGCAGTACCGTTGCTCAGTGAACTTGTTTGCACTGATTTTACGGCGCCCCTGGTATGGGCTAAAAGATAAACCGCCGCAGATGCTGTATTTCCTGAAGAAGCTTGGACGGTTATTTTTAACTGACCGTTGTCTCCTTTGGCCTGCTGCATTACATATCCATTACTATATGCTGCCGGTAAAGATTGCTGCTGGCTGCCATCTGGAGTAACGATCGCTGCTGTATATGTATGACCCTGCTGGGGTGTGAACAGAAAACTTCCCATACCAAATTTCAATGTGGTATAATTAACCAGCGTATCAGCTTTTTCATTTACAATAAAGCCTGTACAAGCCACGCCATTCCCGTTTTGATCCAATACCCTGAACGCTACCCTGCTTTGTATACCATTTACAAGGTTGCCGCCTTCCGGAAAAAACTGAACCTGGTATTTGCTTTTTTGCCGCAGGGTATCGCGGGTTAATATTTTACGGGGGTTAATAACCGTGATTTGCTTTTCAAAGAAATAAGCAGCATCAAAATTTTTCATCCATCTTGTGTATGCACGGAAAAGGTATCTGCCCGAGGGCAGCGAAACAGGTAATTGCATCGAACCATTGCCACTCCCGGCTTCAAGGGCGATTTTTGCCTGTAGTACCGGTTTATTATTTTTATCCAGCAATTCTGCATAAGCCATTTTACTGATGCCCAGCGGCTTGTTAAAAAAAGCATCCACATTGTATAGCTTAAACCAGCAAATTTCCCCTGCCAGGTAAAAAGCTTTATCCGTATGTGCATATAATTTTTCCTGCATTACCTGCTGGTTGTATGCAATAAACTGCTGGCGCAAATCCTGGCCTTGCACAACCTGGTGCAGGCCTCCCAGCACGCTAACGGCGATATACAGCTGTAGTATCAATAATTGCAGGCATGAGTTTTTATGCATCATAGTTCACTGATAATTTTATGCCCATCTGAGCCAATTCAATGTGTTACGGCCAGTAAGATGGTTTTTTATTGCTTCCCCTCAATGTGCAATCCACACAGTCCGGTGGTGCCGCCTTAAAAGTGACGATACCACCAAAAGGACTTTGTTTTTCCACTACAGTCGGCAAAAGCCCCAGTGCCTTGTGCGCGATGCTATCGCTTACATTTTCTATCTCTACATCAAAACATCCTGCAGCATATTGCCAGGATGGCACATCACTTCTCCTGATAAAAATGCGTTTTTCCTGTACCGGGGAAATATTAAAAAAGCCAATCACTGTTTCACTGGCATCCGAGATGCAGCTGATATTACCTTTTAATTCAGAGGGCTGTGGGTCAAACACGGAGCCTGTTGATTCTGTATTCCTTTTCATTTTTTCCAGAAATTCATAGCCTTCCTTGGTCCAGGTATATTGCTTTAGCCGGATGCTGTACATAACGCCCAGTTTAATAGAGGCAGGTGGAATATAGTTAACCGGCAGGTAAATAATATCCTGGCTGAGTTTAGCAGTAGAACCTAAAAAAAGATTGAGGGGCGCATTGAATTGCCAGCAATTAACAATAGTGGGATCATAAGAAAATGTGGTAGAATCCCTGTAAACTACCGTGTAATTATCGCCACTCTGACTGTGTGTGATTTTATACTTGAGTGTAGAATAATAACTGGATTGAATTTGCCAGGCTTCATCGTAATACCATTGGTAGTATCGGGCATTGTTCCGGGCGTCGTGCGTATTTACATATAACTGCACACCATTGTTTTCAATTTTCCAGCTAATACTGTCAATAGGTGGATTATTTTTTACAACCACAAAATCCGACAGGTAGCGTTTACCGTTTGATGCGTTTATACGCAATCGGTACTTAAGCGTATTTTTCAGGTTCAGGTTATCTGCGCTGTAGATGCCCTGGCCTTTTTCAAGTAATGCATATACGCTGCTGTCTTCACCCTGCACGGTTACACCGGCGCCCTTTTCATAGACAATGTTCCTGTTGTCAAATTTTGTAGTGCGGCTCAGGGTAAGGCTGGCAGTGCCAGGCCCGCTGTTGATAACACCGTCTACCACCAGGTAGCCTGTAACCGGTGAAACAACAGGTGATTCGTACTTTTCCTTGCAGCCTGTTATCAGCAATACCATCAAACAATATAAAATCGGTTTCATATCTTTCTGTTAAAAGCTGATATTAAAATTGATATAAGGAATAGCACTTCCAAAAATGGATAGCTTGTACCCGTTAACGTTGCCATTTTCTGTAACATAATAAACGGAATACGGATTCTTACGCCCGGTAAGATTGTAAACACCCGCTGTCCATGAATTATGTGTCTTCTGGTGAACTTTATGGTTGCCATCCAGGTTCATAGAAAAATCTGTACGGAAATAATCCGGGATGCGGTATGCATTCCTGTCAGCATACAGCGTACGGGCAGCACCGCCATAATAAAATATACCTACGGGCAATGTAATAGGACGGCCGGTGCTGTAAGTAGCATTTACAGAAAAGCTAAACCGGTGGGTAACGCGGTAATTGCCAATCACGGTAATATCGTGCGGCTTGTCATAATTAGCCGGGTAATACATGCCTTTGTTAATCAGTTCACCCGCTGCGGGGTCATCCATTTTTAAAAGAACCCTGGACCATGTATAGCTGATCCATCCATTTAATTTACCGGTTAGCTTTTTTACCAGCAATTCCACACCATATGCTTTGCCTTTTGTGCCAATAACATCTGTTTCAATATGGTGATTCATCACCAATGTGGCACCGCTTTTATAATCCAGGTAGTTTTTGATGTTCTTATAATACACCTCTACGGATGCTTCAATCGTATTTGCTTTAAGATTTTTGTATACGCCCAGCGAAAACTGCTCACCATACTGTGGTTTAATATTGGGATCGCTTAGTTTCCAGATATCAGTAGGTGCCATAGCGCTGGTGTTGGACAGCACATGTATATACTGCCTTTGCGTGTTGAAGCCGGCTTTAACTGAAAAACTGTCTGTAAATGCATACCGAATCGCCATCCGGTACTCTGGTCCTGAATAGCTTTTCACAAATTTCCCACTTCCATAAGGCACGGTCGACAATATATTAGCTTCCGTTTTAGGAAGACCGGGCGCGTACATATGTACGTTTTGGGCACCCAGAGAATTAAACAGGGAATACCTGATACCGGCATCTACCGTTAATGATGAGGTGATATTGTAGCGGTCACTGATGTATAAAGCGCTTTCCAGTGCCTGCTCAGCGGCTACCTGGTCCGTCACCACCAGCGATTGTTTTCCCAGCGGTTGGTAATTACCGGGATGTAGTTTATATAAGTTGGAATTGAGTCCGAAGTCCATGGTATGTTTACTACCCGCATAATAATTGAAATGAAGTTTCAGGTAGGTCTGGTTTATATCAAAGCCCAGTTTATATGAACTGGGTGGCAAACGTTCACTTGAGATATTGTAATCGTAATGGTCATAACCACCGGTAAGGAGGCTGTTGAGTTTATTATTAAAAACATGTTTCCACTTTAAAGAAATGTTTTTATTACCATAGCTGTAAACAGTATCACTGTTAAGGTTAAACCGGTCTTTGCTCAGGTAACCCGTGAGGTAGATGGTATTTTTTTTATTGAACTCATGACTGATATTAAGGTTTACATCATAAAATGATGCCTTGCTTTTACGGTACTGATCAGGCAGGGTGTTCAGCAGCCAGTTGGCATAGGTGGTGCGCCCGCCAATGATGAAAGATGATTTATCCTTTATCAATGGCCCTTCCACATCAAGCCGGCTGGTGAGTAAACCGATACCGGCAGCGCCTGTAATATTTTTTTTGTTTCCTTCCCGGCTGTTTACATTCAGTACAGAAGAGAGGCGGCCGCCATACCGGGCAGGTATACTGCTTTTATACAGCTCTACATCTTTTACCACTTCCGGGTTAAAGGCAGAGAACATACCAAAGAAGTGAGAAGGATTGAAAATGGTGGCATCATTAAAAAGAATAAGGTTCTGATCTGCAGCACCCCCCCGTACATTTAAACCGGTGCTGGACTCCCCCACTGTTTTAACGCCCGGCAGTGTTGTTACAACCCTTAGTATATCAGCTTCACCAAACACAACAGGCACCCGCTTGATGGTTTTGATATCAATTTTCTGCAGCCCCATCTGCGTGCCTTTTACATTGCTTAATTTTTGTGCAGCAATGATGACCCTTTTTAGCGTAAAAACGGTACCCTGTAAATCAATATTCATTTTTCCGTCATTGTACAGTGCAATCTGCCGTCTTGTATCACGCATACCAATACTCTGTATATTCAGGATATGCCGTCCGCGGGGCAGTGAAAGTGAATAATAACCATATTGATCTGTGGCGGCGCCTACCCTCGGGTTGTCTATATAAATGGAGGCGCCTGCCACAGGTTCCCCGCTCTTGGCATCTCTTATATAGCCTGCCATGGTCACAGTACGCGGCTGAATGACCGCTAATTTATCCCCTACTTCATACAATTTGTTTTCCAGCGTGGCCTTTTGGGCTATCTGAACATCGTCTGCTGCTGCGCCCGTAGTGTCCGTAAAAAAAGTAATCTCCTCCGGTTGTTTGTTTTTACCTGTTTTACCGCCCGTGAAAAAACCCTGCGGAAGCAACAGATTTAATGCATGGTTCTTAGTAAGAAAAATATGACTGGCATTATCAACTGCATAAAAAACGCCCACACTGGCAAAGGCCTGGGTAAGTACTTCTTTTACCGGCTGATTTTTTACAGCAAGCGTGATGGAAATACTGTCAAAAAAAGCAGGATCATAATAAAAATGGAAAGTAGTTTGCTTTTCTATTTCACTTACAAATTTTTCCAGGCTTACACTGTTTACAGTAAGACTGACAAGAACAGCGGTATCCCTTTGCGCGCACAGCCGGCTGCAAAAAAATAAACCTGCAAAAAAACATATCAGCAAGCAACTTGATTTCATTTTACTTTATTAGCTGGTCGTAATAAGCTGTTGTTTGGGTAAGCATATTTTGTTTGTCTTTCCGGTAGCTCAGTTTATTTTTTGCAATAAACTGTTTAATATCTTTTTTTCTGTCGTTAAAAATATCAAGGAGGTTCCTTTTACTTTTGACCGCATAATACAAATTATTCTTTTTTAGATAATAGTATTCGCTCACATCAATAAACCGGCGGAGTTCTCCGGAAGAAACATCTTCCCTGATATGTTTTTCTTCTTTTTTCAACAGGCTGGTATTTCCTTCATACAACAGGTTATAAAAACCAGTTCTAATCAGCACGGTGTTTTCTGTATCTTTTACAATACGGATAAAATTGTTGTTAAACAAGGTAAAACGGTCTATTCTTTCATTCAGCAGCTGAATTCGGCGTGCGCTGTCCTGGGTAAACAATACATCCTTTACCTCATCAAACTGCATCCTCAGTTTTTCATACAAAACCCCATCGTATATTACCGAACCAAAACCTGGTTTGTCTTCCCTGAAAAAAGGGTTCCCTTCTGTAAATGAAAAAGGATAGCCGCCATACTGGCTGCCATTAAACAAACCTGATTGATCTCCGGCGGACTGGTGGTAAAGATTGACAAGATGCGAAACGGCTTTATTATAGAGGAGGCTGTCATCCGGGGTTGATTGGGCCAGCACTGACTTAACCGGTAAAATAGAAAAGATAAAAATAAATAATAAACCCGTTGTTACAGGTAGTTTCATGCCATGTTGTTTAGCAGGTTAGCAGCCGTTTTGTTTCTAACCAAATATACTGTTTAAAGGGATTAAACGCACGATGCCCGCCTGATTTCCAGTGCAGATAGGAGAATTAAATCATTTTTTAATCCCCCATGATGTAACTGTAAAAAGCAGCCAGGTTAATAATAAGAAAAAGTATCACTTCAAGCGCATAATTATGCCATCCAAACAAATGGAGGAGCAGGTAATCGACAACTGTGACTACCAGCATTGTAATAATGAAATTGATTACCGGCGACGAAAACAAGCCTAACAAAATATTTCCGTCCTGCGAAATATTTGCATACGGTTGCACGAGGCCAATAATTGAACCTGCGGTATCATTATCTGCCATGCCTCTTATGGCGTAACCCAAACCCCATACACAACTTGTAATAATGAGAAGCGTGTCTGAAATATAAGGAAACTGAATTGGCATGTCTAACCACTGGTAAAACCTGATAATGCAATATCGGCCCAGGTAGGTAGCTAATATTGATAATACCACAGTTACCGGTAACAGTGACCACCACCAGTCAAACTTTTTTTCCGGCTGGCTTTCTTTAGCAGCGGTACTGGCAGCAGCGGCTTGCCGGGCCCCTGTTGCAGGACCTGTTTTTTTATGGGCAGTATTTTTTTCGCCCTGATTTAGCAAGGTCATCTTAGCGGCTGCTTCTTTTATAAAGTTTCCATTGGGATGTTCTTTGAGGTAAGTACTATATGCTGTAAGCGTATTTCTTGTTGATGCGTCTTTCCACGTTTTTTCATCCTGCGCGTTGTATTCCTGCTGTTTTATTTTTTCTGCTTCCTTCCTCAGTGCAGCTATTTTGTCTGCTGCCAGTTTGCTGTATTGTCCTGCGGAATAAATCTTTAAATATTTAGTATAGGCTGTAATATTGTCTTTTTCCCTGGCTTCGGCCCAGGCTTTTTTCTCAGCTTCTATTACGGCCTGCTGTTGTTCTTCTTCTTCCTGCACTTTACATGCACGCATGCGCTGGAACGCTTCTACTGCATGGGTGCCTTCCGGAAACTTGTCCAGATAAGCTTTGAAATAACTTTGACGATTGCCGGCCGTTGCTGTTTCCCAGGCGAGCGCTTCAGCCTGCTCGTGATTTTCCCGTTGTTTTATTTTTTCCGCTTCCTTTTTTAGCGTAGCTATTTTGTCGGCAGCCAGGTTACTGTACTGCCCTGCGGGATACGCATTTAAATATTTTATATAGGCCGCAAGGTTGTCTTTTTCCCTGGCCTCGGCCCAGGCTTTTTTTTGAGTCTCTATCACAGCCTGCTGTAGCTCTTTTTCCTGCACTTTACACTCTTGTATTTGCTGAAACGCTTCTACCGCATGACGGCCTTCCGGAAATTTGTCGAGGTAGAGTTTGAAATGAGTTTGACTATTACCGGCAGTTGCTGTTTCCCAGGCAAGCGCTTCAGCCTGCTCCTGCTGCTTTTTTAATTGCGCTGCTGCAAATTGCCGGTTAATCTCTTCTTCCTGCTGTTTGGCAGATTTGTCTTTATCAGCCTGTTTTTTTTGCTCCTTTTCCTGTAGTGATTCCAGTACCTTTCTTATACCACCGGCAACCTTATTAAGTCCGCTTTCCAGTGAAGGCCACTCTTCCAGGGACGTTTGTCCATCGGGCAATACCTGCAGATCACCCAGGTTAAATTTATAGTCTTTGAAATAGAAGTTGATAGTCCACTGGCAGGGCTTGATGATAACGGGAATGATGATTGATTTTTCTTTCCGGTGCCTGTCAATGGCCGCCTCAAACTCAACATTTCTAATAAATTCCGAGTTGAGAAAGTGGATGCTAATCAGCATCAGGAAAATATCTGTTTGTTCCAGCCGCGACTTTATTTTTTGCTCCCATTCCTCGCCGGCCTCAATGTGTTCATCATGCCAGATGACCATATTGTAATCAGGGTTTCGGAATGGATTTAAATGCAGCAGCAGGTGCTGTTTGATTTTTATATCCTCCCTGGCATAGATAATAAAGGTATTGACCGGTGCAGGCATCGCAGTTATATGTTATGCTAATGTATAACATTGGGCCTGATTAACGTGCGATTACCGTAGGTTTATCTGCAGACTACCAATAGACATTGCTGTAAAAACTATAATACCTGGAACCCAAATGCATAAGGATCATCATCCTCATCTATGCTAATGGTATTATACCCATAGATCCTCGCCCATCCTTCTATACCCGGCCTGATAGCAGGTTTGCCCTCACCAAAAGCATTGGAAATTTCTTCTTCAATAGTGCCGGTAAAAGTGGAGCCAATGATACTTTCATGTATAAAAAGATCGCCTTTCTTTAATTTTCCTTTTGCATACCATTGTGCCATGCGTGCTGAAGTGCCCGTGCCACATGGGCTTCGGTCAATGGCCTTATCGCCGTAAAACACAGCATTGCGGGCCGTTGATTTTTTATCAAGCACAGCGCCGGTCCATAGAATATGCGAGCACCCGTTTATAGTTGGATCTTCCGGGTGTACGAAACGGTACTTTTCGTTTATCCGTTTACGCAATTCCCGGGCCAGCGCAACCAATTTATCCGCGCCGAAGTGTTCAATACCCTTGAAATTTTTCTGTACATCCACTATTGCATAAAAATTACCACCGTAGGCAACGTCCACCACCAGTTCTCCCAGTTCAGGACATTCAACTGTTAATCCTTCTGCTGCCAGGAAAGACGCTACATTCACCAGCTTAACACTTTTTACTTTTTTTGCTTCCTGTTTGTAACTTATTAAAACAAGACCTGCCGGTGCTTCCATACGGATAAGGCCCGGCTGTTTCGGCGTAATCAATCCTTCTTCTATGGCGATAGTAATGGTGCCAATGGTCCCATGACCGCACATCGGCAAGCAACCACTTGTTTCTATAAACAAAACAGCCACATCATTTGCCGGATCATGTGGTGGATATAAAATACTCCCGCTCATCATATCATGACCGCGTGGTTCAAACATCAGGCCCTTTCGTATCCAGTCGTAATCCTTTAAGAAATGCTGGCGTTTTTCACTCATATCATTACCCTGCAAAAACGGGCCGCCGCCTGCTACCAGTCTTACCGGGTTACCACATGTATGGGCATCTATACAAAAGAATTTTTTAGCAGGCATATGGCTTTTTTTGAACGTTTCAATCAGGCAGAAAAAGCGGTGGTTAATCTGCTTTTTTAAATTGCAGAGAAAAAGGCGCAGGCAAGTTATAGCCCTGTTCCCCAGTTCCGCAGCGTCCGCGTGATTAAGGAGAATGTATTTTAAAGATGCAGGTAATCCGGCAACGCAGGCCTAGTTTCAATGCATTTTGTAATAACAGATAGAATGCGCGCTCTTTCTTCACCTTCCAGTACCAGCCTGGGCGCCCGAACGTATTCCGTACCCAGCCCGGTTTGTGTTGCTGCCAGTTTAATGTACTGTACCAGTTTGGGATGGATGTCAAGCTCCAGCACGGGCATAAACCATCTGTAAATGGCCACTGCTTCTGCATACCTGCCGGCCTTCATCAACCGAAAAATGGCCACGGTTTCAGCGGGAAAAGCATCCACCAGCCCGCCTACCCAGCCATCTGCACCGAGTGCAAGTTCTTCTACTGCCAGTGTATCAACCCCGCAAAGAATTTTAAAACGGTTGCCAAATGCATTTTTTAGCCTTATTACATTGGTGGTATCGCGTGTGGATTCCTTGATTGACTGAATGCCGGGTATGGCGGCCAGTTCCTCAAACATTGTAATAGTTACATCAATTTTATAATCATAAGGATTATTGTAAATCATAATGGGCAAAGAGGTGTTGCCCGCAATGTCTTTGAAATATTGAACCGTTTCCCGGTCGTCTGCTTTATAGCGCATGGGCGGAAGCGCCATCAATCCATCCGCACCATTCGTCTCCGCATCCTGCGCAACGGTAATGGCGGCTTTGGTAGATTGTTCAGCAATGGTTACAATGGCGGGTACCTGCCTGTTCATGACTTTTTTACAATAGCGGAGCAATTCACTTTTTTCTTCGTTCAGTAAGGTACTGGCTTCGCCCAGGGAGCCGCCCATTACCACACCGTCAATACCCGCATCCAGCTGTTTGTTCAGATTGAGTTTGAACATATCAAAGTCAATTGTATCATCCTGCTTAAAAGGCGTGAGCATCGCGGGGTATACACCCAGCCAGTTTGGAGTTGCCATAAAAAATATACGATTGGTTATTGCAAAAATAAGCTTCCGTAAAAAACCACCCTTTCTTAAAATGACTGGTTATTTACCAATATTACCCTGCTGACGGTGTATATCACCTGAAACCAGGCAAAATTTATTTACAAACGGGGTGTTACAGGTTTGTGCGTGCCCGCAAACAGGTTAACGCCTTTTGTTTTGAGGCGCCGCCGGTATACCTTATCGCCGCAGGTTACATACAGTACGTTAAAATCCGGGCCACCAAAACAACAATTGGAAGACTGGTTATTGGATGGCGGCACGGGCAGTATTGCATTTACGCGGCCCAGTTGATCCAAAACCTGCAAACCCAGTTTTGTAGCAACAAATATCCGCCCTGCAGTGTCGCACCGAAGGCCATCTGACCAGGCATTCTCCTCTGTATCCAATACCTGCAGCCAGCCATAGCGTTGTTTATAACCCAGCGTGCCATCAGGTTGTATTTTATAAATCCATACCCAGTGAGAAGCTGATTCTGTAGCATACAGCTGTTGCTGATCGGGTGAGAGGGTAAGTCCGTTAGGAAATTTCAACCCCTCATCTACCACCAATTTTTCTCCGTTGGGTCGTACCAGGTATAATTTACCAGGTTTGCTTACGCCATCGGGCGATGTAATATACATATTGCCATTTCCTGCTACGCAGATATCGTTACCGGCAATACTGTCCGCCACCACGGCTTCCTTTTCATTTTCATCATAGCTGAGCACCTGTTTGCCTGCACCCGATACCGTATAACGTTTACCATCAGGCCCAAAACCAGTACCGCTTGCTTTTTTTGCATTGATTGGCAGTAAGCTCACTTTTCCGTCGAGTCCAACCTTATATGTTTTTCCATTGGGCACATCCTGGAAAAAAACTTCTCCTTTCACATTCACGCCTGTGCCTTCTGTAAAAGTATACCCTTCTCCTACCAGCTCCCAGCCAGCGCCGGGTAAAAGTATATCGGTGAGCACCTGGTTTTTTGATGCCCCTGGTGTAACCGGTTTGGGCCAGTCTTTCCACAACCAGCGCATTACATCCGGAAAGATAGCAGTACCCTGGCTACCATTGTGACCGCCTTCTCCCCAGGCGTGATTTATTTCGTAGCCCGCAAATACCAATGCCCGTTCCATTGATTCATTGGCTTTCCACCAATCGCCTGCATAAATATTTAAATCATTGGCGCCATCCTGTAAAAAAATGCGGATGGGTTTCGGTTCGTATTTACGGATAAGTGAAGGATAACGATCTGCGCCACGCAGGTTCACATAGGTGCCAATAGCGCTAAACACCCGTGAAAACTGATCTGGGTATTCCCAGGCAGCGGTGAATGCGCAAACCGCCCCGCTACTGGAGCCGCCAATGGCCCGGTCGTTACCACTTTTTGATAGTTGAATGATGCGCCCGTCACTTGTTTTTTGCTTCTCCACCTCCGGCAAAATTTCCTGCAATATAAATTTCGCATAGGCATTACCGAGACCATCGTATTCAAAACTACGGTTAAAACGATCCAGCCCGGCAGATCCTTTATCCGCCATTACTTTACCGGGCGATATAAAAACGCCAATGGTAACCGGCATTTCGTTTTTAAAAATGAGGTTATCGAACACTGTAGGGGCCTTCCATTGAATGCCATCCTGATTAATGTATACGCAGGCGGGTTTTCCGGGTTTGTACTGCGCGGGAATATACACCCAGTAGTCGCGTGTGGTACCGGGAAAAATAGCACTCTGGTTAAACGTAAATTTTAATACTTCGCCTTTGGGTACGCCTGTATGCTCAACGCTGGCAGAATCTACCGCATATTTTTCGGCCGGTGCCTGCGCCAGGAGATTTGTCTGGAAAAAAATCAGGAAAATGAAGCAATACTTATTCATATAGCAAGTTTATTGTTATCCGGGCTTTGGTTGCTTTGCAGCTATTGACCGGGCCAAAATAGCCCCCCCATAATAATAGTTTTCCGGCCGGGCGTTAGAACATTGCGAAACCTCTCCCAACTATTTGCAGCAGTCTTTTTTTCAGCGCCAAAGTTCAACCCCTCCGGGGTTAATGAACCATTTAATTTCGTTCCCCGCATTTCATCCGGGGCTATTAACATTCAGGCCCTTCAGGCCTTATCCAATAAATTACAAATCCCAAAATTACCTAAATTGCGTTTCCCATCAATCCATCAATCCATCAATCCATCAATCCATCAATCCATCAATCCATCAATCCATCAATCCATCAATCCATCAATCCATCAATCCATCAATCCATCAATCCATCAATCCATCAATCCAT
>JBDSLR010000014.1:0-96615 GCA_039916305.1 Chitinophagaceae bacterium | reverse complement strand
GTTTTACCATTTGCCGGTGATCAAAAATCAATTTTGGTATTTTGTTGAGCTCAAACCAGCGGGCATGGTGCGTTTCCAGTAAAGTGTCTGCATACTCATCAATTTTAATCAGTGCAAAATATGCAACGGATACTACCCGGCCGCCTGGGTCGCGGTCCGCATCGCCAAAACAGAACAATTGCTCCATGTAGATATCACTCAGCCCGGTGAGTTCATTCAATATTCTTCCGGCGGCATTATTTACACTCTCCTGCTCTTTTACAAAACCACCCATGAGTGACCATTTGTCTATCTGCGGTTCTATCCGCCGTTTTACAAACAGCCCCTTGAGGTGCTTTCCATCGAACCCAAAAATAATACAGTCGATGGCCAGCAAATGCCGGTCATTGTTTTTATACTGAATAATACTCATATCACCAGCCTGTTTTGCTCAAAAAAAATAGCCGCAGGTACACAGATTTTATTGGATGCATGAAAGCTGCCCAATTGTTGGCTGAACCTTTTCTACAAGCAACCAGTCTGCGAACCTGCGGCAATATATATTACCAGAATTTAACATATAATGCAGCTATCAGTAATACAGTTATCATTATCAACGCCATGGTAGAAGGGCTTAGTTTAAACATGCCCTTATCAAGTATAAATGCTTTTGGATTAATTTTAGGCCCGGCCAGGCTCATGGCTACCATAACAACCATGGTGAACATAAATGATAAGCCCATGCAGATATGGAATGGTATTATATACACGTCTTTGCCATCGTGCAGGGTATGGTAGGCAGTGTACAAAAATGTTTCATTACCAAATAGCTGCGGGGCAAACTCGTTAAAGAGAACTGACAAAGCAAACCCGGTTATAACACCTGCGATGGCTGCAGCACCCGTTGTCCTTTTCCAGAACATACCCAATATAAACATGGCAAACACACCCGGGCTGATATAGCCGGTATACTGCTGTATAAAAGTGAATCCGCCTTTGCCGCCGATACCCAGTGTATCGTTCCAGGTAAACAGCACCGCCAGGATCATGGCAACAAATACCACTACCCGGCCGGTTTTAACCAGCTTCCGTTCGTCAGCATTCTTGCCAAAATATTTCTTGTATACATCCAGCGTAAAAATGGTAGAGATACTGTTTACTTTACCTGCGAGTGAAGCAACAATGGCTGCGGTTAATGCGGCCACTGACAAACCTTTTAAACCGGTTGGCAAAAAGGTAAGTACAGCTGAGTAAGCACCATCTTTTCCACCCACTAGCTGGGGCAGGTAACCGCCTTTATACAGTACAAAAGCTGCAATACCAGGCAGCATTACAATCAGCGGCATCAGTAATTTCAAAAGGCCCGCAAACAAAATACCGGTACGCGCAGTCTGCAGATCCGCACCCAGCGCACGTTGCGTAATGTACTGGTTACAGCCCCAATAGTTCAGGTTGATGATCCAGATGCCCGCCAGGTAGGAAAGGAAACCGGGAAATGTAATGTATTTGTCAATGTCATTTTGTGTAGACGTGGCAACCGGCTTGGGAATAATCATTTTAAAATGTTCAGGTGCCTGGTGCAGTAATTCTTTAAACCCCGCAATGGCATTTGCACCCACGCCAAATTTTTCACCCACTACTGTTAATGCAATATAGGAAGTTACCAAACCACCGAATATCAATACCGCTACCTGTATAACATCTGTATAGGCTACCACCTTCATACCACCCAGTGAGATAAACAATGCAAAAACGGCCAGCCCTACCATGATAATATGCAGGTATTCTCCCCCCGCCAGCCCATTGATGGCAACAGCGCCGAGGTACAGGATGGAAGTTAAATTTACAAACACATACAGAAAGAGCCAGAAGATGGCCATGATAAGTGCCACCGATTCATTATACCGCTGTGTTAAAAACTGCGGCATGGTATAGATCTTATTCTTCAGATATACGGGGATAAACCATACCGCCACAATGATCAGTGCGATGGCTGCAATCCACTCATAGGCAGCAACGGCAACGCCCAGAAAAAAACCTTCACCGCTCATACCTATAAACTGCTCTGCGGATATATTGGAAGCAATGAGCGAAGCGCCGATAGCCCACCAGGTAAGTGTACCTTCTGCAAGAAAAAAAGCTTTGGCATCATGTTCATTCTTTTTGCGCTTGAGGTAGATGGAATAACCATACCCCGCCACAATTACAAAATAAATAATGAAAACCATGTAATCGGTAAATGCCAGGTTGTTGTTCATAAGCAATGCGTCGTTTTGATTTAAGTATAAAGTTTTAGTATTGTATTGTGAAACGCCACACGTCAGCCATGCAGCAGCGCCTCAAATAAGCATTGTAAAATACGTGATCTATTTATAATACGCTTCGTTCCACCTTAATTCATTTTTGAAATTGTACAATTGGGTGTTTTTGCCAATCAATACAAATTCAATCCCGGCCATTTCCGCAAAATCCTGCAGGTTTTCTGCACCCAGGTTCTGGCTATAACAGGTATGGTGAGCACCCCCGGCCAGTATCCATGCAGCACAACCGGTTTTCATATCCGGGTAAGGTTTCCATAAAACCCTTGCTACGGGCAGTTTTGGCAGGCTTTGGATTGGATCCACTGCCACTACCTCATTTACCAATAACCGAAAACGGTTGCCCATATCAACAATAGACGCGTTGATGGCCGGACCGGCAGCGGAATTGAAAACGAGCCGTACAGGATCTGCTTTGCCACCAATACCCAGCGGATGCACTTCGCAGGAAGGTTTGTCTTTGGCAATGGATTCACATATTTCAAGCATGTGCGAACCTAATACAAGTTCATTATTGGGATCAAAATGATAGGTATAATCTTCCATAAAGGAGTTCCCGCCTTTTAAACCGGTACCCATTACTTTCATGGCGCGTACCAGCGCAGCAGTTTTCCAGTCGCCCTCACCGGCAAAACCATAGCCTTTGCCCATTAAACGCTGTGATGCAATGCCCGGTAACTGTGCCATGCCATGCAGGTCTTCAAAAGTATCTGTAAAGCCTTTAAAACTGCCATCTTCGAGGAATGCCTGCATACCAATTTCAATCTTCGCGGCTTCGCGTAGAGATTGGTGCTGAGCACCGCTTTTTAAAAGGGATGCGCTGAGCGTATAGATATCTGCGTATTCTGCCACCAGCTTGTCAACCGCAGCATCGCTTGTTTCATTGATTACTTTTACCAAATCACCAATGCCATATGTATTGACGGAATATCCAAATTTGAGTTCGGCTTCTACTTTGTCCCCTTCCGTTACAGCCACATAGCGCATGTTATCACCAAAGCGTGCAAATTTAGCGCCCTGCCAGTCGTGCCAGCCGGCGGCTGTTCTTGCCCAGCCATTGATTTGTTCCAGCACCTTTGTATCCTGCCAGTGACCTGCCACTACTTTGCGGTTAATACGCATACGGCTCATGATAAAACCGAATTCCCGGTCGCCATGGGCACTCTGGTTCAGGTTCATGAAATCCATATCAATTGTAGCCCAGGGTATATCGCGGTTAAACTGGGTGTGCAGGTGCAACATGGGTTTCTGCAAGATCTTTAATCCGCCAATCCACATTTTAGCCGGCGAAAAGGTGTGCATCCAGCTGATAATGCCAATACAGTTTTTGGCATTGTTGGCTTCCTGGCAAACCGCATAAATTTCTTCAGGCGACTTTACCGTAGGTTTAAATATAACGCTTACGGGTACCTGTGGCGCATCGTTTAAAGAAGCCGCTATTTTTTGCGAATGTTCTGCTACCTGCTTTAATGTTTCTTCGCCATATAAATGCTGACTGCCGGTTACAAACCAGACTTCCAGTGTCTTAAGATTGATCATGCTATTTTATTTCTATTTTATAAATATTAAATTGCGATAAAAAATAATTAATGATGCTTAAAGAACTATGAACTTGGCACTTTATTCGAAACGTACTGTATTCGCCTGCAAACTCACGAACTAAGAACTTTAAACTACTTCGCCAGCAAGTCAATTCCTTTTAACTGTTCAGGAAACCATATCATCATCTCGCCTTTGCCCCTGTTGGCCCAGCTGTAATAGGGAATGGCTGTAAAAGATTGCTGTACAGTATGCACACTTTCATTGTCAACAATTACAGCCGGCACTGATGCCTGCAAGATCATTACGCCATTTAACAGTTCCGGTTTAAAGGCATGGGTGAATGCGGTACCAGCCGGTATGATGAGGTTAGATGTTTTGCCATTGTTATCGGGCCATTCTGCACAATACACCAGGGGCCCGCGTTGCAAGGCTACTTTGCCGATATCATCTTTTATTTTTTTGTTGGCAGTGATCCTTCTAACGTCCATGGGCAGGTCTACCCGCAGCACATCATTTTTTTTCCAGGTTCTTCCGATAACTGCATAGCCATTTTGTATGGCGTATTCAACGGGCTGCCCATTTACCCGGATAATTGGTTTTGCAGGAGCATTGTCTTCAAACTGGTAAAGGTCGGAAGGTACCACGGTATTTTGCGCCCAGCCGGGAACACGTACCAATACATTAAAAACCGCCGGTCTTTTGGGGTTGACGGTAAAAGCCAATTCCCCATCCCAGGGGTAATTGTTCTGCTGCACCAGTTGCACCGCTGTATTTTTTACAACCAGGTCTGCACTGCCATTGATAAAAAGATTAATGTAGAGGTTGACATCTTTTTGTGCGTACATATAACCCGGAACTGCAGGCAGCAGTCTGGCTACATTGGTGGGGCAGCAGGAACATTCAAACCATCCAGAACGCGCTGCTTCCACACCGGTAGATGTGAAACCGTTTGATCCACTGCCATCGCCAACATGCTTCACCTGCATGGCATTGGTATAAAAGAAAGATTTGCCGTCCAGTCCAACACCAGATATTAAGCCGTTGTACAAAGATTTTTCCAATACGTCAATATATTTCGCGTCGCCATGCAGTAAAAACATGCGGTAGTTCCAGTAAACGTTGGCTATGGCTGCGCAGGTTTCGTTGTAAGCTGTTTCATTGGGCAGTTCATAGTTGCCGCCAAAACGCTCCCCATCGCCTTTAGCGCCAATACTGCCCTGCACATATAGTTTTTTGCTCACCATATTCTCCCAGATCTTATCAATAGCATGGAGCAAGGAATCGTCACCGGTAAGTGCCGCCACATCTGCCACTGCTGCGTATAAATAACCCGCCCGCACGGCATGACCTACGGCTTCATCCTGCAGTACAACCGGCTTTTCATCCTGCCAGTAAGAACCGCTTTTCCATGGGTCTTTGCTTTTTGGATCATAGCCGGTATAATGGCCGCGTTCTTCAATAAAAAATTTAGCCGTGGCCAGGTATTCTTTTTTTCCGGTGAGCCTGTATAGTTTTACCAGGCCCATCTCAACAATCTCATGACCGGGCGCCACATGCAATTTACCGGGCCCAAAAACACTGCAAACGAGATCAGCGTTCTTTAATGCTATGTCAAAGAGGTTTCTTTTTTTTGTGGCCATAAAATGAGCAGCCGCGGCTTCATATAAATGACCTGCGTTGTACAATTCATGACTAAGCTCCCGTTCCTTCTGCCATCTTTCTGTACCGGCCCATGCATGCGGGTGTGTGGGATCAATGGTGCGGGCAGTATATAAGTAACCATCGGGTTCCTGGGCTTTTGCAATGATCAAAATCAGCGAATCTATATAAGCCTGCAGTTTTGCATCGGGGTGAACGGCCAGCGAGAAAGAAGCACCTTCAATGGTTTTATAAATATCCGTATCATCAAAAGGATAGGTTGTGCAAAACTTGCCGGACTTCTCGGCCGCCATGGTAAAATTCTTAACCCGGCCGGTGTTCTCGCAACGTTCAAAAGAAGCGGGTATGGTAACAGTCCGATTGGTTTCAATTTTTGGCAGCCAGAATTTATCAGTCAGTTTTACCTGTGTAAATGGAACTGCATGCACCGGGTAATCCTTGTCCTGCGCAAATAATGCAACAGCAGAAAATAAAAAGGGCAGTACAATCATTTTTTTCATACACGAACAGTTTATGCTACCGGCTGATAGCCATTGGTATTTTACGATACCTTCACGGATAGTTTCAGTAAAAGGGCACCGTGTGCATTTACCTTTTTAGAAAATTCTTTTTTAAATACGCCGAGCGAAGTTTTATTCCACAAATCACGGACACTTATTTTGCCTTTCAGGTTAAGTAACTTAAAATCCAGCACATTGTTTGAGCTGTTGTTGCCAATATTAAACATGGCCACATAAAAATCTTTTCCGCCGGGCGCCTGCGAGATCCAAATCATAGTGCTGTCTGTCTTCAGCAATTGTTTGGGATTTTCTCCCTGCTGGTTTACCGCCAGCACTTCATTATTGGTTAATAATTTCAGTTCCAACTCCCGGTTCTCCGGCATGTTTCCACCAATCATTAAAGGCGATTTATAAATACTCCAGAAAGTAATATGGGTATATAGTTCGTCTTCGGTAAAACGGCTGTAACGCTCCTGCCCTACCGGCCCGCGCTTCGACAGCTTACCAAGTTGTAACATATCACAATCCGGCCAGTGACCATTACCACCTATTCCCTCCCATTGTTTGGCATAATTCATCATAGCCAGTATTTCTTTCCAGTTGTCCCAGAAATCATCGGCCATGCGCCACATATTGCTGTATTGGGTAGCATGCGCCGCCTGTGCCACCGGTGTAGCGCCGGGAGATAAACTTAATACCATCGGTCTGCCCGACTGATCAATGGCTTTCTTGTATCCTTCCACTTCTGCGTTGCTGTAGGGCCTTGACAGATCATCCACTTTTATAAAATCCACCTCCCATGCCGCATACAATTGCAATATTGAATTGAGGTAGGCCTGCGCGCCCGGTTTGGTCATGTTTAAACCATACATATGGTTCATCCATGGACAAACAGAACTGGTGTCGGCAATCATGTCTGCAGTAATTCCAGGTGCACCCATCACCGGAGTTTTTGCCCAGACTGCCTGGCGTGGAATACCGCGCATTACATGTATGCCGAATTTCAATCCCTGGCCATGCACGTAATCCGATAAAGGCTTAAATCCTTTGCCGCCAAATGCAGACGGAAATTTATTGGGTTGCGGTGTAAGCCTTCCCCATTTATCCATGGTCAACCAGGGAATATAAGAACCATCCTGCAATGTTTTCTGAAATGGATTGCCAATATTGCTGCCCGGCGGGTTATCATAACTCCACAAAAAATCAACCACTATATATTGCCAGCCGAATTGTTTGAGGTGCTGCGCCATGTAATCTGCATTGGCTTTTACTTCATCTTCATGTACGGCCGAACCAAAACAATTATAGCTGTTCCACCCAAGCGGCGGTGTGGCGGCAATTTGTGCATTTATGCTAAGGCAGCAACCACATGTAATGATGAGCAACAGAAATATCTTCATTGGTTATTTTTTGGGCTACAAACATTTGTTTTTTCTCAGCATTGCTGCCCGCGCGGGCGAATATCCGTTCAGACGGGCGTCGCACGCTTTGACTGTATAAAGATCATGGGCATTTGTTCTATTGTTTATCGTCCTGATTACAATCCGCATAACTGGCTTCCTGTATTAATGTCAACCCTTCGGGTTTATTTGTTGCTAAGGCAGTTTTTCTCTACGGGCCATTGTCCGCTGGCATAGGATAATTACCGGGCAAACGAACCATTCACATGGGAAACATGCATTAAATACCGCCGGGCAAAAGGACCAGGAACTAAAAACTACGAACTCCTTATCAACAGGCAAACGGACTATCGATTATTGACTACCGACTCATTTTCACTGTCCATAATAAGAATCCGGTCCATGCTTTCTTTCAAAATGTTTTTTGATCAGCGCATCTTTCAGTCTTGGTGCATCACTCCTGATCTGTTCGGTTAAATAAGACATTTGTGCCACACATTCCAGTACCGCACTGTTATACACGGCTTTCTCAGGTGTTTTGCCCCAGGTAAATGGAGCATGGTTGCCTACCAGGATCATTTCCACTTCTTCATAACTCAAACCTTTTTCCTGCAGGCAATTCATGATTTGGAAACCAGTTTCATATTCATAATTGCCTTTTATCATTTCATCGTCCATGGGGGGTGCACAGGGAATATCAACTGTATTGTGATCAGCGTGCGTAGTGCCGTAAATGGGAATATCTCTTTGCGTTTGAGCCCAGGCGGTAGCATAGGTAGAGTGTGTATGTACAATGCCGCCAATCTTTTCCCAGTGCTTGTACAATACTGCATGTGTTTTTGTATCTGAAGAAGGCCGCAGCTTGCCTTTCACGGTATTGCCATCAAAATCTACAATTACCATTTTGGAAGGTGTTAAATCTTCGTAGGGTACTCCACTCGGTTTAATGGCAAAAACCGCCATGCTTCTGTCCACCGCACTTACATTGCCAAATGTAAAAAGCACCAGGTTTAATTTTGGCAATTGCATATTTGCTTTATAGGCCGCTTCCTGTATATGTTCGTATTTACTCATGCTGTAGTCTATTTAAATTTGCAGTTAGGAGCTGTTAGCTGTTATTCATTAGCTGCGGACAAAATATTGCCCGAATCATTGCGCTTACAACTTTTTGCTGACTTCCGTAAAATTTCCCAAGGCAGTGTATTGTATATACCTCTTTTTATAAATGGCAGCATTTTTCTGCCCGGGAAAATATTCTGCATCAAAGCCCTGCCCTATTACCTCCATGGCATCTTCTACTTTATTATAAATGCCGGCAGCAGTGGCCGCAAACATGGCTGCACCGAGTGCGCAGGTTTGTTCGGATTTATGAATCCGGATGGGCATATCCATTACATCGGCCATCATCTGCATAATAAACGGCGATTTTTTTGCAACACCCCCAAGGCCTATCAGCCCTTTTACCGGAACACCTTCGTCATTAAACCGGTCAACAATTTTTTTAGCACCAAAACAGGTTGCTTCAACCAGCGCCCTGAAAACACGTGGCGCATCACTGCCCAGGTTCAGACCAGTAAATGCACCTTTCAGCAACTGGTTGGCATCGGGTGTGCGCCTGCCATTGAGCCAGTCTGTTGCCAGCTCACTGTTTTCATCTAACGGCAACGAAGCTGCACTTTTGCTGAGTGCGGCAATTATTTTATCATTTATTTCTTTCTGCAGGGCTGCTGCTGTTTGGCTATCTACCAGCGTAGTTTGTGAAAGTATATTTTGCAGTGGCCAGGCAAGTACATTTTTAAACCAGGCATAGGCATCGCCAAAAGCCGACTGCCCTGCTTCCATTCCCATCATACCGGGAATAATAGAACCCGGTACCTGTCCGCAGATACCTTTAACTAATGTAGAGCCAACTTCTGCTACCGGTGCTACCAGCATATCGCAGGTAGAAGTACCCATTACTTTGCTCAGGTGATACGGTTCTATTTGTCCGCCTACTGCACCCATATGTGCATCAAAAGCACCTACGCCAATAATTGTGTTCCCGGGCAAGCCCAGTTTTTCTGCCCACTCTTTTGATATGGTGCCAGCTGCTTTATCAGCAGTATATGTTTCAGTAAAAAGGTTTTTTGTAAATCCCTTTAATAAGCCATCCCAGGCGGTAAAAAAATCATCCGGCGGTAAGCCGCCAAATTCCTTTGCCCATAATGCTTTATGACCGGCGGCGCAAACGCCACGTTTCATGGTATGCACATCGGTGCCGCCCGTTAGTAAAAAGGGAATCCAGTCGCAATGCTCCACCCATGAATACATAGCATTTCTCACCAACTCATCTGCCCGCCGTATGCGCAGCAGTTTGGCCCAGAACCATTCTGATGAATAGATGCCACCAACAAACTGCAGGTAATTAACAGGGAATTTTGTGGCGTGCTCATTCAGTTCTGCGGCCTCATTAACAGCAGTATGATCTTTCCACAACACAAACATGGCATTGGGGTTATTTTGAAACTCCGGTAACATGGCGAGGGGCGTGCCAGCGGCGTTAACCGCTACAGGTGTAGAGCCCGTGGTATCAATGGAAATACCTTTGATTGCGGCGGCGACTGCTGCACCTGATTTTTGTAAACATTCTTTTATGGTATGTTCCAGTCCTTCTACATAATCCAGCGGGTGCTGGCGAAACTGGTTTAAAGTGGCGTTGCAGAACAATCCGTCCCTCCAACGTGGGTAATAATAAATGGCAGAACTGAGTTCTTCTCCGCTGACGGCATTAACGATTACGGAACGCACTGAATCAGTGCCATAATCTACGCCTATTACAAAAGCATCTTTCATAATGTTTGCTGGCAAGCTGTTGAGGAACCAAGATAGGAATTATTTTAAAATAAGTGTCAAATTTACATTTATTTTTTTTCGACGGTCTGCAGCTGCGGCTGGTTGCCCTGCAGCAGCAACTTTTATGCAAATAATTGGTCCAGTGCGGGATCGTTATAATCCTTTACAAAAGCGACAATATTGCTGTAGGCGGCAAATTCTTCCGGCCCGTGCATGGTAGTGATAACAACCGTCTTCATGCCAGCGTTGAAGGCTGCTTCTACCCCTTTGGGGGCATCTTCAAATACAACACAATCAGCAGGTTGCACTTTTAAAAGCGCGGCAGCTTTCAGGTAGGTTTCGGGGTGCGGCTTACTTACAGCCACGTCATCAGCGCTTACAATAGCAGTAAACCGGTTGCGCAGATGCAGGTTGTCCAGTACAAAATCAATATTAAAAGGAATAGCTGCAGAACCGATGGCCAGGGCAATTTGATGAATACCGGCTTTGTTCAAAAAAGCTTCCAGGCCATCAATCAGTTGCAGGTGTGGCAGATAAGTATGCTGGTATCTCCGCTCCTTCTCCATTGACAATTCCATCATGCGCTCCGGTGTAAATTTTCCTTTTCCGAAGATCCGGTCCAGCACCTCATCATTTTTACCATACATCTGCTCCCTCACCTGGGGCCAGCTAAGACCGGCGTTGAGATCAATGTTCAATATGTCATACCAGCCTTTCACATGGTATTCCATATCATCTATCATGGTGCCGTTGAGATCGAAAAGGAATGCTTTATTACTCACTTGGTCTTGATTTAATAAAGGCCAACAGCTGGTTGCTGATGGCCTTTAACTATAAAAACGCTTATTGAACAGACAATTTATACTTTGTAATGCTATGGTATTTTTCGCCCGGCTTCAGTATAGTAGAAGGGAAAGAAGGCTGGTTGGGTGAATCAGGGAAATGCTGGGTTTCCAGGCAAAGCGCAGTATTCTTATTGATTGATTTGCCATCGTTTGTTTTAAAACTCCCGTCGAGGAAATTACCAGTGTAAAATTGCAGGCCGGGCTGGGTGGTAAATACTTCCAGTTTTCTTCCGCTGATAGAATCAGTCAGCACAGCAGCCAAATGTAAAGAACCGTCTTTGCTGTTTAGTACAAAATTATGATCATAGCCGCCCGGTACATTCGCTATGCGGGCGCCAATTGCCGTAGGGCTGGTAAAGTCGAATGGCGTTCCTTTAACCGGTTGCAATACGCCGGTTGGTATAAGTGTGGTATCTACCGGAGTGTACGCGTCGGCATCTATCTGCAAAATATGGTTCAGTATGGTATTGGAAACGCTGCCGGTCAAATTAAAATAGCTGTGGTTGGTTAGGTTTACCGGGGTTGACTTGTCTGTTTCAGCACTGTATTCAATACCCAGTTCATCATCATCACTTAAGGTGTACACAACGGTAACTTTTAAATTGCCGGGATAACCTTCTTCGCCATCTTTACTGGTGTAAGTAAGTGTTAATGCAGCGACACTGTCAACCATTGCAGCATCCCACACTACTTTGTCAAAACCTTTCAGACCACCATGCAAATGGTTTTTACCATTATTTTTGGCCAGTGTATAAGAACTATCGCCAATTTTAAATGCGCCGTTGGCGATGCGGTTGCCGTAGCGGCCTACCAGCGCACCAAAATAAGGTGGCTTTGCGAGGTAACCGCTTAGGCTGTCAAAACCAAGTACGATACTGCTTGCAGCACCGCTTTTATCAGGGGCGGTCCATGACGTAACAATACCCCCGTAATTGGTAATTTTTACCTGTATGCCTTTTTTATTGGTCAGGGTAAACAAAGAAACTGGCTTGCCATCTGCCTCGCCAAAATCCTGTTTGGTAATGGCTGCTGCTGCTGTGCTGCTGTCTTTGTTGCTGGGTGCGTTGGTACAACTCATATTAATGATTGTTAAAAAAATCGTGGCAAAAAATAAACGTGCAATCGTTGTCATTATGAAGATTTTTATCTGGAAAAAAAATTGGCTGGCCGAAAGTACTAAAATAAGTGTATAAAATACCTTTTATGATTTTTTTGAGAGTTCCCGTTAAGGCGGCCAGGATTAGTCATTCGGGCGGCGAAGGGCCGTTTTTCACGCTATACTGTTATATAGTAAACCGGCTGTTGCCAGACGTATGCGATATGTTTCTGGTATATTCAAAATTGATCATCGCTGTGCACTGCAGCAAGGCATCCGGGAAACAGGTGTTTTTTATTATAAAATTGCGGCGCCTCAGCCCTGACAGCATATAAATAATATAACGATTTCTCCGATAATATTAACCCGTTTTTAACGGATATACCTTCCACTCCCATGGGTAAAAGCAACAATGCTGCAGTGCATCCCCGGACGCTGAACAAAATACGCTTGTTTTTATTTAGCTATTTTTACAAAAATGTGTTAGCGTGTATGAAAGTATTGCTGATAGAAGATGAACCCAGTGTGGCAGGAATTATTAATAAAGGGCTTACAGAAAACGGTTACCAAATCACCGTGGCACCAGACGGTTATATAGGCCTGGAGCTGGCGCTGAATAACATTTTTGATATTATCATACTGGACATTATGCTGCCGGGTATTAATGGCGTACAGCTGTGCAAAGTTATCCGCGAACGAAAAATAACCACACCGGTACTTTTCCTGACGGCGCTGGGCACTACCGAAAATATCGTTAGCGGTCTGAATGCCGGCGGAGATGATTACCTGGTTAAGCCTTTTAAATTTGCGGAGCTGGAAGCCCGGCTGCGTTCACTCAGCCGCCGTGCGCATTTGGTGATTGAGGAAAAAGATGTGCAGCATATTGGCGATATCTCCATTGATTTTTCATCTAAACTGATTGAAAAGGCAGGTCAGCCTGTAATGCTTACGCCAACTGAATTTCGCCTGCTGGAATATTTTGTACGCAACAAAAATAAAGTGCTTTCCCGGATCCAGATACTGGAACATGTATGGGGTATCGATTTTAATATGGGTACCAATGTAGTGGATGTGTATGTAAATTACCTGCGTAAAAAATTAAATAACAGCCCCGACCAGAAAATGATACAAACAGTTGTTGGTATGGGATATATGCTGAAAACCTGATAGCGGCGATATGAAAATTCAAACAAAAACCACTATTTTATTTACCAGCCTTACTGCAGCTGTCTTCCTGGTGCTGACCGCTACCGTATACTACTTTTCTAACCAGTTTGCCTATACCGATTTTTATAAAAGGCTTGAACTGCGGGCCAGAATTTCCGCCAAGTTTATCTTTGAACAGGATCATATATCCACGGAAGCTTTCAAACAGCTGCAAAAGCAATACCTGGAGCGGCTGCCCGACGAAGAATCATATACAATAAAAATTGCTCCAAACGGTGATCCCCTGCCACCAAGGCCTGCCAGGCTTCCGCTTTCTTATTTAAAAAAGATACAATCAGGTAACGGCACAACGGTTTATTACCGCGATAATTCTGTGCATTACGCAGGCCTCTTATATAAAGATGAGACCGGCCAGTTCCTGGTCATTGAGTCTGCCCTTAACAGCTACGGTAACGAAATAATAAAACGACTAAGAAACATCCTGATCGTTACGCTGGTAGCATCTATCGTGCTTATTTACACCGTAGGGCTTTATTTTTCCCGTAAAACTTTTCAGCCATTCCGGTACATAACCAATAAAGTACAAACAATCAGTGAAAGCAACCTGCATCTCCGGCTGACAGAGCAGGCAGGTGCTGATGAAATTGCGGAACTGATAAACACATTCAATAAAATGCTGGACCGGCTGGAAACAGCTTTTGAAACCCAGAATAATTTTATCAGCAATGCATCCCACGAATTGAGAACGCCTTTAACAGCCATCGTGGCAGAGGCAGATTACGTGCTCTCACAAGAACGCTCAGCCGAAGTATATCGCAAAAGCCTGGATTCTATAGTACAACAGGCTGCAAAATTACAGCATCTTACCAAAGGGTTACTTTCGCTGGCACAAACCACCTTCGATGGAAAGAAACAGCAGTGGGGTAAAGTACGTGTTGATGAATTGCTTTACGAAGTGAAAGAAAATGCAGGTGGCATATTCAGTAACAAAGTTCTCATTCACCTGCCTTCACTTCCTGAAAATGATGAAGACATCTGCATAACCGGAAACTATGATTTACTGAAAATAGCCCTGGGCAATATTGTACTCAATGCCTGTAAATATTCTGCTGATGAAATAGTTTCGGTAAGGCTAACCATTCAGGAGAAACAGGCAATTATCAGTGTAGCAGACAAAGGCATCGGTATACCTGCTATTGAACTGAAACATATCTACGATCCTTTTTTCAGGGCGTCCAATACAAAAAATTTTGAAGGATATGGAATAGGGATGCCCCTTTCCGGTAATATAATCCGCATGCACCGCGGCAAAATTGAAGTAAACTCCACAGTAAAACAGGGCACCACCGTAACGATCATATTACCCCTCGGTTAACAAATTGTTGGCAATGCAGGTCTGTCCGCCCCGTGATGCAGCTGCCATTGACCGTGCCCGTATTTGTTTAACAATTACAGTTGTCTTCAGGCCTTGTCATTCACCATTCTAATCTTTCTCTAATCTCATTCTAATTGAATTCTCACTGTTCTCTTAAGAGGCTCTAATTGCAATGCAGCAGTTTTGTATTACAAAAACATACGCATATGACAAATCTTTTAGTGCCCACCGATTTTACACCTGCTTCTTTGAAGTTGGCTGAGCAGGCTATTAAAGTATTGAACCGCGAAGTAAACATTATCCTGTTTCATGCTTTTGAAATGCCCTACTACTATACGGACTTTGTCCGCCCCGACAACCAGCCCTGGCAGGAAATAATGAATGATGATTTGAGACAGGCCTGTAAACAATTAAAGGAACGTTATCCCTGGCTGATCAATAGTATCAGCTGCCGTTTTATGCAGGGCAACTCCAGCGCCCTTTTCAGGAACTGGATTGAAGCCAATGACATCCATATGATTGCATGCCCTGCCAGTTATATATATACAAGAATTCATGCACGCAGTCTCAACCCTGTGCAGTTTTTTAAGAAAAGCCGTATCCAGGTGTTGCAGGATTTTACCCTTCAGCAGAAAAAAGAAGTAGCAAACGGACAGGAACAACAGGAGAAAAAAGTGACGGCCTATTCAATAGCGTCATAACTAGCCTGCTAACATTATTTAAGATTATTGCAAAAATGAAGCTATGCTGTTAAAAAAAAATATACCCTTTAAATATGTTTTCGGCAAAATTAAATATGAGATAATTGCCATCACTATTTATGCATTGCTGATTGCTATTTTTTATAACCGGTACCACTTTATCAGGATCACCATACCGCTGGCAATACCGGCTGTGCTGGGTACAGTCATTTCGTTGCTGCTTGGTTTCAGGAGTAACCAGGCCTACGATCGCTGGTGGGAAGCCCGTCATATATGGGGAGCTATTGTAAATGATTCACGGACGCTGGCAAGACAAATCATGTCGTTTACCCATAACGGTTACCATGGCCGCGAAGTAACTGCCTGCAGGGAAAGAATTATCCGCCGTCAGATTGCATGGGCTTTTAGTCTTGGTCGTCATCTCCGAGATGAAGATCCTTTGAAAGGGTTGGGCAAATACCTGGAAAAAGAAGAACTGGCGCAGGTAAGCCATATTGAAAATATACCCTCGGCATTACTGGATCAGATGGGTGCCGATCTTCGGCTTGCATTGGAAAGAGGCTGGATCAACAGCTACCAGCAGGTAGAAATAGACCGTACCATCTCAAGGTTATGCGATTCAATGGGCAAGTGCGAGCGTATCAAGAATACCGTCTTTCCAAGCACCTACAGCCTTTATATACATTTATCACTTATGCTGTTTATCGGTTTACTTCCTTTTGGTGTGATAGAATATTTTGGTTTTGTAGAAGTGCCACTGGTGGTAGCCATTGCAGCGTGTTTCCTCCTTATTGAAAAAATGGCCATTCACCTGCAGGATCCTTTCGAAAATAAACCCACCGACACGCCCGTAACCAGCATTGCCGCCGGGATAGAAAAAAACCTGCTGCAGCTGTACAATATGCAGGCACTCACGGTTGAAAAGGCTGCGCGCCCCTGCATAACGCCTGGAGCAAAAGAACAGGTAACAAAAAACCCTGCATGGCGGGTATGGGAGAAAAAGGAACCTTATGACGATGGATTACTTTCTTACTTTAAGCCTTCGTCTAATAAAACCTATTTCATATTATAGCACTTCTAACGGTCGCTTTCTTTTTTCTTATGTGTTTTTAAGCAGAACAGGTCCGCAGAGCCTGTTCTGCTTTTTTTTGTAAAACATAGCTATAAATAAGACTGTCTGCCCTCAACTGCGCAGGCTGTAAAACAACCCCAAGGTTGTAACGGCGTAATGAAACAATACATCCATCTTTACTAATTAAGTACATTTGAGCCAATACTTTTGTACGATGGCTGCAGGCAATGTGTTAATTATTGATGATGAAGAAAAGCTTCGCGCTCTGCTCAGCCGTATAATCAGGCTGGAGGGATTCACCATATTTGAAGCGGCCAGTCTCAAAGCGGGCATGAAAATACTGGACAGGGAAACTGTCGATGCCATCGTCTGTGATGTAAAATTACCAGATGGTAGTGGCATTGATTTTGTTGTTGCCGCACGCCAAAAATTTCCCCTTACAGAAATTATTTTGCTTACCGCTTATGGGGATATACAGGATGGCGTGCAGGCCATGAAAAATGGCGCTTTCGATTACCTTACAAAAGCTGACGACAACGACAAAATTATACCCCTGCTTAACCGCGCCATGGAAAAAGTACATTTGCAAAGGCGTGTTAAACAACTGGAGCAGCAGGTGGGTAAGCGCTATAGCTTTGAAAGTATTCTGGGTACCGCACCGCTTATAGCCGAAGCCATTATGCTGGCGCAAAAAGTAGCCCCTACAGATGCCACTGTGTTATTGCTGGGCGAAACCGGCACCGGAAAAGAAGTATTTGCGCAGGCCATTCACAACGGCAGCAAGCGGGCAGGCAAAGCTTTTATGGCATTGAACTGCAGCGCGTTTGGTAAAGAAATATTAGAAAGCGAGCTGTTTGGCCATAAAGCCGGCGCATTTACAGGTGCACATAAAGACAAACGGGGGCTGATAGAAGAAGCCGGTAATGGCACCTTGTTTTTAGATGAGATAGGCGAAATGCATATTGACCTGCAGGCTAAACTGCTGCGTGTGCTGGAGACCGGTGAGTTTATAAAAGTGGGCGATACAAAATCCACCCAGATAAATGTGCGCATTATTGCTGCTACCAACCGGGATTTGCAGCAGGATGCAGCAGATGGAAAATTCAGGGAAGACCTGTTTTACCGCATCAATGTTTTCAGTATTGCTTTACCTGCACTGCGTGACCGGAAAAAAGACATACCGCTTTTGGCGGAACATTTCCTGGGCGTTTTTGCCCGGAAAGCCAATACGCGTATCAGCGGCATGCGTAAAGATTTTACAGACCGGCTGCAACAGCATAGCTGGAAGGGTAATATCAGGGAACTAAAGAATGTCATAGAGCGTGCTGTTATCCTGGCAGACAATGCAGAGTTAACCATTGGCAGCCTGCCTATTGAAATGCAGGCATTGCCTGCTCCGGAACAAAAAACACTTTCTGCTTTTGACCTGGCCAGTGTAGAGAAACTCCATATACTACGGGTATTGCACCATACCAATGGAAATAAAACAGAAACAGCGCGGCTGCTCAATATTGGCCTGACTACCCTCTACAGGAAAATCGAAGAATATGGCTTATGAGAACCGGTCTGAATTATCAGGCTCAGTAGTTTTACTTTAAAATCAACAATATCCCAAAACAGAAATTATCGGGCTACTGGCGGCTTTTTTGACTATCACGGCTTTTTTACGCAGGTAATAAAACAATTAAAGTCTACCGGCGACTTATCGCTTCCCCTGTATTCACTCAGTTTTAGGTACGGTAAGATGGCTTGTCTATGGATTGCTGAAGCATGATTTGCCGGTTACACTTGCCACGCTGCTGCTTCACTGGCATCTTTGTATTTTTTATTATAAAATCAGCGAAGTAAGGACGGCTAAAAGCAAATGCAGCAGTAGGCCCGGCCACTAAAAAAGGGTTATTCCGTAGAACAACCCTTTCTGAATATAGATAAACTGGTAAGTTTGCTAACCACCGTTTCCAAGCAGGTTAATTTCCACGCGCCTGTTCCTTGCACGTCCTGTTTCGTCATCATTAGAGGCAATGGGCAGTTCTGCACCAAAAGAAGCCACTGTTATTTTTTCTGCCGGTATGCCTTTCTGAACCAGTAAAGCTTTAAATTTTGCTGCACGCTTCAGTCCCAGTTTTACATTGGTAAGCTTACTGCCACGGTTATCCGTAAAACCGAGTATAATTATTTTATTCCAGGAGCCGGGGCTGACTGCATATTGCTGTATACTGCTGTCCAGTTTATCCATTACGGACTTTTGGTCAAACCCGGAATACCCGTCTTTAAAATGAAATTCATGCATTTCTGTCACCTGGGCCAGTTCTTTTACAATAGCATTATTTCGGGCATTGTTATCTTTTAGAAATGTTTTACCGGCTTTTACAATAGCGGCATGTTTAGCCATTGCACTTAATAAAGCTTTCTTTTCAATATCTTTTACCGGCGGGAAAATCGCTTTAGCAGAATCTGGTTTGTTCCCAGGCTTATTTTCATTGTTGTATTCTGCGCTTGTTATGATCGCCGCTGCAGCTTTTATTACATGAGGCGTGGATTTTTCCGGTTGTGGGTTGTTAACAGACTTGTGGTGCTGACTAAAGTAAGAAACCGGTTCTACTAAAACCACTACAAAGAAAAAGGCGATTGCACCTGAACACAGGAGCACAAAATTTTTGAACGGGTTGGGTTGGGTGTAGTGTGGGGTTAAGGATTTCATGGGATACGTATTTGGGTTTGATTTAAATGACTACTTCTTTAAAAGGGCATAGTTGGTTAATGTTTTAATATGGTCTGCCTGAAAACAGGTATTCCCTGGAATCAATAAAGAACATATTGATGCACATTATATAATATGGTTTAAAAGTTATAAACAATTGGCGTTCCAAGTAATAATAACACAATATGCTGATGCACTATACAGTTTGTTATGAATACTTCGTTTATTTGTCCGGCATAGATAAGGGTAAATACTTTATTACCTAATAACGACTATGTATACCCGTTTAGTATAAAACCAATCAATTACCCTGTAATTATGCCGCATTTACGTAAAAAGTCAGCTTCAGTACTTTTAATGCCGGCGTTCACCAAAACGGACAAACCAGGTACTTAGTGGGCGGCTACTATTCAATTCCTTATTATCAATTTGACCGGTACACCATTTTGATAAATACCCTTCCATTTTGGAAGGGTATTACATTTTAAAGATCGCGGGAATTTCCGGTCAGTATCTGCTGAATGGCTTGCCTGTCCTGTGTCCTGGCTAAAACAGGTATTGCCCCACTACACCGGGCATGCGTTTGGCATTTGATAGCCAAACAAAATAAAATGCAAAACCATTTAAATCAACTAAAACGCCGGATACGGCCATTCCATCTTTTACTGGGTACTTACGTGCTCGTCATTGCCGCCGCATTTATTTACCATATTTTAAATCAATAACCATGCTTACCGTTATTTTAATAGCTGCAGGACTGGCCGGCTTTATTCTTTTTGTAAGGGCCATTGATTTTTTCGACAACCTATAACCAGGCAGGCCAGGCATTCAAAGCAGAGAAAGAAGAAGAATAACACATGTGCCAGCATTAGAAATACAAGTAATCAAGTGAATATTAATTCTCTTCTCTCCCTTTACCGTTCAACTGAAAAAACACAACAATTATGACACTACTATTCATTATCGCTATCCTGGTTTTCTGTTACACCTGTTATGTACTGGTTAAACCGGAGAAATTTTAAACCCCGCATCCGCAGTTAAGCAAAATGAAATTAAATGAGTACAGAAATTTTCGGAATTATAGCGATTTTTATTGTCACGGTCTTGCTGGCAATTCCGCTGGGCCGTTATATTGGTAAAATTTATAACGGAGAGAAAACCTGGTTAGACCCTGTTCTCCACCCACTGGATAGATTATTTTTTAAACTGGGTGGAGTAACACCGGAAAAAGACATGACCTGGCAGCAAAACCTGGTTGTTCTTTTGTTAATCAATGTAGTTTGGTTTTTATTCTCCATGTTCACCTTAATGAATATGAGCTGGCTGCCGCTCAATCCTGATGCCGACCCATCCATGAGCGCAGACCTTGCTTTTAATACCAGCATCAGTTTTATATCCAACACTAACCTGCAGCATTATTCAGGTGAAAGCGGTGTTTCCTACCTGGGACAATTGGTATTAATGCTGTTCCAGTTTGTCAGTGCCGGCATCGGTATGGCTTCCTGCGCCGTAGTGTTCAAAGCGATGAAGGAAAAGTCGGCAGACAAACTGGGTAATATTTATAACTACTTTATCAAATCCTGCACCAGGGTGTTGTTGCCCATTGCCGTTGTGGTAGCCGTTATATTGTTGTTTAACGGAATGCCCATGACATTTAAGGGAAAAGATCAATTTATCTCTGTGCAGGGTGATACGGTGCATGTTTCCAGGGGGCCGGCGGCAGCAATGGTGGCCATCAAACAGATTGGCACCAACGGCGGGGGCTTCTTTGGGGTTAACTCCGCCCACCCGTTAGAGAACCCATGTTATTTTACCAATATGGTAGAAAATATTTGTATCATTCTTATACCGATTGCAATGATTTTTGCCCTCGGCTACATGATAAAAAGGAAGAGACTGGCCTGGATGATTTTTGGCGTCATGACCGTAGGTTTCCTGCTTTTGCTGATTCCGTCTGTATACTACGAGATGCATGGCAACCCAGCCATTTCGCATATGGGCATTTTACAAAACCTGGGCAGCATGGAAGGTAAAGAGGTACGTTTTGGACCTGCCGCTTCCGCCTATTGGGGCATCAGCACAACGGTTACATCCAATGGTTCTGTAAACGCTATGCATGATAGTTTTACACCACTCACGGGCATGTTCGCCATGCTGGGTATGATGATTAACTCTTTTTATGGTGGTGCGGGGGTAGGATTTTTAAATTTTTACGTTTTCATCATCATTGCAGTTTTTATCAGCGGGTTAATGGTAGGCCGCACACCAGAATTTCTGGGTAAAAAAATTGAAGCCAAAGAAATGAAGATTGCCGCTATAATTGCGCTGCTGCATCCATTCCTGATCCTCGTTGGTACGGCTTTGTCCGCTCATCTGTACGCAGGTAATCCAACGGCATGTGCAGGCTGGTTGAATAATCCCGGCAATCATGGTTTCAGTGAAATGCTGTATGAATACACATCTTCCGCGGCCAACAATGGATCTGGTTTTGAAGGGCTTGGAGATGGCGTGCCTTTCTGGAATATTACCTGTGGTATTGTAATGCTGCTTGGACGGTATTTACCCATTATAGGGCCGGTAGCCATTGCTGGTATACTGGCAAAGAAAAAATATACTCCTGAAAGTGCAGGCACCCTGCAAACAGATACGCTCACTTTTGCTATTATGGTGTTTGCAGTCATATTTATCATAGCGGCACTTAGCTTTTTTCCTGCATTGTCATTAGGACCAATAGCGGACTATTTTCAGCGCTAAGAAAACTATGAGAAATAGAATAAGAAAGGCGGGGTATCAACCGCAAACGCATTTTCAGAATGAAAGAATTATTGTTGAACCGAAAGAATAAAATCTCAGTTAAATAAAAATGCTAAGTAAAAGACATATTGAGGAACAATCTGGCGAAAAGTATACTGAAAAGATATGACCGCCACCCCTATTCTCTTTGTTCTCTTAGCCATTAATCATGTCAAAAAATCAATCTACTAAATTGTTTGTAGCTTCTCTTGTAAGGGAAGCGTTGCAGCAATCATTCATCAAACTTAATCCCCGCAGTATGTTCCGCAACCCGGTAATGTTTACCGTGGAAATAGGAACAGCTGTTATGCTGGGTGTTTGTATCTGGATAGCAACAGGCGGGAAAACGCAGGGCAGCCTGGCATACAACCTGATTGTTTCTGGAATATTATTGCTCACTTTACTGTTTGCCAACTTTGCTGAAGCCATTGCCGAAGCAAGGGGCAGGGCGCAGGCAGACAGTTTACGCAAAACCAGGGAAGAAACGCCGGCCAAATTAGTCGTTAGCCTTGAGTCATCAGTCGTAAGTCAACAATCCTACAAGATGGTTTCTTCTATTCAACTAAAAAAAGGAGATGTGTTTCTTTGTGAAACCGGTGATACCATCCCAATGGACGGTGAAATCATTGAAGGTATTGCCAGCATTGATGAATCGGCCATTACCGGGGAATCAGCGCCGGTTATCCGTGAAAGTGGTGGCGATAAATCTTCTGTGACGGGAGGCACAAAAGTGCTGAGCGATCGCATAAAAGTAAAGGTAAGCACGGAACCAGGAGAAAGTTTCCTTGATAAAATGATTGCACTGGTAGAAGGGGCATCGCGCCAGAAAACACCCAATGAAATAGCGCTCACCATTTTGCTGGCCGGGTTCACGCTGGTGTTTATCATTGTATGCGTAACACTGAAACCATTTGGCGATTATGCCAAAACACCCATTACCATTGCCGCTTTTATATCACTGTTTGTTTGTCTGATACCTACTACTATTGGCGGTTTGTTAAGCGCTATCGGTATTGCTGGTATGGACAGGGCACTGCGGGCAAACGTTATTACAAAAAGTGGTAAGGCAGTAGAAACAGCGGGCGACCTTGATACACTTTTGCTGGATAAAACCGGGACCATTACGATTGGTAACCGCAAGGCCACTCATTTTTGGCCGGCCAATGGTATTGATAAACCGGCGTTTACCGAAGCATGCGCGTTATCATCAATGGCAGATGAAACGCCGGAAGGAAAATCAATTATTGAGCTGGCAGGTATTAACGTAAGTACGTTTAATACAAATGGTGCAAAGTTTGTTGCGTTTACCGCCGAAACCAGAAGCAGTGGAATAGATTTGCCCAGCGGCCTTACAATAAGAAAAGGTGCATTTGATTCCATTAAGCAAATGGTGATCAATGCCGGCAATGCGTTTCCACCAGAAACCGCCACTCGTGTTACCGCTATCGCCAGCAACGGTGGCACACCACTGGTAGTAAGCCAGAACAACCAGGTGCTTGGTGTAATTGAATTGCAGGATATCATTAAACCGGGTATACAGGAACGCTTTGAGCGCCTGCGTAAAATGGGCGTTAAAACTGTGATGGTAACCGGTGATAACCCGCTGACTGCAAAATTTATTGCTGAAAAAGCAGGTGTGGACGATTTTATTGCGGAAGCAAAACCGGAAGATAAAATGAATTACATAAAAAAGGAACAGCAGGGCGGCAAGCTGGTCGCCATGATGGGCGATGGCACCAACGACGCACCAGCATTGGCGCAGGCAGATGTAGGTGTTGCCATGAACAGCGGTACTGCTGCTGCCAAAGAGGCTGGTAATATGGTTGATCTGGATAATGATCCTACCAAACTCATAGAAATTGTGGAGATAGGAAAACAATTGTTAATGACAAGGGGCACGCTGACTACCTTTTCTATTGCCAATGATGTGGCAAAGTATTTCGCTATTGTACCGGCTTTATTTATTGCTTCCATGCCTGGCTTACAGGCCATGAATGTTATGAAACTGCATAGCCCGGAAAGCGCCATCCTGAGTGCAGTTATTTTTAATGCCATTATTATTCCGGCATTGATTCCATTGGCTTTGAGGGGCGTTAGCTATACACCTATCGGCGCCAGTGCGCTGCTGCGCAGGAATTTATTGCTGTATGGTTTTGGTGGCGTGATCATTCCCTTTATTGGCATTAAACTAATTGACATGCTGGTAAGTATCTGGTTCTGATAAATGTTGCCGGCAATTGAAATTTTACCTATAATTTTTTTTTATGAAACAATATATTCTCCCCGCCATAAGACTCACCATAGTGTGCATCATTTTCTTTGCGGGTATATACACCGTAGCCATCCTTGGTATTGCACAGGCAGCGCCTAACAAAGGACAGGGTGAAACAATCAGTGTAAAAGGTAAACTGGTGGGCTATGCGCTGGAAGGACAAAACTTTACGCATGATAAATACTTCTGGAGCCGCCCTTCAGCAGGTGGTTACAATGCAGCCGGCAGTGCCGGTAGCAATAAAGGTACTACCAATCCAGATTACCTGAAAATAGTGCAGGGTCGTATAGACAGCTTTGTAGTGCACAATCCCGGAGTGGATAAAGCTGCTATTCCTGCGGAATTGGTTACGGCATCAGGCAGTGGCCTTGATCCGGATCTTTCGCCTGCTGCTGCAAAGGTGCAGGTGAAACGTATTGCTGCTGTGCGCAAAATAAATGAAGATAAAATCAATGCATTGGTGGAACAAAATACTAAACAGGCATTTCTCGGACTGTTCGGAACTTCAAAAGTAAATGTATTGAAACTGAATATTGCATTGGATGCACTAACCGATTAGAACCGAATTCTTTTGCTATGCGGCAAAGCAATATTATTCTACGGTTTGCAAATGGAGCCGCCACCCGGTATACAAACAATTTTATGGCAGAACAGGAAAAAAATGCAGCACAATTTTTAGAACTTATCCGCAAAAGCCGGCGGGGTAAGTTTAAAATTTATATTGGCATGAGTGCTGGGGTAGGCAAAACTTACCGTATGCTGCAGGAAGCGCAAACCTTGCTGCGCAATGGCATCGATATAAAAATTGGTTATATAGAAACGCATAACCGTGCAGAAACGCATAGCCTGCTGGAAGGCCTGCCGGTAATACCCCGGCGCAAGTTGTTTTATAAAGGAAAAGAACTGGAAGAACTGGATGTGCAGGCGGTGATTAACCTGCGCCCCGAAATTGTGGTGATAGATGAACTGGCGCACAGTAACATAGAAGGCAGCAAAAACGAAAAGCGCTGGCAGGATGTAATGGATATATTGGATGCCGGTATCAATGTAGTCAGCGCCGTTAACATCCAGCACATAGAAAGCCTTAACGCGGAAGTAAAAGAAATCACTGGTATTGATGTATCAGAAAGAATTCCGGACAACGTACTTTCGCAGGCAGACGAAGTGGTAAATATTGATTTAACCGCCGATGAACTTGTAACCCGTTTAAAAGAAGGAAAGATCTATACCGCCGATAAAGTTGAACGATCGTTAAAAAATTTTTTCCAGGCAGGCCGTATTTTACAGTTGCGCGAACTGGCATTAAAAGAAGTTGCCAGCCAGGTAGAAAGAAAAGTAGAGACAGAAATGCCGCGTAATGTTTCCCTCCGGCACGAGCGTTTCCTGGCCTGCATTGGCAGCAATGAGAAAACAGCTAAAAAGGTTATCCATAAAACGGCGCGGCTGGCCAACTATTACCATAGCAAATGGTGGCTGCTCTATGTGCAAACACCCAACGAAGATGGCGATAGAATTGGGCTGGCGGCGCAACGGCATCTTATCAATAATTTTAAACTGGCTACAGAGCTGGGTGCGGAAGTAATAAAAATAAAAAGTAGCAATATTGCCAAAGGCATTTTTGAAATGACCGAACAAAAGCAAATCAGCACCATTTGCATCGGCAAACCTCATTTAAGCCTCTTCCGGGTAATTTTGAATACGGCCGTTTTTAACCAGCTGCTGAATAAATTATCAGCGGCGGATATAGACATTGTAATATTGTCATAATATGGGCATGAAATTAAAGGCAAAACTCTCCCTTGGACTGGGCTTCTTATTCATTGTAATACTGAGTTTTGGCATACTCAGTATTTATTACATTAACCGCTTAGGAAATGATGCGGAGAATGTGTTGAAGAACAACCATGAGTCATTGGTATACTGCAATAATATGCTGAAGGCGCTGGAAGATATTCCCGTAAAAGCTGGCGCGGCCAAAGCATTTGACAGCAACCTGCAGCAACAGGAAGCCAATATTACCGAGCCGGGTGAATGGTCGGCTACCCGTGCGTTGCGAAAAAACTTTACGGAGTTAATCGGTAACCCGGCCGATTCCAGTAATTACCCGCAATTGCGGCAATCTATCCAGGTTATAAATGAGTTAAACCAGGATGCCATTCTCAGAAAAAATACCACTGCCCATAAAACTGCAGCAGATGCAAAACTGTGGCTTACTGTTATTTTTACTGTACTCATACTGGTGGCCCTTACATTTGTATATAACCTGCCCGGTATTATATCGGGGCCTATTGCCAGGTTATCAGAAGGTATCAGCGAAATTGCCAAAAAGAATTACCAGCAAAGAATCTATCTGCGCCAGGAAGATGAGTTTGGCGATCTGGCCAACACATTCAATGCTATGGCAGAAAAATTAGATGAATACGAACATAGTAACCTGGCTAAAATCAAATTTGAAAAAAGTCGCATAGAAACCATCATCAACCAGATGAAAGACGGCATTATCGGGCTTGATGAGAACAACAATGTGCTTTTCCTGAATGTGGTATCGGAAAAATTGCTGGGCCTTAAGGAAACCGATATTACTGGTAAATATGCGGCCGATGTGGCGCTGAAAAATGATTTGATGCGAACCCTGCTGCAGGAAGAATCAAAAAAAGAATTAAAAATTTATGCCGATAATAAAGAAAGCTATTTTACTAAAGACATATTGGATGTAACCAATAACCAGGTTGTTATTGGAAAGGTTATTGTGCTGCGTAATATTACCCCGTTTCATGAATTGAATGAAGCCAAGACCAATTTTATTGCAACGGTTTCGCATGAATTGAAAACACCTATTTCTTCAATAAAGATGAGTGCGCAGCTACTCACGGATAACCGGGTGGGCACACTAAATACCGAACAGGGAGAATTGATTAAAAGTATCCGTGATGATGCAGACCGGCTTTTAAAAATAACAGGCGAACTGCTGAATTTAAGTCAGGTTGAGACAGGTAATATTCAATTGAAATTACAGGCCACTGCGCCGGCATTTATAGTAGAACAAGCCATACATGCCATTGGATCGCAGGCACAACAAAAAAATATACAACTGAAAATATATGTGCAGGATAATTTGCCCGCTATACAGGCAGATACCGAAAAAACATCCTGGGTGCTGATTAATTTTTTAACCAATGCCATTAAGTATTCGTCAGAAGGAGCGGCTATTGAAATAGCTGCATATACAAGAGATAATAAAGTTTTTTGTACTGTGAGGGACCATGGTAAAGGCATTGAAGAAAAGTACCTGCACCGGATATTTGACCGTTATTTTAAAGTGCCGGGCACACATGAGCGCAGTGGCACGGGACTTGGCCTGGCTATTTCAAAAGAATTTATTGAAGCGCAGGGTGGACATATTGAGGTAAGCAGCACGCTTGACGATGGAAGTTTATTTGGGTTTAATTTTCCTTTTGTGCCTGGTGCCGTATAATCATAGAATCATTATCACTTTAACAAAATTGTCTAAATGTTTCATAGCGCTTTATTGAAAGGTCTATTTCTAACAAGGGCAGGGCATAAAAAAAGAGGAAGCTTTTTAAGGCCATCCTCTTTCTACTATGTTTAGCAAAAGCTATTTACAAATCAGTAATGGGTTTGTATTTAGGTACCAACGATTTCATAATTACCCATGCTATAAGATAAGAAACGGCGCAGATAGCAAACATAATTGTATAGCCGGTTTCTATATGTCCCAGTGCTTTATAATGATCAAATAAGCCACCACCTAATTTAGACATAAAGACACCCCCTAACCCACCCGCCATACCACCAATTCCTACCACCGACCCAACGGCTTTTTTGGGAAACATATCAGATACGGTGGTAAAAATATTGGCAGACCACGCCTGGTGGGCAGATGTGCCTACACCAATTAACAAAACAGGCACCCAAAAGCTAATGTAGCCAAATGGCTGCGCGGCCAAAACGATCAGCGGGAAAAGTGCAATTAAAAACATGGCTTTCATTCTTCCATCATATACCTTATGTCCTTTTTTAATAAAATACATGGGCAGCCACCCGCCAAAAACACTGCCGATCATTGACAGTGTATACAATACGGCGAGGGGTACAACAATTGCCTTGTCAACCATTCCGTACTGCGCTTTCATGTAAGCTGGCAACCAGAACAGGAAAAACCACCAAACGCCGTCGGTCAATAACTTGCCGATTGTAAAGGCCCAGGTTTGTTTGTATCCCAATAATTTAACCCAGGATACTTTTTCTGTACTGGTATTCTCATCTCTTTCTTCTTCACCTCCATTAATATATTGAAATTCTGCAGGAGAAAGCCGTTTTTGTTTTTCGGGTCTTTCATAATAATACAGCCAGAAAATCAGCCATAAAATGCCAATAGCACCTATAATTATAAAAGCGGTTTCCCAGCCCCAGTTTACCCTGATCCAGGGAACAGTCAGCGGCGCAAGGATAGCCCCTATATTAGTGCCTGAATTGAATATGCCGGTTGCAAGCGATCTTTCCTTTTTCGGAAAATACTCAGCAGTAGCTTTGATAGCAGAAGGAAAATTACCAGCTTCACCAAACGCAAGTATTGCCCGCGAAAACATAAAGCCGAGTACAGAAACTGAAAAAGCAGTAATACCCGCCCATCCCAATACGGCAGTAATACCCTCACCAATCGGTATGGCCAGTGCATGGATAACCGCGCCGGCAGACCAGATAATGATAGCGAGGGAATACCCTTTTTTGGTGCCAAGTTTATCAATTATCCGCCCTGCGAACAACATTGAAAATGCATATACAAATTGAAAAACCGCGGTAATATTTGCGTAATCTGTATTGGTCCAGTGAAATTTTTCTGCCAGGTAAGGTTGCAAAAGACTTAACACCTGCCTGTCTAAATAATTAACCGTAGTTGCAACAAATAAGAGCGCGCAGATTGTCCACCGGTACTTTCCAATCGTAGATTGATTCATTATGGCTTTTTTTAGTGTTGCTGACAGGTCTGATGAAAGTACATAAAAAAATGGAAAGACTGTATTTGATTACGATCCTGCTTTTACACTATTGATGGTTTCTATCACCTTCTTTGTTTCTGCCTCAATGGTAGCATAATCTTTCTGCTCCATCAATTTTTTGCTGATGAGCTTACTGCCCATACCCACCGCGCATACACCTGCTTTAAACCAGCCGGAAATATTCTCTTTTGTGGTGTCTACGCCACCTGTTGGCATAAACAGCAACTTTGGAAAAATATCTTTTATGCTGCTCAGGTATTCCGGCCCCAGCATATTACCCGGAAAAAGTTTAATGAACCTGATGCCAGCATTTTCAGCAGCAATGATTTCAGTAGGCGTCATACAACCCGGCGCATAGAAAATGCCTTTGCCCGCCGCAAGCTCCGCTACTTCCTTCACAAAACCCGGACTCACCAAAAAATCTGCCCCGGCACTGATATAGTCTTCTGCTGTTTTTACATCTTTAACGGTGCCAATGCCCAGTAACAGGCCAGGCATTTCTGCGTCGCGGACTTCGATCAATTTTTTAAAATTTTTAAAAGCAGCTTCTCCGCGGTTGGTGTATTCAACGGCTTTAACACCTGCGCGATAAATGGCTTTTAATACGTCTACGCTTACTGTTTCATCTGCATTAAAGTACAGGGGCAACATGCCCTGCCTAATAATGCTGTCTGTGGTGGTAGTAATACTGCTCATATATAAATCGTCTTTAAATAATTAGCCTGATTAGTTTTTTTGGTGAAAACTGCTGTTATATTTTTACTTTAATGACCAGTTTCTTTATTTCTTCCGTACCAATCATGGGAGCATGCACATCTTCCGGAAACAGGATAACAAACTGCCCGTCGGTCAGTTGGAAATAAGTATCCGGTGGATCGCTGTATAACTGTACATCTTTTTCTGCATTAAAAGGGCCATTTTGTATGGAACAATTTTCCCTTGGCTTCCAGCCAAATTGTTCTGCGCCACTGATGCAAAGCTGTATATCAATGTGTTTGTCGTGGCATTCAAACTTGGCAGTGGATTCTTCAGCAGTCATCCCTTTTTTGTTTGAAAAAATCGCTTTCAGGTTGGCTCCATCAATTTCATATTTGCCGGGCGCTGTGCCATGTAAATCTGTTTGACGGACGTAGTCAAATGCTTTTTCAAACAGCGGATGGATGCTGAAATATCTTGAAGCATTTTTTAAAGTGTCTATTATCATACCTGGCCCTAAAGGGGCATTTAAATATTATAAAATAAAATTTTAGTTAATTACTCCCTCACGCAACCCTGCTGATTAAAATCAATCAAATCTCATTTTTATTTTTATATCCGATCTAAGTTTATTACTTCAGGAGCGGGTCTTACCTTTGTACCCTTCCGCTGCCATCACCCTTCATCAAATCTTTTACATCGCTCAGCGTGGCATGGTTTAGATCTCCCGGAATAGTATGCTTGATGGCAGATGCGGCCACGCCAAATTCTGCGGCTTCCGGCATGGGCATACCGGTTACCAATCCATAAATTAAGCCGCTGGCGAAAGAATCACCACTACCAACACGGTCAACAATGCGTACCTCATATTTTTTAGTATGGTAAAAATCAGTGCCATCGTATACGAGTGCACTCCAGCCATTGTCACTGGCGCTATGGCTCTCACGTAATGAAGAAGCAATGAATTTGAAGCCAAACTTTTCTTTCATTTGTTTAAACACGTCTTTGAAACCATCCAGGTTCAGTTCACCTTTGGTAACATCGGTACCTTTTGCTTTAAAGCCAAGGGTAGTATCCGCATCTTCTTCATTGCCGATACAAACATCCACGTACTGGCAAAGCCTGCCCATTACTTCGCGGGCTTTTTCTTTGCTCCAGAGTTTTTTACGGTAGTTCAGGTCGATGCTGGTGGTGATGCCTTTTGCTTTGGCCGCTTTTAAAGCAGCTTCCGTAAGGGCGGCAGCTTTATCGCTCAGGGCTGGCGTAATACCGGTGGTATGGAACCAGCTGGCGCCTTCTAAAATTTTATCGAAATCAAATTCACTGATGTCTACGTCTGCAATGGAAGCGCCTGCACGGTCATAGATAACCTGCGATGCCCGCATAGAAGCACCGGTTTCAAGAAAGTATATACCCAGGCGATCCCCTCCCCTTGCTATATGTTGTGTATCTACACCATAACGGCGTAAATGGTTGATGGCACTTTGCCCGATTGCATTGTTCGGAACCTTAGTAACAAATGTTCCGTTTAGTCCGTAGTTGCAAAGCGCTGCAGCTACATTGGCCTCGCCGCCGCCATAGGTAATATCAAACGAATCGGATTGTACAAACCGTTTAAAATCGGGCGTGGACAAACGTAACATGATTTCTCCCAGTGTTACTACTTTCTTGCTCATGGTGCTTTTATTTTTGTATTAATATAAAGGTTAACCTTTCAGCGCTGGGCTTCCGGGTTTTGCAAAAGAATTAATCGCGTACAACTATTTCAGGTCTTTAATGGCGACTGCATCCATATCTGTAAACACTAAATTCTCACCGGCCATGCCCCATATAAATGAATAATTAGAGGTGCCGCTTCCGGAATGAATACCCCAGGGCGGAGAGATAACCGCTTCATGATTGCCTATCACCAGGTGCCTTGTTTCCGTTGGCGCTCCCATAAAATGAAATATGCGGTGCTGCTCGGGCACATCAAAATAAAAATATACTTCGCTCCGCCTGGTATGTGTGTGAGAAGGCATGGTGTTCCAGACACTGCCTTTGTCCAGCACCGTTAGCCCCATTACCAGCTGGCAACTTTTTATACCATCCAGGTGAATATATTTGTAAATGGTACGCTGGTTGGCGGTTGCCAGTTCGCCCAGTGCTACCGGAGATGCATCTTCCTTACTCATTTTTTTATTAGGGTGTGTATGGTGCGCAGGGGAAGACAGCAAAAAGAAAATAGCCGGGTCTGTTTTATCAACGCTTACGAAGCTTACATCTTTCGTTCCCTTGCCCAGGTATACGCAGCTTAATTTCTCCATGTTAAAATCAACCCCATCTGCTTTTACCACACCGTTGCCGCCAACATTGATGATGCCCAGTTCTCTTCGCTCCAGGAAATAATCAGACCGCAGTTCGGGGTTATTAATGAGGGAAACTCTTTTGTCTATGGGTTTTACGCCCGCCATGATCAACCTTTCATAATGAGAGTATACGTATTCTATAGCATCGGTTTTTACCAGTTGTTCGCACAAAAAAGTTTTGCGCAATTCCTGCGTACCCATCTGGCTGGTTTCTTTAGGACTGTTCTGAAAGCGTATTTCCATTTTGTAGTGGTTATAGTTGTATAAATCCTGCCTTGATCCGGCAATATAGTTCTTTAGTAAATCAGCCGCAACAACAAGGCGCTATTGTTGTGTTTTAATATACTTAAACGTTTTAGTCAGGCCATCAGCTTCCATCAGTTCTCTTTGCCACGCTGCATTTTATCATGTTCGCTTTTACAAACAATACCTTTACCTGATAATCCGGCTCCGCCGCATGGTTCAATACTGCGTATCTCAGTACTTAGTACTGTATACTAAATACTTTATTCCTATCTACCCATCCAGCCTCCATCAACGGTTAAAATGGTGCCGTGTACATAGTCACCTGCTTTGCTGGCAAGAAATATCGTGGCGCCTTTAAAATCTTCCGGCTGTCCCCAGCGGTTCGCGGGTATCCTGCTCAGAATAGCTTTGCTTCTTTCTTCATCATTGCGCAGTGCTTCTGTATTATCAGTAGCAATATAACCCGGCGCAATACCGTTTACATTGACACCTTTACCTGCCCATTCATTTGCCAACGCTTTTACCAGGCTGGCAAGCGCACCTTTGCTGGCTGCGTAACCCGGCACATTAATGCCTCCCTGGAAACTCAGTAAGGAGCAGGTAAATATAATTTTACCACTGCCGCGGGCAAGCATTCCCTTACCCATTTCACGGGCGAGAATAAAAGGCGCGTCAAGGTTAATGCCCAGCACTTTATCCCAATAATCATCCGGGTGTTCAGCTGCCGGCATACGCATTATGGTACCGGCATTGTTTACTAAAATATCAATCACCGGGTTTTCTTCATTCAGTTTTTTTATAAAAGCGTATAATTTATCCCTGTCTGACAGATCTGCCTGGTAAGCGGTAAACTTTCTGCCCGTAGCCAGCACTTCCAGTTCCACTTCACTATTTTGCAAGGCAAGCGATCCGGACACCCCAATAATATCTGCACCTGCTTCTGCCAGGCCAACTGCCATGGCCCTGCCAATTCCTTTTGTACAACCTGTAACCAGCGCTGTTTTTCCTGAAAGATTAAATAAATCCATTGTAATAATTAAAATGATTAAGCATGTACCAGTGCGGAAGCAGGTTGAAAGTTAAAATATTGTTTGGCATTATTAAAGCAAATATCTTTTATCACATTGCCGGTCCATTCAATATCATTGGGCAGCTCACCCTTTTCAATTTCTTCGCCAAACAAATTACATAATATGCGCCTGAAATATTCATGCCTCGGGAAAGAAAGAAAGCTCCTTGAATCAGTCAGCATGCCTACAAAACGGCTAATCAGTCCCATATTAGACAAAGCGTTCATTTGTTGTGTCATGCCGTCTTTCTGATCCATAAACCACCAGCCGGAGCCAAATTGTATTTTGCCGGGTGCAGATCCGTCATTAAAATTACCAATCATAGACGCCATCAGGGCATTGTCTGACGGGTTTAAATTATAAATAATGGTCTTTGCCAGTTTATCTTCCGTATCAAGCCGGTTTAAAAATCTTGCCAGCGGCCGGCCCTGTGAATAATCGCCGATAGAATCCCAGCCGGTATCGGGTCCCAGCTGCTGCAGCATCCTCGTGTTATTGTTGCGGAGTGCCCCGAGATGGTATTGCTGTACCCAGCCTTTTTCCCAATCCCATTCTGCAAAATGCAGCAGCATGGCTGATTTAAATTTCCGGCGCTCCAGGTCGTTCAGTGGCTTGCCGGAATGAATCTTACTAAATATGGTCTCTACTTCAGAACCCGTAAATTCTTCAGCATAAATTTCTTCCAATCCATGGTCGGATACGCAACATCCTGCCGATGCAAAAAAATCATGGCGGTTTTCCAGCGCAAACAGGTAATCATTAAAATTTGATACCGATATATTGGTAATGCCTTCCAGTTTTTTTATGTAAGCGTTGAACTTAACGGGATCGTCTACGTTCATGGCGTTATCTGGCCGGAACGCAGGCAGTACCGGAATTTCAAAACCTTCTGCTTTTAATTGCAGGTGGTATTCCAGTGTATCCAGCGGATCGTCGGTGGTACAAACTGTTGACACTTTCATCCTGCGCAGCAGGCTGCGTACACTGAATTCAGGTGTTTGCAATTGTGCAGAACAATGCTCATATATCGATTTTGCTGACGCCGGATTCAGCACTTCATTTACATCAAAGTAGCGCCGCAGTTCCAGGTGCGTCCAATGGTACAGCGGATTCCTCAACGTATACGGAACAGTGGCCGACCACTGTGCAAATTTTTCATAATCACTTTTATTGCCGGTGCAATAAGCTTCATCTACTCCATTGGTACGCATAGCACGCCATTTATAATGATCGCCATACAGCCATGCCTGGGTAAGGTTGCCAAACTGTTTATCGTCTGCAATCTGTTGCTGCGGCAAATGGCAGTGATAATCTATGATGGGCATGTCTTTGGCATAGCCATGGTACAATTCCTGGGCAGCCTTACTGTGCAGTAAAAAATTGTCGTCTAAGAAATTTTTCATAATCAAAGTATTCAGTACTGGGTATTAAGTATGCAGATACATTGCAAAAAAAATAAGTAGTGTTAATTATATGGCATCGGGAAACTGTTATTATTCACCGTTATAAATTATTAGCCAATTCAACCAGGCGATCCGGAAACTAAAAACTATGAATTATAAACTTACGCCCCGTTTCCATGGTATAAAGTCATCCTGGTTCAGCAATACAGCTTTGGGTATTACTTCGCCGCTGGCCGCCCTGATACAGTATTCAAGAATTTCTTCGCCCATTTCCTCGATGGTTTTATCGCCTTCAATAATGGGGCCCGTATTGATATCAATAATATCGCCCATGCGTTTGGTTAGTGCATTGTTGGTGGCCACTTTTATAGTAGGGCAAACAGGATTACCCGTTGGCGTACCCAGGCCGGTGGTAAACAGGATGAGTGTGGCGCCGCTGGCGGCTTTACCTGTAGTTGCTTCTACATCATTACCGGGCGTGCATACCAGGCTCAGTCCGCTTTTTACAGCAGGTTCAGTATAATCCAGTACATCTTCTACCGGTGACGTACCACCTTTTTTTGCAGCACCGGTACTTTTAATGGCGTCTGTAATCAAACCATCTTTAATATTGCCGGGGGAAGGGTTCATGTGAAACCCTGAGCCTACCCTGTGCGCATCATTATTATAAGCTGTCATTAAATGAATAAACTTTTTGGCAGCATCCGCATCGCGGGTACGGTCTATCAGTTGCTGTTCTGCACCGCACAATTCCGGAAACTCGGCCAGCAAAATTTTACCACCCAATGCTACTACCAAATCAGAGGTGTACCCCACTGCAGGGTTGGCACTGATGCCACTGAAGCCATCGCTGCCACCGCATTTTACCCCAATCACCAGTTTATCCAGTGATGCCGGGCTCCTTTCTATTTTGTTGATTTCTACCAGGCCGGTAAATGTCTTACGGATGGCATCTCCAATCAGTTGTTCTTCACTTTGCGATTGCTGCTGCTCAAAAACATACAGGGGTTTATCAAAAGAAGGATTGCGTTGTTTTATTTCATCCAGCAGGGTTTGTGTCTGCAGGTTCTGACATCCCAGGCTTAATACCGTAACACCGGCTACATTGGGATGGTCAGCATAGGCTGCAAGCAGTTTGCCAAGTACACCTGCGTCCTGGCGGGTACCGCCACAGCCGCCCTGGTGGTTGAGAAATTTGATACCGTCTACATTTTTAAAAAGCCGACCAGCTTTTCCGTCGCCCGCTGCTGTTGACAGATCAATTTTGTTTAGATCTTCTCCTTTCCTATAGGCTTCTGCCAGGTGGTGGGTGTATGACTTATATTTTTGCGTAACAGCGTAACCCAGCTCGTTGTGCATGGCTTCCCGTATAACGTCCAGGTTGCGGTTTTCACAAAAAACGGTGGGTACAAAAAGCCAGTAATTAGCGGTACCTACGCGGCCGTCTTTTCTGTGGTAACCGTTAAAGGTGCGCCCTTTAAATTTAGTTACATCCGGGGGCTGCCAGGTATAATGATATGCTTTATAAGCAAAAGGATCCGAAGCATGTTTGGTGTTGTCTGTTGTCATCAAGCCACCTTTTGGTATAGCGTGCTGTGCCTTGCCTACCAATACGCCATACATAATAATCTCATCACCGGTATTCATATCCTGTTCAAAAAACTTATGCTTGGCGCCAATATTTTCCGCCAGTATATAGTCATTTCCTTCATATTGTACAGCCTGCCCTTTGGTAAGGTTTTGCAAGGCTACCAGCACGTTATCTTTTGGGTGGACTTTTAAAACGTTTCTTTTCATACTTGTAAAATGCTTTATATTTTTTCCGGAACGGCTACCTGCTGCAGGGCAGCATGGATACCTTTTTGCTGGATGGTCTCCAACGCCGCTATTATCGCCTCCCGCAGGCCGGGCAACGCATCCAGGTTAACACCCCATAGGCCGGTATGCTCCAATACCTTTTGAACAAAGTTATTGGTATTGCCAGTATTCCACAACTCATGCAGCTCCGCTGCTTTGTCATCATTGATAGCATATGGCTTAGCACCGGCATGCCCTGTAAAAGTTGTACCGGTTTTTTCAGATTTCATGAAAAGCAGATAGGCCGCAAAACCAAGGGCCATACAACGCGGAGCGCTGGCCTTTTTTTCATAATACTGCTGCAATACCGGCACATTGCGCATTCTCATTTTTGAACTGTATTGCAAAGAGATACTTAGCCACTGGTGTTCAATAAAAGGGTTTTTATAACGGTCAAGTACCTGCGCTGCAAATTGCTTTCCTGCTTCTGCTGAAACTTTGCTGCTTACAATGGCGGGTATTATTTCTTCCTGCATAAGACGGGTGATAAAACCGCAGAAAATTTCGTCTTCCATGGCCTGCTTAACGGTGGCAAAACCCATTTGTACGGCCAGCGCACAGGTAAATGTGTGCGAACCATTGAGCAGCCGCAGTTTCAGTTCACGAAATTTGTCAATGTCCGGGGCCATTACTACGCCGCTGTCTGCCCTTGCAAAAGACAGAATTTGTTTGGTACGCTCATTGGAAGTTTCGATGGCCCATAAACGGTAGACTTCAGACATAATCATCAAATCATCCTTAAAACCAAAATGGGCTTCTGTAGCAGCTTTGTCGTCACCGGGCAATTTGCCTGGCACAATTCTGTCCACGAGGGAATTGCAAAAATCATTCGCTGTTTGTATCCACGTAATGAAAGCTTCATCCAGTTTATTTTGCCGGGCCAGCTCAATGACAATATTTTTAAGCTTTAAACCATTTTCTGTAATCAGCTCTGTCGGAATAATGACCATTCCACTTTCGGTGCTGCCATTAAATTTTGTATAACGTTCCAGTAAAAAAGACAGCAGTTTGCCGGGAAAAGAAACCGGCGGCGTGCCATGCACATCGTCATTATCAAGCAATGTTATACCTACTTCCGTGGTATTTGATAGCACTACCTGTAGCTGCGGATTAGCGGCGCAGGCCAATATTTCAATCCATTGTTCTGAAGCTGACAGCACGCGGCTTACAGCGGCATTGATCACCGCTTCATCTACACGCTTATCATTTTCAATACCACGTACACATTGGGTGTAAAGGTTGTCCTGTTTGCTGAACGCATCGGTATCGCCCTGGCTGGTAGACTTTACGATTACAATGCGGCCATTGAAGATGCCCTGCTTGTTGGCTTTGTCAATAAAATAATCAGGCAGGCCACGCAGCAATACACCAGTACCAAACTGCAATACTTTTTCAGGTAATGCAAACAGGGATTCGGCAGGTATATCAAGTCCTTCTGTTTTTTTTATATGCGATAAATTCTGTTTCGATAAAATCATAATGGTTATTTATTCAGCGGGATTCCACTTATTACCAAAGACCCAAGCTGCATTTATAGTAGCGGCTGCAGGATTACCTGCTGCTTTATCAAGATTATCTGCATACCATGTAAAATCAGTCCCTTTCCTGTGGCAGTTAAAGTAATAAATTCTTCTTCCCCAGAGAAGTAAATTGCTGGTAGGCACAAGATAAATATCTTCATTGGCCATATTGGCAGCAAATGAACAATTTATTAAGTAAAATTGTGCATCACGGTGGTAACGTCCCAGCTTAAATCCATCAAAACCATCAAATGAACAATCCTTTAATACTGTTTTTGAATCTTTGTATTTAGATCCATCGTGCCAGATGCTGGCCGTACCCGTATGGGCAATAAACCGGCAGTTCTCTGCATAAGCCCATCCGCGTGGACAATAAAAATCAACCCCGCCTTCCATAACGCAGTCTTTAAAATAAAACAGGCCGCTTTCCACATTCCATGGACTTACCGTATCGCCGGCGTAAGCCGTAAAATGGCAATTGATGGCTTTCAGGCGGGTGTTGTTCATGGTGCGTAACGCCATCTGGTGACCACCCGGTGTGATTTTTTTCTGACCTGTTGCTGTATCCAGCGGACAGTAAACGGACTTGTCTTCTTTGGTTTCAAAACCATAACTGTTTGTGATGGTCAGGTTTTTAAGAGTTATGTCATTGCCATCTATATTTATAGTGGCGACGCCCCAGTCTTCATTATGCAGGCAGCGCCATTGATCCCGGGCAATAGCTTGCGTAATAATGGTGGTCTCCCGATCTTCCCCTTCTAAAATAAACAGGTGTTTTTCTATGTACAGCTTTTCTTTGTATACACCTTTTTTTATGTATATCACACGCAAGGAACTGGCTGTATCCGGCAGGCTGTTAATGGCTGCCTGTACCGATCTGTAATCGCCGTGACCATTTATATCAACAATAATCTTTTTAGCAATGGCCGCGTGCTGCGCATGCAATGAAGGCACAGCTAATACAACCATAATAAAAATATATATGTTTTTTACTAAACCCATGCAATGCTGTTATTTTTTTGTTGCCGGCACCTGTTCCAGCAACCATTTCACCAGGTCGGTTGCGGCCTGGTAGTTATTAAACTCAGCCGGCAGTTTTCTGCCATCCACGTATTCATTGTAAAACCATGGATCGCCCACGGCAAATACGGTTCCCGTCCCCTTTTTTGAAACGCCCATAATGGCATCCCCTGCGGTATTTTTATAATGCGCTGTAGCAGGATCCTTTATATTGAGCGTAGCCAGTTCCTTTATATACACCCGCCGTGCAGTTTTAAAAATAGCATCGGTTGATGTTATGTATTGTGTGCCCATTTCAAACTGGTTGCCATCTACATGGTTAATGCTGTTTTCATTGAAATGGAGGCCGAACTTTTCTGGTAAGCGGTTAAAATTTGTAAACTCTGCATTGCCAGAATCGTTGGTCATCAAGAGCAAAACCCCGCCGGCCTTTACCCAATCCGCAATAACCTGGGCAGATTGTTCGGTCATGTAATTTGGTTTAGCCGTTTCTTTTTCTGTATCAGGGTCAACAATGATATAAACGGACGCATTTTTCAATAGTGCGGCAGTGGGTGCCTGTGTAAGTCTTGCTGTTTTTGCACCATACTGCCGGAAGATACTTCCCAGCATGGAGTAACCGCTGTTGGCATCATCTTCCCAGGTATAATGAAAACGCTCCATTTTTCCGAAAGCATCTTTTTTGTACTCATTATTGAAATAATAGTCAAGTACCACGCTTTTGCCGCTGCCAAGGGATTGCGTGGGCAGCATCTCCATCTCATTACTGGCGAGTATAAATGCACCAACACCTTTTGGATCGTTTACAATTACAGGTTCGCTCATATAATATTCAAAGCTGCCATCGCGATAAGGATTTCCACCAAGGCCCGACACTTTTACGGTGCCATACAGATTGGTTTTTCCATTTTCTTCTTTAATAAATTCTTTAACAATACCGGCATACCCTTTTTTTGCTATGGTTATTTTAGCCGCCGGCAGATAGCCCATGCGCACAGCTTTGGCAATTGCAAATACAAACATGGAAGCGGCAGATGCTTCAAAGTAATTTCCTTTGCGGGCGGGCAGGTCTATAATGTCATACCACAGACCGGTTGATTTATCCTGCACCTTTTCTACAGCATTTGTAAAACGGTTCAATATGGCAATCAGCTCTTTTCTTTTAGGATGATTTTCCGGGAACCAATCCAGCGCATCCACCAGTGCCACACCGTACCAGCCCATGGCGCGTGCCCAGATATGCGGTGAAAGACCGGTTTCTTTATTGGCCCATTTTTGTTCTTTGCTCTCATCCCAGGCATGGTACAGCAAACCTGTTTTTGCATCCCGGGCATGTTTTTCCATCCAGATAAACTGGTTGGCAATATCATTGAAAGCGCTGTCTTCATGGGCCATGCTGGCATACTCCGCATAAAACGGTTCGCCCATATACAAGCCATCCAGCCACATCTGGTTGGGGTAAATCTTTTTATGCCAGAAGCCGCCTTCTTTTGTGCGGGGGTGCGTACGCAGCTGATCACGCAGCAGGTTAACCGCCTTTAAGTATTTTTCTTTGCCGCTTACCTTGTAAAGCAGTAAAGCCAGCTTGCCATTGTTGATATGATCAATATTGTATTCTGAAGGTTTGTAATCTTTGATTGTTCCATCATCATGGATGTACACATCCATCATCTTCTGGATATAATTGTAATACTGCGCATTACCGGTATGCTGCCAGATGCCTTCAAAGCCTTTTAAAATAACGCCCATATCGTACGACCAGCGGGCTGCCCTGCCATCAAGTGCAAATGAATCTTTCCAGGTGTTCATTACGGTGGCGGCCATGCGCTCACTGAGGTTTTGCTGCGCTGTAATTTGTGTGGCAACTAAAAGAAAGGCTATAAAAAATACTTTTTTCATGTGTTTTTATTTATTGCACCGGCGGTTCCGGCTAACAATCAATTCAGTCGCATTAGCTTTTACATTTTCACTTCTTTTCCATCAGCGCCCAGTTCAATGGCTAATTTTTCTTTTGATCCTGAAGTATCTGTATTAATTACATCAATTTTCTTTACCCTGTCACCGCTTACGCGCAACAATACTTCTGCACCGGTTTTATAAACAATTTTATCAAATGAAATGCGGCTGCTTTGCACCAGGTCAATAACCGGGTTGTTTGAAGCTGCCATCACTTTAATATTTTTAAATTGTATATTTTCCGCTTCCTGTATGTCTATTCCTTTGTCAGCCTGCAGCACCATGTTCTGCAGTACAATATCCGTTACGTGCATTTCGGGTAAGCCTCTTATAAAAATCGCTTTGGAAGCACCGCTGCAATACACATCACTGATACGGAAGTTTCTAAACACGGGCGTAGATTCATCTACCTGTTTGAATTCGGTTTTGGGTAATTCTCTTTTTTCACCAGCCAGTGCAACCGGGTCTTTGGCCATATAATACATGTCGAACAGGATGGCCTCCCCCGCAATATCTTTCATATTAATATTCTTAATATAAATTTTCTCCACCACCCCACCGCGGCCACGGGTGGTTTTAAAGCGAAGGCCAATATCCGTTCCTATAAAAGAGCAATCATTCACAAAAATATTCCTGGCGCCACCGCTCATCTCGCTGCCAATAACAAAACCACCATGCGCATGGTAGACAATACATTTACGCACGATGACGTTCTCCGTGGGCAAGCCTCTTTTCCTGCCTTCTGCGTCGCGCCCGGATTTTATACAGATACCATCATCCCCAACGTCAAATGTGCTGTTTTCCAGCAAAACATTTTTGCAGGATTCAAGATCGATACCATCTCCGTTCTGTGCATACCATGGGTTTTTTACATAAACTTTATTTATGGTAAGGTCTTCACACATCAGCGGGTGCAGGCACCACGCGGGTGAGTTTTGGAAAGTGACCCCTTCAAGTAGTATTCTTTTGCAGTTGGTAAGCACCAAAAGATTGGGCCGCAAAAAGCTTTTGATGTCTTCAAAGTCTCTGATAGTTTTTCCATCTTTCAGTACACCAGCGTCCTTAGTCTGCGCACCCTTAAAGGATTGTTCGGTGGGATACCATGTCTTTTTGTCGTCACTTAGAAGGCCACCGGAGCCGGTAAGCGTTTTCCATTGGCTTTCGGTGAGTTTATCTTTTTTAACCGCCCGCCATGCATCGCCACCGCCATCAATAATACCATTGCCGGTAATGGCAATGTTTTCTGCATTGCTGGCAGATAATGGCGATTGATTACGTACTGCAGGCAGCCCTTCCCAATTGCCGGCCACGAGCGGGTATTCGGTAAAATCTTTGGTAAACTGCAGCAGTGCATTACTGGCCAGGTATAGGTTGGTATTGCTTTTTAAGACAAGGGGCCCGCTTATCCAGTTACCTGCGGGTATAACTATGGTACCACCGCCTTTTTTATTACAGGCATCAATGGCCGCAGTGATGCTTTTAGTGTTAAGCGTGCTGCCATCGGGCACAGCGCCATATTGCAGTATGTTAAAACTGTCTTTTTTAAACTGAACGCGTTTTATTGTGGGCAGCGACTGGCCGCAAACTGCAGTTTGTATTAGCAGAAAAAAAATACCGGTGCTGATCGTTAAAAGGTGCAATCGTTTCATGAAGCTGTTTCAAAAAATAAATATCCGTTGTTTTCTGTCAAAAACAATGATAATCATGGCACTTATGAGGCCTTTTTTTTACGCAAACGTTCCCGGTAACGTTGTCTATTTTCGCTACTTTTGAAAAACCTGTGTTCATTGACCGCTAAACCCGCATAATGCAGGCGACGCTGGTTGAAAAATGAAAATGCCGGACGCGATAAAAAACGGGTTACTGGTTGCTAAAAACCAATAACTGGCGGGCAGTAGCTGTTAAACAACCATTGTATGAAATTTGAAGCGGTTACTATTAAAGATATTGCTAAAGCACTGGGCCTTTCTACATCAACGGTGAGCCGCGCTTTGAGGGATAGTTATGAAATAAGCCCGGAAACTAAACAGCTGGTGCTGGATTATGCCCGTCAGATCAACTACCGGCCCAATCCTATTGCACTCAGCCTGAAGGAAAAAAGAAGCCGCTCTATCGGCGTTATTGTAAGTGAAATAGCCAATAGTTTTTTCTCCCAGATCATCAATGGTATTGAATCAATTGCTTATAGCAAGGGTTATAATGTTATTATTTCTCAAAGCCGGGAGAGTTATGAAAGGGAAGTGATTAATATGGATTTTCTTTCCTCCAGGTCGGTAGATGGTTTTTTAATCTCTGTATCCACGGAAACTGAAGATTTTACGCATATAACTGATTTACATGAGCGGGGATTGCCCATTGTTTTTGTGGATCGCATGATTGAATCCATCGATACGCACAAAGTAATAGCCAATAATTTCAAGGGCGCTTATGATGCTACTACGCATCTGATCAATAATGGTTACAAGCGCATTGCACACCTGGCCAATTCTGAGTACCTGTCTATTACAAAAGAACGGGCTGCGGGCTACCGGCAGGCATTAGCCGATGCTAAAATGGAATTTAATGACATCTATTTAAAGCATTGCCCGCATGGCGGTATGATATATGAAGAAGTAGATATTGCCATGAACGAACTCATGAACCAGAAACATAAGCCGGACGCTATATTTGCCTCTGCAGACAAGCTTACTACCAACAGTATGCGCTATTGCAGGGCCAAAGGGATCGTTATACCGGATGACCTGGCCATGGTAGGTTTCAGCAACCTGGATTTAACAGAATTGTTATCACCTTCCCTCTCTGTTGTTCGCCAGCCCGCTTTTGAAATGGGCGAAGTGGCAGCTGAGTTATTAATAAAAACCATTGAGAGCAAGCGGCCGGTAACTGAGTATGAAACCCGGATATTGCCGGCAGAATTATTTATCCGCGACTCGTCTGTAATGAAAAAGAAAAAATAAAGAAGCGATCCGGCTGATTTTGAAATTTGGTGATTTTGAGATTTTGCTTTGGTTCAACTTTGAAAGCAATCTCCGGCTCCTGTTATTTCACCAGAGCAGTTTTTCAGAACTGTCTGATTTTGGCGAGCAAGAGATATTAGGGTTTCCGCGGATGTAAGCCTAAGAAATTCCAACACCCCGAATCTCAAAACAACCATGCTATTTTTTAACGCCCACCACTTTCTTTTCCCTGTTGCTTTCATAAGCAGCCTCAATAACCCGGATAATATTCAATCCTTCTTCTGCAGTTACCAGCAGCGGCGCGCCTTCGCGGATTGATTTATATAGGCCATCATATAAATCACCATAGTTGCCTTTTAATGAAGGAATGTATTCACGGATAATTTTACCATCTTTTTCTGTATGCAGTAAGCCTTTTTCACCCTCGGGCTCTACGCCCCATTCAGGACCACCCGGTGCTTTGCCGGCCTGCAGCATTACCTCCTGTACGTCCGTTCTAGCTTTTATAAAAGACCCCTTAGTACCGTGAAAAACATAAGAAGGAAGCGCCTCGCGCACCACGTAACTTGATTTCACCCGCACCCGCAAACCGGGATAAAACAACAGCAGTTCCATATAATCATCTACTTTAGACACCTGGCGCATAATGGCAATGTCTGCAAATACTGCATCAGGCATACCAAAAAACTGGATGGCCTGGTCTATTAAATGCGAACCCAGATCATACAGCAAACCAGTGCCCGGGCCAGGCACTTCTTTGTGCAGCTTCGGGCCAATTTCTTCTTTGAAACGATCGTAGTGGATTTCAGCTTCCACAATCTGGCCCAGCCATTTTTCATCTACTATTTTCTTCACTGTGCGGTAATCACTATCAAAGCGGCGGTTCTGGTAAACCGTTATGAGCTTATTGAATTGTTTGGCCATGGCAATCAATTCCTCTCCTTCTGCCACCGTAACCGTAAACGGTTTTTCCACCAATACGTGTTTACCTGCCAGCAGGGCTTTTTTAGTGTATTCGTAATGCGTAGCATTGGGTGTGTTAATAACTACCAGTTCAATGGAGGCGTCATCCAGTATTTCTTCAAAGCTGCGTACGGTTTTAATACCGGGATACTTTGATTCTGCCAGGTTTTTGGTTCTCTCCCAAACGGCATAGAGTTCAAAACCAGGGTTAATGGCTATAAATGGCGCGTGAAATACCCAGCCGCTCATTCCGAATGAGCACAGGGCTGTTCTGATGGGTTGTAATGTATTGGGCATCCGTAAAATTAGTGGAGCGGGATTGAATTCCATCATTCCTGCGCCACGAATTAATGGTAAATTGACTAATATTGATAATATTACAGCCCGCACATTATTACTTGCTTTTTTAAAATTCCCGGGCGGGCGGAGACGTGCTGAAGTTTTCAATAATTATTTGTAAATTGCGGTATGGCAACCAGGAAGATTACATTAAAAACCGCTAAAAAAAACCAGGGTTCCCTCTCAAGGGCCAGGGTACAGCGTGTGGTTGCTGAAGTATACGCCATGTCACGGGCAGAATTGCAAGCCATTACAACCAAAAAATCTGAAGAAATCCTTTTAACCGTGCCAGTCAGAAAGGCCGTTAACGGCAAGTAATTAAAGGATATATGGATGATATAAAGATTGCAGGTTCATATGATACTGTATTTATCAATTGTCCGTTCGATGCTTTATACCAACCCATGCTGAGAGCGATTGTATTTGCAGTGTACAGGTGCGGGTTCCTTCCCGTTACAGCGCTTGACACAGATGATGGAACAGAAACCCGTTTATTAAAGATCATCAGACTGATTGAGCGGTGCAGGTATGGAATTCATGATCTGTCCAGGATAGAACAATCATCCGGTAATTTTCCCCGTTTTAATATGCCTTTTGAATTGGGCATTTTTTTTGGCGCCAGGTACCTTGGCGATAAAATACAGCGAAACAAAAATGCGCTGATATTTGAGCGGGTAAAATTTACCTATCAGCAATACATTTCAGATTTAAACGGCATTGATCCCAAAGCACATAATAATGATCCGTTCATGGCCATTCAACTGACCAGCGACTGGCTGAGAACTGCATCGGGCAGAAAAACAATTCCCGGGCACGTTGTCCTTAAAACGGAATACCAGGAATTTGATGAAAAACTGCCCGCAATTATAGCCAAACTTGGATTTGCAATCAGTGACCTGCCGCTAACAGAATACAGGACCATTGCAGAAGCGGCGGTGCGTGAGAAATTGGTTTAACAGCACCAAGCGGTTCCGCATTTATTTTTTTGCCGGCCATTCAAATGCTTTAATGGCTGTACTCTTATACCACTCATTACCCGGCCCGGTTGCATTGGGAGTATTAAAAATATTATCCGGCGAATATTCTTTCGATTCCTTATCACTTAGCTGCCTGCTCCATTCAAGGCGGCCGGCCGTACCGCTGCCGGCGCCGGTGTTTTTGTATTCTGCAAAAAAAGCAGTCTTTTCATTTGCTGGATTACCCCAGTTGTTCCAGGCTGCTGCGGTTACTGGTTTGGGCAATGCACAACGGAGGAAGACTGCTTTTGCATAGGCGCGCCATGGCCTGCCCAGGAATAATGCTTTAACAGCTGTATCTGCGGTAACGATACAGTCAAGAAATACAAATCCAAATTTTTTGCCGGAAGGGGTATTGGGGGCGGTAATAAAAGAATTTGACTTGCAGTGTATGGTACAGTTTTGAAATACCGCGGTAGCCGGGCCAAAAATGAAATCAGTAGTGCCTTCAATATAACAATCTGTAAACAATTGCCTTGACCATTCACCTGCTGCAAAAATAGTATCCTGGTTGCCAATAAAACGGCAGTGCCTGAACACGGCTTTGTCGGCATCTACATACAATGCCAGTGCCTGCCCTACCGGACCGGCCGCGTTCATAAACGTAATGTTTTCTGCTACAAACCGGTTACCCGAAACTTTTGCGGTGTAAGAAGTAAATGTTATCAGTTTACCCCTGCCTGAATAATCATTAAAGCTGATAATGGTTTTATCAACGCTTTCTCCCATGAATGTTACATCTGTATTGGTTGCAGGCAGTTCTATCTTTTCATTATAGATGCCGTTTTTAATATACAATGTTATGGGCGCCAGCGGATATACACGCATGGCATCAATCGCATCCTGTATGTATTTATAGTCGCCTGAACCATCTTTGGCAACGGTAAACACATATTTGTACTGCTGCGGGTTGCTGGTCTGGCAAAAACAGGTGTTGATAAGCGTGAGCAGCAGTATTATCAGCGATATATTTTTCATTGTCAGAAATAGATTTATTTTTTGGCGGGGACAAGTACTATTCTCTCCGCCAGCTCCAGGTGTAACGCTTTTATTTCCTTCAGCACCAGCTGTGCCATAATACGGGCGCCCAGCTCACTGAAATGGGTATTGTCTTCTTTTCCTTCAGGATAATTGGGATGTTCACCGGCCGCCAGGAAATTGAACAGGCATTTTGATTGCTCTACACCCCACTGCTGCAATAAAGCCTGGCTTTTCTTATCTACATCTATCAGGGCTGCATTGGTTTCACGGGCGGTTTGCCGTACAATTTCAGCATACACATCATGTGTTCCCTGCACCTTACCGGTAGTGTCAAATTTTCTTCGGGCTACCGGTGTTAATAAAACCGGGATGGCTTTTTTGTTTTTCGTTTCCTGTACATACCTGGTCAGGTTGATTTTAAACTCAGCCTCAGTAGTATAACTCGCCTTAGTGGATACCTCATCGTTGTGCCCAAACTGTATAAAAACATAATCACCTTCCTGCATATTATCCACTACCGGCTGCCAACGGTTTTCATTGATAAATGTTTTGGTGCTCCTGCCATTTTGCGCCCGGTTGTCTATGCTTACCGTTGAATCCCAGAAGTAAACGAAGGGCATTCCCCATCCTGTTTCAGGATATGTTTTTGTTTGTTTTACAGACATGGTAGAATCACCAATCAGCCATACTGTGATTTTCTTTTTTGGTGGAATTGCCAGGACGATGAGGATAAAGGCGGTAGTTGTGAGCAGCGTGTGTTTCATAATAATTTTTAAAAAGTTTTCACCAGGCTGCTGATATACAGCTCAAGATTGGTAAACTGCTTATGCAAAGTAAAGGCAGCGCCGTCATTTGCATCCGCAGGGTTTAGCTTATTCTTTTTTTCCCACTCATCGGGTATCCCGTCTTTGTCAGTATCCGCCGGTGCAGGTAAAGATTTCAGGAAGGGCCATGCTGACAGCGTTTGTTCGTAGGGCGTACCGTGCGCATAACCGCCCTGTACGTCAATAAACCGCCCTTTGCCATGGCGCACATCATCAATAACCCTGTTATCTAGTGTATCACGTTGATAGCTGGCGCCTGCGTGCATCAGCACCAGTTCATAAGCCCCTTCAGCATCCTGGGTAATAACTTCTTCAACAGGAAAAGGTTTTGCTGCGGCCGCCGCGGCCTTGTTTTCTTCAGTACCTTTTTCTATGACAACTGCTTTCCAGTTGTCAGTACTGGAAGCGGGCGAACCCAGCACGTAATTGCCGGTAATATAATATTTACCGAAAGCAATGGACGGCGGTTTGCTCCAGGGGTTGGCAATCCGCTGCTTTACTTCCGGCTTTGTATCCGGCCCGGGTTTGTAATAATTATTGATGATATTGTAAGTTCCCCCCTCGCCCGCATACACATTGTTATGCCCCCAGTTATAAATTACATTGTTCCTGAAATCTGCATTTTCTTCCGGTGCGTTTCTTATGCCGTCAAAGCGGGGTGTTCTGCTGTTACAATGCGCAAAAAGGTTATGATGAAAAGAGCTGTGTTTACCGCCCCAGATGGCGCCGTAACCATGGTGCTCGTAGTCCTTGTCACCCGTTTCAAAATGATATGAATAGTTAAGTGGTTCTGCCAACAGGTTCCATTGGAGGGTAGTACTGTCGCCCGCATAAACGGAGAACAACTCATCCGTACTCCAGCTGACTGAGCAATGATCCACCATTATATTTTTTCTGCGCGTGCCGCCCAAGGCATCATCGCCGCCGTTGCCATCCACCATTCCACCGCGCTGGTATTTGTCACCCATCCTGAAACGCAGGTAACGGATGATAATATTATCACCGCCCAGCATGACCGGTTGATCGGCGAGGCAAATTCCGTCACCCGGGGCGGTCTGGCCAGAAATAGTAACATCAGCTTTGATCACCAGTTTTGTGGTAAGGTGGATGGTGCCCGATACGGCAAATACAACCATTTTTTTCCCTTTAGCTTCAACCGCATCCCGCAGGCTACCGGGCCCATTATCATAAAGATTATCAACTATAAAGACCCGGCCGCCCCGGCCACCGGTGCTGTATTTTCCAAACCCTTCAGCTCCTAAAAATGCGATGGGCCGGGTTTCCGTCTGCAGGTTACCGGTAGCAGTTTGCTGGGCCGTACAGCCGGGTGAATACACAATACAAAGGATCATTGATGCAAGACATCTCAAACGATTCATCACGGTTATTTTAAAAGGCTGTTGCGCATTGCAACAGCCTTTGTGGAAAAATTAAGTAGTACAGTGATTATTTTTGCCACTGCTACCTGCATTTTTAAAACAATTGCATTCCCATCCTTATACTGTACAATCGTTTCAACAAGCTGCTAATATCCCGGGTTTTGTTTTAGTTTGCCCTGGTAAGCATCCAGCGTTGCCTGGTCATAAGGAAATAATTCACTTTTGCCAGTAACAAAATACCTTGCCAACCCGGTTTGAAGCGGCAGTCCGTCAATTACATTTGTGTTCAGTACTTTCCCCCAGGGTAAAGCTGTCCACCCGGTAGTGGGCGATGGCTTTTGTTTGGGCCGCCAGAAGGGCTGTGCAGTAGTTGAGCCGCCGACCGTATAAAACTGTATTTCTTCACCATTGTTTTTCCACCATACAGAGTCGGGTACATTTGCATAACTGCCGCTGGCATCACGTATCTGCACCAGTTTTGCCCTTGTTTCAGCCAGTTTAGTAGCCAGTAAGTTCCAGCGCAATAAATCATATTTGCGGATGCCCTCATGTCCAAATTCCAGGAAACGTTCATTTACAATGGCATTGAAGAAGCCGGCTTTGTCAGACGGCGTTGTGCCTATCAAGCCGGTATTGCCGGCATAGGCACGCTTGCGTACTTCCTCAAATGCAGCTATTGCCTGGGGTGTAGGTGCATTGTTAAGTTCATTTACTGCTTCCGCATACATCAGCAATACATCAGAAAAACGGATCACCACCCAGTTGTACCCAACGTTGAGCACGGTACCGGGCAAGAGTGGTACACGCCAGTCGCGGCGGTATTTACCGGTATTCAATGCGGCCAGGTTGTTCATGCTCTTTGTATTGTACAAGGCGGGTGATGAAGTGGTATTGGCCCTGTACCAGGTAACGGAAACATCGCGGCGCGTATCAACTGAATCAAATGCATAAAAATAATTGGGAAGCATATTTACCCCACCACCGCCTGCTCCATAGCGGGAGGATGAGCTGAGGTTGGGGCCGTCATAATTACCCATGCGGCTGTCGCTGTTACCATTACCGCCACCAGCGCCTATTTCAAATAAAATTTCTCCTTTTGGATCGTACGTAAAAGACGTTACACTTCTCCATACATTTTCAAAACTGGGGTTCAGATCATGCTGTGTTCTGTTTGCCATCAGGTCTGCACACTCGTCCCTGGCGATGGTGTAATAGTTAAGGTAATCAGCACGGCGTTCCATTTGCGCACTGCTTCTTAAAGAATAACCACCGCGGAACAGGGCAATTCTTGCCCGCAATGCTTTTACAGCACCTTTTGTAATTCTTTCGCTCCTGGCACCTGCGTCCGTTCTCCACGGCACGATGTCTTTTGCAATGGCAAGATCGGCCAGTAATTTATCGTAGGTAGAATCGCGGTTCATAGACGGAACAAACAGGTCTGCCTGTTTGTAAGCCGGTACCATAGGCGCGGGTACATCACCCCAGTTGCGGATGAGCTCAAATAAGAACTGCGCCCGCAAGGTTAATGATTCACCATAGAGCCGTTTTAGGGTTGCTTTTTCCACCTCTGTACCGTTGTTGTATTTATCCATCAGTGGTATTTGTTCAATGCACAGGTTGGCTTTTTCAAGTCCGCGGTATAAAGAGCGGAATGGATTGGAAATCTCTGCATTGGTGAGGAGCAACTGGTAGCGGCCCACCCCCCTTCTTCCGTTGTCAAGATTGCCGCTTACAATACCTTCATCTGAATCATATGGATAGTACATGCTGATGCGAATGCCATAACTGTTGTCGCCCTGCAACTCATCATAGGCCCCCACAACTGCTGTGGTGGCATTGGAAACGTCTGCAAAAGCCTGCGGAATACTGTACTGGGAAACCGGTTGTACGTCCGTATATTTTTTACAGGCCATTGTAAAAAGAAATACGGCCAGCACGGATATTTTGAGTAAACTATTATTAATTGAATGTGTCATTTTTTTCAGGCATTTATACTATTAAAAACTAAGGTTCAGGCCAAATACCCATGTTCTGGATCTTGGGTAAGCGGCAAAGTCTACACCAGGCGTTAACGGGTCAGACCTTCTTGCCGTAACATCAGGATCATAACCGCTGTAATTGGTAATGGTGCCCAGGTTGTTTACGGTAGCGTAAACCCGGAAGGAAGAAATTTTTACTTTATCCAGCATCTTACGGGGAATGGAATAGCCCAGCGTTAAATTATTAAAGCGCAGGTAAGAACCGTCTTCTACCGCCCAGGAGTGCAACCACCAGCGTTGTACACGTACCGGCGTCCAGATTGTAGCGTTTGTATTTAGTTTTTCCAGTTCGGTAGGGTCGGTTACGCGCTGCCCGGCTGCGTTAATATTGGTGAACCTTGTTTTCATCGTGTTCAGCATATTAAGATTGGGAAAAGCACCATCTGTCCACTCCAGCTTATTGGCGTTGTAAATATCATTACCCACTACAAAGTTTACAAAAATACTCATGTCAAAATTTTTCCAGGTAAACTGGTTATTCCATCCACCTGTAAACGTCGGATTGGCGTTACCAATTACCATCCTGTCTTTATCAGCAGTAATATTTCCATCTCCATCAAGGTCTTTCCATTTTAATGATCCTGGCTGTGCTGCCCCGTATACCGCATTTACCGGCACACCTGCTTTAACCGTATACACACCACCGCTATAATTAAAATCAGCTACTTTGTAATAGCCATCGGTAACAAAACCATACATTAAACCAGCAGGTTCCCCCACTTTTACCAGGTAGTCGTCTACCCCATCAGTGCCCTGCCAGCCAGAATTGCGTGTTACCTGGGAAACACCGCCCAGGTTTTCTATTTTATTCTTATTAAAAGAGATATTAAAATTGGATGTCCAGGAAAACGCTTTCCGTTGAATAACGTTGGCGCTTAACTGAAACTCAACCCCACGGTTAGAAGTAGCGCCAATGTTTTGTAGCTGTGTAGTATAGCCGGTTGTAGGAGGTATATTAACAGCAAGCAACAGATCCTTGGCCGTGTTCTTATATATGTCCATTGTAAATTGAACACGGTTATTGAACAGGGAAAGATCGATACCAAAATTACTGGTGGTATTTTTTTCCCACCTCAGATCAGGGTTCGACAATGCGGAGGGCGCAAAGCCCGGCAAAATGGAATGATTGAATGCGTACTGGCCGGTCACACCATATAACTGCAGGTACAGCAGGTTGTCTATGCGGTTGTTGCCCACTGCGCCGTAGCCATACCGGATCTTACCGTCGCTGAGCCAGGATATGTTTTCAAACCATTTTTCTTTGCTGAAACGCCAGGCTACAGATCCCGAAGGGAATACCAGCGTTCCGTTTTGTGCACTGAATTTGGAGGACCTGTCTGCCCGCAGGTTAAAATTAAACAGGTATTTATCGTCATACGCATAACTGGCCCGGCCAAACCAGGAGAATATACGGCTTTGCGGCTGTACAAATGAACTGGGCAGCGGTTGTGCAGAGCCGGTAGGTGCAGAGCCCAGGCCCATATTGGCCAGCGCTTTTTCTGCGTCAATGTCTGCGGGGAAATACCGGGTTTCTACGGCTGTTGATTTTGAACTAACGTCTACAAGCTCCTGTCCTACAAGCACTGTTATATCATGGTGATTTTTAAAATTGTTTACTGCGTATTGTAACGTGTTTGAATTACTGATGGTTCCGTTCTTCTGTTCACCTATTGAAGCGGTAGGCAATGATGCATAGTTACGTGCAGTGGAGGTAATCTTACCGTAAAAAAGGTCTGTTCTGATGTTGGCATTGTCAAAACCAACTGTTGAACGGAATGTGATGTTTTTAAAAATATTGTAGTTAAGATAACCACTGAGGTAGGTGGCTTTTGTATACTGGCGCCGGTATTCTGCGCCGGTGAGAATAATCGGGTTGATAGCTCCGCTGGATGCAAGATAGTAGGCTTCATCAAAATCATCTATGCCGCCACTGGCACCAGGCAGTTCAAAAGGCCGGTAATTGATGGTATGACGCAGGCGGTTGGTAGCGCGGGTACCACTATTGGTGGTGCCTGCACCGCGGATAGTTTGATCAAGGTACCGGGCGGTGAATCCGATTTTTACTTTGTCTGATACCTTGTGATCCAGTTTGAAATTCATAAGGTACCTGTCGAAACCGGATTCAAGCTGAATGCCATCTTCTTTATTGGCGGTAAGGCTCAAATTAAAAGTGGTTGACTGACTGCCACCATTCACGGAGACATTATGGTTCTGGTACAAGGCCCGTTTGCCAAATACTTCTTTCTGCCAGTTGATAGGGATACTGTTTTTATATACGTTCAGCGTGTCCCAGGTGGAACCATAATTTTTTACAAAGTCGGTACTGTCGGCCACACTGCCGCGGCTTCTTTCATACTGCCACACCACGAAATCATACGGGCTCAGTACATCCATTGTTTTGGGCAATTCGCGCCAGCCCAGCGAACCATTGTAATTGATTTGCGTTTTGCCAGCCCTGCCGGTTTTTGTTGTAATGATCACCACCCCGTTGGCGGCGCGGGCTCCGTAAATAGCAGTGGTGGAAGCGTCTTTTAAAACATCAATGGAGGCAATGTCCTGCGGAGAAATAACAGAGAGCGCATTCTCTACCTGTATACCGTCCACAATATATAATGGTGCATTATCCTGGGTAATAGAACCCCCGCCCCTTACTCTTATTACTATATCAGCGCCGGGTGCGCCTTCAGAACTTGTGGCTGTAACACCAGCCAGCCTGCCCTGCAAGGCTTCTGCTGCTGAGGACAGCGGCACATCTTTTAATTGTTTGGCGCTTACAGAAGATACCGCGCCAGTAAGGTCTTTTCTTCTTACTGTAGAGTATCCAACCACCACTACGTCTTCCAATGAAGAAACATCTTTTTCCAGTTTTACGGAAATTGCTGAAGTGCCATCTGCAGCGATGGTAACTATTTTAAACCCGGTGTAAGAAAAAACCAAGCTGGCTTTTGCTGCGCCTGTAACGGGAATGGTAAAGCTTCCGTCGGTTGTAGTCTGTACGCCGGTTTTGGCGCCTTTCACCAGTACACTCACACCGGCTAAGGGCGTGCCGGTGTCATCGGTTACTTTTCCTGTGAACTGCCGTGTTTGGGCAGATAAGGAAAGCTGGATAGCAATAAGAATAGTAAGTAAGAGGGTGTTCTTTAACATATGGCAGTTTATTTAAAATGGCAAAAGTCAGGAAATGAACAGGTAGGCAGTAATCATCCTGTACTGTCCTGCTCAATTTCTACCCAATGCTACCAAGATATTTTTTATAAAGAAGTGTTGTATTTCAGTTTTTTTACGCAAACGTTCCCGGCAACGTTGCCTTTACTTCCCAGGCAATAATTGAGTACTGAATATAGCTGAAAAAGATGCGCCCGGGACCGCCCCGTTAAAAAGGCATATTTACTTTCTGGCGTTTAAAAGGTGCCGGCAACCCAACAAAAATTTTAGCTGTATTAATAGAAGTATTCGGCAAAATGGCTAAATGTTGGCCGATATCTGATTATACGGGTTAACCGGGATGGTCAGCAACAAATAGATTAAAAAAATTAATGGGAATTTTAATGTTTTTAATAATTAAATGTTAAATTGCTTTCAGAATAAGCGCATTCGCTGGTAGAATTATCCAATTCACCCCTGAACTGAGGCATATTTTACAATCCCTAACCTTTATGATGCTGTAGAAAGTCACTTTTTTCTTCCCTGGCTGAAATTGAAAAGTGGCTTATCTTTTAATAAATAGAATAAGTGTTAAAAAGACACGCGTTTATGTAAACGATTACATAAGCTGATTTTTTATAACAATTGCTTTTTTTAAACCAAAAACTGCCATTATGGAAAAGCGTACAGCTACGCCTCAACCAGGTAACTACTATTACCTGTTGTCCTCTTCCTCCAGATTTCTGAAAAAAGTTTTACTGCCACTTGCTTTGTCGTTTTGCGTGTTACTATCGCAGGCACAGAGCAAAATCCATGTAACGGGTATCGTCAAAGACGATAAGGGCAATGTGGCCCCCAATGCCAGTGTTACTGTAAAAGGCACTAAGGCCGGCGTATCTACCGATGCAAACGGCGCTTTTGGCATTGATGTTCCCACTGAGAAATCAGTCCTGGTAATATCATACCTTGGCTATGTGGCACAGGAAATGGTAGTGGGTAAGCAAACGAATTTTGCCGTAAACCTCGCAGTATCCGCAGGCAGCCTGAGTGATGTGGTAGTGGTTGGTTACGGTACGCAAAAAAAGGTTACCCTTACCGGCGCAGTTGCAACGGTAAAAGGAAGCGACCTGGTTAAATCTCCTGCTACTAATCTTTCCAATTCAATAGCCGGCCGTTTACCGGGCGTTATTGCGTTGAATGGCAGCGGCGAACCTGGTTATGACGGGTCTGTTATCCGTATCCGTGGTTCCAATACATTGGGTAATAATGATGCACTTATAGTTATTGATGGTATACCTTCACGTGCAGGCGGACTGGACCGTTTAAATCCTGCCGATATAGAAAGCATGTCTGTATTAAAAGACGCATCTGCTGCTATCTATGGTGCAAGGGCTGCTAATGGTGTTATATTAATTACCACCAAACATGGCAAAACAGGAAAACCTGAATTGTCTTACAGCTACAATAAAGGATGGGCTGCGCCAACCATTTTACCAAAAATGCTGAACGCTGTAGATTATACAACCATGGCCAATGAGATCGAACTGTACAAACTCGATCCTTCCAAATGGGCCGCTGCTGCAGCTGCTTATAAAACACCCAGCGGAAAATATACAGACCCCGTTACCGGCGCTGTATCAACTGCTCCTTTTCTTCCTGCTGACATTCAAAAATACAAAGATGGTTCCGATCCCTGGGGCCACCCAAATACAGACTGGTTTGGCGCTGTGCTGAAACCATGGTCAGGCCAAAGCCGCCAGAACCTCCAGATATCCGGCGGTTCAGAAACGGTGAAATACCTGGCATCCCTTGGGTACGAAAACCAGGACGGATTCTACAAGAACTCAGCTACCGGTTACAAGCAATATGATATGCGTGTTAACCTGGATGCTAAAGTCAATAAATACATCAGCGCTACTATCGGCATCGTTGCCCGCCAGGAAAACCGTTTTTTCCCTACAAAAGGCGCCGGATCAATATTCAGGATGCTGATGCGCGGCTATCCATATAAAAACGCTATCTGGCCAAATGGGCAGCCTGCACCGGATATCGAAAATGGTGAACAGCCCGTGGTAATTACTACCAACCAGACTGGTTACGATAAAGACACCCGGTATTACTACCAAACCAATGGCAGGGTTGAAATAACCAATCCCTGGGTAAAGGGACTGAAATTTACCGTGACTGCTTCTTTTGATAAATACATTCAACAGGGTAAAACATGGGTGAAACCATGGTTTATTTATAACTGGAGTGGTTTTGAAGCGGACGGTGTTACGCCTATCATGACCAAAGTACAAAAAGGACCTGCCACGCAGGCAACCCTTAATCAGTATACCCAGGACCAGCTGAATATGCTGCTGGAAGGAATTGTTTCTTACGACCACAGCTTCGGCAATCATGCATTAACGATTCTTGGAGGAGTGACAAAAGAAAAATCCAATAACAGTAGTTTTGGTGCCTTTCGCCAGTATTTCGCTTCTACCGCCATCGACCAGTTATTTGCTGGTGGATTAACGGATCAGCGTACAGGTGGTTCTGCATGGCAGCGTGCCCGTTTGAATTATTTCGGACGTGTCGGCTATAACTTTAAAGAAAAATACATCGTTGACTTTACATGGCGCTATGATGGTTCATATATGTTTCCTGAAGCTAAACGCTGGGGTTTCTTTCCTGGTGTAACAGCCGGCTGGAGAATTTCAGAAGAAGATTTTTTCAAGAACAACGTAACCGCTATCAATTCATTAAAACTCCGCGGATCATGGGGTAAACTGGGTAATGACCAGGTATATTTCAATGGTTCGCTGCGTGAGTACGATTACCTGCCTACCTATGCCTACAGCACATACGTAATCAACAACCAGGTATCCCAAACATTGTTTGAGAATGGCGTTCCCAATCCAAACCTTACATGGGAAGTTGCCAATAACTATGGTCTCGGACTTGATGGAACTGCATTGAATGGCAAACTTAATTTTGAGTTTGATGTATTCTCTAACCACCGTTCAAACATTTTGTGGAGAAGAAATGCATCTATACCACAGTCTACTGGTTTAACACTGCCGGCCGAGAATATTGGCAAGGTGGATAATAAAGGCTGGGAATTCAAAGTTGGTTATAACAATTCCATTGGTAACCTGCGTTATAACGTAAGCGTTAATGGCGGTTATGCAAAAAATAAAATCAAATTCTGGGATGAAACTCCAGGAAGGCCCGATTACCAGTTGTCAACCGGCCATGTAATGCCAACAGATGTAGGTGATCCTGATGCCATGCTTTTATACCAGTATGATGGCATATTTACAACGCAAAAAGATGTAGATGCCAATACACTTGATTACACCGGTGTTGGTGGAGCAGGCAAACTGTTTCCCGGCAGCATGAAATTTAAAGATGTCAACGGCGATAAGAAAATTGATTCCAAGGACAGGGTTAGAAGTGATAAAAGCAGGATACCTACTTTCCAGGGAGGTTTAACAATCGGTCTTAATTATAAAGATTTTGATTTGAACGTTTTATTCCAGGGAGCTGCAGGTGCGGAAATATTCTTTCAGCCAGAAACCGGTACCATTGGTAACTATGTACAACGCCAGTTTGACAACCGCTGGACCTTAGATAACCCAAGCACTGTTGATCCACGTACTGTTGACAGGAATAACCAGTATTTCTCTAACCGCAACACGTACTACATGCTGAATACAAATTATATCCGCCTTAAAAACTTTGAAGTGGGTTATACTTTGCCTATGAGCCTTGGTAAAAAAGCTGGCATCAGCCGCCTGCGGTTTTATGTAAACGGTCTTAATATGGTTACCTGGTCTAAAACAAAAGGTATATTTGACCCCGAATCTACCAGCAGCAGTGGCCAGTACTATCCACAATCAAAAATCATTAACACTGGCGTAACCGTAACCTTCTAAATTTAAAGACAATGAAAAATTTATTTAAAACCGTTTTTATACTACTGGGTTCAGCAGTACTGGTTACATCCTGTAATAAAGACTTCCTGAATACCCAGCCATTAGACAAAGCCGCGGCAGGTGCCACCTGGTCCGACGCTTCCCTGTCAGAATCTTTTGTAACAAATATTTACAATGCCATCCATGATGGCCTGCTTAACCAGGAAAGCATGGATTGTATAAGCGACAATTGTCTGTATAATTTCGGCAGGGCCGATATCATGGAATCCAATATCAGCCCGGGCAGCACCGGCTGGGTTAACAATACCTATGAGTGGGGTGAAATGTACAGCAGGATCAGGGCGGCTAACCTCGCGCTGGAAAACCTTAAAACATCGGCGTTTGACAAAACAATGGTAGATCGTTTGAAAGGTGAGACGTATTTTATGCGTGCCTACTGCTACAACCAGATGCTCCGTTATTATGGTGCTGTTCCTCTTATCAAATCTTCCTATTCACTCAGTACACCGGATTTCAGCATTCCCCGGAATACCTATGATGAGTGTGTGAAGTCTATAGTAAGTGACCTGGATTCTGCTTCCCTCCTGCTTAAAGGAAAAACCCTGACTACAGGCCGCGCTACCAATGAGGCTGCTATGGCCCTGAAAGCAAGGGTACTGATCTATGCAGCCAGTGACTTGCATGATATGCCTACTGCAAAAGCCAAATCAGTGCTTTTAAATGGCTATGCAAAACCCGAATACCTTGGTTATACAAGTGGCGACCGCGCCGCGCGCTATACAGCCGCCCGTGATGCTGCAAAAGCAGTGATTGATTTAAATAAATTCGGCTACCAGCTGGATCTCGCAGCACCGCAATCAAAAGATGCTGCTATTGCTTCTTATACCAATGTGTACCTGTCAAGGGGCGGTGGTGAAAAAGAAGGCATCTTCCTGAAATACTATATCAATGCCTCTACAGACGACTGGGGTGCCTGGTATGTAAGAAACAACGGAATGAATGGTTATCATGGCTGGACGTCTACTGAACCTACACAAAACCTGGTAGACAACTATGAAATGATGGATGGTTCCAAGTTTGACTGGAACAATGCCGCGCACGCAGCAGATCCATATGTAAACAGGGATCCCCGCTTTTATGCAACCGTATTTTATGATGGTGCTAAATGGAAACCACGTACTACTGATGGTGCAGCAATAGATCCTTTTGGAGAATTACAGTTTGGTACTTACCAGACCGGAAGTTCAGGATCTCCTGCTACTTATTTTGGTTTGGATACAAGAAACAGTTCGCTTGAAAACTGGAATGGAACCCGCACCGGTTACTCCATCCGTAAATTCAGTAATGATGATCCGGGTATTGTAGACATGAACCAGAAGCAACAGATTCCTTCTATACAAATCAGGTATACCGAAGTAGTATTTAATTACATAGAAGCCCTGATAGCATTGGGTGATGAAGCAACCGCCAAAACGTGGCTGAATAAAATACGCTTCCGTGCAGGTATGCCGGCTGTTACAGAAACCGGTGCTGCCCTGATAGCCCGTTACCAGAATGAGCGTAATATAGAGATGGTTTGTGAAGAGCAACGTTTCTATGATGCACGCCGCTGGATGATTGCGCCACAGGTACTTGGTCAGAAAGTAAGAATTATGCTGGTGAGTGGTAAGCTGAAACCGGGTAAGACCGTAGCCATTTACAGGTATGATAAAAGCAATTATGATTATACCTACACCGTGCAGAATATTGAGTCTGGTGTAGAAAACCGCGCCTGGAACGACAAAGTCTATTTTCCCCCAATAAAACTGGACGAAATGAACAAGAACAACAAGCTTGTTCAGAATCCGGGTTATTAGTACCAGTAATACTTTAATTACATTAAAAAATCTATGCCGGTTGTGCTATACCGGCATAGATTTTTTTTATCTTACACTTTCTTAACTTATTGCTTACGCTAAACGCATAACGGATTATCCTTGCATTAGAAAGGGAGTTGTAAACCTGGCCGGCTGCTTGTCAACGGAAAACGCGGAGCGGCTAACTTTGTGATGCGATTGATTTTACCAGGTATACTATTTACAATTTTAAATTAAAGCAATTTGTACCAGTTTAGCTTTCCTTCCATCCGTTGCCTGCTGATCGTGTTGATACCAGTATTGATAGCAGGCTGCAATAACACCCCATTCACAACAAATGCGCCGGTCAATACATCCACCGCCGCAAAAGATCAGCTTTTTAAACTATTGCCCCCCGCCCAAACCAATATTGATTTTGTCAATACACTTAATGAAGACCTTAACGCCAACGTAATGATGTATGAATACATTTACAACGGGGGTGGCGTAGCCATTGGGGACGTAAACGGAGATGGCCTGCAGGATATTTATTTTACAGCCAATATGGCCAGCAACAGGCTTTACCTTAATAAAGGCAAAATGCTGTTTGAAGACATCAGCACTGCAGCAGGCGTTACGGGCAGACCCGGCCCCTGGAAAACGGGCGCCACGATGGTAGATATCAATGGCGATGGCAAAGAAGATATCTATGTATGTCATTCAGGCAAACTAAGCGGCCCAAAACGCGTGAATGAATTATTTATTAATGCTGGTAACAATGCCAATGGTATTCCGCAATTCATTGAGCAGGCAGCCAGCTACGGGCTGGCAGATTCAGCTTACAGCACACAAGCTGTCTTTTTTGATTATGATCGTGACGGAGACCTGGATATGTTTTTATTAAATCATTCGCCCAAATTATTACCAATACTGGACGAAGTAACCACCGCTGATATCCTGAAAAAAGAAAACCCGCTGAATGGCGTACGCTTATTCATTAACACGGCCGGCCATTTTACAGATATTACCGCCAAAGCCGGTTTTAGCAGCTCTGCGCTTACTTATGGACTTGGAGCTGGTATGGCTGATATCAATGGCGATGGCTGGACGGATGTATATATATCCAACGATTATGGCGTGCCCGATTATTTATATATCAATAATAAAAACGGAACTTTTACCAACAGAATACAGCAGGCCATTGGCCATACTTCTAACTTCTCTATGGGCAACGATGTAGCCGATCTCAACAATGACGCACTACCTGATATCATTACACTGGACATGCTGCCGGAAGACAACAAAAGACAAAAACTATTATTTGCACCTGATAATTATGAAAAATTTGACCTGAGCCTGCGCTCCGGCTTTTACTATCCTTACATGCGCAATATGCTGCAGCTAAACAATGGTAATGGAACCTTCAGCGAAATGGGCCAGCTGGCAGGCATATCCAATACAGACTGGAGCTGGGCGCCGCTGCTGGCGGATTACGATAACGATGGGTGGAAAGATGTATATATCAGCAATGGTTACCTGCGCGATTATACCAACATGGATTTTTTAAAATACATGGGCGATTTTTTGAAAGACCGGCAGGTAATGCGAAAAGACCTGTTGGAACTGGTGCAGCATATTCCCTCTTCGCAGGTGAAAAATTACATGTTCAAAAACAATGGCGATCTCACTTTCAGTAATATGCGCATGCAGTGGGGATTCGACAGTTCTTCTAACAGTAACGGTGCCGCCTATGCGGATTTAGACAATGATGGTGATTTGGACCTTGTGGTAAACAACCTTAACCTGCCCGCTTTTATTTACGAAAATGAAAGTAATAAAAAATTAAACAACCATTACCTGCAGGTAAAGCTGGCGGGCAGCGGAATGAATACAATGGGCATCGGTGCCCGGATAACCATTAACAGTAATGGAAAACAACAATACCTGGAGCAGATGCCTACCCGGGGCTTTCAGTCGGGTGTGTCACCCATACTTCATTTTGGTACCGGTGACCAGCAAGTAATTGATACGCTGCGCATTGTTTGGCCTAATGGAAAATACCAGCTGCTGAAGGCTGTAAAGGCAGATCAGCTGCTGGTGCTGCAGGAAAAAGATGCTATTGCAAATAACCCCGCCACCATGCAGCTAAAACCCATTTTTGCTGAAGTAAAATCGCCGCTTGCATGGAAGGCCAGTACCAATACCATCAATGATTTTAAACGCCAGCCGCTGCTGGTAAACCCCCTGTCTTTTGCGGGCCCCTGCATGGTGCAGGGAGATGTAAACGGCGATAAGCTGGATGATATTTATGTGGGCGGAGCCAGCGGCCAGCCAGGCAGTTTATTTATACAACAGAAAAACGGACAGTATACGCAAAAATCACAACCTGTACTGGAAGCAGATAAAAACAGTACCGATGCAGATGCTGTTATTACCGATTTGAATGGAGACGGTTTCCCGGATTTATATGTGGCAAGCGGAGGGTATGATAATTATACGGCAGAAGATCCGCTTTTGCAGGACCGTCTGTATATTAATGACGGGAAGGGAAATTTTCACAGGGCCACCGGTGCATTGCCGGTAATGCTGGCCAGTAAAAGCTGCGTACGGGTAGCCGATATTAACGGCGATGGACAACCGGATATTTTTGTGGGTGGCCGTTCCATCCCCGGCCGTTACCCCGAAACACCGCAAAGCTGGCTGCTGATAAATGATGGCAAAGGTCATTTTACCGACCAGACTGCCAGCATTGCGCCGGCGGTAAAAAAAATCGGTATGGTAACCGATGCAGCATGGATAGACCTGGATGCAGATAATAAAAAAGACCTCGTTTTGGTAGGCGAGTGGATGCCGGTGACTGTAATGATGAATGTAAACGGAAAGCTGGAGAATAAAACTTCCCGTTTTTTTGACAAAGAATATAGTGGTTGGTGGAATAAAATTGCTACAGGCGATTTTAATGGTGATGGAAAGCCGGATCTTGTACTGGGCAATTTTGGTTTAAACTCACAATGCAAAGCAAGTGAGAAGCAGCCGGCGGAAATGTATTACAAAGATTTTGACGATAACGGCTCGGTGGATCCTATACTCTGTTTTTATATACAGGGCAAGAGCTATCCATATGTTACGCGTGATGAGTTGCTGGACCAGATGAGTATTATGCGTACCCGGTTTACAGATTATAAAAGTTACGCGGATGCGGGTATGAAAGATATTTTCACCGCAGAAGAGTTAAACGGCGCAAAACGTTTGCAGGCAACACAGCTGGCCACCACACTTTTTGTAAGTGCAGCAGATGGAAAAATGCATGAGCAGCCATTGCCCGTGCAGGCGCAATTTGCACCCGTATTTACCATTACCCAGCTGGATTATGATAAGGATGGTAAACAGGATCTGTTTTTGTGCGGCAATATAAATCATGCCCGGTTGCGTTTTGGAAAATATGACGCCAATTATGGCATACTGCTGCGGGGCGATGGCAAGGGCGGTTTTACTTATATTCCGCAGAATAAGTCAGGGTTCAATATTTGGGGCGATACACGAAGCGTGATTAACACCGGTAAACAGTTGCTGCTGGGCATCAATCAAAAAGAAATAAAAACGTACCAAATAAAATAACCATGAAACTGCGTTTTTATACCACCCTGCTGGCAGCAATATGTATTTGCACAGCTGCATGTAAGCAACCGGCCAAGCCCTCTTTGACTGGCAAAGAGATCAGTCATGTTATTACGCGCATGACTGAAATAATGATACATGACGTAACCAACCCGCCGCTGGCAGCCCGGTTTTTTTCCTACGCCTGCCTGGCGGGCTACGAAGTAACAGCGCAAAACGACAGCAGCATTACCAGCATGCACGGCGTACTAAATAATTTTCCGCTTGTTAAAAAACCAGATTCAATTGCCGGCTATTTATGGCAGTTATCGGCTATATTGGCTATGCTGGAAACAGCAAAAAAAATGCAGCCTTCCGGTGGTAAACTATTGACTGTTTATGAAGATAATTTTACAGATTCCTGCCTCCGTACCGGCTACCCGCAAGCTGTTATTAACAGTTCAAAAAAATATGCTTTGGCAATCAGCAAGCAAATACTCGCCTATGCAAAAGCAGATGGTTACAATAAGATTAGCAACCTGCCCAGGTATACCCCGCTTGATAAAGACGGTTGCTGGTACCCTACGCCTCCGGCATATATTGCTGCGGTAGAGCCTTATTTTAAAAACGTTCGTCCGTTTACGTTAGATTCTGCGGATCAGTTTAAACCAGTGGCACCCGTACTTTTTTCTGCAGACAAAAGATCTGCCTTTTACCAGCTGATGCTGGCTAATTACCAGGAAAACCCTGAAGCGCTGCAGGAACACCGCGTAATAGCGGGCTTTTGGGACTGTAACCCGTTCGCAGTGCAGGATGAAGGTCATATGTCTGTAGGACTAAAAAAAATATCTCCCGGGGCACACTGGCTGGGTATTGCTGGCATTGCGTGCGAAAAGGCAAAAAAGAGCTTTACGGCCACCATGCAGATCAACACACTGGTTGCCATTGGTCTGATGGATAGTTTTATTGCCTGCTGGGATGAAAAATACCGTAGCAACCGCATCCGGCCGGAATCAGCCATCCGAAAATACCTGGATGTAAACTGGAAGCCCTTGTTGCAAACACCTCCCTTCCCGGAGTACCTTAGTGGACATTCCTGCATTTCAGCCACCTCGGCTACCATACTTACCAGGTATATTGGAAACAATTTTGCTTATACCGATAGCGTGGAGACTACTTATGGCCTTCCGTCCCGAAATTTTACCTCTTTTCAGCAAGCTGCTGTGGAAGCCGGCATTTCAAGGTTTTATGGCGGTATTCATTTTATGGACGCGATTGACAACGGGCGTGCACAGGGCTTGAAAGTAGGTGAATGGGTGCTTCAGAAAATGCGCTGAAGGTTGGCAACAAAAGGTTTTTTGTTAATCGTGTACCGATTGCCGGGATGGCAGCGAAAAATAGCATTTTTTGGCCTTGCGTGATAAAAAAAAAGATAGCTTCGTTAGTTGTGTTTGAACGAGCGTTGGATAAAAGGAAAAATAGGTAAGTATGTCAACCAGTTTGCAAATTATATGGCTTTTTGTATTGCCCATTCCAATTGCCTGTATTGCATGGACAATAACACATGAGGAAGTATTCAGAGAACCGCGTGATTATTGTCTTACACGCAGCAAAGAAAGTACTTCTTTACTGGCCAGGAAGTTTTTTTACCTTTTTACATGCGAGTATTGTTTCAGCCATTATGTAACTATTGTATTTCTTTTTCTGACTGGTTATAAACTCTTGCTGCAGGACTGGCGGGGGTATCTTATTGCAGGGTTTTCACTGGTATGGATAGCGAATATTTACATCAGCTTATTTGCGCGTATACGTATTGACATTAAAAAAGAGCGGATTGTAGCAGATAAAATAGCAGAAATCAGTGATCCAAAGGACCTGATTAAATAAAATTTGCAACGTTTTAGGCTCGCCCCCAACAATATATCTAAGACGCTTATCATGATAAAGAGAAAGGCCCGCATTATTATGCAGGCCTTTCTGGTTGCTGCTAACTTTTGGTATTGTTATGACAGCAGCAGCTGTCCTTCTTCATAGCAGCGTCAGCGGCCCTGAATTTTTCCGTATCGTACCCTTCATCAGCTATTTTCCGCTGCACATTATCGATCGCTTCTTTTTTGAAAACATCATACTTTACTGTAAGCATTTTTGTGTTTTCGTTCCAAACGGCTGACTTAATTCCAGGCACCGAACTGGCGGTCTTCTCAATTTTTTTCTTGCATAATTCGCACACAGCATCTACTTTGATTTGTTGTGTTTTAATACCTATGGTTCTTTGTGTCTTATCGCTTGCCTGTGCGCCGGCATATTCAAAACTGATACAGGACGCTGCCAGTACCAGGCATAATCTGATTGGTCTCATCTATAATATTTTATGTGTAAAAAAGTTTGACTCACCCTGTTAAAGGGTAATAGTTTTTAATACTTGCGTCGTTATTTCTTCTGGATGGGCGTGATGATCAGAGCCGGTACACGCATTGCAAAATGTACACGGGCACAGGTTGATGCAACCTTGATCGGGTGGTGCCAACCACGCTAAAAGCAGGCTGTTTACCAGCAATAATGATTGCGAATGCTGAAACTACAGTATGTAAAGTCTGTACGTTGCGGGTTGAAAAATGGAGTGATGCTGCTACCGTATGGTGAACGTTTAGTTCAGTTCCCTGGTAATTATCATGGGCGCAGTCAATATTATTACTGGCAACCGCGGCTCTTTCACAACAGTACATTGCGGGTGAGGCTGTTCCAAAAACAGCCAGCGCATAAAGGGCGGTTAATAATATGAGTGCAAGTTTTTTCATATAAACAATGCAAAAATAATTAATTATTGGGCCTATTCATTTATCTGGCTTAAGACAGACCGGGTTTTAACAATTAATATAACAACGTATGCATAAATCATCTGTTAAGGACACAAAAAAGGGTAGCATCGCTGCTACCCCTGTTGTATTTCCATCCAAATATTACGAGTGCGTTTTCTCCACACCATTGAATTTTTCTTCGTACACTTTTACTTTTTCTTTGTTCCCTTTATTATCATAGATAGTGATCAATAGATCATACGCGTCTTTAAGTGATTTTTTATCATCCATCTTTAGTTTACCTTTTGAACCCAGCAGTTCATCTATTTTCTCAAAATATGGAACTGCTTCGTCAAACTTTTTGCCGGCCTGGTTACGCAAATCATCTTTTTTCTTCAGCTCGTCGGGCTTCAGTTTAACATTGCCCTGGGGCCTGATTTTCTTTGATTCAGCAGTAATATCTACTCCCCTGTTGAATGCAATTTGTCCAAGAACAAGGTAAGCATTGGTGTAATCAGGCTTTAGTTCGATTACTTTTTTCATATTGGTTTCCACCTTTGCAATCAGTTCTTCCGAATTAGCGGGACGCTTGGAAAGGCTGGTATCATATGCTGCCTGGTATAACTCAACTGAGTAATTATACAAGGTCATATAATCAGCCGGATTCTTAGTCAGCAGCTTTTCATAATTATCAAACAACGCTTTTTTATCACCACTATCCCTGATCATCTGCATTTCATATTCAGCCCAGAATGTGTCTTTTGGATAAAGTTCCTGGCCAAGTGTCAGGTACTTCATGGCATTCGTTTTATCGGTTTTCTTAGCGTAATAATCCGTCAGCCATTTATAAATTTCGCCCATACTTTCGCCGGTTACTTTAGCATCTGCCAGCCTTGCATAGTAAATGGCGGCATCATCTTTTTTACCAGCTTTTTCGGCAGCGATACCAGTGTATAGTACCACCGTGGTATCAAGTTTGATATTTGCCCATCCTTTACTGCTCATGTAATCACTGATTTCCAGGCAGCTTTTAAAGGTGCCAAATGCTTCATCAAACTTATTTTCCTGGAATTGCGTGGCTCCCTTTTTAAAATAGCCCTGGTACATGTCAGTGATGGGCTTGTAATTTTCAAGCACCAGCTGTACATGCTTTTCATCCATGTCCACATATTTTTTAAATGCGTCGAAGGCCTGGACATTGGCATCCGGCGTTTGTGCGCCCAGCGCATTATCAGTCGCTATCGCAGCATATACTTTTCCCTTGTAGAACCATGCTTCTCCTGTCTTCTGATTTTTTGCATCTGCCAATACACCGTCAATTTCTGTTTTAGCTTCTGCAAGTTTGTTTTTGGCAAAATAGTCTTTTGCCTTGTCCAGTTTTTGGGCCATCATACCCAGACCGGCAGCTGCAAGTAATGTAGTTAGAAGAACCTTTTTCATTATTGTGTTTTTTATTAAAATACTAATTATGCTGTTGGATTATCTAATGAATTGTCGTCCGCGTTGTCAGATGAAATATCATTTTCCCCGGTTGTACCCGCTTCATCTTTTAACGTTTCATTCTCAGGTGCAATAACAACGGTTTCACCAATTGCTTCTGCAGTTTCTATCACTACTTCCAGTTCATCCAGCTTGGTAATAGCCGCAATCTCATCTCCTTCATCTACCCGTATCAGTTTTACACCCTGGGTAGCCCTGCCCTGCTCACTGATGCCAATCACGGGCATCCGGATAGTAACACCACTTTTACAGGTTATCATCAAATCTTCTTTCTGGTGTACATCAAGCATGCCTACCAGCGAACCGGTCTTTTCAGTAACATTAATAGTCTTAACACCTTTGCCGCCGCGGTTGGTAATGCGGTATTCTTCTATTGGCGTACGCTTTCCAAAACCTTTCTCACTTACCACCAGCACTGTCCGGGATACATCTCCTTTACTTACACAGATCATACCAACTACTTCATCGTTGGCGTCTTCAACTTCAATGCCAGCTACACCAATGGCGCCCCTGCCGGTTGGCCGTACTTTGTCTTCCGGAAAGCGGATGGCACGACCGCTTTTTACCGCCATTAAAATCTCACAATTGCCATCCGTTAATTTTGCTTCCAGCAATTCATCGCCTTCAATAATATTGATGGCGTTTACACCGGACTGGCGCGGACGGCTAAAATCTTCCAGCAATGTTTTCTTAATAATACCCTTTCTTGTACACAGTACGATATTATGACTGTTTACAAACTCCTCATTCTTCAAATCATTTACATCTATAATGGCCCTTACCTTATCATCGGGCGGAATCTGTATCAAATTCTGGATAGCCCTGCCCTTGCTGGTTTTTTCGCCATCAGGAATTTCGTACACATTGAGCCAGTAACACCTGCCTTTTTCAGTAAAGAACAGCATGGTGTGGTGGGTGGATGCCACAAAAAGATGTTCAATATAATCCTCATCCCTTGTCTTGCCCCCAATCACGCCCCGGCCTCCACGGCGCTGTGATCTGTATTCAGCAGCAGAAGTTCTCTTTATGTAACCAAGGTGAGAAATAGTGATGACAACATCCTCCTCTTTTATCAGGTCTTTTATTCTTACTTCATCATTAAGGTAAGTAATTTCTGTTTTACGTGCATCGCCAAATTTTGTTTTTACTTCTTCCAGCTCTTTTATAATCATTTCGAAGCGCAGCGACTCACTGCCCAGCAATTCCTGCAGAGAAGCAATCAGTTTCTGCAATTCTTCATATTCAGCTTTGATCTTTTCCCTTTCCATTCCGGTAAGCCTTTGCAAACGCAGTTCCAATATGGCCCTTGCCTGCAATTCATCCAGCCCCCAGCCCGCATTCAGCAATGCCTCACGGGCACTGTCCGGAGTGGCAGATGCGCGTATAAGCCTGATCACTTCATCCAGGTGATCCAGTGCAATCAAATAGCCCTGCAGTATATGTGCTTTTTTCTGGGCTTCCTTTAGTTCATATTTGGCGCGGCGGATAACTACCTCCATGCGGAAATCCACGAACTCACTGATCATGTCTTTCAGATTCAGTGTACGTGGACGACCTTTTACCAGCGCTACATTGTTAATACCATAGGAAGTCTGCAGCTCAGAATATTTATAGAGCTGGTTAATCACTACATTGGCAATGGCATCGCGTTTTAAGTCAATGACAATACGTGTACCCTCTTTATTATTGGATTCGTTGTTTACATGGGTAATACCTTCAATGGTTTTTTCATTTACCAGCTGACCAATCCGATCGCACAATGCATCGCGGTTTACCTGGTAGGGAACTTCCGTGATGATGATGCTTTCACGGCCACTTGGTTTGGTATCTACCTGCAATCTTCCACGCAGCACCACCCTGCCACGGCCAAAGTGCATCCCGGCTTTGATGCCTTCCATGCCATAGATAATACCACCCGTAGGGAAATCGGGCGCCTTCACATATACCATCAGTTCATCAATGGTAATGTCTTTGTTGGCAATATAGGCGATGCACCCATCCACAACTTCAGTAAGGTTATGGGGCATCATATTGGTAGCCATGCCTACAGCAATGCCTGATGCACCGTTGAGCAGCAGCTGCGGGAGACGGGTTGGTAATACAGTCGGCTCTTTCAGTGAATCATCAAAGTTGAGTTGAAAGTCAACCGTTTCCTTATCAATATCTTCCAGCATAGCTTCGCCCATCTTGTGGAGGCGGGCTTCTGTATAACGCATTGCTGCCGGAAAGTCGCCATCCTGGGAACCAAAATTACCCTGCCCGTCTACCAGTGTGTAGCGCATGTTCCACTCCTGCGCCAGGCGAACCATGGTATCGTAAATGGACTTATCACCGTGCGGATGGTACTTACCCATTACTTCGCCCACAATACGGGCCGATTTTTTATAGGGTTTGTTGCTGTGGTTACCCAACTCATTCATGGCATATAAAACCCGGCGGTGAACGGGTTTCATTCCATCCCTTACGTCTGGCAATGCCCGGCCAATGATGACACTCATGGAGTAGTCAATATAGGCCGTCTTCATCTGCTCTTCAATATTTACAGGTATAATGCGGTTGTTGTCCTGCGTTTCCTCTGGTACTTTGTTTTCATCCATGGTATGTACTCCTTTGTCTGGAAAAACAGACTGTTTTTAAGGCTTGTTTTGGGGGCAAAATGCCTGCTGTTACAAGGTTTGCAAATCTATCTTATTTGAAGCGTAAAACGCGTTAAAGACCGTGGCTTTTTGAGCTTGTTTTTTCCACGATTGTGGACAGTTTTAAAGGCCTTGATCCTGGTAGTTGAGAAGCCTGTTACCCGCATGTCAAAAGCCGGAAACTTCCAGGAGAACCGGTCATACATCAACACCTGTAAGTTTGGCTTCCAAGACACCCAGGAAAAAAAGGCCGCAAAATCCGGGCTGTAGTCATTTGCAAACCCGTGTAGACCTGAACAAGGGGTGCCGGGGCTAAACAGGATTAACGTAATTTTTATAACTTTTCCTTCACCAGTTTTGGCGCAGAATTGGGTTATCAGTAACTTTGAAATACCACATCCCCCGAAGAAACCACTATATCTTGCCCTTTAAGACAAATTACTATGGATACGATGTTTTTTGTCATTTGTTAACCAGTGCGTTCATATGAGCCATTACCGTTTATTAAGGGATAATAAAGAATCAGGACCTTTTTCTGAAGAAGAGATGATCGCAAAAGGTTTTAAGCCCTATGATTTAATATGGGTGGAAGGTAAAAGCGCGGGCTGGCGTTATCCCAGCGAAATTGCTGCATTTAAAAATTTTGCACCGGTTGTGGAAGAACAACCCTATGATCGGTTTTATAAGAAGCAGGCTCCGCAAAAATTATTTGTTGCTGACGAAAAAGATAATGCTTCTTCTTATCATACCGCTTTTTTAAAAAAAGTTGACTACACATCAGTAGTACAACCTTCCGCATTTATACATCAACAGCCGCTGCCGGATTATAGTATGAAGCCTGTGCCCGGAAGGCATATACATGTTACGCTTCCATCCGGCAATACCGTAAACCTTACCACAGTAGTTGCTAAAAAAGAAAATAAGGAAGCAGATAGTACGCCGGCCGTCAACAAATCATATACAGCGCCTGAAATTAAACAGCCTGTTTTTAATGCATCAGCTTATTCGCCTGCGCAGGCCGCACGCGAGTCGAACATTCCAATAGCTATCCCCGTAGCCGTTAGTAACGTTCAACCAGCGTGGGCTGGGCAGCAGCAACCAGCACCTTATCAGCCGCTGGCCGGTTTTTCATGGAGCCTTATTGCCGCCGCGTTTATTGGAATAGCTACATTGGTTGGACTTGGTATTATGATTGGCCTTGCCATTAACCGCGAGAAAAATGATATTGCGTTTAATGAAGCCATCCGCCATAAATCCAGGCAAACAAGTATTGTTCCCGCCGCGGTTAACAGCACAAAGCCCGCTGCTGTTAATGCGTTGCCCGCGGAAACACCCGTTATTGCAGATGAGGCCCTGCAATCAAAATCATCTTCACCCAAAAACCTGGTACAAAATGCCGTTGTAAAGACGGTACTGCCCGCTGATAGTGATCTGAAGGCCACTAAAAAATTGCCATCAGAAGATATGGCTCCTGAAAAATATGCCCCACCGGCAAGTCGCGAAGAGACAGTAGTCCATAAACCCGCCCCATTGATCAACCTAGAAAAGAATTTGTCACTTACTGCCAACGATTTTAAAACTGGTGCATTTGGTGGCATCTCGGGCTTAAAATATACACTTGTAAACGGTTCTAAACTGCCGCTTGAATCAGTGGAAGTAGAAATTGATTATATACTGGCCAATAAGAAGGTTTTTAAAACGGTAAAACTCCTTTTCAAGGATGTTTCTGCTGGTGCACAGGCTACTATTGATGCGCCTTCCAGTAACCGCGGTATTAAAACAAGCAGCCGGATAATTAAAATAAATAACCGCGAAACCGGCTTATCCAACCCTACCGCCAAATCTTAATTTTTATTGACTTTTACTGATTGGTAGAGTTGCGGAGAAATCATCCTGCTATTTCCTTCTGTCAACTATCCAGGAAGTTATTTGCCAAAATATTCCTGCTTCAAAAAAAAATGCCGTCCCGGATAAGCGGAACGGCGTTGGTATTATAAAGTTAACAAAATTACATACCCAGTTTCCAACCTTCGCGGTATTCGCGTTTTACATACTGGTTGGCTTCATCGTAATTCGTAATTTTCATATTGGCTGCATCCCAAAGCAGTTTCTTTCTGCCTGGGAAACCCTTTCCACCCGGGCCTTTCGTAATATAACTTCTTAGTGCCAGGTTGCCCATCAGGATGGTTTCTGTAAGCGGCCCCGCATAATCAAAAGTTGAGCTGGTTTCCGCTTTGCCATACCCCGAAATACAAGCGTTTACCCATTGCAGGTAGTGTCCTTCAGGCACACGTGCGAGGGTTTGCGGTACGTTTATTTCTTTTGTTTTGGAAGTAGGCAACAGGGTTGGGTTGGCGCCATAGCACTCACACATTATCTTTCCTTTGGTACCGGTGATAATAACACCGCCATCATCGCCGCCCATTCTTTCATCCGGTCCCAGTTCATCGGGTCTTTCCGGTACTATACCACCATCCATCCAGTATAATTTAACATCCGGCTTACCATTTTTCATTGGGAATTTCAATTTAACCGAAGATGAAATGGGACAACTTTCCGGGTAATAAGCAGCATTCCACATCTTTTCAAAAACAGCCCCTTCGCTGCATTCTACTTCCGACGGGTAACCCAATCCTACCGTTTTGAAAGCCGGGTCAATCAGGTGACAGCCCATATCGCCCAGTGCACCGGTACCATATGCCCAGTAACCACGCCAGTTAAATGGCAAGAATTCCTTGTGGTATTCTTCATATTTGGCAGGTCCCAGCCATAGATCCCAGTTAAGTTCTTTCGGTATTTCATCAGTTCCCTTGGGGTTACCAAGACCCTGTGGCCATACCGGGCGGTTGGTCCAGACATGAATAGCTGTGGCATCGCCAATCAACCCGGCATTGTACCATTCGCGCATCAGGCGAACCCCATCTCCGGAAGCGCCCTGGTTACCCATCTGGGTAACTACTTTATATTTACGGGCAGCTTCGGTAAGCATGCGGGCTTCATAAATATCATGCGTCATGGGTTTTTGCACATATACGTGCTTGCCCCTTTGTATGGCCGCCATGGCTGCAACGGCATGAATATTATCAGGCGTGGAAACAGAAACAGCGTCAATGTTTTTCGCTTCCTTATCCAGCATTTCCCTGAAATCCTTGTAGTATTTTGCTTTAGGGAAACGCTTAACAGAATCTGCAGCCTGACGGTCATCTACATCGCATAGAAAACCAATATTGGCTTTGGGGCTTTTTGAAAATTCCCTTAAATCGCTGTTTCCTTTTCCACCAGCACCTATACCGGCAATGGTTAGCTGATCACTGGGCGCTATAAAACCGCGGCCCAGTACATGACGGGGTACAATAAAAAAACCACCGGCTGCCAATGCTGTATTCCGGATGAATTTTCTTCTTGAAGCATCCTGCTTGTTTTTTTTCGTATGGCTCATTGTAATACGTTGTATTTAGATGTTAGTATTCAGGCTTCCTGTTATATAGACAAGGGTATTCAGATGTTAGTATCAAGTATTCAGCATTCCGCTTATTTGCACGATGTCTGTGTACTTTATACTTAATGCTGAATACTGCTATACTACACCAGGTTCGCTTCTAAACTGATGCTGGTATTCAGCAGCTTGCTGATAGGGCAATTTGCTTTGGCATCTTCCGCACACTCCTTAAATTTGTCAGCATCAATGCCGGGCACTTTTGCATTCAGCACAATATTGGAAGATGTAATAGCACCATCATCCAATGATACAGTGGCAGTTGCCTCCAGGGAATCGGCTGTAAAACCTGCTGCCTGCAGCACAAAACTCAGCTTCATGGCAAAACAACCGGCATGCGCTGCAGCTACCAATTCTTCCGGGTTGGTGCCTACACCTTCTTCAAACCTTGATTTAAAAGAATACTGTGTTTTGCTAAGTGTTGTACTTTGTGTAGTTAAATTTCCGCTGCCTTCTTTACCCGAACCGTTCCAAACGGCTGTTGCTGTACGTTTCATTTGTTAACTAATTTTACTGTTGAAAAAAAATTACTATGGAATTGATTACATGGACCGATTTTGAAAAGATTGATATCAGAACCGGAACAATAACGGAAGTTAGTGATTTTCCAAAAGCCAGAAACCCCTCCTATCAATTAAAAATAGATTTTGGCGAACTGGGTATTAAAAACTCGGCAGCACAGATAACGATTCATTATAAAAAAGAAGATCTGCCAGGTATGCAGGTAATTGCGGTGGTCAATTTTGCGCCTAAACAAATCGGCAACTTTTTTAGTGAATGCCTGGTGCTGGGCGTGTACACCGGCGAAAAACAGGTAATTTTATTGCAGCCGCAGCAGGCGGTCAGCAACGGATTAAAAATAGGCTGATGCATGAAAGAAACATACAGCACATACTATGCTTCCCCCATTGGTAACATAAGGATAACCTGCAACAGGGCCTGCATCACCGAAATGCATTTTTTAAACAAAGACGAGCAGATGGCTGTTACGGCGGATATACCACCGCTTTTGCAGCAATGCCTGGATGAACTGATGGAATATTTCCAGGGCCGGAGAAAGGTTTTTGACGTGCCCGTTTATCAGCAGGGTACTGTTTTCCAGGAAAGGGTATGGAATGAACTCAGCAACATCCCTTTTGGCAAAACCATCTCTTATTTAACCCTGGCCAAACGACTGGGCGATCCCAAAGCCATACGGGCAGCGGCTTCTACCAATGGTAAAAATTGTATCGCAGTTATTGTGCCCTGCCACCGGGTAATTGGTTCTAATAATGATTTGGTAGGTTATGCGGGTGGTTTATGGCGAAAAAAATGGCTGCTGGAGCTGGAAACAAAAATAACTCATGGGGTGCAGACGCTGTTTTAGGCATAATCCGTGAATCGTCAGACGTCAGTGAGGAGTAACAATTCTGTATATATAAAATGTAGTAAACTAAGACATCACGGTTGAGGTCTGAAGACCAGTATTTCTAATCAACATTCATTACACGATGGCCGCAAAAATATCCATACAAAAAGGAGACATTACAAAACTGAAGGTTGATGCCATTGTAAATGCTGCCAATACTTCTTTACTGGGTGGCGGCGGTGTAGATGGCGCCATTCACCGCGCCGGCGGACCGCAAATACTGGAAGCCTGCATACAGATAAGGAACAAGCAGGGAGGCTGTGCAGTTGGTGAAGCAGTGATTACTACCGGTGGCCGGCTGCCTGCAAAATTTGTGATTCATACCGTGGGGCCGGTGTGGAACGGCGGTAACAAAAACGAACCTGCATTGCTGGAGAGTGCTTACCGGTACTCCTTGCAACTGGCCGTGCAGCATGGTATTAAAACCATTGCATTCCCTAACATCAGCACGGGCATTTATCATTTTCCCAAACAGGCTGCGGGCGCTATAGCCATTGCTGCAGTAAAAAAATCTATTAGTGAAAACGCTGCAATAGAAGAAGTGCTGTTTGTTTGCTTTGATGAAGAGAATTATGGAATCTACAACATGCTGCTTAATGATCAGTCGTGAGATTTGAGGCCTCAGATGATGATCAATGATGATGATTATTTGTTTATCTGTCTTGAGTTATGAACACCAGACCGCATATCACGCCCACTAAGTTTATAAGAAATAACCGATGTGCTATTGATTATCCCGTCTGAAGTTTTTTTATTATAGCAAATCGCCCGCTCCAAAAGAGAGTGGCAGCAACATGCCCGCTTTCTCAATAATAATTACCTTGCCATCCATGCCGCCCAATATAAGCCGGATAGGATTGTGTACCCGTTGCTCATACTCGTGCAGGCTCTGGCGGCAAATACCACAGGGCGCTATGGGATGATTGCTTTTTACGGTATTACTACGGTAACTGATAGCCATTGATTCAATCGGCACCTGCGGATGCAAAGTGGCCGCGGCAGACAGCAGCACTCTTTCAGCGCATATACCTACCGGGTAGGATGCATTTTCCTGGTTGGTGCCTTTTACTATCTCGCCATTCAGCAGGCGGGCTGCTGCGCCTACATGAAAATGAGAATAAGGTGCATATGCCGCCTTGGATGTTTCTTTGGCATGCTGCAGCAACCAGGCATCTTCCTTATTAAGATCTGCGGCAGAATTAAATACATCGTAAGAAAATGAGTAGGCGGTTTTATTCATATAGCAAGTTTACTGTTTTAAATTTTGAATTGTATTTTCTAAATTAGAAAAACAAATCATCAATCAATTATTACCAACGCAAAATTTAAAATAATTATTTAATGTATCCTCTGGAACAAACGTCCCCATCTTACACCGTGCTCCCAACTCATCCAGATAAGCCACGCTTCACCCACCACATGATCTTCCGGTACAAATCCCCAGAAACGGCTATCCTGGCTACCATGACGGTTATCACCCATCATCCAGTAATAATTCATTTTAAAAGTATACTGACCGGCAGCAGCGCCGTTTAAATAAAATTTACCCTCTTTCCATTCCGAAGTATTGTGCTCATACACATTAATTATCCTGCTGTAGACAGAATAATTGTCTGCAGTAATAGTAATGGCAGCGTCTTTTTTAGGAACCCAAAGCGGGCCGTAATTGTCAATAGCCCAGGTGCTGTGAATATTATCATATGGAAAACTGGTCCGGCTTTTATCCATGTACAGTGTAATGCTTTTTGCAAAGCCACTTTTCAGCATCTTATCTTTTGCATCGGAAGTAAGCAGCATATAATAACTGTTTTTTCCTTTACCGGTGTTAGGCGTCATTTCCGATTTTTCCGGATCTGTATCCACATCATATTCTTCTTTCATAGCAACAGGGTCAAGCACCTGCCCATTGGTTTCTACCTCGTAATTCATTTCTGATTTGGGTGGAAAAGGCACCGCTGCACCATTGATAAACAGAACACCATCTTTTATCTGGAGTGAATCGCCCGATACGGCTACACAACGTTTTACATAGTTTTCTCTTTTGTCAACCGGCCGCACCACCAGCGGAAATACATCGGGGTTCGACAAAATGACTTGCTTTCCTGCTTCCATATCACCCCTGCCCTGCTCCAACGCGGCATGATAATATGGGTTGGCTGACAGATATTCTTCTTTATTAATCATGGTATCACCAGCCGGAAAATTAAAAACCACGATATCATTCCTTTTTACCGGGCTGGGAAACCAGCGGGTATACGGAATTTTTATCCATTCAACATACGATTTTGTTAATCCGCCAGGCAGCGTAGCATGTACAAAAGGCACCGACAAGGGTGTATTGGGTATGCGCGGGCCATAGGTTAATTTGCTTACAAAAAGAAAGTCGTTAATAAGCAGGGTTTTCTCCATGGAGCCCGTAGGTATGGTATAAGCTTCAAACACAAAAGTGCGGATAAGCGTTGCCGCTACAACGGCAAATACACCGGCATCAATCCATTCCCGTGTGGCCGATTTTTTATATGTTTTCATTACAGCGTCGGGTCCTATGTAACGGGTGTCTTTCTGCGGGGCAATATAGGGAAAGTAAAACATAGGCAGAAAAGCAGCCAGTGCGTGAGAACCCAGCGAAAACTTACCGAATAATTTAACCCATTCTATAAATATACCCATGGTAATGAACCAGCCTGCAATAGGCACCAGTTGCAATACCGCCCAATATTTAGGGCGCCGGGCCTTTTCCTGCATCACCCAGGTATTGTAAAAAGGAACATATGCTTTCCAGCCGGGAAGACCCGCTTTAACAAAAAGTTTAGACAAACCATACGAAGGCAGCATTACCAGGAGCAGTGAAATAAGATAAACAACAAATAGATCGTGTGCGGGCATTGGTTTAATTTTAAATTCCGGCAAAAATACCATTCTCCGTTTAAATGGCGCTAATATAATAATCAGTGCGTTAACGGGTAAAAACAGCTTATAAGTCGCTGCTTTATATCAAACATTACAAAAGCAGCATAATTATATTTTATGCTTCACAAAGCAACCGTTTAACACAATCATGTTGCGTTTACAAGGAAGGCCCGCAAGTTGCTGCCTGTTCATAACGACAGGCATCTTTTAAACCATTGCATGTGAAAATTGTAATTAACCAAACATTGAACATGAGGCCAATGGGCAAAAATTACCGGTCGCTGGCGGTATAGCCAGAAAATTTGCTTTAATTTGATGAAACCTTGCACAATTTTTCTCTTACATGTATCATTTTACCATACGCGATGTTGAAAACCTTAGTGGTATAAAAGCCCATACACTGCGGATGTGGGAGCAGCGTTACGGACTCTGCGTCTGTAAACGCCGGGCGAGCCAGCACCGCTATTATGATGGGGAAGACTTAAAATACATTCTTCGGATTGCATACCTCTACCACAACGGCTACCGTATTTCACGGATAGCGGCGCTCTCATCAGAAGAAATTAATCAGCTGGCTTTAAAAAAATTTAACAATGATGAATATGAGGTATTGGTAAACCAACTGGTTGAATCCTGCCTTGAATACGACGAGCAAAAATTTGAAAAGTCATTGCGCAGTCTTCTCGGCAATATGGGTCTTGAAAAAGGCATTGAAAAAGTGGTCTTCCCGTTTTTAGATAAAATTGGTCTACTGTGGATGACAGGCCATGTATTGCCAGCCCAGGAACATATTTCCAGTCACCTGATTCAGAAATTTATCATTTCGGCCACCAATGCATTACCAGCCGTTACAGAAAATAAGGGCTACCGGTTCCTGCTATTTACGCCGCAGGGGGAAATGCATGAAATGCCCCTGCTTTTTGTACAGTACATTTTAAAAAGGAGGGGCTTTAAATCAATTATGCTCGGGAAAAATATAACAGCCGACATGATAGAATACTGTTGCACACACCATACCGTTACCCATTTATATTTTCACCTGATCACCAATTTTACCAATGGCAGTGCGGATGAATATGTAAACAAATTATCAGCAGCATTTCCGAATCTGCAAATCATGGCCTCCGGCGGGGCTTTAAAAGGGCTGGACAAGCTAAATACTCCACCCAATGTGACTATACTGCATTCGCTCCAGGAAGTCATTGCCTTTCCGGTAAACGCCTAATATTATCTTTTGGGCATTACATTGCTGATAATGTCTTCCCTCGTAATGGTTTTACCGCTCAATATCACCAGGCGCTCTACTACGTTTCTTAGCTCGCGGATATTACCACTCCAGTTATACTCTTTCAGTTCATCCAGCGCAGCGCTGTCAATGCCTTTTTTGGCGATGCCATATTCAGTGCAGATATCTTCCAGGAACTTATCCGTCAGCAACGGAATATCGTCTTTGCGATCATTCAGTGAGGGCACATGTATCAGTATAACGCTCAGACGGTGATACAAATCGAGCCGGAAATTTCTTTCTTCCACTTCTCTCAGCAAATCTTTATTGGTGGCCGCTACCACGCGGACATCTACGGTAATGTCTTTATCTGCCCCTACCCTTGTAATCTTTGCTTCCTGCAACGCACGCAGCACTTTAGCCTGGGCACTAAGGCTCATATCGCCTATTTCATCCAGGAAAAGCGTACCGCCGCTTGCCTGCTCAAATTTACCAATGCGTTGTTTAATGGCTGATGTAAAAGAACCTTTTTCATGACCAAATAATTCGCTTTCTATCAATTCACTGGGTATGGCAGCGCAATTTACTTCCACCAGCGGGCCTGCTGCACGGCTACTTTTTTCATGCAGCCAGCGGGCAACCAGTTCTTTGCCCACTCCATTTTCGCCGGTAATTAAAACCCGGGCTTCGGTAGGCGCTACTTTTTCTATGGTGTCTTTTATTTTTTTTATGGGCGCCGATTCGCCAATCATTTCCTGTACCCGGGCCACCTTGCGTTTGAGCACTTTCGTCTCGGTAACCAGGCTGGTTTTATCCATCGCGTTGCGGATGGTGATCAGGAGCCGGTTTAAATCGGGTGGTTTGGAGATATAATCATAGGCACCTTTTTTCACCGCCTCTACAGCTGTTTCAATGGTACCGTGACCAGAAATCATTATAATGGGTACATCCGGATTGGCTTCCCGCGCTTTTTCCAGGAATTCTATGCCATCCATTTTTGGCATCTTAATATCACAAAGCACTACGTCGTAGACTTTTTCTTTAAACTTTTTCAAGGCTTCTTCGCCATCCACCGCTTCGTCCATTTTGTATCCTTCATAAGAAAGAATCTCACCCAGGGTTTTACGGATGGCTTTTTCATCGTCTACTATCAGAATATTTGACATGCGGGTTGTTTGTTGAGCGGCAAAAGTAAACAATAATGCAGGAAGTTAAAAGGGCGATGTATAATTGGGAATCCGATGTCTTTTTGCAAAGCATAGTTAGCATGCAGCAATAATGCACACAGGTATAGATCTTTACGATTCTTTAACAACAAGTCCTTATGACTATTTAATGGTGCGGCATCTATAGAGGCATAAACCTGTCAAATGCCAATGCACTGCCTCCTGCTCATGATCCTGTTATATACATGCAACAGTTTTACCCATGAGCCATCAGAGCCTGACACTATCAACAAAGAAGCCGGCAACAGTAATCCGTATGTAACTATCAATGCCATTCCGCTGCCGCCAGGTTTTACGCGTATCAATGTACCCAACACTTCGTTTGCTGCGTGGTTGCGGCAGCTGCCCCTTAAAAAAAATAAAACAGTTTTCACATTCAATGGCCGGCCAAAAGCTAACCAGGCTGCACAGTTTGCAGTGATTGATGTTTCTGTGGGTGATAAAGATTTGCAGCAATGTGCCGATGCCATAATGCGCTTAAGGGCTGAATATTTATACGAACAGAAAAAATACGCTGCCATTGATTTTATAGATAATAGTCATACACATTACCGGCTGGCTGCAGGCGCCAGCCGGGCCGTTTTTGATCAGTACCTGAACAATGTTTTTGCCCGCTGCGGCACAGCTTCTTTAGAAAAGCAATTGCTGGGCGTATCTGATTTTATGCAGATAGCTTCGGGTGATATATTGATCAAAGGCGGCTCCCCCGGTCATGCCATGTTGGTAATGGATGTAGCGGCAGACGGATCGGGTAAAAAAATATACCTGCTGGCGCAGAGCTATATGCCCGCACAGGATATGCATGTGGTGATTAATCCTGCCAGCTCCGCGTACAGTCCCTGGTATGAAGCAGGCAATCACGGCCTTATTGAGACCCCGGAATGGGTTTTTAAAAAAACCAATTTAAAAAAATGGCCATAGGCTTAGCAGTCAGGACATTATGTGGTTTTTAGTATAAATACTATATGAAACAAAGTGTATATCTCATTGACAGAACCAGAAGCGCATATTATTTTTGTGTATATCCATTTAAAAACTAAAAAGTTCAACCTATGAATGCAAAACTAATTTCTCAGCGCTCTGTAGCTGACTACAATGTATGGCAACTGGCCGGCAGGCTTGTATTATTAGCAGGCATTTTAATGGCTTACAGTTATTGCTTCTTACTCACGGTTAATTCAATCATAAAAACATTCTCTTAAGAGATAAAAGCAGGTGCCGGGGTTATATTGATTTATATTTCAATCAATATAAACATCACGCTTGCTTTCAACTGTTTAAACTGTTAATTGGTATTGGTTTAATATAAAAAAGCCCCGCAACAGCGGGGCTTTTTTATATCTGTACAAACAAATTTATTTCTTTACGTACATCACTTCTTTTACCAGTTTAACCGTTCTGGCCACATCTGGTAAGGCAAGCGCTACCAGGTTAGGTGCATAATGCAGGGGTGCATCTGCGGCGGTAATGCGGCGTACCGGCGCATCCAGGTAATCAAAAGCCTCTTTTTGTATGCGGTAAGCAATTTCTGAAGAGATAGAAGCAAAAGGCCACTGCTCTTCCACAATCACCAGGCGGTTTGTTTTCTTCACACTTTCCAGCACAGTCATCCAATCCATCGGACGTATGGTTCTCATATCAATTACTTCGGCGCTGATGTTTTCTTTTTCCAGTTCTGCAGCGGCACCGAGGGCCACTTTCATCATTTTGCTCCAGGAAACGATGGTCACGTCGCGGCCAGCTCTTTTTATATCTGCTTTTCCAAGCGGAATATAATATTCTTCTTCCGGTACTTCCCCTTTATCGCCATACATTACCTCACACTCCATAAAAATTACAGGGTCTTCCTCATAACGGATAGCCTGTTTCAGCAGACCTTTTGCATCATATGGATTGGCGGTAGAAATCACTTTCAAACCAGGAATATTTGCATAATAACTTTCAAACGCAGTAGAGTGTTGTGCACCCAATTGCCCGGCAGATCCGTTCGGTCCCCTGAAAACAATGGGGCAGGATACCTGTCCGCCGCTCATGGCCAGCATTTTGGAAGCCGTGTTTAATATCTGGTCAAGCGCCAGCACCGCAAAATTCCAGGTCATGTACTCTACAATGGGCCGTAAGCCCTGCTGGGCAGCACCTACTGCCACACCAGTAAAACCAAGTTCAGAAATAGGCGTATCAATCACTCTTTTCGGCCCAAATTCATCCAGCATCCCTTGTGTTACCTTATAAGCGCCATTGTATTCGGCTACTTCTTCGCCCATAATAAAAACACGGTCGTCGCGCCTCATCTCTTCACTCATCGCCTCACGTATCGCTTCCCTTAATGCAATTGATCTGGCCATACTGTATACTGTTTTAAAGTGGGGCAAAAATATTGCAAGGCAGGCATAATAGCAAAAGATTTCCACCTTACCCCCGTCCCCTGCTCCATCTCCGTTGTAGAGGGTGACCATCCGCAAGATTTCTTACACATTTACATCTGTGGACAACTGTTTGTATGCTTTCTTTACCTACGGTACCAGCATTGATTCATTGGGCGGCATAGTTGGTCGCAACCGTTCATCTTTTGTACTTATGGCGGCACCTTTCCCAATTTTTGCAAAAGCCTGTCCTGTTTGATTTATCCGGGTGAAGGCCGGGGATAAAGGAAATTTTTGCGTTCTTTGCAACTTATTAAATTTTTCCTTCAATTTTTATTTTAATGAGTCAATCAGCGGGTGTTAATAAGACTATTGAGGCGGGGCAAGATCCGTCTGGCAATGGAGCGGTACCGGGGGTAAAGTCAGTTTTTAAATTTGGCGGGGCAAGTGTAAACAGCGTAGAAAGAATAAAAAATGTAGCCAGTATTATCCGCAGCTTTCCGGATCAAAAAATATTGATTGTTATTTCTGCCATGGGCAAAACCACCAATGCACTGGAGAAAGTGGTGGAAGCATTTTTTAATAACCATCCGGAACAGGCACTTGACTTATTTGCACAGGTAAAAAACCAGCACCTTACCACAGCCAAATATTTGCTGGTACAAAATTATTTGGCCTGCGAAGCACAGCTACGCGATTTTTTTACCGAAGTAGAATGGCTGCTGCATGATAAACCCGTTCGGGAATTCGATTATTATTATGACCAGGTGGTTTGCGCGGGCGAACTCCTTTCTACGGCTATTGTAAGCGCCTTCCTGAATGAAGCAGGTATTGCTAACCAATGGCTGGATGTGCGTGATACCTTCCGCACCGATGACAATTTCCGAGATGCCGGTATTGATATTGCTTTTACTTCGCGACGGGTTATTGAAAATGTACTGCCTGCTTTTAACACGCACAACCTGGTGATTACCCAGGGATTTATAGGGTCTACTGATGAAAACGAAAGTACTACACTGGGGCGTGAGGGCAGCGATTACTCGGCCGCCATCTTTGCCAATATGCTGAACGCAAAAAGCCTCAGCATCTGGAAAGACGTTGCCGGCGTTATGAATGCTGATCCCAAAGATTTCCCGGAAGCGCAGCTGATGCGTGAGCTGAATTATGATGAAGTAATTGAGATGGCCTATTATGGCGCGCAGGTCATTCACCCCAAGACCATCAAGCCGCTGCAAAACAAGGATATTCCACTGCATGTAAAATGCTTTTTAGATGCAGCCCTGCCCGGCACTGTTATACACAATAGTAATGTAGGTCACCTGCCTCCTATTATTGTGGTTAAAGAAAACCAGGTGCTGGTACACCTGCATACCCAGGATTTTTCTTTTATTGGTGAGCAGCCTATGAGCCGGCTGTACGACATTTTCGCGGAGCTTAAAATTAAACCTAACCTAATCCAAACCGGTGCAGTAAGCCTGGTCGTTTGTTTTGATGATCGCCCCGACAAAATTGAAAAGCTTGCCATTGCCGCTTCGGCTTTGTTTGAAGTAGTAGTAGAAAAGGGGTTATCGCTGTTAACAATCCGGCATTATGAAGAAGCATTATTACAGCAGCTGACAGCGGGTAAAAAGCTTGTTTTACGGCAACAGGGTGAAGACACGGTGCAGGTGCTGCTGAAGGGTTAAGCCAGGCTGTACATTTATTTTGGAATGATTTGAATGCCGGACGCGGCAGCCACAATTCCTATAAGTTATCTGCCACCCGTCTGTTCGTTTGCAAAAACGCTGTAAACTTTACATGCCCTGCAGCCTGATTCAGCGTCAGTGCTGTTACAACAGTACTGTCTTGTATTTCTTCCCAGAATTTACCGGGTGCATGCGGGGCAGCCAGGTTAATACCCGCCAGGCGGGTAACAATATCGTGCATGTCTTTTAAAGCGCGGTGCCGCGCATCGGAACATTGCAGGCCGGGGTATACCAGTAAAAACATACCCAGCCGGTAACACACGGCTTCATAGGCAGTAGCAGCATGCCGGTGTCTTTGTGCTACCGCGGAAAGCCGGAAAGATAATAAGATGCCCGTTAGCACCAGTGCAAGCAACAAAAGCAATCCGGCAACAGATTTTTCCAGCGTATTGGCTTTTTGGGCAAGGCTTGCTACAAAGAAAATATACATCGCGGGCGCGGCAAACAGTACAATCAAAACAGCCAGCCACGTATGCAGTTGTTTGGTTCTCTTGGCAAGTGACAGGTGGGCTTCGTATTTCCCCTGCGCAAATTGCCTGTATTGTTCGGCCTGTTGCAACAATGTTTTCATGTGAAGAAAAATTATACCGCAGTGAACCATTTCATTGCTTTCTTGTGCTTGCGTAGTGTAGGATTTACCGCCGTTGCTGGCTATAAGGCAAATTTGCATCAATATTTCTTCAACTGTATAGGTGATTTCACTTATAAGCCAGTGTTTTTTAACGGCAGGCAGCAAGGAGACCCGGGCGATATCTAAAGAAAAGCAAAGTGCTTCCCGCCCTCATTGTTGACAAGGCCCTTCGTGGCAGGATGCGCTGCTGCTAAAACCATCAGCTGATTGCTGCTGCAAGACAAAACGAGAATGGTTACTTAACAAATGTCCATGACCGTAAATGATGAATAAGGAATGGCGCGATGACTAAAATAGATCGATATTCTATCGTACCATTATCTTCCGTAAATACTCCGCATCCGGCTGTCAAACTGCCCCATCAGCTGGCGGGTCAGCTCGCGGTATAGTTCATCATAACCTGGTTGGTTATTATAAGCACCTCTTATAATCGCCCAATCCTTATCACCGAGGGCACGCTGATCTCCGGTATAGCTGCCCGTTAGTTTCTCCCAGGTATATTGCGCAGACACGCGGTCGCTGGTCAGCATCCGGCGTGAAGCAGCATCTGTAATGCGGTAATCCATGCTGGCGCGGGAATCAATGATACGCCGCGTTACATTTACCGTGGCACTAACGGTGTAGGTCCTGCTTTTTTTTGAATCTTTTTCATCCTTCTCCGTAATATCTTTAGACACTGTGTAAGAATCCCGGCTGGAAGCCATCTGTCCAAACCAGATATCATACACGTTGATATCCATAAACTGGTCAGCACGCACCTCGCGGGCACGGGGTTCGCTTGTGTTGTAAAATTTATAGTAATGGCTGTTGCCAATATTGTTTAAGCTGTATACAATATCGTTTTGAAAATAGTTTCCATTTACCTGGTAATTGTTAAACCGCTGATCAAATTTGTCTACAATAATATTTACAATGGCCAGGTCGTACGCTTCCGCCGACCTGTCTTCAGTGTCTTTATAACCACGTACATAAGAAGATACAGCTTTAAAATTTTCGTAGGCTTTTTGTGCACTGATACGGTCGCCCCGCTGCAAAAGATCCATGCCGCGGCCATAACGGAATTCAGCTGCATTCTCTGCCGCATTGGATACATCTGCGGCGTAATTTTTTGCAGTTACATGGCTGAAAGCTGCGGGTGTTGCTGCAATGGCATCATGAATTTTCTGCAACGCAGCGTAGTCTCTGTAAATAAGATCAAACTTTTGTGCACTTCTGGTACCGGCATTGGCTGCGGCAATAGCAGTCTCATATTTATTCACGGCTTCATTGTAGGCCTGGGGTAAGATGGATGCAGCGGTAGCATTATCGGGTTTTTTGCGCAGATCATCCAGGGCAGAATACAGTGCTTTGTCGTACTGCCCGTCTTCAAATAATTTTTTGGTGGATTTACAGGCAGCAAAAACAATCATTGCGGCCAGCAGGCAGGTTATAAAGGGTTTCATGTATACAGTGTTTTTATCTGGCGGGAAAATTACAACAAATGGTTTATATCCGTTGCGGGTTTGTGACAGCAGGACGGATTTGTTAAACGGCCGTATTTGCGTGCAGCGCAGTTAAAAACAGCGCCGGTCTAGTCAAACCCCTGCCTCCCGGAAAGCCCGGATTTGATCCGGATTCATTTCCGTAAAACACCTGCTTTTATTGTACTAACTTTAATGCAAGATTGAAAGCCAGCTATGGAAGCGTACGGTAAAATATTATTGATTGCAATGCCTGTCTTTTTGGTACTGGTATTATTTGAAAAATACTGGGGCTGGCGCAGGGGTAATGATACCGTGCGTCATATGGACATGGTGAGCAGCCTTAGCTCAGGCGTAACCAATGTAACCAAAGATGTACTTGGGCTAAGCATTGCTGTTATCTCTTACCAGTGGATGGTTTCGCACCTTGCCCTGGTGCATATTCAATCTTCTTTCTTAGTATACCTTGTTGCATTTATAGCGCTTGACCTGGCAGGCTACTGGACACACCGCGTGCAGCATGTGATTAATTTTTTCTGGAATGGGCATATCATTCACCACAGCAGCGAAGAGTTTAACCTCGCATGCGCACTCCGGCAAAGTATCTCTTCTGTTACCAAACTATTCATCGTTTTTTTATTGCCTGCGGCGATACTGGGCGTACCGGCGAAAGTGATCGGCATTGTGGCGCCTTTGCACCTGTTTGCACAATTCTGGTACCATACCCAGCATATTACTACAATGGGATGGCTGGAAAAAATAATTGTAACACCCTCCCACCACCGCGTGCACCATGCCATTAACAGGGAGTACATGGATAAGAATTACGGGCAGATATTCATTGTATGGGACAAACTGTTTGGCAGTTTCCAGGAAGAATTACCCAATGTAAAACCAGTGTACGGTATCACAAGGCCGGTACGCACCTGGAACCCGGTGAAAATAAATTTCATACATATCTGGTTGCTTATAAAAGATGCCTGGCATGCTGCAAGCTGGAAAGATAAATTGCGCATCTGGTGGATGCCAACGGGATGGCGCCCGGCTGATGTGGCGCACAAGTACCCCGTATATAAAATCGAAGACGTTTATAATTTTGAAAAATACAATGTATCCCGCCCTGCAAAAGGTTTTACTGGCTGGGTATGGATACAGACTATTATATTATTATTATTTGTAAGTTACCTGTTCGGTAATATTGCTGTGATTGGCAGCCCGGCCATGTTTGTCTATGGCGGATTTATTTTTCTGTTTGTGTATGCATTTACTGAACTGATGGATGGTAACCGTTATGCCCTGGCCTGGGAAACAGGGAAAGCATTGCTGGGTATTGGCATCATATATTATACTGGCGGCTGGTTCGGTGCAGGCGCGTGGTTGGCGGGAATAAAATATATACTGCTATTTTATTTTACAATTTCTTGTGCCATCACCTGGTTTTTTGGTCTGCAGGTTTCTGGTAAAGAAACTGTTGCTATCACTGCTTAGTTCCGCAAAAAAATAACCCCGCCAGGATTGAAAGCCTGGTATGTATCGTGATAATATGAATGGTATATAGTTTAGAAGAGTTATATCCCAGGCAGCTTTACTTATAGTTGCCTGGCAAAATCCTGGACGCACCAGGTGCTCAGCAATTCTCCCTCCCTGGCATTCACTATTCACCACTCATCACTACCCCATTAGTCACTTCATTATTTATCGTTCTCCATATCCCCAGCGGATTTTCATTTTTCAATTCATCGGGCAATAATTGGTTGCCCCAGTTCTGAAATGCCACCGGCCGGGCAAAACGTTTGATGCCATCTGCACCAACAGATGTAAACCTGGCATCAGTTGTGGCCGGAAAAGGACCGCCGTGCTGCATGCTCAGGCACACCTCTACGCCGGTGGGCACATTGTTTAAAATAAAACGGCCGCAGATATTTTTCACTTCGTCAACCAGTTCACTATTGCCGGCAATGTCTGCATCAGTCGCCATTAATGTAGCAGTCAACTGGCCTTCCAGGTGCTTCACCACTTCAATCATTTCACGCATATCAGCGCAGCGTATAACAAGCGAGTAAGGTCCAAATACTTCCTGGTGCAATACCGGGTTGTTTAAAAATGCCTGGCCGCTTGCCGATGCTACTGTAGGTATTCCCTCGTTCTCTTTTGCAGGGATTGCAGCTATCGCAATGGTGATTACGTTTACCTGCTCCAGCGCCGCTGCCCGTTTTTCAGCGAAGGCCTTTGAAATACCAGGGTGGAGCATTTTAGCCGGCAGCAGTGGTTGTATTTCATTGCCAAGCGAGGTAATAAATTGTTGCAATGCTTCACTTTCAATACCAATGATAAGACCGGGATTGGTACAAAATTGCCCAACGCCCAGTGTGATTGAACCTGCATATATTTTTGCCATCTCCGCAGCCGACTGTTGCAGTTTCTCCGGCAATAAAAAAACCGGGTTGATACTGCCCATTTCTGCAAATACAGGAATGGGTTCTTTGCGCTGGTTGCCCCATTTAAATAATTGCATACCGCCGGCCGTGGAACCTGTAAAACCAACTGCTTTGGTATATGTATGCGTAACCAGGTCTTTTCCTACTTCAAACCCACTGCCATGCACATGCGCAAATATGCCATCGGGCATATTACAGGTTGCAGCTGCTTTCAAAATAGCACCCGCTACCATGGTTGATGTTGCTGCGTGTGCAGGATGTGCTTTTACAATAACCGGGCATCCCGCTGCGAAGGCGCATGCGGTATCGCCACCGGCAGTAGAATAAGCAAACGGAAAATTACTGGCGCCAAAAACAACTACCGGCCCCAGGGGAACCAGCATCTTGCGGATATCAGGTTTGGGCGGTGTTTTAGCAGGTATAGCCGTATCAATCCTTGCTTCCAGCCATTCACCTTTTTCGCAGGCATCTGCATAACTGTTCAACTGAAAAATAGTCCGGGCTCTTTCGCCACGCAGCCTTGCTTCCGGCAGGTTGGTCTCCTGCATGGCAGTTGTAATCAGTGCGTCTCCGGTGTTTTCCAATTCAACCGCAATGGTATGCATAAAAGCTGCCCGCTGTTTCAAAGAAAGTTTCCTGTATACGTGAAAAGCCTGCCAGGCTTTTTGCATAATTGCATCTATCTGTTCTGTTGTTGCGTCTGTAAACATGTATATTATTTAAATAGTAACTGGGCGGTACGAAGTATATAAAAACAATCCAATACCGGGATGGCAAAATTAATGAAGATTATCTGCATAATGGCCGGGCCTTCTAATGAGCTTATGAAAAGGAGCTGCATGAAGGCTTGTAAAATACGCAGGCACATCTTTTGTTAAGATTACCATGGTTAGTTGTTAAATAAATATGTTGTTATGAAATCTATTTTACTGCTGTTAACGGTATCTGTTGTTTTCATGTTTACCCTGCGGGCACAAAAAGATACCCTGCCACCGCCACATGCCACCAAATCTTCTATGAATTTCAGCAATGTAGTGGGGTGGGCCAATGGAGAGACGCCGCTTGCACCTGCCGGATTTACGGTTACCCTGTATGCAGAGGGGTTTGACAATCCAAGGTGGCTGTATCAGACGCCTAACGGTGACGTACTTGTAGCGGAATCAAACGGCAAGCACAGTTTGCTGCAACGCATCGGGGCACCACTGGTAGGTGCCAACAAAGCCAACAACCTTCACAAAAGTGCCAACCGCATTACTATCTTAAGAGATGCCGATCATGATGGTAAACCTGAAATCCGGCAGCCATTTATCAACAAAGGTGCACTGGATGCACCTTTTGGCATGCTGGTATTGGGTAATTATTTATATGTAGCCAATCAAAACGCATTGATGCGCTTTCCTTACCAGCATGGAGACCTGGAGATGACGGCCACAGCTGATAAAGTAATTGAATTACCAGCCGGCAAAGTAAACCGGCACTGGACGAAAAATATTATTACCAACAGGGACAGCAGCAAAATCTATATCGCGGTGGGTTCAGGCGATAACGCCGGCGAAAAAGGACTTGACAAAGAGATCAACCGGGCATGCATACTGGAAATTAATCCCGATGGTACCGGTCTGCGTACCTATGCAAGTGGTCTAAGAAACCCGGTAGGTATGGGCTGGGCGCCGGGAACCAGCACTTTGTATACTTCGGTAAATGAAAGGGATGAATTGGGTGACGACCTGGTACCCGATTACTTTACCAGCGTGCAGGAAAATGGTTTTTATGGCTGGCCCTATTCTTATTTTGGCGATCATGTTGATCCCCGGGTAAAGGAGAAACGGCCCGACCTGGTTAAAAAGGCCATTGTGCCTGAGGTTCCACTTGGTTCGCATACGGCGTCGCTTGGACTGGCATTTTATACTGCTACCGCCTTCCCTGAAAAATACCACAATGGGGCATTTATTGCACAGCATGGCTCCTGGAACCGTTCTGTATTGTCTGGTTATAAAGTAGTTTTCATTCCATTTAAAAATGGCAAGCCAGCCGGTCATCCAGAAGATTTTCTAACTGGTTTTGTAAAAGACCTGGATCATGAAAAAGTGCGCGGCCGCCCCGTTTGTGTATTAATGCTGCACGATGGTTCTTTGCTCGTTACTGATGATAAAAGCAATAAAATCTGGCGGGTAATGTATCAACAATAACCGGATGTTGCCAGGAAAACTGCAACTGTAACCCATACTATGATTTTTTGCATGCTTTCACTGTACGGAAGTTCTTTCTTTCTATTGTAATTTGAAACTTGACTAAAATTTGCTGGCGAATTGTAAGCTTGCGGTAACTTCAAACATCAGTATAGCAGCTGAGCCGCATACAACATGAAAAGAAATCAAAAAATATTGTTGTTTTGCTACCTGCTGATCCTGTTGATGGGATTAGACCAGTTAACAAAACAACTGGCTAAAGAACATCTCAGGGATAAGCCAGTGCAATCTTTTTTTCATGATAGTTTCCGGCTGGATTATATCGAAAACACCGGCGCATTTTTAAGCTTTGGTGATGACTGGCCCCCTGCTGTAAGTTTCTGGCTGATGAATGTATTGCCACTGCTGTTCCTGACAGGTCTGCTGGTATATGCCATCAGGAAAACGGCTACCCGTACCATCTTGCAGATTGTTCCCTTCCTTTTACTATGTGCTGGTGGTTTCGGCAATGTAATAGACCGCATCATGTACGACCGGCATGTGACAGACTTTATGAACCTTGGCATTAGTAAGCTGCGTACCGGCATATTCAATGTTGCCGATGTTTATGTAAGTGCTGGCGTTATTATGCTGTTGGTAATGCAGTGGCATAAGGGCCGTGAACAACGCGACCTCTCCCGGTAATCAGCTTTTCGGTCAGGTAATTTTAACATCTCCGTTTATGCTTACTGTGTAATTAGCATTATACTTGCATCGTTATAGAATCGTTGTAATTTTATACCACATAACCCTGGTAATATGATAAATGCTACAGAAGCAAATTTTGAAACCAAGAAAAATATGCAGGCTGGCACCATTACGCTGGCGATCATGGCCTCATTATTTCTCTTTTTTTTATTGGTAGGATGGACTACGCCGTCCCTGCCACAGGCGCTTCCGGAAGAGGGAATGGAAGTAAACCTGGGCAACAGTGACGCCGGGATGGGCAATGACCAACCATTTGAGCCCGGTAAACCTGCGCCGCAGGATCAGCAGGAATATACGCCTCCCAAGGCGGTGGCCACCCAGCAGGAAGATGTAAAAGATCCATTATCTGATGATAAAGATGATGAAGCACCCGAAATAAAAAAACCTCCCGTGGTAAAACCTGAAGCCACAAAAATTGCCGATAAGGAGGAGCCAAAAAAAATTACGCCTAAAAAGATAGAAACTGTTGCAGCGCCCGCACCGGCACCTGCAAGGCCTAAAGCTGTATTTAAAGGTGTAAATGGTACAGGAACAGGTGGCAACGAGGCAGACAGTTACAAAAAAGGTGGCAGTGAAGGTATTGCGGGTGGCAAGGGCGACCAGGGAAGGCCGGGTGGAGATCCAGACAGTAAAAATTATACCGGTGCTGGCCATGGTAATTCAGGCGTAAGTATCTCCCGGGGATTGCAAGGCCGTTTTTTTACCAAAGTATATACCTACCAGGGAGAATTTGACACCAATGAGAAAGTAGCTATTGATGTAAGAATTGATAAGAACGGGAATGTATTAAGTGCGTCTTACCAGCCCAGGGGTTCTACTACCTCATCTTCATCCTATAAAGACAAGGCCATTGAAATTGTAAAAAAATCTAAATTAAACCCAGGCGGTGGCGATGAAGAACAGACAGGTACGGTGGTTATTAATTTTAAGATTAACAATTAAAAAATACTGCTATACTAATGCTATACTAATCCGAAGGGATAAACCAGTTTAGATAAAATCATTTTATCATCAAAACCCCGAAGGGGTGGCATTATATCAAATGTCATCCCTTCGGGGTTTTACACAAATAGCTGTGCCCTTTCGCTGCTATATTAACATCATACCTTCGGGATTTATTTTGTCAGCGCTCCTCTGGTAAGCAGTAATCAATTTCAAAAAAAATGCGCCCATTAAGAACCGCGAACTGAGAACTATGAACTCTCTTATCTTTGTAGCCCCATGACCTACCAGCAAACCCTTGACTACCTGTTTACCAAATTGCCTATGTACAGCCGCATAGGCGCAGCTGCCTTCAAAGAAGATCTTACCAATACCATTGCGCTCTGCGATGCGTTGGGCAATCCGCAGAATAAATTAAAATGTATCCATATTGCCGGTACCAACGGCAAAGGGTCTACCAGCCATATGCTGGCAGCGATCTTACAAACGGCTGGTTACAAAACAGGGTTATATACCTCGCCGCACCTGAAAGATTTCAGGGAGCGGATAAAACTGGACGGCGAAATGATCACCGAAACATTTGTCGTTGATTTTGTTGAACGCATTAAACCGCTGATTCTTTCCATAGAACCCTCTTTTTTTGAAATCACTGTGGCCATGGCATTTGATTATTTTGCCCGGCAGGCAGTAGACATTGCAGTTATAGAAGTTGGATTGGGCGGGCGGCTGGACAGTACCAATATTATTACACCATTGCTATCTGTAATTACCAATATTGGGTGGGATCATATGAATATGCTGGGCGACAGCCTGGAAAAAATAGCTTTCGAAAAAGCAGGTATCATAAAGCCAGCTGTTCCGGTTGTAGTGGGCGAAACAATTGCGGTTACCAAACCTGTTTTTCTTGCCAAAGCGGAAAAAGAAAATGCTGCAATCATTCTTGCCCAGGATCATTTGTATGTTACCGACTGGAAGGAAGAACCCTACGCTTTACAGGTAACGGTGGCCACTAAACGAAATGATGAACGGGTGCAGTATGCACTGGATTTGCAGGGTATTTACCAGCTCAGGAATATACTTACGGTGTTGGAATCAGTAAAGGAATTACAACGCCAGGGATGGCCCATTAAAGAAGCGGATGTACAAAAAGGCCTTCGGCATACAAAAAAAATAACCGGTTTTCATGGAAGATGGGATATTGTTCACCGTAAGCCCATGCTGGTGCTGGACGTTGGCCATAATGAAGACGGCATCAAACAAATTGCCGAACAAATTGAAGTAACTGATCATGATAACCTGCATATTGTTATTGGCCTGGTAAAAGACAAGGAAGCAGACAAAGTGATGATGTTGCTGCCCAAGCAGGCCATTTACTATTTTACGCGGGCGCAGATACCAAGAGCCTTGCCGGAAGATCAGCTGGCGCAGAAAGGAAATAATATTGGCCTTGCCGGCGATCATTACCCGGATGTAAATACTGCACTGAAAGCTGCGTTCAGTCACGCCAAAAAAGAAGACCTGATTATTGTGTGCGGCAGCGTATTCCTGGTGGGAGAAGTAGTTGATAGTTTTTAATGCCCGCCTGGTTGTTTTATTAACGTTAATAGCCGGAGAAATGAATTGCGGATTAAGAACCGATAATGCCGAGTTTACCCAATTTCATCAGCGCAAAAAAGATGCAGTTAACATGCAGGGATTGTTTTATTTCCTGGTTGATCAGCATCTGAATCAGCTCTTCCATTGAAACCAGTACAATTTCTATTTCTTCATTGTGATCCAGGCGCTGGCCACTTATTTTTTTACCACCGGTAGCCAGGAATAGTTCTGTATAATTATTCAGCAATCCCGGATTGGCCGCTACCCTTCCTACATGTTCAATGTCAGCAAACGTATAACCGGTTTCTTCCATCAATTCCCTTTTCATACCAGTTGCAAAATCTTCGCCATCATCTATAAATCCCCCCGGCGTTTCCAGCATGACTTCGTCTACGGGGTGCCGGTATTGTTTTACCAGGATAATTTTTCCATCTTCTGTAATGGGCAAAGCCGTAGCAGATGTGGGCAATTCTACCACATAATAAGGATCTATGATGGTGCCGTCGTCACGCTGGCACCGGTCGCGCCGGGCCGTAAAAAATATATGCTTATTGATGTATTCTGAGGAGAGTGTTGTCCATTTCATAAAATATGCTATAGTAAAGGAATGCTACATTCAGTATGGGGATGATGCTGTTGTTTTTTTTAAAATCGGCATGAACCCTCAGTCACCAGTTCGTAATATCGCTGCAATCCTGCTACCATCCGTTGCGTTCCCGCAGCGATGTAATATGCGCTATATGGTGCCTGCCATGCCAGGCATACATACCCAGCAGGTGCCAGAGGGTCATCTGTTTATTGCTGGCCGGGTGAACGATGGTCCGCTCCCACTCCTTATCTGTAATATGTTTTACCAGTTCATACAAACGCGTGTGCAGCGCATATAAAAGTGTAATGGAAACATTGGTAGGCAAGTGCTGTG
>JBDSLR010000013.1:0-80948 GCA_039916305.1 Chitinophagaceae bacterium | reverse complement strand
ACCTTCTTTACCAACTTTAGCGAAAGCTTCGGCAATTAGTTTACCAATTGTTTCGTCATTGTTTGCAGAAATCGTTGCAACCTGCTGAATTTTTTTGCTGTCATTTCCAACTGCCTGCGACTGTTCTTTTAAACTTGCTACCACAAGGCTAACAGCTTTGTCGATTCCACGTTTAAGGTCCATTGGATTTGCACCCGCAGCAACCATTTTCAAACCTTCGGCAATAATGCTTTGTGCCAAAACAGTTGCAGTTGTTGTACCATCACCTGCGATATCCGCAGTTTTTGAAGCAACTTCTTTCACCATTTGTGCACCCATATTTTCAATGGGGTCTTCCAGTTCAATTTCTTTTGCAACAGTTACACCATCTTTTGTAACCTGTGGTGCGCCAAATTTTTTCTCAATAACCACGTTGCGGCCTTTTGGTCCCAGGGTTACTTTCACTGCGTTGGCAAGTGTATCAACGCCTTTCTTCATTCTATTTCTTGCTTCAATATCGAAGAAGATTTGTTTAGCCATAATTATTAGGTTTGTAAAATTTTGAAATTAAAGTATCGGCCATCAGCTTTTACACGTTAGCTACTAGTAGAAACACTAACAGCTAATAGCTTGGAGCTAATAGCTGTTTTAAACAATCGCCAGGATATCGCTTTCGCGCATAATCAGCAATTCTTCACCTTCTACGGTGAGTTCTGTACCGGCATATTTACCATACAATACGGTATCACCGATTTTCACTGTTACGGGCTCGTCTTTTTTACCAGGACCTGCAGCTACTACTGTACCACGCTGTGGTTTTTCTTTAGCAGTATCGGGGATAATGATACCACCGGCTGTCTTTTCTTCAGCCTTAGCTGGACGTACAATTACCCTGTCGTGCAAAGGGGTAACATTAAGCTTCTTAGCCATATGTATTGATTTTTTTGTTTTTGGATTAGAAAATTTCTAATGGCGTGCAAAGCTAAACGAATTTCATACCAAAGGAAATAAAATCTGAAAAAAAGGAATTCTTGGCAGTTTATTGGGTTTGTTGGCAGTTAAATACTGGTTAACAGGTGCCAACGGTTGACAAATTTTCATTTATGGCAGCCCGGAGGTAATCAATAGTCATGAGTTTGTAGCCTGTAGTATGTCTTAAAAATAGTCCGGACAAATCAGCTTGTCTGCATTCTCTGCCAAAAAACACCCCTGTTTGGGCCTGCTGATTACTGTTGTTCCGGAGAGCTTTACAGAATGCGCCGCAGCACAGACCAAAGACTATAGACTAAAGACTCCTTTCTACCGCCTGTTTTCCCTATCTTCGCAGCCTCAAAAAAAGTTCTTGGCATAACTATGATTAGCAGAAGAAATATCCGGGTGAAAGTGATGCAAACGCTTTATTCCGCAGAAACAGCGCAAGGAGAAATGAAGCCCGCGGAGCCTTTAAACATCCTGCAAAAGCATTTTGACCAAACCCGGGGTCTCCTCGTATACCTGGTGTATGTGCTTACAGAAATTGCCCGCTACGCAGAAACGGATGCACGGCAGAAAGCATCCAAACATTTACCCACAGAAGCGGACCTTAATATTAATATTAAACTGGCAGGTAATCAGCTGTTATGGAAATTGCTGGAAGAACCTTCTTACCAGGCAGCGCTGAAACTGGATAGGCCCGACCTGCAGGCCGACAAAGACCGCATTAAAAAGTTATACATAGAACTGGCTTCCACCCCTGAATACAAAACCTATATTACGGAACAAAGTCGCGACAGCAAACTGGAAAAACAAATGCTTGAGTTTATCCTGGGTACGCTGATGCTGCCAAATGAAGACTTTGTTGCGGAAGCAGAAGAATCCTATACCAATTGGGACGATGACTGTGAAGTGATAAACCAGCTCATCCTCAGCTGGCTTCAAAAACCCGGCGCTTTTAGTTTTATGGAAATCATCAGCAAGGACAAAGTGATTTTTGCGAAAGAATTACTCCAGACGGTACTGGATAAAAATGAGGTGACCATGGAGCTTATCAAACCCAAGCTAAAAAACTGGGATGCCGACAGGATAGCCGTACTGGATATGATACTGATGCAGATGGGCGTATCCGAATTCCTTTATTTCGAAACCATACCTCCAAAAGTTACCATTAATGAATATATAGACCTGGCCAAAGAATACAGCACGCCCCAGAGTGGCCAGTTTGTAAACGGCATTTTAGATAATATTCATAAAGATTTACTGAAAGGTGATAAAATGCATAAAATTTCTTTCGTTAAAAAGAAATAAGCTGTCAATTATTACATTTGCAAAAAAATAAACGAATGAAGTTCATTATTATATTATCAGCATTGGCGATGGCGGTTGCAGGGTGTAATGGTCCTGTAAAGAAAGAGGTGGCAGATAATACCCCTGCTGTAACCGCCCTTCCTGAAAAGAAAAAAGATACCGCCAGCTTTACCAGCATTCAGTGGATTGATTCCGTAAAAGATTATGGCAAGATAGCAGAAGGCCAGAAGCTGGAAGTGCTCTACCGTTTCAAAAACACCGGTACCAAACCGCTGGTGATTGAAAGTGTACACCCAAGTTGTGGTTGCACGGTAGCAGACCCGCCAAAAGAACCCATAGCCCCGGGCGCAGAAGGAGAAATAAAAGGCTCTTTTGACAGCAACGGAAAAAGTGGTCAGCAGCATAAAACAATTAACGTGACGGCCAATACAAAAGGTTCTGAAAATCATGAGCTGAGTTTTACCGTAGACGTGCAGAAAAAATCATCATAATAATTTTAACAGCAATACACTTAACAATGACAAACGCAATGATTTTATTACAGGCCGGATCTCAAAACCCAACCCAGATGATGTTTATTCTGGGCGCCATGATATTAGTGTTCTGGTTATTTATGATTCGCCCTCAGGCAAAAAAAGCCAAGCAGGCCAAAGAATTTCAGCAGAATTTACAGAAAGGCGCAAAGATTGTAACCATTGCTGGTATACATGGTACCATTAATAAAGTAAATGACGATAACACAACCATCATGCTGGAGACCAGTCCCGGCAGCTATATTAAGATTGAAAAAAGTGCGATCAGCATAGAGTGGAGCCAGGCTATTAACAAACCTGTTGAACCCGCCAAATAATAAGATTACATTACTGATACTATCCCGTTGCATTTCCTGCAATGGGATTTTTTTTGCTACCCATGTCCGGGCAAAAACAGATAGCAGCAGATTCTCAGATGGAAAACTAATCTGGGAATCTGCTGCTTTTATTAATTAATAATTATTAATTTTCCTGCATGGCAATCAGGGTAGGCATAACCGGTGGTATGGGCAGCGGTAAAAGCACAGTGGCCGCTATTTTTAGCACACTGGGGATTCCTGTGTACCTGGCAGATGATGCGGCCAAACGGCTGATGAATGAAGATGAATCGCTGAAAGCGCAGTTGAGAAAACATTTTGGCGAAGCTACTTATGTCAATGGGCAGCTCAACCGCTCCTACCTGGCTGCTGAAGTATTTGGTAACAAAGAAAAACTGGCGCTTTTAAATTCGATGGTCCATCCCGTTACTATTATTGACGGAGAGAAATGGATGCAGCGGCAAAACAGCGCTTATGCCATTAAAGAAGCAGCCATCATTTTTGAGAGCGGCTCGCAGCGTTACCTGGATTATATTATTGGTGTATCTGCACCTGTTACACTGCGCATTTTCCGGAGCATGAAAAGAGACAATCTCAGCAAAGAAGAAGTAAATGCCCGCATGAACAGGCAAATGGATGATTCCATTAAAATGAAATTATGCGATGCCGTTATTGTAAATGATGAGCAACAGGCGGTACTGCCACAGGTATTGAAAGTGCATGAACAGTTGCTGAAGCTTGCGGCGGGAGAAAAATAATTTCTAGTTGCTGCCGGAAAAAAATTTGATCGTCTCTGATGTAATGTACCAACAGTATAATTCTACTGAGCATTGTTGTGTCACTCCCTTCTACGGCAAATCGTTATGCGTCTTCAGTCCGCCCTGCAAATTCAAAATAACATAAAAACAACTTTCCTTAATAAGAAGATACTGAGTGGCCGGCTACCTGCCTGCAATCAATCACTTAATAATTTTAAAGCACCATCTTCTTAATTTTCCTTCAAAATCAAACGGTGTAGTAAGTTTTGTAATATCGGTTATTGATGCAGCTGTTATTTGATCAGCAGCTAACTGAAATTTAGTAAAGTTGGTGCTGAAATACAATATCCCACCCGGCTTCATAATCAGCAGGCATTTATTAATAAGTCCGGCATGATCCTGCTGTATATCTAAAAAGTCTTTCATCCGCTTGCTGTTACTGAAAGTAGGCGGATCAAGAATTACTGTGTCAAAACTTTCCGCTTCCAGTTCATCAAGGTATTGCAATACATCGGCATGTACAAAATGGTACCTGGCGGCGTCGTCCAGCTTATTTAGTTTAAAATTGTCTTCTGCCCAGTTTAAATATGTTTTGGATAAATCCACCGAAACAACCGATGCGGCGCCACCGGCCGCTGCGTACACCGAAAACGAAGCAGTATAGCAAAACAAATTCAAGAGCGTTTTATCTTTTGCCTGTTCCCGCACTATGCCACGTGTAACGCGGTGATCCAAAAACAAGCCGGTGTCCAGGTAATCAGACAGGTTCACTTTGAACTGCAGCCCGGCTTCGTTTACCGTAAAAAACTCCATCTCCTCTCCTGTTTTCTGGTACTGATCCTGTCGATCCGTTTTACGCTTACGCTGTTTGAGATAAATATTCTCATCCGCCACTTGTGTTACCTGTGCTATTACCTGCAAACTTTCTTGTAGCCATGCTTCATGCTGCTCTTCCGTAAGACTATGTTTTGCCCGGTATTCACTCAGGTAAATTTTATCTTCGTATACATCTATAATCAGTGGAAATTCAGGAAGGTCGCGGTCATACAAACGCCAGCAACTGATGCCCAGCCGCCTTGCCTGCTTACCAAGGTGCCGGAATACTTTTGTAAGCCGGTTACGGAACATTTGTATTTTTTCTTCTTCGGTCATGAGGCTAAAATACAACAGATACCCTATTTTTGAAAAGTAATGTCTGCTATTATTTCTATACCAACGGTCCACCTTTTTCCTGTATTGGAAGAAAAACTAATGAACTTGCTCCATTCGCTCACCGCAGCAGAATGGGAACAGCCTACCATTGCAAAATTATGGACGGTGAAAGATGTGGCAGCGCATTTACTGGATGGCAATCTGCGCGCTTTATCAATGACAAGAGACGGTTACTTTGGTGACAAGCCCGGCAATATTCAATCCAATGAAGATCTTATTCGTTACCTGAATCGTCTGAATGCAGATTTTGTAGCCGCCATGAAAAGGGTGAGTCCTGCCGCATTGTTGCAATTGATGGAACCCAGCGGTAAACTGTACAATGAACAAATAGCATTGCAGGATCCGTTCATGCCGGCGAAGTTTGCGGTATCATGGGCCGGTGAAGAGACGTCCGTCAACTGGTTTCATATTGCACGTGAATATACCGAAAGATGGCACCACCAGCAGCAGATACGCGACGCCGTTGGTAAGCCAGGCATTATGACAAAAGAACTATACTACCCGGTGCTGGATACTTTTATGAGCGCACTTCCTTATGTATACCGGCATACCGCTGCACATTTAAATAGTTGCGTAAAAATAAGTGTCAGCGGCGAGGCTGGTGGCGACTGGTTCCTCACCAAAAAAGCAGCATGGGAATTATCAAAAACAAACAACCTACCGTTAAGTGCCCATACCCTTATTGACGGGTCAGTTGCCTGGAAACTATTTACCAAAAGCTGGAGAAAGAAAGACGTTTTGAATTATGTATCAGTAACAGGCGACGTTGCACTGGGAGAGCCTGTGCTGGACATGATATCCGTAATGGCCTGACAGCCGAATGGCATCGGTTAATAATTATTAATATGAAAGCGGTTATATGGAAAAAATAAATCTTGCAGAGAAAATGGAACTGGTAACCGATTACTGGAACCCGCGCATTGCCGGCGACCTGAACGGCCAGCAGGTGAAGCTGGTAAAATTCAAAGGCCCGTTTACCTGGCACCATCACGATAATGAAGATGAATTATTCCTGGTGGTAAAAGGCCGTTTTGTAATGGAGCTGCGCGATAAAAACATTGAATTACAGGAAGGCGAGTTTCTTATTGTGCCACGTGGCGTAGAGCACCGCCCCAATGCCGCAGAAGAAGTGGAAGTTTTATTGTTTGAACCTGCTGCCACGCTCAATACCGGCAATAAGGAAAATGAGTTTACCAAAAGAGACCTGGATAAAGTTTAAGTATGTCATGCAGTCATTGCCTGCTATTTCTCGCCTGTTACCTGGCACAAATCATCCATATAATAAACGAAAGCTGCCATTCAATCAATTAATACCCCTGCTCACACAATAATAAACTACATTAGTTGGGCTGTGTAACTCAGCGGTATAGCATGCAGGCTGCATTCCTGTTTTCCGCTAAACCAAAAACCTATCCACCATGCCGTCAAATTCATTTAAAGTCTTTGTAGTTGACGATGAATTCCAGAGCAGGAACCTTTTATGCAAACTCTTATCAGAATATTTTCCGGAGATAACCATCACAGGGCAGGCCGGCACTGTAAAAGAAGGGCTGCAGGGTATCAGGATGTTCAGTCCGGACCTGCTCTTCCTGGATATTGCCATGCAGGGAGAATCTGGTTTCGACCTGCTGCAGCAGCTGGACAACCGGGATTTTCAAATTATTTTTGTAACTGCACATGATGAATATGCGTTAAAAGCTTTCCGCTTCAATGCAGTAGACTACCTGCTAAAACCTATTGTGCTGAATGAGATGAGGGAAGCTATTTCAAAAGCCATGCGGCATCTTCCTGAGCAGAAATTTACCTCCCGTGAACAACTGGAAAATCTTGTAAAACACATACATAATCCCAGAAAATCGCACGATAAAATTGCGGTACCAACAACAGAAGGATTTGTACTGGTACCGCTGGAAGAAATTATTTTTTGTCATGCCAATGGCAACTACACCACTTTTCACCTGATGGGTCAAAAAAAAATAATCAGCAGCTACACGTTGAAACAATACCATGAGTTGCTGACAGAACATAATTTTTTCAGGGCACACCGTTCTTACCTGATTAATCTTTCTTATGTAAAAATGTACAAAAGAGGAGATGGTGGCATCGTAACAATGCAGGATGGAAGCGAAATAGAATTGTCGCGGCAGAATAAAGAAGCATTTCTACAATTTTTTAATGCCTGAATAAAATGTTGCTCCCATGCTCAAATACCTCTTGCTGGCAGCTGGATGCTTTTCACTGTTGAATATATTCGGCCAGGAATATAGTTTCCGCCGATATACGCCGGCAGATGGTCTTTCAGCAGATGATGTACACGCCATCATGCAGGATTCTTATGGCTTCTTATGGATAGGCACGGGTAACGGGTTGAGCAGGTTTGATGGCAAAACCTTTAAAAATTATGGTTATACCGAAGGACTCAGGGATCTTACCATTATTAAGATCTATGAAGACAGTCATCACCGTTTATGGGCAGGCACCCCCCAGGGGATTGCCGAATTAAAAAATGGCAGGTTTGTGCATATTACCCCGGGAAACGAAAACTTTTTCGTGTTTTCTTTCAGTGAAGCCGGCGGTAAAGGCTTAAAGGTGTTTACAGATAAAGGTGTTTATTATTATAACGATACCAGCTGGACAAAAACTGATTTTCCTTCCAACTATGGTTCCGGTAAATGCCTCGGAATTGCTGCTGCACCCGATGGCCTTTACCTTAACTATGAAGACGGCGTATATTTTAAAAAGAACAATGGAGCGCTGGATTTGCTAATCAAGGATACATCTGAAAAAAATGGCTTTTTTTGTGCCCAGCTTTCCCAAATGAACGGACACATCTATGCAGCTATCCACAGCCAGTTTTTTGAATTGAGTGCAGGAAAAATGCGTTTATTAATTGATAGTCTGCCCGTTACTCATTTCTTCAATTTTACAGTAGATGCCGGCAACATTTGCTGGATTACTATCGCAGGCAAGGGACTTTACAGATACCAACTCCAACCAGGACAAAGACAGGCTGTTTCTTTTTATAAGTATGATGCCAGTACGGCAGGCGTTCCGTTCACTGACAATCAGCAAAATTTGTGGATCACCAGTTATGTGGGGCTGATAAAAGTAATGCCCAAGATATTTGAAGCCGTTACTGAGACTGTGCAACAGGGCGCCACCAAACGACCCAATGTAATAGCAACCCACAATAATGAAGTGATAATTTCTGATGCCAGCGGGCTGCACCATGTAAAGAATAGGCAAACGTTCTCCTTACCAAAACCCGTTTCCTACAAGGACGAGAGCAGTTATCAAAACGATGTGGTGGAAGGTGCTGCAAAGGATAGCAGGCAGTTTACATGGATGATTACAAGGAGCCGGAAAATGTTGTGCTGGGATGGGGGCCACCTGCTTGATTTCTCGCACCTGCTTGTACCCAGGAATACGGATTATATCCGGAATATCACAGTCAATCCTGTAAACAATAAAGTGTTTATCTGCGATGATTCTACCCTTCTTTGCGGTAATGAAAAATCATTTGAAGTTTTTACTGACCGGACAGGAAAGCAGTTTTCAAAAACCACTACGGTACTGTTTACCCGCAATGGTATTGGCATGGTGAACGTCTATTTGAAAGGCATCTATTTTATCACCAGGCAAAACGAAATTATTAAGGCGCCGCCTGAACTGGATATGATAGAGAAAGGAAGTTATACCTACTTTTTTGAAGACAGGGATGGCTGGATATGGATAAGTAATGCAGGCAAGGGGTTGGTGCATTTCCGTATTAGTGAAACTGACTATACCGTAAAAGACCTTAGCATACTAACCACTGAATCAGGATTGCCCTCCAACAAAATTGTAGATATGGCTTTTGATGCTGATGGAAATAAATGGGTAAGCTGCAGCAACGGACTGGTTGTGTTAAAACAACATGCACCTGCAGATAATAGCTGGGATGTTTACCCAATTGGAAAAGAACAAAACCTGCAAATGGTTAACCCGCCAACTATGGCAGCAGACAATGCTGGCAATGTGTGGCTGGCTTCTATGAATGGCATAGTAAAAGTAGACACGCGCAAATTAATGCTGAAAAAAATTACGCCAGTCGTGGTAATTGAAAAAGTATTACTGAACATGAGAGAAACTGATTGGCAGCAAATCACAGATTCCAGTTATGGCTATTTGCAGTTGCCCGTCTCTCCCAGGCTGCATTATGCGCAAAATACCCTGGGATTTGAATTTTCCGGTGTATCCATTTACAATGCCGATTATTTTGAATATTCATACCAACTGCAACCACTGGACAAAACCTGGAGCATGGCTTCCTCCAGCAATTTTATAGCACTGGCCAGGTTATCGGCAGGCAATTATGTTTTCAAAGTAAAGACAAGGGGGCGCGGGACTGCTTGGAGCGAACCCGCCATTTTTAATTTTTCCATCAGCCCTCCGTTTTGGGACAGCTGGCTATTCAGGATCTTGCTCATAGCGCTGGCAGCCGCCATTGTCATCAGCCTTTATTTCAACCGTATCAGGAAAATTCAGCGAAAAGCAGAAATACAAAACCAATTACGCGAACTTGAAATGAAAGCATTGAAGGCGCAAATGAATCCGCATTTTATCTACAATGCCCTTAATTCAATTCAATCATTGATTGCAGATGAAAAAAGAACAGAAGCAATCAATTATATCGGCACGTTTTCACGATTGCTGCGCCATGTGCTTGAATACACCGAAAACAATGTTATCAGCCTGGAAAAAGAATTGCAAACCCTCAGGCTATACATACAACTGGAGTCACTGCGGCTGAATATCAACCTGGTTCATAGCATCAGTACTGCTGATGACATGATTTGTGAAAATGAAAAACTTCCTCCACTCATACTGCAGCCATTTGTAGAAAATGCGTTGTGGCATGGGCTCAGCAGAAAAGAGGGCGAGAAAAAACTGCATATTGCTGTCTCACAAAACAACGGCTATCTTGTGTGTGTAATAGAAGACAATGGAATAGGCAGAGCCAGTGCTACCGCTTTCAAACAGCAGCAGTTAAATGACTTTTCCCCCAGGGGAATAGACATTACAATTAAACGCCTGCGCGGATTTAATGTTACCGGCGGGATGCCGGTTGTATACCATGATCTTCGCGACAGCGAGGGTAATGCTACAGGCACACGTGTAGTCATCTCCATAAAACGGCATGTTTCCTGAGATCCCGCGGCAACAGTTCTCCACACGATCATTGATAACCTCCTTCCAGTAAACGCCGTCGCTCCACATTTATACGGAGTTGTAGTTTTACGCCAGCATGCATGGCCTGTCATTCATAATCGCAATTCTTTTGCTAACGGCAGTCATTTTACTGGGAATATGCTGGAATGATATCTGTCGGTTTTTTAAAAAAATATTCAGGTGGTAATATACAATCATGCCGGCTGTTGCCGGATAAGTGTTATTCAATCAATCAAACCAAGGCCCTGGTAAATAGCCCCAAAAAAGCAAATTGAATTGAGTTTTTTTACAAAGGTTATTTTCTCCTGATTAGCGCTGTGCAATATCGCATCCACTCACCATTAAACATATAATTTTATGCAATCAACATCCACCTGCAATTTCAGAATGGGATGGGGGAAAATGCTCACCATCGCCGGACTTGTTTTTCTTTTGTCAACCATTTCCTCCTGTGAAAAGATCGATCTCTTTGGGCACAAGGGAGGCGGAGGTAATGAAGACCCTGGCCGGGTTGCCACGGACTGGTACAGGCTTCAAATGCGCATCTTGCTGGAGAGAAACAGCGCTTTCAATGCCAATGCATTTATGGGCTATATAGGTATTGGCTTATACGAGTCTGTGCGATATGGAACAAAACACTCGGTTAGTTTTTCTACCAGATTGTACCAGATGCCCGCCATGCCAATAAAAGAAAATAACAATGGCTACAATTGGCAATTAAGCGCCAATGCAGCAATGGCCGCTATGCTTCGTTCTTTTTACCAGGGCCTTACCCCTGCCAACCTGGCCAGTATTGATTCATTGGAAAATGCTTACAATGAGATATTAAAACCGGCGGCAGCCTCCGAAGTGTTTGCCCGCTCGCAAGCCTTTGGCAAAAGTATAGCAGCCGCTGTCTATAACTGGTATCTTACAGATAATATCAACGTTTCCAATGCTGGTTACGTGCCACCGGTTTTCCCCGGCTCATGGGTGCCTACATTACCAGCACTTGCGAATGGAATAAATCCAAACATCGGCACTGCCAGGACTTATCTTGCTGAACATTTGTCCGGGGTTTCGCCTGCATTTTTGTCACCCTATTCAGAGACAGTCAACTCTGATTTTTATAATATTCAAAAGAACGTATATGATGTTTCTAAAACATTAACGCCCGAACAAAAGGATATTGCACTGTTCTGGGTAGACCAGGGAAATGGTGTTGGGTATACGCCGCCCGGTCATGATTTTCTGTTGGTGACACAAGCGCTGGAACAAACCGGTGCCAGCCTGGCCACAGCTGCAGAAACTTTTGCAAAATCCGGCATTGCTGAAAGAGATGGCGCTGTTGTTTGCTTCAGATCAAAGTATACCTATAATTTGCTAAGACCCATTACCTATATCCGTAAGGTAATAGATCCCACCTGGCTTCCGTTTATTGTTACACCACCGCATCCTGAATACCCTGCTGCGCATGCGTTTGTAACAGGTGCAGTAATGCAGGCCGCTACTAAGGTATTGGGTGAACATGTAAAAGTAACGGACCATTCATATGATTTTCGCGGCTACCCCACCCGTACCTATAACTCTATTTTTGCGGCGGCGGAAGAAGCAGGCATATCCAGGTTGTATGGTGGTATACACACATTGCCTTCCATTAATACAGGATTGGCAATGGCAAAAGAAATAGGCAACAGGGTGGGAAATATAAAATTAACTGACGAATGATAGTATCGTTGAGACTGCAGGGATCTAACGCCTATTTCAACGTTCTGCAGCAACTATGTATTTACTTTTTTTAGTTCCAGCAATAATGAATAATACTGCCCTGCTGTATTCCTGCAGCGGGGCATATTATTATTATCAGAATAACCATTAGCCTGAACCCATAAAAAAAAGCCGGAACTTTTTCAGTCCGGCTTTATCTGTATATGTTGCTATAGAATATTATTTCAATTTTGCCAATGCCTCTTTAATTCTAATCCATGCCCTTTCTATATTCTGCATGCTGTTGGCAAATGAAAAACGCACGCAATTGGGTTCTCCAAAAGCATCCCCCATTACAGAAGATACATGCGCGGTATTTAAAAGATACATACAAAATTCTGATGCATTGGATACGGCATTGGTACCATCGCTTTTGCCATAATAATAACTTACATCAGGAAAAATATAAAAAGCACCCTGGGGTTCAAAACATTTTACACCCGGCACTTCTTTAATAATTTCCAGTACGCGTTTTCTGCGGCGGGTAAACTCTTCCGTCATTTCCAGTGAGGGTTTCAGATCCCCGGTTAATGCAACAATGGCGGCACGCTGTGTAACAGCAGTAGCGCCGCTGGTGAATTGTCCCTGCAGTTTCTCGCAACCTTTGGCTACTTCAGCGTTGGCTGCAATATAACCCAGGCGCCAGCCCGTCATGGCAAAACCTTTACTTAAACCATTTATTATAATAATACGTTCTTTCAAATCGCTGAACTGTGCAATGCTTTCATGGCTGCCCACGAAATTGATATATTCATAAATTTCATCAGAAATAATGTATATCTGCGGGTGTTTGCGGAATACTACCGCCAGTGCTTCCAGCTCTGCTTTGCTGTATACTGAACCAGAAGGGTTACAGGGAGAAGAGAATAAGAACATCTTGGTGTTGGGCGTAATAGCCGCTTCCAGTTCTGCAGGTGTTATTTTATAACCATTTTCCACGGTTGTTCTTACTTCTATCACTTTACCACGGGCAATTTTTACCAGTTCGCTGTAAGTAACCCAATAAGGGGTAGGAATAATCACTTCTTCATTGTCATCTACTACAGCCAGTATGGCATTGGCCAGGCTCTGTTTAGCGCCGGTAGATACAACAATGTTTTCTGGTTTATAGTCGAGGTTATTATCGCGCTTTAATTTCGCACAAACTGCTTCGCGCAGATCAAGATAACCAGCAACAGGTGTATAATGCGAGTAATTTTCGTCAACTGCTTTTTTTGCAGCTTCCTTAATATGCGCTGGTGTATCAAAATCGGGCTCGCCCAAACTTAAATCAATTACATCTATTCCCTTTGCCCTTAACTCTCTGCCGAGTTTTGCCATTTTTAACGTTTCGGGCTCATTAAACCGTTGAAGTACTGATGAAAGTGCCATTAATTTATTTTTTTTGAGGGCACAAAAGTAGGGAATAGTTCATAGTTATTGGTTCATGGTTCACAGTTCTTTTTCCAGACCACTAAACCCTTTTATCAGGAGTACCGGCATGCTGCGAATACTTTAATAAGGCAGCGCTGGCCACGGAGAGAATATCAGCCACAACCAGAAACATTGCAGGATGCGCATAAAAAAAAGCCCTCCTGGGAACAGGACGGCCTCTAACGATTGCTTGCCATATGAAAAAAAGGTGAAATTATTTTTTCAGAGAATCAGCCTTAGCTTTAACTGTATCAACAGCAGCTTTAACAGTTGAATCTACAACAGCTTTAGCGCTATCACCAGTTGCTTTGATTGTATCTACAGCAGCAGCAGCAGTTGAATCTACAGCAGAAGCAGCAGTTTCACCTGAGTTATTGCAAGATGTAACAACAGCAGCGATTGCTAAAACTAAAAGGAGCTTTTTCATTTGTTTGTATTTTGTTTTTTAAATAATGATTTGAACTTTATACCGCAAAGAGAAAAAGGTAACCCGCCTTTTTTTAAAAAAGTTTTGGGACATTGTTTGGGTTACAATTAGTTAATTTGGGTATTAAAACAGACGCAAGCGTGACAACAGCATTTCAGGAAAAAGAATTATTGAAAGGACTGGCAAAAAGCGATAAAAAGGCTGCTGAAACCATTTATACAAACAATTATAATATGGTTCAGGCGTTGATTATCAACAACAACGGTTCTGCGGATGATGCGAGGGACATTTTCCAGGAGACAATGATAGTTCTTTATGAGAAGGCCAGATCAGGCACATTTGAATTGAATTGCCAGCTGAAAACATATATCTATTCTGTTAGCAGGCGATTGTGGCTCAAGCGTTTACAACAACTGCAGAAGTATGGCGGGCGGTTGGAAAACATGGAAGAGACGGTACCGGTGGAAGAGGATATGGACAACCATCAACAGCTGAATGACCAGTTTAAAGCAATGGAAAAATCTATGCTGAACCTGGGAGAACCTTGTAAAAGCCTGATTGAGGCTTATTACCTGCAGAAGAGGAATATGACAGAAATAGCGGGCAGTTTCGGATATACCAATGCAGACAATGCAAAAAATCAGAAATACAAATGCCTGATGCGTCTAAAGAAGCTATTCTTTGCTCAACATAAAAACAAGGATCAATAATGGATGACATTCAATTATCAGATGCTGTAGAACGCTTTTTGCAGGGCCAGATGAATGCAGAAGAGCTTGCCAATTTTGAACAGCTGCGTAAATCGAATCCGGAAATAGACCAGTTTGTGGTAGAACACAGCCTGTTCCTGGGCCAGCTAAATGATTTCGGCGAACGCAGGCAGTTCAGTACGTCCCTTCGTGACATACATAATGATTTGCTTGATAACGGAACCATCAAAGCCCAGGCACCCAAGGCCAAAGTGGTGGATCTCTTTAAAAAGTACAGGCGCGTATGGGCCGTTGCTGCCTCTATTGCCGGCATTATTGCAATAACGGTCAGCGGACTGGTAGCTTATTTTACTCCAAATGCCAAACCCCAGCTTGAACAATTAAGCCGTGAGGTTTCTAATCTTAAAATACAACAAAAGGCCCTTAGCAATGAAGTAAGGGACAATACCAAGGTAACCAGGGTTCCGGTAAACGAGACCTTTAAATTTGGTGGCACCGGGTTTTTAATTGATGCCAAGGGATACCTTGTTACCAATGCACACGTTATTAAGGGTGCTAAAACTATTATTGTACAAAGCCGCGGACAGGAATTTAAAGCTTCCCTGGTTAAAATAGATGCAGAGCGGGATTTGGCTATTCTTAAAATTGAAGACAGCGAATTCAAACCCTTTGCCAGCCTGCCGTATGGTTTCAAAAAAACAGGTGCAGATTTAGGCGAGCAAATATTTACCCTTGGTTTTCCGCGCGATGAAATTGTGTATGGCGAAGGATATATGAGTGCAAGCACTGGTTTTAACGGAGATACCATGAGCTGCCAGATAGCAGTAGCTGCTAACCCTGGTAACAGTGGCGGCCCGGTATTTAACAAGAACGGTGAAGTAGTGGGTATACTTAGTACCCGCCAGATACAGGCACAGGGATTTGTTTTTGCAGTCACCGCAAAGAATATTTTTAAATCGTTGGATGAACTGAAAAAAGATACTACCTACCAGAATATTAAAATAAACACGCTTTCTGCCGTAAAAGGAATGGAAAGACCCCAGCAAATTAAAAAGATTGAAGATTGTGTCTTCCTGGTTAAAACATACCAGTAATCACCTGCTTTCCTGATTAATGCATATAACAATAAAAGCCCCCGCAAAGGGGCTTTTATTTATTTAACCCTGTCCCGCTGAAGGGAAGACCGGGGCTTATCTAGCTGACTTTTTTCGTTATACTTTTATGGCAGCCGTTTTAAAATATGTCAGCGATTTGAAAAAGAAAGCAAAAGTTCAATTCAGATATGTGGCAAAAATGCGCGATGCAACGATACTTTATAAAAATACCCGGGTTGGTTCAAAAGATATGTACTCAAAAAGTTGGTATATATTGACTGACAATAAAATGCGGTGAGCCCGATCCAGGTCCCCCCTTCCGGGGACAGGGGGGTTACCACAAGCTGGTGGGGTACTCGCCCGCATCTACCAGTGCATCAAGACTAGCCTTAACACCCGGCGCGTCTTCTTTATAAGTAACGCCAAACCATTGCGCCGAAGTAGGAATAACCTTGATTATACCACCCCCGCTATTAATAAATTCATCAGCAACAATTGGTATAAAAAATTCTGACTTGGGATTGGTAAGATTTTTAGCCAGGAAGTTATTAAACAGTTTTTCTGAATAAGGAAAAATAGACGGTGCAAAACACCAGAAATTCATTGAAACGCTTGAATGCAGGGGAAGTTCTTTTGGCTCCTGGTTATCATCGCAGATGATTTTGCCATTCTGTTTGGAAATATTAATACGTTCTGCAATGGCAGTCAGGTTGCCTTTTTCATCTACCTGGCAAACGCCACGGTTTACCGTACCATTGTCGGACAAAGTTTTTAATAAATCATATCCAATAATTGAATACACTTTTTCTGCTGCATCCGTGGTAAGGAAATCGTAGGCTTTCTCAAAAGCATCACGTCCGTAAAAATCATCTGCATTAATAACTGCAAAAGGCTCATTAATGGCAGCTTTTGCGCATAATACGGCATGTGCAGTACCCCAGGGCTTGGTACGGTCTGCAGGCACCTGGTAACCATCAGTAAAAGCATTCAAATCCTGGAAAACATAATCAACCGCTACCCTGCCCTTCAGTTTGGGCTCAAATATCGCTTTAAAATCGTCCACAAACTCTTTTCGGATGATAAACACAACTTTTTTAAACCCTGCACGGATTGCATCGTATATTGAATAATCAACAATGGTTTCTCCGCTGGGTCCAAACGACTGAATCTGTTTCATACTTCCATAGCGGGAGGCCATACCGGCGGCCAGGATCAAAAGTGTAGGTTGCTGCATCGATTTTTGTTTTTTTGTCGGCACGAAAATATAAAATAAAGTTGTGGAACAAAATATGGGAAGGGATTTATTACCGGAAAACATCGTTAACCTTTCTGCGGTATGCACAGAGCAGGTGGATTTACGGGTCATAGACAGTGCTGCCCGTCACTCAACCCAGGCCCTGGATGTACTGCGACTGGATAAAATTGACCCTGTTATTTCGGGTAATAAATGGTTTAAGCTTCAATATTACCTGGCAGACGCACTCAATACAGGGCAAAAAAAAGTACTCACATTTGGGGGCGCCTATTCAAACCATATTATTGCTACTGCCTGCGCCGCCCACAAGGCCGGCCTGCAAAGCATTGGTATTATACGTGGAGAAAAACCGTCTGTTCTTTCCCATACATTGGTAAATGCGGCGCGGTGGGGTATGCAGCTGGTATTTGTAAGCAGGGAAGCATACAATCAAAAAAAAAATCCGGCGTTTATACAGCAGCTCTTACAGGAATATGGGCAGCCATGCATTATACCGGAAGGGGGTGAAGGCCCGCAGGGTGTAAAAGGAGCCGCAGGTATACTAAACCTTGCCGCTACCGGTAATTACACACATGTGCTTTGTGCGGTGGGTACCGGAACACTTTTATCGGGCCTCGCGGTTAGTGCCATGGCAGGTCAGCAAGTACTGGGTATTCCTGTTCTAAAAGGTTTTGATAACTGGGTGTCGCCATATATACCGGAATCGGCGCAGCAAAAGATTAGCATGATAAATGGATATCATTTTGGCGGCTATGCAAAAAAAAATAATACCCTGCTGGCGTTTATGAACGAATGGTACAACAAAACAGCCATTCCATCTGATTTTGTGTATACGGGAAAATTATTTTTTGCTGTAAATGATTTGATTAGAAATGGCTATTTTCCGGAGAAAAGCAGGCTGCTGGTCATTCACAGCGGGGGTTTACAGGGCAATGAATCTTTAGACCGGCAAACCTTGGTTTTTTAATCTTTTTACGCGGCGGGTGACCGCTATATTTGCACTTTTATTACACAGGCCATATAATTATACCAACAGCATGCTCCGACAGTTTGGGATTTTATTACTGATTAGTTGCATGGGTTTTGCGGCAGCAGCCCAGGATACCCTTCCTTCCTTTACGCTGGTTAACAAAGGCAGCAACCGGATTATTATCAGCTGGACAAATCCGTATACTGATATCCGCCAGTTAACCATACAACGGTCTTTTGACAGCACCAAAAACTTCAAATCTATTTTAACGCTGCCAGACCCTAATGTGCCGCAAAATGGGTATGCAGATACAAAAGCAACCAACGAACACATGTTTTACCGTGTTTATATATTACTTGACAGCGGAAAATATGTGTTCAGCAAATCAAAGAAACCTGTGCTTGATACCAGCAGGACGAGGGAAAGGCCCAGGGAAATAAAACAGCCTGAAATACCTGCCTATGAAGCACCCAAAACAGCGCCAGAAAAAATTGTTGTTGTAACAGAAGAGCCCAGGATAATTGATACAGTGAAAACAATAGTGCCTGATAAAAAGGAGTCAGTTAAACCCAACGTTGTAAAACCCAAAGAAATACCGGAAAGAATTATTTATATCGTAAGAAGAGACACGCTGATAGGGCAAATTGGTGAGCGGTCAGTAAGGCGGTTCAGAGATTCTGTAGCTGTAAGAACAAAGGATACATTAAGTTTCAATACGGCAGACACTATCAGAATCAGACCTTTTGTGCCGAAAGAAATGTACCGCCCGTCAAAATTTGTTTTTACCGAAAGATATGGCAGTGTAAAAATTGCTTTACCACTGGCTGCAGAAAAAAAATATAACATCCGGTTTTTTGATGAATTCAATATTGCGGTTTTTGAAATAAAACAGGTAAAAGACAGCCTGCTTACGCTCGATAAATCAAATTTTGTACACGCAGGCTGGTTTACATTTGAATTATACGAAGATGGGCAGCTGAAAGAGAAAAACAAGCTGTTTATTCCAAAAGACTTTTAACCTGTATAATATCAATACTGCCTGCCTTGCTTGTATAAGATTATTCCACCAGCTGAACAGCAAATACTTTTTCAAAATTCCTTTTTACTTTTTCTTTTGCTTCGTTAAAATCAACAGGGTGTCCAAGCTCTTTTGCAAGTGAGGTGACTTGCTTATTTTGAATACCACAGGGAATAATATAATCGAAATAAGCAAGATCTGTGTTAATATTAAAAGCAAATCCATGCATGGTTATCCACCGGCTGCAACGCACACCAATAGCACATATTTTTCTTTCCCTGCCTGTTGTACCGGGGTCCAGCCAGACGCCTGTTTCGCCTGCAGAGCGTTCCCCTGTTAATCCATACTCTGCCAATGTTTTAATGACTACCTCCTCGAGGTTGCGCAGGTAACGGCCAATATCAGTATAAAATTTTTCAAGATCCAGGATTGGATAGCCAACTATTTGTTGTGGCCCATGAAAGGTAATATCGCCGCCACGGTTGGTATAAAAAAAACCGATTCCTTTTTCATTTCTTTCTGCTTCACTGATTAATACATTTTCAATTTTGCCACTTTTCCCCAGGGTGTAAACGGGTGGATGTTCTGCAAAAAGCAGGGAGTGTTGAGTGCTGAGTTCTGGAGTGTTCAAGCCGTGCACTGTTTGAATAACGGCAGATTCCTGCAACGCGGCGGTATCATTTCTCAGCGCTGTTTTAATATCCACATTTGCGCGTAACAGCGTTTCCTGGTAATCCCAGGCTGTTTTATAATCCATCTCCCCCAAATCACTGAAATATACCTGCTGCATAAAAGGCAAATGTAGGCCCTTTCAGGAGATAATTTACCTGCTCAGTGTTGCGTGCACAAATGCCGCTTTACTGTCGGCCAACCGTCTTTAATAAAGTATATTTGCAAAAATTAATACAGATGCGCAAAGAAGCTGAGCAAGATGATACACTTGAACTGGATGGCCCGGAAGAACTGTACGAACGGCTTTCTATAAAAGTTGATAAAGGACAAGAGCCACTGCGCCTCGACAAATTTTTAACCGCACGCATTGAAAATGCTACCCGCAATAAAATACAAAAAGGTATCGAAGCCGGACGGGTGCTGGTTAACAGCAAAGCCGTGCAGCCTAATTATAAAATAAGGCCTGCAGATGAGATTGTAGTTTACAGTGACAAGGAAGCGCACGGTGAAGAAATCATTCCTGAAAATATTCCCCTCAATATTGCTTTTGAAGATGAAGATGTACTGATTATCAATAAACCAGCCGGCATGGTGGTGCATCCCGGATGCGGCAATTATACCGGCACCCTAATCAATGGGGTTGCCTGGTACCTCACCCAAAACAATAAAAACATTTCTGAAGACACTTTGCCCCGTTTTGGTATGGTGCACCGAATCGATAAAAATACAACCGGCCTGATGGTGCTGGCCAAAACAGACAAAGCCGTTGCCTCTCTTGCCAGGCAGTTTTTTGATCATACTGTTTACCGCCGTTACTATGCACTGGTATGGGGCGATGTGGTGGCTGATTCCGGCACTGTGGTGGCACATATTGGCCGCAACCTTAAACAACGGAAATTATTTGCCGCCTACCCCGACGGCGAACATGGAAAAGAAGCCATCACCCATTATACTGTACTGGAACGTTTCGGTTATGTAACGCTGGTAGAATGCCGGCTGGAGACAGGCCGTACCCACCAGATACGCGTGCACATGCAGTACATAGGCCATCCGCTTTTTAATGATGACACCTACGGCGGCGACAGTATTGTAAAAGGTACCATTTTTGCCAAATACAAACAGTTTGTAGACAATTGCTTTGCTATCTGCACGCGACAGGCGCTGCACGCGAAGGCGATTGGTTTTACACATCCCACCACCAGGAAAGAAGTGTTATTTAACAGTGAACTGGCAGACGATATGCAGCAGGTAATTGAAAAATGGCGCAACTATGTAAAAACCAAGGGTACTCCGCAGGAAAGTTGAAACCAACTCCCAGTTCATAGTTTTGGATTCGTTTGTGCAATGTATATTTCAAGAAAAAAACTCCGGACTCCAGGCTAAGAACTGCAGACTAAGAACTACCCACCCCGGTTAAATCCAAATAATGTTGCCGTAAAAATGCCGCGCTCGCGTTTTTTAAAAATTGCATGCCAGTTGCCTGTGTACCGGATGAGTTTTGGTACCAGCAGATCTTCAAACTTATCCATCTGCACTTCCATCTGCACGTTAAAATCATATATCGCAGCATCGTAGCTGATATCGTAGGTGCGGGCCACTATTTCCTGGGTACTGCTGTTAAACCAGGTAACCATTTCATTAATAACAATATCATTTTTTTGACCCTTGCTTAAATCTGCCCGGGCTCTTACGGTAAATACATAACAAAGTTGTCCCTGGTAATCTGCCATGTCTATGATAAAGTCGTACAGCGGCGAAACGGCATCGTCGAAAATGGCTATTTTATCTCCTATAAAAGGAATGCCCGGTATTTTTTTTCCGGGGTTGAAGAAGAGCATTTTCAATTGCTCTTTGTGCTTGTCAATTCCTTTTTTATCTTTTATACTTAGTTCACTGCCGCCCACAATATTGCTCTCTCCGCAAATGGTGCCTTTGGCAAATAACAACCCCGCATACAATTCGCCGGTGTAATAATTCCAGTTTTTCTTATCATCATAAATATCGCCGCTTATTTTTTCCTCCAGCAACTGTGTTGTTCGGCAGCCCTTGCTTACCAGTTGCGCCGTTTTGCTTTGCAGGGCTGCTGTTTCGGTACCCTTTTTATCACGCATGCGTATATCATTCAAGGCAGTATAACCCAGTATTTTCAAATTTTTAAACGCTTTATAAAAGGTGGTATCGTTTTTAACGCGTTCAATAAAACCAGGCACATTCAAATTGTTTCTTACCACCACCTCCTTCAACGTAACAATTTTTTTGCCCACATTTACAGATGAGTCCTGCTGGGCTGAGAGCACCGACGAGAAAAAAAGAAGAATACAAATTAACCAGGCAGGTACTGTAATTTTCATGTATGCGTTTTCATTTGGCACGGGTGATCTTCAGACTGTGCAGGGAAGTTGTCCAAAATAAGATACGTTTATCAGGGCATTTCAGTTTCAACCGATAATTATTTAGGGAAAACCATTTTATAATCTACTTTGATCTTGCCTTTTGAAATATCGTCCAGCCGGCCCTTTAACAATTTACGTTTCAGTGGCTTTAAATAATCAATAAATAGTTTTCCTTCAATATGATCGTACTCATGCTGGATTATGCGGCTGGTGATACCCGTAAAGGTTTGTGTATGCGGCTGAAAATACTCATCACGGTATTCAACCGTTACATCCATAAGGCGATGAACATCCTCGCGGATTTTGGGTATACTCAGGCAACCTTCATTATAAGCCCACTCTTTGCCCCCAAGGCCAACAATACGGGCATTGATGAACAATTGTTTTGTCCCGGGGTCGTCAGGATAAAGTCCACGGTCTTCGTCTTCCTGGTTCACAAAAATTTGTTCGCTGTCAATGATAAACAAGCGGATATCTTTATTTATCTGGGGAGCGGCCAGTCCTACCCCATTGCTGGCATACATGGTCTCCCACATGGCTTCAATTAATTTCTCCAACCCCGGGTAATCACTGCTTATATCTTTTGCTACCGACCTTAATACCGGGGCGCCATAGGCCACAATTGGTAAAATCATTTCCTTTAAAAGTTATCTGGTTCAATAAAGCTGCTAAATTATCTTAAAACCGGGTAATGGCCAACCCTTTGCGGCAGCATGTGGCGAAGGCCATCCTCCGGCAGCGCCGTTTAGCAGTAAAAGAATGTTAAAAGGAGGAATTTCCATCCCGGGCTTGCTCTTAGGTTTAATCCCAAGCTTAGGTAGCGCGTTCCATATACTCCTGCAGCATGATGGTGGCGGCGATCTTGTCAACCATTGATTTATCGCGGCGCTGCATTTTTTTCATACCCATTGCAATCATGGCGCCTTTGGCCATTTTAGACGTATACCGTTCATCTACCGGCACAACCGGAATGCCAGGGAATTCTTTTCTCAGGCGATCAATTGTTTTTTTTACATGCGGGGTTGCATGTGTATCGCTGTCATCCAGGTTTTTGGGATCACCGATAATGATTAACTCTACTGCCTCAGTTTTTAGATAATCTTTCAGAAAATTAAATAGCTGCGGAGTTTCTACCGTAGTCAGTGCGGTGGCAATAATCTGTAAAGGGTCAGTTACGGCCAGGCCGGTTCTTTTTAATCCGAAATCTATTGATAGTATACGTGCCATGTTGGGTTGGTAAACTTATTTTATTCTGCCGGTATGGGAGCAACTGCAGCAAAAAAATGATTGGCAGCGTGTGGATCAGCAAAAAAATGCCTGCCTTCTTTGATTTTATTGTTTTCAAATGTCCACAGCACACAAACATGGTGGTCCACATTATTGCCATCCTCCCGGTGGGTGGTAATGTGCTGGCATTCCAGTAAAAACTGGTCATTACTGCCAGTTACCAGTTTGCTTACTTCTACACCAGACTGTCCCATAATTGCGCCCATATTGTCAAAAAAAGCCACCACTTCTTCAATCCCATTCTTTACGCCTCCCAGGGGGTGTTGCCCGAGGAAAACCCAGATAACATCTTCAGACATGGTTTGCCGGATGGCCGCAAAATCATGGTTGCTGTAGGCTGCAAAAAATCTATCTACAATAGCTGTATTGTTACTTTCCATAAGTGCCATCAACCGTTATGAATGAATAAATAAATCAGCAATCACAAATACAGCAAATACAACGCTGGCAATGCCATTGGCTGTCATAAATGCAATATTTACTTTACTAAGATCATTTGGCTTTACAATTGAATGCTGGTAAATCAGCATACCGGTAAAAACTGCCACACCAATCCAGTATGACCAGTGAAACCCGCCATGTATACCGGCAAATACCACGCAACCACCGCTCAGTAAATGCAGTAATTCCGAAACCCGCAATGCCTTCGCTTTTCCCAAAGCAGCAGGAATTGAATAGAGATGCTGAGACTTATCAAAATCAATATCCTGCAAAGCATAAATTATATCAAACCCACTTACCCAAAACACTACCGCAAATGAAAACAAAACAGGCAACACCGCAAACTGTCCGGTAACCGCCAGGTAAGCGCCAATGGGGGCCAGTGATAAACCGAGGCCAAGAATAATATGACACAAAGCGGTAAATCGTTTGGTAAAACTATAACCCAGCACGACCAGTAACGCAACCGGCGATAAAAAGAAACAAAGCGGGTTGATAAACCAGGTACAAACCACAAAAGCAATGCAGTTAACAATAACGAACCGCAATGCGCTGCCGGCAGAAATAATCCCTTTGGGTATTTCGCGTATAGCGGTACGCGGGTTTTTAGCATCAAAGCTTCTGTCCAGGTAACGGTTAAAAGCCATGGCAGCACTGCGTGCGAAAACCATACAAAGAATAACAAGCACGAATTTGGTTACAAGTTGAGCGGTGGAAAGGTTGATCAGCGAAGCAAACCGATGTGTTCCCGAATAAGCGATAAAATTTGTTTGCAGCATCCCCAGTGAAAACCCAATTAGTGCAAACGGCATCGCAAAAATGGTATGCGAAAATTTTACGAGACTTAAATAGTTTTTTACTGTAGACAAAATGGAAATTTAATAATTAATCAACAATGTGCTGGCAAAAATACCAACAGCTACGGACAATGAATAAGTCCCGCGGCAATAGAGACCAGAACTATGAACCCCGCACCAGGAACTTTTTTGCCAGCTCCCATAACACAATACCCGCCGCTACAGAAATATTCAGCGAATGCTTCATACCCAGCTGCGGTATTTCTATACAACCATCGCAAAGCAAAATAGTTGCCTGATCAACACCACTTACCTCATTACCAAAAACAACGGCCAACTTGTCGCCAGCCTGCATGGTATACCGGTTCAGCTGGTGGCTGTTTTCTGCCTGCTCAATGGCCAGTACCATATAGCCATCTTCCTTCAGGGCAGTAATAGCAGCAGCAGCATCCGGGAAATGTTTGCTGGTAACAGATTCATCAGCCCCCAGGGCTGTTTTTGAAATTTCTTTGTGTGGCGGATGGGCGGTATAGCCCGTTGTATAAACAGCTTGTATTAAAAAGGCATCCGCCGTTCTGAGCACGCTACCCACATTGTATGCGCTGCGCACATTCTCCAATACAGCAATAACAGGTATTTTTTCAGCTTCTTTAAATGCCTGCACCGATTTACGGTTTAGCTCCTCCATACTCAGTTTACGCATGGCGCAAAGATACCCCCTTGCCCCCTAAAGGCGGGATTTTTACGGGAAAGTATAATTTGAGGTTATTTACCAGCTAAAATGCTGAACAGGCGACCGCGCTGATGAATGATAATAACAAATTGACCTTAGAACGTAAAAAAAGCAATCAATCAAATGGTCTTGCAAAAAAAGGGTTGCCAACTTTTAAAGTATGCAACCCTGGGAATTATTTGGTGCTTAACTTATAAGCAATATACTCGAAAAACGAAGGCCGGGTTCAGTGCTACCGGCGAATGAATCGGACGTTACTTCGTGTCAAAATTAAACACAATGCCACCCAATATATTAAACCCATATACCTCATACTGGTTCCAGCGCTGGTATTTACTATTAAAAATGTTGTTCATCTGGAGCCAGAGATTGAGCTGCCTGGTCACTTTAAATTCTACTCCTGCATTTACATCAACACCACTCTGGCCGGAATAGTCTTTGTTACTGGTTTTTACCCGGTAAGGAGCGCCTTTATACCCATACAGGTCGCCTTTAACAAAAAAGTCTTTAAATAATTGCCAGCGTAGAGTACTGGTTATCTCTACCGGGGTTAATCCCCAGTAGGTAAGCTGACCTTCTACTTTTGAATAGCGGGTCACCGTAATTGCATTGTTCCAGCTAAGGTCTTCTCCCTGAGTCCAGCCTATTTCTCCATGCATCCTGATGGCCTGGGCGGAAGGCGAATAAACGGTATTGAAAGTTTTACCATCCGTGCTGTCGTTTACAAATAAAGCAAGGTTGCGGTATTGAATCGCCCCTATTTTAGCGCTGTAGTTGATGTGATCCAGTAAAGAGCCTTTTACACCTGCGTACAATTCGTGCGTCCGGGTGTTTAACAATGCTTCAGGCTGTGCAATAAAAGGATTGATGCCGGCAAAACGCTGGTAAGATCCCTTATCGTAATACCCAATCCAACCCACCTGGAATGTAAAGTTCTGATCGGAAGTCATGATATCTGCCATGATATTGGGCAACAAATGAAATAGTTTATTGTCCCATGCCGGGCTTACGCCTGCCGACAGCGAAAAATTTTCATTTTTATATTGCACTGATGGCGCTATATAATACAGGTTATTTTGTATGGTAGTTTTAGAAGGCTTTTTATAATTGGTTAAATCAGCTGTAATGCCCAGGTTAAACGCAAATTCATCGCCAAAGGTTTTTGTAAGGGGAAGGTTAAGTACGGTATTGGTTTCTGTTCCTTTACCAATAAAATTGTTACCGCTGAATACATCTATTTTAAGATTGGGATTATAGGTAAGGCCAAACTCGGTAGGCTGCAGGTTACGCAGGCTCAGCTTTGCACCGTAGGTCTGAAAACGCTGACGCAAATAATCTTTTGTAAAACCGGTAACAGATGAAGGAAATCCGTAAAAGAAGTAGTCTTCACTTTTAAAACCAATGCCACCATTCCATTCAAGGTTAGCAGCCGTTCTAACGGTACCTGCTGCAGAAACGGCGGTATAATTATTCTTCTGAAATTGCAGCTTGCCTTTTGATGTATAGCCTTTGGCAAAAACATTAAAGAAGGAATTTTTACCATCACCAAAGCTAAAGCCGGCCTGTGCATAAGGTATGTGGATATTACCAACGCCCACTTTTACATAATTGCTATATTTCCATGGATTCACAGAATCTATCTGCAGCGCTACTGGTTTTAGCGGGGCCGGAAGGTAGCCCAGCAACAGGTTTTGCTGTGGTATGGTATATTTTAACGCAGGCTTTGAGGTATCCACAACCGGTGCAGCTGCGTTGAAATTAACTTTTACCGCCTCCCTTAATACCGGTTTAAAAGAGGAAGTAATATCAATGGTTCTTTTTTTACCCGTACTATCCTGCGAAAAACCCAGCACAGCAACACAGCTGGCCAGTGAGAAAAGAAACCCTATTTTTTTATACAAAATTATATTCATTTTACAATGGGCATTTAGGTGATTCATTAATTTAAAATGAATGCAGTTATTGTCCGCTGATTTTACTGTTTGATTTTTCTTCTTCTGTAACCTGCATCAGTTTACGCTGCGCAGTTTCTTTAAATGCGGGCACCGTGGCATTGTCTACTATACTCTGGAAAGTTGCTTTAGCATTGAAGTAATCCTTTTCCTTTAGATAAATATCTCCCAGCAATAAGTAGGCTCTTGTTACCCAATCAGCATATGAACCAGCTTTATTTATTACTTCAAACGCAGATTTCTCAGCATCTTTCATCTTTCCCTGCTCAAACTGGCAACTGGCTATTTCATAGCGCGCCTCTGCACCGTAAGCCGATTTGTTTAAACCCGCAGCCGTCCGGAAATAAGAGATGGCAAGGTCGCATTGATTAGCGGCCTGTGCAGATTTAGCCAGTACCATATTGGCCAATACTTTATCATCGGTGCTGCCACCTTTCTGGTTTAATAAATCTTTCGAATTTTCAGTAGCTTCAGTCCATTTCTTCAGTTCGTACTGGCTGCGCAGCAAACCGCGCATGGCTTCCAGCTTATTTTCCTGGTTAGAAGCAAATTCTTTCAGCTTTGCAAAATATTTTTCGGCTTTATCGTAATTCTTAAGATCAAAGAAATTTAAGCGGGCAGCCTGCAGCAAAGATTTTTCACCAAATTTATTGGGTACCCTGTCAGATACTGCCTCATATCCCTCCGCTGCTTTTGCCCAGTTCTTCTGGTTGTAATAGATTTCACTCTTATAATACCACGCGTCTACTGCATTTTTACCTTCGGGAAATTTTGTGAGGTAACTGTCAAAGCGGGTAAGTGCAGCGCTGAAACTACCATTGTTAAATTGTACTTCCGCTTCCGCATAGGCAAGTGAATCCTCCTGCGAAGTTGAAATATCCATACCAAGTCCCCTGGCAAAACTTACATACTCACCGCTTCTTCCGTCTTCTATATAAATCACCTTCGCATTATCCAGCCCCTCTTCTGCTTCCGGTGAATTGGGATATTGCTTAAGCAACGTGTTATACTGCGCCAATGCCTCTTTATTATTGTTCAGGTTATAGTAAGCAATACCAAGGCGCAGCAAAGCTTTTGGTTTGAGCGATTCATTGGCGGTATTGGCTGTCACTTTTTTCAAAAAAGGAATTGATTCCCGGAATTTTTCATCTGATAAATAAGTCGTGGCAATTTCCAGGTTAGCATCCGGCACCAGGCTGGAAGCAGGATATACCCTTTCAATAGTTTGCAGAAGTTTTATTTTTTCTGCACCACTTTTTACACCCGCTACCATTGACTTTTGAAACAGGGCATAGTCGCTGGCGGGCCATGAGTAACCCAAAACTTTGTCATACATCGCCAGCGCTTTTGTGAAATCGCGGCTCATATAATAACAATCTGCGCTGCGCACATATGCATCCTGCTGTATCGGGGAAGCATTAATTGCGGGCGAACCGGCGACCTGCTCAAAATAGGTAAGTGCCTGTTTATAATTTTCTCTTTTTAAAAATGCGTAGCCAAGGTTATATTTGGCATTGGTGGGGTTGACCTCTCCGTTTACATTACCTGATTTAAGGTATTCAAAATAGTAACGGGTAGCATCATCCATTTTATTAAGCCGGTAGGCAATCTCCCCTTTCCAGAAATTAATAAAGGGCAGCACTTCCTGGCTATTGGGTGCCGCAAGTGCTTTGTCCAGCAGCTCATTGGCGCCAATAAGCAATCCGTCATTTACCAGTTCTGTAGCACGGCCATATAAAATTTTAGCATACTGCTTCTTTACATTATCTGATGGATTTTTTAACCCTTCTACCAGCGTCAGCGCATCCTTATAACTATTGCTGTTGGCCAATACGCCCACCAGCAACTCTTTTGCTTCCGTGTCATATTGAGAGTTGGGATAATCTGCCAGGAATTTCTTTAATTCAGTCAGCGCCACATCCTGGTAACCCAATTCATAGGAAAGCTTGGCGTAATTGTAACGCGAAACTTCCCGTTGGAAAACATTACTGGTATTGGAAGCGCAAAATGAAAATGCAGCCCGGGCATTGGCTTTCTGATTGGTCTTGAGGTATGCATCGCCTAATAAATACATCGCGTTTTGGGCCAGTGAATCTTCCTTGCCCGACAACTGCCTGAACCCCTCAATAGCTTTTGTATAATTGGCCGTCTGGTAATACGTATAGGCCAGCTCATAGGTATCTTCCCTTCTTAATTTTTTGGTACTGGAAGAGTAGTTTTCCAGGTAAGGCTGTGCTTTTGCATAGTCGCCTTTTTCAAAATACGCATGGCCAATCAGCTGCCGCAGTTGTGCATCGTATACCTGGCCACCTTTTTTTAGCCTGGTCTCCGCATATTCAAGGGCTTTTGCTTTATCGCCGGTATTGTACATAATGGTGGCGATGTAAAAGGGCACCACTTTTTCATAACGGCTGTCAGATTCGGTTATTTTAAAGGATTCCTGCGCATCGCGGAACCGGCCATTGTTGAAAGCAATAAATCCATAGTAGTAATTAGCGTCTGTATAATTGGGATCTTTCGGATTTTTTCTTATTTCATCCAGCAGCGGCATGGCCTTATCAAAGCGCTGCAGGTTAAAATAAGCATACCCCTGGTGAAACTTCATGTCAGCAATCTCGCGGTTGCTTAAATGATCAATGCTTGTTTTTTCATAACCTGCAATGGCCCGATCAAAATCTTTTTTGCGGAAATAATACTCAGCCAAATGAAAATTCATCATCTGCACGCGGGCAATATTGTCCTCTGCATTAATAAAAGTCTGGGCCTGGTCAGCAGCGGCAGATTCATTCTGCTTTAAAGCACATACAATGGTATAGTATTTTATTTCCTGGTAGCTGATGGCTTTATCACTGCGGTCGGCTTCGCGGAGATATAAATTCAAATCTTTGAATAACGGATAAGCCAGGCTGTAAGATCCGTTCTGAAAATACTCTTTGGCCTCTTTGAGGGTAATCTGCGGATCTGCAATAAAACGTGTTTGCTGTGCGGCAGCAATAAAGAAAGTAACACTAACTAATACGGTACTAAGAAGTTTCTTCATTGTGATGGATTAGTTGCAGGGTTTACAACGCGCTAAAGTTTCTAATTATTTTTACTCTAACCAAACATCGTTCCAAACACCTGTGGATAAGTACAAGGATTAACATTTCATTCTAATTCAGCACATCGCCTTACTTTTGAAAAAATTGAAAAAATAGGATGAAAAAGTTACTTTCTGTTTCTTACCGCGATTGGGCATTTACTGTTGCGATGCTTGTTTTACGTGTGACTGCGGGCACATTAATAATACCGTATGGCTACAGCAAACTGATTCATTTTGCGGAGAAAAAAGACAGCTTCATGAATTTTATGGGCATTGGAAGTCCGCTCTCAATGGCACTTGTCATCTTTGCTGAGTTTTTTTGCGGTATGTTTATTATCCTGGGCTTGTTTACAAGGCTGGCAGTCATTCCACTGATAATTGCCATGTTTGTGGTAGTATTTAAAGCCAGCCATGGAGATATATTTGGAAAAGGAAAGGAAGCAACATTATTCCTTGCATGCTTTCTTGCTATACTCTTATGCGGCCCGGGCAAAGCCAGTGCGGATGGTTTAATTAACAAATAATTTGCACAGAATAATAACCAGTAAATCAGCAAATCAGTGGCGCCGGCAAGTAAATTGGTTTCAAAAAATGTTTAACCAGGGCAAACAATGAAAGTGGGGAGCATGACTGGAAACTTCGGCAAGGGATCAATTTCATTTTTTGCAAGAGATTACCCCGCCCGTATTCTTCAACAGGTAAATAATAATTATAATGTTTGAATCAACCACACAAGTAAGGGTCCGGTATGCAGAAACCGACCAGATGGATGTTGTATACCATGGCAATTACGCGCAATATTTTGAAGTAGCGCGTGCCGAAGCTATCCGCAAACTCGGTTTCACTTATAAAAACATGGAGGAGCTGGGCACTTATATGCCCATTACAGAATTGCATTGCAAATACCTGCGCCCGGCTCACTATGACGATTTGCTCAGCGTTAAAGTAATATTAAAGGAATTACCGGAAGCCCACAAAATCACCTTTGACCATGAAGTATACAATGAAGCTGGCAGCCTGCTCAGTATTGGTAAAGTGGTACTGTACTTTATAGATTCTCATACCAAAGAAAAGACCCGTATACCCCCAGCACTTCGTGAGAAGCTGGCACCTTTCTTTTAATTACGCAGGAGACTGAAGCCGGATACTGAAGCCGGTATACACTGCTGCGCCGCATAACGCTCGTAGCGGGCACGCAACTATGAACAATGAAACCCGAAGCATTAAACTGAGCACTATTTATCTTATTTTTATGGCATGGCATTTATAGATTATTATGAGGTACTGGGCCTCAAAAAAAATGCGGGTGCGGACGATATAAAAAAAGCATACCGGAAACTCGCCCGTAAGCACCACCCTGATTTAAACCCAAACGACAAGGAAGCCCACAAAAAATTTCAGCAGCTGAACGAGGCCAATGAAGTGCTGGGCGATCCTGAAAAGAGAAAAAAATATGATCTCTATGGTAAAGACTGGGAGCATTCCGAACAATTTGAAAAGGCAAGACAGCAATCTGCTGGCAGCCGGCGATCATATAGCCCAGGGGCTGACAGCGGTGCCGGCGGTTTTGATGGAGACGATTTTTCTTCCTTCTTTTCCTCCATGTTTGGCGATCAGGGCGGAAAGAGCAGGCAGGCTAAATATCGCGGGCAGGATTACAATGCAGAATTAACCCTCAGCCTTACCGATGCCTATACCAGCAGGCAGCAGACCATGGCGGTTAACGGTAAAAATATACGCATTACCATACCGGCAGGGGTAGAAAACGGGCAGGTTATTAAACTAAAAGGCTATGGCGCACCTGGTGTTAATGGCGGGCCGGCCGGTGATTTGTACATTACTTTTCTCATAAACAATGATGCAAAAATGAAAAGATCCGGTAACGATTTGTTTATGGATACAGCTATTGATTTGTACACTGCAGTACTGGGAGGAGAAATAACGATTGATACCATGGCAGCCAAATTGAAATTAAAAGTAACACCCGGCACGCAAAATGGCACACAGGTAAGATTAAAAGGAAAAGGCTTTCCCCTTTATAAAAAAGAAGGTCAGTTTGGTGATCTGTATGTTGTTTTTAGTGTAAGGCTACCGGTGGATTTAACTGATCAGCAAAAGGAATTATTTACTCAACTGGCTGCACTTAAATAGTTACGTGTATGGAAAACAATGATTTAATACCTGTTGATCATTTTTGTGTTACCCACAGTATAGAACTGTCTTTTATTACATCCCTTCATCAGTATGGGCTGGTTGAAATAACCAGTATAGAAGAGCAGGCCTACCTCAATGAAAGCCAGCTCTGCGATGTAGAAAAATTTATACGTTTACATTATGATCTTGATATTAACCTGGAAGGCATAGAAGCCATCGGCCACCTGCTTGAAAAAATAAAAGAATTACAGGCGCGCCATACACATTTACAAAACAGGCTGGGACTGTACGAAAATCTATAAACACCGGACCATCGTTTAATCTGTCAATTGCATAAATAATACTTTGAAAAATTAATAGCCGGTTGAGGCAAATGAAATGGAAGATCAACACGGACACAGCCACCATCATCACGCAGTTACACTAACCAATGTTAACAGGGCTTTTATCATTGGTATCTCACTGAATTTCCTGTTTGTCATTATTGAAGTACTTGCAGGCCTGTCCACCCATTCGCTGTCTTTGCTGTCTGATGCGGGCCATAACCTGGCCGATGTGGGCGCATTGGCGCTTTCACTGCTTGCATTTAAACTGCTGAAGGTTAAATCCAGCAAGCAATATACCTATGGCTACCGCAAAACTTCCATCCTGGTAGCGTTGTTCAACGCTATGGTATTACTGGTATCAATTGGCGCTATCATTTATGAAGCTATTCACCGTTTTTTACAACCGGAGCCTGTTAAAGGAACCACCATTGCCATCATTGCAGGCATTGGCATTCTTATCAACGCATCTACTGCACTTCTTTTTCTGCGCGATAAAGAAAAGGATATGAATATTAAAAGCGCCTACCTGCATTTAATGAGTGATGCGGTGGTTTCGCTGGGACTGGTGATAGGTGGTATTATCATTGTGTACACCGGCTGGTTCTGGGTAGACAGCGTATTGAGTATTATAGTGGCCCTTGTTATCCTCTTTAGTACCTGGCGTTTATTAAAAGACAGCCTCCGTTTATCACTCGATGGAGTACCTGCAAACATTAAACTGGATGAAATTAAGGAAGCAGCGTTGAAAATAAAAGGTGTTATTGATTTTCACCATGTGCACATATGGGCTATCAGCACTACTGAAAATGCGCTTACCGCACACCTGGTATTGCCGGTTTCCACAAGCATTGAAGAAGAAAAAAAGATAAAAGATGAGCTGAAACACGGACTACTGCACCAAAACATTCAGCATATTACGCTGGAAACGGAGCGGGAAAATCATGCCTGTGAAAAAACCTGTTAATTGCAATGTTTAGCCGCAATCACGCTTCACCGGGATTATTTCAGGTTGTGCACTAGCGCACAATTACCGTTCCGGTGTGTTGCAGTAAATCCCTTTCCATTTGTTTCAGGTGCTGGTGGGTTTGAATCAGCATCATCTGCTCATCTGAAGTATGCGGTTGCTGCATGTCCTGCTGGTTCTGTTCTATCATTCGTTTGATCTTGCGGATCTTGAGGTAGTTGAGGGTAGACACCACTTCTTCCTTGTACAAATCTTCCCGCGTAGGCACCGGCATTTCAAATTCGGATTTCCATTTTTCGCTCAGCTCATACTGTACATCCATAATAGATACCACCAGCGTGCTCAGCTGCTGGTCTTCGTGGTACAAAAAATTCTTGGCGGTTGGTTCCAGCTTTTCATCGAACCAGATTTTATAGGTATGAATAATGCGCAACAATTGCTTATTATCAAACAAATCCTCATCAATCATTTCTTCATACAGAAAATCGGCTACTTTTTTATCTGCATCCCATTCGCGTATCCCAAATTCTACCAGCGCCCGCACCACGGCCCTTTCATTCATCTCATCTTTAAACAACAGGTTATAAGAATCATCTTCCGGTGAGCCAATGGCTATGGGTGGCTCATCTGTATTATAATTTGTTTCTGCGGACTGCCGGTTTTCAGCTTTGCCCACTTTTTCGCGGATAAACTTATTCACCAGTACATTTAAACCGGTTTCATCAATTCGCAATATTTGGGAACACTGCCGTATATAATCCTGCTGTTTGGTAAAGTCTTCGGCCTTGTTAATTTTTGAGATGGTTTCAGCTATCTGGTTTACCACGAGGGCCTTCTTATTACTATCCGTACCGGCATCTTTTAGAGAAATTTCCAGCTGAAACAGTACTACATCCTTCTTGTTATTCTCAATAAATTCTTTAAAAGCTACCGGCCCTACTTTATTTACATAACTGTCAGGGTCTTCTTTATCGGGTATCAGAACCAGCTTTACATTCAGCCCTTCTTCCAGCGCCAGGTCTAATCCCCGCAGGGCAGCTTTTATACCTGCGGAATCACCATCGTAAATTATAGTAAGGTTATTGGTATATTTTTTTACCAGCCGCAGCTGGTCAGGTGTTAAAGAAGTACCACCGCTGGCTACTACGTTTTCTACGCCAGCCTGGTGCAATGACACTACATCCGTATAGCCTTCAACCAGCAGGCATTCATTGCTTTTATCAATGGCCATGCGGGCAAAATAAGTACCGTACAAAATCTTGCTTTTTATGTACAGTTCATTCTCCGGCGTATTAATATATTTGGGTGCCTTATCGTTGCTTTTAATAATCCTGGCGCCAAAGCCAATTATTTTGCCGCTGTTGTTATGCACCGGAAAAATAATCCGCCCCCGGTAATTGTCCTGCAGCTCTTCATTGCGCATGGCTACCAGGCCGCTCTTTACCAGGTATTCCGGGTTAAACTGGTTGGCCAGGGCCCGTTTTGTGAAAGAAGTACGGTCTTCAGGCGAATACCCAATCTGGAATTTTTTAATAATTTCTTCACGGAAGCCGCGGTGCTTCAGGTAGCTTAATGCAATATCAGTTCCTTCTTCTGTGGTAAATAATTTCTCATCAAAAAACTTTTGGGCAAATGCATTGATGATGTGAAGGCTTTCTGCTACCTGCTGCTTTGCTTTTACTTCCGGACTACCCTCCGTTTCTTCAATCTCAACATTGTATTTATTGGCCAGCCAGCGCAGGGCTTCCACATAACTGTATTTTTCATGCTCCATTAAAAAACTAATGGAATTGCCGCTTTTACCGCAGCCAAAACATTTGTAAATTTCTTTGGCCGGACTTACCGTAAACGAAGGTGATTTTTCATTGTGAAAAGGGCAAAGTCCGAGGTAATTAGTACCCCTTTTTTTTAGTTTGATAAAACCACCTACAATGTCAATAATATCTATGCGGCTGAGTATCTGCTGTATGGATTGCTGGCTGATCAAATTAAAGATTGAAATAAATTAAGTGATAAAAATGATAGTAACCGCCCGTATAAGCGGAGTACAAACTGCGGGCTGCGTGCCTGCTAACAAAACAAAGGCATCCCCTAATAAATTGAGCCGGCTGAAAAACAGCCAGCTCAATAAAAAATATGACCAAAGAATTAGCTATTCTTCGTCTTCTTCGTAATAAGCATCCTGGCTATTGTTAAATATAGCTTCCCATTCCTTTACCTTATCATCGCTCAGCAACTCAATGATATCATGAATGGGATCGGATTTTTTCTTCCACTCCTGAACTTCTATTTCCTCATACTTTGAAACAAAGACACACTGATCAGACTCAAAATTTATTTTAATGAGTGTAATTCCTGAGTCTTCTTTGTCCTGTACAAGATAATAACATCCGGCTTCCATTAATGAATAAGAATACATACATCACAATTTTAAACTTTTACTAAATACTAATGGGGTAGTAAGTATAAATTATGAGTAATCGCAATTGGTGAGAAAAGCATTCATTCAAATAATTAAATGTCTTTTGACTGCCTGCGGACTACGGTCTAAAATTACATTTTTGGAGATTATCAATAGCACCCGGTGTGTAAAATTCCACGATTTTACATTAAATTAATACAATCATTTAGTTATGAACATTTTAGCGGCCTATACTGAGGTTTTGGCAGTCACATGACAATTTATCCTGATTTGACAAAATATGTATGCAATACCGTATTTTTACAACCGCTACACCTCCGTTAATTACAAGCAGAAGAACAATCATAAGGTACGGATAACTTTTGCTTAACATGGATTTATTGGGCATGCTAAGTAAATACACTTAACTGGCACAATTTTATCTGCCGATGACCTTGCCATTAGCTATTTTCAAACTGTTTTATGGAGAAAATCATAACAAGAAGGGAATTCTTATCCCAAACGGTAGTCAACAATGCGTTAAAAGACAAAAAAGACCCTGAAAAAGATCCTTTTTTTGAAAAATATGCTAACCGGGAAATGCCGTTTGCAAACGCCCGTACCAATAGCGGGCTTGATTTATATACCAGTACGCTTTCTGAAAAAGACTTACTGCATTTGCTCAGGCGTACAACTTTTGGCGCAACCACCCAAAGTGTCAATACCCTAAAATCCATGACCCTGGTACAGGCGGTGGACTATCTGGTTGATAATCCGCAGATACCTAATTCATATCCTGTAAATGTATACCAACCCTGGTATCCGGACACACAGGGCTGCCCTTTTGATACCTCCTGGGTTTATTTTAATGCGCCCGACAACGATGACCATGTGCTGGCGCAGAACAGGATAAGCTATTCTTTTAAGCCCTGGTGGTTCGGAGAGATGATAAACCAGCCCACCCACCTGATGGAAAAAATGACTTTATTCTGGGCCAATCATTTTGGGGCCCAAACAGAAGACTTTAATACCCCGAAAGCCATTTTCCAGCATTATAATACATTGCGCACCCATGGTTTAGGCAATTTCAGGACACTGATAAAAGCTATTACCATCGATCCGCACATGCTGATGTTCCAGAATGGAAATTACAATACCGCGTCAGCGCCAGACGAGAACTATGCACGTGAATTACAGGAACTCTTTACCGTAGGAAAGGGACCAGCCTCGGTCTATACAGAAAATGATGTACAGCAAGCGGCGAAAATATTGACCGGCTGGAGAAGGCTGGCGCAACCAACCGGCTTTTATACCAGCTATTTCAAAGATTCTGAGCATGATGACAGCAACAAGCAATTTTCTTCTTTTTATAACAACCGGGTTATAGCCGGGCGTGCCGGCCAGGATGGCCAATATGAAACAGACGACCTGATTGATATGATTTTGTCTGTAGATGAAGTGGCAAAATATATCTGCAGGCGTATCTACCGCTGGTTTGTTTATTATGTAATTGACGATGCGGCAGAACAGAATGTAATTGCCCCCCTGGCCTCAATCTTCCGTGCACATAATTATGAGATAGCTCCTGTACTAAAGGCGCTGTTTTGCAGTGAACACTTTTTTGACCCGGTTAACCGCGGTTGTATTATTAAAAGCCCGATAGATTTATACGTTGCCTGTGCCCGTGAGTTTGGTATCCCGATTCCGGTAAGTCCTCAAAGTGATAAATACCGGCATTGGCAACATTACAAAGATAAATGTGACGAAGTAGGACAGAAATTAGCCGACCCGCCAAATGTGGCCGGCTGGCCTGCCTATTACCAATATCCTGTATTTTACCAGATATGGATGAATGCAGATACAGTAAAGAAGCGGCTCAACGCAATTACTTCCTATATAGATGCTTACGGCTATCCGCTTAGTAACAGCAGCACCACTGTAAAAATAAATTCTATTTCCTATAACATGCAGTTTCCCAATCCGCAGGATCCCAATGAGGTGGTCAGGAATTTCTGCCGTTATCTTTTACCACAGGATGTATCGGCTGCCCAAACTGCCTATATGAAAAACATACTGGTGAAACAGGGAGCGGATCATTACTGGTCAGACGCATGGAACACGTACGTATACGATACGTCAAATGATATTGCCAGGGTTACCGTACAGGAAAGGCTCAACGACCTTATCCGCCATATTATTACCCTTGAAGAATACCAGCTATACTAAACTAATCCAGTACCATTACCCAAAAAAGATTTTACATGAAACGGAGGGATTTTCTCAAAATAAGCCCGGCACTGTCATTGCCATTTTTTATCAATGGTTTTCCATTAACCGCAGCTGCAGAAAACCCATTGCTGCACCTGTTGCGCGAACAAGCACTTGAGAACGGGCGCGTGCTGGTGCTGATTCAGTTAAATGGTGGTAACGATGGTCTGAACACATTGATACCGTTGGATCAATATAGCCAGCTGGTTAACGCCCGGGGTAATATTGTTTTACCTTCCAATAAAGTATTACCGCTGAATGGCGCCCCGCAAACAGGATTGCACCCTGCCATGAGCGGTATACAGCAATTGTATAATAATGGGCAGGTGAACATTGTACAGGGTGTCAGCTACCCCAATCCCAGCTTTTCCCATTTTCGTTCTACAGATATCTGGTTTACCGGTTCAAACTCCAACGAATATTTAAATACCGGCTGGCTGGGCAGGGCACTTGAACTTGAATACCCGGGCTATCCCAATACCTTTCCGGTAGATCCCCTGGCTGTTCAAATCGGATCGCAGGCATCCCTTATTACCCAATCCAGTACTATTAATACGGCTGTAACTGTTACTGATCCCAATGCGTTTTATAACCTTGTAAACGGCATTGTTGATCCGGCTCCTGATACACCCTATGGCCATGAGCTTACTTTTCTGCGCCTTATAAAACAACAAACAGACGATTATACCGCCGTTATACGCGATGCTTATAATGCCGGCACCAACCAGGGATCTTACGCGGCCGACAACAGTTTGGCCACGCAATTAAAAATTGTTGCCCGGTTAATAAAAGGCGGATTAACGACACCCGTATATGTGGTTAGCCACCCGGATACTTTTGACACCCATGCCAACCAGGTAGCCGTGGCTGACACCACCACCGGTAACCATGCCATCATGCTGGATATTTTGTCAACCGCCATGACCTCGTTTCAACAGGATCTGACTGCAATGGGTCTTCACGAGCGGGTAGCATCTATGACATTCACAGAGTTTGGCAGGCGTATAAAATCGAACGACAGCCTGGGTACAGACCATGGCATGGCCGGTCCTGTATTTTTCTTTGGCGGCAGCCTTAACCCGGTTATTATAGGCAGCAACCCGGTGATACCGCAAAACATTACTGCTAATGACCAGGTGACCATGCAGTATGATTTCAGATCAGTTTATTATTCTGTACTCAAAGACTGGTTTCAGTTAACCAACGAACAATTGAACAGTGTACTGTTTGAACCATATAACGTTTTGCCCATCTTCAGGCAGACCGCCCTGCCCGTTAAACTATTGTCTTTTACCGGCAAATGGGCCGGCAATAAAGTAACATTACAGTGGGATACTGACCAGGAATCAGGCATCGACTATTATGAGGTGCAGCGCTCTGATGACGGCAATAATTTTTCAAAAATTGGCATGGTAAGCGCCATCAACACAACTATAAAACACACCTATACTTTTAATGACTTGTCTTTATCAAAATCACTTTATTATTACCGTATAAAAATCATTGAAAAATCAGGTGCTATTGAGTTTTCCTCCGTGCTGTTGCTGAAAAGCAATCAATCTGTTGGCAGAACCGGCGTTAAAATTTTCCCTAACCCGGTTACAGACCGCTTCACTGTTTCGTTTGACAATAAGCTTTCAGGATCTGTTACCGTTATGATTACAGATCTCAGCGGTAAAGAAGTCTGGAAGCAGGAAAGAGATGTTACCGATGTGTTTGATATTAATTTTTCCTTTGCCAGTAGGAAACCGGTAGCCGGTATCTACATTCTTAAGTTGTACGCAAAGAATGAAGAAGCCACCTTGAAACTGCTGGTTCAATAAAGCCGCCAGGCCATCGGTTACCAGGCCGATAATCAGCCCTTCAGTATATAATATAGATAGTCTATTTAAGGGGGTTGCAACACCATCGTCTTAGATAGGTTAAAGATATTTTTGCTGATCGCGTTATCGTTCGCTTCTCACGGAATTAAAAAAACAGGATCAAGGGTTTTTTTATTTCTACAGACAGGGTGCGTAACCTGCGCTTTGACAAAATAGCCAACAAATAAGTCTGAGTATGCAAAAAGAAGCATTGTGAATGACTTAAACAGCATTCCCTGTTGAAGTGAAAGAAGGCGTGGCGGATAATAATATTTGTACTTTGTTATAACGGCGGCCTGAATATTATTGTACAATGCCGTTTTGCAGTCGCATAAATTGATTAATACAAACAGGCAGATCGCTGGTATAATGGCTTACATAAATAAGCGTGGTTCCAAAGTTTGCACAGATTTCATTGACAAGATTTTTAAACCCGGCGGTTTGTTCTTCATCCAGCCCCTGCGTAGGTTCATCCAGGATTAATAAAGGTGGATTTTTTACCAACGCCCGGGCCAGCAGGGCCATGCGCTGCTGGCTGGTTGATAACTGGAAAATTCTTTTATCATGAAAAGGAGTTAACCCCATCAAACGCATCCACAATAAAACTTTTTCTTCCTGCGCTGCGGACAAACGGCGGAATAACCCAATCGTATCAAACAAACCTGAAGCAATTACTTCAAAACAGGTTGCCGTCTGTTCAAAAAAAACATGCAGTTCGGGCGATACAAAGCCAATCTTCTTTTTTATATCCCAGATGCTTTCGCCGCTGCCGCGCTTCTTATCAAACAAAATGATTTTGTTGGCATAGGCCTGCGGATTATCAGCGGTGATGAGACTGAGCAAGGTAGATTTGCCAGCACCGTTTGGACCTGATAAATTCCAGCACTCACCTTTTTTAACCAACCAGTTAACATGCTGCAAAACAGTTTTCTCTCCGTACTGTATGTTCACATCTTCCATCTGTACTGCAACGGCGAAATCGTTCGCTGGCGCCGGCTGCAATTGCTTTAACAATGCTGTATCCAGCGTGTGTACCGGCTTTTTTTCAGGCAATTGTTGCAGCCAGGTTGATTTTTCCTTTGCTGATATCAGCTGCCCTTTTTCCAGTACAGCAACATGCGTAATGCAATCGGGCAATTCTGCCGGGCTGGTAATCAATATGAGGTGAATGCCTTTAGCGCAAATACGATCAAGTACCAGATGAAGGGTATTTCTTCCTTCCGTATCCAGCCCAATAAAGGGATTATCAAGAATTAAAATAGCCGGGTGGGCCAATAATGCTTTTGCGAGTTGCAGCCGCTTATTTTCTCCGTTAGACAACTGAAGTACCGGCTTCTGCAGTAAGTTATCCAGCTGCAGAAGATAAATCCAGCCTTCTGTGTCTGTTAATTCCTTCAGCACATCCGCTACTGTGTGACTATCCGCTGCATCCGACGCATTGAAACGCTGCTGGTAATAAAAACTGCTGGTGTTGCGGAGGTTTTTAAAATGATGCTGCTGTTCTACGAGTTCTATATGCGTATTGCTGTCAGGAGGCAAATGCCAGTCAAGTGCTCCCCGGTAAAAAACCTGTCCTGTAAAAACATGCGCCAGGGTAGTTTTTCCACTGCCCGAATGCCCAATAATGGCCCATTGCTCCTGCTGATAAATAGTACAGTTTATATTGGTAAGAACCGGATGGCCACCGGCATTAACTGAGATGTCTGTAAGATTAACCAGTACAGCATTATGTTCCTGCTTTATTTCCATTGCATTTGGATTAATGGATACAAAATGAAAAAAGCTTCCTGTTCAAAGAAGCTTTAATAATTAATATTGAGGTGTCCCCGCACGGGCTCGAACCGTGGACCCGCTGATTAAGAGTCAGCTGCTCTACCAACTGAGCTACGAAGACATTCCGGTAAAATTCCGGGCTGCAAATATATAAACTAATTGGTGCCAATAAAGGACTAAGGGTTACTAATTTTTAGCCAGCATCCGGCTTATCATATATTATCTAAGAATAAAGTTTATTTAAACAGGCAAACAAAAAAGGCAGCACCACCTGGCACTGCCTTCCTTATTAATTAATATACATATCGCATAATTTAATTATCAAAATGAAACTGCGATATATGTGCGTCTGCTGTTCTGCGGATTGTCTACTGCCCAAGTTTAATTTCACCTACATTGGTAGGCTGGCCATCTGTAACAGCTACATTATCCTTCGCTGTATTTTTATAGGGCGGTTTAGCCTCAATGATAAGCCTGTAAGTACCAGCTTTTGCATTGGTTATTTCAAAACTTCCGCCTTGGATAGCCGCCTGCAAGGTATCTGTAGTGGATAGTGCCCAGGCTTTAGTTGCTCCGTCCGCAGGAGTAATTGTACCCTTTATTGAACCGGTATCTATACTTTTGAATGCAAATAATCCTGCCGTTGCAATGCTTAATGCGAGTATTCCTGTTTTAACTGATTTCATAATTGAACATTTTAAGTAAAAAAATAAATTATCCGGAAAATACTGCCTTGGATAATTTGAACATGCTTTAGAATTCCTTTCTTATACTGTTATAAAAACAAGTACTGTGCCATAAAGATATTGCCACATACAAGCCAGTAAATGAAGCATTAAGTTGTTTTACTGGTTGTTTACGGTGCGTTCACGTCCTTAAAACGCTTATGTAAATTCTTTTCCACATACCGTGTATAATTACAGTAAATGGGCACCCATATCGTTTCAGTATATTTGCCCCACACCCAATTTACTAAAAGGTTTAGTAGTTTACATACATTTGCAGGCAGTCTGACGGATGCCCATGTTCAAATAAATGTTGTGAAAGTGCAGGTGTGCAACGCATTACTGCTGAAGACGGATACACTAATGGCACCATACAATTTTCGAAAACAGCAAGCTGAACTGATTTTTTATTATGGCAGAAAAAGATAAAAACCTGTTTGATTATACCGAAGACAGTATTAAAAGTCTCGACTGGAAAGAGCATATCCGGTTGCGCCCCGGTATGTATATTGGTAAACTGGGCGATGGCAGCAGCCCCGATGATGGTATTTATGTATTGCTGAAGGAAGTGCTGGACAACTGTATTGATGAACACACCATGGGCTATGGTAAACATGTAGATGTTACCATTGAAAAAGGGACGGTCAGCATCCGCGATTTTGGCCGCGGTATTCCGCTGGGCAAAGTGGTGGACGTGGTAAGCAAAATAAATACCGGCGCCAAATACGACAGCAAGGCTTTTCAGAAAAGCGTAGGGTTAAATGGTGTAGGTACCAAAGCAGTCAACGCACTGAGTGGTTATTTTAAAGTAACGGCTTACCGCGAAGGAAAAGAAAAGACAGCCGAGTTTGAGAAAGGTGCACTGGTTAAAGAGCACAAGGAAGCTAAAACTACCGAGGATAATGGTACCATGGTTACTTTTATACCAGATGAAACGGTATTTAAAAAATATCATTACATACATGAATATCTTGATAACCAGTTTTGGAATTACTGTTATTTAAATGCCGGCCTGGTAATTAATTATAATGGCAAACGCTATGTTTCAAAAAATGGTTTGCTGGATCTGCTGCAGCGTAAAACCAATGAGGATGAATTGCGCTATCCTATTATACATTTGAAAGGCGAAGACATAGAATTGGCCATCACGCATGAGAATCAGTACGGGGAAGAATATTATGCGTTCGTAAATGGCCAGTTCACTACCCAGGGCGGTACCCACCTGGCCGCATTTAAAGAAACATACGTAAAAACCATCCGCGATTTTTATAAAAAGGATTATGATGCCAGCGATATCCGCGGCAGTATCAGTGCCGCCATTTCAATACGTGTGCAGGAGCCCGTGTTTGAGAGCCAGACAAAAACAAAACTGGGTTCGCAGGTAGTCTATGAAGGCGGTCCCTCCGTGAAAAGTTTTATTGGCGATTTTCTTGCCCGTGATCTTGATTTGTACCTGCACAGGAACCCCGCCGTTGCGGAGGCGCTCAAAAAACGCATCGAACAAAACGAAAGAGAAAGGAAAGAACTGGCAGGCATTAAAAAACTGGCCAATGAGAGAGCCAAGAAAGCCAACCTCCATAATAAAAAATTGCGCGACTGCCGCTTCCATTACAATGATGAACCCAGCGGTAAAGAAAAAGAAAGTATCCTCGAGAAGCAAAATGAAAGCACCATATTTATTACCGAAGGCGATAGCGCCAGCGGCTCAATAACCAAGGCAAGAAGGGTGGAAACGCAGGCAGTATTCAGCCTGCGCGGAAAGCCGCTGAACTGCTTTGGCTTAACCAAGAAAGTGGTGTATGAAAATGAGGAATTCAACCTGCTGCAGCATGCACTCAATATAGAAGAGGGATATGAAGGTCTTCGGTATAATAATATAGTTGTAGCTACCGATGCTGATGTGGACGGCATGCACATCCGCTTATTGCTGATGACTTTCTTTCTGCAGTTCTTCCCGGATATTGTAAAGAACGGCCATGTGTATATACTGGAAACGCCCTTATTCCGTGTACGCAACAAACAGGAAACAATTTACTGCTATGATGAAATGGAAAAGAAAATAGCAGTAAAAAAACTGGGCAGTAAACCAGAAATCACCCGCTTTAAAGGGCTGGGTGAAATCAGTCCCGATGAGTTTGCCCGTTTTATTGGATCAGATATGCGCAAACAACCCGTGCTAATTATGCCGGATACGCATATACAGGATATCCTGGATTATTACATGGGTAAAAATACACCTGACAGGCAGGAGTTCATTATTGATAATCTTAAAGTGGAAGTTGATTTGGTTGATGAGGCGGGATAATTTATTAAATTTTTTAATCTTGTACAAACGGGATATTATTGGTCATGAAGCAGGAGAAACAGAGGTATTGGATCAGGCCTTTAAAAAATTCCGTTCTTCAGAAACCGTAAGCAGCTTGCTTTATCATAAAGCAAGCTAAAAGATCTTACCGCAATCTTAAAATCATTGACCCCCTGATTATTTATTTTTAATTTTTAATTTTTAGTTCCTAATGATACATATAGTTTTTAATGAAGCAGATGTGGCGGTTTTAAAACAGGCCATAGAAATGGATGAAAGTTTACACGGCAATGTGCTGCAGGTAAAAGATGACTATGCAGTGGGGCCACTCACAGGTATTTATACTGCCGAAGGCATGGAAGCAAGAAGGTTGTGGTGGAAGGAAGTACTGGCGGGTGGGGACTATGACGGAAAAACAGAAACAGGTGAAGTGAATGATAATAAGCTGGTAGAAGATCTAACCAACCAGCTTACAAACAATCCGGAAGAAATTATCTGGATATGGGCTGCGCAAAATAAACACGATGTAAGTGGTTATTACTGGCTGATGAGCCAGTTAAAAGATTTCCAGGGGCGCATATTTATTTTGTACCTAAACAACCTGCCTTTTATTAATGAGAAAGGAAATATTTTCTACCCGGAATGGCTGCATATTATTCCGCCAAAAGAATTTATAAAAGCAAAGCGACTGGCCCGGCCCGTTACACTGAGCGAATTTGAAGTGGACCCGGACGAATGGACCAAATTATGCAATGAAGACAAAGGCGTACGCCTGCTGGAGGGCGGCAAAAAGCTGGCACAGAAAGATCATGATTTTTATGATGAGGAACTAAAAAGATTTATTACCACAGACTGGCAGAAAGCGAGTAAACTTATTCACCAGTTTTTATCGAAATCCAGGAACACAACTGGGGATGCCTACCTGCTATGGCGCCTGAAAGGGATGATTACCGGTGGCTTGCTGGATGTACAGGGCGAACTGAAAAAAATGAAAGATTTTGAAGTGAAGGCGAAATCCGTCTCCCTTCAACCAACGGAGTAAAATATAAACCGGCAGCATGAAAAAAATTCTTATTGGCTTATTTACCTTAGTGGCTACCCTGTCCCTTTCTGCACAGGAAGCAGTGGCTAAACTGGATGAACTGGTTACTTCGTACGCACAAAACGAAAAGTTTAATGGTACGGTGCTGGTGGCTCAAAAAGGAACAATTCTTTTGCAAAAAGGCTATGGATACAAGAATGCAGCCCGCAAAGAAATAAATGACGGGAATACTATTTTCCAGATAGGATCCATTACCAAACAATTTACCGCGGCCGTTGTTCTGCGCTTACAGCAGGAGAAAAAATTATCCATCAGGGATAGGCTAAGCAAATACTTTCCGACACTTCCGTTTGCAGACAGTGTTACCATTGAACACCTCCTTTCTCATACTTCCGGCATTTATAATTATACTAACAATGGTGATTTCATGAAAACGGAGGCGGTTAAGCCCGCATCGCAGGAGAAAATATTTTCTTTGTTCAAAAATAAACCATTGGAATTTACTCCTGGCAGTAAGTTTAATTACAGCAATTCTGGCTATATGCTGCTGGGTTATATCATTGAAAAAATAACCGGGAAGCCCTATGAAAAAGTTGTACATGAAATGATATTCGGGCCGCTGCAGATGAACCACAGCGGATTTAATTTTGTAGCCTTGTCCTCGCCTGACAAAGCAACCGGGTATTTTGCGCTGAACAAGACCAGCAATACGCCCGCCACTGTGGTAGATTCTTCGGCATCTTTTGCAGCTGGCGCCATCTATACAACGGTGGGGGATTTATACAAGTGGGACCGGGCGCTGTATACAGAAAAAATTATAAGCAGGGCTTCGCTGAAAGATGCTTACACAGCACGTAAAAGTAAGTATGGATTTGGTTGGGGAATTGATTCTGCCTTTGGCAAACCTGTTTATAAACACGGCGGCGGCATTTTTGGTTTCAGCACACATATTCTTCGCGATCCGGAAGAGGATATCTGCATTATCATTTTTGATAATAAAGGCGACGGCGGCCTGGAAAAAATAACAGACGGAATAAATGCCATCCTGCATAACCAGCCCTATGATATTCCGAAGGAAAAAATAGCTGTTACGATAGACAGCGTTGTCTTGCAACAATACGCAGGCGATTATGAACTTGCGCCCAATTTTATACTGTCGGTTACACTTGAAGCAGGCAAATTAATGGTACAGGCCACGGGCCAGGGCAAGTCTGAGGTATATGCTGAAACAGAAAACCTCTTTTTTTCTAAAGTGGTGGATGCAAAGATTGAGTTTACCAAAGATGCAACCGGTAAAACAGATAAATTAATTTTACACCAGAATGGCCGCAATATGCCGGCAAAAAAAATAAAATAGTTTTTACCCCAATGAGTGCAGCTAAAAACAAATCAACAGATTTTTTAAACAATGATACCGGGTTACAGGGCCAGTACAAAAATTGGTTCCTGGATTATGCATCCTATGTAATTCTTGAACGTGCGGTGCCCGCCATAGAAGACGGCTTAAAGCCGGTTCAGCGCCGCATCCTGCATGCGATGAAAGAAATGGACGATGGCCGTTATAATAAAGTAGCCAATATCATTGGCCAGGCCATGCAATATCATCCCCATGGCGATGCCAGTATTGGCGATGCACTGGTAAACCTGGGGCAGAAAGACTTATTGATTGATACACAGGGTAACTGGGGCGATGTACGCACCGGCGATGATGCAGCCGCATCCCGTTATATTGAAGCAAGGCTTTCCAAATTTGCACTGGAAGTAGCTTTCAACGCAAAAACAACCGACTGGCAGCTCAGTTACGATGGCAGAAAAAATGAACCTGTTACGCTGCCCATGAAGTTTCCCTTACTACTGGCGCAGGGTGCAGAAGGCATTGCCGTAGGACTCTCCACTAAAATATTACCACATAATTTCTGCGAACTGTGTGAAGCCGCCATTAAATACTTGCGCGGCAGAAAATTTGAACTGTTTCCAGATTTTCTAACCGCCGGCATGATTGATACAGACAATTACAATGAAGGGAAGCGCGGCGGCAAAGTACGCGTACGTGCCCGCATTGAAGAATTCGATAAAAAAACCCTGCTGATCAAAGATGTGCCTTATGGCGTAACCACCGCTACTTTAATGGATAGCATCGTGAAAGCCAATGACCAGGGAAAAATAAAAATTAAAAAAGTAACAGATAACACGGCAGCAGATGTGGAGATACAGGTAGATTTGGCGCCCGGCATTTCGCCCGACATAACCATTGATGCGCTCTATGCATTTACAGATTGCGAGGTAAGCATATCCCCCAACGCCTGTGTAATCATAGATAACAAGCCGAAGTTTTTAGGCGTACATGAATTGCTTAAAGTTTCTACAGAAAATACCAAAGACCTGTTAAAAAAGGAACTTGAAATCCGACTGGCAGAACTGCAGGAGAAATGGCATTATACATCGCTGGAGAAAATATTTTTTGAAGAAAAAATCTACAAAGAACTAGAAAAGAAACACGCTACCTGGGACAAGGTGCTGGAAGCCATTGCAGCTGCATTTACACCTTTCCGTAAACAGTTGCGCAGGGATATCACCCGCGAAGATGTAGTGAAGCTGACGGAAAAGCCTGTACGCCGGATTTACAAACTGGATATAGATGATCTGAATGAACAAATAAAAGGCCTGGAAGGAGACATTAAAAAAGTAAAACATGATCTGGCCAACCTGGTTGATTATGCGGTGGCGTATTACGAAGGCCTTTTACAGAAATACGGTAAAACGCGTCAGCGTAAAACCGAAATTAAGCAGTTTGACACAATACAAGCCAAGCAGGTAGCTATTGCCAATGCCAAACTATACATGAACCGTGAGGATGGCTTTATTGGTACCAGCCTTAAAAAAGATGAGTTTGTGCTGGACTGTTCTAACCTGGATGATATTATTGTATTTACCAAGCGTGGCATCATGAAAGTGGTAAAGGTGGCTGATAAAACCTATATCGGTAAAGACATTCTGCACGCCGCCATTTTTATGAAAAACGATGAGCGTACCACATACAATATGATTTACCTGGACGGCGCCACCGGCACCAGTTATGCAAAACGGTTTAACGTAACCGGTATAACCAGGGATAAAGATTATGATCTTACAAAAGGCCATGAAAAAAGCAAGGTTCATTACCTGTCTGTAAATGCAAATGGCGAAGCAGAAGCTGTAAAGATTTTGCTTACACCCGGCAGCAGTGCGCGCATAAAAGAACTGGATTTTTATTTTGAGGAGATGGAAATAAAGGCCCGTGGTAGTATGGGCAACCAGGTTACCAAATACCCGGTAAAATCAGTGAAGTTTAAAGAAGCCGGCAAATCTACATTAAGCGCTAAAAAGCTTTGGTTTGATGATAAGTTTGGCCGTTTAACCGCTGAAGTAAAAGGCCTCTACCTGGGTAGCTTTGAAGCTGAAGACCGCATTGTTATTTTCTACAAAGATGGCAGCTACGAAATTACTGACCAGGAACTCACGCAAAGGATAGACCCCGAAAAAGTACTTGAAATCCAGAAGTTCAACCCGGAAAAGATTGTAACAGCCGTATACCTGGATAAGGAAAAAGTGCAGTTTAATATTAAGCGTTTTAAGATTGAAACTACTACCCTTCACAATAAATTCAGCTTTATAAAAGAAGGTGACGGCAATTACCTGGAGGCAGTGTCTACGGATGAAGAACCTTTGCTGGCTGTTCAAAGCGGCCGTGGTGACCAGGTACGCAAAGCAAAATTTAAAGTGGTAAAAATGGTGGAAATCATGGGCTGGAAAGCCGTTGGCGCCAAGCTCACAGATTTCAGTAAAACGGTGAAAATGGAATGGGAAAGAAAAGCCGGTGATAAAGGGCAGCCTGAACTGTTTTAAACATCACAAAAAATGAATACCGAAAGCCTTTCTGCAACGAAAGGCTTTTTTGTGCTGTCAATGAAAAAAATGATATACTATGAAACCTCTTCTGGTATTATTTGCTGCCGCTCTTTCTACGGCATCGTGCAATAAAAGCAACTGCGAAAACAGTAAAATGCTTACCGGCCAATGGGAACTGAGGCAATCAACAGGCGGGTTTGCAGGGACTATTAATTATCAGGCTGGCACAGGATTAACCATTGAGTTTGACAACAACGGCCAATACAGGTTCATTTATCCTTCTAATGCGAATGGTATTCCGCGGTCAGGAGCTTATACTATAAAAAAATCGATAGTTGCCGGGGACTGGCTGCTTCAACTAAACTGGATGTACAATGGACAATCGCTTGTTGATAATGATTCTGTCCGGTTTGATAAAAACAAGCTCATTTTCCTTCCTTCTGCATCCTGTTGCGATATTCCCACTGTTACTTATGAGCGGGTGGAATAAGTCCTTACCGTGTTTTACGTTTCAGCACCACGGAGGCATTTTGCTTGAGACTGCTTGAAAGAAACACCTCTGTTCTTTTTGCGCCATCTGTGATTACCATTAATGCGGTGTTAGGGGGATATATACCTAGGTTTTCCGCAAACATGGTTATTTCAGTACTGGTGTTGGAACTGTCAACCGCAATGTACATATTCAGCGCTTTTTCTGCAAGGCGCTGGTGAGTAAGTACGGGCATTTTATTAATGAAAACAGTAATACTGTCTCCATCAATCTGGCCATTATCGTAAAAACTAATTCTTACAGAATCACTTTCAATTTCAATTTCTGTTTTCAGAATGGTTTTCCGCTTTTCAAAATCAACTACCAGTTTCTCCAGCTCCTTTTTTCTATCTGCTCCGGGTGTTTTAACAACAGCGGCATCTGGAGTCATCGCCACGCTGTCTTTCACGACTGTTCTAACAGCAGCAGCGTCTGTAATCATGGCCACGCTGTCTTTTACAACCACTGCAGAATCTTTAAAAGCCGGAGCCGCAATTGTTTCAACCACATGGCCGGCTGCAGGTATATCTTTTGTATTTATCACCAGTTCCTCATCGCGCGGTTTCCAGTATTTTTTTATGCTGGTCGCATTGCTGCGTATGAGGCTATCCTGGTTTTTTTCACTGATATCCAGTGTATAATTGAAGTTAAGCTGGGGGCATGTGTATTTATATTTTTCCTGGCTGATAAAAGCACCCGTTAATTTACTTTGTAGTTTAGACACAAATAAAGAAGCCTCCAAATCCATGGGGCACTCAATACCGTCTATATCGCGGTTTTTATAAAAAGCAACGGGTATATTTTTAATGGTCAGTGTTCTTGTTTTTGGGTTGTACCTGCCGTGTATATAATAACTCTGGTAACCACTGCGGAAGTAATAACCAAATATACCTTCTACAGCATTGCCTTTCTGCTTAATGATTAGCTCTGTAAGATAATTGTTGGTATTACTACCTTTTGCATTAGGTTCTGCAAGGCCATACCAGCTGCCGGTAACAGTCTGTGCCTGTATAAAACAAGAGCTTGCCAGCAAAAGAAAAATGAGTAGTAAACGCATGGTATGAAGATAAAAGAAATGTCTGATGTCTGATTTATACACCGTGGTTTCTTTTATATGAAACCCGTTTTATAGGTATTTATTGCCTTTTTTAACTTTTATACAAGGTAAAAATGGCTGGTGGTCAGCAGTAAGGACTTGACTGCTATAGTTTTTTGTGTTGCTGCCGGCTTAGGTTATGATAGCAGTGCAGTTTTGAAAGCATGCCACCTGCTATATTGATAAACCAGTCAGCTAATCAGCTGTATTTGTTAAGGTATCGTTTAATCTCCCTGTCGGTATCCCGTGATTTGATGGTCTCTCTTTTGTCGTGGTGTTTCTTACCCTTGCCGATACCAATTTCTATTTTAGCAATGTTCTTATCAGTAAAAAAAATCTTCAGTGGAACAATTGTATAACCTTTTTCAGAAGTTTTTGCTTCCAGTTTCTTTAATTCTCTTTTTGTAAGCAGCAGTTTTCTCTCCTGCGTGGGTTCATGCCTTTGTGTAGTGCCAAATGCATATTCTGAAATATGAAGACTTTTTACAAAAAGTTCGCCATCAACAAAGTAACAATAGCTGTCATTAAAACTGACCTTGCCGCCACGCAGGGATTTTACCTCTGTGCCTACCAATACCATTCCTGCTATATAGGTATCTTCTATAAAATATTCATGAAATGCTGATCTGTTTCTTAATTCTGCCATTCTTTTGATTGAGTAGTTGATCAGGTCGCCTGCGTTGCGGCGCTCAGCCTGCCTGCCATGAACTCATTATGATCCGGCGGCACAAAGATATGAGGCGGCTTCTTAGTTTTTAAAAAGCACCAGCAGCGTGCCAAGTTTGTCTTTCATTTCTTTCCTGTCTAAAATGAAATCCAGGAAGCCATGGTCCAGCAAAAATTCGCTGCGTTGAAAACCTTCCGGTAAATCTTTTTTTATGGTCTCCTTAATAACACGGGGGCCGGCGAAGCCAATCAATGCACCCGGCTCTGCAATGTTTAAATCGCCCAGCATACCAAAAGAAGCTGAGATGCCACCAAAAGACGGATCAGTTAATAAAGAGATATAAGGAATTTTTGCGTCCGTAAGTTGTGATAGTTTACCGGAAACCTTGGCCAGCTGCATCAGTGAAAAAGCACTTTCCATCATACGGGCGCCACCACTCTTACAAATAATCATTAAAGGTGCACGGTGCTCAAGACAGTAGTCAACCGCCCTTGAAATACGTTCACCCATTACGCTTCCCAGCGATCCGCCGATGAACTCAAAATCCATGCAGGCAATTACAAAATCATTCTCCTTCAGTTTACCTGCTGCCACCCGTATTGAATCTGTAATATCTGTTTTGGCCCAGGTCTCTTCCAGGCGCTTTTCGTACGACTTCAAATCTGTAAAATGCAGAAAATCCTTTGAACGGATGTTTTCAAACATTACTTCGTACTCATTGTTATCAAACAGTATTTCAAAATATTCGTCGCTGCCAATCCGGTGATGATGGTTGCATTTGGGGCATGTAAACAGGTGTTCACGCAATTCGCCCACTGTACATATATAATTGCATTCGGGGCATTTAACCCATAATCCCTCCGGCGCTTCCTTTTTTTCAGCAGTGGTGGTTAATATCCCTTTTTTTATACGCTTAAACCAACTGGTCTTAGCTTCTTCGCTCTGCCCTTCTTCACCTGCCAGGTTAGCGTCAAAATCCTCCACTTTTTTTGCCATGCCATTGTAGTTTAGGGCGGCTAAGATAAGAAACTACGGCCATTTACCCAGTGTTTGCAACAAGGCTTTTACAGTCATAAAAAAAAACAGTAATTGCATTGAACTATGGGTTCCTGTACTATTTTTGCAGAAGTCGCTTTCCTTAAACCCCTTATCTTCATTACAAGAGAAAGCCCCTGTTTGTTTTTTAATTAATAACTGCACAAATGAAATGGTCCGATTTTTTTACTTCTTCGGTAGGCAAAAAATTAATAATGGCGCTCACCGGTATTTCGCTTATTCTTTTCTTGGTGGTGCATGCCGGGTTAAATGCCTGTATCTGGGCCAATGACGGGGGTGAGATGTTTAATAAAGCGGCTCACTTTATGGGTTCCACCGTGGTTATTCGCATCGTTGAAATAGCCCTGTTCGGCTTAATTTTTCTTCATATCATACAAGGCTATGTACTTACCGCCAAAAATAACAACCGCCGCCGCGTTAAATATGCGGTAGATTATGGCAACAGGGGTAGTAAATGGTACAGCCGCAGTATGGGCTTGCTGGGCACCTTGTTACTTCTTTTTCTTGTTATGCATATCTATCATTTCTGGACGCCCAGCCGCCTGGGTGGCATCGCCAGCATTCAACCCCTTGATCCGGTTACGTATATGGATGGAAAGGAAATTCACAACCTGTATGCAGAAATGCTAAAAGTATTCCAGACCAATACAAATCCTTACGCCCTGGTGGTAGTAATATTATATGTACTGGGCTGCGCATCCCTCGCCTATCACCTGATGCATGGTTTTCAAAGCGCTTTCCGGACACTGGGCGTACACAACAAAAGATATATTGCGTTGTTACAATCAATGGGTGTTGGCTTTTCTGTTTTGGTTCCCTTGGTGTTTGCTATGATGCCCATTAGTATGTATATGCGCTGGATCAGTTAGAAAACGGCAGACATGACTTGGATGATCGTAAGTGCCTTTGCGCCAAAAAGAAATACTGACGGCCTGGCGATTTTGATATTTATCTATTTTCACATTTTATACTATGCTGAATTCAAAAATTCCTTCCGGTCCGCTTGATGATAAATGGACAGACTACAAAGGCCATGTAAAGCTGGTTAATCCTTCCAACAAAAGAAAAATTGAAGTGATTGTGGTGGGTACTGGTCTGGCCGGTGCATCAGCCGCAGCAGCTTTGGGTGAACTGGGTTATAAAGTAAAAGCATACTGCTTCCAGGATTCTCCCCGCAGGGCGCATAGCATTGCGGCACAGGGCGGCATTAATGCAGCAAAAAATTATCAGAATGACGGGGACTCTGTTTTCCGTTTATTTTACGATACCATCAAAGGCGGCGATTACCGCGCACGTGAATCCAATGTGCACCGCCTTGCAGAGGTGAGCGCTAATATTATTGACCAGTGTGTAGCTCAGGGCGTTCCCTTTGCCAGGGAATATGGCGGTCTGCTGAGCAACCGCAGTTTTGGTGGTACCCAGGTACAGCGTACTTTTTATGCGGCCGGCCAAACCGGTCAGCAGTTATTGATTGGCGCCTACCAGGCACTGGAACGACAGGTGGCATTGGGTAATGTAAAAATGTATACCCGCCACGAAATGCTGGACGTGGTAATGATAGATGGCAAGGCACGCGGCATCATTGCCCGTAATTTAATTAATGGGGAACTGGAAAGACATTTCGGCCATGCCGTATTGTTATGCACCGGTGGTTATGGCAATGTATTTTATTTAAGTACCAATGCCATGGGCAGCAATGTAACCGCCGCATGGAAAGCCCATAAAAAAGGCGCCTATTTTGCCAATCCCTGTTTTACACAAATACACCCTACCTGCATACCCGTTAGTGGCGACCACCAGAGCAAATTAACACTCATGAGTGAAAGCCTGCGCAATGACGGAAGAATTTGGGTGCCCCTGAAACAGGGTGATACCAGGAAGGGAAATGAAATTCCTGAAGGAGAGCGTGACTACTATCTTGAGAGAAGGTATCCCGCCTTTGGTAACCTGGTGCCGCGTGACGTGGCTTCCAGGGCGGCTAAGGAAAGATGTGATGCTGGCTACGGTGTAGGCTCATCGAAGCAGGCCGTGTTTCTTGATTTCGCAGCTGCTATTATCCGTTATGGTAAAATAGAATGTGGTATACAGGGACGCGAAAATGTGGCAGAAGACGAGGTAATAAAATTGGGTAAGGAAGTTGTAAAAGAAAAGTATGGTAACCTGTTCGACATGTACCAGAAAATAACCGGGGAAGATCCTTACTCCTCTCCTATGCGCATTTATCCCGCGGTGCATTATACCATGGGTGGGCTGTGGGTTGATTATGAACTGCAGACCAGCATCACCGGCTTATATGCATTGGGCGAAGCAAATTTCAGTGATCATGGCGCCAACCGCCTGGGTGCATCTGCACTTATGCAGGGACTGGCGGATGGTTATTTTGTAATCCCCTATACCGTGGGTAATTATTTGGCCGATGAAATACGCACCAATGTTATACCGACAGATCACCCTGCTTTTGCTGAGGCAGAACAAGCGGTGGCAGAACGGATAGAGAAACTGATGAATATTAAAGGCGCACAAACGGTGGAAAGTTTTCATAAACGCCTCGGCAGGATTATGTGGGATAAATGTGGTATGGCCCGCAGTGCAGCCGGCCTGCAGGAAGCGATTGCAGAAATACAGGCCCTGAAAAAAGAATTCTGGAGTGATGTAAAAATACCGGGTGAAATAGCCAGCATGAACCCCGAGCTGGACAAAGCCAACCGTGTGGCAGATTTTATTGAACTGGGCGAATTAATGTGCAAGGATGCGCTTAGCCGCAATGAAAGCTGCGGTGGCCATTTCCGTGAAGAAAGCCAGACTGAAGAGGGCGAAGCACAGCGCGATGATGCCAACTACGCTTACGTATCAGCGTGGGAACTTAAAGGTGAAAGCGACTGGGAATTACATAAAGAAATACTTGAGTTTGAAGTGGCAAAACCAAGCCAGCGCAGTTATAAGTAATGGGGAAGCCTGTAGTTTAAAAAGAATTTACTTAGGCAATGGTATTGTAAAAAGTGCATTTGCTTAATCTTATAAAACCATTAATTAGCGGTAAGAAGCGGATATTTTCAGATTTTCCACATTCTTTCCATTATCACATTTACTATGGAGCATAACACAATGAATCTTACACTTAAAATCTGGCGTCAGAAAAACAGCAAAGACAAGGGTGGTTTTGAAACCTACCAGGTAAGTGATATCTCGTCAGAAATGTCTTTTCTTGAAATGATTGACGTACTGAATGAAAGATTGATACGCGAGGGACAGGATCCCGTTGCATTTGATCATGATTGCCGCGAAGGCATCTGTGGCATGTGTTCCATGGTTATTAATGGCAAACCGCATGGCCCCTGGGAGGCCAATACAACCTGCCAGCTGCACATGCGTGCTTACAAAGACGGGGATACCATTATAATTGAGCCCTGGAGGGCAGATGCTTTCCCTGTAATAAAAGATTTAGTGGTAGACCGCTCTTCCTTCGACAGGATTATCCAGGCCGGTGGTTTTATCAGTGTTAATACCGGCAATGCGGTAGACGGCAATTCCATTCCCATCAACAAAGATGATGCAGATGCTTCCTTTGCTGCCGCCATGTGTATTGGCTGCGGCGCCTGTGTGGCAGCCTGCAAAAACAGTTCAGCCCTGCTGTTCGTATCTGCTAAGGTTTCTCACCTGGCTTTACTGCCACAGGGCTCGCCGGAGCGCAAGAGCCGCGTATTAAATATGGTGGCGCAAATGGACAAAGAAGGATTTGGAAGCTGCACCAATACCGGAGCCTGTGAAGCTACCTGTCCCAAAGAAATTTCCATTACCAATATTGCCCGCTTAAACGGTGAATATTTTGCTGCCGGTTTAACGGTTGATAAGTAAGAGGGGATATCTGATGCCGGCCCGTTGGGACGGCTCTGATTTTTTAATTGCTGATTTCTTTTGCCTTCAGACACCCTACTAACAGACAGCTTATTAAAATAAATTACGTGGCCCGGCATTATTTCCCGGGCCATTTTTTATGAACACCAACGATTGATATTGTCCCTCTCTATCAGCAATGTCAACACTCCGCGAATAAAAATTCCTGCAGTCAGTTCATCGTAATTCATCGCTCCTTTTCTCCTAAGATCGCTTAGCCCTGTTAGCCCTGCGCGATTAAAACAGTCTATTCCTCCTGCATGCATGTTTCTCTTCTCCTTCCATCTCTTAGCACAAAATTTCTTTTTCTCTTTTACCTGCTTAGCGTACATTGAATACTCAATCATCCTGTATGTTCCAAAAACTATTGACAGGCATAGCTGTTATATGCATGTTATCTTCCTGTTTACTTAATAACAATGATGTGAAAACAAAAGAACTGTATAGCTGGCCCCAGGGCATCACCGCGCCGATAGCAGAAATAAAACCGCATAACCGAATGATACACGGAGATACGGTACCCGATAATTATTACTGGATGATAGATTATTTTAAAAAAGGCGCTGACAGCAACCAGGTAGTAGATTACCTGAAAGCAGAAAACAAGTACCTGGACACCATGATGAGTGGCACTAAAATATTCCAGGAAAAGCTGTTTGCAGAAATGAAAGGCCGCATAAAAGAAAAGGATGAATCTGTACCTGTCTTTAAAAATGGCTACTATTATTATACAAGAAATGAAGCAGGCAAACAATATTATAAGTACTGCCGGAAGAAAGGATCGCTGGAAGCGAGGGAAGAAATTTTGCTGGATGTGGATGCCCTGGCGGAGGGCCATACCTATTTTGCCGCGGCTGGGTTTAATATAAGTGAAGACAATAAACTGCTCGCCTACGGTATTGATACGGTTTCACGCAGGCAATACATTATCCAGATAAAAAACCTGGAAACCGGTGAACTTTACAAAGATGCCATCTATAATACTGAAGGGGGCTCCGTGTGGGCCAACGACAGCAAAACATTGTTCTATACAGAAAAAAACCAGCAAACACTGCTATCGGAGAAGATTAAACGCCACACCCTGGGCACAGATGCCGCATCAGATGCAGTGGTGTACACCGAAACTGATCACAGCAATTACATCGGTGTAGGCAAGAGCAAATCGGGCAAATATATTTTTATTGTTTCGCAGGCTACCATGTCGTCAGAATACAGGCTGCTGGATGCCAGCAAACCGGAAAGCGCATTTACGGTATTTCAACCACGTATGAAAGATGTGTTGTATGATGTAACAGATGAAGGCAGCAAGTTCCTGGTAGTGACCAACTGGAATGCAAAAAATTTCAGGCTGATGGAATGTGCTTATGGCAAAACAGCCAGTACAGAATGGAAAGAGGTAATTGCCAACCGGCCCGACGTACTGCTGGAAGGGCTGGATGAATTTAAAAATTTCCTGGTGATTGTAGAACGCAAAGAAGGCTTAAGGCAAATGCATATCCGCAATATTGCCAATGGCCAGGAGCATTACCTCGACTTTGGCGAACCAGCTTATACGGCCAATCCAACCGCTAACCCCGAGTTCAATACTACTACCCTCCGCTACAGCTACACGTCCATGACAACCCCCAATTCCGTATACGATTACAATATGGAAACAAAAGATAAAAAGCTGATGAAGCAGCAGGAAGTGGTAGGCGGGTACGACAGCAAAGAATACACAACAGAAAGAATATATGCAACGGCAAAGGATGGTACAAAAGTGCCTTTATCCATTGTTTATAAAAATGGATTTGTAAAAGATGGCCATGCACCGCTTTTACTATATGCCTATGGTTCTTATGGTAATAGCATGGATGCCGGTTTCAGCAGCAACAGGCTAAGCCTTTTAAACCGGGGATTTGCATTTGCCATTGCACATATCCGTGGCGGCCAGGAAATGGGCAGGCAGTGGTACGAAGATGGTAAATTAATGAAGAAGAAAAACAGCTTTACCGATTTTATTGACTGTGGGGAATATTTGATTGCACAAAAATATACCAGTAAAGAACACCTGTACGCACAGGGCGGCAGCGCTGGTGGGCTGCTGATGGGTGCCATCACTACTATGCGGCCAGAGCTTTGGCATGGCGTAATAGCCCAGGTACCCTTTGTAGATGTTATAAACACTATGCTGGATGAAAGCATCCCGTTAACCACCAATGAATTTGATGAATGGGGCAATCCCAAGAATAAAGACGCGTATGAGTACATGAAATCTTATTCGCCCTATGAAAATGTATCAAAAAATGGCTATCCAAATATGCTTGTCACCACCGGCCTGCACGATAGCCAGGTACAATACTTTGAACCCGCAAAATGGGTAGCAAAAATAAGATCATTAAAAACGGATGACAAACTTCTGCTCTTGTACATCAATATGGAAGCTGGTCATGGTGGCGCATCCGGCCGGTTCAATTACCTGAAAGAAGTGGCACTGCAGTATTCATTTTTGTTTGCACTCGAAAATATAAAACAGTAATACCTCACTAATTGACCTGCTATTGTAAAACTTCAGCCTGGCTAAATCTCGCTGGGGCTCAAGTTTTATCATTCAGCATAGCTTACGTATAACAACTTGGCCTGTACTAAAGAGCAGCTTGGATCTCCAAAAAGCCATGTTTTTGTAAGCTTTGTTGAAATAAGGGTTGACGGCACATGTAATTTCCTACACCGCACCTTCCGCAACAACCAGGCAGCGATAAATTCTTCACTGTCAGGTTATAATAAAACGCTGCCTCTGAAATGTAAAATCTGCGCCAAATTTCCTTTCCCGTTGAAAAACAATAGCTTCGGGCAATAATTAGCGGTTTTAAACGCTTATAAATAAACCATTTTTGGGTTGTGGGGAAGCTGCTTATTTTATGTTTGATCTGCTCTGGTATTACCATCTCCTTGCGGGCCCAAGTGCCCCGCACAGGCAATCCATTATCAAACCTCCGCAAAAAAGTCATTAGTACAAAGCAAGACCGGGTACAACTTGATACGCTCAGTATTCTGCCCAATACCTTTTTGCTTCCTGGTATTAACAAAGACTGGTACAGCATTGATTACATAGATGCATCGCTTACCTGGAAACAAAAGCCGCCTGCAGATAGCATTTGGGTACAATATCGTGTTTTTGATGCAAAGTTAAACGCTGTAACAAAGCACCTTAACTACGACAGTATCATGAATAATTTCCTGGGACAGCCCTATTACTTCAACGATATTTCTTCCAGGGAAAGCGACCGTTTTTTTGATTTTGGCACTATTAACTACACCGGCAGCTTTGGCCGGGGCATCGCTTTTGGTAACAGCCAGGATGCAGTGGTCACCTCCAGCCTTAACCTGCAGCTCAACGGCTTCCTGGCGGACAGTATAGAAATTGTAGCCGCTATTACAGATAATAATATTCCCATTCAGCCCGATGGCACTACCCAGCAGTTAAATGAATTTGACCGCATTTTTTTGCAGTTTAAAAAGAAGACCTGGAACCTGAGCCTGGGCGATATTGATATAAGGCAGAACAAAAATTACTTTCTTAATTTTTATAAACGGCTGCAGGGCGTTGCCTTTGAAACAACGAGTCAACTGGCCCCTCATATCACCAATACCAGCCTTGTAAGCGGCTCTATTGCCAAGGGAAAATTCACCCGCAATATTATCCAGGGCCAGGAGGGCAATCAGGGTCCTTACCGCCTGCAGGGTGCCAATAACGAGTTTTATTTTGTGCTACTCGCCAATACAGAAAGGGTTTATATTGATGGAGAATTGCTGCAGCGCGGGGAAGACCGCGATTATGTAATCAATTACAACACAGCAGAAGTAACCTTTACTCCAAAGAGAATGATTACAAAGGACAGCCGTATACAAATTGAATTTGAATATGCAGACCGTAATTACCTGAATGCAAACCTGTATTTCACCAACCTTACCAATTTCAGTAATAAACTAAGGGTTACCGTTAGTGCTTTTAATAACAGCGACGCAAAAAGTTCCCCCATCAACCAGACATTGGACCCCACCCAGAAAATATTTTTGAGAAACCTGGGCGACAGCATTAACAGCGCCTATTATAAAATTGCTTCACTGGATACTTTTTCTGCCGGTAAAATTTTGTATAAAAAAATTGATACTGCGTTTAATAATGGCGCCAGCCGTGATTCCATATTTGTATATTCCGCAAGCCCGGACAGTGCCATTTATTCTTTGTCTTTTGCAGATGTAGGCCTGGGCAAGGGCGATTATGTGCCGGATTTCAACGGCGCCAACGGTAAAGTTTACAGGTGGATTTCCCCGCTGGGCGGCGTAAAACAGGGGCAGTATGAAGCAGCCATTTTTCTGGTGACGCCAAAAAAACAGCAAGTGGTAAGTGTGCAGGTGGATTATGATCTTTCAAAGAAAATGAATATTACAACAGATTTGGCGTACAGCGATTATGATGTAAATACGTTTTCAAATATTGATAAAGCAGACAATAAAGGTTATGCAGCCAGGATAAGGCTGACCAATACTAAAGATTTCTCAGGACCAAAGAAAATCAAGCTGCTTACGGATGGAGGCTTTGAATATGTTGATGCCAAATTTCGCCCCCTGGAACGCTTGCGCAACGTGGAGTTTTTGCGCGACTGGGGCCTCCCCTATATTGTTCCCGCAGCCACCGAAACAATTATAACGGCCGGCGCTCAACTGGCGGATGATAAAAGAAACAGCGTGCGTTACCAGTTCACCAACTATAACAGGGGTGAAGATTTTAAAGGTATCCGCAACAGCATCACGCAGTTGCAAAATATAAAAGGATGGCAGTTTAATAACCAGTTTAACCTGTCTAACACCAATAGCAATACTGAGAAAGGTTTTTTTCTGCGGCCCGTCATTGACATTTCAAAAAAGTTTAAGCAGTTGCGGAATTATACCGTGGGTGCTAACTTTTCTGTTGAGCACAGTGAAGTAAAAAACAAAGCAGCCGATTCTGTAAACAGTACCAGCTTTTCTTTTCAGACATTTCAGCTGTCTTTAAAATCTGCGGAAAATAAACCCAACCGCTGGGGCATCACTTATCTTACCAGGGTTAACAAATATCCTTTTGGCAAAGAGCTGGTGAGAAGTGACATAAGCCATAATATTAACCTTACCGGTGAAATAATAAAGAACCAGCACCACCAGTTCAGGTGGAATATTACTTACCGGAAATTGGATATCTTAAACAGCGCTGTTACAACGCAGAAAGCAGACCAGAGCGTATTAGGGCGTGGGGAATACCAGGTAAATGAATGGAAAGGTTTGCTAACGGGCAATCTGCTATACGAAGCTGGTTCGGGGCAGGAGCAGAGAAGAGATTATGCCTTTCTTGAAGTACCGGCTGGCCGTGGTGAATATACATGGATTGATTATAACAATGATGGTATACAGCAACTGAATGAATTTGAAGTAGCACTGTTCCAGGACCAGGCAAAATATATACGAATTTTTACACCTACCAACTTGTTTGTAAAAGCCAACTACAATACATTTAACTACAGTATAAATATTAACCCCCGTGCCGTCATTGATGCAAGGACTGCCGGCAGACTAAAACAGTTTATTGGTAAAATAAACCTGCAATCGGCACTGCAGATAGCCAAGAAAGAAATTGCCAGTGGCATTGTACAATTAAACCCTTTTAAAACACCGCTGAGCGATACCTCGCTGATTAACCTGAACGCTGTTTTCATCAATAGTTTTTCTTTTAACCGGTTCAGTACCAAATGGGGTATCGACCTGGCAAATTCCCGCAACAGCGGCAAGTCTTTGTTAACATATGGTTTAGAAAGCAGGCGCCTGAATGAATGGAGTTCCCGCGCCAGGGTGAATATTAATAAATCACTGCAACTTGATATCACTGGCAAAATTGGCGCTAATCAACTAACAACCGCCAATGCCAAATTTGAAAACCGTAATTACGATATCAGTCAATATTCACTGGAGCCGCGAATCAGTTTTACAAAAGGGACTATTTTGCGATTTGTAACAGGATATAAATACAGCAACAAAAAAAACAGGTCGGGTGATAAAGAAACGTACTCCTCGAATGCGGTGAATGCAGAGGTCAAATATAACCTACTGCAATCCGGTGCCATACTAACCAAATTTACCTATTCAAATATCAGTTTTGCTCCAACAGCTAATGCAAATTCAACCGTGGGATACAATATGCTTGACGGCCTTTTGCCCGGTAAGAATTTTTTATGGAATGTGGAAGTAACCAAACGCCTGGCCAATAACCTTGAAATTAACATACAATATGAGGGCCGTAAACCGGGAGAAGCAAAAGTGGTGCATATTGGCAGAGCCTCGGTACGAGCAATCTTTTAGAGAGAAAGCATTTAATTGGCAGCACACTCTCCATCTCTCCAATATGCCTGCGCATTTGGCCCAATTCTTATATTTGAAAAGCTTTTAAGGGGCTGTTGAGGCCATATTTTTAACAGCAAGGCGCTTCGCCATTTCAATATGGCTATCCTTATTTTCCCTTCCTGCTTTTCTAACTATTTTCAAGACCCGTCAATATGCTTATCGCAATTATGTTCTATGACGAACACACTGTCAGGGCATAAAAAAACCGCTCTGTTAAGAGCGGCTTTATATAGAAATAATAAGAAGTGATATTATCCAAACAATCCACCCTTCTTTAGTTCACGTGTTCCTTCACCAATCTTGTAACCATTGTGATAAATTTCGATTTTGTAGTTACCACGCTGAAAATCGCTGTTTTGTTTCCATGCAAACTGAACATTTTTCTTTTTGCCAGCTTCGAATTCAACAGGAACTTTAGCAGTGAATAATTTATCACCTTCATCACGTGTTGTAAAAGTACCTGAACCCAGCGCTTCAACTGCCACCGGCTTTCCATCAGGACCAGTGATAGCTACATAAATATCAGCAGCACCAGACTGAACAATGCGGTTGTCAACATCAAAAGAGATAACTAATTTATCAACGCGTTTTGCAGTTGTTGTTACTTTTTCACGACCATTTTTCTTTTCCTGTATTGGCGTGATAGCGATATTAGAAGCATTAAAGGTAGACGCAATTTCTACTTTTTTATCAGACTCAGCTTTAGCTACAGATGTAGTTTGTAAGTCTGCCGAAAGCTGCGTGGTTTTACCTTTTTCACTTGTTAAATCAGTATTCAATTGTGTGTTTTGAGCAGTCAGTTCTGTAACCTTCTGCTCAAGACCTGCAATTTTATCATTTAACTGACCAACCAGTTCTTTGGCTCTTGTAAGTTCTGCTGCTGTAGCATTCTTCTTACCTAATATGCTGCGGATTTCTGCTTTTCTTTTTGAGATGTCATTGGTTGCTTCAGTAAGCTTGCTCTGTAACTGATTGTTGCTGCCGGTAACTGAATCAAGACGTGCCAGGGACGCATCAAAACTGCGCTGGATTTCACTTTTTTCATCTGTAACTCTTGCAATCTGGCTGTCTTTTACAACAATGCTTTGCTCATTCTTATTATTATTCCATAGTAAATAACCCCATGTTCCTAAAAGACCAACAGCTAAAAGGCCGATGATTAAACCCCTGTAATCTTTTTTTGGCGCCTGGTTCTGCGGTGTTGCAGATGGATAATTTGTAGTACTCATATTAGTTTCGCTTTCTTTAAGTTATTAATACGTTCCCTGTAAACGTGCTGATTTTTTCAGCTATTTACCCTTTAGACTAAAACCATGCCAGAATTATTTTTAGAGGTATTAACAGTTGTTGATAAACTCAGACTTCATTGGTTAACAGGGCTGTAACCCTTTCCTATCGTGTATTTCAGCAATTACCGTTAGTAAGAACAACGAATAATTATTCGTAAAAAACCATGTCTGATTATTCCTTTTTTTATTTTACTAATATTGCAAAACAATGTCAGTAGAAAAAATTTTAACCGACTGGAAAAAGAAAGCATTCAGGCCTGTTTATTGGTTGGAAGGCGAAGAAGAATATTATATAGACCAGGTGATGAATTATGCCGAACACCATATTCTGAGCGAAGCGGAAGCAGGGTTCAACCTGACCGTTTTTTACGGAAAAGATGCCAGCTGGGCCGACATTGTAAATGCCTGCATGCGCTACCCTATGTTTTCCGAAAGACAAGTGGTATTACTGAAAGAGGCGCAGCAAATGAAGGAAATTGACAAGCTTGAAAACTACATCGCAAATCCGCTGGCTTCTACCATTTTTGTTGTTTCCTATAAAGAAAAAAAAATTGATGGCCGCAGCAAGCTGGCAAAGTTGCTGAAAGAAAAAGGTGAATTACTTTCCACCAAAAAATTATATGAGAACCAGTTGCCTGAATGGGTAAGCAACCTGGCCGCCTCCAAAGGATACAGTCTGTCACAAAAAGCATTGATGTTGCTGGTAGAACATATTGGTAATGATCTTTCCAGGATAAACAATGAGATTGATAAGCTGGCCGTTAATCTGGGCACGCGAAAAACAATCAGTGAGGATGACATTGAAAAATACATTGGCGTAAGCAAAGAATACAATGTATTTGAACTGCAGGATGCACTTGCAAAAAAAGATCTGCCAAGGGCCATCCGCATCATCCGCTATTTTGAAAGCAATCCCAAGGCGGCACCCATACAGCTGGTATTGCCCGCTATCTACAATTATTTTTCAAAAGTATTTTCGCTTTTTGGTATGCCCGATAAAAGTGAGCATGCAGTGAAGCCTCTTTTTTACAACAATATTTTTGCTGCACGCCAGGCCCTTGAAACGCTGAAGAACTACGGGTACGAAGGCATAGAAAGAACCCTTCTTCTTTTACATGCTTATAACCTTAAAAGTTTAGGGGTGAATGATATGGGCACGGCAGATGCTTCGCTGCTGAAGGAGCTGGCCGTTAAAATGATCAGTCCTTATTAAATAAAATAATCTTACAGGTAAAGTGACGCGTTGATGCGATCTTTTGCCAACTGTTCCTTTAATGCGTCCAGCCCGTTAAACTTTTGTTCGCCCCGCAGGTATTTCTTCAGGTATACCCGTATGGTAGCGCCATAGATATCCGCATCAAAATTAAAAATGTTTACCTCAATAGACAGTTGGGTGCCATCTACGGTGGGGCGCACACCAATATTCATCATGCCTTTGAGTAGCGGATTGGCACTTGCAGGGTGCAGACCATCGCGTATTGCAACATATACTGCATACACACCATTACCCGGCACAAGTTTGTCGGCAATCTGCAGCTGCAGGTTAGCAGTAGGATAGCCAATGGTCCTCCCCAGTTGATTGCCTTTTACCACCAGGCCATCAAAAAAATAATCATAGCCCAGGAAACGCCGGGCTTCTTCAATTTGCCCATTCAGCAAAGCAACCCTGATTTTAGTAGAACTGATACTGGCTTCATCAATTACATGCACCGGTATTTCAATTAGTTCAAAAGCATGTTGTGCAGCATATTGCTCCAGCAGGTGAAAATCGCCGCTGCGGTCTTTGCCAAAACGGTGATCATACCCAATAATAACAGTATGCGGATGAAAGCGGCTGACCAGGAAATCTTCCATATAAGCGGCAGCGGACTGACTGGCAAAAGCAGCTGTAAAAGGAACGATTACCAGGTTGTCAATGCCCTGCTGCTGCAACAATTCTATTTTTTCGGAAGCTGTATTGATCAATTGAAGCGGTTTTGCGCTTACAATTTTGCGTGGATGCGGGTCAAACGTAACCAATACGGTTTCTCCACCAATGCGTTGCGCCTCCATTCTTAACTGTGTAATAATCTGCTGGTGCCCCAGGTGTACCCCGTCAAAACTACCAATGGTTACCACGGCTTTGTTAAAAGCGGGTAAAGTTTCTATGTTGCTGTATACTTTCATTATAAAGTGGTGCAAAACTAATTGATAATTGAAATTGATAATTGAAAATTGAATATTTAGTTTTGCGGCTCAAACCGCATTATGAGTTTATATTCAAAACGGGGCGTTTCAGCACAGAAAGAAGAAGTACATAAGGCAACCGAGAAACTTGATAAGGGCCTTTACCCGTATGCTTTTTGCAAATTATACCCCGATTACCTGGGTGCGGATGCAGACTGGATAAATGTAATGCATGCGGATGGGGCAGGCACCAAAAGTATACTGGCGTATTTGTACTGGAAAGAAACCGGTGATGTATCTGTGTGGAAAGGCATTGCACAGGATGCAGTGGTGATGAACCTGGATGACCTGCTTTGTGTTGGCATCCATGATAAATTATTGTTTTCGTCTACCATTGACCGCAATAAAAGGCTGGTACCGGCAGAAGTGCTGGAAGCAGTCATCAACGGAACGCAGGAATTATTTGAAGAATTAAAGAAATTTGGGATAAATATCCATTACCTGGGTGGCGAAACTGCAGATGTGGGTGATGTGGTGAGGACCATTGCCGTTAATGGCACCATGGCGGCCAGGTGGCCTAAAAACAAGGTTATTGGCAATGATAAAATAAAGGCAGGCGATGTAATAGTAGGGTTTAACAGCTACGGACAAGCTTCTTACGAGACCGCTTATAACAGCGGTATTGGCAGCAACGGGCTTACCAGTGCCCGGCACGACGTACTGCGTAAAAGCTATGGCAGCAATTTTCCTGAATCGTATGATACCGGTTTGGATGAAGACGTCATCTACATCGGGCCACATGCTTTTAATGATATCGTTAATCCGGCCAGCTATCATCCGGCTACGTTACCTGCCGCCGGGCAGTTAACGGTGGGGCAGCTGATTTTATCCCCAACAAGAACCTATGCGCCGTTGTTGAAAGTAATCCTGGAAAATCATTTTGACAGCATCCATGGTCTTATACATTGCAGTGGCGGCGGACAAACCAAGTGCATGAAATACCTGCCAGGCAATTTTAAAATTGTAAAGGATAATTTGCCGGAAGTGCCGCCTGTTTTTAAAATTATTCAGCAATCGTCCAATTCTGATAACCGGGAAATGTACCAGGTTTTTAACATGGGATGCCGCCTTGAAATTTTTACGGATGCTGATTCAGCAGATAATTTAATTGCTGCGGGCAGGCTGTTTGGCATAGAAGCCCGCATCACCGGCCGCGTGGAAGAAAGCGATAAAAAGGAATTACTATTGAAGGTTGACGGAGAAGAAATTATTTATTAAACTGGCAATGGCCGATACAGGATTGCAAGAAACAATGTGCTATGCATTTTTAAGCTTGTAGATATTCTCAATAATCTCTGCCACCTTCATGCCTTCAAGCGCATTTGTTGAAACCGTTGACCGGCCATTTAATACATCCAGTACATTTTGAAATACAAAGCCATGGTTAGCGGCACTGCCTGTATACCCGCTATAAGCATTAGGAGGTTGACTGGGCGCCAGCATGGGCATTGTATAATCTTTTATGTGGCAATACAAAACCTCGTTCATATACTGCCCCCCTATCTTGACAGTGCCGTTTTCTGCTATCACCGTTAACGTACTTTCAAAATTTTTATCCCACAATGCAGTTGAGTAATTAAATACGCCTGCACCGCCATTATTAAATCTGAAATGTATGATACCGGCATCTTCAAACGCGGTAGTCTGCTGATGATTAAAATCGAAAAAATTTGCGTGGATATCATGTATGTCCCCAAAAAGCCAGTACATCATATCTACAAAGTGACTGAACTGGGTGAAAAGTGTTCCTCCATCCAGCGAAGTAGTTCCTTTCCAGCCCCCTTTTATATAATAGCGTTCATCGCGGTTCCAGAAACAGTCAATTTTTACTAAAAATATTTTTCCGAGTCTTTTACTCAGCATTAAATCTTTTATCCAGGAACTGGGCGGAGAATACCGGTTTTGCATAACACAAAATACCTGCTTATTAACCTGGGATGCTTTTTCTACTACTTCCGCGCAACTGGCCTTTGTAAGTCCCATAGGCTTCTCTACTACAATATGCTTACCTGCGTGCAGCGCTTTCAGCGCATGGGTGACGTGGAGGCCATTAGGGGTGGCTATACTTACTACATCAATCGATTTTTCTGTATCCAGCAATGCGTCTATGGATAAATAAAAGGGTATTGCTTTGCTTATTCCGGCAACTGCCCCTTGGTTGGTATCACAAACAGCAGTTAATTCGGCTCCAGGCAAACTTTGTATAATTTCTGCATGCTTTTTACCAATACGACCGCAGCCAATCAATGCAAAATGAATCACTTCTTTCATGAATACGGCTCATTTATTTTTGTTACCACTTCATTGTCTAACTGATATACCTGTTTGCTTTCAGGGCATTCAGCCAGGCCCTTTTCTGAGAAGTGCAACCGGTGTCCATACTCACTTACCCAGCCTGCATGGCGGGCGGGGTTACCCAGCACCAATGCATAGGGCTTAACGTCCCGGGTGATTACTGCACCGGCTCCCACCATAGCAAATTCGCCAATAATATTTCCGCAGATGACGGTGGCGTTTGCACCAATAGTGGCCCCTTTTTTTACCAGTGTTTTCCTGAAATCATCTTTCCGGCTCACCGCACTTCTTGGATTGAGTATATTGGTAAACACCATTGAGGGGCCAAGGAAAACATCTTCCTCACAGGTTACGCCGGTGTATACGGAAACATTATTTTGTATTTTAGTATTGCTACCCAGTGTTACGCCAGAAAAAATAACAACATTCTGACCAAGCACGCAATTATCCCCAATAACGCAATCTTTCATAATATGACAAAAATGCCAGATTTTAGTCCCCTCACCTATTGTGCAGGGATCGTCTATAACTGATGAGGAATGCACAAAGTAACTGTTGGCCATACTGCAATTAACAAATTAATACTTTATGTTTAATGGTGCTTGCGCAGATTGATGAACGCAATACTGTTGCTGACACTTACAAATATATTGAACCCTAACTAATCATTGCCTTGCAAGGCCAGCAGCATGTCGCTGTAAGACACGTTTATTAAATCGGGTGGTTCCACGCCAAATTCCCGCATGTAAAAAACACATTGCTCATTCAACCTGGTGTTGGTTAAGGGGGCGTATTTATTGCTTGCTTCTATTTCAACAAAACTGCCTAATTGCTCCAGGCTGTCTAAATGAAATTTTACGTTTTCAATAAAGTAAATCTCGCGCTGCTTTATTACGGCCACCTTGACACCTACGGCTGCGGCCAGCATTTCTTTTAAAGTCTCCGGCTCAGCTACCTGCAACAGGCTAAAAGCAGACTGCCTGGGACCGGCCTTATTTTCCCGCTCATAATAAATGAGGTTATTTTCAATATTACCCTCCCGCAGCTTTAACCGGCCTTTTGCTGTATTGAAATAGGTGTCGGTCTGCAAGTCGGTGCCCCTGTACTCGGCTTTATTATCCAGCAGGTATTTTCTTATTTCAGTGGCCCGGGTTGTTCTGGCTTTAATTTCTACATTAATAAAAGACATAGCCTCAGTTTTTGGTAAAAATAAAACGGTCCCGCTAAAAAGCAGGACCGTCTATTACATATCTTTTCCAGGTTACACTTTTTCAGCTACCTGTCTAACCCTGGACTTACCGGTAACTACCGGTGCCAGTTGCAGCGCTTTTTTAAAGCGGCTGGCAACCCATACATTGTCCAGTTCTACCTTGTCATTGTCTAAATCGGCATAACCGGCACCCGTAACGCAATCCCAGCTGCAATTACGATTTAAGTTAGTCGCAATCTTAGAAGTAGCTTTTGGATAAGCTATCCACAATTTTGCTTCACTTTTTAATGCAGGTATAACTTCGCGTAAGATGCCACTTAACTGGCTTTCACTAACAGCAAAAACAAGCGCAAAATCTATCTTGCGGCTTTTGAGCAAGGGTGTTACATTTTTTGAAAAAGACAATTTGGTAAACTGTTTTTCAATTGAAGATGGAAGCCCTTGAATAAGCAAATTTCTCTCGTCCTGTATCAGGAGTTTTTCAAACAACGTTTGAGACATATTTAGAAATTTTTGTTTTAGGGTTTGTTTTTAGTTAGATGGGGAAATGCAAAGGTAAAACAATAACTGCGAACGACCGCGCCTAAACACGAAAAATACCGCCGGATTAGCCGGCGGTATCAATTACCTGTTGATTTAAATCATTATTTTATAATAACTTATCTGCCAACCGGCTTGTAATAAGTCAAAGCCTCCGGCATTTGCTCTTTCAGGCGGGCAATACGGTTCCCTTCTGACGGGTGGGTACTCAACATTTCCGGTGGTTTGCCACTACCGGCCGCCTTTTCCATCCTTTCCCAAAGGGCAATTGCTTCTTGGGGATTATAACCGCCCATGGCAGCAAAATTTAGTCCCAGCTTATCAGCCTCATATTCATCCCTGCGGGAAAACGGCAGTGTGATGCCTACCTGGCTACCTGCGCCGTACGCGGTCATAAATAAATTCTGGGTCTCTGCGGGTTTACTGGCCAGTGCTACAGATAACGCAACACCTCCTAACTGCTGGGCAAGCCCCATACTCATCCGCTCTTTACCATGGTTTGCCAGGGCATGGGTAATCTCGTGCCCCATTACAACTGCCAACGCAGCTTCATTTTGGGTGATGGGAAGCAAGCCCGTATACACCACTATCTTTCCACCGGGCATGCACCAGGCGTTTGCCTCTTTAGAATCTACCAGGTTATATTCCCACTCATAGCCATCAAGCACATTTGCCTTACCCTGTGAGGTATAATAAGCGGTTATAGCGGTTGTGAGCCGCCCCCCTATCCTTCGTACCATTTCTGCATCTTTGCTAACACCGGCACTGACTACTTTATTGGCCGATAAAAATTGTTTGTATTCCGTAACAGCCATGCTTTTTACTTCCGCATCTGATACGAGTGATAATTGTTTCCTTCCGGTTACAGCGTTGGTTGTGCAACTGCTGATAAAAACTATTAGGGCAATCATTGAGCAATAACGGGTCATCATGTTCTTTTTAGGGTATAAAATCAATTGTTGTACCAAGTTAAGAGATGCAAAAAATAAAAGACCGGTTGCAGCCGGTCTCTATTAAAAGCAGTGTTTATAAAACTGTTATTATTTGCCTGTAACCCGCCGCTGTCGTTTTTTATCGCGGTGCTTCAAAATGGGCACTTTACTTTCATTTCCCTTTAGCAGCCTGCCAATGTTTTTTTGGTGGGTAAGGATGACGAGTAAAGCCACGCCAACGGCAAATATTCTATAAGGGTGATTATCTACATTGAAAATAACCAAAATAAAAATAGGGAAAGCCGCACTGGCCAGTATGGAACTTAAAGAAACAAAGCGAGTTAGATACAAAACCAGCAAAAAAACACCGCTGCAGCATAGCGCAGACCAGGGAGAAATACCTAATACCAATCCAAATAAAGTTGCCACGCCTTTACCACCCCTGAAATCTGCCCAAATGGGGTAAATATGCCCCAGTACTGCTGCAAGCCCCAGTCCAATCTGAAGGCTGGTTCGCGCTAAATCATGATCAAAATAATAAGAGAGTAACCAAACTAACTTAACCGCTACCAGGCCTTTCAGCATATCGGCCACCATAACAAATGTGCCCCATTTTTTTCCAAGCACCCGAAAAGTGTTGGTAGCGCCAGCATTGCCACTGCCATATTCACGTATATCAATATTAAAGAAATACCGGCTTACCCAGACTGCAGTAGGCAGTGAGCCAATAAGGTATGCCGTTAAAATGATGAGTATCTCTTTCATCAAAAATATTGGTTGAATTGGAAGGCAAAAATACTTAAAACCACCGGAAAAAACTACAGAATTATCTGCTGCTTACCATCTGTAAACATATCCAGCCGTTCATCTCCAGTCTATGCTGTAACACAAGTTGTTGTTTCCACGCTTCTTCTACAACCAGGGGTTCGTCGCCTGTTAACAAACCGCTCAGTAATACAACGCCATTAACAGCAAGATGTTGTTTCATATCGCCCATGCGCTTCAGAATAATATTCCGGTTTATATTGGCCAATATTATGTCATAGCAAACATTCTCTTCAAAATCTTCCGATTTGCTTATCAATACTTTACAGCAAGTATTTGCATTAAAATTTTCTATGGAGTTTGCAATACTCCAGGCGTCATTGTCGATGGCCACCACACTGGCGGCACCGCATTTTTCAGCCAGAATGGCGAGCACACCCGTTCCTGTTCCAAAATCAAATACTGTCTTGCTCTCAATATCAAGTCCAGCCATTGCCTTTACCATCATATGGGTGGTGGCATGATGCCCTGTTCCAAAGCTCATCTTTGGCGTGATTATAATATCATGCCTGGTAACTGTATTGGGTGGATGAAAAGCTGCCCGGATGCTGCAGAAATCATCGACCTCTACCGATTGAAAGTCTGACTCCCATTCAGCATTCCAATTCCTTTCCTCAATTACTGACTTAGAATATGTTACGCCATTTTGCTCAATAATTTCATTAAATTTATTTTCATTATAAACAGTTTCTTCCATATAGGCCTTTAGCAGCCCTTTTTCTTCTTCAAAACCAGTGGCGCCCGCATCAGCTAAACGGGCTATCAGTATTTCTTTTTGAGCAGTTTCCGTGACCGTTATTTTTAGTTCAATATAGTTAGGCAAAATAGAATGTTTTTATCTGGGGGTAAAAAATCAAAAGCCGTGCCTGCCAGGCGTTTTACAAAATATGAAAAAACCCCGGCGCTGTTTTACACAGGAACCGGGGTTTAATTATATAACGAAAAGAGGTTTAATCCTGTCTCTGCTGGCCTTCTGGTTTTGGCAGTAATACCTTTCTTGACAACTTGAATTTGCCTGTCTTGGGATCAGTACCGGTTAGTTTTACTTTAACGGTATCGCCTTCATTCAGTACACCTTCCAATGTCTCCAGGCGCTTCCAGCTAACCTCAGAAATATGCAGTAAACCTTGTTTGCCAGGCATAAATTCTACAAAAGCACCATAAGGCATGATTGATTTTACCTTGGCTTCGTATACATCACCTACTTCAGGAACCGCAACAATTCCCTTAATCCAGGCAACTGCTTTTTCAACACCATCTTTATTGGCGCTGAATATGCTTACCTCTCCCATTTCATTCTTTTCTTCCAGGTTAATGGTTGCGCCTGTTTCACGCTGAATTTCCTGGATAATTTTACCACCTGGCCCTATCACTGCACCGATAAATTCTTTATCAATAAACAGTTTTACCATGCGTGGTGCATGTGGCTTAACATCGGTCCTTGCAGCCGGAATAGTGGCATACATGGCTTCAATAATATGTAAACGGCCGGCACGTGCCTGGGACAAGGCCTGGCGCATTACATCCATGCTTAAGCCATCTACTTTAATATCCATTTGTACAGCACAGATACCATCGCGGGTACCTGTTACTTTAAAGTCCATATCGCCCAGGTGATCTTCATCGCCCAGGATATCTGTTAATACAGCAAATTTTCCTTCTTTGGAAATCAAGCCCATGGCCACACCACTTACGTGTTTTGGAATAGGAACACCTGCATCCATCAGCGCCAGCGAGCCAGCACAAACCGTAGCCATGGAAGAAGAACCGTTTGATTCCAGGATATCACTTACCACGCGAACCGTATAAGGATATTCAGCGCCCGGCATCATCTGCCTTAACGAACGCAGGGCCAGGTTACCATGACCTACCTCGCGGCGGCCAACACCCCGCATCATTTTTACCTCACCGGTAGAGAAAGGCGGGAAATTATAATGCAACAGAAATTTCGAATACTCAGATTTAGCAGCGCTTTCAATCAGCAAAGAATCCAGCGGTGTGCCGAGGGTAACGGTAGTGAGTGATTGCGTTTCGCCACGGGTAAATAAAGCAGCGCCATGCGGAGAAGGCAATACATCTATTTCCATCGCCAGCGGACGAACCTGTTCAAGACTGCGGCCATCCAGGCGTACCCTGTCATTCAGCATCATATCCCTTACCACATCATACTGCACATCATGGTAATAATTTTTAGCAAACTTTTTTACCGCATCTGCCAGATTTTCGCCTTCGGCGATGCTGTATTCAGCTTTCAGGTGCGTCATCAAATCTTCGCCAATCTGCGCAAATTTATCTGAACGGTCATGTTTGCTAAGTCCGCCTTTAGCCACTTCATATACTTTAGCAGACGCAAAAGCTTTCACTTTTTCGCGCAGCACTTCATCATGTTCGGGCTTCTTATAATCTCTTTTAGCAGTAACGCCTTTGGATGCACGCAGTTCTTCCTGCGCTTTTACCTGTACGCGGATGGCATCATGCGCCAGTTCAATGGCTTTGATCAGGTCTTCTTCGGCACATTCTTTTGCCTCACCTTCCACCATCATTATATTCTTGTCTGTAGCAGCAATAATAAATTCCATGTCTGCTTTAGCAAGCTCACTGCGGAAAGGGTTCAGTATAAATTTGCCATCAACCCTTGCCACCCTTACTTCAGAAATAATTTCCTGTACAGGAATATCAGAAACCGCGAGTGCAGCGGAAGCAGCTAAACAGGCAAGTGCATCGGGCATCACCTCTTCATCGCTGGAGATAAGTGTAACCAATACCTGTACTTCACAAAAATAATCGTCCGGGAAAAGCGGACGCAATGCACGGTCTATTAAACGTGAGGTAAGTACTTCATAGTCATTTAAACGGGCTTCTCTTTTAAAGAATGAGCCTGGTATGCGGCCTGCAGAAGCAAATTTTTCCTGGTAATCAACCGTGAGGGGGAAAAAACTTTGTCCTTCTTTGGCCTCCTTGTTGGCCACGACGGTAGCCAGTATAATACAATTCCCCTGGCGAACGGTGACAGCACCATCGGCCTGCCGGGCCAGTTTGCCGGTTTCTATGATAACCTCGCGGCCATCACTGATGGTAAATTTAGATTGAATAGGTTGTGATAACATAAATTTTGAATTACTGTACCAAGGACTGTGCAGTGCGTCTGCTAAGACAGGAGGGAATCAGGGCAAGCTGCAGCCTTAATAAATGTGTGATGAATGTACTGAACTGATTGTGGCAAAAACTTGTAAAAACAATTATTCCCAACCTGCTACAGGTTGGGAATAATTGAAATATATAGTTATTTTCTAAGTCCGAGTTTTTGAATCAAATCGCGGTAACTGGTCAGGTTATGCTTACTGAGGTAAGTAAGTAAGCGTTTTCTTTTACCTACCATCTGCATTAATCCGCGGTTGGTGGAGAAATCTTTTTTGTTTTCCTGCAGGTGCTTGGAAATCTGGGAAATGCGTTCTGTAAGCAATGCAACCTGTCCTTCAATTGAACCTGTATTGGTTGCTTTACCTCCAAAATTGGTGAAAAAGTCAGCTTTTTTTTCTTTTGTTAAATACGGCATCTTAATGTTTTTTTAGGCATCCGATAAATTGACATCTTATAATTTCGGCGGCGAAGGTAGGGCAAATATTTGGAAATTTGAAATTTGAACTGAATGATTTCCGGGTCAATTCCTCTCAAAATTAAAAAAACTACGGTAGGTTTGGCGGTAATACTAAAAAACTGACCGGATTGAAGAAGATTTGTCTTACCGTTACCACCGATCTTACCTATGACCAACGGATGATCCGGATTTGCACTTCACTGGCGGATGCCGGTTATGGTATATTGCTGATCGGCAGAAAGAAAGGCAATTCCCTGCCCTTGGCTCCCCGGCCTTACCGCCAGAAACGGCTGTATACTTTTTTTGAAAAAGGGAAATTTTTTTACATAGAATACAATATCCGCCTGTTCTGCTACCTGCTTACATGCCAACCGGATGCTTTTTGCGCCATCGACCTGGACAGCATTCTGCCGGTCTGGATGGTTGCCCGTCTTAAAAAGAAAGCCCGGGTCTATGATGCCCACGAGCTTTTCTGTGAAATGAAAGAAGTAGTAACCCGCCCCGGCATTTACCGCATCTGGAAAAAAATTGAAAAAACCTGTGTGCCTTCATTTACCCATGGCTATACTGTTAACCAGCCCATTGCGGAGGAATTTAAAAAAATGTATGGGGTTGACTATAAAATAATACGAAATGTTCCTTTGCTGAAACCTTTGCTGAAGCCGGCAGCTGACTCCAAGTTTATTATCTGCCAGGGTTCGGTAAACGAGGGCAGGTGTTTTGAATCACTTATACCGGCTATGCGGCTCATAAACATTCCCCTCATAATTTGCGGGGATGGCAATTTTATGGCGCAACTTAAACAGCTTATTAAAAAATATGATGTTGCAGACAAAGTGATTTTAAAAGGGCTTGTGCAACCGGAAGAATTACGGACATTAACCCAGGAGGCCTGGCTTGGATTAAGCCTGTTTGAAAATAATGGCCGCAGTGTTTATCTATCGCTGGCCAACCGCTTTTTTGACTATATACATGCAGCAATACCGCAGTTGTGCTCAGACTTTCCTGCTTACCGCGACATAAATAACCAGCTGCCGGTTGCCCTCCTCATTGATGATTTCAGTCCCGAAAATATAGCCCGCAGCATTAATGAACTTGCCCATAATGAACAATTGTATACCCAATTGTGTAATAATTGCATGCTGGTAAGGCAGCAACTAAACTGGGAAAAGGAAAAGGAGACGTTAACCCTATTTTACAAAAAACTATTTGAAGCAGTTGAATAAGCACGTCCATATTGTTTGCCCTGATATTCCCCTGCCATCTTCCGGCGCAGATATGTTGGATGTGTTGCACCAAATCAGCTGCCTGCACCATGCTGGATACGCTATTGTTTTACATTGTTTTCACCAGGAGGAAGATATTGATCCTGACATTGGGTCACTTAGCGATATTACCCAACATATTCATTTGTATACCCGCAACGAAGGCCACAAAGGAGTCTCTATGAAGCACCCTTATTGCGTATCCTCACGCTGCAACCCACAGCTCCTGGAAAACCTGTTACAAGCCGAATACCCGGTTTTATTCCAGGGCATGGCCGCAACTTATTACCTGCCTGATTTAGCGGAGAAAGGTTACACATTAGCAGTGCGCATTAATGGGATTGCCTCTGAACTATACGACGCTTCAGTAAAGTCTGAGAAGTCGTTATTTAAGAAAGCATACTCATTTAATGAGGCAAGGCTCATTAAAAAATGGGAGGAAAAAATAAGTGAACAGGCCGTTATCATTACGACTACTGCAAACGACCGGAAAAAATTTCATGAATTGTACAATGGAGCGGAGGTTATTTGTCTTTCACCATTTATGCCCGCGCCTGCTATAACAAGCAAACCTGGTACGGGCATGTATTGTTTGTATTACGGCGATTTATCAAACCATGAAAACGAGAAAGCACTGAAATGGCTGACTGACAATGTATTCAGCAAAATTGCGGTTCCATTGGTTGTGGCTGACACTTGTACTACTCCAATAACGCAGGAAGATAATCACCGCGAAAGCCATATCTGCACGGTAAGCAACCCCGCATCCACAGAGCTGATGGAACTAATACAAAAGGCACAACTGGTTTTATTGCCAAGATGCCATAACAAAGGGTTTGATAAAAGATTATTGCAGGCACTGGAAACCGGCCGGTTTTGCATCTGCAATGATTATATGGCTGAAGGTACCGGGCTGGAGAAATTATTTATTATTGCCAACGACAATGGCGAGATGATAGATATAATTGACCTTTACTTTTCACGTTCTTTTACGGAAGAAGACATAAAAGAAAGAACAACCCTTTTAAACGCGTGCCTTACACCACAGGATTCATTGCATACACTTGTAAAAGTACTGGAACAAAAATCAATTCTGTGATTTGCTCAGCAATGGCAGTAAATTTCTAAACATGCCTCTCTGATAAAGCATGAAATACCACTAATTTCCAGCAATCAAGCCAGAACAGGCTATGCGACTGCAGTGCTTTTCTCCTGAATAAACCCTTCTTGTTTGTTAATTTATCCAGCATGTAATTACCGGCAGCTGCAGTTGTTATTTTTTTATATACCCGCAGCAATTTTACTTCAGTACTGAAATGATACTGCCTGTCATAACTGCGGAAGAGATAAATAAGATTCTCCAGCGCTTCTTCCTGTTTCGCTATAAAAATGGAATCTTCATCTATGCCATCATGATAAACGGGGTTATCAATATGTATAACAGGTATGGCCAGTTGCTGAAACTGTAACCCCATAAAAGTATCTTCATGGCAATAGCCCTGCAGATGAGGATCAACAATAAGCTGGGAAAGCTGTTCCTTCGAAACCATAAAATTACAAGCAAGAAAAGAACGCCAGGGATATTGGTTGCGCATAGCAGCGGGCTGTTGCTCTCTTACTGATCCGTATTTCCAGTGAAGTGAAGCTGAACCGGCGGGTACTTTTCTATAAGACCGGCCACCCATAACAACAGTTTTGCCGGTATACGCATCCAGGTAACGCTGTAACCATTGCTCATCAGGAAAGCTACTGTCTGCGTCAATAAAAATAAGTGTGGAGTATTTGGCTGCAGCGGCCAGTTTATGCCGGATGAGGTTTCTGCCTGCATTGGAAGACAATTCTATGTACTGTGTATCAGCAAATCCTGTAATTGCCATTCTGTTGGCATTCTTTGCAGCAGTGTCAGTAGAACAATCATCCATAACAACCAGCTCTACACGCTCCTTAACTGCAGCAAGCTGGCGGCGCAATGCCTTTACCAGATCATCCACTGGCCTGTTAAACACCGGGATTAATATGGAGATCATACAAGGTTTATCGAGGCATTGTCTTCTACCCTTCCCTTTTCTGTTTTAATCATTCTTGCCGGGAATTTGTTGATCACGATATAATCATGTGTGGCCATTATAATAGTAGTGCCGTAATCTTTTCCAATCCTGAAAAGTAACTGCATGATTTCGTCAGAAGTTTCGGGGTCAAGATTGCCGGTTGGCTCATCGGCGAGTATCAGCTTGGGGGAATTTAAGAGGGCCCTGGCAATGTCTACCCTTTGCTGCTCGCCGCCACTCATTTCAAAAGGCATTTTAAAACCTTTTGATCTTAAACCTACTTTATCCAAAACATCAGCAATTTTTTCATTCATTAACTTCTCATCTTTCCACCCAATGGCTTTCAAAACAAATTTCAAATTCTCATTTACATTACGGTCAGTAAGCAATTGAAAATCCTGGAACACTACGCCAAGGTTTCTTCTCAAATAAGGAACGGTCTTCCATGTAAGTTGGCGAAGATCGTAGCCAACAACATTAGCCTGTCCTTCTGTCAATGGCAATTCCCCATACAAAGTTTTTAGCAGGCTTGATTTACCTGTGCCGGTTTTACCAACGAGGTAAACAAATTCTCCTTTGTTCACTGTAAGATTTACATTCTGCAGAACAAGACTGTCGCCCTGGTAAATATTTGCATTTTTTATTTCAACAATTATTTCAGCCATTCTATATTCTTTGTTGCAAAATAAAACAAGAAAATGTGAGGGAAGCGATTTTTATTTATAAAACTAAAAAAATAGTTGTTCAACTAAAATATTAGTTATAAGTTAGCGTTATTAATGCACAACATGAAAATATTAACAAAGGCAGAAGAACAGGTAATGCAAATAGTTTGGAAGATAAAGGAAGGATTTATCAGGGATATTATGGATGCTTCACTACCGCCAAAGCCGCATCAGAATACAGTTTCAACAATTTTAAAAATATTGATGGATAAGGAATTTATTGGTGTTAAAGTTTTTGGAAGGCAGCACCAGTACTATCCTTTAGTATCTAAAGATGCTTATTCAAAAGCAACTATGAAAACTATGGTGAAGAGCTATTTCGGTGGTTCTTTTAGCGAAGCAGTTTCT
>JBDSLR010000012.1:0-274733 GCA_039916305.1 Chitinophagaceae bacterium | reverse complement strand
TCGTTGATGAAATATTCACCATTTACGATTTGGAATTCTTTAAGAAATTCCAATGCTTCAAAAAATTCCTCTTCCCACGGACTGATATCTTCCTGGAAATTAAAATTATCCAGCAACTGCTGGTGCTTTTGCTTCAGGTGCGTGTAAGATTTTTTAAAATCCTTATCCAGTAAATCCCCCACACGCAATGCATTGCGCCCTGTTTTGTCCATATACGCCGGGCCAATACCTTTTAAAGTAGAACCAATCTTATCATGGCCCTTGGCAAGTTCAGAAGCTTTGTCAAGTGCCCGGTGAGTAGGTACTATTATATTGGTACGCTGCGAAATAAATAAATTCTTTTTCACATTCACACCAAAAGAGGCCACTATATCACATTCCTTTTTTAAAGTTACCGGATCAAGTACAACACCGTTGCCAATCAGGTTAACGGTTTGTTCATGAAATACGCCGGAAGGTATCTGGTGAAGTACAACTTTTTTATCGCCTACATATAAAGTGTGCCCTGCGTTTGGGCCGCCCTGGAAACGGGCTATCACATCATAGTTTGGAGCAAAATAATCTACAATTTTTCCTTTTCCTTCATCTCCCCACTGCAAACCCAATATCGCATCTACCATATAAAATGAATGTTGAACTGTTATTGAGAAGTGGCAAAAATAGAGGAATGCAACGATACGATTAAACAAAATCTTGAATTTCGAATTTTGAATTTTAAATGCCAGGTTCGCGGCAAATAATCTAAAATTTAAAATTCAAAATAACTCACTCTTTCTCTGCATCATACCTGTCTACCGATTGTATACCACTCAGCTTTAACAATTTTTCTACCAGGTCTTCCAGCTCTTCCTTATCATGCACAAAAACTTTAATATTACCATGAAAAATTCCTTCAATGGCTTCTACTGTTAAAGCACTGATATTTATTTTCATCTCGCCCGAAATAAGGTTGGTAATTTTGTGAATTACACCCACATCATCCAGCCCAACAATTTTTAACCCTGTAAGAAATGAAATTTCCTTGTTCTTGGCCCATTTGGTTTTTACCACGCGATGACCATAATTGGCCAGCAGTTTAGCAGCATTGGGACAATTCGTCCGGTGTATAGTCAATCCTTTTCCGGTGGTTACAAAGCCAAATACGTCATCTCCGGGAATAGGCTTGCAACAATTGGCAAGCGTGTACATAATCTTATCGCTGCTTTCGCCAAAGATGATAAGTTCTGCATCTTTTTTTGTGAGCGAAGAAAGTGATCCCTCCCCTTTTATTTCTACCGGTGGCCGCACTGGTTTGGGCATTTCAATTTTATCACCCAATACCTGGAACCCCTTTAGTTCTTTAAGATCAATTGATTTTACGGCAATATCATAAAACAGATCAAGAGAAGAATTAAGTTTATAAAAATTAGTAAGCTCATCTATATTATGCTGGCTGAACGCTGCGCCCAATCCTTCCAGTTTTTTTTGAAGTGTGTATTTTCCTTCCTCCGCAATCCCCCTTTTTACTTCTTTCAGTGCATCCTTGATTTTTGTTCTTGCTTTGGCCGTTATAACAAAGCCAAGCCAGTCTTCCGTAGGTTTTTGTTTGGCCGAAGTAATGATTTCTACCTGGTCGCCACTGCGCAATTTATGGCTGATGGGTACCAGCTTATGGTTTACCTTGGCACCAATACACTGGGAACCTACGGCGCTGTGAATAGAAAAAGCAAAGTCGAGCGCGGTTGATCCTACCGGAAGCATTTTTACATCTCCTTTTGGCGTGTACACATAAATATCTTCTGCCAGGAAAGAGGTTTTAAAATCCTGCAGAAAATCAACCGAATCGGTATCCTGCGTATTCAGCACTTCCCTGATCTGCTGGAACCATTTATCAAAACGGCTTTCGTCTGAAGTATCTTCTTTGTATTTCCAGTGTGCTGCCAGGCCTTTTTCTGCAATCTCATTCATACGCAGGGTGCGTATCTGCACTTCCACCCATTTACCCTGTGGGCCCATCACCGTAGTATGCAGGGCTTCATAACCATTATTTTTTGGATTGCTTAACCAGTCGCGCAGCCGTTCCGGAGAAGGCGTATATTCATCTGTAATCATTGAATATACGCTCCAGCAATCCTGCTTTTCTTTTTCCTGCGGGGAATCGAGTATGATACGGATAGCAAATAAATCATATACTTCTTCAAAGCTGACGCCTTTTTTCTTCATCTTATTCCAGATGGAGTGTATACTTTTCGGACGACCCTGAATTTCGGATTTATAATTGCCTTTGTCTAATTTTTCTTTTATAGGGCGGATGAATTCATTGATGTAGCGGGTCCGCTCCCGTTTGGTTTCCGCAAGTTTACGGGCAATTTCTTTGTATGTGTCCAGTTCCAGGTACTTCATTGCCAAATCTTCCAGCTCAGTTTTGATATTGTATAAACCCATGCGGTGCGCAAGAGGGGCGTATACATATACTGTTTCTGAAGATACCTTCAACTGCTTTTCACGCTTCATGCTTTCCAGCGTACGCATATTGTGCACACGATCGGCCAGTTTGATAAGTATTACCCGCGGATCATCGGTAAGCGTTAATAATATTTTTTTAAAATTCTCTGCCTGCTGTGATGCGTTTACGTCAATAACGTTTGATATTTTGGTTAAGCCGTCAACAATCCTTGCTATTTCATTTCCAAATTCGCGCTGCACGTCTTCCAGGGTAATATCGGTATCTTCTACCGTGTCGTGCAAAAGGGCACAAATGGTGGAACGCACGCCCAGGCCAATTTCTTCAACGCATATTTGCGCAACTGCCAGCGGATGAAGTATATATGGCTCCCCGCTTTTGCGGCGCATGGTTTTATGGGCCTCTGCTGCCATTTCAAATGCATGGCGGATCAATTCTTTATCTCCTGGCTTCAGTTTGGTCTTCAGGCTTCTCAGTAAGGACCGGTATTCACGCAGGATGAGCTTCTTTTCCTGTTCTTCGTTCAGGTTATATTTAGGTGAGGTTGCTACAGTATCCATGAATAACGAATTTACGAAAAAAGCACGGTTTTATACTTCAAAAAGCCTACTTTTGCCATCCCAAAATCCAGAGTGATTACCAATAATGCGGATATGGCGAAATTGGCAGACGCACCAGACTTAGGATCTGGCGCCGCAAGGCATGTAGGTTCGACCCCTATTATCCGCACACCTCCAGCCCCTGAGGGGAGCTGGCAACCCGTTGATAAAATATATCAGCGTTTTAAAAAAGTTCTTACAATTTATTTTTAAACATCTACAAAATTGCCTCCTGTCAGGGAAACTGTAACCAAGTCTCCCCTTCAAGGGGGACAGGGGGTTAAAAACATGGCAACAGTTACAAGGGAAAACATCGGTTTATTAAATGAAAAAATCGTTGTTAAAGTAGCAAAGGACGATTACCTGCCTTCTTTTGAAAAAGCAATCAAATCTTACAGTAAACAGGCTAATATTCCTGGCTTCCGCAAAGGCATGGTGCCAGCAGGTATGGTTAAAAAAATGTATGGCTCTTCTGTTTTTGCAGATGAAGTATTAAAAAGTGTTGAAAAAGGTTTGTCGGATTATATGGTAAACGAAAAGCTTGAAATTTTCGCGCAGCCACTGCCTTTACCTGAAAACGATGCCAGCCAGCTAAACATGAGCAACCCGGTTGAATATGCTTTTGCTTTTGAAGTAGGGCTCAAACCAGCATTTTCTATTCCTGATCTGGGTAAGGCTTCTCTTACACGTTATAAAGTTACACCCACAGAAGAAAGCATAAACGATGAAATAGACAGGCTGAGGACACGTAATGGTAAAATGACGGATCCCGAAAGCGTAACCAGCGATGAGCATGTGCTCAATATAACTTTTACCGAAAGCGATGCTGAAGGAAAAGAAATTGAAGGCGGTATAAAAAAAGACAACTCTTTATTGGTTAAATATTTTAAAGAAGATTTCCGCAGCAGCTTAATGGGTAAAAAACAGGACGATGGTTTTGTTATACAGCCATCAAAAGCATTTGACGAAAAAGAAAGGGATTTTATACTGAAGGATCTTGGACTGGAAGAAAAAGATGCAGACAGATTTTTTCATGTGCTTATTACCAAAGTAGGATTAATAGAAAAAGCTGCGTACAACGAAGAATTTTATAAGACAGCATATCCCAATAAAGAAATTACTACGGAAGAAGATTTTAAAAATGCAGTAAAAGAAGATATTCAGAAATATTGGGATCAGCAAAGCCGCAGCCAGTTGTCTGACCAGGTTTATCATGAATTGCTGGATCATACCCAGATTACTTTTCCGGAATCATTTCTTAAACGCTGGATGCAGAATGGTGGCGAAAAACCAAAAAGCCCTGAGCAGGTAGAAACAGAATATCCAACTTTTATCAATTCATTAAAATGGACATTGATTGTTGACCAGCTGGTTAAAAACAATGGCATTGAAGTAAAACAGGATGATCTGCGTGAGTTTGCAAAAAACCAGTTGTTCAGCTATATGGGTGGTGCCAACCTGGGTGAAGATCAACCATGGGTAAACGATTATATAGATCGTATGATGAAAGATAAAAAATTTGTTGAAGACAGCTATCACCGCATACAAACTGACAAAATATTTGGCTGGGCCGAGACACAGGTGAACCCAACTGAAATAGAAATTGCAGCAGAGGCGTTTACAAAAATGCAGGAAGAACATCAACACCATCACTAAACACAGCTGTTAGCTATAAGTTTTTAGCCATTAGTTCGCCTGCTGCTGAAGCAAAGAACTAATGGCTTTTTTGTTTTTACTAAAACAAGCTTCCGTCAATTTGTCTGATTTTTTGGTTTGCATGGTATTTGGTAGAAACAATGCCTTAAATTGCCTCACTAATTAACAGAAATAACTATGATAGACTTAGGAAAAGAATTTGAACAATATGCTGTGAAGCACCGGGGTATTTCCAGCAATACACTCAATGATTATCAGAAATACCAGGTTACCAGTCTAACTCCCAACATTATTGAAGAACGTCCTATGAACGTAGCAGTAATGGACGTTTACAGCCGTTTAATGATGGACCGTATTATTTTTCTTGGCTACCCAATCAATGATGAAGTGGCCAATATTGTAACTGCCCAGTTATTATTTTTAGACAGTACAGACCGTAACCGCGATATCCAGATGTATATTAATTGTCCCGGCGGAAGTGTTTATTCGGGTCTTGGAGTATATGATACTATGCAGTATGTAACACCTGATGTATCTACTATCTGTATTGGTATGGCCGCTTCAATGGGCCAGGTATTAATGTGTGCAGGTACAAAAGGAAAACGCACTGCATTAAAACACAGCCGCATTATGATGCACCAGCCAAGCGGTGCTATTGGCGGACAGGCAAGTGATATTGAAATAACGGTAAATGAAATTAAAAAGTTGAAAAAAGAATTGTATGATATTACAGCTTTTCATACAGGTAAAACAACCAAACAAATAGAGAAAGACAGTGAGCGTGATTACTGGCTTACTGCACCTGAAGCAAAAGAATACGGTTTGGTAGATGAAGTATTGTTAACCAACCCGAGAAAAGATAAAAAACCAGAATAATTTTATGCATTGCGTAAAATGTTACGGACAAAAAACAATTCTTACAATCACAAACAGATTTATATGTATTTACACTCAAGACCTTTACTGAAACGATTTAAAATGGATGACGAGCCGGATGATGAGCCAAAAGAAGAAAAGGCACAACCAGACACCATGATGCTGGGAAAAAAGATGGAGAAATATTTCTTTGACACCCGTAGTGTATATCTATGGGGTGGTGTTGATGATAAAACTGCCAAGGATGTTGTAACAAAATTATTATTGCTGGATGCAGATAAGCCGGGTGAAGAAATTAAATTTTTTATTAACAGCCCCGGTGGTATAGTAACAAGCGGTATGGTAATTTATGACACCATGAAAATGCTGAAGAGTCCTGTCAGTACAATTAATATGGGACTTGCAGCCTCTATGGGCTCTATCCTGCTGAGTGGCGGCGTAAAAGGCAGGCGCTTTATTTACCCGCATGCAGAAGTAATGATACACCAGCCAAGTATTGGCGGCCATTACCAGGCGGTAAGTGCAGACCTTGAAATACAGGCTAAGCAAACTAAAAAAACAAAAGAAATTTCGGCCCGTATACTGGCGGAAAACTGTGGTAAAAAATTTGAGCAGATAATGAAAGACTTTGACCGCGATTACTGGATGGATGCAAAAGAATCCATTGAATATGGTATTGTAGACGAACTTATCACCAAATTATAACCGTAACAAACGCAAATTTTGTTAATAATGGCCGCAACTGTGGCCAACGTAATACCAATTCTCTCTAAAATGGCTTAAATCCCATAAAAACCGCCTTAAAAGCGGTTTTTTATTTTAATGTCACGGTGTTGGATTAACTAAAAAAGTTTGTGACCTTTGTAGTTCCCTTAAAAGGGGGCAGTGACCTTATTAAAAGAGACTACCAGACTATTATGGCAAAAAATACATTGCACTGTTCTTTCTGCGGCCGCAGCCGCGATGAAGTTAAAATCCTGATTGCAGGGCAGGAAGGACATATATGCGAAAACTGTGTTGAGCATGCACAGGAAATTATTGAGCAGGAACTGATGATCCGCAGTGAAGCTACACCCGGCTCCTCACAGTTTAAGCTAAACGTAAAAAAACCCATTGAAGTAAAACGCTTCCTGGATGAATATGTAATTGGACAGGATGATGCAAAAAAAGTGCTGGCAGTTGCGGTATACAATCATTACAAACGCCTGCAGCAGAAAGTAACGGAGAATGATGTAGAGATTGAGAAAAGCAATATCATCATGGTGGGTGAAACCGGTACAGGTAAAACCCTGCTGGCTAAAACTATTGCTAAATTATTGAACGTACCTTTTGCCATTGTAGACGCAACTGTATTTACAGAAGCTGGTTATGTGGGCGAAGATGTAGAAAGTATTCTTACCCGTTTGCTGCAGGTTTGCAATTATGATGTGGCAGCAGCAGAACGTGGCATTGTTTACATAGATGAGATTGATAAGATTGCACGTAAAGGCGATAATCCTTCTATTACCCGTGATGTAAGTGGCGAAGGCGTACAGCAGGGCATGTTGAAACTGCTGGAAGGAACTGATGTGCTGGTACCACCACAGGGCGGACGTAAACATCCGGAACAAAAACTGATAAAAATAAACACCCAGAACATACTCTTTATTTGTGGCGGTGCTTTTGACGGGATCGATAAACTGATTGCACGCCGCGTTAATACCAATGCTATTGGTTTTAATGTAAATAAAGAGCAGCAGGAAAACATGAAGAAAAACCTGTTGCAGTATGTAAATGCGCCGGACCTGAAACATTTTGGATTGATACCTGAATTACTTGGCCGCCTGCCGGTGGTTACTTACCTCAATCCGCTGGATGCAGTAACGCTCCGTGCAATTCTGACTGAACCTAAAAACTCGCTGATTAAGCAATACAAAAAACTGTTTGAGATTGAAGGCATCAAGCTGGATATTGACCTTGACGTGATGGATTTTATGGTAGAAAAGGCCATGGAGTTTAAACTGGGCGCCCGCGGTTTACGCAGTATTTGTGAGAGTATTTTAACTGATGCCATGTTTGAATTGCCTTCCAGTAAAGAAAAATCATTCCATCTTACCCTGGAATATGCACAGAAGAAATTTGATAAGAGCAAAATGAGTTTGCTCAAAGTTGCGTAGTATTAGTTTATAAGTGTCTGTTGAGCACAGCAGGCTATTGAACAAAGTCTTATATTTTTTAACGCCCCGGTTGTACCGGGGCGTTTTTTATTGTTTTACCTTCATATTCTAATCTTACAAACCATGCAGGAACTCATCAATAAATTAATGGCAGAGGGCTTAACAGAAAAACAGGCGCTAAAATCAATTGAAATTGTAAAGAATTTCGCGAAAGATAAATTTCCCATATTTGCCGGCGCCATTGAAAAAGTATTTGATAAATATGCACCCAAACAGGAAGATGATTTTTTAGGATAGCGCCTATTTTTTTCTGTAACAATGTTTTTAATTGATCCCCGGGGGGATGAAATTAGTATAGTAATCCATTTATCAATTATAAAATTCTCGAAGGGGTGACATTAGCTAATATCACCCCTTCGGGTTAAGAGCATTCATGCAATTCTCCTGTATTAATTTTATCCCATCAGGATTTTAGCGCGGTCTGTTCAAATCAATATCAGCCCGATCCCATTCACGTCAGCAATGGTATTATGCTGCACAAAAAAACCCGGTCATTACTGAACCGGGCTGGCTTTGGCAAGCTATCGTTCTCAATTATCCTTTCAGCGCTTCACGCGCTATTACAATTTTTTGAATTTCTGAAGTGCCTTCGCCAATGGTGCAAAGCTTGGCATCGCGGTAAAATTTTTCTACCGGAAAATCTTTGGTATAGCCGTACCCACCAAAAATCTGCACTGCATCATTGGCCGTTTTTACTGCTACTTCACTGGCATAGTATTTTGCCATAGCAGCTTCTTTGGTCATATTCATTTTCTTATTCTTCATATCCGCGGCCTGCATGGTCAGTAATTCTGCTGCCATTATTTCTGTGGCCATGTCTGCTAATTTAAAAGCAATCCCCTGGAAATTTGAAATAGGCTGATCGAACTGGTGGCGTTCTTTTGAATACTGCAATGCTGCTTCATAGGCGCCTTTGGCGATGCCCAGGCTAAGCGCCGCAATAGAAATCCGGCCGCCGTCCAGCACTTTCATCGCCTGCTTAAAGCCATCTCCCACTCCACCCATGCGACAGCTGTCTGGTACACGGCAATTATCAAAAATCATTTCGGCAGTCTCACTGGCACGCATACCCAGTTTGTTTTCCTTTTTACCGCCGCTGAATCCGGGCGTGCCCCTTTCAATAATAAACGCGGTGGCATTATCCCTTGTCCTCGGCTCGCCGGTACGGCATATTAAAACTGCAACATCACCGGATATTCCATGGGTAATCCAACTTTTTGTACCATTAATAATCCAATCACTGCCATCTTTTACAGCCACACATTTCATGTTGCCCGCATCACTGCCGGTATTGGGTTCAGTTAAGCCCCATGCCCCAATCATTTCTGCAGAGGCCAGTTTTGGCAGGTATTTTTTCTTTTGATCCTCGCTGGCAAAATTCAGGATATGCCCTGTACACAAAGAATTGTGTGCGGCAAGGCTAAGGCCAACAGAGCCGCATACTTTCGCTATTTCCTGTATGATGGTTACATATTCAAAATAGCCCAGCCCGCTGCCGCCGTAGACCTCTGGCACCAGTACACCCATCATTCCCAGTTTACCGAGTTCTTTAAAAACAGCCACTGGAAATTCCTGGCTTTCATCCCAAAGCATTACATGTGGTTTGATGTATTGCCGGGCAAAGTCTTTAGCTGTTTGTGCAACCTGTTGAGTAAGTTCTGACGTTTGAAATTCCATAAAAAAAGGGCAAGCAATCGTAATTAAGGATGAAGCAAAAGCAAGCAATGGTTAGAGGCCGTATAAATCGTTATGCAAGTAAATATTTTTTTCTGACACTAACAAGCGTTAGGAAGCTTTTCTGAAAATTTTATCTTATTCAGCCAGGATAAATTCCCGTTAAGGTTGTACCAGCAGATATGGCTTTATTTTTTGTAAAATCTCCGGTGTAACAATGGCAATCCGTTGCAGCTCATCCACTGATTTAAAATTACCATGCTGCACCCGGTACTGCACAATGGCATTGGCCAGGTTCCAGCGGATGTAGGGATGCAGTTTCAGCGTATTGGCATCGGCGGTATTAATATCCATTTGCTGCACAGCATGTTGATTGCATTGCAGCAGTGTTTTAATTTTTTCGAAGGTTGAATCTGGCAGTCCATATGTTTCCGCCAGCTGCTGTACGGCATAAAAACCGCCCAGCTTGTCCCTGAAATTAACAATGCGTGCCGCCAGTTTACTGCCAATACCCGGCAGCGCAATCAATGCCGCTGTGTCAGCCGTATTGATCTCAACAACGGAAGGCGGGGAAAAATGCCTTACGGGATAAACAGTTTTTTCCTGAACAGTGTACTCCCTTTTTTCCGGTTTACCTGCTTTTTCAAATCCAGGCTGGCTGGCAATGGTAACATAAGGCAGCAAACGTTCATAATCGTTTCTGAAAAGGCCGTAAATTTTTCCGAGATCTTCCGGCTTTCTGAACTTCCCACCCCTGGCAAGGTAGTTTTGAATGGTGGCAGCTGTTTTATCGCGTATGCCTAACCGCTTCCAGCCAGCGGCGTTTAATGTATTGGGGTCAAAATAAAAGATCGCTGCTTTCTCTTTTGTATAGTTTTCTTTGGCGGGGAAATGGTAGGTGCCGGGATGATCCTCATTTTGTTCCGCTGCATCTGCTGCTTTATTCAATTGGGCTGCCTGTAATTGCAGCTGCTGTATTTCACCGGGTGATGGTTGTACAGCTTTTTTAACCGGCCACATATACGGCAGCAGTACTACAATAAAAATAAGCGCTACCAGCACAATAACGCCAACGCGATCTTTCTTTGTAAAGCGCAGGTAATCTTTTACAAAATTTTTCCACATAGAAATAAGGTAATTGGAAATTAACCTTTATTCCGGAAACCTTGCAGCTGAAATGCTTATATTTTTATTTGCAATGTATCGTACGCCAGTCCGATACCGTTGGGGAGTTCAGCTGATATGTCATCATGCAGGCCCATCTGGTGGCTCATATGGGTGAGCAGGGTTTGCGGCACCTGTAGTGCCTGGCTTACCGCTATCGCTTCATCCAGCGAAAAATGCGAAATATGCTTTTCTTTCCGGAGGGCATTTATTACCATTACTTCGCTTCCTTTTATCTTTTCTCTTTCTCCGGCTTCAATCCGGTTGGCGTCTGTTATGTAAGTAAACTTTCCAAACCGGAAAGCCAGCACCGGCATTTTTAAATGCCATACCAGCACAGGTGTAACGGGTATGTCTCCTACTATAAAAGGATCCATATCTATAGAATTGAGGTTTATTTCCGGTAACCCGGGGTACCGATGTTCAGAAAATGCATATGGAAACTCGCGGATAAGCACTTCCTGGGTAAGTTCATTGGCATAAATATTCATCGGCTTGCCAGAGAAAAAATTAAATGCACGCACATCATCCAAACCGGCCAGGTGATCTTTGTGGGGGTGGGTAAACAAAATGCCGTCCAGCTGTTTTACATCTGCGCGCAGCATCTGGTACCTGAAGTCGGGCCCCGTATCTACTACCAGTGTGGTAGTGGGCGACTGTACAAGAATACTGCAGCGTAACCTTTTATCTTTGAAATTGGGAGAATGGCAAACCGCGCAGGGGCAGGCTATCATTGGTACACCACTGCTGGTGCCGGTTCCAAGAAATGTTATAGTAATCGGAGGATATGACACAGGTAAAAGTATTGTGCTGATGTTTTGACTAACGACTGTCGACTGTCGACTCCTGACTATTCACTCACTTGTCTTCTTCTTCGTATTTTACCATTACTTCCTGGTATATCTTTTTTGCTTCAGGAGATAGCGATTCCGGCGTAATGGAAAGCTGTGGTATGATATCTACCAGGGTATTAATACGGCCCTCCATCTGCAGAAACTTATTTAAAACAACCACTTTCCGATCCTCGAGGATGCAATAACCGCTCTGAAAGTTGCCCCGCTCATACCTCACTACATAGCCCACCTCATCCAGTATCTTTTCTATTTTGTCCAGTGCAGACTGATTGTATTTCATATCCTTGGTTTCTGTATGTTGTTTAGCCGGCTACAAAAATAGCCGGGTACGGGTGGATGCATGGTAAATAGCCCTATTGTTTTTCCACAAAGAACTAATAGTCCGGAGTTGTAAGTTACGTGTTCCTGGTTCGTTTGCAGGATGCAAAGGCGTATCGGGAGTTGCCTTTGCCAGAATAAGAAATGCTATCCGAAGTACTATAAACCTACTTGCTTGTCATTCTCACCACCGGCACAATCATCTCTTCCAGGCTCACCCCGCCATGCTGAAAAGTATTGCGGTAATAATTGACGTAGTAATTGTAATTATTGGGATAGCAGAGAAAACCGTCTTCCTTCGCAAAAATAAATGACGAATTTACCGTGGGTACTGGCAATCCTGCTTCTTTTGGATCGCGGAAGGCCAGCACCTCCCGGGGTTCATAATTGAGGTTACGACCGTGCTTATACCGCAGGTTAGTGGTCGTTTGTTTATCACCAATTACCTTATTAGGGGTTTTTACCCGTACGGTACCATGGTCTGTTGCCAGCACAATATTTATTTTTTTATCGGCAATTTTTTTAAGGGCCTGGTGCAGGGGTGAATGCTCGAACCAGCTGCGGGTTAAAGACCGGTAGCTCATTTCATCACTGGCCAGCTCTTTCAGTACTTCCATTTCTGTTCTTGCATGGCTGAGCATATCCACAAAATTGTATACAATCACATTCAGATCATTGCCCAGCAGGTTATGTATATTGTTAACCAGTTCCTGTCCGGCATGATTGTTTACAATTTTGGTATAGGATGTTTTGATATTATCCTTCTTCAGCCTTTTCAACTGCCCCCGTAAAAAATCTTCCTCATATAAGTTTTTACCACCCTCTTCTTCATCGTTTTTCCATTGGTTGGGAAAATGCTTTTCTATATCTAACGGCATCAGACCGGCGAAGATAGCATTGCGGCAATATTGTGTGGCAGTAGGCAGAATACTATAAAAAGTTTCCTCTTCTGTGATCCGGAAACTCTCTGCAAAAATGGGTTGTATGGCTTTCCACTGATCAAAGCGGAGATTGTCTATCAGGATAAAAAAAGTGGGTATGCCTTTTTCTATAGCAGGAAAAACCTTTTCCTGCATCAGTGTATGGCTCATCACCGGTCCCTTGCCTGTTTTTGGATGTATCCATGAAAGATAATTTCTTGAAATAAATTTAAAAAACTCCGTATTGGCTTCCTGCTTCTGTGATTGAAATACTTCCATCATTTCCGGGCTATCGCTCTTCCCCATTTCCAGCTCCCAATACACCAGCTTTTTGTAAATATCCATCCACTCATTATAATCCGGATTGCTGTTAAGGGCCATAAACAAATGGCGGAATTGCTGCTGGTAAGCAGAAGTGGTTTTTTCTGCTACCAGCCGCTTGTTATCCAATATTTTTTTGAGACTCAGCCAGACCTGGTTGGGGTTAACCGGCTTAATCAGGTAATCGCTTATCTGGCTGCCAATGGCTTCATCCATGATATTCTCCGTCTCGTTCTTGGTAATTAATACCACCGGCACCTGCTGGTTCACTTCCTTTATTTTGGCAATTGTTTCCAGCCCGGTGATGCCCGGCATGGATTCATCCAGCAATACCACATCTACCAGGTGCTCTTTTACGTAATCAATGGCATCAAAACCATTGGTAAGCGTATGTACGATATAACCCTTATTCTCTAAAAATAGTTTTTGCGATTGTAAACTTTCTATCTCGTCATCTACCCAGAGTATTGTTGCTACGGCCATGTGTTGATTTTAAAAATCGTTGAATTATACTAAGTTACTTTTATTCCGGCTCTTATCTATCAGATGTTAGTTAACGGCGAATAGCTGCCATTCAAACAAATGTAATTTATCTAACCAGCCTTTGTACTTTTGCACGCTGTACAGGCCGGGTGATTTAACAAATAAACAACAGTAATGGCTTCATCTTCAAGAAAAATAATTAACGATCCTGTTTACGGTTTTATCACTATTGATCACCCGTTACTATTGCAGGTAATTGCACATCCTTATTACCAGCGATTGCGGCGCGTACACCAGATGGCTTTTGCATCACTGGTATATCCTGGCGCTGTGCACTCCCGCCTGCACCATTCACTGGGGGCTTACCATCTTATGTGTTGTGCCCTTACCGAATTAAAAAGTAAGGGTGTTGAAATAAGCCCGGCAGAAGAACTGGGGGCAAAAATTGCTATTCTTTTGCACGATATCGGTCATGGCCCCTTCTCTCATGCACTGGAATTTCAGTTGCTGGAGAATGTACACCACGAAGCCATTTCGCTGATGATTATGCACCAGCTTAACAAAGAAATGGAAGGCAAGCTGGACACGGCCATTGCTATATTCACCAACAATTACCACAAACCATTTTTATACCAGCTAATCAGCGGGCAGCTGGACGTAGACCGGATGGATTATCTTACGAGGGACAGCTTTTTTTCTGGTGTCTCTGAAGGCGTCATTGGCTATGATCGTATTTTAAAAATGCTGACTGTACAGGATGGGGAATTAATGGTAGAGGAAAAAGGCATTTATTCCATAGAGAAATTCCTGGTATCGCGCAGGTTGATGTACTGGCAGGTATACCTGCACAAGACTGTCGTAAGTGCAGAAAAAACAGTGGTGCGCATTATAGAAAGGGCCAAAGAATTAATCAGCCAAGGGGACTCTTTACATGCCACTACACCCGGGTTTGATTTTTTTCTGCAACACCCGGAAGCCAGCGCAGATATCCAGGCGCACCTTGATAAATTCTGTTTGATGGACGATTACGACGTACTAAGTACCATCAAAAACTGGATGTTTCACCCCGATAAAATTTTATCCATTTTATGCCAGGCCCTGGTTGAACGACGCTTATTAAAAGTTAAATTTCAGCAGGAACCTTTTTTACCTGCTGATGTACAGGCGCTACGGAATAATATTTGCAATACATTGAATATTCCGGCAGCTGAAGCAGCCTACCTCGTCTTTACCGGCGAAGCCAGCAATACAACTTATGATACCACTGAAGAACACATCAATATCTTATTTAAAGATGGCAGTATAAAAGACATCTCAAAAGTTGACAACGCATTGATACAACACAATCTCAGCCGTCCAATGAAAAAATTTTATATTTGTTACTATAACATTGCGTAGGGCGAGAAGCAAAGCTGGGTATAAGCTGAAAGAATGAGCGGACGCGAACTTTTGAACCACAAACTAAAACCAAGAACTTTAACCTATGACTTTCTCTGCAGCCCAGATAGCGATGCTTATCAATGGAAAAACCGAAGGCGATCCAAATGCACAGGTGGCCAGTTTCGGCAAAATTGAAGAAGCGCAGGCCGGTCAGCTGGCGTTTTTGGCCAATCCAAAATATGAAGATTATTTATACAGCACCAGCGCCTCCGTAATCATAATAAATGACACGCAGGAATTAAAACAGCCCGTTACCGCTACGCTGATACGCGTACCAGATGCATATACCGCTTTTGCCAGCCTGCTTTCGAAATACCAGGAAATAATCAGCCAGCAGATGGTGGGCATACAGGAACCGTCTTATATTGCTACAACAGCGCAACTGGGCGAGCATGTTTTTGTAGCTGCCTTCGCTTACCTTGGTGAAAATGTAGTGGTAGGCAATAATGTAAAAATCTTTCCGCACGTTTTTTTAGGCGATAATGTCCGCGTGGGTGACAATACTATTCTACATGCTGGTGTAAAAATTTATCACGATTGTGTATTGGGTAAGAATATAACGGTACACGCCGGTACTGTTATTGGCAGTGATGGATTTGGTTTTGCGCCGCAGACCGATGGCAGCTTTCAAAAAGTGCCGCAGATTGGCAATGTGGTTATTGAAGACCACGTGGAAATTGGCGCCAATGCTGCCATTGACCGGGCCACCATGGGCTCTACCATTATAAGAACCGGCGCTAAATTAGACAACCTGATACAGATAGCACACAATGTAGAAATTGGCAAATCAAGTGTTATTGCTGCACAGGCAGGCATCAGCGGCAGTACAAAGCTTGGAAATGGCGTAATGATTGGCGGCCAGGCAGGTATTGCCGGACACTTGCAACTGGCAGATGGCTCCAAGGTAAATGCGCAGGCTGGATTGGGAAAATCATTGAAAGCAAACATGGCCGTTACCGGTTCGCCCGCCTACAATTATAACCAGGCCATCCGTGCCCAGGCAACGGCCCGCAATTTGCCGGAGATTGAAAAGAGACTGCAGGAGTTGGAATTGCTGGTAAAGCAGTTGATGGCGGAAAGAGTGTGAGATGATAATTGCCATTTCCTGTTTTTTCTCTCTATATGCTCAGCAATGGTACCCTTATTACTCACGCCAGGTTCTCCAAATACTTATACCCGCTGCCTGTATTCAGCAATACAATTTTATCAGCTGAATCCACCACTTTTATACTACGCAAATGCAGCAGGGCTTTCCATACGGCAGCACCTTCGGGGCATAAAATAATGCCTTCAGTGCGCGCAAATTCTTTGATACCTTCTGATATTGCAGCTTCGCTTACCGCATATGCCATACCCGCACTTTCCTGTAGCACCTGCTGCATCATATCCATGCCAAAAGGGTAAGGCACAGCTAGCCCGTTTGCCATAGATGGCTTCGGTATAAATCCATTCCTCCAACTGTCTGCATTGTGAAACGCCCTTACCACCGGCGCACATTCCTCGCTTTGTACAGCAACCATTTTGGGCAAATGAGTATCCTCTATCCAACCCATATCAATCATTTCTTTAAACGCCTTCCATATACCAATTAAACCTGTGCCGCCACCCGCCGGATACATAATAACGTCTGGCAACTGCCAGCCCAGTTGCTCAGCTATTTCATAGCCCATTGTTTTTTTGCCTTCCAGGCGATAGGGTTCTTTTAAAGTAGATACATCGAAGTAGTTGCCGGACTGTTTCAGTTCAGCCACTTTTTTTGCGCAATCATTTATTAAACCATCCACCAGTATCAGTTCCGCACCATACAATTCACATTCCTGTTTAAATATATTGGGGGTATGCCGCGGCATTACAACGGTGCAGGCCATGCCCGCCTTTGCACAATATGCCGCCAATGCACCGCCTGCGTTGCCGGCGGTGGGCACAATGCAACTTTCGACGCCTAGTTCTTTGGCTTTTGATACGGCAACACTCAATCCCCTTGCCTTGAAAGACCCGGTAGGATTGCCGGCTTCATCCTTCATCAGCAAATCAGCAAAGCCATGTTTGGCAGCCGATTTTTCCAGGGGCAACAGCGGCGTCATGCCCTCTCCCAGCGTGACAATATTTTTTCGTTCCATTACCGGCAACACTTCAAAATACCGCCACATAGTGTGCTCCCTGAAAATGAGATCTTCTTTATAATAACCGGAGGGGTGATCATATTTTACCAGCAGCGGTTGGTTACAACAGGTGGCATACGTGTTAAGGGCTGTAACAGGATAGGCATTTTTGCATCGGGCGCAGGCAAGGTAAGCCGCGTAAGAAAATATTTCCGGAGTAGCTGTCATGCTGTAAAACTACTCAGGCACGCATAACTAAACCAATACAAAAATATTATGGGTCATAACCAGAAGTTATAATGATAACCTGGTGCCTGGTTTTTGCGTGTCTGCTGTCTTAAACCACGGCTCGCATTATTTACGCTAGTTTGACTTTACTTCAACCAATCAACGTTCTATCTTATATAATGCATTTTAGCAAATTTAATAAAAGCTTTGCTGATGCCGTCGTTATCCGCACCTTGTCTTTGTATAAAATAAAAATCACGGATGATGTGCAGCTGCTCAATTTTTATTGCCACCAGTTCACCGTCTCTCAGTTCTTTTAACAATGCTCGCCTGGGCAAAAAGCCAAGGCAATTGTCTTCTTTTAAGAAATTTTTCAATGCTTCCGTTCCGGCAAGCCGGATACCTACATTCAACTGAGATAATTTAACCTGCTGTTGCTGCAAACTGCTTTTTAGTGCCGCCAGTGTACCCGACCCCTGCTCACGCAACGCTACCGGCAATTGCTTCAAGTCCTGTATGCTAAGGCTTTGTTTCTTTGCAATGGGGCTTTTGGCTGAACATACGGCAATTACCTCGTCTGTCATAAAAGGCTGGTAACTGATGGAATTTATCTTTTTATTGCCTTCCACAATACCCACATCAATATCATTGTTCAGCAGCGCCTGCACAATCGTATCAGTGTTGCGGTTCAGCAGGCTAATCTTTACACCGGGATATTTCTGGTGAAATTCAGACAAAACCCTGGGAATTATATACAGCGCTACCGTGGTACTGGCACCCAGCCTTAACTGCCCTTTTGCCTTTAACCGGCTTTGCACCGTACTTATTTCAAACTCCAGCTGCTTCTGAATGTTTTTTGCCTGCAGCAGGCGATCATAAAGAATTCTACCGGTTGCCGTTAAAACAATAGAATTGCCTTTTCGCTCAAACAACGTGGTTTTATAGCTTTCTTCCAGTGCCCTGATATGTTTACTGATAGCTGGCTGACTGATAAAGAGCACTTCACTGGCCCTTGAAAAGCTGAGGTGGGTGGCACATTCTATAAATACATCGTGGCGTACAGACAGCATAAAGGAAAGATTATGTGTTCAACTATTGATAATGAGACAGCGGGGTAATTGTTGCGAAATACCAATGCCGCTACTAAATTACTAAGACCCTCCTGTTGCGCACGCTTAAATAGCAGATTTTGCCATGTAATACTAAGATGGCCTGATTAAATCTGAATAATTATCTTTGCCGCTAATTTTTTATGCCAGGTAATAACAAACCGGCAATTATTAAATCTACTTTTGATTCATGGATGTAAATTTTAATCCCGATAAGCAGCATACCTTAGGTTCTGCAGTGAGTATATCCGGTACCGGCCTGCATACAGGCATTAACGTAGACATGACGCTAAAGCCTGCCAATCCGGGTTTTGGATACCAGTTTCAGCGCATAGACATGCCCGGTCAGCCTATTATAAAAGCTGATTGCGACCTGGTTACCGATGTATCACGCGGCACCACCATTGAAGACAATGGGGCCAAAGTAAGTACCGTAGAGCATGTGCTGGCTGCACTGGTGGGTATGGGTGTTGATAACTGCCTGATTGAAATAAACGGCCCCGAAACCCCTATTATTGACGGCAGCTCTGCGCCTTTTGTAGAAATTATTGAAGATGCCGGCGTGGTAGAACAGGATGCGGCCAAAGCGTGGTACAGCATTGATACCAATATTACCCATTACGATGAAGTAAAACGGGTGGAAATGGTAGCGATGCCAGCGATGGATTACAAAATCACCACGCTGATAGATTTTAATAGTCCTGTACTGGGCACGCAGCATGCAGGTCTTAAAAGCATGGCCGATTTCAAATCGGAAATAGCCCCCTGCCGCACCTTCTGTTTTTTACATGAGCTGGAATTATTGCTGGAACACAACCTCATTAAAGGCGGCAATATTAATAACGCCATTGTGGTGGTAGACAAGCCCGTAACGCCGGAAGAAATGACCCGGTTGGCAAAAGCATTTGGCAGGGATAAAATTGAAGTTAAGAGTGAAGGCTATCTTAATAACCTGGAACTGCGCTATCCCAATGAACCTGCCCGCCATAAATTACTGGATGTAGTAGGCGACCTGGCACTCATCGGCTTTCCTATAAAAGGTCATATCATTGCCCACCGGCCCGGCCACTCTACCAATGTAGATTTTGCCAAAAAAATCAAGCAATACATTAAGAAGAACAAACATACTAAGGATATACCTGTATACAATCCTAATCAGCCACCACTGTACAACGTACAGCAAATAGAAAAGAAACTGCCCCACCGCTATCCTTTCTTATTGGTAGATAAAATTATTGAGCTTACCGACAAGCATATTGTAGGTATAAAAAATGTAACTTTCAATGAGCAGCATTTCCTCGGTCATTTTCCGGGAAACCCCGTAATGCCAGGCGTTTTACAGGTGGAGGCCCTTGCGCAAACAGGAGGTATTCTTTGTATGAATGCCATGCCGCCGGGTGAATACGATACCTATTTTTTAAAGATTGACAATTGTAAGTTTAAGCAGAAAGTAGTACCCGGAGATACCATGATCTTAAAAATGGAATTGTTATCGCCGGTTAGGCGCGGCATCTGCGAAATGCACGGAACTGTTTATATTGGTAATAAAATTGCTACAGAAGCTGACCTCGTAGCCCAGTTGGTAAAAAGAAATTAAGCCGGCAATATGCAGGGAATGCCGTGTATACAGGCTTAACAAATATTAAACAAAAACAGCCCATACCTTAGACAACAGGAGTTAAAACAATACGTTACTAACATGCGTTAATTATTGTTTTAGCTGCTTTCGTGCTTTTTTCTATTTTTGCATACTGGCGGGCTTATTTTTTTAATACTCAATTGATTAATTGAAACCCAACCATCACACAGATCGTGCTAAACTAAGTCCCGTTGGGAGCAACGAGCCCATTGCCGGCAATAAACCAATTCTTAAGAACCTAAACACAATGATTCACCCTCATACGTACGTGCATCCCAATGCAAAGCTGGCCACCAATGTAAAAATTGATCCGTTCACGGTAATTCATCAGGATGTGGAAGTGGGTGAAGGCACCTGGATTGGCAGCAACGTTACAATTATGGAAGGTGCAAAAATTGGAAAGAATTGCCGCATTTTCCCGGGCGCAGTAATAGCTGCAGATCCGCAGGATCTTAAGTTTGAAGGAGAAAGTACCCGCGTAGAAATAGGAGATAATACCACCATCCGCGAATTTGTTACCGTACACAGGGCTACTAAAGATCGCTGGGTTACCAAAGTAGGTAAGAATTGTTTAATAATGGCATATAGCCATATTGCGCATGATTGCATCATTGGCAACAATTGCATTATGAGCAATAATACACAGGTGGCCGGCCATGTAATTATGGGCGATTGGGCCATTCTCGGCGGCATGTGTGCCGTACACCAGTTTGTACAAATAGGGCAACATTCTTTTGTAAGCGGCGGTTCACTGGTAGGTAAAGACGTCCCTCCGTATATCAAAGCAGGCCGTGTACCACTAAGCTATGCCGGTGTAAATTCCGTTGGTTTAAAACGCCGTGGCTTTACTGTAGATAAGATCAACCACATTCTTGAAATATACCGCATCATTTATAATAAGGGCATGAATACAAGCCAGGCACTTGAATACCTGGAAGAAGAATTTGCCGCTTCTGATGAGCGCGATGAAATTGTAACATTTATACGTGAAAGCAACCGCGGTATTATTAAGCGTTACACAAAAGGCAGTACCGATGACGATATCGCTATCTGATGCCGGCAAACGTTTCAACCGCGACTGGATCTTCCGCCATTTCAATTATACATTTAACACAGGAAATAGTTATGCCATAGTTGGACCAAATGGCTCCGGCAAATCTACCTTGCTACAAGCTATTGGCGGGGCTATAGGACTGAGCGAGGGTAAATTAGTCGTGAGTAGCGGGGCCTGGCACGTAAGACATCAAGCGGGAAGTGGTAAGCGGCAAGTGGGTAATAACGATGAAGCATCTTCTCCAGACAATCTTTATCAATCTATAGCCATAGCGGCGCCTTACCTCGAAGTGATAGAAGAAATGACGGTGACGGAATTTCTGCATTTTCACCAGACATTCAAACCCCTGCTGCCGATACTTTCCATTAAAGAAATCATTACAGTTATTGGCCTCGAAACAGCATCCGGGAAACAAATCCGTTATTATTCCTCCGGCATGAAGCAACGGGTGAAACTGGCACAGGCAATTTTTTCTGATGTGCCGGTGATACTGCTGGATGAGCCCTGTACCAATTTGGATACAACCGGCATTGCGCTGTATCAAAAGCTCATTAGCGACTATTGTACTAACCGGCTGGTTATTGTAAGCAGCAATGATGAAGCTGAATATGGGTTTTGTAAAGAAAAGCTGAATATGACGGTGTTAAAATAAGATCTGTAAATTATATTTGTTGCTGCTGCATTTCTCAGCAAGGTATAGAGAAAATAGTCTTGACCATTTCATTGGTTACCCACGCACTGCGGGAAAGATGCCCGCAAAAAAATTCTCACAATCTCCCCATCAACACATCAACAATCGGTTATCGCTGGCTGGCAATCAGCAAATTCAAATCGGTATACTTGAGATCAAAACGCTGGCTCAGGTAAAAATTGGTCAGCGCACCCTTAAAAAGATAAATACCACTGCGCAGGTGTACTTTATGCCATACCAGGTTTTCAAAACCGCCTTCATCACCGGCTTCCAGCAAAAGCGGCATTAATACATTGCTGATGGCCTGCGATGCAGTTCGCGCAAAGCCGGAAGGTATATTGGGCACACAGTAATGTATTACCCCGTATTTCATATAAATGGGATGTTCATGCGTGGTTATTTCCGATGTTTCAAAACAACCACCGCGGTCAATACTAACGTCTATGATTACACTGCCGGGGCGCATATTACTTACCATTTCTTCTGTCACAATCAGCGGGGTGCGCCCACTGTCGGAACCAAGTGCCCCTACCGCCACCTCACAGGTTTTTAACTGCTTGGCCAGTATGCGGGGCTCTATAACGCTTGTCCACATACGCTGTCCAATATTATTCTGCAGTCGCTTTAAACGGTAAACACTGTTGTCAAATATTTTTACGGAAGCACCCAGTGCCAGCGCCGCCCTTGCAGCAAACTCACCTACAATACCCGCCCCTATTATAATGACTTTGGTAGGCGGTATACCGGAAATACCGCCCAGCAACACACCCTTTCCATGATTGGCAGAACCAAGATACTGGCCGGCAATCAGCATTACCGCGCTACCGGCAATTTCACTCATGCTGCGTACAATGGGGTACGAATCACTGTCATCTTTCAGATTCTCAAAAGAAATGGCGGTTATTTTCTTCTCCATCATTTTCTCCAGTATCTCTGCCTTCAGCACACTTAAATGAATGGGGGAAATAATCACCTGGTGGTGCTGCAAAAAAGGAAGATCTTCCTCTATCACCGGGGCGCTTTTTACCAGCAGCGGCGCACGGTATACTTCAGCCTTATCGTACACAATTTTGCCACCGGCTTCGCTGTAATCTTTATCGCGGTAATGCGAGGCATCACCTGCATTGTGTTCTATTATTACGTTGTGACCATTGCTTACCAGCACACCCACCGCATCCGGGGTTAATGCAATCCTGTTTTCCTGGAAAGCGGTTTCTTTGGGTATACCAATCACCAGTTCAGATCCCTTCGGTTTTATATCTAACTTTTCTTCTAAGGTTTCATAGCTGAAAGAGGTGCTGATAATTGGCTTTGGCTGAGACATGCAATGTGGTTATAGTGGCTATAATTTTTTGTTACCGGCTTTTCTGTTTATCAATTGGCTTCCTGCTTTATTTTGCCCGCTTTAAACCACGGCAGCCATCCGTTGACGGACAGTTGCAAAGGACCCCCTGCAGCATATACAATAGCAGCCGCCAAATATACTTATTTATCCTCTACCCTCATGACCCGGGTTTGCCCGTCAATGGCGTCAAGGTAAACATGCAATGTATCCGCAGGAAACAGCGCAGCCGCACGTTCGGGCCATTCTACCAGGCAGTAAGCACCGCTGTATAAACAATCTTCTACTCCCGCGCGGATGGCATCTTCTTCATCCTGCAAACGATAAAGATCAATATGGTAAACAACACCGGTTGGACAACTATATTCATTAATAATGGAAAAAGTAGGACTGCTCACTGCGCTGCTTACCTGCAGCACATCACAAAGTGCATGTATAAAAGTAGTTTTACCGGCTCCCATCTGGCCATGCAAAGCAACCACTTTCCGGTTGCCAAACCGCTGCAGAAAATTGGTCGTTGTTGCCTGTAAACTATCGAGGGTAAATTTCCATTCTGTCATGGCCAAATTACTTGTTTGCTGCAAATGTAAGTAAGATCCAAAGCTGATTCGCTTTGTAAAAGCGAGCGTTCTCTTTATCATAATTATAGGGCTGAGCCACGCGTATCAAAATATTTTCGGACGCGGTGCCTTTGTTCCTGGCCTGAAACAAAACCGGTAGATCTTCCACTACTTACTGCCTTTGTCACTCACTATGAACATAGTTTTTTTGCAACCATGTATAGTTATTATTTCCTTTTTAGCAATCCCGCCGTTTCAGGATGTTGTAAATTTGCTTACCTATGGCAACAGACAAAGAAATACTGGAACAGTTCAATTGGAAAGTGGAAGGAATGGATTGTGCCAACTGCGCTCTTAGCATCTCTTCTTATCTCAAAAAACAGGGCATGCAGGAAGTAAAGGTAAATCCTGTAAGTGGTGAGGTATTGTTTGAAAAAAATACGGGTAAAGTTTCTGAAGAAAGTTTAAAAAAAGGTATCAGCGCACTGGGATATAAAGTAGTGGCGGCAGACGCACCTGCGCACACTGACAGTACGCGCATGAATAAGTTTCTACGCTACCTGCTTATCTGCCTGCCTTTTACACTGGTACTGATGCTGCACATGCTGCCGGTACATATACACTGGCTCATGAATCCCTGGCTGCAACTGGTACTCTGTGTACCTGTGTATATTGTTGGCATGCATTTTTTTGGCCGCAGTGCCCTTAAAGGTCTGGCAAATGGTATACCCAACATGAATGTCTTGATTGCCCTGGGTGCCAGCGCAGCATTTTTCTATAGCCTGGCCGGTACGCTTTTACACCTGGGCGAAAGTTTTTTGTTTTACGAAACCGCGGCCACCATTATAACATTGGTCTTCCTGGGTAACTACCTTGAAGATGTTTCTGTAGCCACCACACAACGGGCCCTAAACAAACTGGCCAAAAACCAACAGGTGATGGCCAATATGATTGCTTTTGATGATCAGCACCAGGAAGTAATCCTCCCTTTACAAAATGACCAGTTGAAAGAGGGCGATCTGATTTTAATAAAGTCTGGCGAGCAGGTGCCTGCGGACTGTAAAATTTTATGGGGAGAGGCTACTGTGAATGAAGCCATCATTACCGGTGAAAGCCTTCCCCTTACCAAACAGGCCAAAGACAAACTGATTGGGGGCAGCCTGCTCACCGACGGCACCGTTAAGGCGCAGGTTACTGCAGCCGCCCACCACTCCGTACTGGCCAATATCATAAACCTGGTTAAAAAAGCGCAGGGCGATAAACCGCCTGTACAGGAAATGGCCGATAAAATAAGTGCTATTTTTGTACCTGTGGTGCTGAGCATTGCTGCACTTACCTTCCTGCTCAATTATATCTTTCTTCACCAGTTTGCACCAGCGTTAATGCGCAGTATTGCAGTACTGGTGATTGCATGCCCATGTGCCATGGGCCTTGCTACACCTGCTGCTATTGCTGTTGGACTGGGCCGCGCCGCCCGGAACGGCATCTTATTCCGCAATGCCAAAAGTTTGGAAGCCTTTAAAACCATTCAGCAGATTGTTTTTGATAAAACCGGCACCTTAACCACCGGACAATTCAGCATTGACAAATGGCAGTTAACAGACACGACTATCAATGAAGATGAATTTAAGCAAATTGCTTACTCACTGGAAAAATATTCCAACCACCCCATTGCCCAGTGCATCAGCCATGAATGGAAAGCAAAGCAGGAAATACGCTGGCAGAAAATAGAAGAGATCAAAGGCCTTGGCATGAAAGCCTTTACCAAAGAAGGCGATACCTACATGGCGGGCTCCTATAAAACAGCTGCTGCACTTACAGCAGACGATGCACATAATATTTACCTGGTAAAAAATAATGTCTTACTGGGGTGGATAGACGTAAAAGATGAAATCAGGCCCGAAGCAAAAGAGGTGGTTGGCTATTTTAAAAGCAAAGGAATTAAAACGTATTTGCTGAGCGGCGACAAACTGGCCAAAACAAAACTTCTGGGCGATCAGCTGGGCATAGATGAAGTAATAGCTGAGCAAAGCCCGGAGCAAAAATTAGAAAAGATTGCAGCACTTAACAAGCAGTCCCCGGTGGCCATGGTGGGTGATGGCATTAACGATGCGCCTGCATTGGCCAAAGCCAGCATTGGCATTTCTATGGGCGATGCTTCGCAGGTGGCGATGCAAACAGCCGACGTAGTGCTGATGAACAATGGATTGCAAAAATTGCCGGAAGCACTTGGTTTGGGAAAACATACCTTAATCACCATCAAACAAAATCTTTTCTGGGCTTTCTTTTATAACATCATTGCTATTCCGTTTGCAGCGTTTGGCTTTCTTATTCCTGCCGCAGCGGCATTGATCATGGGATTGAGCGATGTGGTACTTGCCGTAAATTCGGTAAGGTTATTTGTGAAAAAAGTAGTGTGATCGTCGTGAGTGGTGAGTCGTGAGTAGTGAGTGGTGAGTTCGCAAGAAATTAAAACAGATTTACTAAATTGCGACAAACCTTATTACTATGTTTTTACAAGTAAGTCACACTAAACTTGAAGTTTTCATTGCTTCACGCGAATTTGTTTTGAACTGTTATGAAGAAACAAAAGCGTTTCCAAATGACGAAAGATAAGCACTGACCCACCAGCTCAGGAGAGCAGCATTGTCGGTTCACTTAAATCTTGCAGAAGGATCTTCCAGAAATTCATTAATGAAAGAAAACGCTTTTATGAAATTTCAAGGGGATCGCTGATAGAAGTTAATACCGCCTTTGATGTTGCTGCAGATTTGGGCTACACAAACAAAGAAGATCTTGCGCACACCGGCGAACTAATTTTAAAAACTTTCAAAATGCTGTCTAAAATGATAACACAGGCAAATGTCTGATAAGAAGCAAAAATTAAGTACGTCATTGGGTATTTCCGAACCGCATGCTGATGAGCAGGGCATTGTATCTGCAAGCGGCCCATTCACTTCTCAGCACTCGCCACTCACCACCATCCTCAAACAATACTGGGGTTTCGATGCCTTCCGCCCATTACAGCAAGAAATTATCCAGTCCGTTCTCGCCGGTAAAGACACGCTGGCGCTGATGCCTACCGGCGGTGGCAAATCACTTTGCTACCAGGTACCGGCCATGGCCAAAGATGGACTGTGCCTGGTGATCAGTCCGCTGATAGCTTTGATGAAAGATCAAACGGAAAACCTGCGGAAGAAAGGCATTACCGCCTTTGCCATTTTCTCCGGCATGAAGCGATATGAGGTTATCAAAACACTGCAAACCGCCTGCGAAAGCAATTGCAAATTTTTATATGTATCGCCCGAACGTTTGGAAACCAATCTTTTTAAAGAATATTTACCGGCCCTCAACGTAAGTTTAATTGCGGTGGATGAAGCGCATTGTATATCTCAATGGGGGTACGATTTCCGGCCACCTTACCTGCGCATTGCGTTGCTGCGTGAAGAACTGCGTGGCGTACCGGTACTTGCATTAACTGCATCGGCAACACCGCAAGTACAACAAGACATTTGCGTACAACTGCATTTCGACAATAACCAGCAGGTATTCAGGCAACCTTTTGCCAGGCCCAATCTTTCGTACAGTGTATTTAAAGCTGATTCAAAAATCAATAAGCTGGTTGATATACTTAACAATGTAAAAGGCAGCAGCATCGTCTATTGCAAAAGCAGGCGGCGTACCAAAGAAATTTCAGAACAGTTAAAAACTTACCAAATCAATGCTGATTATTACCATGCCGGTTTAACGGCTGATGAGAGAAATAAAAGGCAGGAAGCCTGGATTAACAATATTACACGCACTATTGTATGCACCAATGCATTCGGAATGGGCATAGACAAGCCTGATGTAAGAACGGTGGTTCATTTTGACATGCCGGATTGCCTGGAGAATTATTACCAGGAAGCGGGCCGTGCCGGTCGCGACAAAAAAAAATCGTATGCTGTATTATTGTACCAGCCGGATGAAATAGCGGAATTGCGAAAACAGGTTGCCCTGCGTTTTCCGCCGATAGAAACAATCCGCCGTATTTACCAGGCAATTGCCAATTACCTGCAATTGCCCGCCGGCAGCGGTGAAGGCAATTTCTTTGATATTGACATCGTTGATTTTATCAAACGTTTTAACCTGCCCTCCCATGAAGTAATAAACGTTTTAAAAGTGCTGGAGCAGGAAGGTTTCATGAGTTTTAATGAACAGGTTTTTATGACAGCCCGTGTGCAGTTTATCTGTAACAAAGAAACCCTGTACCAGTTTGAAAATGATCAGCCAAAGCTGGAGTCCATTATTAAACTGCTGTTGCGCTCTTATGAAGGCATTTTTGATATGCCGGTAGCGATCTATGAAAAACAATTGGCTGGTTGGTTAAAAAAAGAAGTACCTGATGTAAAACAATCGCTAACAGAACTGCACCGGTTTCACATTATTAATTACGAGGGCCAGAAAGAAAACCCGCAATTGTATTTGCTGCAACCCCGTGTAAAAGCGGAAGACCTTACCATTAACCAGGTGAACTATCAAAAACGGAAAAAGCAATACGAAGAAAGGCTGGAGCATTTTATAGCTTATTCTGAAAATAAAAAAGACTGCCGCAGTGTCATTACCGGTAATTATTTTGGCGATAACGATATGCAGCCCTGCGGCATTTGCGATAACTGCCTGCACTTAAAAAAAAGTTTCTTATCCCCGGAAATGTTTGCACTTATAAGAGAACGGATTGACCAGTCGCTAATTGCCGGCCCCATTAAAACAACGGATTTGCTGCAACAATTAAAAGATATTCAAAAAGATAAGATTTGGCAGGTTATTGATTTCCTGCAGGCAGAAAAAAGGATCGGCGTAAATGAAGATGGAATGATTACCGGATCTTAAAATTTCATTTCTTATACAATCCTTTTTTAAACAGGTAACTAGCTGTCTGGTAATAAGCAATGGCCTCATTGACCATTGAATCTTCCAGCGGTATTTTGGTTTGAAGTCCGGTTACAAAATCAACACTGAACATGTCTATCTTTTGTTGTGGGGAAAGGATTACCATTTTATTATTACGGGCATATGCTATATTCTGATAGGTTCCCATAAACAATCTTTCTTTTCCGGGTTCCAGTTTTAATATGTCGAAGCCGTAAAACTTACTCTGGTAATTAAGGTTCAGCAGCCCGAGGACTGTAGGCGCTAAATCTATTTGGGCAGTGAGCCTCTCTTCTATACGGGGCGTTATAATGCCCGGCGCATATATCCAGCACGGAATATGATAATCCATCACCGGAATCTCTGTTTTGCCTGCTACCTTGGCGCAATGATCAGCAACAATTACAAAAATAGTATTGGCAAACCAGGGCCTGGTTTGTGCGGCATCTAAAAAACGGCCAATACTCCAGTCCGTATATTTTACAGCGCCTTCACGTACCTGTTTAGAAGGTGGTATATCAATTCTTCCTTCAGGGTAGGTATAGGGCCGGTGGTTACTAACGGTCATGATATGGTGAAAAAATAATTTACCGGCTGCATAACTTTTGTCCATTTCCTTTACCGCCTGCGTAAACAAATCTTCATCGGCAACACCCCAGGCAGTTTCATGATGAATGGCTGCAGCAGGTATATCGCCCTGGTCTACAATGGCGTAGCCATTGTCTCCAAAAAAAGCACCCATATTATCGAAGAAAGCATTGCCACCATAAATGTATTTTGTATCATATCCTTTTTGTTTTAATACATTGCCCATGCTAAACATATCCCGCCGTGTAGGCATGCGTTTTACAATTGACTGACCGGGCGTTGGTGGAATGGCCAGCGACAATGCTTCCAGTCCGCGCACCGTGCGCGTGCCGGACGCAAAAAAATGTTCAAAGAATAAACTCTTGCTTACCAGTGAATCCAAAAAAGGGGTGATGTTTTCTGTACTACCAAAATGCTTCAGAAAGGTGGCGCTCAGGCTCTCCACGCTTATCAAAACAATATTTAATTTTTTTGCTGCACTGTCAGGTTGTATGCTGCGTTCTGTAGAGAATAAATTACCATCTGCAAACCGGGCTCCATCCTGCTGCAAAAGACGGCGGACTAAACGGAACGAAGCAGTATCTTTCCGGGAAGCATAAAATGTAGTATAATCAAGTTCATTGTGCCAGAACGCATGGCCAAATTCGTACATGCCATTACCACCCAATTCATTTACATACCGGTTACTGCTGCTGTTTTTAAAAGTATTGCCCACAAAAAAATAACCCGCCAGGGGAATAAGCAAATACAAAAAGAAAAAAATGCTTCTTTGCTTAAACCGCATGGATGTTTTTAATGACGCATCTACCCATTTTTTTATGGGCCAGAACAATAATGCACCGGCTATCAGCAACCCACCAATCACCAGGGGCATATTGTAGCTTTCAATAATATTGTTCATGACTTCGTTGGTGTATACCAGATAGTCAACGGCAATAAAATTGAAACGGCTTTTAAATTCATCCCAAAAAACAAATTCAGCAATGGCATTGAATACAATGAGAATAATGGCAATGATAAAGAGTATATACAATACCGGCTTTTGCCATTTTTTACGGTACCAGCTGTCTTTCATAAGCCAGCAGTAAATGGCTACGGGGAAAGCAAAAAAAGAGGCCACTATTATATCATATAATAAACCCGTCAGCAACGAAACCCCTATGCCAATGAAATTATTATCCAATTCTGCAAAAGAAAAAATGATAAGACCAATTCTCGTAAACAGCGATACGCCTGCTACCAGGAACGCGATTAAAAAAACGGGACCAAAACGATGCTGGAATATTTTTTTGATTAAAGAAATTTGCTGCTCAGCCATTTGCAAAAATAACTGGGATTGCGCATACTGGCGCAAGAATGCAAAATGGCTTTTGTATACCCCGTTTCTGTGCCCGCATCAGTGGAGATTTTCTCTGCTGAAGCATACATTACGCCGCAGAAAAAGATCGTATTTCAATATTTGAATCTTACTTATGAAAATATTTTTGGATGGGGGTTATGTCTTTTCTCAGAGAGCCGGGGCGGGTTGCGGTTCCTTTTTCTTATCCTTGTGAAACCAGTTATTGATCTTTTTGCCCGCATAAGCAGAGGCCATGCCTACCACGGCACCGGCCAGGACATCTGAAGGATAATGGACGCCGAGATGAATTCTTGAATACCCTACCAAACCAGCATAGGTAAAAACCGCAGTTCTGACATACCATTTTTTATTATCAAGCGCAATGGAAGTAGCAATAGCAAAAGCAGCGCTTGTATGGCCCGACGGAAATGACATACCACCACCATTGCTGAGTTTTACGATGTCTTTATGTGTTACAAAGGGGCGTTCACGCTGAACAGTTTTTTTTAACGCGTAGGTGCTGATGGAAGATATAGCAAAAGTAATGGCCGCATCTTCCCCCATCCTGATAAGGCTTTTATCATGGCTTAACATACCGGTTGCCATAAGTACAAAGGGCGCCCCGGCAGTTAGATACATATTGCTGTTTGAAACAAACTGGAAGGGTTTATCAAGGCTGGTTTGCCTGTTGCAGTTAACCTGGCGCATAATCTGGTAATCCAGCGATTGGGCCGAAGATGTAAAAGCGGTAATGGTTACAAGCAGCCAGCAGCAAAATATTTTCATATAAGTCGGTTATAAAATAACAGGCCTGCGGTTGGCTTTCTTATGCCGGCCGGTTATAATTTTTCCATTCAGGTAACCAATTGCCAACGCCAGCGGGTAGTCGCCCGCCCAATGTACTTCTGTATTCATCATGGCAAAACTGGTTAAGCCCATCAACGCATAACCAATTGGTTTTATCCATTTATTTTCAGGGTAATTTTCTGCCAGGATGGTTACTGTTGTCATCATGGTTGCCAAATGCCCGGATGGAAACGCATCATAGCTGGAAGTGTTGTTCTGGTATTCTTTAAAAGACGGAAAAGGGGTCCATTTACCGCCTGGGCGGGTTCTTTCAAAGGGGCTTTCCCGACCGGTTACCCGTTTTACCACCTGCGTAACAACTGCTGCTGAGAGAAAACCTTCCATTAAATCACTGGCGGTTTGAAGAGAACGGTAGTTGTTGGAGATTTTTCCCTGTAACCAGAAACCGCCGCCAATAGCTACCCCAATCCAGCCTTCGCCGAGGGTATAAAAAGCGGAATTTATATTCTGGGGCGCTTTAAAAATTTTGATATCGCTCTGGTCACCCTTGCGTTTAATACTCAGCACTACCTTGTAATCTGTTTGCGGTTGCCAGTGAATATTCCGGCCCAGCTGCATGGCCCCATCCAGCAGGGGCTGATCATAATGAATAAGCACCGCAGAAGAAACCGCTACCGCGAGGAAGCCCTTCCAGCCATTTTTTTGAAAGGGACTTTTTGTTACACCCCATAAATCTTTAGGAAGGTTAGTGAGGAAAGCGAAAGGTCTTGGCTTTGCGTACAAATGAACTATAGCTGCTGCTCCGGTGCTGTCAGCCGCTGGTGCACCGGCTGAAATACTGTCAGTAACCTGGGACTTTAAACCAGTAAAAAAAATGATAAATATTCCTGTAAGAACGAATACCCGCAGTTGTTTCAGCATCATCACCCTTGGTTAATGTGCCGCTAAAATAGGCCCTAATAGTTACCGGGCAAATTAAAGTTTAACATGTTTTTAATGTTAACGAGTCAATCACCAAATAATACTCTTACCGGCTAGAAAAGGCTTTTCCGCTTGCTTCTGCCGCCTAATCCAAGGGCGCCCAGGAGACCCCGGGTAATAATCCCTGCGGCGGTCCTTCCAACCTGCTTCACTATCGGATTATCAAAAAATCCTGGTTCTGCTTTCCCTGGCTTTTTACTGGCTTTTTCATCTTTTTCTGTGGCAGTTTTTTGCGCAGCTTCTTCCAGTTTTCCGGTCAGTATTTCATAAGCGCTCTGGCTATCAATTTCCGGGTTGTATTTATTGATGATTTTTGATTTACCTACTATACCATCTATTTCTGTGTCGCTTAGAATATCCATCCGGCTCCGGGGTGCCAGCAGCATAGTATGGGCCAGCGGCGTAGGTATGCCTTTTTCATTCAGCATTGTAATCAATGCTTCGCCAATGCCCATTTGAGTTATCAGGTCTTCCGTTTTATAGAATGCTGTTTCCGGGTAATTTTCGGCTGTTTGCCTGATCACTTTTCGGTCGGCTGCCGTAAACGCCCTTAACGCATGCTGTACTTTCAGTCCAAGCTGGGCCAGTACACTGGCAGGCACATCCATGGGGTTCTGCGTACAAAAGAAAATACCAATACCTTTTGACCGTATCAGTTTAACAATGGTTTCTATCTGCTGTAGCAATGCATCACTGGCTTCCTGGAAAATAAGGTGCGCCTCATCTATAAACATCACCAGCTTGGGCTTGTCCAAATCACCTTCTTCGGGGCAACTTGCATAAAGTTCTGCCAGCATCTGTAACATGAAAGTGGAAAACAGTTTGGGTCTGTCCTGCAAATCCGTAACGCGCAAAACGGAAATCATGCCGCGGCCATCATCTGAAATCCGCATCAGGTCGGCTACTTCAAAACTCTTCTCACCAAAAAAAACATCCGCTCCCTGCTGTTGCAGCTCTACTACTTTACGCAAAATAGTTCCTGTGCTGGTAGTGGCTATTTTGCCGTACGTTTTCTCTATTTCAGCCTTGCCTTCATTACTGATGTATTGCAATACTTTTATAAAATCTTTAAGGTCAAGCAATGGAAGTTTGCTGTCGTCACAATATTTAAAAATCATGGCTACCAGGCCTTCCTGGGTGTTATTCAGATCTAGTATTTTACTCAGCAGTATGGGGCCAAACTCACTCACTGTAGCCCTTAAGCGCACGCCTTTCTGATTGCTGAGCGTAAGAAATTCTACCGGGTAGGCGGTTGGTTTAAAGGTCATGCTCAGCTTCTGGTAGCGATCGGTAATTTTATCATTGACGGTACCGGCTGCAGCAATACCACTCAGATCACCTTTTATGTCCATTAACAAAACAGGTACGCTGGCATCGCTCAGGCACTCACTCATCACCTGCAGTGTTTTTGTTTTACCGGTACCAGTAGCACCCGCAATCAATCCGTGCCGGTTCATTGTTTTTAATGGTAACACAATATCCGCACCCGGCACTACTTCCCCATCCAAAATGGCCACACCTATTTTAGCTGCCTCCCCCTTGAATGTATACCCTGCCTTAATTGCTGCAAGAAATGCTGCCTGGTCTGCCATATAGAATTATTTGAAGGAAAGTTACATGATTGAATGCATTAGAAAACAAAATTTTGTTAACGGCTGATCCCCCGCTTTCAACAGTCAACGGCTGTCATTTTAATGCCTGCTGTACAATGTATGAGCGGTACCTGATTGACTATAATTTGCTATAATTTTATGAGACACATAAAAAGGCCAATATGAAAAATAACATGCTTATACCATTCCTTTTACTGGCAACCATGTCTGCTGCCGGGCAAACCACTGAAACCATCCAGGTAGCTGCCGGAGGCGATATTGCTGCCGCCGTTTCGCCATATGGCATTTACCGGCTTCCCGCCTTTACCAATGGTACCGTTTTTTTTAAAGACGGTAAGCTGGCAAAAGAAGTGCTCAATTATAACATATTGAATGACCAGGTTATGTACATTGATAAAAAAGGCGACACGCTGGCCATTGCATTTCCGGAAGAAACAAAGAAAATAGAGATAGGTAGCGTTGTACTTTATTATGATAAAAAAGGCTACCTGGAAAGTATTGCAGCTGCTCCAGAAGCCAGCCTTGTGATAAGGCGTAAAGTAATCCTTCATTATGAAAAACAGGGAGCATTCGGCATATCCAATTCAACCAATGGCATTGACAGTTATACCACTTTTACTTCTAATAATGCTTCTTACCATTTATATGCAGGAGAAAACGCCGTGTTAAAAAAATCAACTGCTTTTTTTCTGCTCACCAACAATAGTAAGCTGTTGCCTGCCTCCAGGACAAATTTTCTTGCGCAGTTTACAAAAAATAAACAGCCAATAGAAAGTCACCTGGCCAATACTAAAGTTAATTTTAACAATCTGCAGGATTTAATATTGTTAATGCACGTGAGCAGCAATTGATGCAGGCTAAAAGAAGAGCGTTGTTGTTGTTATAAAACTTGCTAATACTGCGTTTTTTCTATTTGCAATCCTTAATTTTGGCTCTCATCAAATCCTCGCTTATCGCTCCATGGCCCTCATCCACCTCCATTTGCCCAAAACAGTAGCTAAAGCATTGCGTTTGCCAGCCAACTCCCCCAGGCGGCAACAGATTAAGGTGTTAAAAAAATTATTGAAGAAAGCCAGGTTTACTGAATTTGGACAGGAATATCTTTTCGATGAAATTTTGTTTAGCAAGCATCCCGGCAAAAAATTTCAGGAACTGGTACCTGCCAGCAATTACAATAAAATTTATAAAGACTGGTGGCACAAAACACTGGAAGGAATACCCGATGTTTGCTGGCCCGATAAAATAAAATATTACGCCCTTAGTTCCGGCACTTCCGAATCGGCCAGTAAATATATTCCTGTTACCAAAGATCTACTGCGTGGCAACCGCATGGTAATGATCAAACAATTGCTCAGCCTGCGTACCTACGAAGATATTCCTGTTCGTTCTGTAAGTAAAGGATGGCTTATGATTGGCGGCAGCACCTCTTTACAAAAGGGCCAGGGTTATTACGCCGGGGATCTGAGTGGCATTACTGCTACAAAAGTACCGTTCTGGTTTTCTCCTTTTTATAAACCCGGAAAAAAAATTGCCAAAGAAAAAGACTGGACAAAAAAGCTGGAGGAAATTGTTGAAGAAGCTCCTAACTGGGATATTGGCTTTGTAGTGGGTGTACCGGCGTGGATACAGCTTTGCATGGAAAAAATTATTGAGCGCTATAAGGTTAACAGTATTCATGATATCTGGCCCAACCTGGGCTTTTTTGTACATGGCGGCGTATCATTTGAACCGTATAAAAAGGGATTTGAAAAACTGCTGGCAAAACCACTTATCTATATAGAAACTTATCTGGCATCTGAAGGATTTATCGCTTACCAGGACCGCCAATATGCAAAAGGTATGAAGCTGGTTACCAACGAACATATCTTTCTTGAATTTGTTCCTTTTAACGATGACAACTTTGATGTGGAAGGAAACATGATAGCTAACCCGGAAGCGCTGATGATACATGAAGTGGAAGAAGGCCGCGATTATGCATTGCTGTTAAGTACTGCTGCAGGTGCCTGGCGTTATTTAATTGGCGATACGGTACGTTTTACGGATAAGGAACGCTGTGAGATAGTAATTACGGGCAGAACAAAGCATTACCTTAGCCTGGTGGGCGAACACCTGAGCGTGGAAAATATGACAAAGGCCATACAGCTGACCAGCGAAGATTTAAATATCTCTATTCCTGAGTTCACGGTAGCTGGCGTGCCCTATGGCAATTTCTTTGCACATAACTGGTATATTGCCTGCGATGACCCGGTAAACGCAGCAGTGATAAAAGAAAAAATTGATGGCTACCTGAGAGATTTGAATGATGATTATGCTGTAGAAAGAAAAAGCGCATTAAAAGAAATTACCGTAACTGTTTTAAAAGAAAGTAGTTTTATGGAGTTTATGCAGGCGCTGGGTAAGGTAGGCGGGCAACATAAATTTCCGAGGGTACTAAAAGGAAAATTGTTACAGGACTGGCAGCAATTCATTGCCAATGGAACATTATAAGTAATTGTATCTTTTTTAGAAAAACAACCCCTCTTATTGCTCATACAGGAGGGTCTTTTTATTTTTAAAGAAAATTATACAACAAGCATGTTAGAAGCATTATTAGTAGGCTGTGTGCTGGGATTTTTCCTTGTAATTTCTGTAGGACCCGTGATTTTTACCATTATTAAACAAAGTCTTAACAATGGCATAAAAGGCGGGTTTAGTTTTGTAGCAGGCGTTTGGCTGAGTGATATTGTACTGGTGATAACCAGCAATGTTTTTTCAGTTTTGGTGAGCGATATACTGGAATACAAAAAAATCATCGGCTATGCCGGCAGCCTTTTTCTGATTGGTATGGGTGCCTACTATTTATTTTTAAAGAAAGTAACCCTGCGCACGGATGCAGAAGGCAAAGAAGTCCGGTTCCGGAAAAGAGATGCGGCTAAAATTTTTATTTCCGGTTTTTTAATCAATACCCTTAACCCGGTTTTGTTGCTTACCTGGTTTTTATATGCCCTGGGCTTTTCTGTTAAATACGATATCCAGCAGCGCGTTGTTATTTTTGCTACCTGTATACTGATCAATATCGGCGCAGACATCCTGAAAGTTTTACTGGCAGAAAAAATAAGAACAAAACTCACCATTCATAATATTTCTCTTATTAACAAAGTAGCAGGCACCATACTTATTGTTTTTGGCGGGTTTTTGCTCTACCAAACCATCTACCATATAGACAAACTTAAACCCATCCTCAGGATGTAAAGCTGATTAACAGTTGCTTGCAGCTTTTTCTTAACAAAAAAATGGTCTTTGTAAGGACTAACTGAAGTAATTTAGTTTACCATGTTTAAAGCGTTACTTTTCATTGTACTCCTTTGCTCATCTGTAAAAACCTTTTCACAGGCCAGTGATTTTATTACTGTAAAAAAAAGAAATAACAGAACGCTGAAAACCTTTTTTCCGGGTGTGCCTATTACTTTCCAAACCTACGACAAAAGGCAGGCCAGCGGACTTATTATTGCTATCCGCAATGACAGTGTTTTTCTTAAAAACTGGGATATAAGACCTGGGTATAATAGCCTGGGTATACCGGTAACAGATACATTGGGCGTCTATCTCAGCGGCTATCATTATAAAGAAATAGATAAGGTAGACGTTTCTGAACGGATGCATTTTCAGCAACTGACCCCCGGCCGCATACTGATTATAGGTGGGACCGGCTATGCATTGCTGAACGTTATTAATGGAGCCTATCTCCACGAACCCATTACCAGTTCAAAAAACCTGACCAGCCTTGGCATAGCTGCAGGCGCTGTAGGCATGGGCTTTCTTACCAATTATCTTATAAAGCACAGCAACAAATATCATGTTGAATACGTGCGTATGAACGAGGTAAAAAAACAGTTGCGCGGCTTGTAGGCTAATTAAACGTACGCTCAAATACCATAGCTGCCAGCGGCATTTCTTAATGTGGCTGATGCAATATTCCATCTTTATTACTTACTATAATGCTGATTAGCGTTCAACTGTACCGGTTATTACTGTTTCTCCGTGTAATATAATTAGTGTTAATTTGTGCTATTAAAAAACCGCGTTCACTCGTGTTGTAAAATCTGCTTTTCTGCATGGCTACTCCTGGTAATGGTTTACTGGCTACAATCTGGCGTATCACAAAACGGGTTTTCCTTGTTTTATTTATTGCCCAGTTTGTCTATATTTTTTTACTAAAATGGATGAACCCTCCGGTAACCCTTACGCAGTTGGGTAGCTGGATCACTGGTCACGGGTTGAAGAGAAACTATGTAAGTGCGGATAAAATGTCGGTTAATGCAAAACTGGCGGTTATCTCATCAGAAGATCAGCTATTTGCAGATCACAATGGATTTGATTTTAAGTCGATAGAAAAAGCCATGAAGCACAATAGCAAAAGCAGGTCGCTGCGCGGTGCTTCCACCATCAGCCAGCAGACAGCCAAAAACGTTTTTTTGTGGCAGGGCCGCAGCTGGCTGCGCAAAGCGCTGGAGACTTATTTTACTTTTATGATTGAACTGGTATGGGGTAAGAAGCGGATACTGGAAGTATACATGAATATCGCAGAGATGGGTAATGGAGTATTTGGTATTGAAGCCGCCGCACAAAGCAATTTTAAAAAAACAGCCATCCGTTTATCAACCCAGGAAGCGGCTATGATTGCAGCCTGTCTGCCCAATCCAAAAAAATATACCATCAGACCGGTTTCGAGGCCCGTTGCGATCCGGTACCCGTGGATAATGCGTCAGATGAATAATCTTTCGGGTGATGATGATCTTGCACCAATTGTAGGACTGGCAACGCAGAAAAGTAAAACCCGCTAATAATACTACTAACAGCTTTCTTACATTGCATCTACTGCGTCAATTGCTTTTTGTAAACGTTCTTCGTAGTTACCGCTGATATCAACCCAGGGTACTGGCTGGTTGATCATAATTTCCTCGTAGATATTGTACAATTTTTCTCTCCTGGCCAGGTCGGGGTACTCGCGTAATTCATCTTTTACCCATGGCAAATCAACATTGCACAAAAGATAGAGATCGTACTTTCTTTCTATTATCTGGTTGAGTATCCAGGAATGGCACTTACCAAAAACAAAATTACACCATACCTGCATCACATACATGTCGGTATCTATGAAGAGCAGCGGTGAGTGGTGAGTGCTAATTAGTGAGTGGGCGTCTGCCTGGTTTTGGCTGGCCATACTGGTATATTCTTCTTCCAGGGCTATCTGTCCTTTTGCAATAGTAAGCAGGTCCTGGTAAGAATAATCAGTGCCGTGTGCAAGGAGGTATTCGCGGGCATACTCCGGACACCAGCTTACCTGGTAATGGTTGGCCAGTTTTTCGCATAACGTGCTTTTCCCTGTTGATTCAGGTCCGATGATTACAATCTTCTTAAGCATGTGCTGATTTTGTTTTTTTGATCCAGGTAATTAAACCCATAACGGCCAGCATAAGAAACACAAGGTATTGGATACTTGTAAAAACGGCATGTTTGTAAAAATAAAGCGGAATGGACACAAAATTGGTGATAATCCACCAGATCCAGTTTTCGACTTTTTTCCTTGCCATTTGCCACATGCCTGTATATGCAGCAGCAGACGCGAAAGAGTCGGCCCATGGCACCGTGCTGTTGGTGTGATTTTTTAAAATATAATAAAGTACTATCCAGCTAAAAACAAAAAATGAAATACTGATGACCCAGTCTTTACGGTTGTTGAATGTAATGGAGAGTACCTGCCCTTCTTTTTTCCGGCTCCAGGCATACCAGCCGTAAAGACTCATGATGGTATAGTAAAAGTTGAGACTGCCTTCCGCATAGAGGTTCCACCATTTGAAACAGAACCAGGTATACAATACTGTATTGATAATGCCGGTGGGGTAAACAAGAATGTTTTCCTTTCTTGAAAAAATAACACTGGCTATACCAAAAATGACCGCTACAAATTCAAGCCAGCTGGTATTTTTTATTCCTGCAATGAATTGCTGTAAAATTTCCTGCAAATGGTAGAATATTAATTTTTATCAAAGATAACCGTCTGTTCATCTTAACAAAGAACCGTCCAGCATTTATTAAACACTCATCTGGGAAATGAGCTTGTTTTTGACTAAATTGTTTATCTAAAAATTATATGTATGACTATCAACGAAATTGCTAACCGCCTGGTAGAATTATGCCGCCAGGGCAAATATGAAACGGCCCAAAAGGAATTGTACAGTTCAGATGCAGAAAGTATTGAGCCCGCGCATTCGCCCGGGTTGCAAACAGTTAAAGGGCTTGATGCCATTATAGAGAAAGGTAATCAGTTTCAAAGTATGGTTGAGGAAGTACACAGCAGCACCATTACCGATCCCATTATTGCCGGCCATACATTTGCTGTTGCTATGATCCTGGATATTACTATGAAAGGCGTTGGCAGGGTACCTATGGAAGAAATTGCGATGTATACGGTTAAAGACGGAAAAATTACCAGCGAACATTTTTTCTATTAAAATAAGCAGTTTTTCGAAAATAATATGTTCCCTAAAAAAGAAAAGCGCCTGTAAATGGCGCTTTTTATAAATCTTCTTGTGCTAATGGGTAATAACCCTATTCTGCTTCGGCAACCACTTCCTTTACTTCAGGAATCATGCGTTTCATCATGCCTTCTATACCCGCTTTCAATGTAATCATAGAAGACGGGCAACCGCTGCAACTTCCCTGTAACATCAGGTTTACCACGCCATCATCGTAGCTTTTAAACTGTATAGCGCCACCATCCATTTCCACGGCAGGTTTCACATAATTTTCCAGCAATTCTTTAATGCGCTTTACCACATCATCATCATCTGCCGCAACCGTGTTGCTGCTTTCCTGTTTCATTACCGCTACTTCATCTTCGTTTACTACAGGTTTGCCTTCTTCCAGGTATTCTTTCAAAAACTGGCGGATAGAAGGTATTACATCACTCCACTCCGTTTCCGGTGTTTTGGTGAGCGTCACAAAATTACTGGCTATAAAAACTGCTTTTATAAAAGGAAAACCAAAGAGCTCAGTCGCCAGCGGAGAAGGCTTTGCATTCTCCATTTCCTGGAAATCGATACTCTTACCCGGGTAAAGGAGTTTATTTGCTACAAACTTCATTGTCTCCGGGTTGGGCGTCATCTCTGTATAAATGCTTATTACCGGGCTGCCTGTTTTAATCATACATTCAATTTGATATGCAAAAATAACAATAAAATGCCAGTATGGTTGTATAAATTGCCCCCCTTTTAAACAACGTAAGCGGGAAAAAGTATTTTAGCTTTCAGATAGAAATATTCTGAATGCGCAGCGTAATCGTTAAGCAATGCCCGGATATTTGCTGTCCGGGCTGGTTACTGTCAGCAATACATTTAATGCCTGCAGTCTGCCTCATGTGCATGATCATGCACCCTGCAAAACCGGTAATTTAGATAATGAGCAGCTATGATAGCTATTACAGCCGGAATTAACAGCCAGATGTGCAGGCTATGCCAAATTTGCTTGGCCAGCAAAAACAAAACACCTGTGCTGAAAAGGGCAAGAGGCAATAAACGATGATGGTGCTTTCTGAAACCATGACTCAGCGCGTATACGCCTACTATAAACGCCAGCAAGATCATGGCATATTCAAAGACAGCATTTTGAATAATATCGAATCCAAAAACCGGAAGACTTGTTAATAACAAAGGCAGCACTGCGCAATGTATAGCGCAGGCTACCGAAGTAGTTATACCCAATGCATCCCAGTTAATCTTATTATTCATAAAGGGTGGCAAATATACATAAATGCAACTTAGTTGCAAGAAATTTATTTTGCCCGCAAATTCGCGCTTCATGGACGACTAGCCATGATGGGGGTAATTGCGGGAAGCACATTCTTTTAGCCTGCCGATAAACCGGTTATAGTTATTTTTTGTTAAGAAGAGGCATGCCGGAGGAAGATGTATTACGTATGAGCCGTTTGCTGACCTACCTTTGCGCCCGAATAGCTTTTATGAAAAAGAAAACACTGATTTATATTGCATTTTTTGTCTTGCTTTTTGCCGGGTTCTATTATGGTCTTAAGCTAAGCATTCCTGGTTTTGGCGACGTAAAACTTCCCGTCCTGAGCTATGTGCAGCCATTCTCGTTTATTAACCAGGAAAACCAACCAATAACCGAAAAAGATGTGGCGGGCAAAGTTTATGTTGCGGAGTACTTTTTCACTACCTGCAAAGGCATTTGCCCCAAGATGAACACAAATATGAAGGAACTTTATGAGGAGTTTAAAAATGAAAAGGGCTTTATTATACTTTCTCATACGGTTGACCCGGATACCGATACTGTGGCCAGGTTGAAAAGGTATGCTGATTCATTGGGTATAAAAAACGGCAACTGGTGGTTCCTGACGGGCAAAAAAGATAGTCTTTATCATGCGGCAAGAGTAAGTTACCTGCTGGATGATCCTAAAAACAGCAATGATAAAATTGAAGACCAGTTTATACATACCCAATTTTTTGCACTGGTAGATAAGAGTGGCCGGGTAAGAAAAATTTATGATGGACTGAAACGCGATGAACTGGGCGAACTGGAGAAAGACATACCCAAATTGCTGAATGAAAAAGAAGGCAGCGGCTTTGTAAATTCACTTTTCAATAATAATCCGAACCAATAGTAATTTTTTGAGAGGCATGGCTATTACCCAGCAAATACAGCAACTTTTGAAACGCAACCAGCTAAGTATTACAGACAGCCGGTCTAAAATTCTGGAGCTTTTTCTGCAGCACAATGGCGCATTGGCGCATGCAGATATTGAAAAGAAAAGCGGCGCCGGTTTTGACCGGGTTACGGTATACCGCACCCTGCAGACATTTGTAGAAAAGGGAATCATTCACACTATCCCCACAGCAGACAATGCCGTTCTGTATGCGTTGTGCAAGGATGAGTGCACAGAAGGCCAGCACCACGACCAGCATGTACATTTTGTATGCAGCAAATGCAGCAATACCATTTGCCTGGATGATATTACGGTGCCGGAAGTAAGACTGCCCAACGGCTACCAGGTCACTGGTGTAGCGGTGGTGGTGAACGGCATATGCAAAGCCTGCAGGGAAGCAGTTAAGCTATAGTCTCCCGGCAGCAGATCATCGTACAGGCCAATGTCTTTTTAAAAATCTTCTTCTCTTTCCAGCATTAATACTGCACCCTGTGGCACGATGAAGTATTTTTCCTTTTCATACATAATTTCCGTGGAGCCGTTGACCAAAAAGATGGCCAAATCTCCTTCCCGCGCCTGCAGTGGTATGTATTTTACCTTGTCTTCCTCCGTCTTCCAGGGCTCATCATCTACGGGCATAGGAATAGCATAACCGGGCCCTGTTTTAATAACATATCCCTGTTGAATCTTTTCCTTTTCCTGCACACCCGGTGGCAGGTAAAGTCCGCTGTCAGTACGTTCATTTGATTTGGTGGGACGAACCAAAAGGCGGTCACCTATGATCACTAATTTCTTAAATTTATTGTCGGGCGTAATGTGTAAAGCCATGCTGGTTGAATTTTTACCTGAAATGCAAATTTAAACTACCTTCACTATTAACAAAACATTACCGGGCTGGTTTACGTACCGGCCAATGATTTGATTCTATTTGTGATACTAAACATTTATAAACCATGGAAACAAAAGCAAAAATTTTATTGTGCGAAGATGACCCTAACCTGGGAAGTGTGCTGAAAAATTATCTTGAATTAAATGACTATGACGTTATACTGGAAAGAGACGGCAGACTGGGCCTTGCCGCTTTTCAGCGGGAAAAATTTGACCTCTGCCTGCTGGACGTTATGATGCCGCATATGGATGGATTTACACTTGCTGAAGAAATACGTGATGTAGATCCTGATATACCATTATTTTTTCTGAGTGCAAAAACAATGAAGGAAGACATAATACAGGGTTACAAACTTGGTGCAGATGACTATATAACCAAGCCCTTCGACAGCGAGGTATTGCTGCTTAAAATAAAAGCCATTTTAAAACGTAATGAAGAACTGAACAGGGAACAGGAAAATAAAGAATACACACTAGCCAGCTATCATTTTAATCCGAAGCTCCGTGAGCTGAGCCACGACGGGAAGATGCAAACGCTTTCTCCTAAAGAAAATGAATTACTGAAAATGTTATGTGAGCATATCAATGATCTGCTGCCAAGGGAGCAGGCATTGAAGAAAATCTGGGGAAGTGATACTTATTTTAACGGACGCAGTATGGATGTATATATCGCCAAACTCAGAAAGTACCTGAAAGATGATACCAATATTGAAATTGTAAACATACACGGAAATGGCTTCAGACTGGTAGCACCGGTGGCAGCATAAACCGCCTTCATATAGTGTAAAATAAAAAGCGGCTCAACTAGTATTGGCCGCTTTTTATTGCAAAAATGTCTCTGTTAAAATTGTTTATCGGAATAAAATTAGCGATATTATAAGTGACACGCACACAAAACACCCTACTATTTTAGCGAATAAGTGTTTATTTTACATTACTAATTAATTTACTTATTCCGATCTGTACAAAGAGCCACAAAAATCTGAAAGCTGACTACAGGAAACCTATAATCTATTCAGAAAAAAGCAAGCCGGCGCTATCTTTTCCGAAAGACTGTTTGCCCAAATGCTCATAGGCTTTATGGGTCGCCTCCCGCCCCCGCGGCGTACGTTTAAGAAAACCTTCCTGTATTAAAAATGGCTCATATACTTCCTCCAGTGTTCCCGGTTCTTCGCCTACTGCTGTAGCAATGGTAGTAATGCCCACGGGTCCCCCTTTGAATTTATCAATAATGGTCAACAGGATGCGGTTATCCATATCATCCAGGCCGTATTCATCTACATTCAATGCTTTTAATGCGTGTTTTGTAATACCCATGTCTATCTGGCCGTCATTAAGTACCTGCGCAAAATCCCTTACCCTCCGCAGCAATCCGTTGGCAATACGGGGCGTACCGCGGCTGCGCCTGGCAATTTCGCCCGCCGCATCTGAACTGATGGGTGTCTTAAGTATGCCGGAAGAACGCAGCACTATTTTACGCAACACTTCGCTGTTATAATATTCAAGCCTTGATTTTATGGCAAACCTTGACAGCAACGGGGATGTTAATAAACCTGTACGGGTGGTTGCGCCTATCAATGTAAAAGGGCTCAGGTTAATTTGTATACTTCTTGCATTAGGTCCTGTATCAATCATAATGTCAATACGGTAATCTTCCATGGCAGCATAAAGGTATTCTTCCACTACGGTGCTCAGCCGGTGTATCTCATCTATAAAAAGCACATCGTTCGCTTCCAGGTTGGTTAGCAAACCTGCCAGGTCACCGGGCTTTTCTATTACCGGGCCGGATGTTTCTTTGATATTAACCCCCAGTTCATTGGCTACAATCCTTGATAACGTAGTCTTGCCCAGACCGGGCGGCCCGTGAAATAATACATGGTCCAGCGCCTCACCCCGTATTTTTGCCGCCTTGATAAACACCAGCAGGTTTTCAATCAATTGCGGCTGACCGGCAAAATCTGCAATTGCCGCGGGACGGATATTATTTTCAAATTCTTTATCTGCCGGCGACAGCGCTGCCTTATCTGTATGCAGGTTTGGATTAGCCATGCCGTAAAAGTAACAAACCCGGCTGAAAAGAAAATATTTAGTCGATCATTTGTATATACAAATGAAACCGCTATATTTGCATCTCAATGAAAACATCAGACAGCAGGTATGGCCGGTGCATGTATTTTGCGAGTAACGCGCTGGCGCGAAAAACAGAGAAACTGGCGATAGCATCCTGGAAGAAAGCGAATCTTTCTCCTAGTCATGCCTATCTTTTAATGATTGTACTTGATGACCCTGGTGTGCAACCCGGGGCCCTGAGTGAAGAACTGCACCTTACCCCCAGTACTATTACCCGCCTGGTTGAAAAACTGGAAGATAAAAAACTGGTTGTAAGAACAGCTGAAGGAAAAACCACCAGCGTTTATCCAACGCAAAAAAGCAAGGAAATGAAGCCCCTGCTGCAGGAATGCGTGGACGATTTTTCCAGGAGCTGCATGGTGCTGGTTGGAAAAGACGATGCTGCCCGGTTTATTAACAGCATGAACAAAATTTCAGATAAGCTGGTCAGCTGATTTTTTTCATCACTCATTTGTATATACAATTATAACGAATTAAAGTAATAGCTATATCATCATAAATATAAAACACACAAACATGAAGTATGTAATTACCGGCTCTACCGGCCACATCAGCAAACCCATCATCACTGCACTGGTGAAAGCAGGACATGAAGTAACTGTAATAACCAGCAAAGCTGATCGGGAAAAGGAAATAGCCTCATTGGGCGCTACTGCAGCCGTAGGCGCTGTAGAAGACGTCGTTTTTCTTACAAAAGCATTCAGCGGTGCAAAAGCGGTGTACACCATGGTGCCGCCAACCTATACCCCATCCGACTGGAAAGCGCATATTGGCCAGGTTGGAAAAAATTATGCGGAAGCTATTAAAAGCAACGGGATAAAATATGTGGTGAACTTAAGCAGCGTTGGCGCTCATATGGCCGAAGGTTGCGGTCCGGTAAGTGGCTTACACCGGGTGGAAACTGCCCTGAATGGCTTAACAGGTGTTCACATTAAACACCTGCGGCCTGCCTATTTTTATTACAATCTTTTGAATAATATAAATCTTATTAAGAATGCAGGCATTATTGGAAGCAATTTTGGGATGAGTGATAAAAAATTTACCCTTGCTGATCCAAGTGATATTGCAGCTGCCGCAATTACTCATTTGCTAAACCTTGATTTTACAGGTCAAAGCGTGCAGTATGTTATCAGTGATGAGGTGAGCACAGATGAAATTGCCACTGTTTTAGGAAATGCAATTAATAAGCCCGAACTGAAATGGATAACTTTTACTGATGAACAGGCCTTGCAGGGTGCCCTGGAGGCTGGTCTGCCGGAAGAACTGGCTAAAAATTATACTGAAATGGGCCATGCAGTACAAACAGGTGAAATGGGAGCGGATTACTGGAAAAACCATGTTCCGGTTGCCGGAAAAGTTAAGCTGGCCGATTTTGCAAAGACATTTGCAGCTGCCTATAACGGTGAAGCAACAGTGGCGGCACATTAATCATCATCAATGCGGGCATACATCGTGCAATACCGATCGATATATGCTTCCCATTCAAATAAAAAGGCATCCATGGTTTTAATACCATGGATGCCTTTAAAGACTATACTTTTAAGCAAATTATTATCTTACACTAACCGACACGTGACGGTCTTTTACCCTATCACTCTCCAGGGCATCTGCAGCATATACCGCATATGCAGAACCATATCCTTCAGCGCCCGTAATTTGTTTACCAACACCAGCCGCAGCAAGCGCAGCCTGTACAGATTTGGCCCTTGCATCAGACAATTTTTTATTGGCTGCTTCTTCACCTACCTTATCTGTATAACCACCAATTTTTAATGTAACGGACGGAAATGCTTTTAGTATAGCTGCAATATTATTTACCTGTACCTGGCTTTCGGTGGTTATCCTCGCACTGCCTGTTTCAAAATTGAGGTTATCAAAATCAAACCACACTTTCTTTAAGGAATCCTCACCTAGTTTTTTATAATCTGTTCCCAGGAAAGTCACCAGCTTATCTTCTATACCACCTTTGTATGCATCAATAATGGTATCATTGGGAAGTTTTACTTTAAATAACTCACGTCCGTTCTCTGCCGATTTTGGTACAACGGTTTCAGCTGCATGACCAGTTTTTGAAGTACTTGTGTCTTCAGTTATTACGGCATCATGTACAGGCGATCCGCCGCATCCTTTAAATAAATAAATTGATAACGCTACGGCCAGCACTGCCAGGAACAAAGGCAATAAAAACTTCATGCTACCACTTGTTTTTTCAGCAGTATGTTCTGCATAGTGCGCTGCCTTATGTGCCGTTTCCGTTGCATTACCACTTGCGGCTGATACGGTACCGCTAACAGAACCGAGGCCTAACATGCCCGCAACAGCGCTAAGGCCAGCTGGCAATGCGTTTAGAATAGCACTCTTCTGGCTGGAAAGAAAACTGATGAGGCCGGTTTCGTTAAGGTTATTTTCCGTTGCATGCTTGCCCAGTGATCCTAATGCTACTGGTGCAACCATACTTAATACGGCGGAAGCAGAAGAATTTTTGATACCGGAAAAATTAGACAGCAGGCTGCTAATGCCAGCAACTTTATCACCCAAAACAGTTTTTAATATTTCTGCCCCTTTACCCAGTAAACTGCTGTTATCATTTCCTGCAAATGCACCCGGGTTACCCAGGATACCGCTGCCTGCAGTTTGTTTGGCTATCTCAAGAATACCGGACGCGCCTGCCGGGCTGTAGGCTTTGCCGAGAAGGCCCGCTAGTATAGAAGGGATGGCACCGGTGAGTGCTTTTTGAATGCTGCCTTCACTTTCACCCAGTGAAGACGCAGCAGTTGATACGAGACCACTGTTAAAATAACCTTTTACAGTTTCAAGAAGGTTGAATGACATAATTTAGTTGTTTTGTTATTTGAATATCTTTTGGGGTGAGACGGTGTATTGAAATGCATAGTTTGTATCAGGTAAAAATATCGTCTGGCATCAACACTTAAGAAATAAAGTTATGCAATTTGAAGAATTCAGCAAAAGTATAAAAGATGATAAAGCCCCGGCTGCACTTAACCCATATGCATTATCGCTCTGGCATGATGCTAAAGGTAATTGGGCATCGGCGCATACTATCATCCAGGATATAGAAGACAAAACTGCTGCCTGGATACATGCCTATCTTCACCGCAAGGAAGGCGATGCAGGTAATGCCGGTTACTGGTATAGCCGCGCCCATAAGACAATGCCGGATTATGCATTAGACAAAGAGTGGGAAGAAATAGTAAAAGCAGTGCTGTAATACCTGCGGATTACCGGTTTTTTTGTTCAGCATACCACGCACTTCCACGCGGATAGCTGGCAGGCTATTCCGCAAACTTATTCATTTGTAAAATCAAATCAGGATCCGGGCAATTCTGTAAATATTTTTCCCGCTCGCTGTACCTGCATACACCGGGATAATCACCTTCTTTTAATTCCATATCAAAAATTACCTGGAAATGCAGGTGGGGTGGCCAATGACCATTTTCAGCAGGCGTTCCAAAATGCGCAATTTCCTGTCCGCGTACTACATACTGCGCTTCACTGAGCGCCTCTATATCCTTCAGGCTTATATGGCCGTACAGCGTGTAAAATGCAACCCCTTCCAGCTGGTGCAGCAAAACGAGTGTGGCGCCATAGTCACCCTTGTTATCATTAAAAGCAATACTGTGTACACTGCCGCCCATAAAAGCATACACGGGCGTTGCTACCGGCCCCCATATGTCTATACCGAGGTGAAGCCTTCTGGGTTCATCACCCGCATCAAAATGATCACTGGCTGCATAAATAACCCGGTGTTCATTGTACCCGCCAACGCCATATACACATTTATTTTTTTTCAATAACTGGTCGATGTATGCACTAAACATATTTATATCGCCATAGACAGCAGCTGTAAGTGCGGCATTACCGGCCGTAAAGTCCATTTGTAACAGTTTGTCTTTACCCGGAAAAAAAGGAACCACCGGATGAAAAGTATCTGCGTATTTATGTAAGAGCCGTGTAACAGGTAGTGGCTGCATTGTATATATTTTACAACAACCAAATAAAGCTGCTGATTAACGGAATGAATATACAAATGATTAAGTGGACAATAATAAAAAATCCCCTGTAAGAATACAGGGGATATAACCAAAACTAACTGCTATGAGAAACTGATTTATTTAAATCATGTTTGTAATGTAAAGGTGGGCTTTTATCCTGAAATGCAATACCTATATTGGGTGAACCATCTGTTTTAGTCTTTAAAATGTCCAAAAAGGGCGATAAGTGGTTTTCCGGCAACATTAACAATACCGAGAAACCATGCGTGATTACTTATCGCTTATGCCATCGCCACCTCATACAACTGAAAGTCAGGTTGCAGCTTCAAAAGAACTTGTGAAGGTATTTCAATTTCCTGCAGCATCTTTTCTTCCAGCAGGTAAGCAAATGCTTCGAAGTAATCAACCACATCCTGCCGGATATTTCTTTTCAACCAGCGAAAACCGCCGGGTAAGTATTTCAGTACCTCTTTATTATCCAAATACTCAATATTATGGATGTCTGTGGGTGTAAGGCCGGCTTCCTGCAGCTTTAACAGCAGTAAACTAACCGGCCGCGCCCGTAACAGCGCAGGATTCTGTAGCAATTTCTGTCCATTCGCCAGTGCCGGTGTGCGCATGAGCGAGTATTTCGCGTTCATTCAGCCGCGTAATCACCTGCAGCAGGTGGCCACAATTACAAGCTCCGTGGTGGCCCCAGGCGTAATGCGCACCACTTTTTAAATTGAAGGCGGCCTGCCGCAATGCTGCAACAAGTTCTACCGATGGTTTTGCCATAATTAGGCGGTTTATCTTACAACAAAAAAGTCCTGAATAGGTTGTCAGTATTAATTTCTTTGACCTGCCGGGCGGTTTTTGGCCACTATTATAAAGTTAAAAAATTTATAAAGCAAAATACAATTCCGTTAAAACCGTTGTTCTGTACTAAAATTGCCTTCTATTGAAATCAAATAATGCGCTGCGCCTGATTACTGTGCTGTTATTGTCCGGTTTATCCGTCCATACGTATGCGCAGCAGATAACAGGCATCTGGAAGGGAAGGGTAAAATCTTCCAACCTGGAACTAAAGATTATTAAATCAGGCGACAGCCTCACAGGCACTTCTTATTATTATAGTTCTAAAAATAATTTCAGGCGATACAGCATCAAAGGATATTTTGATCCGGAAACAAATGATGTTATCTGGTGGGATGATATCCTGCTGAGCGGGGGAAACCCCGCTGCTACAGAAGCGGCATTGAATGTAGCAGATTTTAACTGCCCGGGAGAAGATAAGATGCTGTTGGATGGCAATAGCACCGTCCGCGACAATAAAGACATCAGCAAAGGGCCCCTGCATTTGCAAAAAATAAACAGCACCGGCTTTCCTGATGAGTGGGATTGGGTGATTGACAACTACACTGCCGGCGCTAACAACCCATATATCATTGACAGCATTGGTCAGCTGGCGGGCGGACCAAGAATTTTTCCAGAAGAGAAATTAATTCCAGTTGCGACCCCCCCGTTAACCATACCCGAGAAAAAACATGCAGCACCGGTGGTAAAAGCACCCACGGCAACGGCTGAGAAAAACATTGCTTCAAAAAAGCCATCCACCAACCAGGAGAAATTCACCAGCCGGCAAAACAAATTACAAATGGTGATACCCGTTACAGCTGCTGTTATTGAATTGCGGTTCTATGACAATGCAGCCATCGATGGTGATTCTATTGCCCTTTACCTGAATGGCCATGTGCTGCGCGAGCATATTTTACTAGGTGGAGAACCCCAGGTGATAAAAATAAATGCCGCTGATTTACAGGATGACAATGAGCTGGTACTGGTTGCAGAAAACCTCGGCTCCATACCACCAAATACTTCTTACCTGGTGGCCATGGTGGGACACAAAAAGTTTGAGGCCCGCCTGTTTGCGGATGAAGGTACCAGTGCGCTGATCAGGTTTGTAAAAAACAATGCTGCAAACGATGGCAGTCAGTAGTGATGGATAATTTTTATTGTTTAATGCACCAGTCAACAATCTGCGGATATAAGTCCGCCACCGTTTGCCCGGGTTTGCGATCACGGTAAATCCCTACAATATATTTATTAAATTCCGTAAACCTGCGGAAGCCCCTGCGCGTAGTTATGTTACGTTCATTTCTGGCAAGCAGCTGTTCAAGCTCTGCTGCCGGCGCTTCATCTACGTAGCGCAGGCTTACCAATACCCAATTCATGTATTCTTCAAAACAAGCGTATACATTGGCGTAATTACCGGCTGGCTTATCTTTTTCAATCCATTTATTAATATCAGCAAATGCTTTTCGTAACCGGGCCTCATAGACTGGCTTTTCTGCTTCGGGGTTAATAAAAGCATGGTTCAATTCAGTAAAAACAATATTGCCCCGCATTACATGTATTGCCTTTTCACTTAAATCAAGATTTGCAAAATCTTCCGGGTACGGATAATTGACATGTGCCTGTGCTTCTTTAAAACCATTATCCTCCAGCCATACAGCGCTTTGGTTATAGGCCACCAGGGGAGAAAAAATTATTTTAAATGCGTTATACCTTGTTCCGGGGAAATTTTTATTAAGCCAGGCCTGCATGGCTTTTGTGTTAAGTGAATCGCGGTACACAGCCACCTGTTGGCGGTAAAGCGGGCTGTGCAGCTGGAAGAAGCGCCGGAAATCACTTTCGCGGGCAAAGCGCTCCACCTCTTTGATAAATGGGGCCAGGGTATTTGTAGATCCCCAGGATACCCTGTCGTATACGGCACTTTTTATAACCTGGTTTTTCGTTGTAAAATTAAAGGCATATGCATCCATTTTTACATGCGGGTATTTGCCAGCTTTCAAAAGTGAGTCAATGATGGCTACTACCGGTTCTGTATTGTACTTATCAAACCATGCCATTACGTCCTTATAATAGTCGCCGTTTTTATAAACAACGTCAGGGTCTGTTTTTCCGGTAGGCGTAATAGCATATAAGATATTTATTAATTCATATATCTCAGGTATTTCTACAGCTGTTTTATTATTATTGGCGGCTGCATACTGCTTCGTAAAATGGGCAGGGTTGGTAAATAATTCGCCTTTGATTCTTGTGTAAGCACTGTCTGTTCCGTTAACCACCACAATAAAATCATAGTCCTTGCCGCCCTCTACCAGGAAATGAACAGAATCCATATCTGTTACAAATGATACGGAGACTGGTTGTTTGTGCACGGGAATGGTTTGCACATCTGGCTTCACCTTGGGAGAAATTGTCCAGGCATCTTTATAATATTCCTGATCTACCCGCAGGCTGGCTGTAAACCCAGCTGCTTTTACGATAAGTGGTTTTTTTTGCGCCAGGCCTAAAAATGTAATAACACAAAGTGAAAGGGTAATCAGCAGTTTCATGCCTTCAATTTAAGATAATAATAAAATTATTTTACCATTGACAATTGTCAGCAATATAATTATTTCATTATTTTTCCGGTACTAACGCAGCAAAATAATTAAAGACTGAAGCACTATAATTTTGCCCTTGTAGTCTTTGCGGGAAAATGCTAAGTAACCCTGCATTGGTATAAAATGTTTACACCACCACGTTCACCATCTTATTTTTTACATAGATGATTTTCTTGGGCGCTTTGCCTTCCAGCCATTTTTGCACGATGTCATTGGCCAATACGATGGCTTCTACCTCTGGCTGTGTAATATCCAATGCTATGCTGATACTGGTGCGCACCCTGCCATTAATGGATACCGGGTATTCTTTGGCAGATTCTGTTACGTGCTTTGCATTAAATACCGGGTAGCTGGCGTCCAGCACGCTGCCTTCATGACCCAGCAAATGCCAAAGTTCTGCGGCTATATGAGGCGCGTAGGGCGTTAATAAAACCAGGATCTGATCCAGCACTTCTTTTTTATGGCATTTAGCATCGGTCAGTTCGTTTACACAAATCATAAAGGTGCTTACCGCGGTATTAAAAGAAAAGCGTTCCGTATCGTCTTCAATTTTGCGGATGGCCCGGTGCAATATTTTCAATTCATCTGCAGTGGCAGCATCGGTATTCCAAACTTTACCTTTCATGTCATCATAAAAAAGCCGCCATAATTTTTTCAGGAAGCGGTGTACCCCTTCAATGCCCTTGGTGTCCCACGGTTTGCTGGCTTCTACCGGGCCAAGGAACATTTCATACATTCTGAAAGTGTCTGCGCCATACTTATCAACCAGGTCATTGGGGTTATCTACATTAAATTTTGATTTTGACATTTTCTCCGACTCCTCCTTCAGGTAAATGTATTCGCCCTCCCCATCCCGGAGCCATTGGATACTAAACCCATCAGCGGCTCCCGGATGCTCGGCATTGTATTTATCAAACATCTTCCTCGTCAACTTGCCAAGATTGTCTACATAGTTGTGGCCGTATTTAAATCGTTTCAATGAGGCTGTATCGTCCTGTTTTTTATACGAAAAAACGACTTCATTTTCCAGCAGGAAAAAGTAAGACTTTCCCGTTATCATTCCCTGGTTCACCAATCTTTTATACGGTTCATCATAACCGATATGACCGAGATCGAACAATACTTTGGTCCACATCCGGCTATACAGCAAATGCCCTACGGCATGTTCTGTGCCACCAACATATACGTCTACCTGGTTCCAGTAATCACTTACTTTACGGCCGCAAAAAGTTTCATCATTCTGCGGATCCATATAACGCAGAAAATACCAGGAAGAACCTGCATAGCCAGGCATGGTGGAGGTTTCGCGCAAGGCTCCCCCCGCCACCCCGTGGAGAGGGGTCGGGGCTGAGGTCACCCAGTCTATCAGATTCGCCAACGGCCCCTCGCCCTGCGGGCCGGGACCATATTTCTCTACATGCGGCAGTTCCAGCGGCAGATCTTTTTCATCAACCGGAAATGCCTCACCGCCGTTCCATACAATCGGAAACGGCTCACCCCAGTAACGCTGGCGGCTGAATCCCGCATCGCGCATTTTATAATTCACCTGGCGCTTGCCAATGCCCATCTCCACCAGTTTGGTAATCACCACATCAATCGCATCGCGCATCGGCATTCCGTTTAAAAAACCGGAATTGGTAAGTAATGCGTCCTTTGTGGGGTTGGCAACCTGGCCATCAAAATGATCACCAATGATATTGGTAATGGGTATATTGAAATGTTTGGCAAAACTATAATCACGCTGGTCGCCACAGGGCACACCCATAATGGCGCCGGTTCCATACCCTGCCAATACATATTCTGCAATCCATACCGGAATCTCGCGGCCATCAAAAGGATTAATTGCATATGCGCCGGTAAAGCAACCAGTAATCTGTTTTACTTCGGCCATGCGCTCACGGTCGCTACGGCTTTTTACATAAGTGAGGTAATTGTCGATCGCCTCCTTTTGATCAGGCGTTGTAATCTGCTGCACTAATTCATGCTCGGGCGCTATCACCATAAAGTCTACACCAAAAATGGTATCCGGGCGGGTGGTGTATACCGTGAGGGGTGAGTGGTGAGACATGAGACCTGAAGCATTAATCGCAAGTCGTGAGTCAACACTGCCGCTCGCCCCCGTCTCTTTCGGAGAGGGGCCGGGGGTGAGGTTAAAGCTGATCTCAGCTCCCTGGCTTTTTCCTATCCAGTTACGTTGCTGTTCTTTTAATGATTCAGAAAACTCAACCCGTTCCAGGCCTTCCAGCAGGCGGTCTGCATACACGGTAATGCGCAGATACCACTGCCTCATTTTCTTTTTTACAACGGGGTGGCCACCACGTTCACTTACTCCATTTACCACTTCATCATTGGCCAGCACCGTGCCCAGCGCTTCACACCAGTTTACTTCTCCGAAAGAAGAAAAAGCAAGCCGGTAATCCATCAGTATTTCCAACTTACGGTTTTCACTAAACGTTTTCCACTCTGGTGCAGTAAACGATACCTGGTGACGGATGCCTGCTGTCTGTGTACCATCCTCTTCAAACATCTTTTTCAGCGTTGCAAGGGGTTCCGCCTTACCGGTAGCCGGGTTATACCAGCTTTCAAATAACTGCAGGAATATCCATTGCGTCCATTTATAGTATTTGGGATCACTGGTGCGTACTTCGCGGCTCCAGTCGAAGCTAAAACCAATTTTATCCAGCTGGCTGCGAAAAGTAGCGATGTTTTTTTCAGTGGTAACGGCCGGGTGCTGCCCTGTTTCCAGTGCATATTGTTCAGCGGGTAGTCCAAAACTGTCGTAGCCCATAGGATGCAATACATTAAACCCCTTCAGGCGTTTGTAACGGGCATAAATATCCGAGGCAATATAGCCCAGGGGATGGCCTACGTGCAGGCCCGCGCCACTGGGGTAGGGAAACATATCCAGCACATAAAACTTGGGTTTGGGCGATTCATTACTTACTTTATAAGCATTGGTTTCCGTCCATTTTTTTTGCCAGTTCTTTTCAATTGCTCTGAAATCGTATTCCATCTTGCTATTCGGTTATATATGTTGTTATGGAGCCGGGTTGCCCCCGGTTATTTGTGTCTTTAGCGAGGGATTGCCCTATGCTGTAATATTCTGTCCCCATGACAGGCTATCGGCATAAGTTTCAAACGTTCCGTACCCAGCAGGCCCGGTAAAGCATTGTTACAGAATACTTAAAAAAAACTTAATTCATCCCCTGCATGGCAATCGCTAAAATATTTTGCGGAGCGTCATCGTTAAAGAGGCCGCAAAAATAGCGTTTGTGCTGCAGAATCCGCTATTTTTGCTCCTTTCAAAATTACTGCAGACCCCATTAAATCAATAGCCTTATGGTGCAATTTGGTAAATCTTCCGGCAAACGTTCCCAGCCATCTTATTTCATGGCCATCCTGGGCGTATCGCTTATCCTGATTATGCTGGGCGTACTGGGCTGGCTGGTTATCAATGCCAATAAACTGGGCCAGTATTTTAAAGAAAACGTGGAAGTAAGGGTGTATGTAAGAGAAAATGTATCAGCCAAAGACAGTACTGCGCTGGTTGACTATATCAACAGCCGCCCGTATGTAAAGTCCTCTGAATATGTGAGCAAAGAAACCGCCCGCCAGAAATACCTGGAAGATGGCAACAAAGACTGGGTGGGTGTTTTACAGAACAATCCCCTGCCGGCCAGTATCAATTTTAAAGTGAGAAGTGAATACGCCGTATCGGACTCCATGCAAAAAATGCAGGCCGAACTGGTAGAGAATATTGCCGTTAGTGATGTGCAATACCCGCAATCGCTGGTGAGCAGCCTCAATAACATCATCCGTAAAATCAGTATCATTCTGCTGGTGGTAGCAGTGGCTATATCCATACTGGTAATTGTGCTGATAGACAATACCATTAAACTGGCCATGTTCAGCAACCGCTTTCTTATTAAAACAATGCAAATGGTGGGTGCCACCCGCGGATTTATTGCCAGGCCCATGAATACACGTGCCGTCATCAATGGTGCCCTGAGCGGCATTATTGCAGTGGTGGTTATTATTGGGGTGATTATTTTTGCGGAGCAATGGCTGCCCGAAATCAGGGCGCTGCGCGATTATACCCTGCTTTCTTTACTATTTATTTCCATCATCCTGCTGGGCGTGGTTATATCTTTTGTAAGTACCCACCGCAGCGTTATTAAGTACCTGAAAATGAAGCTGGATGACCTTTACTAAGAATACAATTGCTGATTTTTGGATGTTGGAATGTTGAGGTTTTTCTGATTGTAACGGCATAAGAATTTTTAAAAATCTCCAAATCCCGATATCAGCAATCCTTCCTATATTGCACCCTCAACAGAACATTATGATCGACAAGAAACAGACCCCTGCAAAAACATCTTACCCACTTTTTACCAGAGACAATTATGTGTGGATGATTGCCGGTATTGCCGTGATTGCACTTGGCATGATACTCATGTCTGGGGGAAAAAGCACCGACCCGGCTACTTTTGATCAGAAAGAAGTTTATAGCACAACCCGCATTACCATCGCCCCCTTGTTAATAATTATTGGCCTTGGACTGGAAGTAGTGGCTATCTTCAGAAAGCCAAAAAGCAATGCCTGACAGCGTGATTTCTGCATAAATATTGAATGGCGATGAGTAATCATCGCCTTTTTTATATATGTTGCGTCAATTAATTAAACCGATACCGTATTTATGAGCACCATTGAATCAATTATCATTGCTATTGTAGAAGGCATTACTGAATACCTGCCCGTTTCCTCAACCGGGCATATGATAATAACCGAAAAATTACTGGGCGTAGATGTTCATGAGGGTTTCACCAAAACTTTTACGGTTGCCATTCAACTGGGTGCTATTCTTTCTGTAGTAGTACTGTATTGGAAAAAATTCTTTGATTTTAAACGCTGGCAGTTTTATGCCAAACTAATAGCAGCAGTAATGCCCGCGCTTGTATTGGGTTTTCTGCTGTCTGACAAAATAGATGCTCTGCTGGAGAGCACCTTAACCGTTGCCATTTCCCTGCTGTTGGGTGGTATTATTCTTTTGTTTATTGACAATGTCTTTAAAAACCCTGCAATAGAAAAAGAAGAAGCCATTACTTATAAGCAGGCCGTTGTTATTGGCTTCTGGCAATGTATAGCCATGATACCCGGTGTAAGCCGCAGCGCTGCTTCCATCATTGGCGGTATGCAGCAAAAGCTTACCCGTAAACTGGCGGCAGAATTTTCTTTTTTTCTGGCCGTGCCCACCATGGCCGCTGCAACCGGTTATAAATTACTGAAAGAATATAAAAATATACACGCAGAACAGGTAAAGCTGCTGCTTATTGGCAACGCGGTAGCATTTGTTGTGGCAATTCTGGCCATTAAGTTTTTTATTGGCTTTCTGCAAAAACACGGTTTTAAGTTATTTGGCTACTACCGTATTATTATCGGGATACTTTTACTGATACTGCTCTATACAGGCTACATCAATTAAAAATTAAAAATGTGGAGATGTGATCAATAAGGTAAATATCTGTAGTATGCCAACCATAATTGCAAGCGTAATTTTCATATTTTCATATATTTTCACTTCCACATTTTCTACTTATGCAGACTGCTTCCAAAAAAGTAATTAATGGCTGGGCCATGTTCGATTGGGCCAATTCTGTCTATAACTTAGTCATCACCACTACTTTTTTTCCCGCATATTATGCAGTGGTTACTTCCATTACCAACTTTCCTGACGGTATTCATCTTTTTGGCAGAACGTATATCAATACAGAACTCAAAGATTATGTTATGGCCGCGGGTTTCCTGGTCATTGCTTTTTTATCGCCCATTTTATCTTCCATAGCAGACTACAAAGGCAACAAGAAAAACTTCATGCGCTTTTTTTGTTACTTCGGTGCGCTCAGTTGCTCTCTGCTGTTCTTTTTTGATGAGAAAAATGTAAACCTCGGATTAATTTGTCTTTTTTGCGCCGGCATCGGCTTCTACGGCAGCCAGGTATTTTACAATTCTTACCTGCCGGAAATAGCTGCAGAAAAAGATATGGACAGGATAAGTGCAAGGGGATTTTCCTTTGGTTATATAGGTAGTGTGCTGATGCAGATGATTGGTTTTGGCCTTGTACTGCTGCTACCCAACAGCCAGCTTCCTTTAAAAATAACTTTCCTGCTGGTAGGCATCTGGTGGATATGTTTTGCACAAATTACTTTTAATGTATTGCCCATCAGCCCAAAATCTGAAAGGGCCGCCAAAACAAATGTGCTTGCAAACGGGTTCATGGAATTAAAAAAAGTATGGGATCAGCTGGTACACCTGCCCGTGCTGAAACGCTTTTTATCCGCCTTCTTTTTCTACAGTATGGGGGTGCAGACGGTTATGCTGGTAGCCATTGATTTCGGCATAAAGGAATTAAAACTGGAAAACACCAAGCTGATTATTACCGCTGTAATTATTCAGTTGGTGGCCATTATTGGAGCTTTGGTCATGTCAAAACTTTCTGCCCGCATTGGCAATATCAAGGTACTTATTTTTACGGTGATACTGTGGATAGGCGTTACACTGGCTGGCTTTTTTATGAAAACAGAAATGCAGTTTTACATACTGGCCTCCCTGGTGGGACTGGTAATGGGCGGCATCCAGTCTATGAGCCGGTCTTCTTATTCTAAATTTATGCCCGAGACAAAAGATACCGCTTCCTTTTTCAGTTTTTATGATGTAACCGAGAAGCTGGCTATTGTAATCGGGCTAATCAGTTTCGGTATTATTGAAGGCATCACCCACTCTATGCGCAATTCCCTGCTGGTGCTGACCGGTTTTTTTGCGTTGGGTTTGATTTTTCTGTTGCTAACGGCGCAGAAGGCAAAGAAAATGTAACAGGGCTTTGTTTATCATCTGCCCGGTGAAGAATGACCATACTCAGCATTGTAAAATACCTGTCTGATTGTTAGCCAGGTTTTATATGCTGCACACACAGCGCGGTTCTTTCAGTTTTTTTTATAAATCGTATAAGACAAATTAATCTATCATGCAGTTATATACCATTGATACCGGCTTTTTTAAACTGGACGGCGGCGCCATGTATGGTGTGGTGCCAAAAAGTATGTGGAACAAGCTGAACCCCGCAGACGAAAACAACCTTTGCAGCTGGGCGCTCCGCTGCCTGCTGATAGAGGATGATAACCGGTTGATACTGGTGGATACCGGCATAGGCAACAAACAAGATGGCAAATTTTTCAGTCATTATCATTTGCATGGAGATAATACCATGGATAAATCGTTGGCCAAACATGGCTTTAGCAGGGATGATATTACGGATGTTTTTTTAACGCACCTGCATTTTGACCATTGCGGCGGCGCTGTAATAAGGGAAGGCGATACATTAAAACCGGCTTTTAAAAATGCTCTATACTGGAGCAATGAACGTCATTGGAAATGGGCTACTCAACCCAATGAACGAGAAAAAGCTTCTTTTTTGAAAGAGAATATTTTACCCATCCAGGAAAGCGGGCAATTAAAATTTATACCGGTGGGAACTGAACGCTTCGTAACAGAACCCTTTGCTTCCGGCATTACGGATTCCCTTTCTGTAATAATGGCAGGCGGCCATACAGATGCCATGATGCTGCCGGTTATAAAATATAAGGAAAAGACCATTGTTTATATGGCGGATTTACTCCCTTCCCTTGGCCATATACCGCTGCCCTATGTAATGGCGTATGATATGTTTCCGTTGACAACCTTACATGAAAAAAAATCATTCCTGCAGGCGGCTGTTGAAAAAGATTATGTGTTGTTTTTTGAGCATGATCCTGAGCACGAATGCTGCACGCTGCAAATGACGGACAAAGGCATCCGGCAAAATGAAATTTTCACACTGAGCGCAATATAACTACCGGGTATAGCCCGGAATAAAGCAAGCGATTGCCCGGGACTACTCCGGGGCAATCGCTTGCTTTACAATAATACAAAAGCTTATAAAGTGGTTATTGCAGTAATCATTTTGTCAGCTTCAGGTTGCTTAAAATTGGTAATAGCGCCCATTTCGCAACTAAGAATATACGATATGCCGTCTCTTTTTATATCAACCCTTTTAATAGTGTAGTCTTTAAATTTGGCAATATCCCCGGTAGCGCCATTCTTTAATGCAGCCAACCCCTGTTGAAAATACTTTAATTGTCCAAGGTTTGGAAATTTGAGGGTTGTCATTATTTCTGAATTAGCAGACTGCTGGTCACGAAACTGAAGTACATAACAGGTATCTGATTCCTTGCAAACCCGCTGCAGGTTAATAGGCCATTTTTCACCCTGCCTCAGCTCAAGAATACTGATGGTAGAGGTATTGACAATTGTAAACTGCGCCTTCGCGATGAATGGCATAAAAAAAGAAATCAAAATAAGTGTTTTCATAGTTGTAGAATTTGCGCTTTTTTTATTGGATAATTGAAAATTTCATTACTTGTATGCTGCACTTTTTTATTTGTTATAAACCCTGGTAAAGTAAGTTGGACGCGTTTCTTCTTCTAACTAAAACTTTAACCCCCTGATGGTTTTGACCATCAGATCTGCCTCAGCTTGTTTGAAATCCGTTAAGCCCCATTTAATTTTAAGTATATACCAGACTCCTTCATATTTCTTATCTGCCCTGGTAATAGAATAATCCTTAAACCTGGCAATATCGCCGGTATGGCCTGTCTTTAATGTTGTTAAGGCTTTTTCAAAATATTTCAATTGTGCTGTATTGGTAAAGGCGAGTGTGTCCATAACAACACCGCTTAATACTTGCACGTCACGAAACTGGAGGGAATAAGTTGTATCAGATTGTTCAATACTTCTTTGCAGCAGAAGGGGCCATTCACCGGTTCGAATCTCAACGGGTTTGTCGGTAGGCAACAGGTGCATCCTGTTAAACCTGCCAATTCCTGCCACAGGAATAATCAGTAGACTGAGGAATATCTTTTTCATAAGATTATTGGAATGGTAAGATAGCAGGATTTTTCAATAAATGCAATACAAGGCGGTGCGCATTTTACTATCCAACCCATTTAACGCCATATTTCCGGCTGAAAATGAAACCCTTATGTTTCTGAAAAAATTTAGCCGTATTTGCGCGCAACCAGTTATCGCAAGATTAAAAGGCGCCCCGGCTTTACCACGTACAATTTAGTTAACGCAGCTTATCATCGTACAGATACCAGTGAAGACAATGGGTAACGCAGGTTCCTGTAACTCATCATATCTACTTTAATACTGCCTACGCTGATGGGACTTTCTACACGCAACGGCAAATGATTGGCATCATCGCTTACCCACACCAGCATTTTCTCGCCGCCTTCAAAAATTGTTCCTTTTACCAGCAGGGGTTTAAACTTTATGGCCCGGAATTTACCATACTTTGTTTTGATGATCTCTTTGCCCAGGTAGCGAATGTAGAGATTATACACCTCGTTATCTAGGAACATGGTAAAGGGGATTTTATCTTCCGGCTTATACTTATTAAAATCAATATTGCGCGCATAGAAAATAGCACTAACCACATCCTGCACACAGCCCGGCACTTTAAAAACACCATTGTTGGTAATAGCTGTATTCGTTTGTTGATTAAAGGTTACATTTTCATATTTCTTATAACCACCTTCATCCACATTGCGTATAAATTTCAACGGTTGCAGGCTGGCGGTATCTACAAAACTTTCATATTTATCGCGCACCTTAAAAAAGCTGTCGTAAAAACTATAGGTTTTGCCCTCGCCTGTAATATGGTATACAGATCTATTGTTCAACTTTTCCAGGTTTACATTAAAACTGGCTTCGCCTGCGGCAATATATACACCAAGCGTATAATAGACTTTAAACACGCTTGATTCACCTGCCTGGAACGCGGTATTGCGGATGCCGCAAAATTCGTCGCCCGCATTCAGCCCAAAGCAGCACGCCAGTAAAAGGGTTAGTAAGAGGGGTCGCTTCATTTATCAGAAAATATTTTAAGACTTAAGAATAACAGGCTACCTACCAGTGCTGGTACTACCAGGTTAATAAACCAGATGGCTGTTGCGGCGCCTACAATACCAAATTTATTTGCACTTACTAGTGTAAACAACAAAAGACTCACCTGCCCGCGTATACCTGCTTCTGCCAGTGCAATGGTTGGCGTTATTGCCAGCATCAGGTATAGTACACTTATTAGCCAAAATGAATGCCAAACCGGTACTTCCACGCCAAACAATTGCAGCAGTAAGATATATTGAAATACAAAAATGATATAACGCACAAATGAGAGACTGATTGTTCTTAACAAAATTGTAACAGGAATATCTTCAATTACGGTTATATGTTGCATGAAGCGGCGGGCTTTTGGTATTTTTTCTCCCCACTTAATAATTTGACCCAGTCTGAAATATAATAAAACCAGTAATGCCGTAACCAGACAGCTTCCATACAGCAATACCCTTATCCAGATAAAATACCCGGCTATACCGGCCGCGGTCACGGGGTTTAGCAATAAAAAAGCCAGTCCTCCTAAACCCATGCCCAATGTAATGATGAGCTGGCTAAAACTTCCTATAATGGTCAGAGAAAACGCTTTCCATCGGTGCCCCTCGTGCACATACAACACCCTGCCGCCAAACTCTCCAATACGGTTGGGTGTATTCATTGAAAAAGCAAGTCCGGCTAAAACCGCTTTAAAAGCGCTGACAAGACGAATGGATTCCACTGGCTTTATCAATACCTGCCATTTTCTTGCTTCGAGGCCCCAGTTTACCGGCACCAGCAGCAATGCTAAATAGAGTTTCCAGGATTGAGGGCCCGTAACCGCGTCGCGCAGGTTGTACAATGCATCCTGCAGACGTGGTTGGGTTTTCACCTGCTCATAAATTGAATAAGAAAACCATATGAATAAAAGCGGACCTATCCCATAATTGAGCAGTATTTTGATATTTTTGTTTTTGACAAACATCTTTTCAAAAATAACAGTTCCTTTTGCAAACAGCATCTAAAATAATTTTAGGAATAGATCCCGGTACAGTGGTAATGGGCTATGGTTTAATTGCCATCAATGGAAATACGATAAAGTTGCTGGAAATGGATGTTTTGAAACTCGGCGGTAAAAAAGATATTTATGAACGCCTGGAGATAATCCATACTACGGTTTGCAAACTTATCGCCACACATCGCCCGCAGTTATTTGCCATTGAAGCCCCTTTCTTTAGTAAAAATGTGCAGAGCATGCTGAAGCTGGGCCGGGCCCAGGGGGTTGCCATTGCTGCGGCCATGCAATCAAGTATACCTGTCACAGAATATTCCCCAAAAAAAATAAAACAATCTATTACCGGCAACGGCAATGCAGACAAGCAGCAGGTATGGAAAATGCTCCAGCATATTTTGCAGCTGAAAGAAAGCGATATAAAATATTATGATGCGTCTGATGCACTGGCAGTAGCGCTGTGCCATCATTATCAAACCGGGTCAGCGGTAAGCAGTACAGCTAAAAAATTAAATGGCTGGGATGATTTTATTACGAAGAACCCTGGTAGGGTGAAAAAGACGTGAGTGGTGAGTGGTGAGTAAGATTGAGGTGGGTACACAATGGTTGCAAAACGAAATGTAGCATTCAAATTAAAACTTCGATTCAGTTTTTATTCATTTAAGCGGTCTTCATTAGTGAAATTGTGAAAGCAGTTTTACCTGTGTGGCTTTTAGTTCTTCAGGAGTTGGCTTCAGTTTATTTTTTTTAAAATCCATATCATCAATAGAATCAATGGGAAGCAGGTGGAGGTGCGCATGCGGTACTTCAAGGCCTATTACCGTAAGTCCGCAACGGTTACAGGCAAATGCTTTTTCAATGGCCTGTGCAATTGGTTTTGCAAATAGTAATATACGGGCGAGGTAATCATCGGGCAAGTCAAAAAACTTATCCGTTTCCAGTTTTGGTATCACCAGCGTATGTCCTTCGCGCAGCGGGGCAATATCCAGGAAAGCAAAAAAATAATCATCTTCTGCTATTTTATAAGAGGGTATTTGCCCGGCAATAATTTTTGAAAAGATGGTCATACTATTGTTGATTACTGTGATTGCTGTAAATAAATACCACCCCAATAATTATAAAAACCAAAATTAAGGTGGATCAGCCGCCAACCCGAAATTTATTTTTTTGCCAGGAGCGGATATGTAAATGGGCCGGGAAAATACCCTGCCCATTTACCCATACTTTGTACCGGCAGTTGCCTATGCAGAAACAGATTCCAATTTTAATTTAAGTATCCCGGCGGGCACCTGCACCTCTACTACTTCGCCCGGCACTTTACCCAGCAGTGCTTTTCCAATAGGTGAGGTTACTGAAATTTTTCCCAGTTTCAAATCTGCTTCCTTTTCAGAAACTATCTGGTAGGTTACCTGCTTTTTAAGGTTGAGGTTTGTTAATACTACGGTGGTAAGAATGCTTACTTTGCTGGTATCGATCTCAGCAGTATCAAGAATGCGCACGTTGGCCATATCGCTTTCCATCTTCTTTAACCTGGCCTCTAAAAGACCCTGTGCTTCTTTTGCTGCATCATATTCTGCATTTTCTTTCAAATCTCCTTTTTCCCTGGCTTCCGCAATGGCTTTTGAAGCTGCGGGCCGGTCGACGGTTCTCATGCGGTGCAACTCTGCCTTCAGCTGTTCCAGTGTTTCTTTTGTCACATAAATTACATCACTCATAAAATCATCTTTGATTAGTGAACAGAAAAAAATAACAACGCCCCAGATAATTACTGAAGCGTTGCCATATAAACAAAGATACAAATTTTTTTACCTGAAAAATCCAGGGTTTTTAACGGAATTTATATTCTCCCGGACCCGGTTTGCCGCCCCTGCTATTCCCTGACAAAGCTGTACTCGTAGGTATAGCTACCATTGGTGTAGGCAGCCCTGAAACTATTGCCACCGTCATAGTCATTGTCATCAAAAGTCCAGCTGGCAGCGGGCGAACTATTACTGGCTTCGTACAAACGCAAAGAGAAAACAACATGATAACCTTCCGCATAGTGACCATTGCCGTCATAAAAGCCGTTGGTAACCGGGTACATACTCCAGCTCCCGCGCAATGAACCCAGTGCATCGCCGTAGGTAACATCCCCATTGGCTTTAAAATTAAATGTACCGCTTTCATAGCCTGTGTTAACAGGCTGCCATTTATAGGAATCATAGCGGGCGGCGCTTTGCAGGTACCACCTGCCGGTTAGTGGAGGTATACCCGGTGTGTCAACATATTTAGTGCAGGAAGGCACAAGCGTGATAATACAACCTGCCAGGAAAAAAAGGAGTAGATTTTTTTTCATAATAATGAGTTTCCTATACTCATTAAAAAAGTGTACCGGATGATGATAAGCAAGTGTTAAAGCGTAAAGATTGAGAGGTAGTTTTGACCGCAAAATGTATAAATTCTATAATTTCCTGCACCCGGTTAAACCTTTGTAATAAACTATCGTTGATGAACAAGCTCTTTTACAGGGAAAGTTTATCCAGCACTACTTTGGCCATCTTATAAAATGCTTCATGGGTGTAGCCGGCTATATGCGGCGTTACAATAACATTATTCCTTGACAGCAGCCATTGCAACTGCTCTTTTTGCTCAGCAGAATAGGTATCCAGTTTTTCATTTTCAAGCACATCCAGTGCGGCACCGGCAATTTTATTGTTTTGCAGTGCGGTTATTACGGCCGCCGTATCATGCACTTTGCCACGCGAGGCATTGATGAAAAAAGGCTCCTGCTCCAGCGCATTGAAAAAAGCACTGTTGGCCATATGCTTCGTTTCTGCAGTAAGCGGCACATGAAAACTGATTGCATTTGCATACCTGCAAACCTGTTCCAGGCTGGCTTCCTGCACATTGTCTTTTGCAAAACCATGCCGGTATTTATCATAAGCCAGTATGGTTACATCAAAAGAAGACAGCAGTTTGGCAAACGCACCACCGGCATTGCCAAAACCGATAATCCCTACGGTTTTGCCGGTTAGTTCTATACCCCTGTTTTCATCCCTTACCCATTTGCCCTCCTTTATTTCCTGCATGCTTTTGTTTACCTTATTCATGAGATTGAGCAGCATGCCCAATACCTGCTCCCCTACCGCATTGCGGTTGCCTTCAGGACTGCTTACGCAAGTAATACCCTTGGTTTCTGCATAAACAGTATCAATCAGTTCCATACCACTACCCAGGCGGCCAATCCATTTTAACAATGGCGCTTTATCAATAATCGCCCTATCAATAGTAAGCCTCGTAGTTACAATAAGGCCCGTGCCTTCATGTATAATAGCTTCCAGCTGATCATAAGTAATCTGCGGATCATATACTATGGTGAAACCGCTCTTCTCCAGTCGCTCCCGCAGGTAATCATGCACTTTCGCAGTAATAATAACTTTTCTCATACAACGGTGTTCATCTCATTTTAAACGTTAATTCGGCAAACTGCGCAATACTTAATTGCTCTGCACGCTTTCCAAAAATTTCCTCTTCCAGCACAGCCGGCTCATATAAACCCCTTACTGCGTTGCGCAGTGTTTTCCTGCGCTGGTTAAAAGCTGTTTTTACCAGCAAAAACAAATGTTTTTCACTTTTCATCTCAACAGCCTGCTTAACCGGTAATAAACGTATTACCGCGCTTTTAACTTTTGGCGGTGGGGTAAACGCATTTTCATCTACCTCAAACAAATATTCAGTATCAAAAAATGCCTGCACCAGTACGCTGGTTACACCGTACACTTTACTGCCTTCTTTGGCTACGATACGCTGCGCCACTTCCTTCTGAAACATTCCAATCATGCATTCCACCGATGCTTTCCATTCCAGCATTTTGAACACAATCTGCGATGAAATATTATAGGGAAAGTTGCCCAGCACGGTAAAATTTCCCTCAAAAGGCTTTTCTATTTCGAGGAAACTCTGGTGAATAATTTTATCTTTCAACTGCGGATAAGTCTGCAACAGGTGGAGCACTTTTTCTTCATCTACTTCCACGCATTTAAAATCGATACCGCTTAATGGAACCAGGTATTTGGTAAGTGCGCCGCCGCCCGGGCCAACTTCCAGCAATTGCTGAAAATGATTTTGCTGCAGGGCACTTACAATCTGCCGGCAGACAGCCTCATCTTTCAAAAAATGCTGGCCCAGTGATTTTTTTAAAGTATACATTGGTACAAATGTACACGTATGCGCCGCACTCTTCAAAGAAAAGCCTTTCAAAGTGTAAAGCAGGAACCCCATCGCGGACGATGAAATCAATAAAACTATTGTTTCATGATTTTATGGCGGCTGCCGATATTTCCGTTTTCATCTTCTATGGAAAGATAATACGTACCGGTGGACAGCATGCTGCTGTTGTTTACCAGGATGTTTTGCGTGGCGTCTGTTAAAGAGTATATCTTTTGCAGCATTGTAGCACCAGTGAGATTAACAATGCGGAGTCTAACCTTCTTCTGTGTATACCCGGACAGGCTGATGCTAATCTGTTTGCTGAAAGGGTTGGGAAAAACTATTGCCTGTGCCTTCGGATAATCGAGTTTTCCCGCTTTTATAATTTTTGAAAAACTATAGCGTCCATCTGTATCTGTTTGTTTGATGCGGTAAAAGAATACTTCTGCTGCCATATCAATAAAGGAATACTGTTGCTCCTGCTGGTTGTTTTTTTGCGAGGCCAGTATGCCTGCTTGCTGCCAGTTAAACCCATCCTGGCTTCTTTCTACAATATAATTCTGAACGTCTATTTCCTGGCTCACGGTCCAGTGCAATATAGTTTTTCCGTTAGTGATATTTCCTGCAAAACTGATCCATTGCATCGGCAGTGTGCCCGAAGTGCGGGCAAACTGCAGCATCCACTGGTATACATTCATTCCAAGGCTGTCTGTAAGGTTCCCTGTAAAGCCCTGCGAGGTTATGCCGGCGTTAATGTCTTCATATGTTCTGGACCACACATTGTGGGACCCGCCTTCCCATTTTACGATTTTGGGTGGGGGCACAAGCGCCGGTGCATAAGCGTTTAAAAGCGCCGCATTGGCATCGGTCCTGGTATAAATAACCGTCCCATCACCTTTATTATGAGTAGCTAATACGGGTAATTTGGCTGCCGCTATTGTGTTGGCCTCTGCCGTGCTCAGATCCCCGGCACCGCAGGCAACTGCAATAGCAGCCAGTTTATTGGCCGCCCCTGCGCTGCTCCCTGCATAATCCCAGGTGGCACCGCCACCCATACTAAGTCCGCAAAGATAAATACGCGAAAGATCAACCTGGTAAGCTGCTTTTGCATACTCAATAACTGCATCAACGGTAGCAGGCTGTATGGTACTCGTCACCGTTGACCCATCCAGCCCCGATTTTATTTGTGGTGATATAACTATGAATTTATGCCATTGCCCGCCTACACTAAAGCTATCAGGGAAAAATCCTGCGTTGATCAGCTTTGGTGGTCCCCAGATCAGTACATTGTCGAGCGTTGGATTATTTGGTACCGATCCGCTTTCGCCTACACCATGAAAAAATACCAGTAAAGGATATTTTTGTAATGGATCGGTTGTATAATTGCGCGGAAGATATTCATAAAAACCGTTGATATTGGCATCCAGCACGGGTGAAAAGTGCCGGGTATGTGTTGGAGGTTGTGCATGCAAACCTAGCGTGGTGGCCAATATTACCAGCTTCAACAGGATTATTTTGACCAGCAAAAATTTCGCATCCATATACGCTTGTTGGGTGTACTGAAAGATAATGAAAAAACGATTCTATGCATTGTGTGTCCGGTTCTAAACCCGCGAAATTCTTTTATGCAGCTTTCACCGGCATAAAAAAGCCCCTCCGGTAAAGGAAGGGCATTAAGAGATATAATATGACTGGCAAAGCAGTAGTAAAAATCAGCTATTAGTGTTTGATGAATCTTTCTATGCCGATAATATCGCCCTGTTTGCCGGTAACCTTCATAATATATACCTGCGGCATAAAAGAATGTGTGTTAATCTTTATTTCATTGCCGGTATTTTCTATATCTGCGGCTGTATAAACAATCCGGCCCTGCACATCTGTAATTTTTATATCTACACTACCTGTTGAACGGTCATTTATTTTTACCCGAAGTAAATCTGTTACCGGGTTGGGATAAACGAGGAGACCTGCTTTACCAGCATTGTAGGGAACATTGATGATTTTACTGTATGTTATTTTGCCATCCATATCAACTTCCCTGATTCGATAATAATTGTTGCCATTGTAGGGAGCATAATCTGTAAAATTAAACGGAGCTCCGCTGGTAACTTTTCCGATTGTGGTAAAGCTGATAGCATCAGCTGATTTTTCTACTTCAAAATAGTTATGCGTTTTATCAGTAACAGCTTCCCAGTTCAGTCCAATTTTTTTACCGGACAGGTTTCCGTAAAATTTAATGAAATTGATGGGTAATAAATTTGAGAAGACAGCATTGCTCATTACTACTTTAATGTTATCCAAATAAAACCCCTCATCTCTTTCATAAAAAAAGGTAGAAGGATCGCTGTCAGAAGTAAATACAAATTTTAAACTGAGCGCAGCTGCACCATTGTAGGCTGACAGATTATACACTTCATTGGTCCAGTCGCTGCGGACACCTGTTAAGGCAGGCGATCCATTAATGGTAGAGCCTTCCAGTGTTCCTGGCTCCTCAACCGTTGTAGATCCTTCTACTGGTATCCAGGTAGTACCATTGGTAGATACCTGCACCTGCAGTTTATCCCTGAAATTTTCTGCCCGGTGTTTTGTCCAGAAGGTTAAATAGGCTGCAGTAGACCCGGTGAGTGAAAAAGTATTTTTGTATTGCAATGTACGGGTGCTGCTGGTAGTATAATTTGATGCGGGAGACTCCGTTATTGACTTAGTTCCTCCAAAAGAACTTAAAGCAGTATAAGCCCATTTATCTGTTACATCGCTGGTGCTTGTCCAGTTGGTAGCAAATGACCCCGCAGTTTCCATATCATCATAAAATAACTGGGTAGGGTTATAAAACTTGGTGATGGTATCAGCGTAAGTATATCCGCCTGTAGCAACGTTCAGAATATATTTTACACGTTGCCCGGTACCCAGCGCAGGAAACAAATTATAGCTGATACTGCCATTGGTGATTTGATTATAAACAGGCATACTGCTAATAACAACGGGAGAACCAACAGATTGAATATTCTCCAGCGGAATAAGTGATACAGTTACCTGTGCATCACCGATTCCCAGGCGCTGAACCGAAAAATTAAAATTACCATTGATGGCAGTAACGGCGATATCGCTTTTATCCTGTATATCAACATAAGAACCTGCAGCAAATAATAATTGCAGGTTTTGAAAAGTCATTCCCCTGCATAAATTAATAATTTGTGCAGCCGGTGGCCAGAAGGTAGCAGCTGCTGCGCCATAGCCACCCTCGCCTGTCATACCGTATACTTTCCCCTTTGTACCTACGCCAATTTCGCCTTTCAGCATCCAGTCTTTTACACCACCCGCTACTTCATAACCCACTGACTGTATACTGTTTCCTGCCCTCATGCCATTGTAGCGGCCCATTAATGAAGGTATCTGCGTATAATATTGCTGATCCATTATGGTCAGTGTATCGCTGCCGGTGTGCAGGGAAGGCCTTCCAAATGGTAAAGAATAATACGGCCCATAAGCATGCTGATCAATCATTGACACAAAATTCCTGGTCTTCACAAATGCCCTTATAGCCTGCGTCTCCAGTTCTGAAAATGCAGCAGTTCCCCAGTAGGTATCGTTTGTACTAACGGCCGACGGGTCTCCGCAGCTTAAGTCGCCACCGGGACAATTGGCCCAGTCTATACCCCAGTTACGGTTCAGATCAACCCCATACTGGCCGCTTGCAATCACTTTCCTGTTTTTACGCCAGTTGCCTCCTCCATTGGAGCTGGTCGTGCGGTTATATTCCCAACCATCTGCGTTCATGCATGGAATGATGTAAATCTCCCGGTTGTTTACCAGGTCTTTGATTTTGGGATCAACCGAATACTGCTCACACAGGTACTGCATTAAAAATATCATACTGGAACCACCAATGGCTTCACGGGCATGCTGCAGACCAATGAATAAGACTTCCGGTTCATTTGCTTCGTCTGTAGCAACATTATCAGATATTTTAATACACCAGATATTATTGCCGCCAAGCGTAGTACCCAATGATGTTTTTGAAGCAAGTGCAGGATAAGCTGCAACCAGCGCATTCATAGCTGTATTCATTTGGGCGAACGTATAATAGCCACCCAGATTAGGTGAGCCGGACTGCACCTGGAAGGCTGCAGGTGTAGCAATAACATTAGCGGCAGTTTTACCGGTTTGCTCTATGGCAACACGGCTGGTATTACCAGTACCCACCGGGCTACCGTCCATTTGTATCAGACCTCTCTTCCTGTTGTCAAAGTAAGTTTTGTTCTTACTCAGCAAGTCGGCTTCCACATTATCAATCATTATTTCAAACCTGTTGCCGGTAGCCTTCAGTTTATTTACATCTGCCTGGCTTATCTCTGCTATTATCCCGCCATCCTCATCGTTGTAAAAATGATCTATTTGCAATAACCCCATTAATGCGGAGCGCTTTACATTCTCTTTTGGCGGATAAAACTTAACCTTACTGTACTTTTCCTGGGCTTGTGCTGTAAAAAACGAACAGACAATCAAAAAGCAAACGATTAACCGAAATAGTTTCATAGCGTATTATTGGATTTTACCTGATACTGATTCTTTTACTATGGCTGCGGATAAACAGCCAAGCATATAACGGCAACGGACAAATTAAATTTATTTTGCGTATTAAAATATTCTTAATTAATTTTTAACCACAACCAGTTTATCAGTAAAAATTTCATCGCCTATATTCAGTTTTATATAATACATACCCGGCAGGATGTTTTTAACATCGGTAAGCCGTATGCTGTTATCTCCTGCGGCAACAGGTACTGATTTTTCATACACCGTTTTACCGCTGTGGTCATACAATGCTATTTTAAGCGGGGCTGCATGGTCTGCTGACAGCTGAACAGTTATATAATCTGTAACCGGGTTGGGCGAAACGGTAATCTTTCCTTTGATATAAGAGAACACAACACTTTTCGTGCCGGTGTATTTGAAAGTCCCATCCTTTGAAACTGTTTTAATTCTGTAGTAGGATTTGCCTGGTAAAGCATTTTCATCTTTATAGCTAAACTTATCAGTGCTAACCTGCAGAAGGGAAGTGTTAACGGTGCCTGCATTGTTCCATTTTAATCCGTCTGCACTTCTTTCAATGTCAAATGCCGCATTATCAGCCATATTACCGGATGTACTCCAGTTAAGCATGGCTGTTTTGCCGTTGCCTTTCTGCAGATCAAAACCTGTAATTTCAACAGGCAGGTTAATGCCCATTACCACCGGGTAATCTTCTACTTCACCATCGGGCATATAACCAGTTGCATTGGCAGTAGTCATACCGTTGGCTATTTTAGTAATACGCAAACGCAGAAATGTTTTTAAAGCTGCAGTAGTGGGTACAAATATACCTGTCCAGGTAAGGCTTAAAAACTGGGTTGATGTACTGCTGGGTATTGAAGCGCTCACTCTTCCTTCACCCGGATCAAATACTCCATTCACGTTATAATCCAGCCAGCCGATTAGCACTGCGGGAGAACCTGTATTATTAAATAAACTTATTGAGTTAACGGTATAGGTAACGGTACCGTTAAAATTTAAATTAGCTGCAGCGCCAATACCATCTTCAAAATTATCTGCATTGGCAAGGGTTGATTGTCCCCTGGTTACCCATTCCTCACTTTCAGCAGTACCCATTCTTAAGTTAAAATCAAGCTCATGCACTGCCGGGTCACCGGTTACAGGGTCATAACTGGCAGGCGCATCACCAAAATCGGCCAGCGGTCTGAACGCTTCCGCACCATCCCCCACACTGGGTATTGCGGGGGTGAACATGGGCGCAGAAGTCAGGTTAAATCTTGTTCCGATAGTGCCGTTTCCGTTGTATAATGCTACATATGGATTTACCGCGGGTGCGGCTGTAGTGGCGTATAACTGGTATACAGATTCATTCCATCCTACCACGGGCTGACCAGGTGTCCATCCTAAAGGAAGCGGATAGTTTACAGCCGTACCATTCATCATATCAAAATGATATATGTCTGTTTTTGTTGTTACACCTGCCCCGTCAAAATCATAAAGAATACCATTGGTAATAACAAAGTCAGACCAGTCATGCATTAACGTACCGGTGCCATTGTCATTTGGTAAAGCAAATACCTGCGAGGAGCGGTAGGGTACATTGCTGGCATCAAAATCAATACGCCAGATAATGGCTTCACGGTTAGAAGTTCCTAAAATACCGGAACCATTTTTATTGGTAGCTTCTATGCCCAGATAAAAAGATCCATTATAGAAAGATCCCGCTCCTGACTCTACACCACTTGCGTAAACGATACTGCTGCTTGCCAGGGTAACCAGCGGTATACCGATGGTTCTTACATCAGCCAGTACAGTACTGATGGTTTTTGTATTAAAATTATATGCTTTAAGGGCAGTATTGGTACCTGCACTGCCTGTTAAACTGTATACGTAATACAATATCCTGTTATATGGATCATAACCCATTGAATTGATATTGCCACCTGGATCAGTAAACAGCAATTTGGAAACACCATTTGCAGGATTTACCGCGTATATACTTTTGTCAAGCGCGGAAAGAACATAGCCAGGCTGATTGGTAAAAGGTTTTGAAATAATATGATAGGCAGAAGGAAATGTACCGGCAGAACAGGCTATAATATTAGAGAGCCAGAAAGACCCGTCTTCAGACCCGTTTGTCCCGGTGTTTGTTATATTTATGGTGATTGTTTTTACCGGACCGGCAACGTCTACATTCATAGACGCATCTGCCACAGTATTGAGCGGAGTAGAACTGGAAGCACTTACATTGGCCAGCGCAGTACCATTTAACAATGTAGTAAGAATAGAGGTGCCAAGTCTTGTAATGGTTACATTCTGTGCAACCCCCAGCGCATTGGTTGCTGAAAAAGCAACTTTTTGGTTTCTGTCTATATCAAACATAGAAAACTTAAGATTATTTACTTCGTTTTCAAAAGTGAGGGTTATCTGGCCGTTTCCAATAAAATGGACATCCACGTTGCCTACTGCATAAGATCCCGCATCACCGGTATGGGTTGCGTCTTCGCCTAAATTGGTGGTTCCTGTATAATTGTTGGTGATAACTACACGCTGTGTACCAAAAGCAAAGTTCTGTGTTTGTGCCTGCGTATTGGATGCAAGGTAAACATCAGCGGCAGTAGTAGTGTAAAAACCACTATAAGAAAAATAGTCCAGGTAATCCCAGTTTAATGTAACCTGGTTATAGCCGGCACCACATTGTGCACCGGCATTATTATATGAAATTAAAAATGACAACAGAATAAACGGGAGTGCAATCATTTTATTAATTGACTTACGTTCAACGCAAAGAAGGGGAAACGGATTCCGTGGTTTCATAAAAAATTTGGATTTAGGATCATAGATATTAGATGCACAACCAACTAAATGATTAACGTACAAAGTGTAACTATTATTATTCCAAAATAATATATGCAAACACTTAACTAGTATAACTCCTATCAGAGTAATCGGGTTTATACGTTTATTGGGTTTGCTTTTCATAATGATCATTTAAGGGGTACGTCTGCTGTATGCTTGTCCCAACACATATGCCATAAAAAAAAGCATTTCGGAGATCGGTAAAAAGCAACGATGGGGAGCGCGCAGCCAGTTAACCAGCCTTGATTGTCAGTACTTTACCTTGCGCGGTTTTCGACGAATGGAATTGAGTATGTTGCAATAATCAGCCATTATCCCTGCCAGTTTTCTATAGATGGGAACCAGTTTGGGAATTGGGAATATATATTTCAGGGAAAGACGATATAAGTAAATGAAATGATCAACTGAAACGCTTCAGCAACAGGGCATTTATATACATATTTTATTACAGCATTGACAAGAAAAAAATGAACAGCTTCTAATCGGTCTACACATTACCACTTAGTCAAATAAAAATAAAACGTAATTTTAAAAGCAGCAACTGCGGCATTAAACATCTTCAAACATTTACATGAACCCGAATTTTTTGCGTAAAAGCCTGCTGATAATAACGCTTGTTATAAGTACCAGCACCGGTTTAAGAGCAGATAGTACCTATGTGAAGTTTGGTGCCGCATGGAAATATTTTGATATGGGTACGGCTGCCCCTTCGGGTTCCGGTGCGGCAGACTGGAAGCACCTTTCTTTTAATGATGCATCCTGGAACAGTGGACCAGCAGAGCTGGGATATGGTGATAATAAAGAACGTACCACGATTAGTTATGGCGGTAACCCTGCCGGTAAATACATCACTACCTATTTCAGGAAAATTGTAAACATAGCCAATGTCTCTTCATATAACACTGTAAGATTGAATGCTTATATAGATGATGGCGCGGTAATGTATGTAAATGGTGCAGAGGTTGCGCGTGTAAATATAACAGGCACTCCCGTGTACACTACCCTTGCTTCCACTGCAGCAGAAAACGGCAATACCCTCTCCGTATTTGATATACCCGCCGCAAATTTTATCACCGGCAATAATATTATAGCGGTTGAAGTACACCAGGATGCAGCTAATAGTGCTGATCTCAGCTTTGACCTGGAAGTAATAGCAAAACCCGGTAGCAGCATTTTTGATTATGGTGCGGCATGGAAATATTTAGACAACGGCAGCAACCAGGGCACTGCCTGGCGCGGCAGCGGTTTTTCTGATGCAGGCTGGGCCAGCGGTAATGGGGAATTGGGTTATGGAGAAACGCCCCCGCAGGCTACCATCATAAGTTATGGCCCCAGCGCGTCCAATAAGTATGTTACTACCTATTTCCGTAAATCCGTTAGCGTAAACCCGGGCTTGTACAGCAGCTTTTCTGCCAATATAAAAAGAGATGATGGCTGCGTGGTATACGTAAACGGTACCGAGGTTTTCAGAAGCAATATAGCGGCAGGTGCTGTTGGCTATACCACAACCGCCACTAATGCTGATGATGACGGAGATACCCCCCAACCATTCAGCATTGCCAGTTCGGCATTTGTAAATGGCAGTAATGTAATTGCGGTGGAAATGCACCAGGCAAACGTAACCAGTAGTGATCTTAGTTTTGATATGGAACTGGATGGAATACTGATTACACCCCTGCCTGATGCCGAACCGGATATCAGCAGAGGGCCGTTGCTGCAAATGCTCAGCAGCAATGCCGTTACCATCAGGTGGTCTACCACTGCAGCCAATAGTTCCCGGGTTTTTTATGGCAGCAATGAAACTACACTTACCGCTGGTATTGTAAACAACGCAAACGTAACCGACCATGAAATGCGTATCCCAGGACTTGCACCCGACAGCAGGTATTATTATTCTATTGGTTCTGTTAATTCAATAATGAAAGGCAGCTACCGTAATTATTTTACCACCGCACCGCTTGCAGGCTCCACCCGTAAAATACGCATTGGAGTATTTGGTGATCCGGGTACCGGCAACAGTATCCAGAAAGGCTCAAGAGACTATTACCTCAGTCTGAAAGGCAGTTATAACAATGCGGAAATGGTTATTATGCTGGGCGATAATGCTTACAACAATGGAACAGAAGGCGAACACAACAGCGGCTTCTTCAATATTTACAATAATAATATTTTTGATAACCATGCAGTTTTTCCGGTACCCGGTAACCATGAATATGCCAATGACGGCAGCCGGGCTATTGATCATAACATTCCCTACTACAGCATCTTTACGGTACCTGCCAATGGAGAATCCGGCGGATTGGCTTCCGGCACTGAACATTATTACTCTTATAACTATGGCAATATCCATTTCATTATGCTGGATTCTTATGGTATTGATGCCGGCAATCATTTGTATGATGATACCACGAGCGGTCAACAGGCGGTTTGGTTGAAGGCTGATTTGGCAGCTAATGCAGGGACCCATAAATGGACGGTGGTATGCATGCACCACCCACCCTATACCAATGGGACCCATTTTTCAAACAGCGAAACAGATCTCATCGCCATCCGGCAAAAGATTACGCCTATACTGGAAAGATATGGAGTAGATGTGGTACTGGCCGGCCACAGCCACGTTTATGAGAGAAGTTTTCTTGTAAAAGATCATACCGGTGCTTCAGGCACTTTCAACAATGGTACTGCTGCAGGCGGCGTACAACTAAGTAGTTCCAGTGCACGTTATGATGGTTCTGCGGGCAGCGCAGCTTCCGTGAATGCCCCGGTTGATTCAAGCGCAGCTACTACTTCCTGTCCTTATTTTACCATTGACAGTGTTTACAAACATGGTACCGTATACGTGGTAGCCGGTTCGGCCGGGCAGGTGTTTTCCAATGTTAACCCTACCTACCCGATTTTTTATACGCGTAACCAGGGTGCCAGCGACGGCGGCGAAGGGGGCGCCCTCTACCTGGAAATACAGGATAACCGGCTGGATGCAAAATTTGTGGGCAGTATTGATGGCGTGGTAAGGGATCAGTTTACCATTATGAAAGGGGTAAATAAAAAGACAGTTATAAACGCCAGCATTAATACGCCCGCCAGCTTAACTGCTTCCTGGGTGGGCGCTTATACCTGGTATACTGTTCCTTTTCCACCTGTTGTAAATATGGGCAGCGCCCGCACATTTTCTGTAACACCTACTGCAACCGGTGAATACTTTTACTATGTTAACGACAGCATCAATCCGGGAACAACCTGCCTGGCAGATACTTTTACATTGCGGGTTACATCTGCACTGGCAGTTGCTGTAGTAAATTTTGAAGCCGTAGCTAAAAATAAAAAAGTAATGGTGCAATGGACTACTTCTCAGGAAGTAAACAGTGATTACTTTACCGTAGAACGGTCTGCCAATGGCCGCGACTTTGAAATGATAATGGTCATAAGCGGTAAAGGTGATGCCAGCACGCCAACCAATTATACGTTTATAGACAACGAACCATTGCAAGGCGCCAGCTACTACCGGCTAATTGCAACCGATAAAAATGGCGACAAAAAGATAGTAGGTATCCGGGTTGTAAATAACAAAATCACCGGCACTTTTAGTATGCTGGTAAAACCCAATCCTGCTGTTAATAACCAGGTAAATGCGGAAATAATGAGCACAAAAAAACAGTTGCTGCAGGTAAAAATACTGGCTGTAAATGGTTCAGCAATGTATCATAAAAGCATGGAAGTGGTATACGGCAGCAACCAGCTAAAGTTTACTTTACCCGGCGGCACTTATATATTAAGTATAGAGGGCCCCGATAATACAAAACTGACAGAAAAAATAATTGTGCAATAAATAAGAATTTCTTTGTTAACGCGTGCTTATATAACTGCGTACCTGGCAGCAGCAATAATATAATTTGCAGATATATAAACCTTGTATATTTTTAGTTGATTCAATCCATTGCTACATGCTAATTAATTCATTGCAGATGAAAGTAAATTCTATTTTCAGCGGCCTGCTGCCTGTGCTGTTTTTTATATTGATGAGCACCGCTGCACGCGCAGATACTACCTATATGAAATTTGGCTCGGTATGGAAATTCTTAGACAGGGGCATTGCTGCGCCTGCTGGTACTGATGCAGCAGACTGGCGGAATATTGCTTTTAATGACGCTGGCTGGAAAAGCGGTCCTGCAGAACTTGGCTATGGTGCCAACAGGGAACGAACAGCCGTAAATTTTGGCGCCAATGCTTCCGGTAAATTTATCACTACCTATTTCAGGAGAACGCTCATGATCACTGATATTTCCTTGTACAATATCATCCGGTTAAACGCCTATATTGATGATGGTGCAGTTATGTATGTAAACGGTGTGGAAGTGGCCCGCATCAATATTGTTGGTAAACCCGGTTATGCTACCCTTGCTTCACTGGCAGAAGAAAATGGCAATACCATTTCTTCTTTTGATGTACCCGCCAGCAATTTTATCAGCGGAAAAAATATCATTGCTGTAGAAGTACACCAGGCCGCTGCCAGCAGTTCAGATCTCAGTTTTGATCTTGAACTGATTGCCAGGCCGGTTAATGCAGCAGATGCCGAGCCCAATATTACGAGAGGGCCATTTCTGCAAATGGTCAGCGGCAATGCGGTTACTATAAAATGGACTACCACTGCAGGCAGTAGTTCCAGGGTAAAATATGGCAGCAATGAAAACGTTCTGGTATCCACCATTACAGATCGTAAAAATGTGACCGAACATGAAATGCGCATCACAGGGTTAAAGCCGGACACCAAATATTTTTATGCTATTGGATCACGCAATTCCATTGTAAAAGGCAGTTACCGTAATTATTTTACTACATCTCCCCCGGCAAGTACAAAAAGAAAAATACGCATTGGCGTCTTTGGAGATCCCGGTACCGGCAATGCATTACAAAGAAGTTCGCGTGATAATTACCTGAAAATAAAAGGCGGCTATAACAATGCAGAAATGGTTATTATGCTGGGCGATAATGCCTACAGCAATGGTACCGAGGCCGAACACAACAGCCGGTTCTTTGATATTTACAATAACAATATTTTTGATAACAATGTGATCTTTCCGGTACCCGGCAACCATGAATACGCCAATGATCGCAGCAGGGCCGCAGATCATAATATTCCCTACTATAGCATCTTTACCGTACCCAGTAACGCAGAATCCGGCGGACTGGCTTCCGGCACTGAACATTATTATTCTTATGATTACGGCAATATTCATTTTATCATGCTGGATTCCTATGGCATTGATTCCGGCACTCATTTGTATGATGATACTACCAGCGGGCAACAGGCCCTGTGGTTAAAAGCAGACCTGGAAGCCAATGCGGGTAAGCATAAATGGACCATCGTATGCCTTCACCATCCACCTTACACAAACGGCTCGCACCATTCAGATGCTGAACAGGACCTAATTGCTATCAGGCGTAAAATAACGCCTATACTGGAAAGATATGGGGTTGATGTGGTACTTGCCGGGCATAGTCATGTATACGAAAGGAGTTTCCTTGTCAAAGATCATATTGGTTTTTCTGATGCCTTTAATAAGGGCACGGTCCCCGGCGGTACGGCAGTGAATCTTTCCAGTGCACGTTATGATGGTTCTGAAAGCAATAGAGCATCTGCCGATACCAGCGCCGCAGATGCATCCTGCCCATATTTTACCATTGACAGTGTATACAAACATGGTACTGTTTACGTAGTGGCAGGTTCGGCGGGCCAGGTCAATTCCACTGCAACCAATACCTACCCGGTATTCTATACCCGCAACCAGGGCAGTAGTTTGGGCGGCGAAACCGGTGCACTGTATCTTGAAATACAGGACAACCGACTGGATGCAAAATTTGTAGGCGCCAGCGGAACCGTAAGAGACCGGTTTACCATTATGAAGGGCGTTAATAAAAATACCATCATTAGTACGCCTGTCAATAAGCCGGTATTACTAAACGCATCCTGGCTGGGCGGTTATGCCTGGTCTGCAGAACCCGGCAATGTACTCACCGGCCCGGCAAATCTCCGCACACTAACGGTAAAGCCAGCTGCTACAGGAAATTTCATCTATTACGTAAATGATAGCATTAGCCCTGCAACAACCTGCATAGCTGATACTTTTACGTTGCAGGTTATATCCGGCATGGCTGCTGCGGTTTCATCCTATAACTTGTTACTGAAAGATAAACAGGTATTGGTACAGTGGACAACAACGCAGGAGGTAAACAGCGATTACTTTACCGTTGAGAGATCTTTCAACGGTACCGATTTCGAAACAGTAATGGTCATCAGTGCAAAAGGCAATACCAATAAGCCTACACAATATGAGTTTGCAGATAACCATCCTATACAGGGAATTGCTTTCTACCGGTTGCTGGCAACCGATAAAAATAACAACCAAACAACAGCAGGCATAAAAACAGTCAATATTCAGGCAACTACATTACAGGGTGCCGCTGTTACCATCGGCCCAGTTGCGGGCATGAAATAACAAGTGAAATAGCTATATGAAAAAAAAGCTGTTTGCCATGGTGCTTTTATGCGGCAGCATCAGCCTGCTATCTTTTTTTTCACAAAAAGACAGTGATCCTGCGGAGCGGCTAAAATCTTACTATAGTACACAGTTCAGGGAGCTTTCACAAAAGATAGCACTTTTAAAAACTGCTGTCGAAACAGATAATAGTACCGGCAGCATTCGGGAAAGTTTTTTGCAAGCCAGGCTGGCCTACAAAAAACTTGAACTGATACTGGAATATTATTTCGAAGGGGATGCCATCCGCTTTAATGGGCTGGCCATTAATTTCATTGAAGAAGAAGACCCGATGGCCCAGCAGGAACCACAGGGTTTTCAAATGATAGAATCTTTTATTTATCCTGCGTATGACCGCAACAAGAAAAAAGACCTGTTGCTTTATATTGAAAAACTGGCCGTAATTACCAAAGGCCTCGGCAATAACTCCTACCTGTTTAAACCGCAGGGATATATGCCCGATGCAATAATGGAAGAATTGTACCGGATTATTTCGCTGGGCATTACTGGTTTTGATTCGCCCCTCGCCGGCCTGTCACTGATTGAGACAAAGGCAGCGTTGAGCAGCATCCTCGCCGTGCAGCAGTTATATAATGAGGAATGGACATTAATACAACCTGCAGCGTACAGCAATATGCGGCGACTGCTTAACGGCGCCTCCCTGTATATAGATAATCATCCTGGTTTTAACCGTTTTAACAGGATGGAATTTATAATGGTTTACCTCAACCCTCTCTGTGATGCTATTGGAAGTATAAAAACAAAAGGAAATTATAAGGAAAACGATTTGCGGTATTGCCTTATTAAAAAAACGGGTAGCTTGTTTACAGCAAACAGCCTCGACCGTGACCGCTACCTTTATGATGACAAACCCAGCGCTGCCCGCACTGCACTTGGAGAAAAATTATTTTACGAGCCGCTGCTATCGGTAAACAATAAGCGCTCTTGTGCAGGATGTCACCAGCCGGCAAAAGCCTTTACTGACGGGCTGCCCAAGGCCCTGCAGTTGGATGAGCACAGTACCCTGCCACGCAACACACCCACCTTATGGAATGCCGCCCTGCAAATGAATCTTTTTTACGACAGCCGGCACGTACGGCTGGATGATGTAATCATTGAAGTGCTGGGCAATGAAAAAGAAATGAACAGTGGTGGCGCAGCGGCGCTGAAAAATCTGCAACACTCTGTTGAATACAGAACCATGTTCCGCGACGCTTACGGAGACGCAGCCAATGTGGTGAATGAAACAAATGCCGCAAATGCCATTGGCACGTATATAAGAACGTTGATCAGTTATAACTCCAGGTTTGATAAATACATGCGCGGACAAAAGAATAAAATGAATGCCAATGAAATAAATGGCTTTAACCTTTTTATGGGCAAGGCCAAATGCGCAACCTGTCATTATGTGCCCCTGTTTAACGGGTCAAAGCCGCCTGCTTATTACTACCAGGAGTCTGAAGTGATTGGTGTGCCAGCCAGCACCGATACCCTGCATCCTGTTTTAGACAACGATCCGGGCAGAATTAAAACCCTGCCATTTGATTTTTTCAACCATGCTTTTAAAACCCCCACCCTCCGCAATATTGCGCTAACAGCACCTTATATGCACAATGGCGTTTATAAAACCCTGGAAGATGTAATTGATTTTTATGACAAGGGCGGCGGCCAGGGGTTAGGCCTTAACATACCCAATCAATCACTGCCGGCAGAAAAACTACTGCTTACCAACACCGAGAAGCGACAGCTAAAAGCATTTATGCTTACGCTGACGGATACGACGCTAAGAATAGCAAAGAGAAAAGAATAGACCCGTTCACCTCCGCTGCCTGGCGATACAGCTCCGGGCCTGCTCTTTCTTTGCGCTGTTAGTTGTGTGTCACCCCCACCCTCCTTTTCTCTTTATGCTCTTAGCCTGCTGTGAGCTATGTTTGCTTTGTACAATTCGAAACCAACCTTTTCTCCTTGTTCTCTTAGCCCAAAACTCTTTTGGCCTTTTTCGTCTTGTTCTTCCAGATTCTGTAACTTTGGCAACATTGAAAAATTAATTATGCAACAACCAGTTCCAGCCCATCATACAAGACCCATAATTGGCATTTCCTGCGGCGATATAAACGGCATTGGCATTGAACTGATCATAAAAGCGCTAACGGATCCCCGCCTGCTTGAAATATGTACACCGGTTGTTTTTGCTTCCAATAAAGTCCTTAATTTTTACCGTAAATCAGTACCGGAGTTTAACCTCAATTACCAGAATACCAAAGAGCTGACCCGCATTGCCCCAAAACAGGTAACTGTTGTTAATTGCTGGGAGGAAGAAATAGCCATCAATCCGGGCACGCTGAATGAAGTGGGTGGCAGTTATGCCATTAAATCGCTCACTGCAGCAGGCGCTGCCTTAAAAGACAAAAAGATTGATGGCCTTGTTACAGCCCCTATTCATAAAAAAAATTCGCAGACCGCTGAATTTAATTACACCGGTCATACCCCCTACCTAAAAAATTTATTCAGCGCTAAAGATGTGCTGATGCTGATGGTAGCAGACAATATGCGGGTAGGGCTGCTAACCGAACATGTACCGGTGAGCGAAGTAGCCAAACACATTACCCGGGAAGCCATTCTCTCCAAACTGGCTATTTTAAAAGACAGCCTGCAGAAAGATTTTGGTATTGATAAGCCGAAAATTGCCGTTCTGGGTTTAAACCCCCATGCCGGTGATGATGGCCTGGTAGGCAAAGAAGAAGAAGAAATCATCCGGCCTGCCATCAAAGATTTTAAACAGGGCAACAGCAATGTTATTGTGTTTGGCCCTTACAGTGCCGATGCGTTTTTTGCCCGTGGCCAGCATGAAAAATTTGATGCCGTACTGGCTATGTACCACGACCAGGGACTGATACCTTTTAAATCGCTGGCGCTCGGTGAGGGCGTAAATTATACTGCTGGTTTAAGCGGCATCAGAACCTCTCCCGACCATGGGACCGCCTTTGATATTGCCGGCAAAAACAAAGCCGACGAAGCTTCTTTTGTAGCAGCTATTTTTAAATGTGTTGATATCATCAAACAGCGCAGCGAATACGAAGAATACCACAAAAATCCGCTGAAGCGTATGAAAGATAAAATTCTGGCTGGCGCTGAAGATGAAAAAATTGATATTGAGTTAGGCTAAGCGCGGGAAAAGAATAAATGCTTTTTAACACACAATTTCAACAGAGCTAACAGCGAGCTTCGCCCGCTTGAAAGAAATTTAAAAAAATTGTAAAAGTGGCTGGTAAAACGGTTGCCAGCGTAAAATCTTTCATGGCCAAAAACTCTCTTCTCTTCATTCTCCAGCAGCCCTTTTTCTGTTTGTTCTCTTAGTAGTTATTTGAACACCGCATCAGCAATCCCTTTATTGATAACATAAGCCGCGTAGGCAATTTCAATTTTACCCCGCTGATTTTGTGAAGCTGCAGTTTCCTTTTTCCTGGGACTGCCATCATCATAGTCAAACGTAACGCCTTTGGGCAATTTATAATCCTGGGTATTGAAGGTGAAAATAATTTTGTCTGGCAGGGCATATGCCGCAAATTTTCCGTAGCTCATTTCCAGTTCATTGGTGCCGCTTTCACGGGTAGTCGTTTTTGCTTTCAGTATCAGTGCATTTTTTTCATCAATGTACAATTTAGAAAGTACTACTTCTCCATTCTCATCGAGGGGTAATAATTTTACGACTTTAACCGGTACGCCGTTTATATTATCTGCGCCACCATCCAGCGCCTGGAACTGGCCGCTCAGCAGGTTATTGAGGCTGATGCTTACGGTACCCTTAGGCACCAGGCTTATACCTTTTTCGTTTTTAATTTTTATTTTGCCCGGTTTTTTGAAATACACTTTTACCTGGGCTGCCGGCACTTTCATAAAACTCACGCTGGTTTTCATTTCGCCGCTGGCTTCATAATCATTCACTTGATCAAGCTTGGCCTTTACCTTTTGTACCAGTGCAGTAACATCCTGTGCATGACTGTTACTTGCAAACAACAGCAGTAAAACAGGCAGCAGGTAAATGCTTTGTTTCATAGTAGTATACATTAACTGAGAATATCTTTCTTATTAAATATTACAATTGCCGAACCGGTAAACAGTACAATATAGCCCATTAAAATACCCATGCTTTTTAACACAGCAGGCAGATTTTCTATTGTGCCCTGTATACTGATTCCTTCTGCATCGGTCTTTAAATAAAAAAAACCTTTCCACCCCAGCATATGAGAAGTAAAAAGAAAAGGCTTCACGGTTCTGTCGTACAGCGGTATCTGCAATTCCGACAAAATGGTAAATACAATTACAATGCTGATGGTAGAAACTATAGGGCCAATGGAATTATCAGCAAAAACGGACAATAAAAATGCCAGTGAAGCCACCGTGGTTAAAGCTACCGTAGCATAAGCAAATGCTGCCATATACCGCCACATTACGTCGTTGCGGCTGATGATCTCCAGCGCATTACTGCGCGCCACAATCAGGTCGTTGGTGCCAAACAGCACGATACTAAGCGCCAGTGAGAGAAAAGCCATCCAGGCCAGCAGCAAAGCCGTGTAGATAACAGTAGCCGTAAATTTGGCCAGCATGAGTTGTGTGCGGCTAACCGGTTTGGATACCAGTAAACGCAGCGTGCCCATATTGGCTTCGCCGGCAATTTCATCGCCCGCTACCAATGCTATCAACAACGGTATATGAATAAGCAAAAGGTTAAGAATTACAAAACAAACAAAATAGCCATTGAGAATGGTGCCATACGGTATGTCAAGTGTGTCTTTGAGACTTCCGAGGATAAATTCAATATAAGATTGCCCGTCAAATTTTAGCGCAACCTGCACAATGACCACCATAGCAGCTATGGCGCCAAAACTGATATAGGTCCTGGGCTTACGGAATATTTTAAACAATTCAATTTGTAAAAGCTGCCACATGCTGATTGGTACCTGTTAAGGATAAAAAATATTTTTCAAGTGAATTACCCGGTTTAAAACCGGTGACTGCTATACCCATGCCTACCAGGTCACTGTTTAATTGCGCCAGTTCATCTTTGTGCAGTTGCAATACAAGCTGACCGGTATTTACCTGCTGGAGATTAGAGGCCCATTTGCTTTGCTGTAACTTTTCTGCCGCTGCACTGGTATCGGCTACGTCTATTTCCACAATTGTTTTGGCGGGGTCAAATAATTGATCCACGCTTCCTTCAATTATTTTTTTGCCTTTGTCAATAATGAGCATGCGGGTAGCTATCTGCTCCATTTCATTCAGCAGGTGAGAAGAGACCATTACTGTTTTCTTCAGGTGCCTGCTTAAATGCATGATCAGGTTACGCATATCGGCAATGCCCTGGGGGTCCAGGCCATTAACTGGTTCATCAAGGATAACCAGTTGCGGGTTGTGTATAAGGGCAATTGCAATACCCAGGCGCTGCTTCATGCCCTGCGAATATGTTTTTACCTTACTCCCGGCTCTTTCGGCCAGGCCCACCATTTCCAACTGATCCATCAGCTGTTTGCGTTTTACCCGCAAACCACTCATTTTTGCAAATAAAAGGAGGTTTTCGTAAGCAGATAAATATTTATACAGGTCTGGCCGCTCAATTACAGCACCTACCTGCCGGAGTATTTCTTTGCGGTGGGTACGCAGGTTCATACCAAATAATTCAATTTCCCCGCCGCTTGGCTTTATCAGCGTAAGCAGCATACGGATAGTAGTAGACTTTCCGGCGCCATTCTGACCCAAAAAACCGTACACATCTGCTTCCTGAACGGTAAATGAAAGATCAGTCACTGCGTTAAAATCGCTGAACTGCTTACTGAGATGGGATACGTTTATAACATCCATGGTTTAATAGTAATTGCAAGTTACCGGCTAATTATAAGCTGTAAAATTTTTTGCTGTTAAAAGCACTGAAATTTATGCTAACTGATTACACTTAATCACCTGCAAATGTTTTAAAAATTATACTACATATTTGAATTTCAACCTATACCACGAATGCGGTATACGCAAAGGCGGGTCAAAAAAAAACTCCTTATTTACTTGCATACTTCAAATGCAGTAGCTACTTTTACTCTTACATCCTTAGAAATGCCACTACTGCAGCAAGTTCAAGAGGTCTGCCACCAAATCCCTTAAAGACTCCATCTCTGCCGATCTGCCTATAAAAACATTCCCTTATTTCCAATGTAGTGCCCCGCACTGTAAATTCCTGCAAAAACCCTACAAAATAAGAATTCCTTTTTTTAACAATATAGGTACTGCTTGTCCCCTCCTGCGAAATACCCCTATTGATGCCATGCATCAAACCTGTGCCACTTTTCTCATTGTTAACTTCTGAAACTTACAAAAATGAAACGCATTATTCCATTCATCGCAACCCTTTTTGCATTAACCGGGGTTTTCGCACAAACTTCCGACAACTTTAACAGCCGCCCCGGAACTGATCTTGCACATGTAAAAGAATTTTTACAGAATCATTGCTGGCAGTTTCATGATTTTGATATCAACAACGGTGGCTGGGATCCAGCCATTGAAGGAGATGGTGCTATGGTATCGGGTGCTGCTGCCACTGCTACTCAAAATACCGGCATATTATCTCCGCAGTTGGGTTTTAACGGAACCCTGCAGGTTTCTTTTAAATATAAGTTCAGCTCAAATGTAACCACCCGCCGCTGGCTGAATGTTTACTCAACCGATGCAAACAACAACGTGATAGCATTGCTTGACAGCCTTGAACTTACCGGCAGTGATAACAGCACCGTTTACACCTATAATAAAACGTTGCCGGCAGCCGGCTCCGGATGTTATAAAATTTATATTAATTACCGTGGTATTGATGGGGATTCGCGCATTGCAATAGATGAACTGGATTTCGGTGCCATCAGCTGCTTTGCCAATGGCTGTAACCAACCGCCCGTTGCTGTAAACGATTATATTGGCGGCGCAAACGATTATACTGCCAGCGGCAATGTATTACCCAATGACAATGATCCTGAAAATGGTGTTTTAACTGCAACGCTTGTTACCCCCTCTCCACATGGAACAGTAGTACTGACCAGCTTTGGCAGCTTTACATTTACCCCTAACCCCGGTTTTACAGGCGTCAACACCAGTTTCACTTATATTGTTTGTGATAACCTGGGATTGTGTTCTGACCCTGCTACTGTTTTAATTACTTTCCCAACCCAGGCGCTGCCGGTTAGCATCAGTGATTTTGGCGCAGCTTATTCAAATGATAAAGTAAATCTTAAATGGAGCACTGCTTTTGAACTTAACAATGACCGTTATGAAATAGAACGCAGTACGGATGGTGTAGGCTTCATTGCTGTTGGTTCCGTAAAAGGACAGGGCAATTCTGCTACCAGGCGCGATTACCAGTTCAGTGATGATGTGAGTAAAAATATACTTAACAAAAATGACATTTATTACCGCCTGAAACAAATTGACCTCGACGGAAAAACTTCCTACTCAAAAGTATTGGTAGTACGTGTTTACCGCACAAAAACATTGCAGTCGCTGAGTGTAACGCCTAACCCGGCTATTAACGACATTAAAGTAAATGTGCAATTAAATGAAAATGCATACATCGTATTAAAAGTAGCCAACAGCAGCGGCATAGAAGTAATGCGCAAAACAGTGCGCGGCAGTAATGGCTTAAACAACCTTAACCTGGAAGGTACCAGTCGTCTCCAAACGGGTGTTTACTTCCTGGAAGTAATTGTAAACAGCAACGAACGCATGATGGTTAAATTGATAAAGAATTAAAATAAATGGTTTCAACAGAGGTAAAAAAAATCCTCTCCGGCAACGGAGGGGATTTTTTTCGTGCCTGGTGAATTATCTTATTGTTACGCCACATTCACGCCTCCTTTACCCGCCTTAAGTATATTGTTTGCCACACTTACTGCCTGAAATAAGTCTGCAGGTTTTTTACATACTCATCGAATGCAGCAATACCTGCTGGCGTAATTTTACAAACTGTCTGGGGATAATTGTCTTTGAACTGCTTTATAACGTCTATATATCCGGCCTCCTTCAATTTATTAACCTGCACACTCAGGTTGCCCGCAGATGCATTGGTCTTTTCCCTTATAAAAGTAAATTCCGCTTCCTTTACACTTATAAGGAGCGATATAACGGCAAGCCTTAACTGAGAATGTAATATGGGATCAAGATCTTTAAACACTGCTATATCTTTATAATTTTACCTGGCTTGCATTTACCCCGGCTACTGCGCCGGCGAATCACTTTTCTACTACAAAATTTTCCTTTTTATACCTGCTGCGCAGTAAATAGCCGGGTATTATCCAGGCTATCGTAACAGCAAGTGAAATCAGTAATCCAGTAAAATCAGGCGGCAGAAAACCTGCCAGCACAGATAACACCCAGCAGCATATACCACCTGTTACCAATGGCCTGAACTTTAAAATGATACCCGAAAGAAAAGTAGGCATTCCGTATAAAATGAGTATAATTATATTGCTGATATAGTATTGGGCTGGCTGCAGCAATCTCCCGGTACCGAGGCCAGTCAGCAACAGCATAATCACAAAAACAAGCCAAACATAGCCGGTGATTTCATCTGTATAAGTTTTCACTACCCTTTTTTTACCCCTTTTGGCTGAATAAACAACCTGCACAATGGCAGCCAGCCAGGTAAGCAACCATACCAGGTAGTATTTTGGATATTGTAAAAAATGCTGCATCACAAATTGCGACAAGCTGCAGAAAAGTATTACCCAACCCCATAATAAATAAGCAAAACCATTTTCGCTGAACTGGTTTTTAGCTTTGTTGATCATGGATTCAATAATAGCAAGACTTTGTTGCTGCGTAATATTCTCTTCCTGCATAATAGTTTGTTTAAGTATAACTTATAGTAGCGTGTTATGGGCGGCTGCGGTAACACTTTACCTTTTCTAATTACACTCGTTAATAAAATATTGAGTCGATGCTTTTCCCCATACCGGAGCCAGGGAGGACGCAGGTTTAAAAGTTGCAAACATAGCCAGGGCTTTTTCCAATACAGGTTTGGCCACCACTTTACCACCACCAAACTGCTCGGGCGTATAAAATTTTGACTGACCATCTAAATAAATAGGCCTGGGATTGGTAGGATCCATTTTCTTAGCCTTCTCAATATTACCGGAAGATGCGGCACCGTATTGCTGCCAGCGGTTTTGCGGGTCTACCATCATATGGGCAGATGCAATCATGCTTTTGATAACACAGATTTCTGAATTTTCGCCGCCGGCCAGCTGTTCTGCCTTCGTAATAAACGCTTCGGCCTTATCTGCTGTTTCGTCCGTCTTGCTTTTATCAGGGTTAAGGTAGGATGCCATAACAGTACAATAAGCTGCATAGTAATAAGGCAGCCATTGTGTTTTTTCGGCGTTGCCGATGCGTTCAAAATTATTGGCAAGTTCACTGATAGTGCCTTTAGCCACGCCAGAATCAAGTTGGGCGATATTGGTTTTCATGGCGCCTTCGTATTTATCGCTTTGTGAAAAGGCTCCGGTTACTGCCATCATAATGGTTACTGCGGTAAAAAATATTCGTTTCATATTTGCTGATTTTATTTTTTTAAATATAGTTTAAAGATTACTGTTGATTACTTCGTCGCTTCTGTCTACACCAAAGCTGATAAAACAACCTATAAAGATGAACCGCCTTGCAGGTGGCGTTACGGCTTCTTTTCGCTGGCCATTGTAAGAATAGTTGTAATTGTACACTGTATTATTACCCAGCACATTGGTTACACTTAACACCCACACCACAAATTTTTTAGCATTTGTTTTGCCAATATCAGGCAGGTAATTTACGCTGAGGCTAAGGTTATTATAATTAATGGTTTTGCCCTGGTCTGTAATAGAATATTTATTACCGGCACTGTTATACATAAAATTGTAATAAGGCCGGCCCGTGGTAAATGTATAAGATCCGTTGAACTGCATTTTCCAACTGGTAATAAACTTCTTAATTACAAGACTGGCAGTATGGTTGGCTGCAAAGTTTGGCTGCAGTGCACGCGGATAATTCAGATAATCTCTTTTAGTATCCAGGTAAGAATAAGACACCCAGTAATCAACGCCTTTGAATGTTTTTTTATCGCGCCAGAATATTTCCAACCCTTTTGCTTCGCCCGAACCCGCATTGCTGGTATCAGGAAAGGTCTTTATAAGGTCATTGTATTTTTTATAGAATACTTCTGCACGTATTGTATATTCCCTGCTTACTTTCTGATAATTTAAAATGTAGTGACTGGCCTGCTGGTACTGGAAATTGTTACTGAACAGCAGGTAATTTCTTTCCGGCTTCTGGTAAAAAATCCCATAAGCAGCAGAAAATTGACCTTGCCCAATTTTATATGCCAGTGAAAACCGGGGTGCCAGGTTAGCCTTACCCAGAATAGAAGAATGCTCAGCACGGATACCTGCTTTGGCTGCCAGGTCATTGGTTACATAAATATCTGCTTCTGCAAAGCCCGCTGCAAGGTTATCGCTAACATCACTGATACCATTGTTTACATATTTATTGTTATAAATAGTCCGGTCTTTGCTATGCAGGTACTCACCGCCAAACCTGATGGCACTTATCCCTTTAAGCCGTCTTTCAAAAACAGCTTTTACCTGTGCCAGGTCCATGGTTGACCGAAGGTTAAAGCTTTTGGTATCATAAGGAACGGTGAAGAGCTGCTGTTGTATATTGTGCTGATCCTGCAGTTCATTGGCAATTTTATCAATGTTATTGCTGTAAGAAGCACCCATATTCAGCTTCCAGCGCTTACCTAATTTCTCTTTCCACGAAAGATTACCATATACATTCAAATTATTGATCGAGAAGGCATTTTTTAAAACCGCTGAATCAATATCATGGCGCCGTAAACCAAGGTCGCTTGCGTTGAAATAGCCGTAAAATTTAATAATACCTGTCCTGGATGTTTTAATCCGGAAGTTACCATCGCCGCTGTGAAATACCGGCACTTTAAAATAATCAGGTGCCTGTTTAACAAGTTTGAAATAAGGTGAGATATTGGTGTAGTTGTAGTTAAGGCCCCAGCTGCTTTTTTTGTTTTTGGCCAGTTGCTGATAGCCTGCGCTAAGACCAACTGTAGAAATACCGATATTGGCACTACTTTGCTCTGGCAGGTCGATGGTTTCTAAAATCAGTGCCCCGGATAATGCCTGTCCATATAAGGCTGAATAACCCCCTGAACTGAATACTGTGCCTTTAAAAAGAAAAGGTGAAAACCTGCCCCGCGAGCCTATATCCGGCACATTGCTGAAAAAGAAATTATTTACAACGGTACCGTCAATAAATATTTTTGCCTCTTCGCCGCTTCCGCCGCGTATAAACAAGCCCTCTTTTTCGCCCACCTGCTGGGTACCCGGTAATGTTTTAATAGCCCCTACCACATCTCCGTTGGCGCTTGCAGTTGTTACTACGTCGAGGGAGGTTAATACCGTGGTACGTTTGCTGTCGCCGGCTTCAAAAGTTCCAGCCGTAACCACTACAGCTTTAAGCTCATTAGGCTCTTCTTTCAACGCAATATTAATGATAAATACATCCCCGTTCAGGGTAACTGACTGTTCAAAGGGATTGTAGCCGATGGAGCTGGCGGTCACTGTCTGAACGCCCTTCTCCGTGGTTTTAAAGCTAAAAGCCCCGGTGGAATCGCTTGTCCCCCCATCATAGGAGCCCCTGATTGAAATACTTACACTTGCCAGGGGCCGGCCCTTATTATCTTTTATTTTGCCGGAAATCGTTTGCTGGCCGATGCCCGTCATTGAAATAAGAATAAGAAGCAGAATAAAAATGGGCTGTCTCACAATTGTAAATTTATTACGAATGTAAAGTAGTTTACAATATAAACCAAAAGAATTTAACAGTTTTCTGCTTCCAGTTGAAGGACAGTGATTTTATGCAAGTTGTATCATTGACAATGAGAGATGACCATAAAAGCAGACAATGCATACGGGGTCCTATTTTGCTGCTGTTGTGATGGCGATTGTTATGTATGTAAAGACGAGTTTACTGCGGGTGCCGGGAGTGAAGCATCCCACGCCATGCTATGCAGGCCACTTGTTTGGGGGTTTCAATAAAAAAGCCAGGCATAGAAATGCCCGGCGTTGTTGATCGTACCCTTTAAAATAAATCGTTCGTAATATCTGGATGCTGAATGAACAGCAATTCTTTTAAAAGAGCCCCCGATTAGAAAAACAGGGCGTTTTGTTGATCGTACCCTTTAAAATAAATCGTTTGTAATATCTGGATGCTGAATGACCAGCTGTTTTTAAAAAAGAGCCCCGTTTAGAAAAACAGGGCGTTTGTTGATCGTACCCTTTAAAATAAATCGTTTGTAATATCTGGAAGCTGAATGAACAGCAATTCTTTTAAAAGAGCCCCGTTTAGAAAAACAGGGCGTTTGTTGATCGTACCCTTTAAAATAAATCGTTTGTAATATCTGGATGCTGAATGAACAGCGACTTTTAAAAAGAGCCCCGCTTAAAAAAACAGGGCGTGTTGATCGTACCCTTTAAAACTAAATTCTTATTTGTTCGATTTAAATACCGACTGAACAGCCGTCTCAGTTCCGCTGATAACCCTCATCACATACATGCCCGTGGGTACCTGGGACATATTGATTACTTCTGTCTGACTGGCGTACTGAACGTTATATGATTTTACTACTTGCCCGTTTGCATTTGTTAACTGGTAGCCAACTTGTTTTCCCTGCCAGCTTTGCGGAATGGTAACCTTTATATCATTTACTACCGGGTTGGGGTAAGCTAATATTTTTGCACCCTCCGTAGATTTCCCGATACGTACTATTCTTACATCAGATGTTTTATAACGGCCATCAATATCCTGCATTTTAAGACGGTAATATATTATACCACTGCTGCCCGCAGGTACCTTGTCAGTAAAAGAATAGTTACTAACAATATTGCTGTTACCAACTGCAAACAGCATGGCTGCATCTGAATATTCAACACCGTCAAAGCTTCTCTCTATTATAAAATGGCTGGCATTTTTCTCGGTACTCGTAGACCATTTTAAAGAAACATTATTATTGGTATATGCTGCAGTCCAGTTAATCAATGTTACCGGTAAGAACGATGTTATACCCTGCTCATATGCAAAAGATTTGAACCAGAAAGCATACATCCTGTCTGCAGCACCGCTTACGCCAGTACTTTTGGCACCTGTACGCATTGTAAACGAACTGGTATTTGCGTAAGTGCTGGTAGTCATAACTGCAGTAGCACTTGTATCCACATTTGTGTAATTGGTAACCGGGCCGTCAAAACGTTTACCTGTATTGGTCAGCAGGGCGGCCAGCAGCTGTTGCAAAGTTGACACCAGCAGCGCTGAATTATTTTCAAGTGTATAAGTCTGCATACCATAAAAAGAAACGTATTCGCTTATTTTATCGTTGTTTCCATCAATATCCAACCCGGTTACATTAAACTTGTTTACGTTAGCTGCGGTATTTGTCAATGACTGAACAAATGATACCTGAAATTCCATCCACCAGTCTGTGTTTCCGGCAGGAGATGTATTGTCGCCGTAAGTTACCTGTGGTTGAAAAGCTTTGTCAAAGCCTGTACTGGCTAAATCAATAGCAACCAGTTGTACCATGGAAGAAGAACGTCCATTTATTTGCACCAAGGCATCCGTTCCGGCTGTTACATTGGAGAAGCGGTACACTGCACCATCCTGGCCAGCCAGGCCTGATTCAAGGACTTCATTTTTAAAAATAAGTTCTTTAGACTGCTGCGCATTTGCGATTGAATAACATGCAGCAATAAGGAAAATAATAACCAGGACTGTTTTTAAGAAAGAGCGAAAAATACTTGTGAAGTGAGGGTGTGGGTACAAAAGTTTCATGAGAGTACATTTTAAGGGGTAAAAGATTGTGTTGTACGGCCACAGGTAATTGGAAGAAAATCAGGATGACTTTTCCAGGAGAATTGGAGTATATGTAAAAAACAGGTAAAACTTAGTGAGGGAGATTGGGTACGGAATTCAGGAGGAAGATTGGGTACGATTGTTTGGGTGAGTAACCCGGTAGCACAAAGATTAACCGTATTTTCCGAAGATGCAAGTGTTTCAAAAAAAAACGACCTTTTTTTTTCGGTCAATCGCATTATCCGTTCGATAAAAAGCGCAAAGAAGCGATTACCAGCATAAAAAAAGCGGACTGTGCAAGTCCGCTTTTTTATAACCTATTATAAATTACCTATTTATAAGCCGGTATTACATTTTTTGCCAGGTCTACCATGCGTTTGATATTATCATCACTCAGGTTGCCTTTTTTGAAATCGGCCAATACATCGGGTAGTTTAGTCTCCATTTCAACAAGGAAATGTTCTTCAAAAGCCTTTACATTTTTAACCGCCACTTCTTTTAGCAAACCTTGTGTACCCAGGTAAATAATAGCTACCTGCTTTTCTACAGACATGGGCGAATATTGCAACTGTTTAAGGATTTCAACATTACGCGCACCCTTGTCAATTACGTTTTTGGTAGCAGCATCCAAATCGCCACCAAATTTAGAAAATGCTTCCAGTTCCCGGTAAAGCGCCTGGTCAAGTTTTAGTGTACCGGCAACTTTTTTCATTGATTTAATCTGCGCGTTACCACCCACACGGCTAACGGAGATACCTACGTTAATTGCGGGACGTATACCGGCATTGAACAAGTTACCTTCCAGGAATATCTGTCCGTCTGTGATAGAAATTACATTTGTAGGAATATAAGCAGATACATCACCAGCCTGTGTTTCAATGATAGGTAATGCTGTTAAAGAACCACCGCCCTTTACCAGGTGCCTGATAGAATCCGGCAAATCATTCATCTTTTTAGCTACATCATCTTTGGCAATTACTTTTGCAGCTCTTTCCAGTAAACGGCTGTGCAGGTAAAATACATCACCAGGATACGCTTCACGGCCCGGCGGACGGCGCAGCAACAGGGATACCTCACGGTAGGCCACCGCCTGCTTTGACAAATCATCATAAATAATGAGTGCCGGGCGACCGGTATCACGGAAAAATTCACCAATGGCAGCACCCGCAAACGGCGCGTAAAACTGCTGTGGTGCAGGGTCAGAAGCAGAAGCGGCTACAATGGTAGTATATGCCATAGCGCCATTTTCTTCCAAAGTTTTCATTACACCTGCAATGGTAGAAGCCTTTTGGCCAATTGCCACGTATATACAATAAACGGTTTTACCCGCCGCATGAAATTCTTTTTGATTGATAATGGTATCAACGCAGATAGCAGTTTTACCAGTCTGGCGGTCGCCAATTACCAATTCACGCTGACCACGGCCAATGGGAATCATAGCGTCAATGGCCTTGATACCTGTTTGCAAAGGTTCCTTCACCGGTTCACGGAATATTACCCCGGGGGCTTTACGCTCCAATGGCATTTCATATAATTCGCCGGCAATGGGTCCTTTACCATCAATAGGTTCACCCAGCATGTTTATTACGCGTCCGGAAAGGCCATCACCCACACGGATAGACGCAATTTTACCGGTTCTGCGTACTTTGGCACCTTCTTTAATACCTGCGCTGTCGCCCATCAATACCACACCTACGTTATCCTCTTCAAGGTTTAGAGCAATCGCTTTAACACCGGTTTCAAACTCAACCAGTTCACCGGAACGTACGTTGTTAAGGCCGTACACACGGGCAATACCATCGCCCACCTGTAATACGGTGCCTACTTCTTCCAATTCGGCGCCTGCATTAAAGTTACCCAGTTGCTGACGCAGTATCGCAGATATTTCATCTGGTTTAATTTCTGCCATGATGTTTTATTTATCGCCGGCTTCAGCCGGAATGTTTAAAAAAATATAATGAACCAAATTTGAATGCTATCTTTTCTGCCAGTGGTCTTTACCTGCATCGGGCAAAGACTTTGTTGCTTATCTTAACTGCTGCACATAAATATTCTGGCTGAACTGCTTCTTGATATCGCGTAAATCCCTTGCTATGCTGGCATCTACCAGGTTATTGTTAAACTCCAGTATAAACCCACCGATCAGTTCTTCCTTTACAGATGTTTCCAGTTCCACATTCTGAAGGCTTGTTTCAGCTTTTAGCTTAGCAACAATTGATTGCTTCAGTTCTTCACTAATGGCAGTAGCAGTAGTTAGTTTAACGGTATGAATACCTTTCATTTGATTGTACAGGCCAATCACCGCCGCAATAATTTCAGGTATATATTCTTCGCGTGTTTTACTAATCAGTAATTTGTTGAACAGGGCAGTCAGCTCACTTACCTTACCATCTGTAATAGCAGACAAGATGTTTTGCTTTTTATCTGCCTTAATAACCGGGCTGCGCATAACGTTTACAAACTCAGGGCTGCTTTTACAAACTGCCTGCAGAAACTGCATGTCCTTGTATACCGTTTCCAGCTGATTTTGCTCTATGGCCAAATCAACCAAACTTTTTGCGTACCTGGCTGCTAAACGTGGATTGGGCATATTGTATCTTTTAGCCTTTAGCTTTTAGCGGTGCCTGACTAGAGGCTAACAGCTAATTGCTAACAGCTGTTTTAATTCAGTTTTACTTCGTTGGCCAGGTCTTGAATAAATTTTTCCTGTTCTGTTTTATTACCCAGCTCCCTGCGCAATACCTTTTCAGATACTTCTATAACAAGGTTTCCTACCTGGTTTTTAAGATCTGTAATGGCTGCCATTTTCTGCTGGTTGATAGAAGACTGCGCATCGGCAACAATACGGTCATACTCTGCCCTGGCTTTGTCTTTTGCATCGGCTATCATCTTATCTGAAATATCTTTTGCATCTTTAATCATGGCGGCTCTTTCTTCACGTGCTTTTACCAGCAATGCTTCATTATCGCTTTTCAGCTGCTGCATTTCCAGTTTCACTTTCTCGGCAGTTGCCAATGAATCGGCAATTGATTTTTCCCTGTCCGCGAGTCCTTTTACAATAGCAGGCCATGCATATTTTTTCAGGATAAAAAACACCACCAAAAAGGCTACCAGTGTCCATATCAACAATCCAAATTCGGGAAGAAGTAATTTCATAACCTATTTTAAGTTTGAGCGTTTCGGTATCTCATTAAACCTGCTTCTCAGGCAGTAATAAACTGCATCCTCCGCCCTTTGCTTTGGATGCAGTTTGTTAGTTTGTACAATGATATTATAATACCATTGCCAAAAAGCCCACGATGATAGCGAACAGGGCAGCACCTTCTACAAGTGCCGCTGTAAGAATCATGTTGGCCCTGATGTCGTTGGATGCCTCTGGCTGACGGGCGATAGCTTCTACCGCACCTTTACCAATCTGGCCAATACCAATACCTGCACCAACTGCTGCAAGTCCGGCGCCTATGGCACCACCGGCATTACCCAAAGGCGTGCTGAGAAGAACAGTCATTAAATCCATAATTGTGACTTTATGTTTAGTGAATAAAAAACAAAACCATTAAACCATTACCGGGATATCGGGCAAACCATTTTCATGCTCGTGGTGATCATTACTGTGATCGCCTTCCATTGCCTGGCCTATAAATACTGCTGTGAGCATGGTAAATATAAATGCCTGTAAAAATGCTACCAGCACTTCAATAAAATAAATAAATATGGTGAAAGCCAGCGAAAATGGGGCCGTGCCCCAGCCTGCCGCAGCACTCATGTTACCAAAAATAAATATCAGTGAAATAAGGCAGATGATAATAATGTGACCTGCTACCATGTTGGCAAACAGACGGATGATAAGGGCGAAGGGTTTAATGAAAACACTGATAAACTCCACCGGCACCAGGATAAACTTCACACCCAGCGGTACACCCGGAGGGTTGAAAATATGCATCCAGTAATGTCCGTTGGTGCTGAACATGATTACGATAAAAGAAATAATACCCAAAACGGCTGTAAAAGCAATATTGCCGGTAACGTTGGCAGAGCCGGGTATCAAACCAAAAATATTATTGATGAGGATGAAAAAGAAAATGGTAAGCAGGAAAGGCAGGTATTTAACGTATTTTTTACCAAGGTTGGGTTTAGCCACTTCATCGCGTACAAAAATAATAACCGGCTCCAGCAAACCCTGTGCGCCTTTGGGGGCGGACGTAACGCCCTGGCCCATTTTGTATTTTTTGGCAATGCTCAGCATGATCCACGTAAAAAAGATAAGGGCCAGCAGCATTTGCACCACATTACGGGTAAGTGATATATCATAAATCCTTACTGATTCGTCAATGGCGCCAGTTTCAGTTACGGCCAGTATATCCTGGGCATTGTACTTTGTGGGATCCAGGTGCAGTGCTTCAATTTTTTCTTCGGTCAGCATCGTGTACCCGTCGTGGTTGTGCTCCCCATGATGAAATTCAGAAGACATAAACGCCGTTAAACCGCGCTCTTTTGAATAGAGAATTACTGGAAGGGGAATGGAAACAGGATGTTTTTCCCCATTGTCTTTCACAATATCCAGCAGGTGAAAATCATGGTTATTCAAAACATGCCCAAAAATGACTTCTTTGGCATTGAAGCCCTTTTTTTCTTCCTGTTGCGCTTCTTTGTGCTCTCCGCCTTCCTGGCAAAAAGCAATACCTGAAATAAGCAGGAAAAATAAGCTGAAAACCGCTGCCAATAAGGATTTGGGGCTCTTTGAAAACATACTGGTTGCTAAATTTGCCGCAAAGATAAGGAGGCAGGGTTTAAAAACCGAAAACGATCGGAAAAAAAGATGCACAGCATTTGCTGAGGCAACGGCCCATCTTTTTTACCCGTATAACCCTTAAACAAACCCTGGCAAATATGAAAAAACTACTGCTCACGTTATTTCTTGGCCTGGCCATGCTGGCCTGCACAAAAAGTGATGATAATAACACCACAGATGGCCATATTCCTGCCTCCCAGGTACCAGCCCGGTAATAACCACCTATTCTTCCAGGTACCCGGCGGCTACCGGGCAGATTGAATGGGAAATTGAACACAGCAATACTTATAAAGTGAAGTTTTTTATCGGTTCCCAGCGCTGGCAGGCACAGTTTAAGATGGATGGCAGTTTTATAGATGAAAAGATGATATGAACCTGAGGCGTCTGGCCTGAGTAGTGAGTAGTTTTTGAAATTTTTGTATTCCAGCAAATTTGGCGGTTCTCTTCCTATAACTGATGATTCATAGCTGACGATTCCCGATCTCGCCTCACGTTTCACATTCCGCCAGTATTTTCCTGATTTTTCCAGTTCCACTACATCAATCTGGCTTCGGGGCGGTTAACTACTTTTTATTCTGAATGAGGTGGTTGATGTGCAGAAAAGGTACCATAACGCCTTCAATTTCTGCTACGGGGCTATTTGCAGGCATTCGTCAAAAGAAAGGTCCACGCCTTCAAAGGAGGTCATAATGTCTAATTGAAGACCCGAGTCAATGCAGAAATTTGTGCAGCCCGCAACAAACTGTAAATGTTCAAAAGAAATATCGCCATACCCAATTCAGAAAATGCCTTTGCAAGGTTTTGCCTGTTTAGTATATCATCCTTTTACAATAAGTCAATATCATTGGATGCCCGGGTATAGCCATACCGGTTTACAGCAAAACCTCCTACCATTATGTACTGCACACAGCATTCATTAAGAGCCTTCCAGAAATGAATTAAATCTTCGTCAGGAATATCCATCACAAATCTTATTAATATGCTGACTTGTGTATTATTTTAGCGTTTTTCAGCATCATTGTTATCCGCATCATTCTGGTAAACATTCTAATTTTTCTGTATCTGTTCTATTCACAGCTTCTCTTAAGCGGGCATCTTCCAGCGCCTCACGGCTTTCGTACATGGGCAATGCTTCCCTGGGCATATTTTTTTGCCACGGCACTATCCTGGTCTTTTTCGTTCATAAGCTAATTACTAATTTTTTTGACAATCCGGAACTATTGTCATTGTCATTTTAGAGCGTTACTGCAGCCTTTTTCTCAAACTGCATCTCATACAAGCGGGCATAGAAACCATTGGCTTTCAGCAGCTCCTCGTGTGTGCCGATTTCCTTTATTTCACCTTTATCCAACACCATAATTTTGCTGGCCTTACGGATGGTAGAAAGCCGGTGGGCAATTATAATAGACGTTCTTCCCGCAATCAGTTTATCAATGGCGCTTTGTATCAGCTGCTCACTGGACGTATCAACAGAAGAAGTGGCCTCATCCAGCACCAATATGGAAGGGTTGTACAACAGCGCCCTGATAAAAGACAAAAGCTGCCGCTGCCCAAGTGAAAGCGTGGCGCCCCTTTCCATCACGTTATAATCATATCCACCAGGCAACTCCATAATGAAATCGTGCATACCAATAAGTATGGCAGCTTCTATTACTTTTTCACGGCTGATGCCTGTATTACGGAGTGTAATATTATCTATAACAGACCCGGAGAAAAGAAATACATCCTGCAACACAATCCCAATCCTGCTCCTGAGCACATCAACGTTGTAGTGCTCAATATTTACATCATCAATTTTTATACTGCCCTGCTGAATATGATAAAGCCTGTTTAATAGACTGATGACAGACGTTTTACCGCTGCCGGTATGTCCCACAATAGCCAGGGTTTCGCCTGGTTGTATGGTAAACGAAATATTTTTCAGTACATACTGGTCATCTGCATATGCAAAAAAGACTTTGTCAAATTCAATTTTTCCTTTCACAGTTGCCGGTGCAAAATTGCCTTTGGCCGCATCCGGAATAAAGTCGTCATTGTCCAGCACCTTAAAGACCCTTTCGCCCGCAATCATACCCATCTGCAGCACGTTAAATTTATCCGCAATTACGCGCAGCGGTCTGAAAAGCAGGTTTAGAAACAAAAAGAAGGAAATCATTTTACCCACCATTTCGCCGGCAGCTGCAGGATTACTGTCTTTCAACAGGTGCGCCTCGCTGGCTGCCCACCATATCAGCAAACTGGTAGATATTGCCAGCACAATTTCCACCACCGGAAAAAAAATAGAATAGGCAAAAATGGCGTTAATATTGGCATTACGGTGATCGCGGTTGATCCTTGTAAACTTGGTCGCTTCCCTATCTTCTGCTGCAAAAGCCTGCAGCACATGCATACCGGTAATATGCTCCTGCACAAAAGCATTCAGTGCCGCAACAGCGTTCCGCACCCGGATAAAAGATTTATTAACTGCTTCCTTGAAAAAATAGGTGGCAGCAATCAGTACCGGGAAGGGTGCCAGGCAAATAAGTGAAAGCTGCCAGTCAACCGCAAACATCACTATCAGCACAGAAATAATTGAAAGCAGATCGGCAATAATAGGTATCAGGCCGTCAGAAAAAATATCATTAATGGATTCAATGTCATTGATAGTACGCGTAGTAAGCGTACCAATGGGCGTTTTATCAAACTGCGAAAGGTTAAGGCCCAGTATTTTATTATAAACCTGTACCCTCATATCTTTTACTACATGCTGGCCCAGCCATGCAGTAATATAAGAAAAATAAAAGCGTACAATACTTTCTGCCAGTAGCAATATAATCTGGATAACTGTTATAGTAACCACCATTTCAACAAAATGATTACGCTGGTTTGCAGCAACAGTTACACCGCCTTTTACATAGTTATTAATGGTAAGCTGCACCAGGTAGGGGCGAATGGGCGCAAAAACAGCCAGTATAACAGCAAGTGATAAAGAAGTATAAAATTTTCTTTTGTAAGGCCCGGCAAAACGGAACACTCTTTTTAGCAATGCAAAATCAAAAATTTTTTTCCGGGGCTGCTGGTCTGCCATAAGCTGTAAAGATAGAGCTAAGAGAACAAAAATGTCTGATGTCTGATTTTTTGATGTCTGATTTGTTCACTCAAAAAAAATGAATAACAGTCCTCTTCCTGCCGCACAAAAGCAATCAGACATGGTCACCTCAGAGATCAGAGATCGCTCTCCGTGCTCATTGCTTTACGGTAAGCCTTGATGAAAATAGCACCCAGGTTCTTGTATGGCGGAATATAGTCATCGAACTTTTCTTTGCCATCGCCTGTGAATTGTTTGCCCAGGTCTTTCCACATGGGCAGCCAGTCAATATTCTTACCATTCAGTAAAATAGTATTCATTGCCTTCAGTATGGGCTCATTAACGGTTTTTGTTCCTACCTGTTTTGAAGAAATGATATGGGCATCCCCACTGATGGTAAGCACCTCATTTAAATTATTATACCCGCCGCAGGAGCCCAGTATTACAATACGCGCTGAAGGCTGAATCTGCGCCAGCGAATATTTTACATGGTAACTATGGCCGCGGTGTATGAAAATAGTTGGCCTGAGATGCTGCGCATCCAGGTAAGCATTCAGCTTTTCCTGCGCCTTTGCATCCGGATCATCGGGGCCATACAAAGGCCTGTTGGCAAAGATCCAGACTGGCTTCCCTTTAACTGATTTTACGGTAAGCCAGTTTTCATTTTCCACCATTTTCCATTCCGGTTTGCCCGCAAACAGGGCTTTAAAATTGGCATATGAATTCTGCCCATCTTTGTCTTCATCACCATAAAAAAACACTTCCTGTATAACCCTTCCGCTATCGCTTGTCAGGCTGCTGTAATCCACCGAATAAACAGGCGCAATCCCCAGCTGCTTTGAAAGATCAATTTTTTTGGTAGTGTCCGCAGATTCAAACAGGGTTTTCTCCAGCCGGTAAACCACCATGCCGTTTTTATCATTGTTCTTCACGCAACGATCATAATTCCAGTTGGCCTCATCCAACATAAAATCAGCAAGGGTTGTATTTTTTTCAACAATGCTGCTGTATGCATCCGCCACATCAACGGCATCCTCAACGGTTGTAGTGGTGGTGGTCTTTTCAAGCCCTATAATAAATGCTTTCATTAAAGAAACAGCATTCTCGGCCGGCATAGATTTCAGTAAGGTGTCCAGGGTATTGTATGCCGCAGACATCTTTATAAACTTCCGGAAGTAATCAGCATTTACACTTACTATCAGGCTATCCCCCCGCGGGTTTTTCATCTTTTCAAAAATCCGTTTGTACACACCCAGGTAGCTGGAAGTATAAATTACATCTTCGCTTACTACACACAGGTAGTACAATTCCTGGGGTGTTAATGGCTCCAGGCATTTAAATCTTACCGGGTCCGGCTGATCATGAAGTCCATTAATTTCGTTTACAAATACTTCCCGCGCCTTATTGCCCATCATACGGGTAAGGGATTGCATTTCCATGGGGGTATCCCTTGCCGGTGCCATCATCCGGCCAGCAAAATCAATCCTTGTTTTAACCAGCAGTTTATAATACGCCAGGTTATCTGCTTTTACCTTATCAATATCTTCAAAGCTTATCTTATTATTCGACAGCAAATCAATAAATGGAAAATACAACTGCCCGCTTTTACTAACGGCCATTTTTGCGATGGTATGTACAAAGGGGTCTTTCAGAGACCGGATGCGGTTGCCGAGTTTATCACCCACCGCAGCATAGTCGTAGAATTTTTTGAGATCATTCTGAGCGGCCACTTTTATTAAACTGTCTGCAAACGGCAAATCAGGATTACGTTGCAATACATTCAATATTTCATCCGGATGAAGCTGTGTGTACTTTTCAATTAAGATGGGACCGGATGGTTTTACACCCGCATTCTCGGGAAACTTAAAACACTCCACCAATATTTTACCAACGGCGTAACTGTTTGCTACTATTATTGGCTCAATGCTCTCTTTTTTAAAATCAAGGGCCATTGCTTTTTCATAAGCGGCCACCAGGTCTGGTGCTATGGTTAGTGGAAAATCCTTTTTTAAAACGTTTGCCCTGTAGCCATTCAGCAGGGTCTCAAGCCCTAATATGTATTTTACTTTGCCCGAATGTGTTAACAGGGTGTCCTGTTCAATTTTTTGCTGCAATTCATCTACCCTGTCAAGCAGGGCATATTCCAGCTGGCCGTTTACAGTCGCGTCTTTAGCAAGTGTAATAAAATTGTCTTTTTTGCCGTCCATGTCTTTAATGCGTTGCTGTTGCGCGTCTACCTTATCATGAAACAGGATACGGCCCTTATCAGGTATAAACCGGTAAGCAGGTGGCTGCGCCTGAACCAGGAAGCAACAACAAATAAGCACAAGGCAAGCGGGTAAAGTTCTTTGCATAAGGGACTATTATCAGATATAAGGGCAAAAATACTACCAATCTGCTGCATAAAACGGGAAAATTGTGTTTGTATTGGCTGTGTATATGGAAATTGTTAAAATGACAAAAAATTGTGCCGCCCCCTGCCGTAACAGGTGAATACTTTACAAGCCCGTATACCGAATTATATGCATGGCATGTATAACAGGCAGCCGCGAAATTGGTCTGACTTTATCCTGGCCTTTTTTTATGTTTCCCGGGGCGTGGCAAAATCCTTTTTCATATGTCATTGGTATGCCTGCCCGTTTAATCAGAACGGATTGCAATAAGCGTCGCCATTACGCAGCAAACTGTTTATAACCGTTGATTTTATACTATATCATTCCCTTCACAGTATTAAGAAATTGTAAACTTACTATTATCATTTTCCTGTAATGGCCATTTAAAGTAGGTTTGCTCAAATAAACGGTCTACATGGAAACCAAGGGTAAAAAGATATTGATTGCAGATGATGAGCCGGATATCCTGGAAATCCTGCATTACAATCTTAAGCAGGAAGGTTACGATGTATATACCGCTAAAGATGGTGATGATGCACTTGCAAAAGCCAAACAACTTAAGCCGGACCTGATCATACTGGATATTATGATGCCCAAAAAAACCGGTGTGGAAGTATGTTCATTACTGCGGGCACAACCTGCTTTTAAAGACACCCTGATTATTTTTCTTACCGCCCTCAGCGATGAATCTTCGCAAATAAAAGGACTTGATACCGGTGCCGATGATTATGTAAACAAACCCATCAGCACCAAAGTGCTGGTAAGCCGGGTTAATGCGTTGTTCCGCCGTATCAATAAATCCGAAAGCGAGGCCAGCAGCAGCCTGCAATTTGACAACCTGCTGATAGATCCGCAGCAATACATTGTGAAAGTGAACAATGAAGAAATGACGCTGGCAAAAAAAGAATTTGAATTATTGTATCTGCTGGCTGCCAGGCCGGGCCGTGTTTTCTTGCGAAATGAGATACTCAACCAGGTTTGGGGCAACGACGTTATTGTTGGCGATCGCACCATCGATGTACACATCCGTAAAATACGCCAGAAACTGGATATGGATTGCATCACCACGGTAAAAGGCGTGGGTTACAAGTTTAATTTATAGCTGACCAGGTACTATGCTCGTAATGTTGTGAACATACGCGCTATTACACCGCCAACGTATTGAGCACGCAAAGTAAGTAAGCTGCTAAGTATAAAATACAAGTATTTAGTATCTTTATTATAGTATTCTTTGCGTCTTGTTGGAACGTTCAACACTAAATACGCAGTACTTTTTCCAATGGATTTTAAAAATCTCTCTCCCCGCCAGATCGCTGCAGTGAATGCCATTTGTATTTCTGTATTGGTAGCAATGGCCAGTTATATTTTTACCAGGAGCTGGTGGATTGCCCTGACTACACTGGCACTGCTTTTCCTTATTTCTTACGCATTAATCAATTTTTTGTTGCAGGAATTTATTTATCGTCGCATCAAACTCATTTATAAATTCATTTACCAGACCAAGGCCAGCAAGAAAGAAGAAACTTATTATAAATACATACTACCTAAAAAAAGTATTGCTGAAGTAAGTGACGACGTTGAAAAATGGGCTGAGCAGCGCAAGGAAGAAATTGAGCTGCTGAAAGAAAACGAGATTTACCGCAAAGAATTTCTGCAGAACCTGGCCCATGAATTCAAGACGCCCATTTTTGCCATCCAGGGTTATGTGGATACCCTGCTGGACGGCGCCATGGAGCAGCCCGAAATCCGGAAAAAATTTCTTGAAAATGCCAGCCGCAATATAGACCGCCTCGTAAACCTGATGAACGACCTCGATGAAATCTCCAAACTGGAAAGCGGCGAGCAATTACTGTATAAACAAAATTTTATTATCCAGGATGTCATTAAAGAGGTGTTTGAGTCTTTGTCTATAAAGCTCGATAAAAAAAATATTACCTGCAGCATCAAAAAAGGATGCGAAACGCCTGTTACTGTTTTTGCTGACAAGGAAAAAATAAGACAGGTATTGATAAACCTCGTAGAGAATGCCTTTAAATACGGCAAAACGGATGGCAATATTGTAGCCAGTATTTACAAAACAGATGGCGATCATGTACTGACTGAAATCAGCGATGATGGCATCGGTATAGAAGAAGAGCACCTATCGCGCATCTTTGAACGCTTTTACAGAACGGACGCCGCCCGCAGCCGCGATAAAGGCGGTACCGGGCTGGGACTTGCCATTTGCAAACACATCGTTGAAGCCCATGCACAAACCATTCATGTGCGCAGCACCCCTGATATTGGCACTTCTATCGGCTTCACGCTGGATACAAAAAAAGAATAACCACTGCACAGAACTTATTGATTACTTAATGCCGGCGTAATGCTGTATTTTACGTATTCCAATAATTTGCAGCCTCTATGCTAACTGCTCCTGTACAGAAAAATATGGCTATCAAAACACCCTATGCATTATTTGTATGGGCAGCTTTTGCCAGCTTTGCCACCTATTTCTGCATGTATGGTTTTAGAAAACCCTTCAGTGCCACTACTTTTGACGGGGAAATGGCTTTTGGCATTTCTTTTAAATCAGCCCTGGTGGTAGCGCAGGTATTTGGCTACATGGGAGCCAAGTTTATTGGCATTAAATTTATTTCAGAAATCAATAAGAAAAAGCGGGCCTTTTACATTTTATCGCTAATAGGAGCTGCACATATCAGCTTACTGTTACTGGCGCTTATTCCCAAACCATTCAATGTTTTTTTTCTTTTTACCAACGGTCTTTCCCTGGGCCTTATCTGGGGAATTGTATTCAGTTTTATTGAAGGAAGAAAGTTTACAGATATGCTGGCGTTGATACTGAGCACCAATTTTATTTTCAGTTCCGGTGTGGCCAAAAGCCTTGGCAGGGTGTGCATTGAATACTGGAACATACCTGAGATTTATACGCCTTTTGTTGCTGGCCTCTTCTACATTCCGTTGCTGTTATTGGCCGTATGGATGCTTACAAAAATACCGCCGCCTGCTGAAACAGAAACAGCCAGTCGCGGGGCAAGGGTAACGTTAAATGGTAAAGAACGCATTGCCCTGTTTAAACAGTTTTTTACCGGGCTCACGGCCATTACTGTTATTAACCTGCTGCTAACTATACTGCGGGATGTAAAAGACAATTATGCGGTGGAGATCCTGCGCACGGTTAAGCCCTCTTTTAAGCCAGCTATTTTCACGCAGATGGAAACCATTGCGGCAGTAACCGTGCTATTACTGCTTTTACTGCTAACGGGATATAAAAATCATTTCAGGAGCATTGCCGCACACCATGCTGCTATCGCCTTCGGTCTTGTAATTATTCTGTTGTCTGCATTGTTTTTACAGCTGCATATTCTGGATCCCATATTTAATTTGGTGTTGTTTACCGTGGGCCTGTATGTTTGTTACAATACCTTGCAGTGCCTTTTTCTTGACCGCTTTATTGCAGCTTTTAAAGTAAAGGGCAATATTGGCTTCTTCTTTTATTTTATGGATTCTGTAGGCTACCTGGGCAGCTGTTTTATTATTGTAAACAAGGAAATTTTCAGCCCCAAAGTAAACTGGCTCAATTATTTTTTAACCATCAGTTTTATTTTGGGCATTATAGGCCTTGTCAGCATCATCATATCCTGGATATACTTTAGAAAAAAATACCAACACATTACATCAACTACCACCTGAAATTTATATGGCATCACCGCACTATAATCTGATAATTGTTGGGGCTGGGGCACTGGGCGGTTTCCATGCGTACCATGCCGGTAAAAAAGGTTTAAAGGTTTTATTGCTTGAAAAAGATCTGCAGCCGCAGGAAGCTACCGTGCGCAATTTTGGGCAGGTAGTTCCTTCAGGTATGAGCCGTGGTAAATGGCAGCAATATGGCAGGCGAAGCCTGGAAATATATAAAACACTGCAAAGCAAATTTGATCTTTCAGTCCGCCAGCATGGCTCGGTTTACATTGCTTCCGATGAAACAGAATTAACACTTATTAATGAGCTGAGGGATATTAACCGCAAAGACGGATACCCGTCTATGCTGCTGAAGCAAGCTGATTGCCTGGCGAAATATCCCGGTTTACAGGAAAACTATTGCAAAGGTGCCATTTTTTTTCCCGAAGAGATTACTGTTGAGCCTGATAAAATGATACATGCCCTGATAGCCTTTATGCAGGAACAAATGCCCGTCACTTATCAGCCCAATACCCTGGTGAGTTGCTGCGATTTTGTAAATGGCAAATGTATTGTGGAAGATAACCTTGGCCGGGCGTACACCAGCGATAAGGTTATTATCTGCAATGGCCGGGATTTCCGGACCCTTTACCCCGCAGTTTTTTACGACAGTGATATTGAAGTGTCCAAACTGCAGATGATGAAAACGGTCCCACAGCCGGGCTACCAGCTCAAAGGTTCTATTCTCACCGGGTTGAGTATACGCAGGTACGAAAGTTTTCACGAATGTCCTTCTTACGCAACACTCAAAGCCGGAGTAATTGAAGAAAGGTTCAAACAATGGGGGGTGCATATTCTTTTTAAACAGGCAGCAGACGGCAGTATTATCATAGGTGATTCGCATGAATATGCTGATGCCAAAGACCAGGATAAACTGGGATTTGCTGTAAACCAGGAAATCAACCACATCATTATTGAAGAAGCCAAACGCATTTTTAATTTACCCGACTGGACAATGGCTTCTTACTGGAACGGCTTTTACGCGCAAAGTAAAACCCATGATGTATTTAAAAAAGAACTGGCCCAAAATATTCATGTTATAACTGCTATTGGCGGCAAAGGAATGACAGGCAGCGCCGGCCTGGCCGAGGAAACCATTAAAGAGATGTACGGATAGATACCAGCTGTTAGCCACATTTATGGCTGTATTGCCAATAGCCTGCAGTTAAAAGCTAACAGCTTTATTCAGATGTTCAAGGGCTTTTACCCTGAACAAATCAATATCTACCATTGGCTGATGTTCTACTTTGGCAGCTTCATCCCAGCGCCGCATTTTTATGTATAAATCAAATAATGGGTCTGCTTCAAACTGTTTTGCTTCTGCTTCTTCCATTCTGCCGCCCTGGTACTCCAACGTTTTTTTGCTGGCCCCGGAAAGCTCGTTATAATATTCCGGGTATTTCCAGGTGAGGTATCGTTTTGCATTCACATGAGATGCTATCAGCTTACACATACGCTCCGAAAAACCAAGTCCAAGTAAATACTCCGCCCCCACTTTCTCATGATCCATCATTCCATATCCATCCATCGATTCTTTTTCATTGTGTATGGGGAGTAAATGGCCCACATCGTGCATAAAAGCAGCCAGTATAACTTCATCATCATACCCTTCCTGCATGGCAAACTCCGCAGCCTGGCACATGTGCTCTAACTGAGATACCTGTTCCCCGGCGTATTCTTCCGCACCATGCCTGGCATACAAATCAAAAATTGTGTTTACGGTTATTTCTATTTGTTTTTCCTGCTGCATATGTGTCACTTTTTATAGATACCATTAATGCGATCTGCCGCCGGGCGGTTCTAAGTAAAGCTACAGGTTTATAGATTTTCCTATAGCCCTGCCTGCCTTATTCTTACTATTTACCTGTCTTTTTTTTCTGTTTATAATGGTCAGCCCGCTGTTCATCTTCATCATCCATTTCCGGGCCTTGTATTATCTTTCTCCAGTCGATGCTGCGGTTGTATTTTTTCATGGCCTTCTCCAGCCCAAAAACACGATCATCGTGTTTCTCCAAAGTATAAGGTGTAAAGTCTGGCTTACTGGTAAAAAAATCCTGCAGAAGGGAGCCAGTAACATCATACTGGTTTACATAAGGTACGCCCAGGATATTGTAAATAGTTTTTAAAATGGAGCCGAAATTGGCATGTGTATGACTTACATAACCTTTTTTTACATAGGGCCCGGCCATCATCAAAACACTCCGGTGAGCATCCACATGATCTACTCCACCCTGCGGATCATCTTCCGTAATAATAACCAGCATATTTTTCCAGTACCTGGTACGCGAAAGAAAATGCAGAATTCTGCCTACCGCCAGATCATTGTCTGCCATAAATGATTGCGGAAAATAATAACCGTCTTCCGGGCGGGCGCCGGCGGAATGATCATTGGGCACCTGCATGGTTATCAGTGAGGGCAATGATTGTTTACCCTTTATCCATTTTTTTGTAAACTCATCTTCAAACTGGTTCATGCGGAACTGGTCAGGAATATTCATATTGAAGCCAGCATAATTATGACTGGTTCTTGTAAACAATGCTTTTTGCATAGGCACCATTACCGCATGTGCGGCACCGGTAGCGGTATCCATCCACTCTTCACGTACATGGGCAGTTTCGTTGGCTTCGCCGAAATTATAGAAGTTTATTTTCTTTCGTTCAAGTGCTTCCCACATACCACCAATTTCCCCGTAATCTTCGGGGTCCATGCTGCCTGTAGAGCCGGGAAAGCGGCGGCCCGGTGCTTTTGAAAAAAACCTGGCTGTTTTATCAACACTTGAATTGGTTTCCACCCATTCGTTGGGTATAACACCCATCATCCAGTGATGACCATGAATAGATGCATCACTGTCGCAATAAAAATTATCGCTGAAAGAAAACTGCTTCGCTGCTTTATGGTGATTGGGCGTCACTTTCATGCCTGCAAACCTGTTGCGCAATGAATCTGGTAAAGTGTATTCACAATCCACACCGAAGCGGGCCAGTGTATTATCGCCTTTCGCGTTTTCCAGCTGCCCAAATATTTCATCGTAGGTCCTGTTTTCCTTGGTGATGTATACAATGTATTTAATGGGGCTTACCTGCGCACCCGGTAGTGCAGGCAATGGATTTTTTGGGTCATTGTTCACCGTTATACTGGTAAAGGTATTGCTGATAACCTGTTTTGTGTAAACAGCCAATTGGGTAATATCGGGCACCGCCAGTTTTTGAAAGCTGCCCAATTGGATATCGCCGATATAGGTTCCCTGTGGCGGTTTTACAAAATCCTTTCCGCCATTGGGGCCGGCACCCAGGCCACGGCAGGTGCTGATGTACATTTCTTTTTCATCAGCCGACAAACGAACCCTGGATGGCCCCCAACCTGTGGGTATCAGCCCCAATGTCTTTTTCGTAGCAACATCTATTACGGCAACCGCATTAAAACCCAGCAGTGCAACGTACAATGTTTTTTCATCCTTGCTTAGCGTAATGCCGAAAGGTAAAAGCCCCCGGTACTTATCAATACGTTTGTCTGCGCTTATCTGGATATGATCTTTTATACTATGGTTTTTGTAATCAATCACTGCAATATTATCATTGGTGGCGTTGGTCACATAGGCAAATTGTTTGCCCACAGCAATAGAATTCGGACTGGCGCCACCTACAACTTCTGCATCTTCTATCATTTCACCTACCTGGAAACCGGTTTTAAATTTATCGGTTACTTTACCTGAGGCAAGATCAATAGTGAATACGCTCATTGCTTCTGGCGCATTGGGACTGCCTACACCAGGAATTTTCTTTCCGTCAATCACAGTTCCGTTAACCGATTCTTTGGTATTATCTCCATAGGGATGATGCGGAATCATCATTGTATTCATGTTTTCCTTCGTCATACCTGCTACCAGTGGGTATGAATAGGTGCCCACGTTGGCAACAAAAGCAGTACGGTTGTCAGGACTGAGTGCCAGGCCGAAAGGCTGACGGCCAACAGGTATGGAAGCTGTAATTTTTTTATTGGTAATATCGTACCGCACCAGCCTGAAATTACCCCTGTCTAAAATGAGGAGTTCATTATTAACCGGATTTAATAAGAGATCCGAAGTGAAGCTGTCGCCAAAATCAATACTGTCAATTTTTCCATTCAAGGTGATTGAGTCAACCCTTTGTAATCTTTCAATATCATAAACAATAACAGCACCATTATCACCACCGCTCAGGTAAACTGTTTTAGAATCGGGGGCAAAGGCGACGCCCAGGAAGGAGCCATCCGGCAGTGCTGAAGGCATAATGCCCGTTTGTTTTAACGAGTCTGCTGAAAAAGGACTGTTGCCCAGCGGCTCGTGCGCCAGTGGGGAATTCAGTTTGTTTTCATAACCAGGCACGCGTGTGTCTTTTAATCCGGCAATGTCTATGATGGTAAACACGCCATTGTGGAGGGTAATTGCCTTTTTGCCATTGGGTGAAATGGCCATGCCAAATGGATCATTGGTAATACGAAGCAGGCTCCCGGCAGGCGTTACATAGCGGCCGCTCGGCAATACAGAAACAGCTTTTTCATCCACCTTGCAAAATTGGTCAACACCAGGCACCTGCAGTATTGTAACCAATGATTTTTTTTGTCCGGTAGCGGATATGCAGAGAATAATAATGCCTAAAAAGCAAGCGCTGCGTTTCATATAAAAAATTATCAATAAAAATAGGCGAAACTACAATGAGTTTCGCCCTTATTTATTAAATCCGGTTAAGAAAACTGTGTTGTTAAACGTTTACTTTATTAACCACATCAAACTATTAATGTCATCGGTTGTACCATATTGACTTTTAACAGCAGCGTCCAGGTTGGCGGTATTGCTGGTTCTTTCCGAAGACGGGTATTGAAATCGTTTTGGAATAACACCGCTATTGCCGGTACCAGTACCTGTCTGAAATACAGGAACACCTGTTCTGCGGTAGTTAAAATAAGCCTCCCAACCCGAATTTTGAAAAAAGGCAAGGTATTTTTGGATAAGTACCTGTTCCAGTCCGGCGGCATTGTTCCCTTTATATTTCACCTCCGCCTGCTGATAGTAGCTGTTCGCAAAATTAAAAGCAACTGGATAATTTACGCCTTTGTAAGTTTTGGTAATGGTACCAGGTGCATCAACGGGAATACCATAAAAAATCAAAGAAGAGATGATACCCTTTTTGTAATAATCCTCTGCATCTGCGGTTATCCATCCACGGTTGGCAGCTTCAGCAATATTGAAACAGCGTTCTGTGTAACCTATGATAATACCAGGCTCTGCAGCATAGGAAGCATAATAACGGCCCCTGCTGCGCAGTGAGTATTCACCTGTATCAGATGCAGCCATTTTAGAAGACATATTGGTTAAATCTTCCCCGGAATTAGCGCCAACATAGGCGGTTATATCTGCCGGTGTTTTTTTGTTGACTGATAATTGTTTGGTTGCAGGCTCAGCGGTTATATAAGCCCGTGGATCATTCAGCTCAACCAGTTTGTTCAGATAGGTAGCAGACATATTATACCGGGTTGCATCAAAGCCAAGGTTATCCGGGTTGGAAGGATATTTATTAATGCTGTTATAGCTGTACTGCAGGTTATCGCCGGCACTTTCCATTAATGGATACTTGCCGGCTCTGCCTGCAAATATATCCGTGAACTGCTGCTTCAGTTTCAAATCAGTATCTGCTTCTTTTTTACTCAGACCTATCAAAACACGCAACCGGAATGTATTCACTACTTTCTGCCATTTACGCAAATCATTGCCCAGGTAAATATCACCATCCATTGTCTTATTACCATCCGCGATCAATTTTGCAAGATTTGTATTGGCATCCTCCAGCCATTCAAGTATCTGTAGAAAAATGGCTTTCTGTGCATCATAAGCTGGTGTAGGCGTTGATGAGCCTTTCAGTGCATCCTTCATGGGTAAATCGCCCACTAAATTAGTCATGCGGTAAAAATAATAAGCACGGAAAAATTTACCCATGGCACTGTAAGGATTTATAGCTGCAGCGCCCGCACGTGTGGCTTCCTGTTCCATTTTTACTACGTTGTTCAGCGTGGTATAATTCAGGCCGGCACCGGTCCAGTCGTACCGCTGATCTCCATAATAATTGTAATTGCACACATCAAACTGGTTCCAGCGCGAAACAGCACTCCAGGGGCCGTCCCCATTCATATCTGAAGTAAGGCCGCGCAGCACCAGGTCCGGACTCACTTGTTCAGCAAGATTGGGGTTGGTGGCATACTCTTCAAACTTTTTATTACAACTGGTTATAGCAAACAGGATGGCTGCTGCGGCAGCTATATATAGATTGATACGTTTCATATTATTTTTTTTAATGGGACGGTTATATTAAAAAGTGATATTTAAGTTTACGCCATAACGTTTTGTAGTGGGCGACTGCAATGATGAAGAACCATCGGAGCCTGCATACTGGTCAATATCAAGATCTTTATACTTTGAGAAATACAACAGGTTCCTTCCTACAAAAGAAATACTGGCCTGGCGAATGAATGATTTTCCCAGCACAGATTGCGGCAGCGAATATCCGATTACCACTTCACGCAGTTTACCGAATGTTTTTTTAATGAGGTTACCCTCGTTTGTATTGTAGAAGACACTGATATAATCCTGCAGATAGGTTTTGGTAATATTGGGGGCATACTGTAAATCCTTGTAATTGGTTACATTTCCATCTGCATCATATTTAATAGCCAGTGCATTGCTTATGGTGACGCCTTCTCCCAACCAAGATTTTATGCCCTTTGTGTCCTGCTCACGGGCAATTCCCATGGCACCTTCTACCGTGGCAATATGGCGCCCTCCACGGAATGTCTGCTGCTGTATATAATTTATCATGCTGCCGCCTACCCTGCCATCAAACTGGAAACTGAAATTAAAATTTTTGTACCGGAAGCTATTGTTGATCGCCCATACCCAGTCCGGGTTGCGGTAACCAAGTAATTGACCCACGGGGTTGCGAAGCGGTCTCCCGCCATCATCGTTAATAATTTGTCCTTGCGGCGTTTTTACAAATGCGCTTCCATAGAGTTCGTCTGTTCTGTCGCCAATAAATGTTTGCGCATTCAGTGAATTGGCACCTCCATAAAATTGTGTAAACTTTTCTTTAAAGGTTGACCAGTTTACCAGCACATCCCAGTTAAATCCTTTTGCAGTTCTTACCGGGCTGCCGGTTAAACTAAGCTCCCATCCTTTCTTTACAGTAGTGATACCATTTTGCAAAGCGCCTGTATAACCGGTGGTTTGTGATAAAGGACTGGTAAAAACTCTTGGGCCATCTTTAGAAGTAAAATAGGTTACATCCAATGCCAGGCGGTTCTTCAAAAAGCGTATATCCATACCGGTTTCAATTACCCTGGAACTGAATGGTTGTATATCAGGATTATTAAGTGTACTTGAAAAATACGCACCCGCTTTATTGTCATAAACCAGGGGCGTTGAATAGGCCGCAGAATTCTGGTAAGACGGACCATCGTAAGAAGAAGAATACTGGGAACCGTAACCAACAGGATAAGTAGCGAGTGGCGTAGCCCCGATAGTTGACTGTGTTAATGCGCCTTTCACATTGGCATAAGAGCCACGAAATTTAAGGAACGATACTATTTCAGGAAGCTGTACATAATCTGATACCACCGTACTTAATGAGGCAGAGGGATAGAAAAAAAGGTTATTGCCTTCCGGCAGTGTTGAGTTTTTATCATAGCGGCCTGTTACCGACAGATTAGCGTATTTGCTAAATCCAATATCAACATAGCTGTAAGCGCTTGCCACAATCATATTGGCCAGGTAGCTGCTGGCCCTTATTGGATTACGCGAATTGGCAAAGGTGTACAGGCCCGGAACATTCAGGTAATCAGTACTTACATAACTGGAATTGTATTTGAAGGAGCGGATATTGCCACCTATTGAGGCTTTTACATTAATAAAGTCGTACAATAAGTGATTGTGCTGGTAGGTAGCCAGCACATCTGTGTTGTTTTCAAACAGGCTGCGTTTGTCTTCGCGGTAATCCCCTTTTCCTTCTTCGCGGCCATAAGGGTGGGCTGAATAAGGCATTTTTTCCGTACGTAAGATATCATACGTTGTTACCTGCGTACGTGCCAGTATATCCCAATGGTTATTTATTTTATAGCTCAGCTTTGCATAGCCGTTAATATCTGTCTTGTAGTGACCGCGCAGCCATTCATAAGACATAAAATACGGGTTGTGATAGCGCTGGTATTCGGCGTAAACAGATTGAACACCTTCTTTACCCGGCTGCCAGTAATTGCGCATGTCGTCTATATTCCAGTCTGCACCAGCCCAGATAGTAATATTATAAATAATACTGTTGGGGCCATATTGTACATCCGGGATATTGGGCGTAGACTGGCGGTTGTAATTGATATAAGATTCAAGGCGCAGCTTATCTGTAAAGTTATATCCTGCAGAAATATTGAAATTGGCAATATTCAGTTTAGTATTGGGCACTATTCCTTTCTGGTAAGTATTGGAAACGGCAAAGCGAAGATCCATCTTCTCGGTTTTAGCAGATACGGCAATGCTGTTGGTAGATAAAATACCGGTCTGTATAAAGCGTTTCAGGTTGTCTTTGCCACGGGCTACCCAGGGCGTACCGGCACGTACACCGGTAACAGGATCTACCGGGCTGTCGTACTGGGGTATCTGCTGCCCATTAAATTTAGGACCCCACACATCATAATCGCCATCATTGGTGCCACCGCCTTTTCCGTCTGCAAAAGCATACTTACCATGATCGCCAGGTCCGTACAAATCCTGTACTTTGGGTATGGCATTAAACCCTTTCTCAAACATAGTACTACTGTTATACTCTATAGAGAAACCACGTTTATCTTTTGAGCCTCTTTTGGTTGTAATCATAATAGCTCCATTAAGCCCGCGGGAACCATAAAGTGCAGATGCAGTGGCACCTTTCAGTACCGTATAACTCTCCACATCATCGGGTGATATATTCCAGGTATCTGAATTGATGGGCACGCCATCCACTACATATAAATTTATACTGCTTCCCCTGAGTAACACACTTGGATTACCCAGCAATTCTGGCGAAGCACCTACGGTTAAACCTGCCACCTTACCCACCAGGCCGTTAATGGCATTTGGTTCACGTGCTTTCACCAGGTCTTCCCCTTTCACTTCCTGCACCGCATAGCCTAGTTTTTTCTTTTCTTTCTTTACCCCCAGCGCTGTTACTACTACTTCATTCAGGTTTTTTGCGTCCGTTGTCAGATAGATGCCGTTTAAGCTGGAAGAAGCTTTTACTTCCAGGCTTGTATAACCGATATTAGTAAGAATTAAAATATCATTGTCAGCTGCAATGATTGAAAAGTTTCCATCATTGTCTGTGCTGGTTAATTTTTGTGATCCTTTTACTTTAATGGTTGCACCAGCAATGGGTTTTCGATCTTCTGCTGACAGAATACGTCCTGTAACTGGGCTTTGAGCGTAAGAAACGAAGGCGGTTATTACAAAACATAATAACAATCCTGCTCTTCGGGAAAGCGAAATCAGATTCATCATTGCGATAGTTTTTGGTTAGCTTTTGTTAATAGCATGCAAAATTCCTTCTGTTTGATGAATAAATAATTAAGCAGACGTGATCACTGTATTATGCTAATATGAATAGAATGTAAATAAATCAGGCGGGGTATGTTACCAGGCTTCAATTATTATGGAAGATAAAGCTCCCACCTGTTTGCGTTTCAGCCCAAACAGTTATCATGCAAGAATTGCTACCGTTAATTGGCTTTAATTGACATTTTTTTGATTCTTGCTTCTATCCCTCGCCAGTCGTAATACTGAAATACCCTGCCATTGCTCATGGCAACAAACAAGCCTCGTGGGAACCTTGGGCCAAGGTTAATGCTGGTAACATCAGAACCATCGCTTTCAATGGCAGCCACGGGTATGGAAACCAACAGCGGGTGTTCATTTACGTTACCTGACACCCCTTCTCGCGGATATACCATAAACGTATTGGCCTGCTGGTTAGATACCAGTATATAACCCGTTGTATCGGTGGCCTGGTAGATAGAGATACCTTCATGGTCTGAAACAAAACCGGTGCGGGCAAAAACAGCCAGCTCTTTGTTATTGTCCACCGCATCAGGATCTGCCGGGTATTTGTGTACCCCAAACATTTCATCAGAATAATAAATATAGCCCAGCCTGTTGTCTGCTGCGATGGATTCTATTTCCTTTTTACCACTGTATTTTCCAAATTTTCTTACACAAACCGCTTTTACGGCTCCTTTGCCATCATCCATTAATTTATACTGCCATAAATAATTATCAGCCGGCCCGGTTTTACGGCCAACAATCGCAAAAATGCTACGGTCTGCAGCACGGGTATACAAGGCAATACCCATGGGCAGGCGATCCTTTTCTCCGGTAAAAACTTCAATGCCGCCATTGTCTACTGGTTGTAAACCCGGCATTGAAAATATCCGCAACTTATTTGTTTCCCGTTCTGTTACAACCGCAATATCGGTGGGTTTTCCATTTAATAAAAGACCGTAGGCGATGTCTACGTTGTTGGGTCTCTGCAGGCCTTCTGCTTTATTTACAATTTTACCCGCGAGGTTAAATACAAATACACCCCCTCTGCTGTCCTTATCCGTACCCACTACCAGGCTTTTTGATGCATCCGCTTTATTGATCCAAATAGCGGGATCATCGGTATCCACATTAACGGGTTCTGTTATAATTACCGGCACCAGCATATTTGCTGCGTCCATGGCAACACGGTTTTCAGCAGAACCCTTTTTATTCTCCTTGCAAGTGATTAAAAAAACAAGGATCCACAAATATTTCATCAACTGGGTGTTAATTATTGAAATGCTGGTTACCACTGCCATTGTACTGGTAACAGCCAATGTCTGTACCGGGTTTTGTAAATTCAGTTACACCATATAGTGCATGTTGCGGAATGGGCGTATATCTGTTAACGAGGCCGGGTGTAGCATTAATTTTACTGGTTTCAAGATCATCTGCATTTACTGGTAAAAAATTACTGTTGCCAGCTCCAATACAAGGTGAAGCCGCCTGCAGCGTAAACCGGAAATTCCCTGATGTACAGATATCGCGCAGCTTTATACCGCCGGTTACGGGCAAAGCATAGTTGCTAAACTGCGGATTTATTTTTTGTACTGCTCCGTTGCCATCGTAGGCGGCATTGTAAGGCAGGTAGCTGTAATTCGCGGGCAGGTAGCCAAACGGGTTGGGTATATCAGTTGCAACTGGCTTAGTTACTGCCTGTGTATTGCCGTTAGGAAAAATCTGGCTGGCAACAGACAGCGAATCTGCCCAGTAAAAATTATTGCCGTAATTATTTTTGAACAGGGAAGCCGTATCTGCCACTACGCTGTTGTTGACGCGCAAACCAAATTTGCAGTTTACAACCAGGTTATTAAATGCCATCCCCCGGGAACCTTCTTCAAAATTGATACAGCCGCCGCGGCCGGTTTTCAGTTGCCGGTAGCCACAGTTCACTATGGTATTATTATATATCCTTACATTGGTTTGTAATTTGGTGTTAACGCCCTTGTTGGATGCTTTGAGTGCATTGGTAGCGCAACCTATAAAGAAATTATAAGCCATATCACCTACGCCACCATTTTTTACATTCAGTACATCACCGCCGGTTATACCGCATTTTTCAAAAGTATTTCTTAGAATAGCAAACTTGCCCGTGCCGACCCTGATGGCATCATCGGTGGTTCCATATATCCAGGAATCTTCAAAAATAAAACTGCCGTTTGCATTCTGGAAATAAACTGCGTATGTAGGGTCTGTTGCCGTTAATCCCAGTAAACTACCCAGTGCCGTACCAGCAGTAGCACCACAAAATTCCAGGCGTGTCCATTTTAACGACAGCAACGTACAGGAGGTATCGGCCAGTATCCCTTTCCACCTTCCGGAATACGCGGGATCTGTAGAAGGATTCTGACCCGGTGCATCCATTTTTACTACCCGCTGGGGACCTATTTTTATGGGGTTGACTGCTGTACCCAGGCTTAACAATACGCCCCTTACTACAATGGCTGCGTTGCCCGTTACGTCAATGCTGACGCCCGGCTGAATGGTTAGTGTGTCACCCCGGTTGATTGTAATGTCACCGCAGCTGCCATCAATGGTATATGTTTTACCTGTTACCATTGTACCCTTGATACTGCCACACAAAGGGGCTGCATCGCTTACCGGGGCAGACACCTGTACCACTGCTTTTGAAATATCATATTTTTCTTCCGCCAGCTTTTTACAACCGTTCATCAATAAAAACAGAAAAGGCATCAGGGTGAAGTAGACAATTCTTTTCATAAAAAATATCTTATTGCTATTTGATTATATTTTGAAACGGAATCCGGCTAAAAATCCAATCTTATAAATATCTTTTTGTACCAATATTTTACCAGCGCTTTCCTGTTCAGGCGGCGTGTTGCCGGGCGCTACAATAGACAGCGGCTGCAGAATGTCTACTTTCCTGGGTGTATTGGTTATATTATTAATCTTAGTATAAAAAGAAAACTGTTTGCTGATCTTTTTCTCCAGTGAAAAATCCAGCTGGGCAAATGCTCTTTGCCAGTAATCCAGCCCGTAATAAAGTGATACCTGTGCAATTCTTTTACCTGTGTATACAAATGCCAGCTGGATGTCCAGGCCCAGCTTTGGATCTTTATACAGCAAAGAGAGATTGCCGATATGGTCTGCCTGGCCCTGCAATGGCCTTGACTGTGTTACCGGATTTGCATTGCCTCTTATAAACTTCGTAGTGATAATCCGCGACCTGGTGTAGGTATAATTTGCTGACACCCCAAATTTGCCAGTGTATTTGGTTACTACTGCTTCAAACCCGTAATTGACAGCATCGCCATTATGTGCGGAATCCGAAAAATTTAGGGGCTGAAAAATTTCCGACCCAGTGGTGCCGGAAGTTACAATTCCATATTCAATGGGGTTTTGTATTCTTTTATAAAATGCACCCAGCAATACCTGGTCAGCTGCACCTGGAAACCATTCGTAACGTACATCAAAATTATCGGCTCTTGAATGTTTTACATTTGGGTTACCGCCTTCATTGTAATACTCACCTGGAATAACAGTGGGTACAATATCTCCAAAACCGGGCCTGCTGATGGCTTTGTAATAGGAAAGGCGCAGGTTTTGCTTATTGTTCAGTTCATACTTGAAATGCAGGCTAGGCAGCAAATCAGTATAATAAATGGTGCCGGATTTTTTATCCAGTGATGCCGGTAATTCGGTATTGTATTTTTGATGCGTATATTCAACCCTTACCCCACCCAGTACCTGCAGCTTTTTTGTTGCCATCCATTTTGCCTGTATAAAGCCGGCTCCGATATTTTCTGTAACAGTATAGGTGTTGGCGGTATTCGTAAATGAAGGGTTTACCTTATCGCTGCCGTTGAATGTCCATTGCGCCGCGTAAATATTGGTATACGGCTGTGGCTGTCCGTTATTCACCACCGGCTTAAAAGCATACTCATCAAAAAAGTTCTGCCTTTTCTTCGTTCTGGCCAGTCCACCTGCGGTAAAATCAACATTTGTATTGAATATTTTCTGGCTGAAATGAAGATTCAGGTAGCCGGCTATATCGCGGTCAGCATTGTGCAGCCACTGGCGGCTCATACTTTTTAAATTGCCATTGTAACCGGCTTTTGCCTGCGTTACGGAGTTGGTAACATCGTACTCTGCCCAGTCTGGCATGGCATTTTTAGCAATAGAATACACTGTTGACCAGTCTACCTTTACTGTTTTACTGAGGACATGGTCTCCATGCAAGGTAGAATTATATATGCTTTGGGTATTTTTCCTGCTCCTGTTCAAAATATCAAAAGTGCCCACATTGGCAGATGCAGAGCTATCTACTGTATACCGGCTTTGCAACTCATCCTGTTTTACATACAGGTTATACAAAGAAATTTTATTGTTGCTGTTGATAACGTAATCGAACTTGTTATTGATGCCAATTCTTTTATTTTGGGTTGAGTACTGCCTGAAAAGAAAATCTCCAAACTGAGGTAAATTATTGGGAAGGGGCTGCGCATTGGATTTAAAAAAATCGGAATTGGAGCCCCGGTAAATGTCCTGGTAACTGGCGGCCAATACAACGCCTAATTTTTTATTAAAAAACCGGTTGCCCAGTGTAATACCCAGCGTTGAATTTACGGGAGCTGATTTTTTATAAAAATCCAGGTTGGCGGCAGGAAACTCAGCAGGGCTTACCAGGTAATTAGCGCCATGTATTTCTCCGGGCGATTTGCTGCTGATAACAGAACGGTTAAATGTATAAAAAGGCCGGTCAGAAAAAATAGTATTGTATCCGCCGGCTATATTTACCTGCAAAAGCGCTTTATCAGGTGCGTTCTTCATAACCAGGTTCATGGTGCCTCCAATGGCATCGCCTTCCATAGCGGGTGTAAGCGTCTTCATTATTTCCAACCGCTCCAGCAGATCAGATGGAAAGATATCCATTGGTACGTAGCGGTATTTATCATCCGGGCTCGGTATTTTAATGCCGTTCACCAGGGTGCTGTTATACCGCTGATCCATACCCCGTATAATTGCATACCTGCCCTCACCACTGCTGCTGCGTTCAATGGTTACACCGCTCATGCGCTGCAATGCATTGGCTACTGTAACATCGGGCAACAACTGAATTGTTCGGGCTGATAAAATATTCTGCAGGATGTCGGCATTCTTTTCAAGCCTTCTAACACCTTTGTCCGTTTCACCATTTTGTCTACCTGTTACAGATACCATGGACAATTCCTTTCGCTCTGGTTCAAGCTCAAAACTTACCTCCAGCACGGCATTGCCTTCCTGCACAACAATATTAGCGTCCTTTGCCTTTTCGTACCCAATTATTTTTACTTTAATCTCATACTTGCCCGCGGGAATATTTCTTAGTATAAATGTGCCCTCCAGGTTTACAACAGCATTGTATTTGGTATGTTCAAGAGAAACAGTGGCGCCGGTCAGCGGCTCACCGCTGTTTGCATCGGTCACTTTTCCTTTAATTACACCGGCACGGGAGAGTAGGGATAAAAATAAAAAAGAAAGTATCCAGGTATTTCTTGCAGTAGTTCTGGCGTTCATCCGGCTGATAATTTTGAGCAAATCTAACAGCCATACAAACTGCATAAACCGTTTCATAATTATATAACCACAGGTTAATGATTTGATAATAATTTGGTAATTGGCGCGTATTTTTTTGCGCGATATTTTATGCAGTTCTGTATTTCAGCCTGGCTGTTGCCAACAAAAACGCCCCGGTAGAAACCAGGGCGGACTGCATGAGAAAATGCTACTCTTTTGCTTGAGAATAAAACCATTGATTTACACAACAATCTGTAAGAACTGGCGCAAATGTATAGGCGCTTTGTTAGCGGCACATGAACATATGTTTAATTAATTATTACCAATAACGGGCAAATCGTCCATGCACCAGTACTTGCCTGGCGATCAGAACGCTTTGGTGTTATGCGTATATGGAATTGCTCTGTAGTTAAGATAATTTAGAGCAGAAAATAATATAACCAGCTCATGGAAGGAATGATTCGTGCTTTTAGCTAAACTACAATTAAAGAAAAAGCTGCCTTATCAGAAACGGAACTGGAGGCGGCAGGTAAAAACATTGTCTTTAAGGTCTGACGTGTAACCCGGCAACTGAGTGTTTTCATTTTTTACCATGCTGTACCACAACAGCAGGCGCAGGTTTTCATTCATGTAATAGTTATAGCCCACACCCAATGTGCTGTATTTTATATCTGCGGCATTCAGGTTTGTGCCCGCCTTACCAATGCTTTCGCCATTTACTTTGGTATTGGGATCATACCAGTCATACTTTACACCCAACTGGTGCCGGGTATTAAAAATATTATGCAGCAGGTAAATAAAAGCACCATTGAATTTTCTTACATAGGAAGGTTCGGTAAGCAATGAAGCCGGGGTTTCCGTTGTTGCGGCAGTGGCGGTCTGTGTGCCCTGCCAGTATTCGGCGCGTAATTCCGTAAACCCTGCTTTGTGTTTATATTTTAATTGTATGTCGGCCCCGGCATACCTGCGCGGCGCTTTCGTATCAATATTAGACTGGGCAGAATCTGCCACATAGATTTTTATACCGGCCGGGCTGGCTAACCGGTACACGTACCGCGTATTTTGTAAAAAGCCGCCGTTTAGATAAGAAAGGCCAGCAGACAATGAAAAGTGTTTACCCAGCTGATGCGGTTTTACTGAAGCCCGGGCTATAATGTCCTTATACGAATCATAATCGGCCACCGCGTTTACCCCCTGCCCGTTAAAAACGCCCAGGTCTAACTTAAAAAACCGCAGGGGATGGTCTTTCTTTCTGGGCTCAAAAGAAACCATGGCCCCAAGGTCGCGCTCTGTTTTCATCAATATCTGGGACATCCGGCCTCTTTCAGGCGACTCCCGGTCGGGCGACCCCAGGTTGACTTCATACCCAAAAGGCCGCGCAAACATACCTGCCGAGAATGAAAACAGCTGCCACCGGTTTTCGAAGACCCGGCCCCAGAAATCGCGGATAAATACACCCCTTTCCGTGCCATCAAACTGGTAGACAAATTGTACAACGGGTTGGTTAAGCTTATTAAAACGGGCATATTCCAGCCGTAACCGGCCCCGGCGCAGGCTAAAACGGTTATTTACATGGGTTGCAAAATCGCCGCCTTCAAAACCGGCCTGACCTTTTGAAGAGGCTACCTGGAACTGGGGCTGAATATAACCACTGATTCGGATATGGTTAAAATTCCGGGTTACGGAGAAAAGGCTCTTACCCAGATCTTTGGTGGTGTCAATCATATCCATGAGGAACTGGGCATCAGCCCTGGCTACAGCAAACAAAAACAGGAGGGAAGCCAGCAGTCTTTTTGTCATTTTGGGATGAATATTGATCCAAAACTATTAAAAAAGCAGTTCTATGTTAAGAAATTATTACCAAACTTTAATTACCGGAAACCCAATTCAAACGGTCTATTTTTGCCCCAAATTCAACTAATATGGCCAATTCTTTTCTAAAAATATTTATGCCTAAAGACAGGGTATTCTACTCCCTGTTTGAAGAAGTGGCCGCTACTGTAGCAGAGATGGGCAGGCTGATGAAAGATGTGGTGGCCGAACCTGATTTTGATAAACGTGCCGCGCTTATATCAAGAATGGAAGACCTGGAGCATATTAATGACGATTTTACCCACCGCATATTTACAGAACTGGGCCGTAATTTTATTACGCCATTCGACCGTGAAGACATCCACTACCTCGCATCTGCATTGGATGATATAGCGGATTATATTTATTCTTCTGCCAAAAAAATCAACTTCTATAAGGTTAATCCCAACGACCAGGGCATACAAAAGATGGCTGACCTGATTGAGCAGGGCGCTGAGCATATAAAAAATGCAGTGGTAGAGTTGCGTGATATGAAAAACATGCGCAAGATTACTGATGCGCTGGTAAAAGTAAACAGCATAGAAAACCAGGCAGATGATATTTTTGATTTAAGCATCGACCGTTTGTTTGAAACAGAACCGGATGCCAAAGAAGTAATCAAGAAAAGAGAAATTTACCAGGTAATGGAAATAGTAACTGATAAATGTGAAGATGCAGCCAACGTAATAGAATCCATCATTATTAAATACGCGTAAGCAAATGTGCTGATGTAAAAAATATGGAAATGTGAAAATGCCACGCAAGCCATTTTCCACATTTGTCAGATAGCACATTCGTTACATTCTTCCTCATTATCACATTTTTCTTTATGACCTTTCTTGTTATCATCATTATCCTTGCATTGATATTTGATTATATTAACGGGTTTCATGATGCTGCCAATTCTATTGCCACTATTGTTTCAACCAAAGTACTAACCCCCTTCCAGGCTGTATTATGGGCAGCGGTCTTCAACTTTGCAGCATTCTTTGTTTCAAAATACATCTACGGCGAATTTAAAATTGGTAATACCGTAGCCAAGTGGGTAAACCCTGAGTTTGTAACCCTGGAAGTAATTTTTGCCGGTCTTATTGCAGCCATTATCTGGAACCTGCTCACCTGGTGGTTCGGCATTCCGTCTTCTTCTTCACATACTTTAATGGGTGGTTTTATAGGTGCTGCCATTGCGCATGCAAAAGGCCTTTCAGATGCAGGGCATTCTGTAGTTAACTACGGCAAGGTAATCCCCACCTTTTTGTTCATTTTTGCCGCGCCCCTTATAGGAATGATCATCGCTTTTATACTCACCATGCTCATTGTAAATATTTGCCGGCGGGCCAATCCTTATAAAGCAGATGCCTGGTTCAGAAGATTACAGCTGGTATCTTCCGGCTTGTTTAGCCTGGGCCATGGAGGTAACGATGCGCAAAAAGTAATGGGTATTATTGGGGCAGCCATGATTTTTTACCAGAAATCAAAGGGCGTTGAGATGAGCTTTACCGAATTTGTAAATATATACTGGTGGGTGCCTTTGTCAAGCTTTACGGCTATTGCCATTGGTACTATGAGTGGTGGCTGGAAAATCATTAAAACAATGGGTACCCGTATTACCAAAGTAACGCCGCTGGAAGGCGTAGCCGCAGAAACTGCAGGCGCCATTACACTTTATATGACCGAACATTTTGGTATACCGGTAAGTACCACGCATACCATTACCGGTTCTATTATTGGTGTTGGCGCTACCAAACGTTTATCGGCCGTACGCTGGGGTGTAACCATTAACCTGTTATGGGCATGGATTCTCACTATTCCAGTGAGTGCTGCCATTGCTGCTCTTGTATACTACATACTTAAAATTTTTATTTAAATAGCCCCAGCTTCTTATAGCCTGCAGCAGCGCCCCGGCGCTGCTTTTTATTTTGCATTAACTTATCTATCTTGGCTTTTCTTTGAAAAATAACATTCGGATAAAATATTAAAAACACCATGAAGGGAATTATACTGGCCGGTGGATCGGGTACCCGCTTACACCCCATAACATACGCTATCAGCAAACAAATAATGCCTGTTTATGATAAGCCAATGATCTACTACCCGCTTTCCACCCTTATGCTGGCGGGTATTTCCGATATACTGATTATTTCAACCCCGCATGATCTGCCGCTGTTTAAGAAATTGTTTGGCGATGGAAAAACCCTGGGCCTGAATTTCTCCTATGCGGAGCAACCCCTGCCCAATGGTCTTGCACAGGCGTTTGTAATTGGTCAGGAATTTATAGGAGACGATAGCGTGGCCCTGGTACTGGGCGATAATATTTTTTATGGCGCCGGCCTCGGTAAAACATTGCAGGCAAATAATAACCCCAACGGCGGAATTGTATATGCTTACCATGTAAGCGATCCGGAGCGCTACGGCGTAGTGGAGTTTGACAAGAATATGAAAGCCATTTCCATTGAAGAAAAACCATTGCAGCCCAAAAGTCATTACGCCGTGCCTGGTTTGTATTTTTATGACAATGATGTAGTTAAAATTGCGCGGGACCTGCAGCCCAGTCCGCGCGGCGAATACGAAATAACTGATGTAAACAAAGAATACCTGCGGCAGGGCAGGCTCAAAGTGTCCATCCTGGACCGTGGTACGGCCTGGCTGGATACCGGCACTTTTGATTCGCTGATGCAGGCTTCCATGTTTGTGCAGGTAATTGAACAAAGACAGGGTATTAAAATAGCCTGTATAGAAGAAATAGCTTTCAGAAAAGGTTTTATATCGAAAGAACAACTTACTAAACTCGCCCAGCCTTTATTGAAAAGTGGCTATGGCCAGTACCTGCTCAACCTGGATTAAACTACGGCGATAGAACACTGATTTTTGTGATGGTCAAGCGTAGTAGTGATAATTATACGCTATTCCTGCATTTGGCGTACCCGCGAAGCGTTTAAGGCAGATTGTTATGACAGGTCTTACAGCGTGTTATGCAGGCCTGGGAGCAGGTAAAATCATTCCTTATGCGGAAAATCAGCAAAACCAGTATTAGGTCTTTGCGAAGCGGTTAATTTGGAAAACGGCTAAATAGTTCACATCTTGCACTTCAATATACAAAAGATGAAAAAAATACTCGTTACAGGTGGCTGCGGTTACATCGGTTCGCATACCGTAGTAGATTTAATAGAAAATGGTTTTGAGGTGATATCCGTAGACAATAACTCCCGCTCTTCGGCGCGGATTTTAGAAGGAGTAGAAAAAATCACTGGTAAAAAAGTAAAGAATTATAAGGTAGACCTGTGTAACTATGATGATACATTCGCCATTTTCCAGGAGAATGATGATATTTCCGGCATTATCCATTTTGCAGCCTATAAAGCCGTGGGCGAATCGGTTGAAGAGCCTTTGATGTATTTTGAAAACAATGTGGTATCGCTCATTAACCTGCTGAAATGCGTGCATGAATTTAAGATTCCCTATTTTGTTTTTTCATCTTCCTGTACCGTATATGGCAATCCCGATGTGATACCTGTTACAGAAAAAACACCGCCCAAACCGGCTGAATCGCCTTATGGCTATACCAAGCAGATGGGTGAACAAATCATCAATGAATTTTCTAAAGTCAATGAGGTGCAATCTATTCTATTGCGGTATTTTAACCCGGTAGGTGCCCATCCCACCATACAAATTGGTGAATTGCCCATCGGCAAACCTGCCAACCTGGTTCCGGCCATTACCCAAACCGCGGTAGGCAAGCTACCCCAGATGAAAGTATTTGGAGACGATTACCCTACCAGGGACGGTTCATGCCTGCGTGATTATATTCATGTTTGCGATATTGCCCATGCACATACCTTATCACTCTTATACCTGATTGAAGGCCGTACGGATAAAAAATGCGAAGTGTTCAACCTTGGAAGCGGCAATGGAGTGACTGTACTGGAAGCCATTCATACATTTGAGAAAGTGAGCGGCGTAAAATTGAATTATGTAATTGCAGAACGCCGCCCGGGCGATGTAATTGCCATTTATGCAAATAATGAGCTGGCCGTTACCCAGTTAAAATGGCAAATTAAATATTCGCTGGAAGATATGATGTCTACTGCCTGGAAATGGGAGCAGCGTCTTAAAACAGATGCCAAACTGTACAGTAAACAGAATGCAGGACTCAACTAGCATACGCATTTTGTCCTAACGTGTAGTATCAGATCAACTATTCAAATTTTCGTTTTTTTTAATTAAGAACCGGTATATCTGCCCGGCGAACAGCGCCCGGCATTTGCCCCGTAGGGCAACACGTCATTAGTGAATTAATAGCCGGCTTGATTCGTAGCCGGGCCTTCATAATGAATTACCTGAACGATTATTTGGGAAGGGCTAAAGTGCCCCGGAAGAGATTTGCCGGGCCGCAAAAATTCATTCCCAAAAAATGCTAACTTCTTCTTTACTTTGCGGCAATAAATAACACTTGTACAATGGCATTAAAAGATATTACACCCACCGGCCAGAAAGATACACGCAGTGGTTTTGGAGATGGTATAGCTGAAGCAGCAAGAAGCAACCCCAATATTGTGGCTTTAACAGCCGATTTGCTGGGTTCTATGAAGCTTAACCAGTTTATCAAAGAATTTCCGGAAAGATTTGTGCAGTGCGGTATTGCCGAGGCCAATATGATTAGTATAGCTGCCGGGTTAACCATTGGCGGTAAAATTCCGTATACCACTACTTTCGCAAATTTTTCTACCGGCCGTGTGTACGACCAGATTCGCCAGTCAGTAGCCTATTCAGGTAAAAATGTAAAAATATGTGCCTCTCACGCAGGTCTTACACTGGGTGAAGATGGCGCTACCCACCAGATACTGGAAGATATTGGTTTGATGAAAATGCTGCCTGGCATGACGGTTATTGTGCCCTGCGATTATGCACAAACCAAAGCAGCTACAAAAGCCATTGCAGATTATGAAGGCCCTGTATACCTGCGTTTTGGACGGCCCGTTTGGCCCATTTTTACAGCTGATTTGCCGTTTGAAATTGGCAAGGCCCAGGTGTTTTCAGAAGGTACAGACGTAAGCATATTTGCCTGCGGCCATATGGTATGGAAAGCCATTGAAGCCGGCATTGCCCTGCAGGAAAAAGGCATCAGTGTGGAGGTCATAAACATTCATACCATTAAACCGCTGGATACTGCGGCCATTATAAAATCTATTACCAAAACAAAATGTGCGGTTACGGTAGAAGAGCATAATATCATTGGCGGACTGGGAGACAGCATTGCCCAGGTGGCGGCTAAAAACCTGCCTATACCTATTGAGTATGTAGGTACCAACGATACGTTTGGTGAAAGCGGCACACCTACTCAATTGCTTGAAAAATACGGTCTTACAGCTCCGCATATTATTGCCGCTGCCGAAAAGGTAATCTCCAGGAAGAAAGTTTAAAATATCATTATAATTTTACCGCCCCCGTTAAAAACGGGGGCTTTTTTTGACCTTTATTGGGATGTGCTGGGCGATGGCGGATGAAAGCAGGTAATTTTACTAATGACTGATTCAAAACCAGTCAAATACAAATGCTTTATATCAATATTTTTTCTATTACAGCGTTAAACCAGTGCTCCTCCGTGGAGTCAAACAATATTGCGAAACAAAATAGCTAACCTATGGCAGTTGTTATGCAGGATGCGGAATTGTTATTACAGTTCCGGAACCCTTCTACAAAAGAGAAAGCATTTACTGCTATCATCAAAAAATACCAGGAAAAACTCTATTGGCATGTGCGCCGCATGGTGGTAGAGCACGAAGATGCCAACGATGTTTTACAGAACGTTTTTATACGCGTTTGGAACGCCCTGGGAAATTTTAGGGAAGACAGCCAGTTGTATACATGGTTATACCGGATCGCTACGAATGAATGCCTTACTTTCCTGGAACAGAAAAAAAGAAAATCTACTGTATCCATTGATGGGGATGTGGAAACAGGCCTTAGCAACAGTATTAAGGCCGATAAACATTTTGACCCCAACAAGCTGGAATGGAAACTGCAATTGGCCATGCAGCAATTACCCGAAAAACAGCGCATTGTTTTTAACCTGCGGTATTATGATGAAATGCCCTATGAAGAAATGAGTAAAGTGCTGGAAACCAGCGAAGGGGCTTTGAAAGCGAGTTACCACCACGCAGTCAAAAAAATTGAGGATTTTATCCTGAATCATTAAACTTTGTTTACCCGTGTCCGTCTTAGTTGAGTACAATGGAAAATAGCAATCCCATATTAAATGAATTGAAAGCGTTAAGCCCGGTTGTAGCCGCCATTGGCCAGCAACCTACTTATATCGTTCCCCAGGGTTATTTTGATGGCCTGGCTATGCAGCTGATGCTGAGAATTGCTGTGGAAGAAAAGACAGGCACAGAGCCTGTTATTCATATCTCCAAAGAAAATGTATATGAGCTGCCGCAGGATTATTTTGAAGGCCTGGCGGGTACCATCATGAACCGTATTAAAGCGGAAGAAACAAAAAACCCAAAAGAAGAGCTGGAATTATTATCACCCTTATTGGGCCAGGTTGGCAGAAAAATGCCTTTTGCCACGCCCGATGGTTATTTTAATGATATTGCTGATAATCTGATAGCAGGTGTAAAGGCGATAGACTTTGTGAATGAAGAACTGGAGAACTTATCGCCCACCATGAATGGTCTTAAAAACAAGCAGGTATATGAAGTGCCGGCGGGTTATTTTGAGACGTCAGCAAATGTTTTTTTAGAAAAAGCTAAACAGCAGCAACCGGCTAAATTGATTTCCATGGGTGCTGACAGAAAAATAATGCGCTATGCAGCTGCTGCTGTTATTGCTGGTCTTGTGGTGCTGGCAGGTTTTATGTATTCTGGCAATAGCAAACCCCAAACCGGGACCAGCCAGGTGCCGGAATTAGCCAAAGTAACGGACCAGGAAATGGAGAATTTTTTAAATACAAATACTGCATTTGTAGCAGACACCAGTACCATTGTAACTACCGATGCCCTTGATGAAATCACTGAAAAAGATTCCAAAGATTTGTTAGCCAATGTGTCCGATGAAGAACTCCAGCAGTATGCTGCCGATCAGCATATTGAAACCCCTATTATTAATTAAATTGGAGTGAGATGAAAAAATGTTTACTTATAGTATTAATGGCTTTGGGCATACTGCTCAATGCACGTGCGCAGGATGGCGAGAAGCTGCAGGCATTGAAGATTGCGTGGCTTACTAAAAAACTGGATCTTTCACCGGAAGAGGCCCAGCGTTTCTGGCCCATTTATAATAAGTATACAGATGAAATACGCACTATACGCCAGGAACAGAAACAAAAAAATACGGATGAATTAACAGTAGAAGATAAAATTCTGAGCATCCGCAAAAAATACAATGGCGAATTTACCAAAGCGCTGAACCCCGATAAAGTGAATACTTTTTTCCGCTCAGAAAAAGATTTTGGTGCCATGATACAGCGTGAACTACAGGAACGCCGCATGAACCGCCAGTTAAACAAACGTGGCTTGCGTGATTAGTGCACACTAATAAAACTGCTTGTTTTATTGCCCTTTATGTTTAAGTCTTTCAGGTGTTTTATAATAGCAAGCCGGCTTTTTTGAGCCGGCCTTTTTTGTTTAACGCAACAATTCGTAAAGGAGCAAAGAATGCAAGAGCTATTTATAATTAAAATCCGTTGCTCCTTTGTGTCCGCCGCGTGAAACCAGTTGGAGCATTGCGTAACTCAATGTTTATAGACAGGCGTTTTCACATCGTGGTAAAACAAAAAAGTCCAGCCCTCTTCTTCGCCCTGTTTCCACCATTGCTGTCTTAACTCCATGCATTTCTTACCATCATAATCATATTTGGCCACAAACTTGTTTTTCATCTGGCCCAGCTGCGGTGCATCATCACCCCCAAAAAAAACTTTTTCGCCGGCATCCGCTATCCAGAATACCTGGTGGTATGGGCTATGCCCGGCCGTTATTTCATATTTAATATAGCCGTTCAATACACCATTGCCTTCCAGCAATTGAACATTGGACGCCCCAAGCAGGCATTGCAGCTCTTCCGGTATATAAGATGGTAAACCTTTTTCGAGGGCAGATGCCAACTCCTGCTTTTGTACATAATAGGTGGCCTGTGGAAAAGCAATTTCAAACCGGCCGGTAGGCGGATTTTTTTTGCTGATGCCGCCAGCATGATCTTTGTGCAGGTGGCTCATCAGCACTTTTGTAACTTCTGATGGATTAATACCTGCCTTCATGAGATTATTGTGAATTTGCAAAACGCCTTCCTGTTCAAACCCCAAGCCGGTATCCAGCACCAGCACATCTTCCGATGTAACAATAGCAAAAGGCTGCACTTCTACCAGCAGGCTGCCAATGGGCCGCTGCTGCAAATCGTCATTGGCCGTATCAAATGGCACAAAAAGTTTTGTTTTATCGATGGTAAAAGCGCCTTCGCTGAGCGGGATAATTTTCATGCATCAAATGTAGAGAAGTATTTAGTATTGAGTACGTAGTATTAAGATACGCGGCCAGGCTACATACAATATACCAGCATCAGAACCATTCCACTGATGCACGGCATATCTGAATACTATATACTAAATACTGTATACATTACCTCACCGCAGCACCATCTGCCGATCAGCATCAAGGCGTATCAATATAAACAACAGCATGGTAAAAGTAAGGAGGGCTGTACCGCCATAACTGATAAAGGGAAGGGGTATACCAATAACCGGGGCCAGGCCAATGGTCATACAAATATTGATGGTGATATGAAAGAAAATAACAGATGCCACTCCATATGCGTAGCAGCGGCTGAATACACTGCGTTGGCGTTCCGCAATATTTACAATACGCAATATCAGCAGCAAATAAACACCGAGCAATACAAAACTGCCTATAAACCCAAAGCCTTCGCCAATGGTGCAAAAAATAAAATCGGTACGCTGTTCAGGCACAAAACCATTTCTTGTCTGCGTACCTTTTAACAACCCTTTTCCGGTAAAACCGCCGCTGCCAATGGCAATTTTGCTTTGCTTTACGTTGTAATCGCCCGCTTCTTTTTTCTTCAATGCCTTTTCGGGATCCTCCTGTTGTTCAGCATTCCCTTTTACATAGTCTTCCGGCACGTCTTTACCGATGGTACTAAAAATTCTTTCTACCTGGTAAGGTTTCAGTACATGCTTGAACGCAAAAGGAACAGCAAATCTTTGGACGCCCACGCAAACCACCCAGATGGTAACAATAGTAACCAGTACTTCGCGCCTGCGCTTTATCTGCCGTCGCATAAAGTATGCAGTAATGAGTGCTATGGCGGTCAGCGTAATAGCAAGTGCATTGGGCGGTACAACAAGCGTTGCTACAACCAGGGCGCCCAGCGAAAAGCCTACAATTAGAATACTTGCTGGTAAACCCTCGCGGTACATTACCAGGAAAAACGAAAAATAAACAAGTGCCAGCCCTGTTTCGCTTTGCGCAATACTCATGAGAGCCGGTATCAATGCAATAGCGGCGGCTATTATTTGTGATTTCGTTTTTTTGAAATCCGTTTCTATACGGGAGAGATACTTGGCAAGTGCCAGGTTTACAAAGAGCTTACACATCTCTGCCGGCTGCAGGTTAAAGCTGCCCAGTTTAATAATTGATTTGGTTCCTTTGATATCGCTGTGAAAAGGAAACACCAGCAAAAGCAGGAAGATACCTATAGCGTAAGAAATATTGGCGGTAGCTGTAAAAAACTTACTGTCTGTTATCAATACAAAAGTGGCAAACAAACAGCTCACCATAAAAAAGTAAAACTGTTTGCTGTAGTCTGTTTTAAAACCAAGCAAGCCCTGGGCAATGCTATCCCCTTCTTTATAAGTAGTGGCGAAAATACTGAGTATGCCAATAGATACAAGAATTATATATAGCCATACCAGCAGCCAGTCCACACCTTTTGATATGCCAGGGTTTTTTTGATTCATGGATCAGGTTGTTACAGCAGGTTTGGGTTTAGTAATTTTTAATACTGTCTTTTGTTTCATTGCCGGGCTATTCATGGTAAAAGGTTGTTTACCTTCTTTAGCAGGGACGGGTGTATCGGGTCTTTCCCGGCGCATAAACTTTTTTATTACGCTGGTATCGTTGGTTATTTTGAAGTAATTAAATGCACGGAGCGAATCTGCTGTATATTGCTCGGCAGCAAAATACTTGGGTATAAGATTGATGGCCGTAACACGTTCTGCTTCTTTTTTGCTTTGTGCCCGCAAACTGTCTGTCAGGTATTGCTCAAGCAAAAGATTGGCAATAGGGCCTGCAGCACTGGCCCCAAAACCACCATTTTGTACCACCACGGCCACTACAATTTTGGGGTTATCGCGGGGTGCAAAACAAACAAAAATAGAATGATCTTTTTGCTTCACTCCTTTGTGAAAGTTTTCCGCAGTGCCGGTTTTACCACAAACAGTAATGCCGGGTATTTTTGGTAACCCTGCGCCTGTGCCGGCTTGCATTACCCCTTCCATACCATCAATCACTGCTTCATAAGAGCTGTCTGGTATATGAGATAAGACTTCATGTTTAGACCTGTACCTGCTTAGTACTGCCGTATCATCTTTTGTTTCCCCATCTATTTTATCTACAAAATGCGGTATAAAGTAATGCCCTTTATTGGCAACAATGGAAATGGCATTGGCAATCTGCATTGGCGTGGCCGTCATTTTATCCTGCCCGATACCGAGCGTTACCATGGTACAGGAGTTCCACTGACCGCGGTATTCCTTATCGTAAGAAATGGTATCGGGGATATTGCCCCCGTCTTCGCTGGGCAAGTCTACGCCTAACCTGTGGCCATATCCAAAAGCGCCCATATATTTACTCCACTCCTGCAGGCCTTTTCTTGGATTGCGGTATTTAGGATTATCTACGGTTAACCTGAATACACTGCTGAAAAAGGAATTGCAGGACCAGGCAAGACCAATTCTCAGGTTACGTGCATGACCGGCCCAATGCTCCGTACATTTTACCGGCCTGTTACAACCATAGTAAGCGCCACCGCACCCGATGCCATAATTAGGATTAATCACACCTTCGTCCAATGCAACCAATGCACCCAATGGCTTGTAGGTAGAACCCGGTGGGTACTGACCTTTTATAGCACGGTTTAACAACGGGCTGCTCACATCACGGAAAAGCTTATTAAAATTCTCCTGTTTTTCTGGTCCTGTTAAAAGGTTGGGATCGAAATTAGGACCGGATACCATGGCAATAATACCACCCGTTTTTGGCTCAATGGCTACAACCGCGCCTACCTTATTGCTCATTAGTTTTTCCGCCAGTTGCTGTACCTGGATATCCATATAGGTACGCAAGCCACGGCCAGCCAGGGCTGCAGTATCATAAATACCTTTGTCATAACTGCCCTGCAGGCGGTTCTTATTGTCTTTAATAATGTACTTAACGCCACGTTGCCCCATCAATACTCCTTCATAGTATTGTTCAAGCCCGCTTCTTCCCACATAATCGCCTAACCGGTAAAATCCATTTGATTTTTTTATCACCGATGAATCTGCTTCTCCTACATAGCCCATAATATGCGCGGCGGCGTTAAAAGGATATTTTCTTACCGGCCTCTCCACCAAATCAAACCCGGGAAACTTCCAGATATTTTCATCCAGCCGGGCATATAAACCGGCAGGTAATAAATCTTCAAAGACAGATGGGCGAAACCTGGAGTTTTTTAGAATAGATTCTACCATGCGGCGTTTAAACTCAGTTGTATCAATATCCAGTAATCCGCAAAGTGCCAGCGTATCTATATTTTTTACCTGGTTGGGTGTTACTACCAGGTCATACATGATAGTATTGGTAAGAATGGCTTTGCCGTGCCGGTCATAGATAATACCCCTGTCCGGGTATACCACTTTTGCAAACAGTGCATTGTTCATAGCCAGCTGTTTGTATTTGCCGGAAATGAGCTGCAGGTTAATAAGCTGACCAATAATGATAATAAAAACCCCCAGGAAGATAAGCCTGATGATGTTGCTGCGCGACTGATTGAAAACGGACATAGTGGAAAAGAGGAATTACGAAGTGCAAATTACGAATGAAGAAACGAACTATTTTATTGTGCCGGCATAAAGATTTATTTTTCTTCAGAAGCGTAATTGTGAATCGGCATGCGTGAGTGCTGGGTTGTGCGTCAATATCCCAGCGACTATCAATGTCTGTCCATTCACTACTGACAATTCCATTCTTACATCACACCGTGTTGGTGCGGAATTTCTCTTTACGAAAGAACAGTATCTCTGTAATCAGTATCAACAGCATGCTGATGCCGGTTGTAGCCAATACCTTTCCTAAAAAATAAAGAAAAGTACCAAACTGCATCCATTCTAAAAATACAAGGTAACCATGGTGTAAGAGGGTTAAAATAAATACCATGGTAAAATACGGCGCCCAGCCCATGCTTACAATAGAAGGGGAAGCGTAATTCTGTTCATTTCCTTCCTGGCGTATGAGCATGTTTACCAAAAAGGGGCGCACATAAGCCACCAGCACGCAGGCAGCAGCGTGCAGGCCGGGTGTTTTCAGAAAATAATCCAGCGTTAATCCAAATATAAAAGCTATAAACATCAGCAGGCCACGGCTCATGCTGAAAGGCAGCCAGATAATAAAAAGAAAGTAGAGATACGGAGTAATGAATTTATGCAGCGGTTGCACCTGGTGCAACACAAACACCTGCAACAGTATAAATAAAGCAAAACGAATAATATTTTTTACGAGTGTACTCATTTACCTTTCTTATAGGGGTCTTCTAATTTCTGACGCTCTTCTCTTTGTAAATCCTGCAGCACATACACAAATTGAAGGTTAGAAAAGTTGGTCGCAGTTTTTAGCTTCAGGATATAAAAATTGCTGCTTTTATCATCTATAATTTCTGCTATGGTGCCTACCATGATGCCGGGCGGATAAATGTCTGACACATTACTGGTAATCACGGAATCGCCCTTGGCTACTTTGGCACTTTTAGGAATATTAATGAGCCTGAGGTAGAGTGGGTTATCACCGTCCCAGGAAACCGGGCCGGTTTCCCCGCCTTTCTTCAGCATGGAGTTTACTTTAAACTGGCGGTTCAGCACGCTCATGATAACAGAAAAATTATCACCTACCGTAACTACCCTGCCGGCGATACCATCCGGACTGATAACGCCCCATTCCTTACCTTTTGGAAGACCCTGGTTACTACCCCGGTGAATAGTGAGGTAATTGTTTTGCATACTTACAAAACTGCCTACTATTTTGGCGTCATAGTATTTGAACCGCTGTATAGTCAATAAGGAATCGACCCTTAAAGTATCGGTAAAAAATTTTGTACTGCTGTCTGCCGCTTCATAATTCTGGCGCAACAGGTTGAGCAAGTGCGTATTTTGCTTCACCAGTGAATCATTGGTGCTTTTTAACTGAAAATAGTATTGCACATTATTATACCGCTGGCTGATGCGCCCGGTAAACTCACCCGCTACGTTCATAAAAGCGGCTTCATGGAACTTATTGTAGGTAAAAAGAAAATAAAGCGAGAATATCTGCAGCACCAGGAAGAATAGAAAATTCGAAAACTTTCTGATGAAGAGAAAAATATTTCGCACAGGAGGAAATTTAGGTTAAAGCACAAAGCTTGTGGCTCCATACTCAATATTTATCTCATAACAAAAGGATACCGGTCGTAATGTTTTAAAGCCAACCCGGTGCCGCGTACCACGCTTTTCAACGGATCATCTGCTATGTGCACTGGCAGTTTGATTTTCTGGCTTAAACGTTTATCCAGTCCGCGCAGCAATGCACCACCACCTGTAAGGTATAACCCACGGCGGTAAATATCGCCGGCCAACTCTGGCGGTGTTGTTTCCAGTGCTTTCAGGATAGCTTCTTCTATTTTAAAAATGCTTTTATCCAGCGCTTCAGCAATTTCCTGGTAACTTACCATGATCTGCTTGGGTATACCTGTTACCAGGTCACGGCCATTTACGGGAATATCTTCGGGAGGATTTTCCAAATCTTTCATGGCGGCGCCTATATTGATCTTAATCTGCTCGGCGGTACGCTCTCCTATCAATAAGCTATGGTAACGGCGCAGCGCTTCCATAATATCGGCGGTAAATTCATCGCCGGCAATGCGTATAGACTGGTCGCAAACAATGCCTGCCAGCGCTATCACCGTAATACCGGTTGTTCCGCCGCCAATGTCAATAATCATATTACCAACAGGCTCTTCCACATCAATACCTATACCCAGGGCAGCTGCCATGGGTTCATGCAATAAATACACTTCTTTGGCGCCAGCCTGCTCAGCACTGTCCCTTACTGCACGTTTTTCCACCTCGGTAATAGACGACGGAATACAAATCATCATACGCCAGCTGGGAGGAAATAATGGCTTTTTGGGATGGATCATCTTGATCATCTCACGTATCATCAACTCCGCGGCATTAAAATCGGCAATCACACCGTCTTTAAGGGGGCGCACAGTCCGGATGCTCTCGTGGGTCTTTTCGTGCATCATCAATGCCTTCTTACCCACGGCAAGCACATCTTTGGGATTATTCCGGTTAAGGGCCACAATAGAAGGCTCGTTTACTACTACTTCGTCGTTATATATAATAAGGGTATTAGCAGTACCCAGGTCAATGGCTATCTCTTGCGTAAAAAAATTAAAAAGTCCCATGTTTTTCAGTCTCAGATTTTGAACAGGATATAATGGGTGCAAAATTCATGTAAATAATTCGAATAAACAAAGCCAAGTGCTTGCCAATCAAGGTTTTTTTTCACATTTGCCCCTTTGTTAAACGTGCCTTAAAAGATCAATATTGTGGAAACAGGCTGCTGTATTTTCATTATACGTCATTTATACCTGCTCCGGGAAGGCATGTGCCGGGGTAAAAAACCACTGTTTTCCTTCCGTATTCTACCCTGTTTTGAAGGCATTTCCTGCCTTATTTATCATGCAACAAACACGCTGATACCTATGTGCTATTCCAGCACAATAACAGGCGTATCAGTGTATAAACCCCAGTCTTTTTTCCATTGGCAACGGCAATTGCGGCAGCTTTCGTCTTTCAATTAAAAAACTGGTGAGCGCTGCAAGATCTTTAAAAATATAATGCTTGTTTAAAGCCGCAGCCAGGTAATCTTTACCAGTACTACCGCCTGTGCCTATGCGCATTCCAATCATACGGTGTACCATGCTCATATGACGGTAACGCCAGGTGCTTAACTGCTCATCAATTTCCAGTAAATTATTCAGCAATTGAAAAGGCAATTGCAATACCGGGTAGCCACGGTACAGCATAATAAACAATGCAGCACGGCATGCTTTTGCAGATAACTGACCGGCCGTATTGCCGTTAAAAAAAACGGCATCAAACATCTCCAGGTTAGCAGCTTCTTTACTGGCAAGGCTGTTACTGTAAGCATTCCGGTATGCCTCCCAGTAAATATGTATTTGCGGTTGTTTATCAGCAATAGTTATACCAGCTGCTGCCGGAGTTTGTTCCCCCATACCCAATATTGCCGTATCAACATTGAAATCTTTCCAGTTGGCTGGCTCATCAAAAAAAGGCATCCGCTCCAGCCAGGCATTTACCAGTTGCAAAAGAGAAATACCCTGCTCTGCATTTTTTACATTGTCTATTTCACTATTACGAAGTTGCGAAGTATAATAATTCTGACCGTAACGGTCTTCAAAACGCAGACCCAGCCTGGCTTCCAGCATTTTAAACTGCACACTCTGGAAGCCGGATGCAGGACGCAGCATATCACGGAAATCAAGAAAATCCATCGGCGTCATGGTTTCCATAATATCAATCTGGTGCACCAGCAGTTTCAGGATCGTTGTACACCTCACCAGCCGGTGTACAACAGTTTGCAGCTCTGGTGAATTATCATTTAAAGCCGGCTTCAGCATGATCTCATTTACAGAATTAACTTCATACAACAATTGCTTAAACCATAATTCATACGTTTGGTGAATAATGATGAACAGCATTTCATCGTGCGCAGCAAGATTCAGCCTATCACTTTCCGGAAACTGCGCATTGAGTATTTTTTCTGTCTGCAGGTAATCGCTGTAATGCATTGTATAATTCTTAGTTCATTGTTGTTTAGTTCACAGTCACTTGCCGGCATTAAAAACAATGAACTTAAAACCATGAATTGGCAGGTTAGGCAAACTCGTAACCAATATCTTTCCGGAAATACATGTCTTCAAATTGGATACCTTCCAGTACCTGCAGTGATTTATCAACTGCTTCGGGCACCGTATCACCAAAGGAAGTAACGCAAAATACGCGGCCTCCATTGGTAAGTACTGATCCGTACGCGCTCAGGGTACCAGCATGAAAAATTAAACTATCCGGGCCGGTTTCTTTGTCAAGGCCTTCTATTTCATATCCTTTTTCAAACTCCCCGGGATAGCCGCCGCTTACTGTCATCACTGTGCAGGCATAGCGGTCATCGCAATCAATGGTAATTTCATTCAATGTTTGTTGCGCGGTATTCACAAATAAGTCAACCAGGTCATTTTTAAGTCTCGGTATCACTACTTCCGTTTCCGGATCGCCCAGGCGGCAATTATATTCTATTACAAAAGGCTCCTCACCCACTTTTATAATGCCAATAAAAACAAAGCCCTTATAGTCCATGGCTTCTTTCTGCAGGCCCTCAATAGTGGGCTTTACAATGGTTTCCTCAATTTTCTGCATAAAAAGGTCGTCTGCAAAGGGAACGGGACTAACCGCACCCATACCGCCGGTGTTCAGTCCTTTATCGCCTTCACCAACGCGTTTATAGTCTTTGGCCTCAGGAAGTATAACATAATTGATGCCGTCTGTAAGCACAAACATACTCAGTTCAATACCTTCCAGAAATTCTTCTACCACTACTTTTCTTCCTGCTTCACCAAATTTGTTCCTTTGTATCATTAATTCAAACTCAGCGCCGGCTTCAATATAATTCTGACAAATCAGTACCCCCTTGCCTGCTGCAAGGCCATCGGCTTTTAATACAACAGGTAAATTGTGTTGATTTATATAATGCACACCTTCTTCATAGTTGGAGGCATCAAACTCACGGTAAGCTGCAGTGGGAATATTATACCTGTCCATAAATGCTTTGGCAAACGCCTTGCTGCCTTCCAGCTTTGCTGCCTCCAGTGATGGGCCGATGATCATGATGGATTGCAGCTTTTCAGTTGTCTTGAAATAATCAACAATGCCTTTCACCAGCGGCTCTTCCGGGCCTACTACTACCATTTCAACCTGTTCCTGTAAACAAAATTGACCAATTGCCTCGAAATCTGTGATCGACAGGAGAACGTTTTGTCCGCATTTGGACGTGCCACCGTTACCGGGCGCTATAAACAGTTTGCTGCATTTACTGCTTTGAACAAGTTTCCATGCCAGTGCATGCTCACGCCCGCCAGAACCTAATAAAAGAATTTTCATGAATGGATTTTTTCAGCCCTTAAATTAAAGAATGATTTGCTATTGTCAGCAGTTAAATTTACGAGTGGCAAATATCGTAAACCCCGGCCAAATTTATAGTACTGATGTGTACTGCATTCATTAATTCTCTGTACTTTGGCGTATAAACCATCTCATCTCACAAAAAAATCTTTATGCCAGAAACTGCCGTAGCACCCAAAGGACATCCTAAAGGTTTATACATTCTATTTGCCACGGAGATGTGGGAGCGGTTTAATTTCTATGGCATGCGGGCTATGCTGGTATTATTTATGACGAAGGCCCTGCTGTTTAACCAGGCATTTGCATCCAACCTTTATGGCAGCTACCTGAGTCTTATTTACCTGACGCCGCTGCTGGGTGGGTTTATGGCAGATCGTTACTGGGGCAATCGTCGTTCTATTATAGCGGGCGGCATTGTAATGGCCATTGGCGAAGTAGTGCTCTTTTGCTGTGGCAGCGTGTACAGCAGCTCACCTGATCTTGCTACTTTTCTTTTTTTCTCGGGCCTCGGACTTATGATTGCAGGTAATGGTTTTTTCAAACCAAATATTTCTTCCCTCGTTGGACAGCTGTATACAAAAAACGATAACCGCAAAGACGCAGCATACACAATTTTTTACATGGGTATTAATACCGGTGGTGCACTGGGTCCATTTATCTGCGGGCTTTTTGGAGATACCGGCAATCCTGCCGATTTTAAATGGGCCTTCCTGATTGGTGGTATTGGAATGGTGATCAGCGTACTGGTACAAAAGCTTTTTCATCACAAATATGTAAAAGACCCTGACAATAAAACATTAGGGCTGGTACCTGCGGGCACTTCAAAATCTATGCTCTCGCCCGTTCTTACTATTATTGGGCTGGCAGTTATGGCCAGTATCTGCATTGGATTATTATACCTTGATACCAGAATCAATTACCTTTTTTACCTGCTGGTGGCCTGTATTGTTATTATACCTGCTATCATTTTCTCAGACAAAACCCTGTCTGCCATCGAAAAAAATAAAGTAGCTGTTATTTTTGTGGTCTGTTTTTTTGTCATCTTTTTCTGGAGTGCTTTTGAGCAGGCGGGTGCATCACTCACATTTTTTGCAGATACGCAAACAGACCGTCATATCGGCCTCCATATTCCTGTGTGGTTGGCGTACCTCGCCTCGGCAGCTCTTTTATACTATATAGTCACCTTATTTAAAAAAGCTTCCCGCAACCTGGCATCCGAATTTGACAGAGCGCTGCGTATTACTGTTTACGGACTGCTGCTGCTTTTTGCAGCCGGCATTATTGCCGCCAATATTTACCTGCTTTCTAATGGGCTTTCTTATATTACCAGAGAGGAAATACCCGCCAGTTGGTTTCAGTCGCTCAATTCTACCTTTGTTGTATTATTTGCACCTTTCTTTGCATGGTTATGGTTAACCCTGGGAAAACGCGAACCTTCTTCGCCTACCAAAATGGCACTGGGATTGTTCCTGCTCGCCCTTGGCTATTTGTGGATTGCAAAGGGGGTAGACAATGTACAGCCCGGCGTTAAAGTAAGTATGATATGGCTTACCGGCATGTACGCGCTGCATACCGCCGGCGAATTATGCTTGTCACCCATCGGTATGTCACTTGTAAATAAATTATCACCGCTAAAATTTTCTTCTTTGCTGATGGCTATCTGGTTTACGGCCAACGCCTTTGGAAATAAGCTGGCAGGTGTGCTGAGCTCCCTATACCCTGATAATGGAAAAACTACTTCCTTTGTGGGCTACCAGATGCATAACCTTTATGATTTTTTTATGCTCTTTGTTTTCATGGCCGGCATTGCTTCGCTCATATTATTCCTGCTCACCAGGAAATTGCAAAAAATGATGGTGGCAGACAGTTAGTAATGGCATTGTCAAAAGAATAAAAGCTGATATTAATTTGTATGTGGCAGCTGCACTTGTATACGGCACCTTAACAGCATGTCACGGCCATGGTTACCGGTTTTATTTTTTTTACAATGTTGCCAAGAAAAATAAATTGATAGACTTAATTCTTAATTGGTCTTATTAATCTTATTTACGGTAAGTGAAATAACGGGTGTATTATTTAGCGGGAAAGTGTATTTTCTATGTAATTGTTCTTCCAGTTCCTGTACGTACAGCTGCAAGGCCTGCTTTTCGCTTTCCAGCGCATGCAACCTGTTTTTAAATGTAGTTGCCCGCCGGCCGGTAATCACAAATACCACCCAGCCGGATGTAAAGGCTATAAACAATACTACAATTGTATAAAATAAAAAGGGGTGCGTAAGGATCATTCTATAGGGTTTATCGGACGCTTACTATACGCAGCAAGACCATTAATAGTATATCAGCACAGTACTAATTGCGCCAAATAATAGTAAACTATTATGTAAACAAGAAAAAGACTATTATGAAGTTGATTTACCGCCCCCGGAGATTTTTCTCTTAGATAACCTTGCGCTGGATAGCTGTTCGTCCGATAATTCCGAACCACTGTCCCTGATAGAAAAAATGGGGGTTGATGATTGCAGATTTTCCTTTTCAGTTAGTTCTTTATGCAGCTGTAAAATCTCTGCGTGGTTGCGCAGCATTTCCACCTCTAATTTTAAGATAACTGATTTTTGCTTTTTACTGCTGGCTTTGCTGATCAGAAAACCAACGGCGGCTGCTGCCAGTACAATAACAGCTAACAATATAATGTTAATGGAGACTTCAAGAAGTGCAAGCATGGTAATTCGTATTTGGGTTTTTCAGGGGGTCTGGATATGTTTTCTACTCTAAAGTACTATACAGTTGTCTATTGTAAAAGGTATTTTTACTAGTTTATTTTGCTACTAAGTGTAAATTTCTATAAAATACGCAATTCTACCAGTTTTTTTACCTCACTTATTGCAATCCTTTCCTGCTGCATACTGTCCCGGTAACGGATAGTCACCGTATTATCTTCCTTCGTCTGGTGGTCTATAGTAACGCAAAAAGGTGTGCCTATTGCATCCATGCGGCGGTATCTTTTTCCGATGGCATCTTTCTCTTCATAAAAACACTTAAATGAGGTTTTACATTCATTCATCAGTCCCCTGGCTAATTCAGGCAGGCCATCCTTTTTCAAAAGCGGCAGAACGGCCAGCTTGATGGGAGCCAGTTTTTCAGGTAATTTTAATACCACCCGGCTATCCTGTTTTTCTGGGGTACTTAAATCTTCCTCTGTATATGCATTGCTCATCAGCAGCAGGAACATGCGGTCTAAACCGATAGAGGTTTCAATTACATACGGGATATAGTTACCAAATGGTTTGCCATTGCTGTCCAAATCATTGTCAAAATACTGCATTTTTTTTCTGCTGTATTGCTGGTGCTGGGTTAAATCAAAATCGGACCTGGAATGAATGCCTTCTACTTCCTTAAAGCCGATGGGGAACTCGAATTCAATATCACAGGCTTCTTTTGCATAATGCGCCAGCTTTATATGGTCATGATAGCGATATTTTTCTGATGAAGTACCCAGGCTAAGGTGCCATTTCAGGCGCTCTTCTTTCCAATGTTTGTACCATTCTCCTTCTGTGCCGGGGCGTACAAAAAATTGCATTTCCATCTGCTCAAACTCCCGCATGCGGAAGATAAACTGCCGGGCCACAATTTCATTGCGGAAAGCCTTGCCAATCTGTGCAATACCAAAGGGTATTTTCATGCGGCCGGTTTTCTGCACATTCAGAAAATTAACAAAAATACCCTGCGCTGTCTCCGGACGCAGGTATACTTTGCTGTCCACATCTTCCGTAGAAGCAGTCGCACCAAACTCCGTAGAAAACATCAGGTTAAACTGCCTGATATCGGTCCAGTTGGCGGTGCCGCTTACAGCGCATTTTATCCTGTTATCGTCTATCAGTTTTTTTAAACCGGCAAAATCGTCACCGGCCAATAGGGCATCCATGGAGGAAAGTACCGTTTCAGCGGCTTTACGCTCTCCTTTAGACTTCAGTTCATCGCTGAATGCCTCAATCAAATGGTCTACTCTATAGCGTTTCTTGCTGTCTTTATTGTCAATCATGGGATCGCTGAAATTATCAACGTGCCCGCTGGCCTTCCATGTGGTGGGATGCATAAAGATGGCTGCGTCAATACCCACAATATTCTCATGTAGCTGGGTCATGCTTTTCCACCAGTAATCCTTTATATTTTTCTTCAGTTCACTGCCGTACTGACCGTAATCGTATACCGCGCTTAATCCATCATAGATTTCGCTGCTGGGAAATATAAACCCGTATTCTTTACAATGAGAGATAATTGCCTGGAACCTGCTGGTATCATTTGCCATAATGGCTGCAAATATAAGTGATCAATTGATTTGTTAATCAGTTGAGGATTAGAGTGGTTGAAGGCGGATAAGCCAGGTGCTGATGCGCAATTTCCAGATTTCTGATCGCTGTCCCAATGCATTAGGATTGCTAAACGGGCAGCAAGGCAATTAACCCAATCATAAACGGGCAGCCGGCTATTTCAGTTTGTCATTGTTCAGGTGCCGCTGTGCATCCCTCAAATTCTTCTTTTCAAAATTCTTTTGCAGTGCGTCGGTTAAGTTAACCCCGGTTTGGTTGGCCAGGCAGATCAGTACCCATAAAACATCGGCCATTTCATCTGACAGTTCTTTCCCCTTATCGGTTTCTTTAAAGGACTGCTCTCCATACCTGCGCACCATTAAACGCGAAAGTTCGCCTACCTCTTCCATCAATATACCAAGGTTAGTGAGTTCATTAAAATACCGCACGCCCACTGTTTTTATCCAGTCATCAACCTGTTGCTGTGCTTCGTCTATGGTCATAAGCAAAAAAATTACGAATTACGAGTGCCTGTCCTCCGCGGTTCAACCGATAAACTATTCCCTGTTCTTTGTGTCTATTATGATCGTCACAGGACCATCATTTACCAGGCTCACTTTCATATCGGCCCCAAATACGCCGGTGGCAATAGATTTACCCAAATCTTTTTCAAGTTGTTGTATCATTTTTTCATACATGGGCATTGCTGTACCAGGCTTTGCTGCTTTAATATAAGATGGGCGGTTGCCTTTTTTAGTGGCGGCATGCAGGGTAAACTGGCTAATGAGCAATATTTCACCACCCATTTCTTTAATACCCAAATTCATTACGCCATCTCCATCATCAAAAATACGCAGGTTCACCAGCTTGCTGCTCAACCAATCAATATCCTCATGGGTATCTGCTTCTTCTATACCCAGCAACACCAGCAAACCTTTTGTTACAGAAGCCCGCATTTTATTCTCAATTGTAACGGTTGCGCCTGACACTCTTTGTATGACCGCTCTCATGGTTTGTAAATATTGTGCGTAAATTTACTAATCAACACAATATTAATGGTTATGGTAAACGTTTCTATAGAAATAAGTTTTAAAACATTCAGGAGCGGCGGAAAAGGCGGACAAAATGTAAATAAGGTAGAAACAGCGGCAGAAGGCAGTTTCAACGTAGCGGGTTCTCTTTTATTATCTGCCGGGCAGAAAGAATTATTGCTGAAAAAACTGGACAACAGGATTAGTTCGGAAGGGTTTTTGCAAGTGAGGAGCCAAACACACAGAACCCAGCTGGCCAATAAGGAAGAGGTAATAAAAAAGATGAATGTGCTGGTTACCGAAGCGTTGAAAAAGAAAAAAGCGAGGATAGCCACCAGGCCATCAAAAAAAGCAAAAGAAATCAGGATAGAGGGAAAGAAAAGGAAGAGTGATACCAAACAGCAAAGACAAAAAATCCGATACGACCATTGATTTTTGAAAAATCCAACTATGAAAAAGCAACTTGTATTACCTGTTTTATTAATTCTTCTAACAGCAATATTTGCGGGCAGTTGCTCTAAAGAATACAGTGCAAGTGGTTTTACCAAAGTAACGCCTGAAGAAGACAGTTTCAACCTGGCTATCAATTTCATCCCCATGGCAGATACACTGAAACTACGTTTGGATTCTGCCTGCCGCAATTTCTGGAATGAAGAATATACAGTTTCTGCTTTTAAATTTTATGTAAGTAAGGTTGACCTGATAAATACTGATTCTAACCGCACCTACCATGTAAACAGCGATAAATATTTCTTGGTAGATGCAGCGGACTCCACTACCTGGACCGTGAAACTATTGGCATCACCTTTTACTTATAACCGTATTTCTTTTTTAATCGGCATAGATAGTGCCCGTAATATCAGCGGAACACAAACCGGCGCCCTTGACCCGGCAAAAGGTATGTTCTGGACATTGAGCAGCGGTTATGTAATGGCCAAGCTGGAAGGAAAATCAGCCTTGTCTTCACAACCCAATAATAAAATTGAATACCATATTGGTGGCTTTAGCGGAGAAAATAGTGTGCTGCGCAAACCCACTTTGTTATTTCCTTTTGGTCAATACCTGCAGATTACAACAACCCCGGGCAGAAAAAGCTTTATCAATGTGAAAGCAGACGTCAACGCATGGTTTTCTAACCCGCACCAGGTAAAAATAAAGAACACGCCAGCCTGCACTTCGCCGGGGTTGATGGCAAAAGATATTTCTGAAAACTATTCAAAGATGTTTAGTGTGACAGGAGTTATCAATAATTGAGATAAAAAATACAAAGGCTTTCCATTCCTGCCAGTGTGGCCGGAATTCTCAAAAATGTATAATAATATATTTATGACTTACGCTTTGCCATTAGCGTACTTAAAATATCCTGTTGTTTGTTTACTTCATCCTGTTGCTTTTGCTGGTCTCTTTTGTTCTGTTCCAGTTTATCCTGCAGATTTCTAATTTTCTTCTCGCCGTTGCTTTGATCATCTACCAGGTTTTTCATTTTTTTCCGGGCTTTTTGCATTGCTTTATCATCGCTATGGATGCTGTTATTTATATCATCTGCCTGCCTGCTCTGATCTACTTTATTCTGGGCAAGCTTCTGCTCCTGGTCTCTAATCTTGTTAAGGGCATCCCGTTCATCATCTATCAATCCATCGTACTTCTTTTTCGCCTTTGTAATCGTATTCTGCTGTGCATCTATCTGTACAGAAAGGTCATAAGCTTCAATAGCGGGCACCATTTCATTCAGTAACTCTTTTGCGCCTTCCAGCGTGGAGGTATTGCCGGTACTGTCCAGCTTCCTGGTCTTTATATCTTCCGTGCTTTTGCCAACTATCAGTGAAACAATAGAAACATCCTTTTCAGAACGGCTTTTCCGTTCAACTTTGAAATAAAGGTCACTGTTGTATTCCTGCGTACTGACTAATTTATAGCTGCGGTAAAGTTTATACCCATTGCTGGATCCGCCCTTTACGCCTTTCCTGGACATATAATCTTCAATGGCTTTTTCCACTACATTATCAGCATAAGGCAGGGTAATAAAAGCAGCGGGTTGCTGGGTTTTCTGAAAAGCAGCTTTGCCCTCAGCAGCCTGCGGCTGGGCAAATACCATCCCTGCCATTAAAACGAATAACGATAAAATGAATACCTTTTTCATACTGTTTTTAATTTACAATAAGATCCTGTATTGTTACGTTCAGTTGCACAAGAAAGAAAGTTAAAAAGAAACATCAGCAATACAAAAAAACTACATTTGCCAAAACCATTTAACACTTGAGCGGCATAAAAAATTTAGCGGGGCAAACACTTTGGTATGGTGGAAGCACCATTTTCTCCCGGTTGCTTAATTACCTGCTAACCCCCTATCTAACGCTTAAGCTGAGCGGCGCACAGTATGGTGAATTTAGCCTGGTGTATTCCATACTGCCATTTTTAACCGTTATTTTCACCTATGGCATGGAAACGGCTTATTTCCGCTTTATCCAAAAGGAGGAAAACAAAAAAACACTATACAACACAGCCAGTGTATCCCTTATTGTAAGTACTGTTATCCTTACCGCCCTGATCATTCTCTGCAACAAAAGCATTGCAAATATAATATCTTTAAAAGAGCACCCGGAGTATATTACCTGGTGCGCTTTTATTATTGCTTTTGACACGCTTACACTGGTACCCCTGGCAAAATTGAGGCAGGATGGCCGGCCAGTCAAATTCGCCATTGTACGCATTAGTAGTATATTGGTCAATATCGCTTTTACTTATTTTTTCATTTCCATTTGTCCCAGGCTGCTGGCAGCAGACTCCAACAGTGTTATACAGATCTTTTACAATAAAAATTACGGTGTCGGATACCTGATAATTGCCAACCTGATTGCCTCGTTTTCTGCGCTGTTATTATTATGGAAGGAATTCATGGCTTTCAAATGGGAATTTAATAAACTGCTCTGGAAGGAAATGATTATTTACACGTTACCATTGCTGGTAGTTGGCTTTGGGGGAGTTATTAATGAGACTTTTGACCGCATTATGCTGGGCTGGTGGTCGCCTGCTGTTGGAGAAACGGCCAAACATGCGGAAGTAGGTACTTACAGTGCCTGCTATAAGCTGTCTATATTAATAACGCTTTTTATCCAGGCCTTCCGCATGGGCGCCGAGCCCTTCTTTTTTAAACAGGCTTCCGGCGAAAACCCACCTAAAGTTTATGCCCGGGTGATGAAGTTTTTTGTAATTACCATTTGTACCATGTTTTTGGTAGTGGCGCTATTTATTGATATCTGGAAGCACTTTATAAAAAATGAGGCCATGTGGGCCGGTCTTAAAGTAGTGCCCATTCTGCTCCTCGCCAATATGTTTCTCGGTATTTACTATAATCTTTCTGTCTGGTATAAGATTACCAACAAAACCATGATTGGGGCATATATAACCTTAGGCGGTGCCGCCATGACACTTCTTATCAATTACTTTTTTATACCCATCTACGGTTACACCGCCTGCGCCTGGGCCACTTTTATGTGCTATGGAAGTATGATGGTGCTCTCTTATATATTTGGCCAAAAGTACTATTATATACCCTACGCATGGAAAAAGCTACTGGCGTATATGGTGATTGTGGTACTGCTGTTTTTTATACACAAGGGATTGCATATGTTTTTTACTTCGTTTTTGTTTAGCGTAAGTACGGGACTCGTATTACTGGCAGCCTTTTTATTGTTTATTCTTAAAATAGAAAAAAAAGAATTTCAGAAACTGCCGGTCATTGGCAAGTGGCTTCAATAGCCAGCTTATCGCTTATCTTCCACCCAATGTTAGTGGATGATAAATCCTTCCTTTTTAAGATCAGCTATATATTTACTGGCCGTCCATACATGAAACACAAATCCTTTTGAGCAGGTACACGCATCGCATACCAATGTTTCACCGGTAGCCAGGATGGTTATTTTGGAAGTGGCAATATTTTTTTGCGACAAATAGTCTGCAAGACGGGTAATGGTAGCTTCCGCAGTATTTCCATATCCCCAGGCATCAGCACACTGCGTTTGCGTGCGGACCATTTCCACAGCAGGCAAAACGCAACAATCCGGACTTCCGCCCTGCTTTGTACAGGCCGTCAATAGTAAAACCAAACTGCCAGCAATAAGCATCAGCTTCATACACCTTATTTTGGATCAATTGACAACGGCATGGCAAAAACCGTTGCCTCCATTGCTATGTGTTCTTCAAATAAGGGTTGTTTACTTTCTCAAATCCTATGCTGGTAGGTTCTCCATGGCCACAATACACCACGGTTTCTTCCGGCAGCACAAACAATACCGTACGGATGCTGTTAAGCAATGTATCCGTATCCCCGCCGGGCAAATCGGTTCTGCCCACGCTCATTTTAAATAATACATCGCCGCCAATCACAAAATCCTGCTCCTGGGAATAGAAACAGATATGCCCCGGACTATGGCCGGGTGCAAACAAAACTTTTAACGAATCATTACCCAACCTGACTGTATCCCCTTCACGTAAAAAATGCAGGGGACCTTTATAATTATCAAACGGCATCCCCCAGCGCAAGCCGGCCGCCGGTGCGTATTCAAGTACCGCCTGTTCATTGGGATGAATATAGAGTTCAAGTTGCCAGGTTTCGTAAACAAATTTATTACCGAACACATGATCAAGGTGACAATGGGTATTTAACAAATATTTAGGCACTAACCCGTTTTCAATAATATAGTCAGCGAGTTCCCGGCGTTCATTACCAAAAAAACAGCCCGGGTCAATAATGATACAGTCGCCCGCTTCGTTGTGCAGTACATAGGTATTCTCGGCAATCGGACTGAATGTAAAAGACGTAACTGTAAACATAATTGGTTCTTTTTTTATACGGGTTGTAACAGTGCCGAAATATGGTCATAAGCAGTACCTTGCCCGTTGTGCTTAAAGGTTGCCTGAACAGGCGTTTACAATCATTGCTGAAAGCTAAAAGCCACAACAGGTTTTGTAAAACGGTCAATGTATCCATTTCGCCCAAATAGCATAATTTTAATTACTAAATATCCGGTATGCAATTTCAGAAGAATAGTTTGACACAGCAATTTTTTAGCATGAAGAAATTAACGTTGCTTACAACTGGCCTCTTTTTAAGTACTTTCATTTTTGCACAAATAGGCACTACAGAGTTTGGTAAAAACAGGGTTCAATACAAAAAGTTTAAGTGGGCGTATTACCAGACAGACAATTTCAATTCATATTACTCACAAAACGGCGAGCCCCTCGCCAAATACGTAGCCCAGCTGGCGGAAAGAGAACTGCCCGATATTGAAAGCTTTGTGGAGTATGGACTGCAGCGCCGCGCCAATATTGTTATTTATAACAGTTATGATGAAATGCAGCAATCCAATATCGGGCTCAGCCTGGATTGGCAAACTTCGGGCGGCAGTACCAAACTGGTTAACAATAAAATGCTGGTGTACTATACTGGTGACCACGCCAACCTGCGCAGGCAGATACGTAGCGGACTGGCAAAAATATTGATGGATAATATCTTGTTTGGTGATGACCTGGGCGAATTTGCTGCCAACCAGGCCTTGCTTGATTTGCCCAAATGGCTTACCGATGGTTATGTGGATTATGGCGCAGAAAACTGGAGCACCGACCTGGACGACCAGTTAAAATCTGCTATTCTTTCAGGCAAATACCGCAACTTTTACCAGTTGGCATTTGAAAAACCGCTGCTGGCCGGCCATGCGTTTTGGTATTATGTATCTGAAAAATATAAAAAAGAAAACGTTACTTATTTTCTCTACCTGGCAAGAGTATACCGCAATCTCAACAGCGCTTCCAACCGTATTGCTAAAAAGAAATTTAAAGAAGTCCTGAAAGATTTCATGGTTTACCAGGAAGAGCGGTATGATAAAGACATCCGCGGCAGGCGCAACCAACCCAAAGGTTCTGTGCAAACAACCGAAGAAGTCACCACCCATAAAAAATTCTTTCGCTATTCACCAAACCCAGCCCCGCGTAGCCAAACCTATGCCATTACCGAATATAGAAATGGTAAGTACTGTGTGGTACTGTATGAGAATTTTATCAACCGCAAAGTATTGCTGAAAACCGGCATACTGATGGAAGAAAGCGAAATCAATCCCAATTACCCACTGATGGCCTGGGATGGCAAGGGAACCCAGCTGGCAGTGCTGTATAATGCCGAAGGCAAAGTAAAATTATTTGTGTATGATTTACTTAAGCGGTATAAACCAATTAAGCAGGATATACCGGATTTTGACCAGGTACAGGACATGAAATATATGCTGGATAAAAACACCCTGCTGTTTAGCGCCGTGCGCAATGGGCAGTCAGACATTTTTACCTATAAAATAGACAAGGGAACTGTTGAGCAGATTACCAATGATGTGTATGATGACCTTGATGCCACGTTCGTAGCATTTCCTGGTAAAACAGGTATTATTTATTCTTCCAACAGACCAAATGCGCTGGCCAAAACCGGCGACAGCGTTTTACCTTCTGACAACCGCTACAATGTGTTTTTGATTGATAACTGGAACAAAAGTGATTTCAAACAGATCTCACAACTAAGCCGTCTCCAATATGGCAATGCCCGTTTTCCGATGCAGTACAATACTTCTCATTTTACTTATGTAAGCGATGAGAGTGGTATTGCCAATCGCTGGGCAGGCTTTTTTACCACCAAAAGGGCTGGCGTAGATTCAGTTTTTAAAATAGGTGATGATATTTTACACAATCCCGATGCAAAGGAATTGGACTCTGTGCTTACCCTGAACAAGAAAAGCGAGCCGGATTCTGTATTTGCATTTGCTATTACCAGTGATTCTGCCTATGTATTTCCGCTGACGAACTACCAGAGCAGTTTAAAGGAAACAAAAATAGCCGGCGATAATGGCGTAGTGAGTGAAGTAAGGCAAGAGGGTGATTTGTTGTTTTTGTATAAATTAAAAGTTGATGATAACAACCTTAAAAAAAGGAATATCAATCCGCGGCCGACTGACTTCCGGCGTAAAACGGTAGAAGCAGACCGTATTGCCAGCGCAAAAGCTGCCAAACTTACACAGGCTGCAGCAGCCGCTGATACTGCCAGAAAAAAAGATGCTTTTGAAAATGACTTCGAAAACGAAAAAAAGGATTCGGCTGCCGGCAATACGGTAACTGATGATCGTTTCAGCAGCCTGCCGCCTTCTGTACTAAATCAGGCAAAACACTACGATTATAAATTGAAATTTTTTGGCGATAATGTATCAGCCGGCTTTAATAATGATGTACTGGTAAACCGCTATCAGCCCTATACCGGTAGCCTTCCGGTTGTATTAAACAGCAATGGTGGCTTAAATGGCCTGCTGAAAGCCAGTGTATTTGATGTAATGGAAGATCTTCGTTTTACAGGTGCACTACGGCTGCCTATTATCAACACCGTGGGTGCAGGCTTCAGCAACAGCACAGGTGGAAGCACCAGTCCTTTCATTGGCAGCAATAATTCCTTGTTTGATGCCGGGGGCGAGTGGTTTGCGCGGTTCGACTACCTGAAGAAAAGGCTTGACTACTCTGCAGTATATTACCGGCAAACGCAGATTGGCAATATTGGCATTTACAATGCTAAATTATACACTAATCTTTACCAGGCTATTGTCAAGTACCCGTTCGATAAAATTAAAAGTGTACGCATTTCTGTTGGTGTACGTAAAGACAAATATGTTATACGCGGTGCGGATGACCAATCTTTGCAGGCGCCTGATCAGAAACAATCTTACTTACTTACCCATATTGAATATGTGTACGACAATACCCTGTCGCCTACCATCAATATTTACAAAGGAATGCGGTATAAAGTATACGTTGATTTAAATACCAACCTGAAAAAAGATACACTCAAGGGGCGCGGTAATTTTAATTTTGGTACTGATGTGCGCTATTACTATCCTATCTACCGCAATTTTATATGGGCCGGCCGTTTGGGCGCTGACTTCAGCTGGGGTCCTGAAAAAACATTGTATTACCTGGGTGGTGCAGATGGCTGGCTTTTTCCTAAAGCCAATTCCGGCAATACACCACAGGATCCTGATTATGCCTACCAGACCCTGGCACTTAATATGCGTGGCTTTAACCAGAATGTTGCCAATGGCAATAATGCGGTTACCATTAACAGCGAATTTCGTTTGCCGGTTTTTACTACATTTTTTAATAAACCCATTAACAATGCTTTCCTGCGCAATTTTCAGCTTACGCAGTTTATTGATTTAGGATCTGCATGGAATGGTGCATACGGTAAAATACAAAGACCGCAGATTATCTATTCAGATCAAAATAATCCCGGCAACCCGGTTACAGTAAATATTAAAGCTGGTGGTATTGGCCCGTTTGTAGGTGGTTATGGTTTTGGGGCCCGCAGTACGCTGCTGGGTTACTTTTTAAAACTGGATGCTGCCTGGACAATGGACCGTTTCTTTCGCGGAAAACCAGTATGGTATTTCGGAATGGGTATCGATTTTTAAAATAAAACATAGTTATAAGCAAAGCCCCGGTACATATTTACCGGGGCTTTTTTTGACATATGCTTTTAAGCAATTTAATCAGGCTCATTACAAATCTATTTCAACGATTAGTTTTCTGTAATGGCCACTGACCTTGCTGATGGGATATCCGTTTCTGACGCTATTGACGGGTGCAGCTTCTGAATCGTCTTCGCAAATTTGAAATTCATTTTACGCAGGTATTTTGCCAGGTTAATATTCCCGGATTTAAACAGTTTACGATGGGCCATCCACACCACCAGAATAGTGGAAAAATAAAACAGCCTGTAAAATTGAAAGCTGATAATTTTCTGCATTACCGTTTTACCTGAAAAAATAATTTGCAGGCGCTGTTGCTGAAAGTTAATATGCGCTGCCTCATCAATTAAAATATCTGTACATACCTGCTTCAGCAATGTACAACTGGTGGCTTCTTTTAATGCCTGGTAAAATACCTGCGCCGCGCTTTCAACCGTTATTACAGCAATGGTCCACAGCTCCATGCTGGTATTTAAATAACGAATTTTCCTGAAAAGGGTATCGCCCCAATCATGGGTAATTCGCCTTTCCTGTATTAAGTCAAGGTAATGCCCCAGGTTGTGGCCATGTTTCTGTTCTTCTTTTATAAATAGTTGTACTGCCGCACAATAATCAGGATCACCAATTTTGTCTGCATATCTTTTTGCCGCAGCCAGTAAATGTGCCCCATCTGATGTTTCTCCCAGTTGCCATGCTTGTACCGATTGCACAATATTTTTCCGTTCTGTATCTGTAAGCTGTGGCGCCAGCGTCCAGTCAATTCTGTTATGCCGAAGGTTTTGCCTGAAATAAATAATCCAGTCCTGAGATGTCTGCATGGTAATGGTTTTTTAGTGTAGAATATATTATAAATGCATGCCTCGAATTCCGCTACGTTAAAGTAGCCAGGTTGCCGTAAAGGCAAATTTCTCCTCCCCGGCCAGCACGCGCGTTTGCAAAGTGTAAAAAGCAAAAAAATCAGGCTGACTTATTCAATCGGCGGAGCGTCATGTAAAGAATGCTCAGGAAAAATGAGAAACATAATATCATTGCCCAGGCATTTTTATAGTATACAGGGTGCAGTAAAATATGCCCCATATCAATCAGCAGCTGAAATGGATTACTGATAACATCCCAACTGTTAAACCGGAGGTAGCGGCCAATATAAATACCCAGGGCATTCAGCAGCATAACGGGGTAAACAAATAACCCATCGAACCGGTATAGCCAGATGGCCTGTATAATTTTCTCCATATGGCGTACAGAAAGTATGCCCATCAGCAATGCATTCCAGGCAAAGCAAAAAATAAGCAGGAGATCATACCAGCGCGGTACAGCATAACTGTCGTACAGATGAAAAAGATCCGTAAGCATGTAAAACGAATTTGGAATAAATAGCAGCCAGGCAGTAAATACCGCGGCAAATTTCCACTTGTTTTTAATCCAGCCAGGGCGCAGGGTTAGTGTATAAGATAAAAAATAGGGTATGAAGGCCAGGAAAAGGTTCCATACCAGGAATGCAAAGGCAAGCCCGCCCGTATAGACTGTCCTGACCAGCAATAATGAAAAACCAAATAATACAGAGGTAAGCAGCAGGCGCTGTATTTCTGTTTTCAACAGGTATACATGGAAAAAACGGGCAGTGATTAAAGTATTTTTTGTCATAATAAAGCGGGTATAAAAATGATACAGGCGGTTACAAATGCCATCACAGCAGTAACCAGTACAGCGGCGGCCGACACGTCTTTAATAAATTTTATTTGGGGATGCTGTTGCGGACAAACCATATCGCAGAGTTGCTCAATAGCAGTATTGAATAATTCTGCCATCCAAACAAGTGTTATGGCAATAATAACAAAGAGAAATTTACTCAGCGGCAGGTGAATTATTGTAGCCAGCGCAATCACGGCGCCGGTAGCTACTGCATGTATGATAGCGTTGTGCTGCGTTGTAAAAAATTGATACAACCCGCTAAAGGCAAATTGAAAACTTCTGGCCCTTTGTTTTAAAGAAAATTTTTCTTTTTGCATAATGATGTCTTTTGTTGCCCGCCCCCTGCCCCACCCTGGAAAGGGAAGGACTTCTATGTACATGTCTCCTTTGAGACGGGCTTGGGTATATTTTATTTGTAAAAAGATATTTAAAACTCTTATGTCTATTTATTGTATTACGGCCAGCCGTTTCTCTTTCTTAAGAAAATATTTTTTTTCTGCTGCATCAGTATAGTTCCAGGACAACCACGTGTACTTATCCTGCTGCTGCATATACCATTTGCTGCGATCGCTGATGACTTCTTCAATACAATTGCTGCACCTGCCCAGGAAGATTTTCTGTGCGTTGAGTTCTTTCTCCCGTTCTTTTAAAATGGGCAGGTTGGCATCCAGCACCGGCAAAACTTTATCAGACAGGGTAAGCAGATAGGGCAGGTTAAGGGGCGCTGATTTCCGGTGTGCAATATTGTATTCCGTAATAAATACATCCCACTGCACCATGGAACCGGCTACCAGCAGAAAAACAACACAGCATGCATTTATCCGTAGTAAGAAATAGGTTGTTTTTGCATAGTGTACTTTCAGAAAAACTGTTACCAGCCCGGCTATTACCAGCAGCAGGAAAAACAGAACCCCTATGCGCTTGTAGGCCAGGCCAAATTCCCGGATGTAATAATAATCGCGCAGCAATACCGAAATAACAAGCACTGCGTTTTGAATTAACCATACATAAGCACCGATCCTGAGCCATTTATTCTTTTTATAGAAATTGAGGTTGCCCCTGAAAAATATCAACAGTACCAGCATGGCCATTACAATGGAAAAAATCAGGAGTTCTGTTCCTTCGTGAATCATTGTAAAAAGATCGATGGCAGGGGTGTAGGTAAAATGAATCCAGAGATAATTAATGTCAATAATATTAATGATAAGCAGCATCCCGTTCAGCAAAACAAGGCTGATGAGACCGGTCTTGTATTCATTCCTGAGTGCCAGAATACCTTTGGCCAGTTTACCCATTACACCCACAGTAAGATCATAAAGCACGCTTTTATGAATATCCATTCTCTTTTTACGGATCCGCCGCATATCATCTGTAGCGGCGGCATCTATTTTTTCAAACCTGGTATAACCGGGACGCAGCAGCAGCGAGCCGGTAAGGTAAAATCCGGCCAGTAAAAAAAACAACCGCCCAAAAGAAAACAGTGCAAAAAAACCATTGAAAAACTGCTCCAGTTTTATACCAATATTTCCGGCTATACCGGCAAAAACCGAATTGGCAGCACTGTAAATTATAAAGAAGCAAATGCCGATAATGACAGGGAAAATCGCAAAACGGATAAAACGAGCAACCGGCCTTTCAGGTTGCTTGTCTTTTTTGCTGTGGCTGAGTAACCTTGAAAAACTGCCGATAAAATGCGTGAACCCAACCATCATCGAACCACCGGCAAACCATATGGAACGGTGGGCATATGCGGCAAAGGCAAACAACAGCAATAAAGTAATAGAAAAGGATATTTTTCCCAGCACTGAATTATACATGATGAGCACCAGCAGACAAACCAGGTGCGCCAGCAACATATACCGCAGCATTTTATTTTTCCACGCCATATCATACAAAAAGAAAAGGCTGCTGATAATAAATGCATCAAAAAGCACGGCATTTACGGCCATTTGTTCGTTCCAGAAAATGCTGTTAAAAAGAAAGGCGCCTGCTGTGATAATAAGAATGGAGACTTTACTATTTTTCATACCTGTTTTATTTAAATACTGTTTTCAGTTGCCGATGAATGGTTATCAATAATGGTTGAATGGTAATCCGGATAGGGTGGAGCAAACAACCGGTTAATAGCTTTTCCTGATACCGCCAGGCTTATCCAGCCGGCCATAACTGCTGCGCCCGGAAATAAAAGGAAAGCGCCTGATTGCCAGATATGGTCCCAGGCACCGGTTATTTCCATCATTTGAAAAGCAATCAGTACAGCAACCGCAGCGGCCATATACAAAAGCATATGCCTGGCCCTTACACTCATTTTCATTATCCTTAATAAATAAAAGGCAATAAGGAAGAAGATGGCTGCTATCCAGCCAAAACTCAATGCATATCCGGCAGACAGCAGGTACATGGCAGGCAGTGCGGCCAGGGCAGGAATGGTTAATAACAAATAAATACCCATCGCCCTGATAAATACAATAAGACCAGTTCTCACTAAAAGTACTTTGTAATTCAAAGTGTTCATATAAAAAAAATTAACTGATAGATTTAATCATTTGCTCCAGGGCATCCAGGTGCTGTTTAAATGCTTTCTCGCCTGATTTGGTAACGGAATAAGTGGTATTAGTTTTGCGCCCCACAAAGCCCTTCTGCACTTTAATAAACGCATTTTCTTCCAGTGTTTTTAAGTGCGAAGCAAGGTTGCCGTCTGTTACTTCAATCAACTCCTTTAATTCGTTAAAATTGATAGCATTATTTACCATCAGGGCACTCATGATGCCCAAACGGATACGGCTGTCAAAAATTTTATTCAGATGTTCAATCGGATTCTTCATGCCCTGCCTGTTGTTACAACAGCGTATTTAAATAAGTTTGTAATATATAGCCTGCCGGATTGTTTCATTGTTCAAAACTTGTATTATCAGCGGGATCAATGCTGTAAGCCGGGTTACTGGTCTTTGCGCTCATATTTCCACCACATTACCAGGCCGTAAATTATATGAAGTACACCAAACCCCAATGCCCAGAAAAAAAGTCCGTTACCCGGCATCCATAAATTAATAATGCCCAGCAATACCTGGAAATATCCCAGGAATTTTACTTCCCCCAGTGTGTACTTACTGCCGTTAACCAGCGCCAGCCCATAAAAAATTAAACAGGAGGGTGCCAGCAATTCGTATTGCTGCAGTTCCAGCATACGGTAAACCACAAACGCACCCGCCAGCAAGGGAATAGCCGTATTGAATAGTAAGCGCTGTGCGCTCTTGCCCCAAACGGGCACGCCATCCTTCCGGCTGCGAACGTAGGTAAAAACAAAGGCGAAAATAAGTGCTGCAATAAAAGTGGCGCCTGCTACTATTACCAGCGCGGCCTCCAGGGAACCGATACTTATACCGCCTTGCCGGAAAAGGCTAATATAATGCGTTGCCGCCCACGCTCCACCCAATGCACAAATACCTGCAGCAATGCCACTCCAGCCACTTAAACTGATAAAGCGGCTGCTGCGCTCCATGATGCGCTTTATATCCTGTATATCTGCTAAGCTTTGCTGGTGGCTATCCATATAAAAGTACTTTGAAAAACAAAGTAAAAAGAAAATCCTCGTTATTCCAAATGATTTTTCAAATAAAAAAACCGCCCGCCGCTGCAAAATTATTGTTTGCCGCAATAACGCCTCTTTTTGGCGCGTAAACGCTATTTTTGAGGCTGTATGAACCTTCTGAAGCTGTGCGGCTATAGCATCCTTATCATTCTTTGCGGTGCCCTGCTGCCCGTCGGTGCCTATGCGCAAAATAAAATTTTAAAAGGTTATATTAAAGATGCGCTGAGCGATGAACGGGTTCCGTTTGCTTCCATCAGTTTTATGCGCAGCGGCAATGGCAAACTGAGCGATTCAGCCGGGAACTTTATTTTTCGTTTCAGCGAATGGCCTGCTGATACACTATTGGTTACATATGTGGGGTATAAAGACTACAAGATTTTTATAGGGCCCGATTTTATTAAAAACTCACCTGACAGCCAGTTACATTTTGTCATCAACCTTGACCGGGGTAAAACCGTGGCGGAAGTGGTGGTTAAAAGAAAAATAGACCGCGGTTATTTAATGTGGAAACGTATTGTAAAACACAAACCCGAAAACGACCGCTACCGGTTTAACAATTTTACTTATGAGCTCTATAATAAAATGGAGCTGGATCTGAACCGCATTAATAAAGAAAAAATTAAAAAAAGAAAGCTGCTAAAACCATTTGGATTTGTTTTTGACAACATCGATACTATCGAAGGCCCCCCTTTTTTGCCCGTATTTCTTACTGAAACAATATCTGATTATTTTTTTCAGAAAAAACCCTTTAAAACGCGGGAGATTATTAAAGCGAGTAAGTCAGAAGGTGTGGACAATGAAAGTATCAGCAAATTACTGGGCGGCACTGATGCTAACGTAAATGTATATGCCAATTTTATCCCGGTGTTTGACAAACAGTTTGTAAGCCCCATCAGCGATAATGGCGATAATTACTACCGTTATACCGTACTGGACTCCCAGTTTGTAAATGGCCAGCGGTTGATCCACATGAGTTTTACACCCAAAAGAAAAGGTGAAAGCACTTTCCAGGGAGATTGCTGGGTACATGATACCACCTGGGCTATCCAGAAAATGACCATGTATCTATCCGCTGAAGCCAATATTAATTTTATTGACAAGCTGAGCCTGATACAGGAGTATAAAATGATTGACGACAGCACCTGGTTCCTGGTGAAAGATAAATTTGTTGCAGATATTGCCCCCATCGGAAATACCAAAACAGGTATTATTGCCAGGAAGACAACCACCTATAAAAATATCGTCAGGGACCAGTCTTATATTGAAGATTCTTTACAGAAAAACGGCATCATACAGGAAGTAACATTTAACAATGGCGCACGTGAAAAATCAGATGCATATTGGGAGGAACAACGTCATGAAGATTTAAGCAAGAATGAAAAGTCGGTGTATGCAATGATCGACACTTTGCAAAAAATGCCCATTTTTATAAAGTATACCAATATTTTAAACTTTGTTGGTACTGGTTATTATAATATTGGCAATTACCAGATTGGCCCCTGGCAAAATTGGATCTTTTCTAATGTACTGGAAGGTTTCCGTACACGGTTCGATTTGGGTACTAACCGCGGGTTTAACAAAAAGTTGATACTGCACGGTTACCTTGCTTACGGTTTTGGCGATAAAAAATTTAAATACGAAGCAGATGCACTGTACCTGTTCAATAAAAATCCGCGTTCCTATTTATTTGTAAAATATGCAAAAGACATTGACTATGGCCAGCAGTACCTGGATGAAGTAAGCCAGGATAATTTATTTGCACTGGCCATCCGCAAAAACGGCGTGCCCATAAAATTTCTATTTACTGAAGAAAAAAGGGTTGACCTCTTCAAGGAATTTCATTCCGGTTTTTCTGTGTTGCTGAACGCCACTGATAAAAAATACGACCCGCTGCGAAATCTGCCGTCCAAAACAGCCTACCCTGCAGAAAGCGGCGATGTATTTAATAATTTTGAAGCCAGTATTAAATTAAGATTTGCTTACCTTGAAAAATTTCTGGAAACCACTTTCTACAGGTATAGCCTGGGTAGCCCCTACCCTATTGGCGAAGTCAAATTTTCTAAAGGCATGAGTGGTATTATGAACAGTAGCTATAACTACACGAAAATTTCCGGCGGCATATCAGATTTTCTGCAAATACCCCCCTATGGAAATATTTACTACAATTTTTTTGCAGGTAAAACATTTGGAACCCTGCCCTTTATGCTGCTGGACGTAGCCCCTGGCAATGAAATCTACTACTATAACAAGTATGCCTATAGCTTATTGAACCGGTGGGAGTATGTACACGACAAATACATGGGCTTTGGTGTAGAACATAATTTTGGGGCTGGCCTCTTCCGTTATATTGGCTTTACCAGGAAATTAAAATTCAGGCAATTCTGGACAGCCAAAGGTTTGTGGGGAAGTTTAAGTGAGGCAAATAAACAATATAACACTACCCCAGGTTACAGCTTTAACTCGCTGGATGGTAAAACTTATATGGAGATTGGTACCGGCATAGATAATATCTTCAAGGTATTCCGCCTTGATTTTATATGGCGTGTACTACCACGTCCGTTACCGCCCGAAGGTGTAAAGCGTTTTGGAGTATTCTTCAGTTTCCGGCTGGCATTCTAAAAACGAATGTTAATTTGAGAAGGGAACATAAGACGCTGTAAAAAATTGTACCCCGTCCAAATCCGCAATCTCCAATTGCTATGTTTTTTCCCTATCTTACTTCTCCATCACAACCAACGATTGCATATGAATAATTCTTATATCCTGGCACTGGATCAGGGCACCACCAGCTCAAGAGCTATACTATTTAATCATGACGGTGATATTTTAACCGTGGCACAAAAAGAATTTACCCAGGTATATCCGCAACCTGCCTGGGTAGAACATGATGCAGAAGAGATATGGAGCTCACAGTTTAGTGTAATGGCAGAAGTAATTGCCAAACAAAATATTGTCACCAAACAAATTGCCGCTATTGGCATTACCAACCAGCGGGAAACAACGGTGGTATGGGATAGAAAAACAGGGAAACCTGTTTACAATGCTATCGTATGGCAAGACAGGCGCACGGCTGCTTTTTGTGATGAACTTAAAGGCAGGGGTATGGCCGGAAGTATCCAGGAAAAAACAGGGTTGATCATAGATGCCTATTTTTCTGCTACAAAATTAAAATGGATTTTGGATAATGTGCCTGGTGCGAGGGAAAGGGCCAATAAAGGTGAATTAGCATTTGGCACGGTAGATAGCTGGCTGGTATGGAAACTATCTGGCGGTAAACTGCATATTACGGATGTCTCCAATGCTTCCAGGACTATGTTGCTGAATATACACAGCTGCCAGTGGGATGATGAACTGCTGCAGTTATTTGATATACCTGCAAGTGTATTACCAGCAGTGAAGCCCTCCAGTGAAATATATGGAAATACAGAGCACGGCAATATTCCCATTGCGGGTATTGCCGGCGATCAGCAGGCTGCGCTTTTTGGCCAGCTCTGCAGTGTTCCCGGCATGGTTAAAAATACGTATGGTACCGGTTGTTTTATGCTGATGAATACAGGAGAAAAAGCAGTTACCTCCAGGAATAATTTGTTGACCACTGTTGCCTGGAAAATAAACAATACCACCACGTATGCGCTGGAAGGCAGCATCTTTATCGCCGGTGCCGTGGTACAATGGCTTAGAGATGGCCTCCAGATTATCCGTTCTGCGGCAGAAGTAGAGTCACTTGCCGCACAGGTGCCGGATACGGGCGGTGTTTATATAGTACCCGCATTTGCCGGGCTGGGCGCTCCTCACTGGAACCAGTATGCGCGGGGAAGTATGTTTGGTGTTACCCGCGGTACCAGTAAAGAACATATTGCCAGGGCAGCGCTGGAAAGCATTGCTTACCAAACCACGGATGTGCTGAAAGCGATGGAATCAGATTCCGGTATAAGCATTAAAGAATTAAGGGTGGATGGCGGCGCAACCATTAATAATTTATTGATGCAGTTTCAGAGTAATATTTTGCAGGTACCGGTAGTAAGACCAAAAGTGTATGAGACTACAGCACTGGGAGCGGCGTACCTGGCAGGACTCGCCGTTGGCTATTGGTCAAATGTGACAGAACTGCAAAAACAGTGGCAGGCTGATAAAACATTTAAACCAGCTATGGACGCCAATACTGCCGGCGAATTAATGCATGGCTGGCAACGCGCTGTAAAAGCCAGTATTGCCTGGGCGGGGGATCAGCCATGAATCTGTAAAGCCGGGCACCCTTAATCAGCACACTGCTTTGCTGCTGCCGTATATATACAATAGCTGGCTTTACTCATTAACTATCAAACATGCGCAAGTAATGATCAGGTGAGCGATGCTTCGCATGGTTGTACAAAGAATAATGACTTACAATAAAGATTAAAAAATGAATCGATCGGGCATGATTCAGCAAATGGAATCTCATTCAGGCGAATGGGATATCTGTATTATTGGTGGTGGTGCTACCGGGCTGGGGGCTGCCATTGATGCAGCTTCACGCGGCTACCAGACTATTTTGTTTGAACAGACTGATTTTGCAAAAGGCACTTCTTCACGCTCTACTAAATTAGTACATGGGGGTGTACGTTACCTGCAGCAGGGCAATATTAAACTGGTGATGGATGCATTAAAAGAAAGAGGTACCCTTAAAAAAAATGCCCCGCACCTGGTAAAAAATCAATCTTTTATAGTTCCCAATTATAAATGGTGGGAAGGTCCTTATTACGGTGTGGGCCTTAAAGTATACGATTGGATGAGTGGGAACCTCGGCCTTGGGCCCAGCGAATGGCTAAGTAAAGAAGAAGTGCTGGAACGGGCGCCTACCCTTGACCCTACCGATTTGCGCGGCGGTGTTTTATACCACGATGGACAGTTTGATGATGCCAGGCTGGCTATTAATATGGCGCAGACTGCTGCAGCATCAGGCGCCTGCCTCATTAATTACTGCGGCGTAAAAGGTCTTTGCAAAACAAGCGGAAAAATAACCGGCGTACAGGTAAAAGATCAGTTCAGCGGAAAAGAATATGAAATAAAATGCAAGGCGGTTATTAATGCCACCGGTGTATTCAGTGACGCTATACAGCACATGGATGATGCCGCTAAAACTAAAACTATAGCGCCCAGCCAGGGCATACATATTGTACTGGACGCTGACTTTCTGCCCGGCAACAGCGCTATTATGATTCCGCATACTGATGACGGACGCGTATTATTTGCCGTGCCCTGGCATAAAAAGATAATTGTAGGCACCACCGATACAGCTGTAAAAACCATTCATGAAGAGCCGGTGGCCCAGCAGCAGGAGACAGATTTCATTATACAGCATATTGGCCGCTATCTCACCAAAGACCCCTCCATTCATGATGTAAGAAGTATTTTTGCGGGCCTGCGTCCATTGGTAAAAGCAGACAGTAAAAAAACAGCAGAATTATCCAGGGATCATGTGATTACGATTGCTGCATCCGGGCTCATCAATATCCTGGGTGGTAAATGGACCACCTACCGCAAGATGGCCGAGGACGTAGTAAATATTGCCGCCATCAACAACATGCTGCCGTCAAAAGATTGTGTTACGGAAACACTGCCCATACATGGTGCGCAAATCACCGGCAATTATGACAACGACTACTACTACTATGGGAGTGACCAGGCTGCTCTTGAAGCCCTGGCGGTGCAGGATACTTCATTAAGGGAAAAATTACATGAACGCCTTCCCTACACAAAAGCAGCCATTGCATGGGCCGTACAGGAAGAAATGTGCATGACCGTTGATGATGCACTGGCCAGGAGAACAAGGGCGCTTTTACTGGATGCCAAAGCAGCATTGGAAGCTGCGCCGGCAGTAGCGGCCCAAATGGCCGGGCTGATGAACATGGACAAAAAATGGGAAACCGATCAACTGGTGGCTTTCAAAAAAATAGCGCTTCATTATATTCCACTTGCAAACCATTAACTAAAACCAACATTTATGCATCCTTTTTTAGGCGAATTTATTGGCACGGCCATTCTTATTATACTGGGCGAAGGCGTGGTGGCCAATGTTGTACTCAGTAAAACAAAAGGTAACAGCACTGGCCTCATTGTTATTGCGTTTGGATGGGCCATGGCAGTCTTTACAGGCATATTTGTGGCTGCCCATTTCAGCAAGGCGCACCTGAACCCAGCATTTACACTGGCAGCAGCATACGTTGGCAACGGGTTTAGCTGGGCAGATGTACCTGCGTACATTGGTGGCCAGTTCCTGGGCGCAATGACCGGTGCCGTTATAGTCTGGCTTGCTTATAAACTGCATTTTGTTGCAACGCCGGACGCAGATGCAAAGCTGGCTGTTTTTTGTACCAGCCCATCCATCCGCAGTACACCCAATAATTTAATAACAGAAATGATTGCCACGTTTATACTGGTACTTGCAGCCCTTTATATTGCCGCACCTGCCAGCACGTTGGGCGCGCTGGATGCTTTACCTGTAGCATTGGTGGTGCTCGGTGTTGGCCTGTCTTTGGGTGGCCCTACCGGTTATGCTATTAACCCGGCGAGGGATCTGGGCCCGCGCATCATGCATGCTATTTTACCCATACCAGGAAAAAGAGACAGTGACTGGGGATATGCCTGGATACCTGTACTTGGCCCGGTGGTAGGCGCGTTGCTGGCCGGGGTGGCGTTTAAATTTCTAGGATCTGTTTAGACTATTCATAAACGTTATACAAAGCGCTGCATCATTTGCAGGAAATTGCCGTTGTAATAAAAAGCTTATTTATTAATTGTAAAAAGGTATTCAAAATAAATTCTACCTTTCTTAAAAAAAGAACGCATGGCAAAAATAAAACTTTCAGACATCAGTACAAGGGCGCCCAAAGAGTTTGACAAACAGGCTACCAAAGAAAAGACCGCTGAAATACTGGAAGATCTGAATGAATTGCAAAACCTGTTGTTTGCAGAAAGTAAATATTCAGTATTAATAATTATACAGGGTATGGATGCGAGCGGAAAAGATGGGGTAGTAAGAAATGTGCTGGGCACCATGAATGCGCAGGGTGTTACGGTAAAATCTTTTAAATCCCCCACTGCTGAAGAATTATCGCACGACTTTTTATGGCGTATCCACAGTCATGCGCCTGCAAAAGGTATGATACAGCTTTTTAACCGCTCACATTATGAAGACATCTTAATTACCAGGGTGCATAAATGGTGCAATGACGAAACGGCTAAAAAAAGAATGCGGGCCATTAATGATTTTGAAAAGCTGCTGGCCGATCACAACAATACCATCATCTTAAAATTCTACCTGCACATATCGGCCGAAGAACAGCAGGAGCGGCTGCAGGAAAGAATAAAAGACCCTACCAAACAATGGAAATATAATGAGAATGATTTTTCGGAATCCAAATTATGGAAACTATATATGGACATGTACGAAGACTGCTTTGAGAATTGCAATGACATTCCGTGGACAGTAGTGCCAGCTGATCAAAACTGGTATAAAGAATTTACCATCGCCAAACAATTGCGTGATGCGCTGGCGGGTTTAAAAATGCAGTATCCTGGTTTAAAGAAATAACATACTATATTTATTTGCTGCAACCAATTGTAACTGATTTACTACTTAGTCGTAAATTCATAATATAGATAAGCTTTTTACTTTACAATTAAAACCAACTGTTTATGGGAATGCTAAAAGAATTCAGAGAATTCGTAATGAAAGGCAACATCATTGATCTTGCCGTTGCCGTAGTTATTGGTGGTGCATTCGGCGCAATCGTCTCATCAATGGTTGATGATGTAATTACGCCCCTATTGCTTGCACCGGCATTAAAAGCAGCACAGGTAGAAGACCTTGATAAACTTACCTGGGGCGCTGTTAAATATGGCAAATTCCTTGCAGCAGTTATTAAATTTGTTGTTATCGCCTTTGTACTATTTATTCTTATCAAAGCAATGAATGCAGCGATGCGGAAGAAAGAGGAAGCACCAGCTCCTCCTGCCGGACCTTCATCCACAGATAAACTATTAATGGAAATCCGTGATGAATTAAAGAAGTAATCCATTTCTTTAATATGTGTAAAGAATGCAATATAAATTGGGTTGATTACTTTTACATGTGGCAAAAAGTCATGCAGACTTCCAGTTAAACTAAAATTTTCAAACTATATTTGCCGGCATTCCAATTTATTTGGAATGCCTTTTTTATAAAATTAAACTTGGTCTGTTTATGAGAAAAATATCTTTGATCCTATTGTTTACCGCCACTTACATGATTACACTTGCCCAGGATCCGGCAATTAAAGAAATGAAGGGTGTAGCACAAAAAGAATTACCAAAAGATACCGCGCACAAAGACGGCTGGAAAAAAGGAGGATTGATTTCTTTAAACCTTGGCCAGGGTGGTAGTCGCAACTGGGCAGCCGGGGCTGAGAAATTTTCCTTTTCTACTGCAGCATTTGTAAACCTGTTTGCTAATAAAATACATGGCAAGTGGAGCTGGAATAATAATCTTGATCTTGCTTACGCACTTGTAAACACCACGTCGCAGGGTGTTAGAAAAAATGATGATAAAATAGACTTCCTCAGCAGGGTTGGTTATGCACTGGGACCTAAACTGGATGTTTCTGGTATCTTAAGCTTCAGGACCCAATTTACAGATGGTTTTGAATACAATTACCTGGGTAAAGGTCTGCAGCACCGCATTTCGGGTTTGTTTGCTCCCGCCTATGTTACGCTAGCGCCGGGTATTACCTGGAAGCCGACCTCCTATTTTAATGTATTTATTTCGCCCATTGCCGCCCGTTGGGTGATAGTATCCAATAATCCTTACAGCTATGTTTACCAGGGTGGCGTGGCGCCAACAGGCGAAATAGAAGTGCCCCTGGCCACTAATTATGGGGTAGACCCTGGTCAGAAAGTAAACATACAACTGGGTGCTTTTTTGTCAGCTACTTTCAACAAGGAAATTGTAAAGAACGTGGTGTATATCAGCAAGCTTGAGCTGTATTCCAATTACCTTAAAAATAAAAGGCCCGGGGAAATTGGCGACGGCAAAGCACGCCCCGGCAATGTAGATGTGTACTGGACAAATGCGTTTGCTATGAAAGTAAATAAATGGCTGAATGTCAACTATAATTTTGACCTGATTTATGACGATGATATACGCCAGTTTGGCCCCAATAAAAACTCCGCCGGGGTGCAGTTGAGGTCTTTGCTGGGGGTGGGATTTGCAGCTAAATTCTAACCTATTATTTCCTTACATTTGTTGGGTTCCGGCAAGCCGGAACCCTTTGTTTTTTACGCCGTAAACGAATTAACGTGAGTGTACCATCTTACCAGATTAAATTAGCGCAGTTTGAAGGCCCGTTTGACCTTCTGTTGTTTTTTATAGAAAGGGATGAACTGGATATCTACAATATACCCATTACCACCATTATTAATGACTTTCTGGCTTTTGTACACCAGCAGGAAAAATTAAATATTGAGCTTTCCAGCGAGTTTATCCTTTTCGTTTCTACCCTTATGCGCATCAAAGCCAAGATGCTGTTGCCCCGCAAAGAAATTGATGCCCAGGGTAATGAAATAGACCCGCGGCAGGAGCTGATTGACAAAATTCTTGAATACAAAAAATACAAGGAAGCAGCCGCCCAGATGGCAGATATGGAAGCCATCAGGATGCTGATGGTTAAACGAGGCAACCTGCAGAAAGAAATATCAAGCATTGGTGAAGAGGCGGGTGAAGGCACGGAAATTCAGAATATTACACTCTACAAGCTGATGAAGTCCTTTGAAAAGGCCATGCAGCGCATGTACGACCGTAACCACCGCCCGGTACACACCGTTGTTCGCTACAATTATACCATGGAAGAAAGCCGTGAGTTCCTCCTGACCAAGGTGAAAACGGAAAAAACAACGGCTTTTGAGAAAATATTTGACATCTGCGAAAACCGTATCCACGCCCTCTTTCTCTTTCTTTCCCTGCTGGAACTTACCCAGGCAAAATATATGTTCATCATTACCGGCGAAGGAAGGAACAACTTTATCATTGAATTCAACGAAGACCGGGAAGAAGAAATTCCTTTTGTACTTCCGACCGCCAATCCTGCATAATACTACTGACGAATAGACCGGGATTGTCCGCAACAGGCTGATTTTTAACAATGGTATATAAATTGATGTTTAGACATCAAAATAATTACTGTTATGAAATCAATTATATATCCCGCTTCAGCAAGAGGTCATGTAGATATTGGCTGGCTAAACGCCCGTCACTCCTTTAGTTTCGGCCAATGGCATGACGCAGAGAAAATGCATTTCGGGGCCTTACGCGTTTTGAATGATGACATCGTACGAGGCGGTGGTGGCTTCCCTACCCATCCGCACGATAATATGGAAATAGTAACCATTCCGCTAACAGGAGCACTTGCACACAAAGACAGCACGGGTGGTAATGGCATTATTAAAGCAGGCGATGTGCAGGTAATGAGTGCTGGTACCGGTGTGCGGCATTCAGAATTCAATGCTTCACAAACAGATGAAGTGAATTTGCTGCAGTTATGGGTATTTCCGAAAAAAAGAAACATTTCTCCACGGTATGATCAGCGCAGCTTTGATATAACCGGCCGCACTAATAAATGGCAGACGGTAATAAGTCCCGATGAAACGGAAGGCGGTATGTGGATTAACCAGGATGCCCGTTTTTCCCTTCTGCACCTGGATGCAGGGAAAGAAATTACCTACACAACCAAGTTTGCAGGCAATGGTGTTTATCTTTTTGTAATCAAAGGAGCTGTAACAATAGCAGGTAGTGACCTGGCAAAACGTGATGCGATCGGCGTGTCAGAAACAGCGGGCGCGCTTATAAAGGCTACCAATGATACACAGCTTCTGGCTGTGGAAGTACCAATGGCTTTATAATAAAAACAGGCAGTGTCATACTGCACAAAAAAAAGGAGTTATTATGACAACAAGAACCATAGCGCAGATAGAAAGCGCCAGCAATGAAAGCGTAGGTGATTTTAAGATAAAGAATGTATTGCCCACACGTAACCTGAAACAGGTGGATCCATTTTTATTGATACACCATATGCAGCCCTTTGAATTAAAGGCTGGTGCCGAAACCCGTTTGCCACCACATCCCCATGCTGGTTTTGAAGTGGTCACCTATTTACTGGATGGTGAATTTTTTCACAGGGACAGCAAAGGGCACAGCCAGGTAGCAACAGCGGGTGATGTAAACTGGATGACTTCCGGTGCGGGTATTCTTCATTCAGAAGGGCCAACAGAAAAAATGTTGAAAGATGGTGGCACTGTTCAGTTGATGCAATTGTGGATCAACCTGCCGGCCGACAAAAAGCAATTGGCGTCAAGCTTCCGTCACTATGCAGGAGCAAGTTTACCGGTTACTGAAAACGACAAATACTGGCTTAAAGTAGTGATAGGCGAATATGGAGGCAAGGCCTCGCCCATTATCACCCATACCCCTATGTTTTTATACCACCTCAGGATTAAGCAGGGATCACTGGTAATCATACCAATACAGGAAAGTGATACGGCGGCTATTTACATTATGCAGGGAAAACTTAAAGTACTGAATACTGCGCCCGTTGCAGGTGAACTGATCAACTTTAATACAGATGGCACCCAGGTAGTTTTTACAGCAACAGAAGATGCAGAAATATTGCTGTTGGGTGGAACACCCATTAAGGAAAAAGTAGTAAGCTATGGTCCTTTTGTAATGAACAGCTTTGAAGCAATACAACAGGCCATTGCAGATTATGAAACAGGAAAAATGGGTGTACTGGAATATTAAAATCAACCTGGTTTTTAAACCAACAAAGCGCTCAAACAAGTGTTTTGTTGGTTTTTTTATTGAAGGGAGAATGCTGCGGTCAAAAGCTATTTACTATCTCCATAATAGATATACAACAGCACACTTTTTTCAGCGTTGTCCAATAAAGGAGCCAGCTCATGCAGAAATGCAGGTGAAACCGCGGGGCACCCTTCTGTTTGGGTAATAGGCCATTTACTTTCCTCATCTGGTATGCTGCCCATAGCGTGCAGCACCACATATCTTTTCAGCGCATTGTTATTTGTTTTATTAAGGCCATACAATTTGTACGACAATCCGAAGGCGCCGGTATAGGCTTTTCCTATTTTATAAATGCCCAATGAAGTACAGTTGCTGCCTTCATCATTGGAAAATTTCCTGTCGAATGTAAATTTTTTATTTCCCTTTCCATGTGCTGCCAGCGCTTTCTTAAAAATTGTATTACTGGCAAGGTTCACCACAAAAAAACGTTCTTTACCAGATTTAACCCGCATGTCTATAAAGAAAGCCACTGCCGTATCATAATTATTTTCTGCTGCAAATTTTTTAATCCTGTTAATCTTTTGCTGCAAGGTTTCCGCTTCATATTTCTCTGTACCTATTTCTGGCCTTGACCTTGTATAAGCAGGTGCGAGGTATACATACCTGCCACCCCTTTCAATAATTTTTGGGGGCGTGCTTTTTTTAACTACTGTATCTGGAATGTACTCCGGGGGTCCAACCAATGAATTCTTTTTACCTGGACTTGCGAACTGATTATTGGTGATAGCCGTTATGCGGGGAGTGGATACACTGCTTAAAGAATGAACGCTGGTACATGCGGTTAACAGCATAATATATAAGCCTGCAAGGGCTATACAGTACTTTTTGTACATGGGCACGAATAATTAGGTGACGATCAAATGCTGCCCTACAACGTCTTTATAGTATTCACTTAGATAACTTTAAGCATAAGTTGTAGTGCAGTACAAAAATTGTAAAAAATCGTACATACTGCAATAGTAATTCTACGAATAACCAATCTTATTATTCGTAGAAACAACAAAACCCGGTAAAATACCGGGTCTTGTTACATTATATGCTTTACTGATTAATGTCTTGTCTGTGCATCGTTTTTCTGACGGTGAATGGCACGGCTTGCACGGTTTTGTTCCCGGTGCAATTTTGCTTTTTCTCTATTTGTAACAACACCATCAGCTTTGGCCTCTTTCTTATCATGCTGAATTTTTATTTCACGTGCTTCCAGGTGCCTTGTTTCTTTAGCAGTTAATTCACCGCTTTTTACACCCTGCCCTATCCTTTTCTGTTGATTCTCCTGCCTTTCCCTAACAACGGGCGTTTGTGTTTGTGCAAAACTTACTGTACCTGCTGTTAAAAAAGCAAGTAATAAACTTGTGGCAATTAAATTCTTTTTCATAAAGTTGATTTTCATCTTTTTAATTTATTTACACAGGATAGACCCTGCACCAGCTACAAGGTTTAAAAAGAGATTAAAATTTTCTACTGCTGATTTGGAGGATAATGTAATAGCAGGATTTTGTACTGCCTGCTTTTCAGTAAAATCACGATGTATGGCATCTATGTTTTATTTAGCAGTTGCTATTGCAAGCGGTTTGATGAACAGTTTGTAAAATTATTTTCTATCCTTTGTTACCCATGCAATCACAAAACCCCAGCCGCCCGAAATCTCCTTATCAATTATATATCCACAGCAATACTGGCTGTGTACTACTATTTATTAATGCAGCCAATTCTTTTAAAAAAACAGGTGATACTGTAGGACAGCCATCACTCTGGCAAATAGGTGCAGGATCTACTGGCGTGGCTGGTACACATGTATGCGAATGCAAAACTACAAAACGATTATAGGCATTACTGTTAGTTACATCCAGTCCGTAAAGTTTATAAGCCAGTCCAAATCTTCCATGGTAAGCATTGCCAATTTTATATTTGCCCAGTGAAGTGCAGCCACAACCCACCGCGTTGCCATACTGACGGCCATCCAGCCAGTCTTTGTTACAACGGCCATGCGTAACAAGGCCTTTAGCGGATATTGTATTTTTTTTCATATCGTACACAAAGAATCGCTGGCTGCCGGACGCCATCTTCATATCAACTAAAAAACAAAACTGAATATTGAACCGATGCGCAGCTGCATATTTTTTTGCACTGGCGGCAACAGCTGTCAGCTTTTCTTTTGCTGCATTATCTATAGCTGCAGCAGATGATACAGTACGCGGTTTTGCTGCATGATGGAGTGCAGGTACAAACCATGCAGCACTGCCTGCCGTAACAACCAGTACAGTAATTACAGTGATGAAGAGACTACGTTTCATGAAAGAGGGGTTGGTCTGCAAAGCAGATGCATAACCCCTGCCCTTCCATACGTGCAATGAAGCTGTTGTAAGATATTTAACAAATTGGGCAACAGTACCGGGGTATTTAAATGCACAAAATGGTATCCTATCTAAAAAAAAACCGGCACTTGCGTACCGGTAAAAATTATTTATGTGAGCCTTTACTCAAGGCCTGTTTTTCTTTCGGTGCGTTTAGCGTTCTAACTGACTGTAATTTTTTCCTTCATCATTTCCCTTACAGCATCTGCAATACCATTTGCATCAAAACCACATTCTTTGTGCAGCTCTTTTAAACTGCCGTGCTCTATATAATGGTCAGGTATACCCAGCATTTTCACCTCAGCCGTATAATTATGTGCTACCATAAATTCTATAATGGCGGTTCCAAACCCACCGGTAATGGTACCATCCTCTACAGTAATTACTTTATCATACTTACCAAATACTTCATGCAGCATGGTTTCATCCAGCGGTTTTGCAAAACGCATATCGTAGTGTGCCGGATTCAACCCATCATTTTTAAGATCGCGTATGGCGGCAGCGGCAAAATTTCCGGGATGCCCCAACGAAAGAATGGCAATATCATTTCCGTCTTTCAGTTTTCTGCCCGTACCAATCGTAATCGCTTTCATGGCTGTTCTCCACTCAGGCATTACACCCTCTCCACGGGGATACCGGATTACAAATGGGTCTTTCGTTTCATCCAGCTGAGCCGTGTACATCAGGTTGCGTAACTCTGCCTCATTCATGGGCGAACTGATGACCATACCCGGTATACAACGCATATAGGCGATATCATAAGCGCCGTGATGTGTGGGGCCGTCTTCGCCTACAAGGCCTGCCCTGTCTAAACAAAAAATAACGGGCAGCTTCTGAATAGCCACGTCATGCAGCACCTGGTCGTATGCCCGCTGCATAAAAGAAGAATAGATGTTACAGAATACTTTCATGCCCTGGGTGGCCATACCGGCACTCAGTGTTACGGCATGCTGTTCTGCAATGCCCACATCAAATGCGCGATGGGGCATTTTATCAATCATGTATTTCAACGAAGATCCACTGGGCATGGCCGGGGTGATACCAAAAATTTTATCGTTTTTCTCCGCCAGTTCAATAATGGTATGTCCAAATACATCCTGGTACCTGGGTGGCTGTGGTATGTCGAATTTCTTTTTATAAATCTCGCCAGTGATTTTATCAAACAGGCCGGGTGCATGCCATTTGGTTTGATCTTTTTCTGCCAGGGAATAGCCTTTGCCTTTTACGGTAACAATATGCAGCAATTTGGGACCGGGTATATTTTTCAGATCCTGCAGTATATCTGTCAGTTTGGTAATATTGTGCCCGTCAATAGGTCCAAAATAGCGCAGGTTCAGCGATTCAAATAAATTACTGCTGCGGCTCACAAATCCTTTTATGCTATGCTCCAGTTTACTGGCCATTTCGCGGGTAAAGGTTTTACCAATAGGCAGTTTGCCCAAGCCCTTCCATATATCGTCTTTCAGTTTGTTATACGTCTGCGAAGTGGTAATATCTGTGAGGTATTCTTTGAGGGCACCCACATTGGGGTCAATGCTCATGCAGTTGTCGTTTAATATGATAAGCATATCCGCATCTGCCACTCCCGCATGGTTCATCCCTTCAAACGCCAGTCCGGCCGTCATGGCACCATCGCCGATTACGGCAACCGCTTTACGATCTTCTTTTTTATATTTTGCAGCCATGGCCATGCCCAGGGCGGCTGAAATGGAAGTGGAAGAATGGCCCACACCAAATGTGTCATATTCGCTTTCGCTTCTTTTGGGGAACCCGCTTAAACCGTTGTATTTGCGGTTGGTATAAAAATTATCGCGGCGGCCGGTGAGTATTTTGTGGCCATACGCCTGGTGGCCAACATCCCAGACCAGCTGGTCGTACGGCGTGTTATAAACGTAATGCAGGGCTACACTTAGCTCTACCACCCCCAGACTGGCGCCAAAATGGCCGCCATATACGCTTACTACGTCAATAATATATTGCCGTAGTTCATTGCAAACCAGGTGCAATTGCTCCTTGCTTACCTTTTTAAGATCTGCAGGAGAATTGATTGTCTTCAGCAACGGTCCGGGGATTAATTCCATAGTGAAAATATGAAAGGGCAAAGATACAGAACCCTGCCATTCATAACGCAAAAACAGGATGGCTGGTATTTTGTTGCGCCATGCGCCAGAATTTGAACAAAACCGGCCCCAACAAAGGCCATCCGGGTTCCTATTTACTTATTTAACCATTCATACAATTAGTTATATTAGAGGCTTGGTTTAATAATAGCTTTGCTTATGAGCATCTTAAAAAGGGTTCCAACGTATTGGCTGTTCCAGCTATTTGGCTGGGGCATGTTTATTGTGATGAACGTATTTTTCGCTTATACGTTCGACCGGTTTGATGCAAAATTTGGATACCGGCTGCTTGTTTACCTGGCCCTTGGCATCACACTTTCTCACCTGATGCGCTGGGTCATTAACCGGGCAAATATTTTAACAAAGCCCATTGAGCACCAGATACTCGGGTTTATCTTCATCACTTTTATTTTCTCTTTTGCAGTTGGTATCTCGGAATCTTTCCTGCTGGATTCACTTAGTCTGTTGCGCAAATCTGGTACCGGCGAAAAGACCATGCAGTTTTCCAAGCTGATACTGTCCAGCGCTTTCAACTCTTTTATCTACCTCTTTATCTGGAACTGTATCTATTATATTTATCACTATGTACAAAAAAGCCGGCGGCAGCAGGTGGATACGCTAAAGCTGGAAACTTTGGTAAAAGAACTGGAACTGAAAACCATCAAATCGCATATTAACCCGCATTTCATTTTTAATGCCCTGAACAGCATTCGTGCTTTGATTGATGAAAACCCGCTGCGCGCCAGGGATGCCATTACAGAACTCAGCAATATCCTGCGCAGCAGTATGCAGGCCGATAAACTGGAAACGGTTCCTTTTGAAAGAGAACTGAATATTGTAAAAGATTACCTGGCCCTTGAATACATCCGCTTTGAAGATCGCCTCCGTATTGAATATGATATAGATGAAGATACCCTTGACCAGCCGGTACCTCCCATGATGTTGCAGACCTTGGTAGAGAATGCCATTAAGCATGGCATCAGTAAACAGGTAAACGGTGGCATCGTAAAAATAATCTCCGATTTTAAATACGATCATCATGAACTGGTGGTGCAGAATACGGGGCATTTAAACGGAGCCTATAACGGCGACGGATTCGGCCTCACCAGCACCCAAAACAGGCTGCAACTATTATTTGGAGAAAAAGCCAATTTTACCATCAAAGAAATAAACGGCAATACAGTAGAGGCAAAGGTTATTTTACCCGTTGCTGCTGTTGCATAAATACACCCACATGATCAGAGCTATTATTATTGACGACGAACGCCTGGCAAGAAATGAACTGAGAAAATTACTGATAGATTTTCCGGAAATAGAAGTGGTGGCAGAGGGCGCCAATGCCAACGAGGGATTGGAGAAAATTGAAACCATTAACCCCGACCTGGTTTTCCTGGATATACAAATGCCTGGTAAAACAGGCTTTGATATGCTGGCAGAACTGGACAAAGCGCCACATGTAATATTTACCACGGCCTATGATGAGTATGCGTTAAAAGCTTTTGAAGTAAATGCGCTGGATTATTTATTGAAACCAGTAGAACCAAGGCGCCTGGCCGATGCCATACAAAAATTGCATATACAGGAAGAAAAAGAACAGTCCATTGGCGGCGACGTAAATGTAAACCGTGAAATGCTGCATGAAGACGACCAGGTATTTGTAAAAGATGGAGAACGTTGCTGGTTTGTAAAACTGAGTGAGATACGGTTGTTTGAAAGTGTGGGCAATTATGCTAAAGTTTTTTTTGGCCCCAATAAACCACTCATATTAAAATCACTGAATGCACTGGAAGAAAGACTGGATGAGAAAACCTTTTTCAGGGCCAACCGCAAGCATATTGTAAACCTGCGCTTAATTGATAAAATTGAGCCCTATTTTAATGGCGGCCTGCTGCTTGAAATGAAAGGCGGCGAAAAAATTGAAGTGAGCCGCCGGCAAACGGTTAAGTTCAAAGAAATGATGAGCCTGTAAAAAAGTTCATAGTCTTAGTCTATCATTCTTAGTCTGCTTACGCAGCCAGGTTTATCCGCTATTTGCAGCTTAACCAGAAATGAAATAATACACTAACAACATCCCTAAAAAAATTACATGAAGAAAATTTTGGTAAGCGGGTTATTGACAACAATAACCTTTCTTTCTTTTGCGCAGAACATTGATGGCATTATCAATGCAAAAGAGGTAGAGCGCATAGAGAAAACATTGTCATCCGATGATATGCAGGGCAGAAAAACTTTCAGTGCCGGTATTGATAAAGCCGCTGATTTTATTGCTGCCGAATTTAAAGCTGCCGGCTTGCAAACCTGGAACAACAGTGGTAATTACCGCCAGGAATTTACGGTAGTAACGCCAAAATTTATCAGCGCCAGTGCGGTATTGGATGGCACGCCTGTGGACAAGCGCAGCGTTATTGTTATCAGCACCCAGCCTGAAGTAAAAATTAACGAGACCACTGGCTTTGAAAAAGTAAGTATCAAAGCGGGCGCCAACCTCTTCCAGGAAGCCAGCAAATATGTGCAATCTGGCAAAAATTACCTGGTGCTGGTTGATACCAGCTTCACTAAAAACTTTTTGCGGATGACCGGTTTTAAAAGAAATCTTTTTAAATCGACGGCCAGCACGGTATTTATTTTAACGGTTACAGACCCGGTTAAATATGAAGTGGAAGCTTCACATGAAATCATTGAATCAAAACTAGCCAATGTGGTAGGTGTACTGCCCGGAAAAACCAGGGCAACTGAGTTTGTTGTTTTCTCAGGCCATTATGATCACCTGGGAATTGGCAAACCTGAGAATGGCGATTCTATCTACAATGGCGCCAACGATGATGCCGCCGGCACCACGGCGGTAATTATGCTGGCAAAATATTTTAAAGCCCTCGGCAACAATGAAAGAACCATTGTATTTGCAGCCTTTACTGCAGAAGAAGTAGGCGGTTTCGGTTCCCAGTATTTCTCAAAACAGTTTGCAGATCCTGCCAAAGTAATGGCCATGTTTAATATTGAAATGATTGGCACAGACAGTAAATGGGGCAATAACTCTGCTTATATCACTGGTTATGAGAAAACAGATATGGGTAAAATATTAGAAAAAAACCTGGAAGGAACGCCTTTCAAATTCTATGCTGACCCTTACCCTGACCAACAACTATTTTACCGTTCAGATAATGCTACACTGGCAAGACTTGGTGTACCGGCACATACCATTTCCACTTCCAAAATGGACAGTGAACCCAACTACCACAAGGCAAGTGATGAAATAGGCACGCTGGATATGGCCAATATGGCGATGGTAATAAAAGCAATTGCCATTAGCTCTAAAACCATTGTAAGCGGAAAAGATTCACCTTCCCGGGTTAATACAGCGGAACTGAGGTAAGAACTGTTAAAAACCGTTAAACTGATGAAGTGCGGGGAACATATTGCCCGTTAAAGATAGATATCAACCCTTCATTTCGCCCCAGCACGCTGTAACCGGTTGTTGCACGGTGTTTGCCGTTTCATACTAAATTTTTATTATGGAAAAGATGCAAAAATTGACAATGATGGATAAAATCCTGCGTGAATTGGATGACCTTAAAAACAGTCAGACATCCGTACTAAAGAAAATTACGCAGATTGAGGCTGAAAATATTAACCTGGGTATTCAGATGCTGGAAAAATCCCTTCCCAATGTGCATGAAAGTATTGACAAGGGCATTGTAGACGTAACAGCACTGATGGATGAATTTCAGTTACACCGGGATAAGTTTGCCAAAGACAATAAGCTGGAACCCAGCGAAACAGCTGTAGCGGGGTAATTATTTTTTATTTACATATCTTTTTTACAACAAAGAGCGCGTATCATTTTCTGATACGCGCTCTTTTTATCAGGGCATTATATTGCTGGCAGCTTGCGCAGGATCAGCCAATATTAATTGTTGAACCAGTGCCGGATGTTGCCAGCGGATAAGGTGACCAGCCCCCGGAATAGAAATGAATGTAGCATTCTTTCCGGCCAGCATTTTTTTTGCAAAATCAAGGTTAACTGGTGAAACGGTTTTATCCGCATCGCCCTGTACGGCGGTAACAGGTACTGTTAATTCATTCCAACGGGGTAGCATTCTCCGCAGTTCTGCTTCATGGGTATACTTTTCATTGGTAGCCGTCCTGAAAAATCTTGGCAGCATCCACTTTAATGGCCCATGGTGCACCCATTTATTGAACCACCAGAATTTCTCATGCCCGGGGTCGATGGCAGCAGCCAGTAGCAGCACACGGTAAAAAGCATCCGGGTGCTCAACAGCCACCCGTACGGCAATAAGGCCGCCATAAGAGCTGCCCATAATAATACCTTTTTTATGAGAACGGTTCAGTCGCATGGCCTCATAAATAGCCGTGGCCTGTATATCAATACTGGTCACCGCCTTGCGCCGGCCTTTAAAAGTTGATTTGTTGTAACCAGGCCGGTCAACCGAAATAACATGAAACCGGGCTGTCACCATTGAGTCGGCCAGCAGGTTGCGGCTTCCATACCAGGCGCCGGGCGCCCCGTGTATAATCAGCAGTGCGGGCAATGTATCTGCACCTGCCGTAGCGCAAAAAAGTTTTACAGAATCGTTCTGAATAGTAAAGTAGGTGGGCTTATTGGGTTTGTCCTTATAATACCCTTGTAATTGCTTTTCTGTTTGCACAAACCGGCGGAAACAACCGGAACAGGTGATGGTGACTATCAGCAGCAAAAGAAAGACATGTCTGATGCCTGGTTTTGTGATGTCCGCCCGGCCTTGCCATCCGGACGGGCCTGAAGTGTTTAATCGGAAGTTCATAGGTATTCAATAACTTTTTTCCAATCCATATTTCATTCCCAATAGAACAATTTTTTTTACCAAAGGTTGGCAAAACAGCAGAAATCGCATCTTAAAAAAATCAGGGTTCATTGATCACATCTACAGCGATGAGACTGGGATTGAATGAATTGCCGCACTCATCTCTTTAATGAGCGATGGATCTTTTTCAATAGCATTGCCAATGACCAGCACATCAGCGCCAGCTTTGCAATTGCGGTAGGCTTTTTCGGGGTCAGTGATACCACCACCCACTATCAGGGGTATTTCAATGCTTTGTGCTACTTTTTCAATCATACTTTCAGTAATAGGCCTTTTGGCGCCGCTGCCCGCATCCATATAAATTACTTTCATGCCCAGCATTTCACCAGCCATGGCGGTGCACATAGCAATCTCGTTCTTATCTGCCGGAACAGGGGCTGCATTGCTGATGTACGAGACAGTGGTAGGAGCGCCACCGTCAATAACCATATAGCCGGTAGAAATGATTTCAAGGCCGCTTTGTTTTACTGCCGCTGCCGAAATCACATGCTGCCCAATCAGCAGTTCAGGATTACGGCCGGATATAAGCGATAAATATAACAACCCGTCTGCATGCACGGATATTTGCGAAGGGCTACCGGGAAAAAGTATAGCGGGAATAGTACAGTTTTGTTTGATGCGCCTCACCACCATATCCAGGTGGTTGGAGATAACAAGGCTTCCACCAACAAATAAATAATCGGCTTTTGCCTCAGTTGCCAGCCTGGTAAGCTGATCTATTTTTTCCTCATTTACCTTGTCGGGGTCAATAAGCACAGCAAAGGACTTTTGTCCTTTGGCTTTCTTTTCCAGTAATTGTTGATACAATCGGGTCTTCATCAGGCATTATTCCTTGTATTGCAAAAATGCAAAAACTTTTCCAAAAGGGCTTAACTTTTAAAGTGTTGTGTTTTTATGGGGCTTTTTCAGTGTCATAACCGTATTTATGCGATGCCGGAAGCTGTGTTTTTCTTCAGCAATCATTTTAACACTACAGTTACGTATAAACACGGTCAGGGGTTTGGTATAGAATGAACCGCATCGGCGGCAGCAACACATTCCTGCAGATGGAATAGTAAACGCCGGGTGGCCCAAAATAAAAGCAATAAAAAAACAGGCTATTGGTAACAGTTAGTTAACACAGCAATCACGAATGCCTGTATTTTGCAGGCAAAACCAGTGCCGGATTGACAAAGCCACTTTTCTGTTTTCACTCAGAAAAATGAAAATATGAAATATCTTTAATTAGACCTTTTTTTGCTGAATACCAAAAGTTTTTTGGGTTATTGGAGGCGTTTTAATGTGCAAAAATCAAGAGAAGCACTGCCAGCGGGGCTTACCAAATTGTACCTGCTTTTTTCCACAGGCTGTTAATATTTATGAAAGGGGAATGTGAACTGCAAAAGATATTTTCGTTTTCCTCATTTACTAACCCGGAAATTAAACGCTCCATGATAAAAGAAAAAAAGCAACCCAGCAACGGCCTGGGGTTCAATCGCCGTTTTACCAAAGACGATATAAGCGTATTTGACCAGTTTGAATATGATTATCGTACCTCGGTAATACGTAACCCCAGCGGCGAAGTAGTATTTGAAATGAACAATGTGGAAGTGCCTAAACGATGGAGCCAGATTGCCACTGATATTCTTGCACAGAAATATTTTCGCAAAGCGGGTGTTCCCCAACCCGATGGATCTACCGGGCGTGAAAGTTCAGCCAGGCAGGTGGCCCATCGCATGGCCAATTGCTGGAAGGTATGGGGTGAGCGCTATAACTATTTTGCTTCTGAAAAAGATGCTGCCGTTTTTTATGATGAGATGGTGTACAGCATTTTAAACCAGGCTTGTGTACCCAACAGCCCGCAATGGTTTAATACGGGCTTGTATGAGAGTTATGGTATTAAAGGAAAGCCGCAGGGGCATTATTATGTTGACCCGGTTGACGATCTTTTAAAAAAATCGACTTCTGCTTATGAGCGCCCACAGCCACATGCCTGTTTTATTTTAAGTGTAACGGATGATTTGGTAAATGATGGTGGTATTATGGACCTCTGGGTACGTGAAGCCAGGATATTCAAATATGGCAGCGGTGTAGGAACCAATTATTCCAATATCCGCGGCGAAGGCGAAAAACTAAGTGGCGGTGGCACTTCTTCCGGTTTAATGAGTTTTTTAAAAATCGGCGACCGTGCTGCCGGAGCTATTAAAAGCGGTGGCACCACCCGCCGGGCCGCCAAAATGGTTTGCCTGGATTTGGATCATCCCGAAATTCTTGATTTCATTGACTGGAAAGTAGAAGAAGAAAAGAAAGTAGGTGCTCTTATAGAAGCAGGCTATGCGAGCGATTACGAAGGAGAAGCCTACAAAACAGTAAGCGGACAAAACTCCAATAATTCTGTACGTATACCCAATGCGTTTTTTGACAAGCTGGCAAAAAACGAAGATTGGGAATTAAAAGCAAGAACAGATGGCCGGGTTATGAAAAAAATACCCGCCCGTGAATTATGGAATAAAATTGCCTATGCTGCCTGGCGTTGTGCAGACCCAGGTACGCAATACGATACCACCATCAATGAATGGCATACCTGCCCGGAAGGCGGCCCCATCAGGGCCTCCAACCCCTGCAGTGAATATATGTTCCTTGATAATACGGCCTGTAACCTGGCTTCCGTAAACCTGCGCCAATTCTTTGACCAGGATAAAAACGTTTTTGATGTAGAAGGCTTCCAGGATACCTGCCGCCTGTGGACAATTGTACTGGAGATATCTGTTCTTATGGCACAGTTTCCTTCCAAAGAAGTAGCACAGCTTTCTTACGATTACAGGACACTGGGTTTGGGCTATGCTAACCTGGGGTCCATGCTGATGGTAAGTGGCATACCGTATGACAGTGAGGAAGCACGCGGCATTGCCGGCGCTATTACGGCTATTATGACTGGTATTGCTTACAAAACATCTGCTGAACTGGCTTCCATCCTGGGGCCTTTTGCCAAATACGAAGAAAACAAAGCACATATGCTGCGGGTAATGCGCAACCACCGCCTGGCAGCCTACGATGCTGATGAATATGAGAGCCTGAGCCTGAAACCGCAGGGAATTAAAGCAAAATACTGCCCCGATAATTTGTTAAAAGCAGCTACCAAAGCATGGGATGATGCCGTTCAGCTGGGTGAAAAACATGGCTACCGCAATGCACAGGTCACTGTGATTGCACCTACCGGCACCATTGGCCTGGTAATGGATTGCGATACAACCGGCGTTGAACCTGATTTTGCACTGGTTAAGTTTAAAAAACTGAGTGGCGGCGGCTATTTCAAAATCATTAACCAGTCTGTACCACAGGCACTCAAAAATCTTAAGTACGACGGTAAGCAGGTGGATACCATCATCCGGTATGCAGTGGGTTCAGGAAATTTTGCCGGTTCGCCACACATCAATCACCAGACATTGAGCGAAAAAGGTTTCCTGGCAGATGAAATTAAAAAACTGGATACGGCAGCAGTAGCGGCCTTTGAAATTGGATTTGTATTCAATGTATATACGTTGGGTGAAGCCTGCCTGCAACGGTTGGGCTTTAAGCCAGAGCACTATTTTAATTTTGAATGGAACCTGCTGGAGTCACTTGGCTTTACAGATGAGCAGATTGAAGCTGCCAATGACTATATCTGCGGCACGGGTACCGTTGAAGGCGCGCCCTACCTTAAAGATGAACACCTGCCCGTTTTCGACTGCGCTAATAAATGCGGCAAAAAAGGCGAGCGGTTTATTCACGCTTACGGCCACATACGCATGATGGGTGCAGCGCAACCTTTTTTAAGTGGCGCTATTTCTAAAACCATTAACCTGCCCAATGAGGCCAATGTGGAAGAAATTGCAGACTGCTATATGCTGAGCTGGCAACTGGGTTTAAAAGCAAATGCGCTTTACCGTGATGGCTCTAAGATGAGCCAGCCTTTAAGCAATAAATCAGATAAAAAGAAAAAAGAACTGGATACTGCTGCAGATAAAGAAACAGCCAGCACGGAAGGAATCCAGGGCGCTTCCAATATTGTTGACATGAGCAAGTTAACAGTAGAAGACCTGTTGGAAGAAGTACAGAAACGCGTGCAGTCTTCTCCTGATACAAAACTAAAGCGCCAGCTGGCCATGATTGTAGAACGGAGAACCCTTCCCGCCAAGCGCCGGGGCTTTACGCAAAAAGCAAAAATAAACGGACAGGCACTTTTCCTGCGTACGGGCGAATACAATGATGGCACCGTTGGAGAAATCTTCATTGACATGGCCAAGGAAGGCGCTACCATGCGCAGTATGCTAAATTGTTTTGCTATTTCCATCTCTATTGGTTTGCAATACGGCGTACCGCTGGAAGAATTTGTAGAGAAATTTGTGTTCACGCGTTTTGAACCGTCCGGTATGGTAGACCATCCGAATATTAAAACAACTACTTCCATTGTTGACTTTATCTTCCGGGCACTGGCTTACGAATACCTGGGCAGAACAGACCTGGTGCATGTATTGGACAAGCCGGAACTGATGAATACAGGTACAGATGACTGGGACGAAATACCTACATCGCTGGAGTACGATAAAAAGGCGCCTGAGTTAAGTGATGTAAGAATTGTGGCCGCGGTTTCCAAAAGCACAGAGCCGCAACCAGCAAGGGGTGTAGCCAGCAAATCTGCCAATGCATCCAGAATGGATGGCAATGGTTTAAATGCAGTTAATGCAGCCGCCAAAAGCATGCAGAGCGATGCGCCGGCATGTAACACCTGCGGACATATAACCATCCGCAGCGGTACCTGTTATAAATGTTTGAATTGCGGCAACAGCATGGGTTGCTCATAACAAGCAGGAATACCTTCTGATGTGTGTTGTGCAGGTAATTGAGAGATTATTCGATCCAAGGTTTACTATAATAACAAACCCGCCCATTTTCATGAGCGGGTTTGTTATTAAGCCTTTGCTTTAATAAAGAAAAGTTTAGTCAATTTTATTTTTGACGAATTTACCCAATGCTTTACCAGCGTCTGCATAGCATTCTGCTATCCTCTCACCTGACGCATAATCATTTCCGCCAAAGGTTCTTCCCTTTGCATTTTTTACTTCCAGCTTTGCAATTACTTTAGAAGGATTGGCAGATTCTACAATCCACACTTCAGCATCCGTCTCCGCATTTTTTCTTGAAATGTAAATGTTATAACCAGGCTCTATAAAAATAGTTTTGTAAATTAATGTGTATTTAGCTCCTTTCTTTGCACTAGTTACAATTATGTTACTGTGCTTTTCAAACAATTCGTTGAACTTCCTGTCGAAATTACCTGTTCTGTCAGCTACCCAATCCTTTGCCCATTTGTCACCTTTGCCGGCCTCCTTCTTGTTATATTCTTCGGTCTTTTTATTTACGTATTCGGCCTCGGTCTTAAACTTACCAACACTTACATTTTCATAGGTAAATTCAGTATTGATACTCTTTTCTCCTTTCAGTGCTGCAAGATCTCCTTCCAGGATATTAATTTTCTGCGCGTAAATGCCGGAAAATAAAAACATCATCATTAATGTTAGTGCACAAGATGCCAAACGTTTCATACTAAGGTTATTTTAATTGATTAATAAATTGGGGCTAAGATATAAAAACAAAAAATACACTGTTATCGTAGTTTTACAATATTATAAAATTAATTAATGGTCTAGAGGTAAGCTTGTCATTTTTCTATGGGTTTTATTGTATAACATCATAAAAACAAAGAACGATTTTTATTGATTTTAATTGCAAATCATGCCCCCTGACAAATAACGCCATGTTTAAATAATATAATCAATTTTTGTGCGTTTAGGCTCTAATAAAACATAGTATATGAAAAACCTTGTTCTTTTTTTAGTTCTGGCCATTCTGTTTAGTTCCTGCAGCCGTGCGCTTACCCCCGGTGAAGCAGCTAATCATCATTATAAAAAGTGCAGGGATATCAGGTAGATTGATACAATAATAATATTTATATAACCGGCAGTTAAATAACTGCCGGTTTTTTTAGCTGCATGCTGTATTCTTTTCACGCCGCCGGCCATCCATACGATGCCAGACAAACTATCAGTAACCAGTATTGTACCATCCACATCGGGGTAACACACAAAATAAATGTCGAAATTGCTATCCAGTTATTAGCTTTATGATCATAAATATCATTCTGCTATGACGATACAGTTTGGTTACGATAAGAAGCAGGTACTCCAGGCGTTGCGGTACCATTTTCTTTCGAGGCCGGAGATAAAAGTCCTGATAATACTGGTGAATGTTTTTGCTATTGCTTCTGCTATTTTGTTCGCTTTCAAAAAAATACAGGGCTTGTCTTTTACAATTTTCTCATTTTTATGGTTTACACTGATGTTGGTTATCTGGAGAATTTTGCCTGCCAGTATTTACAAAAGGTCCGCTACTTTCCAGGATCAGTTTGCGCTCCGTTTTGAAGAAGAAGGGGTGGAACTATCAAATAACCTTGGTGCAAAAGCATGGCCATGGACCGCTTTCAGCAGCTTTTTGGAAAGCCCTTATTTCTTTCATCTTTATTTTGATGCAAGGTCCTTTTTTCTTGTGCCAAAAGACGCTTTTAAGGATGTAGCCCAGCTACAGGCTGTAAGACAACTAATTAAAGAAAAGATCGGCCGTTAACAAGTGCATGGGTAGGTTCTTAAGGAATAGCCAATATGGCCCGGTACCGGGTTTTTAAGGGTAAAAAATCGTATCTTGCACCGCATCTGCCCTGTTAAAACAAGCTGGCAATAATAAACTGGTCTTTTTCGTATTTGAATACAAACAAAGCTCAGCTTTGCCTGTAATAGAGCAGAACAAATTAACCTGGGTAAAATTCATTTTAAAAATGCCTAAAATAACTTTTAACAATAAAAACAGGGTCTTTTTCAATGCCCTTAAACTTAATGTAGATAAGTACTTCCAGACCAATAATATTAAACCTACCGGCAACTGGGAATTGTACAGCAAAACACTTTTACTGGTACCTGCTGCAATAGGGCTTTATATTCTGCTGTTGTCAGTTAGTATGCCCGTAATAATCTCGCTTACGCTTTGTGCGCTGATGGGGTTTATATTGGCAAGTATAGGTTTTAACGTAATGCATGATGCCTGTCACGGCAGTTATTCCAGCAAAAAGTGGCTGAATGATATCATGGGCCTTAGTTTAAATGCACTGGGCGGCAATGCTTTTATCTGGAAATTTAAACACAATATTGTACACCATACTTATACCAATGTGGATGGTGTGGATGATGATATTGCAAAAAGCCCGCTGATGCGCCAGTGTACTTCCCAGAAATGGGTACCGGCTCACCGTTTTCAGCATATTTATGTGGTATTGGTATATGCTATATCGTCCATGGCCTGGGTAGCCATCATGGACTTTAGTAAATACTTTCAGCAGAAAATCTTTACTACGCCTTTGCAAAAAATGAGCGTGAAAGAACATGTTATATTCTGGGTTAGCAAAATTTTATATGGTGTATTTTACGTGGCCATTCCTGTTTATTTTGTTGGCTGGGGGCCATGGGCCATTGGTTATGTAACCATGGAAGTAGCGCTTGGTTTAACGCTGGCACTTATTTTTCAGCTGGCACATGTGGTAGAAGATGTAGAATTTGTAGCCGCGGCAGGCATGGAACACAAAATGGTGGAAAATGAATGGGCCATTCACCAGATAAAAACTACCGCTAACTTTGCACCTAAAAATAAATTTATCAACTGGTATGTGGGTGGTTTGAATTACCAGGTAGAGCACCATTTATTTCCCCGGATAAGCCATGTTCACTACCCGGCCATCAGTGGCATTGTACAAAAGACCTGTGAAGATTTTGATTTGCCCTACAATACCTTTCCTACTTTCACCAGTTCGCTGGCTTCGCATTTCAGGATGATGAAGCAGCTGGGCAGGAAGCCGGCAGAGATGCAGGCCGCATAATAAACATATTCCGAAAGAGAAAATTTTCGGAAAGCAGCATACAATTGCAGTGCCTTTTCAATAACAACAATATATCACTACGTATAAATAAATGCCCCGGTAAATCTTACCGGGGCATTTATTTATACGCAAATCAAATACGGTAAAAAATGGTCCATTACTTTGGTTTATATTTTGCCGCTTCAAATATTTTCTTAGCATCGGTTTGCATTACCTGCGGCACGCTTAGGCTGTTATTTTTTTCTGCAAATGTTTTTACTATCTGCCAGCCAATCCACTGGCCGATATTACCAGGAGAAGCATCCGGCATGCCATCAGTTTTAGGTGCCTCGCCTATAAAATTCTGAATGATAGTAGGCTCCGTGGTATAAATATCATTATTTTGAATAATGTAATTCCAGACCAGCCCTTCATTTTTTTTGCACCAGTCGAGCTGGACCTGCGTATAGCTTGTTTTTAAACTATCAGCTGCCGCAGGAAGAAATTTATCTACCAGCCACCACTGCTTACCTTTTTCTATTATTTGTTCTACCAGCGTTTGGCCCCGGGCATTTTCGGGATAGATATCCTGTGCAATATTCTGAAAGCAATTTACCGGTATGTACTGTGGTTCAAAACGCCTGCTGATATATTGTGGAAATTTATCAATGGCTTCCAGCGTATTGTACGCACTAAACTTTTTACCGAGGTACATTTGTAAACCGATGGCCATAGCCTCCTTAGTAAGCGCCACAGACGGATCTCCAATAAGGCCAACATAGGTAACCAGCCTGGGTACCTTGTAATCGGGGTAATAGTATTTTACATATTGAAAACCTTTTTTCAGTTCCTGCTCTATATTGCCCAGGTTATTGAATTTCAATTGTACAGAGTCGTACAGCGGTTTGCTGTGGTTGATATACGTCTTAATTAATACCGGCAAATCGCGCACCGTATCATTGCCACCGGCAATGACAATATTTTGTAAAAAATCAGTGAAAAAATAAGGGTATTTGCGGTCTACCGCATCAAGGCTTTGTATAATATTGCTGGTATCTGCGCCAAAAAAGTCTTTATCAAACCGCCCGATGGGCACATTTACTTTAATAGCGGAAACATCCGGCGCATTCTTACTACCGCAACTGGTTAAGAGTATAAGTGCCAGCAGGATTAACATCAGTTTATTCATAACAGGAGAACGATCTGGGTTAAAGAATGTTGTAAATGTAATTGTAAAACGGCTGCTGATCTTGAAATTTGAGGATTTTGAGATTACTTACTATTACCAGTGGAATAAATTGTTAAGTTACCTCCATCTTAAACTTGGTACCGGCCCTGTTCCTGGCAATTTATCGCGCCACGGTTCATTTAAGCAGCCGCTATTCCGTTGAGATAATCGTGGTACGTAAAAATCGTGCCACCGGTTACGGTTTTTTTTGATGCTATACTCCACACATCACAAAATCCCTTCCATTCCCAGAATCAGAAATTGTAAATTTGCACTATGAAAATAGCCATGGCCCAGCAGAATTATCACATTGGTAATTTTGAATACAATATTCAGAAGATCATCAGCGCCATCAACGAAGCAAAAATGCAGGGTGCAGATCTAATCATGTTTACTGAACTGTGTGTTTGCGGTTACCCACCCCGCGATTTCCTGGAATTCAATGATTTCATGAATAAATGTTATGCGGCTGTTGATACCATTAAAGCCCATGCTGATACCATTGCGGTGGTAGTGGGCAGCCCGCAGCGCAATACAAACCCGCAAGGCAAAGATTTATTCAACGCCGCCTGGTTTTTATATGAAAAAGAAGTAAAAGCTACTGTGCAAAAAACCTGCCTCCCTACCTATGATGTATTTGATGAATACCGGTATTTTGAGCCGGCATATGATTGGCAGGTGATTCCTTTTAAGGGGAAAAAAATAGCGTTGACTATTTGTGAAGATATCTGGAACCTGGGCGATAACCCGCTGTACCGGACCTGCCCCATGGATGAACTGGTAAAACAGGCGCCGGATGTAATGATTAATATTTCTGCATCACCGTTTGATTACGATCACGATGATGACCGCAAAGAGGTTATCCGGGTGAATGTAATGAAATACGGATTGCCCATATTTTACTGCAACACCGTAGGCTCCCAAACAGAAATTGTTTTCGACGGGGGCAGCCTAGTAATCGATGCTGCAGGCCATATCGTAAAAGAATTGAAATATTTTGAAGAGGATTTTGCCGTGGTGGAATTGCCGGTAAACACTTCCCCAAAAAAAGAAGACAGCAGCAAACCAGCTTCCAGTACCAGCCAGTTTGATAAAGACATGCGGGTATCAAAAATCAGCAACCCCGATGAGATTGTTGACTACATGACAGCACAGAAAAACATCCGCGAAATACATGCGGCGCTTATACTTGGAATACGGGATTACTTCAGCAAAATGGGTTTTACAAAAGCTATATTGGGTAGCAGTGGTGGTATCGACAGTGCGGTAGTACTTGCCCTGGCCTGCGAAGCACTCGGGCCGGAAAATGTACGGGCGTTATTGATGCCTTCCCAGTATTCTACCGGCCATTCTGTAAGCGATGCGGAACAATTAAGTAAAACCCTGGGCAATCCATATGATATTGTTCCCATTAAAAATATTTACACCGCTTTTATAGACGAGCTGAAACCGATTTTCAGAGACTTACCGTTTAGTGTAGCCGAAGAAAATATACAAAGTCGTACGCGGGGCAACCTGCTGATGGCCATTGCCAATAAGTTTGGGTACATTTTATTGAACACCTCCAATAAGAGTGAGCTTTCTACCGGGTATGGTACCTTGTATGGAGACATGGCCGGCGGCTTAAGTGTACTTGGTGATGTGTACAAGATACAGGTCTATGCACTCGCCCGGTTTATCAACCGGAACAGTACTGTTATTCCGGAAAATATTATTACGAAACCGCCCTCTGCAGAATTGCGGCCCAACCAGAAAGACAGCGACAGCCTTCCGGAATACGATATACTTGATAAAGTTTTGTACCAGTACATTGAACGCAGACAAGGACCCAATGAAATTATTGCCATGGGTATTGATGAAGCGCTGGTGAAACGCATCCTCAAACTGGTTAATACCAATGAATACAAGCGGAACCAGTTTTGTCCCATAATAAGGGTAAGCTGCAAAGCTTTTGGAGTAGGCCGAAGGATGCCTATTGTAGGAAAATACCTTTCTTAGGAAAGCTGTTGTAAGCATTCGCTGTTATTAGTGCGACGCGAAGGTAGTTGTCCAGGAAAATACAGCGTACAGCGTATAGCTAACGGCTTATAGCTATAAAAAATAGAGCCACCCGCTAAGAATAGCAGGCGGCTGTTGGTTGTTTATGAAATCAAAAGTTGAATTAATGTTTTAAAGCAGCAATGAGATGGTAGCTTGTGCCGGTGCCAAAATCATCATCATAGGTAATCACCATCAGGGTATCATTCATAGATATAATGGCTGCATCACCGTCAGTTATGCTGAATGTACCTGTAAGAATGCTTTCGCCGTTTTTGAAGCCCCAGGTAAATGGTTTGGTCTGCGGGTCACCTGCATTGCAAGTAGCAGCACCTTCATTCATTACACCAGTGCTGTCGGTTTTAAAAGTATAGCTATTGTCCAGCTGACAAGCCGGAACGCTGGCCGTAAGATCGCCACCTGCGTCTGCCACGCCATTTCTATCGGCGTCCATACCAACAGACTGCAGCTTCCAGGTATTTTGTGTAAGTAATATTGTTTTTGATTTTGCGGGTGCCGGGGTATCAGCATTGCTCTTTTTACAGGAGATTACAGAAATAAACGCTATGCTAAAAGCAAGTATATTTAGTACTGCTGGTTTCATGGGTGGATTTTTAATTCTCTCTATAAACTGATGAGTAAAGGGTTTTATTGTATTGCCGGGATGGTTTTCGCTTAACAAAATTTTATATAAAGGTTTATATTGGCAAAGGAATTGCAAGCTGGTTGTTCGTATTTTTACCAGCAATGACACTCATTTGACTGATAATAAGTTAAAACAGCAAAAGCCCCTTTTAGTAGTAATACGAAAAACCGGCAGCAAATAATTTTTAATCATACATTTTATGCTTCAAACCGCAGAAGACATCAGGCAGCTAAACGAAAAAATACAGTACCAGTCTGTTTTTACGGACCGGCTGAGAGATGAAGTAGGACGGATTATTGTGGGCCAGCAGTATATGCTTGACAGGTTGCTGATAGGTCTGCTGAGCAATGGCCACGTATTGCTGGAAGGCGTACCCGGACTGGCAAAAACATTGGCCATTAAGTCACTGGCCCAGGCTATCCACGCTAAGTTCAGCCGTATACAGTTTACCCCTGACTTACTGCCGGCAGATGTAACCGGTACCCTGATTTACCAGCAGCAAAAAAATGAGTTTGTGGTAAGGAAGGGGCCAATTTTCACCAATTTCTTGCTGGCCGATGAAATCAACCGCGCCCCGGCAAAAGTACAGAGTGCCCTGCTGGAAGCCATGCAGGAAAGGCAGGTGACCATTGGAGATACCACTTATAAACTGGAAGATCCTTTCCTCGTATTGGCTACCCAAAACCCGCTTGAGCAGGAAGGTACATATGCATTACCTGAAGCACAGGCCGACCGGTTTATCATGAAAGTGGTAGTAGATTATCCCAGCAAAGCCGAAGAACAACTTATCATCCGCCAAAATGTACAGGACATAAAAAGCCCGGAAATCACCCAGGTAGTTTCTGTACAGGAAATTCTGCAGGCGAAAGAACTGGTGAGAAGTATTTATATGGATGAAAAAGTAGAAAATTATATACTGGATATTGTATTTGCTACCCGCTTTCCCGACAGGTACAACCTGCAGAAGCTAAAACCGCTGATTGCATACGGCGGTTCGCCACGTGCCAGCATTAACCTGGCTCTTGCTGCCAAGGCCAATGCCTTTCTTAATAAACGCGGTTATGTAATACCGGAAGATATCCGGGCAATTTCAAAAGATGTGCTGCGTCACCGCATCGGGTTAACATATGAGGCTGAAGCCGAAAACGTAAATGTGGAGAACGTAATTGATGATATATTAAGGGCGATCAGTGTACCATAACAGCAACAATGGCTGATCTCAGGATATGGTGGTATGAAATTTATTTTTACTGTTACCTGAAAAGAGAAATCCCGGCATCCCCAATTCCGCAATCAAAAATTTAATCTGTAGCATTGCTTACAACCGCTGAAATATTAAAAAAAGTAAAGGAGTTGGAAATAAAGAGTAAGAAAATTACCCAGCACCTTTTTACGGGCGAATACCATTCTGCCTTTAAAGGCCGTGGCATGAGCTTCAGGGAGGTACGGGAATATTACCCGGGCGATGATGTGCGCTTTATTGACTGGAATGTTAGTGCCCGCTTCTCTACCCCGTTTACCAAACTTTTTGAAGAAGAGCGTGAACTAACGGTGATGCTGCTGGTAGACGTTAGTGCAAGCTCACTGTTTGGAACAGTGCATGCGCGAAAAAAAGATTTGGTAACAGAAATAGGCGCCGTACTTACATTTTCCGCCATCAGTAATAATGACAAAGTAGGCGTTATTTTTTTTAGCGATAAAGTAGAAAAATATATTCCGCCAAAAAAAGGAAAGCAGCATGCCCTGTACATTGTGCGCGAGCTGCTGACAGCAGAACCCAAAAGAAAAGGAACAAACCTGGGCGAGGCGTTGCGGTTTTTCAGTAATTCCACCAGGCAAAAAAGTATTTCTTTTGTACTAAGCGATTTTTTAGATGACAGCTTTAGTGACGCCATCAAAGTAGCCGGCAAAAAACACGATATCATAGGTATTAAGGTATATGATAAAATGGATGTGCAGTTACCGGATGCAGGCCTCTTACAGGTGAGCGATGCTGAAACAGGTGCCGGCAAATGGATTGACAGCAGTGATTATTGGGTAAGGCAACAGTATGAGAAACGCTTTTTTGAGCATACAGAATGGTGTAAAAACCTGTTTCTGAAAAGCGGCAGCGATTTATTACATGTACGCACGGATGAAGACTATGTAAAAGTGCTGCAGAAATTTTTTATTGGACGATCATAAATGAACCGGCAGCAGCGCTATTTTTTGAATGAGCAGAATAACCCCACATATCATCACCGTTATTATTTTCTTTTTTGCTTACCCCGTTTGTTTTTCGCAAATGGCTGTATCAGTAAGAGCATCCATTAACAGGGATAAAATAATAATTGGCGAACCGGTGGAACTTAAACTGGAAGCAAGCGTGCCCGTGGGTACCGATGCAAGATGGTTCCCGCTGGATTCTGTTACCCATTTTGAATTTATTGATAAAGGAAAGATTGATACCGTGATCAAAGGCGATGCCATTATCTACCGGCAAACACTGATGATAACCAGTTTTGATTCGGGCCGCTGGGCCCTCCCCTCTTTTCCGCTTACCATTGGCAATAAGGATTACCTCACTGATTCATTGCCGGTATCCGTTGCATATTCAAACTTTGATCCCAAGCAGGATTACCACGATATAAAAGATATCATTGAAGTAGAAAATACTGCTACCCGTTACATCAGCTGGATAGTGCTGGCATTGGCCCTGCTTTCTTTACTGGCCGTTATTTATTTACTTCGCAAAAAGGGTATCAGGCCAATTGCCCCTGCTGTAAAAAAACCAGTATCCAAATTATCGCCCCTGCAGGAGGCCATGCAGGCGCTGGAAGAATTGCAGCAAAAAGGTTATGCAGACCAATCGCGTACCAAAATTTTTCATACCGCATTGAATGATATTCTGAGAACCTATATGTTCAGCAAGACAAATATTGCCACTATGGAAAAAACCAGTGGCGAGCTAATGCTGCAACTCAAACAATTTAACCTGCCGGTGGATGATTTTACAACGCTGGCGCAGGTGCTGCGGATGAATGATGCGGTGAAGTTTGCCAAATACCAGCCTTCCGCAACAGAGAATGAGCAGGCGATGGATATCATAAAAAAATCTATTGCGCAACTTGATGCAATTATTACTTAACCAGATATACAATTACAAACGATTTGGCATTTGATTATTTTAAAAATATAAATTTTGGGCAGCCGTGGATGCTGGTTTTATTCGCATTACTGCCGCTGCTTGCCTGGTGGCATTTTGCCCACCAGAGCCGCCGTCAGGCTACGGTGCTTATTTCTTCCATTAGTAAAGTAAAAGGCCTTCGCTCCTGGAAAACTACCCTGCGGCACCTGCCTTTTATCTTCCGGCTACTTTGCATCAGCTGCATTATACTGGCGCTGGCCCGGCCGCAAACAAGAAATGATGAAGAACTGGTAAGTGGTGAAGGAGTAGACATTGTACTGGCCATTGATGTAAGCGGCAGTATGCTGGCGCAGGATTTCACGCCCAACCGGATGGAGGCGGCCAAAGAAGTAGCTGCCAATTTTGTGGCCAACCGCCCTACAGACCGGATTGCGGTAGTTATTTTTTCCGGTGAAAGTTTTACGCTTTGTCCGCTCACTACCGATCAGCAGGTTTTAAAAACACAGATTTACAATATTCAGAGTGGTTTGCTGGAAGATGGGACAGCCATTGGTTCCGGCCTTGCTACCAGTGTAGACAGGCTACGCGCTTCCACCTCTAAAAGCAAGGTGGTAATATTGCTGACAGACGGAGAAAATAATGGCGGCCAGATACCGCCACTTACTGCTAAAGAACTGGCAAAAGCTACCGGTGTAAAAGTTTATACTATTGGAGTAGGAACAGAAGGGTTTGCGCAAACGCCTATGCAAACCCAGACAGGCGCCGTGGTGATGCAGCGCGAAAAAGTAAACATTGATGAAAAACTGCTCACGCAGATTGCCAATGAAACAGGGGGCAGGTACTTCCGGGCTAAAGACAATGAAAGCCTGAAAAATATTTATACCGACATTGATAAGCTGGAGAAATCCAGGATAGAGGTAACAGCACTAAAACGCTATTCAGAAAAGTTCTTTCCTTTTGCTATCGCTGCGCTGGCATTACTACTTACAGAGCTGGTATTGCGTTTTACAGTTTTTAAAAAGTTCCCATAAGTTGTCATCCATGGCAATGTTTTTTCCCCGCTACGTTTAAATAAAAATACCACAGCGGTAAAAGCGGTATTTCACAGAGGAAGGGGGAGAAAAACAATAACGGCTCACCATGATGTGAATGCTTTTACCCCTCCCAAATCCCGGTTCATGCATCTGCTGGCTGAAACAACGTAATTTAGCGGCGCAATGAAAGCACTAGTGTATAAATCAACAGGCAGCTGGTACGTTACTAAAACGGAGGATGGGCATATTTATAATGCCCGCATTAAAGGGATTTTTAAAATGGATACCGCTATTACTTCTACCAACCCCATTGCTGTGGGAGATGAGGTAGAAATGGAGCTGGAAAATGAACTGGAAAGCACAGCCACCATTACACACATTTATGAACGCCGTAATTATATAAACCGTCAGTCGCCCTCACACAAAATGCAGCACCACATCGTTGCATCCAACCTTAGCCAGTCTTTGTTATTTGCTACGCTGAAAGAGCCGCGTACTTCGCAGGGATTTATTGATCGGTTCCTGGTTACTGCTGAAGCTTATCATGTGCCAGCCATTGTTGTTTTTAACAAGACGGATGTATATAAGAAAAAAGAACAGGATAAATTAGCAGCCCTGCAGACCATGTATGAAGGTATTGGTTATACAGTGGTAGCCATGAGTGTAAAAGAAAACACCGGCGTTGACACCGTTAAGGCTTTATTGAAAGACAAAACCACATTGATGAGCGGACACTCAGGCGTTGGCAAATCATCTTTTATCAATGCTGTTTTTCCTGAGCTGCTTTTGCGTACCCAGGAAGTAAGCGGATGGAGCGGTAAAGGTCTCCACACTACTACGTTTGCAGAAATGTTTGATTTGCCTTGGGGCGGCAAGATCATTGACACGCCCGGTATACGCGAGTTTGGGCTGGTAAATATTCAAAAGCAGGAACTCTCTCATTATTTTCCGGAGATGCGGCCGCTGATAAATGATTGCCAGTTTAATAATTGCCTGCACACCAATGAACCAGGTTGTGCTGTAAAACAGGCGGTAGCCGATGGTACGGTAACAGAAGACCGGTATGTCAGTTATTATAATATCCTGGAATCAATTGAAAAGAAAACGTATTGACGGGGACGTTATAGCAGTCCGTGTCTCTCTTAAACAGTGAATTTGAATTTTAGTTGTAACCCCCGCATTCAACAGTTGTGTAAATAAAAAGACCGCCCAAAAGTATGGGCGGTCTGCAATGAAAAACCAAGTGTACGGATTAAAGAAAGGGTTTATGACAAATATTTTCTGGCGCGGTTGACCATCAGTTTTGTTTCTAAAAATTGTGCAACTTCTACAACCGCATCGTTATCGCGGCGCGGCGCTTCCCTGAACTTATGCGGATAAATAGAAATGCCGGTGTAAATATTATAGTGCAGCGTTAGTGTACGGCCTTTGTAGCTAAAGTCCCAGACCAGCGAATCAAAATCATCCAGCTTAGTTAAAAATTGAATGTCAAGATCGTCGCATAAAATATCGGCAACTTCATAAAAACGTTTAAGGCCGCAATCGTCATCAATGACCGCTTCGGTGCAACCGAAATCGGTGCGTAAGGTAAGGCTCATGTGTACGGATTTTAGGTATATAATAGTCCCGGTTAAGAGACGTCTTCATTATGCTTTAAACCTTGGCGACTTTGGCACTTTTTCTCCTGTGAGCACCCGCTCTGCACCTGTATTCTTCCCATTTGCCGGGCACCCGTATTTGGGCCCAAATACCTTGCTCCAGACGCTGCAGGAACTCATGGTACAGACAATGGTTATCAAAAAAAAGGCAGTTACAATTGAACGGGTTTTCATATCAGGTACTTCGTTTTCATATCAACGGGATAAACTTATAAATATTATTCAGACCGTGCAAGGAAACAGCCACCCTTTCGATGAATGGACTTATTTACCCGTTTTACAGAAGGAAATTGATTGATGGGCTGGTGGTTTGAGTAGTTGACCAGGCGCAGGCAACGGAGATTTGATTGCGCAGTTATTAAGTCTGTGAATTGATTGAGCTCAATTGTTGTATAAATATTGTTTGCGCCCCACTCATTGATTTACCACTCATTATTCGCCCTTCACCACCTGATCTTTGAACCAGCCGGCATAGCGGATGTAGTTATTGGCAATGCGGTTTATCTCGCCATTCACCAGTTCAGCAGAAATGTCTTTAACTTTTTTAGCAGGCACACCGGCATAGATACTTCCCGCCTCACATATCGTACCTTCCAGTACTACTGCACCGGCGGCAATAATGGTATTGCTGTTTACCACCACATTATCCATTACAATAGATCCCATCCCGATCAATACATTATCGTGCAGTGTGCAGCCATGTACAATGGCATTATGACCAATAGAAACATTGTCGCCAATTACTACTTTTGTTTTTTGGTAAGTGGCATGTATAATAGCTCCATCCTGTACGTTTACTTTATTGCCCAGGCGTATGCTGTTTACATCGCCGCGCACCACCGCATTGAACCAGATGCTGCAGTTATCGCCGGTTTGCACATCGCCCACCACAGTTGCATTGGGCGCTATAAAACAATCGTTTCCAAATGAAGGATAAACGCCTTCTACATGCATGATAACTGCCATAAAATATTTTTACTTGTTATAGTATTACTAAGCCAGTATTACCAGATATACACTGTTACTTCATTTCAGTGAAGGCAGCACCTGGTACAAATATCAAAATTCTTTGCGGCTTTGCCGCTGCTTTGCGTTCTTTGCTTTAAATATTTATGTGGCCATGAACCAGCGGGCACTTTTTTTACAGCATGTTGCACAAACCTCTTCCGCGCCTCTTGCACTGGAAATTACCCGCGCTGAGGGTTGTTACCTGTATGATGCAGGCGGAAAAACCTACCTTGACGTGATTGGCGGCATCAGCGTATGCAATGTGGGCCACCGGCACCCTGCCGTGGTACATGCCATTAAAGAACAAGCAGATAAATACCTGCATGTGCTGGTGTATGGAGAGTTTGTTCAGTCGCCCCAGGTGCAATATGCAAAACTGCTGGCTGACCACCTACCTGCCACACTTAGCTCCGTTTTCTTTACCAATTCAGGTGCAGAGGCAACAGAGGGGGCTATGAAACTGGCCAAGCGGGTGACAGGCCGTCCACAAATAATTGCTTTTAAAAATGCGTACCATGGTTCTACGCAGGGTGCATTGAGTGTAATGGGGGATGAATACTGGAGAAACGCGTTCCGGCCATTGCTGCCCGGTATAACGCACCTGGATTATAATGCAATGGCATCAATTAATGCTATCAATGATAAAACCGCTTGTGTGATAGCAGAAACAGTGCAGGCAGAGAGTGGCGTAGTGGCTCCTGCAAAAGAATGGTTACAGGCGCTGAGAAAAAAATGCAATGAGCACGGCGTGTTGTTGATACTGGATGAGATACAGGCTGGGTTTGGAAGAACAGGATCCAAGTGGGCATTTGAACAATTTAACATAGTACCCGATATATTATTGCTGGGTAAAGCCCTGGGCGGCGGTATGCCGTTGGGTGCTTTTATAGCAAACAGGGACCTGATGTGGACGCTGACCGATAACCCTGTACTGGGGCATATTACTACTTTTGGTGGCCACCCGGTTAGCTGTGCAGCCGGCCTGGCAGGATTTAAAGCGCTTATAGAAGAAGGTTATATAGATACAGTAAAACAAAAAGAACAGCAGTTTAGAGAAAAGCTGCAGCACCCCGCTATAAAAGCAGTCCGCTCGGCCGGCCTGTGGCTGGCTGTAGAATTTGATAGTTTTGAAATCAATAAAAAGATAATTGACCGCTGCCTGCAAGATGCCTTGCTGACAGACTGGTTCCTGTTTGCGGCCAATTGCCTGCGTATTGCACCGCCGTTGACTATTTCCGCAGCACAAATTGATGCGGCCTGCGCTATTATACTGAAAGCCTGTGATGAGGCGAATGGTTGATTTTGAGATCTGTTGATTTTGAGATTTCTTTTAGTACAAGATGTTGAGTACATTTTAAAATCCCAACATCAACAATCACAAAATGACTTTCTACACCGACATAATTTCTTTTTCCTTAGAAGCCAGCGTTTTTTCTATTGCAGCAATGTATTTATCGGTGCTGTTTTGAATTTCCTTTTCCGCATCTTTCCCGGCGTCTTCGCTCAGGCCATCTTTTTGTAATTTCTTGATGCCTTCAATGGCTTCCCGGCGGATACTGCGTACGGCAACTTTAGACTGCTCTCCTTCTCCATTGGCTCTTTTTACCAGTTCCTTTCTTCTTTCTTCCGTTAATGGTGGCAGAAACAAACGGATATTCATACCATCATTCTGCGGTGTAATACCAATGTTGGAAGCCATGATGGCTTTTTCCATTGGCTGCAGCATATTTTTTTCCCAGGGTTGTATAGAGAGGGTGCGGGCATCCAATACAGAAATATTACCCACCTGGCTGATGGGGGTTGGATTACCATAGTAGTCAACCACTATTCCATCCAGCATATTCGGGTTAGCCTTGCCTGCCCTTACTTTTACCAGCTCAGCCTCCAGGTGACTGATGGCTTTTTTCATGGAGTCTTCTGTATTTGCTAAAATATTATCTAAAGTTTCTGCCATAATAGTATTGTATTAACGGTTGCAAATCTAATAAACCTGCCGTAAATGCTAAAGGTTATTGCTGTAAATAGTTGTTATACTGTACAGCAGCCTGATAATTTTTCCTACCGGCGATTTTGATCATTTGTAAGATGGTAACGGCCACGGCAGAATGCTGCAGGGCAGCCAGGTTATTTCTGCTCGTACATGGCGTCTTTTGTAATAGATACAATTTTAGAAGATCCTTTCACATTCTCATTGACAGATTTTGCCACAAATAAACCTTTCCGGCGCCGGCCGTAATATAACAAGCCAATAACCGAAAAAAAGATGGCGAAAATACCCAATATGAGTAACGTACAATCCAATGAACGCAGCAGGTACACAACAACAATGAAGAGCAGGTTAACGGCGGTAAGCGCCATGGTGATTGTACCGTGCGACCAGCCCCTGTCAAGTAAAAGGTGATGAATATGGTTACGATCCGGGCTGAATGGAGATCGCCGGTTGACAATACGGATGCTGAATACCCGCACGGTATCTAATAACGGCACCATTAATATGGCAAACCCGATTGCGGGCGCAGAATGTATGGGGATGGCCACGTCTGGTAAGCTGGCCACATTAATAAACTTAATAACCAGTATGGCATTTATGAGGCCCAGTAGCAAAGAACCAGTGTCACCCATAAATATTTTCGCAGGCTGAAAATTAAAAAGGAGAAATGCAACCAGGCTGCTGGCGGTAGCAAAAGATAAAATGGCATACGGCATCATATTTACCTTGTAAAAATAAATACCGAAGATGATAACCGCCATCAGCGCAAGACTGCCGGCCAATCCATCAATACCGTCTATAAGGTTAAAAGAATTAATAATTACAATTACAGTGAGGTAAGTAAAAATGAGGCTAAACATGGGAGGTAGCTGATCAATACCTAAAAAACCATGCATGCTCTGTATCTGGATATTGCCTTTGTAAATAATAAGAAATGCAGCCAACACCTGGCCAATAAATTTTTTTATAGGTGTAATGTCAAGAATATCATCCTTAAGCCCCAGGAAAAATATGACAAAGAAAGCGGCAAAAAAATACTGAAAATCGGCTGCTTCTGTAAAAGGAATAATGGTAAGAGAGGCCATTACAAACCCGGCAAAAATGCCCAGCCCACCCAAAGACGGAATAGGGGCATCATGAATCTTACGCGCATCCGGTACGTCGTATAGTTTTTTACTATTTGCAACAAAAATAATAACTGGTATTGACAAATAAGTAATTGTAAACGCTATCAATATGCAAAGTAAAATATCAAACATTTAAAAGGATTAATGATCTGAAAATGATTACTACCTTATTGTTTAACCTGATAGCCAAGCGCTGTGTACGCCTGTTTCGGCGTGCAAGATACCGTATCTTTTTGAAATACAATGTTTCCAAAATCACGTTTGTGCCCCCTCAAAGCTCCCAAAACCCGTCAGAAAAGTTTAGGCAGAAATTCAATTTCTTTTTAAATTTCAGTTAGCTTTGCCGCCATTCAAGAAACTATTATTTTATGCCCGAACTGAAAGAAATTGCTACCCAGATACGCAGAGATATTGTTCGTATGGTACACGGATCAGCCAGCGGGCACCCCGGTGGCTCTTTGGGATGTGCAGACTACTTTACTGCGTTGTATTTTAAAGTACTGAATCACAATCCGCAGTTTAATATGAATGCCACCAATGAAGATGTTTTCTTCCTGTCAAATGGCCATATTTCCCCTGTTTTTTATTCCACACTTGCCCGTTCCGGGTATTTTGATATTAAAGAACTGTCTACTTTCCGGAAACTAAACAGCCGTTTACAGGGCCACCCGGCTACCCATGAGCATTTGCCCGGCATAAGGATAGCTTCCGGTTCTCTTGGCCAGGGCATGAGTGTTGCCATTGGAGCAGCACTTGCCAAAAAACTAAACAATGAAAAAAACGTGGTTTTCTCGCTTCACGGAGACGGGGAACTGGATGAAGGGCAGAACTGGGAAGCCATCATGTTTGCGGCACACCATAAGGTAGACAACCTGATTTCTACAATTGACTGGAATGGCCAGCAGATTGATGGTACCACGGAAAATGTAATGAACCTGGGTAACCTGGATGTAAAATTTGCGGCTTTTGGCTGGGAAGTCATCCACCTGGAAAACGGTAACGATGTAAATGCGGTGGCAGACACCCTGGAAAAAGCAAAAACATTTGTTGGAAAAGGCAAACCCATTGCTATTTTAATGAAAACCGTAATGGGTAGCGGGGTAGATTTTATGGAAGGCCACCACGAATGGCATGGCATAGCGCCCAATGACGAGCAGCTGGCAAAGGCCCTGGCGCAATTGCCGGCGACCGCGACCATGGGAGATTACTAGTGAATGTGAAATTGAAATCTGTCAATACTATTGACCCTGTTAATAACGGGGTCTTTTTTTTAGTACGAATGGCAAAAACCTTAATCTGCCAACTGGCATGACTTTCCTTTTTACGCGCGGGGCTTCATCCGCTGATGTATATAGCGGTCTTCCATGCATTTATGAAACTATACATGAGGCAATCTTTTCTGCATAGGCCCAAATCAGCAAATCTCAAAATCAAAAAAGTCAGCCATTGGATTTTAACTCTTCAAAGCGATGGGTTGCAAGGCCGCTTTGCGGGAAGGAAACCAGGAAGCAATTAATGCAATCAGCACAACAGTTACAAATACCAGCAACACGTCGGAAGCTAAAAACTTTACCGGGTAGTGGTCAACCAGGAAAGTACTGCCTTCTAATTTTATCAGCTTAAATTTTACCTGCAGCCAGCCTATCAGTAATGCCAGTAATACCCCACCTGCACCACCAATAACTGCCAATAGTAAACCTTCACTTAAAAATATTTTTTGTACCATACCGGTGCTGCCACCCATAGCTTTCAGTATTTGTATGTCTTTTTGTTTTTCCAGGACCAGCATGGTTAAGGCGCCAATCATGGTAAAAGCCGCCACCACCAATATAAAAGACAACAACACAAAGATGAACCACTTTTCTTCGCGCATGGTGGCATACAAGCTACGGTTCTGCTCATACATGGTTTGTACGGTGTAGTTTTTGCCCAGCCATTGCTGCAGGTCTTTTTTTATTTTTTCCGGCTCTTCTTTGTTTGTGATCGATATTTCTGCGGAGCCATATTCATCGGGTTGAAGCCCCAGCATACGTTTCACAAATCCGAGGTTGGTAATCACATAATTATTGTCGAAATCCTGCTGGATGGCAAACGCCCCCGCAGCAGCAATATTATCTCCGCTGAGTGATTGCATCGGGTCAGCATATTCAATATTCGTGAGGCCGCGCCTGGCGAGGTAAACCGTAAGTGGTAATATAGCCCGGTCACTTTCTGTACGCATGGCATTTTCTACACCCACTCCCATTACCATAGCGGGTTTATCTGCATCGCCCAACAGAAATTTGCCCCTTGCCAGCCTGCCAGCCACATTATTTACCTGCTGATAGTTTTCATCCACCCCCTTTATAAAAACAATACTTTGTATACTGCCATTCTGCAGCAGGGCTTTTTCTTCTATAGTCATAGAAACAGCGCTTACGCCCGGCCAGGCAGCTATTTTCTGCTGTTGTTCGTTGGTTAATTTTATTAGTTTACCGGCGGCGGGCAGCACCCGCAAGTCTGTATAAAAATCAGCATATAAAGATTTAACGAGGTCTTCAAACCCGTTGAAAACACTCAGTAAAATAATCAATGCAGCCGTACCCACGCCCATGGCCAGTACACTAACCCACGCTATAATATTAATGGCATTGGTAGATTTTTTTGCATTGAAATATCGCCAGGCAAAAAGAAAATTCATAGTATAACTTTAGGCTTTAACTATTAGCTGTTAGCCATAGCTTGGCTGTAGTAGATTTTTTGAGGCAACAGACTCCCTGATTTTGAAAAAGAAACTGTTGAGCGGCATTAGAAACTAACTTTCATTTTTGTTTATACCAGCCATAACTACATAACTAATAGCTTACGGCTAACAGTTTAAAAACATGTATTACTCCTCTTTCTTCTCTTCATTAATCTTCTTAAACAATTCTTCCATCTTAAAAACATTGTCCAGCGTATCATCTGTGAAATACCTGATCTCCGGCACACGGCGCAGCTGGTGCTTGATACGTGTAACCAGTTCTTTTTTTATTTCCCACGCCCGGTCATCAATCTTTTTCATGGCCGCTGCTGCATCGTTTACCTTAAAAAAACTCAGGTATATTCTTGCCTCCAGTAAATCGGGCGTTATTTTAACAGAGGATACTGACACCATGCCGCCATTCAGCATGTTCAAACCCAAACGCTGAAAAATATCAGTGATGTATTCATGCAATAAGCCGGCTACTTGTTTTTGACGTTTCTTTTCTTCCATAAATTACAGTCTATAAGCGGTAAATTTACAGCTTATTTACGGCCTTAAAACAGCTAATTGGAGGTAGACAGCCTATATTTATCCAGCCAGGTAAGTATGGGCTTTCTGGCCGGGCATTCATCCTGGCGGAGGCAAATCACTACATGGCGCAAGTAATGCACCCCGGCATATATAACAAACCATTCGTACTTTCAGCACCAGAAACAAATATCAATTATGAGAAGATGGTTACTTTTTGTACCGGCATTATTTATCCTTTCACTTTCAGATGCCCAGAAAAAAAGCATTACTTATGAACAGGCATTCAAGGGCGTTGCCACCAATATTGCCCAGCCATTGCCTGCGGCAGGCAAATGGATGGATGACAATCACTACACTGAAACAAAAAAAGATGCAGCAGACGGGCAGGTAAAAACGTTTTCTGTTAACCTTAAAACAGGCACCGGTATACCCTATACTACCCCCGCTGAAGAAAAAGCAGGTGCTGGCCTTCCAATGATTTACGATGCCATCAACGTGACCCTTTCGCCCGACAAAAAATGGGCTGCCTATACCAAAAAAGACTATAACCTTTATGCAATGGAGCTGGCTTCCAAAAAAGAAACCAGGCTTACCAGTGACGGCAGCGAAACCATTTTAAATGGATACGCTTCCTGGGTATATTATGAAGAAATCCTGGGACGTGCGAGCCGCCATCGCGCTTTCTGGTGGGGACCAGACAGCAAACACATTGCTTACATGCGCTTTGACGATGCGCAGGTACCTGTATTTTCCATTTATTGGGCTACCGGCCAGCATGGGTATTTAGAAAACCAGCGCTATCCCAAACCCGGTGATAAAAACCCTGCAGTAAAAATTGGTATCACGGGTATTGATGATAATAAAACTGTGTGGGCCGATTTTAATGCAGCAGACGACCAGTATTTTGGCATGCCTTACTGGGCGCCAAACGGCCAGTTTTGGGTGCAATGGATGAACCGCGCGCAGAACCAGTTGTTTATTTACAACATCAGCCCTGCGGACGGCAGTAAAACAGTAGTGTATGATGAAAAACAAACCACCTGGATTGATTTGGATGATAACGACCGCATAGAATTCCTGGCAAGCGGCAAAGGATTTATTTTAAAAAGCGATAAAACAGGCTGGCGGCATCTATACCTGTACGATATGAGTGGCAAACTAATCAATGCCATTACAACCGGCGATTATACTGCTGGTGATATTTACCGGGTTGATGAAAAAGCAAAGCTGGTATATTTCAGCGCACGAAAAGAAAACTCCGCCCGCTGGGATCTTTATAGCGCTTCGCTGGATGGTAAAAAATTAATCCGCCTTTCTGCCGGCAACTATTCATTTACCGGTATGAACCTCTCGCCTAATGGCAAATATTTTATTACCGCCTATTCAAATATCAGTACGCCCAATACTACTGTGGTAATGGACACTAAAGGGAAGATTATTCGCGAAACAGCTAATATAAAAGGTGCTGCATTTGAAACGTATGCCTTACCCAAAAAAGAACTTACCACGGTTAAATCTGCTGATGGTTTATTTGATCTGCCAGTATTGATTACCTACCCCATTAACTTCGATCCCAATAAAAAATACCCGGTGCTGGTCAGTATCTACGGCGGTCCCAATGCCGGTACCGTGTTTGACCAGTGGCGTATGCAGCCTGTAGAAATATGGTGGGCGCAGGAAGGATTGGTACAGGTGGTTTTTGATAACCGGAGCAGCGGCCATTTTGGAAAAAAGGGCATGAACTACATACACCGCCAGCTGGGCAAATATGAGATAGAAGATTATATGGCCTGCGGCCGGTGGCTGAAACAACAGTCATGGGTAGCCGCTGATAAACTGTGTATTACCGGCGGCAGCTTTGGTGGTTATATGACCTGTATGGCACTTACCTATGGTGCAGATGTATTTGATTACGGAATCGCCAATTCATCCGTTACCGACTGGCAGTTATATGATTCCCATTATACAGAACGCTTTATGGGCACGCCGCAGGACAATCCTGAGGGATATAAAAATACGGCTGTGCTAACCTATGCAGGTAAATACAAAGGGCTTTTGCGAATAACACATGGCACAGCAGATGATAACGTACACATGCAAAATACCCTGCAGGTAATTAACCTGCTGGAAGACCAGAAAAAGCATTTTGAATTAATGATGTACCCCGGCGAGCGGCATGGTGTTGCCGGTGCCAAGGGTGTATTCAGCAGAACGGAAAACTATAATTTCTTTTATAAAAATCTGCTGGGAAAGGAAATGCCCGGTATTTTCTGGAAATAAATATTTGTAACTATTTAATTTTACTGGCATCATTCCTGTACGGCAATAACCGGATTCCGGCAAGTAGAAAATAGAAAAATAAAATACATCAAACAGGCCTTTTAAACATTACTACAATCTATCAATATGAAAAAGGTACTTATTGCACTGGATTATAACCCCAGCGCTCAAAAAATTGCAGAAACCGGGTATTCGCTTGCAAAATCTATGCAGGCAGAAGTTGTACTACTCCATGTAATGGCCGACCCAACTTATTACGCGGCCTATGAATATTCTCCTATAATGGGGTTCAACAGTAATTTTATCAGTCCTGAAACTTTGCCCATAGATACAATGGAGGAATTGAAAAAAGGAGCAATAGAATTTCTTGCCAGTTCAAAAGAACACCTGGGCGATGCCAGCATTCAGACATTGGTACTGGAAGGAGAAACAGCAGCCACCATTAATAAAGCCGCTGTTGAAATGCATGCAGATATTATTGTATTGGGATCCCACAGCCGCCGCGGCCTTGAAAAGATATTAATGGGCAGCGTAGCTGAAAAAGTATTGCACCATAGCAATGTTCCGTTATTTCTCATTCCTACAAAAGAATAAGGAACTCAATAAAACTTTTCCAAAAAAAAAGAACACGCCCTGCTGGGGCGTGTTCTGCATTTATAACCTTCAATCAATTTATTTATTCATCATCTGTTTGGCCTCTATGCTTAACGTGGCATGGGGCACAGCGCGTAAACGGGCTTTATCAATCAGCTTACCGGTTACACGGCAGATACCATAGGTTTTATTTTCTATGCGCATCATGGCTTTTTCCAGGTGATCAATGAAAGATATCTGGCGGCTGGCCATCTGGCTCAACTGCTCACGTTCCATACTCATACCACCATCTTCCATGGTCATGTAGCGGCCGTCGTCGTTGTCGCCGCCCATTTCATCTTTCCGGGTAATTAAACCTTGCAGGTAAGCAAGCTCTTTTTTGGCCGCATCCAGCTTCTTGGTAATAATCTCCCTGAATTCCGTCAATTCTGCATCGCTGTATCTCATAGTTGGTCCCGATGATTGTTCTGTAGGTTGATCCAACACTGATTTCGTGAAATCAGGCTGGTATTTACGTACTGTTTTTGTTTTTATCTCCGGCATTACCACTTTTGCCGGCTTGTCTGTAACCGCCTGCTTTTTAGGAACAGGCGCCGGTGTATTGGTAACGGGTTTAAATGTCGGCTTTGGCGGCACATAGGGTTTGGCCGGTGCGGCAGCAACAGGTTCCGGTTTCTTTACTTCTGGTTTCTTTACAGGAGCTGAATCTGCTTTTGGTTTTATAACAGATTTAGCCGTGGGCGGCGGCACTGATTTTTTTGTCAAAGGCTTTGATGCTGGCTTTGCCACCGGAGCAACCTTTGCAGGCGCTGGCTTGGCGACAGGCTTTACAGCTTTTTTAGGTACAGGTACTGGTTTGGGCGCTGGCTTTCCCGTTTTATGCGGGACAGATTTAGCTACCGGTTTTTTTGCCGGAGCCGGGGCTGGCTTTCCCGCCTTGTGCGGGGCAGGTTTAGCAGGGGCTTTTTTTGCCGGTTTAACTGCTTTCTTCTTAACTGCCATACTTGTTATACTTTTTTTGTGACAAACACTTTCAGCGGAATGTCATTCACTTCAATTTCGGTGCCATTGCTGATTTCAGGCACAAACTCCAATTTATCTGCCAGAATTTCGGCGCAAATATAGGTATTATACTTATTGACAGATGCAGCCAATTCTTTATGCTGTGTTAATTGCACAAATATCCTGTCCGTTAGTTCGTATCCGTTGTCTTTGCGTATTTTTTGAATGCGGTTTACAATCTCCCGTGCATTGCCTTCTTCTACCAATTCAGGGGTTACTGTTACATCCAGCGCTACGGTAAGGCTGCCTTTGCTGGCTACCATCCAGCCGGGAATATCCTCACTGGTTATGTCCACATCCGTAACCTGTAATATTACGGGTTCGTTTTCAATCAGCAATGAATACATACCTTCTTTTTCCAATTTGGCAATATCTTCCTGGTTAAAACCTGCCAGTACACCTGCCACTGCCTTCATTTTAGGCCCCAGCCGCTTGCCCAGTGCCACATAATTGGGCTTTATTTTCTTACTTATAAAACCAGTGTCTTCACCCTGCAGGTAATCCACCTCTTTCACATTCACTTCAGATTTAATCAGGTCCTCAATTTTCTCAAATTGTAGTTTCACAGCAGCATTGGCAACCGGCACCAATATCTTCTGGAGCGGCTGGCGCACCTTAATATTTATTTTCTTGCGAAGCGACAATACCAGCGAAGAAGCATCCTGCGCCAGCTGCATTCTTTCTTCCAGCAGCAGGTCAATCACTGCCTCATTGGCTACCGGAAAATCTGCATGGTGTATGGAGGCCAGTTTAAACCGGTTGCTTACATCGTTCAGCTGGCCAAAGATAGCATCGCTGAAAAAAGGTGAAACCGGCGCCATTAAACGCAGTACTGTTTCCAGGCATTCATATAAAGTCTGGTAGGCAGCTATTTTATCCTGCTCATACTCTCCTTTCCAGAACCGGCGGCGGCACAAACGCACGTACCAGTTACTCAGGTGGGCATCTACAAAATCTTCTATCAGCCTGCCCGCCGCGGTGGGCTCATATTCATCAAAACTCTCCGTTACTTTTTTAATAAGGGTATTGAGCGATGACAGTATCCAGCGGTCTATCTCCGCTCTTTGTTCAAGTGGAATATAGGCTTCTTTAAAAGCAAACCCGTCTACATTGGCATAGAGCGCAAAAAACTGGTAGGTATTATAAAGTGTGCCGAAAAACTTCCGTTGTATTTCCTTGATGCCTTCCAGGTCAAACTTCAGGTTATCCCAGGGTGAAGCATTGGTAATAAGGTACCAACGGGTGGCATCTGCTCCAAACTGCTCAATGGTAGCAAATGGGTCCACTACATTGCCCAGGCGCTTACTCATTTTATTGCCGGCTTTATCCAGCACAAGCCCGTTGGACACACAGGTTTTATAGGCAACACTGTCATAGAGCAATGCGCCAATGGCATGCAGGGTATAAAACCATCCCCTGGTCTGGTCTACACCTTCGGCGATAAAACTGGCGGGATAAAGCTCTTCGAAGCTGTTAACGCCTTCGGGTAATTTAAAAGGATATTTATCGCCGTTTTTTACTTTTTCATGATCCAGTCCCCATTGCGCATAGGGCATGGCGCCACTATCAAACCAAACATCTATCAGGTCTGGTACCCGTTTCATGGCCTGGCCGGTTTTACCTACCAGTATTATTTCATCTACATAAGGCTTGTGCAAATCCAGGATGCCATCATGGAAATAGTTTTTATTTGTATCGCCGCCTAATACTTCCGTTGCTTTTCTTATTTCCGCATTTAATTCAGCCACGCTGCCAATACATTTTTCTTCCGTTCCGTCTGCTGTTTTCCAGATGGGCAGCGGTGTGCCCCAGAAACGGCTACGGCTCAGGTTCCAGTCCACCATATTCTCCAGCCAGTTACCAAAGCGGCCTTCGCCGGTTGATTTTGGTTTCCAGTTAATGGTTTTGTTCAGCTCTACCATACGATCCTTTACCGCTGTTGTTTTTATAAACCAGGCATCCAGCGGGTAATATAAAATGGGCTTGTCGGTGCGCCAGCAATGCGGGTAATTGTGTTCGTATTTTTCAACTTTAAAAGCGCGGTTTTCTTTTTTCAGTTTTACGCTGATGTCTACGTTTACATCCACATAATCCTTCTCGTCTTTATAATTTTTTACATAGCGGTTACTGAACTCGCCAAGGCCGTCCACAAATTTACCCTGCCGGTCTACCAGCGTAAGGATACCAATATTGTTTTTCCTGCCCACTTTATAGTCATCTGCACCAAAAGCCGGAGCGGTATGCACGATGCCGGTACCATCTTCTGTAGTTACAAAGCTATCTACCATTACACGGAATGGATTTGCACCGGGGGTAATGTCCTGTATAGCCGCTAAAGAATTTGCAGCATAAGGAAGCAATTGTTCGTAGGAACATCCTTCCAGTTGTTTACCCTTGCAGTCAGCCAGTATTTTCCAGGGAATAGTTTTGTCGCCTTCTTTATAAGCATCAAAATCCCCATCCTTTGCCTCTTCTTTAAAATATTTTGGCAGCAATGCTTTTGCCAGTACCACTTTAATGGGCAGGTGCGTATACGGATTAAAGGTTTGCACCAGCACATAATCAATATTGCCACCAACTGTTAAACCAAGGTTGGAAGGCAGGGTCCATGGTGTGGTAGTCCAGGCCATGAAGAAGAGTTCGGAGTCGTTAGTCAGTAGTCCGGAGCTGGCGGCATCAAATAAAAATTGTGACTTCTCACTCTTCACCGCTTTAAACATGGCCACCGTACTGGTATCCTTCACCATCTTGTAGGTGCCCGGCTGGTTCAGTTCATGAGAACTTAAGCCGGTACCGGCTGCGGGCGAATAGGGCTGGATACTTACACTCTCGTACAGGAAGCCTTTTTTATACAGCTCACTTAAAATCCACCAAAGGGTTTCTATGTATTCGTTCTTAAAAGTTACATAGGGATCTTTAAGATCCACCCAGTAACCCATTTTCTTAGTGATATCATCCCATTTGTCTTTATAGCGGAGTACTGCTTCCCGACACTTAAGGTTGTAATCTTCTACTGATATTTTTTTGCCAATGTCTTCTTTGGTAATGCCCAGTTCTTTCTCTACACCCAGTTCTATGGGCAGGCCGTGGGTATCCCAGCCACCTTTTCTTTTTACCTGGAAGCCTTTCATGGTTTTGTAACGGCATACCAGATCTTTGAGTGTCCGTGAAATGACATGATGAATGCCGGGCATGCCATTGGCACTGGGTGGGCCCTCATAAAACACAAAAGGCGTGGCGCCTTCCCTTAATTCAATACTTTTTTCAAAAGCGTGGTTGCGCTCCCAGTTAGCCAGGATTTCCTGCTCAATGGAGGGTAGATTCAATCCTTTAAATTCTTTATATCTGGATGCCATATTTATACAGTCTGAAAGTCTTAAAACGGGGCGGGTAACCCATTTTTTAATGGTGTGCAAAGGTACGGTAAATCCGAAGGGAAAAGAAAGGCGCATTCATACATTTGTTAGCGGTTAGGCTAGTCGTTTTTGTGAAACATATCCAATTAGATCCACCAGGGGCAAGGCCTTTTTTTTCAAAATATGACTAAACATCAAATCAACTACATTGTTTTTGCTTTTTGTTAAAGAAAGATAAACATGAGCGACCGAAATCTGACCAATTTATTCAATTATCCACATTTAAAGTCTTTGGCATAGTTTCTGAAAGTTTATGCGAAGCAAACAAAACTGGCCTAAGAATTGTGACAAGTAAGTGGTTGATAATAGGGCGGTTACACACGTAAATTAACGATTTTTTGTTACGTGTTTTCCTTTAGTAGATAATACATGTTTATTATAAGTCTTTCTACGGTTTAGGGTTTAGGGGTTAAAAGGGGGGTATTCCTACTCCCCTTCCTTTTAATACTTACGATTAACTTTTAAACCTTCCTGACAATCCCGTTTTTAATGTCCTGTTACCTGTTGTGTAAAACCGTTTACCAGGTTTATTACCAGATTATCCAATGCTACCGATAAAACCAGGTTCAGAACAATGGCTCTGGAACCAGATTAGGCCTTTCATCTATGATGAAAGGCTTTTTTATTTGCTGCAATTAAGGAAGCTATTGACTATTAGTAAGCTATTGATCCAACGGATTTTTGTTGCTTGTGCAGGCTGGCCCATCTTATTCCGTTATGGACGGAAGCTGCTGCCCGCTTATCACTTATCGCGCTTATTCCGCAACAGTTTGTATACTTTAATTGCGCTCATCAGCAGCACGATGAATAAAATCAGTCCTGCCAATCCCCATAAAAAACTCAGGGCCTGTTTTACCACCGCCAGCATTATAATGGCTACCAAAAAGATAGTGACTATTTCATTCCATATTCTTAATTGCTGGGAAGAATATTTGAAGATGCCTTTTACCTGCTGCTTTACAAGTACATGCAGGGTAAAATGATAGACATATAAGCCCGCTACAAAAAACAGCTTTACCAGCAGCCAGTTGGGCAGGTTGCCCAGCAGATACCAGGTAGTGCAGCCAAAAATAAGCGTAAGAACTGCCGATGGCCAGGTAATGCCCCACCAAAGACGTTTTATCATGATGGTGAACTGCTCCTGCAGGGCGGCCCTTGCTGCTTCGGGCTTTCCGGCCGCTTCTGTGTTGTAAATAAATAGCCGGGGCATATAAAACAGCCCGGCAAACCAGGTTACAATAAAAATAATATGCAGTGCTTTGATGTACTGGTACATGCAGTTAATATTTGCAACAACCTTAATTACAGTAATGATAATGAACTATACAAAAGCTACTCACCTGTTCAATGAGTGCAGTTCGATCTTATACCGTCCTATGAAGTCACCATTTTTTTGTCTCCTGCAGCGTAGGCCTTAATCCAGCCCGCGATAGCATTTACCCATAATGGATGTATATTGAGACAGGGGATCATCGTAAAACTTTCACCACCCGCTTTTACAAAAGTTTCTTTTCCGCGCTCTTCCAGCTCTTCCAGGGTTTCCAAACAATCGCTTACAAATGCCGGGCTGATGACCAGTAATTTTTTGATGCCTTCTTTGGGCATTTCTTCAAAACGTATGTCTGTAAAGGGTTGCAGCCATCCTTTACCTAACCGCGATTGAAAAGACAAACTGAATTTTCCTGCGGGAATGCCCAGCTGCTCCACTATTTTGTTGGTAGTTGTAAACACCTGGTGCCGGTAACAATAGGCGTGCGCAGGAGAAGCCACATTGCAACAATCCGCTACCTGCAGGCAATGATGACCGGTAGTATCACTTTTCCTGATATGCCGCTCGGGTATGCCATGGTAGCTGAATAAAATGTGATCGTAGTCCTGCTGCAGGTACGGCCGCATATTTTCCACCATGGCTGCCAGGTAATGTGGTTCATCAAAAAAAGGCCTGATGGTAGTTATCTTAAAAGAATAGTTGTTTTTTTTATAAATTTCTTTGGCATATTCTACCGCGGTTTCATAGCTGGCCATTGCATAATGCGGGTACAGCGGCACCAGTATTACTTCTTCCAGTCCGGGCTCTTTGCTCAGCAATTCATCAAAAGCAGCCTCCGGTGAAGGATTGCCATAACGCATACCAATGGCTACGTTTTCTGTTACTTCGTTTTGTAAAGCCGCCTGTAATTGTTTGGTGAGTACTACCAGGGGCGACCCGTCTTTGGTCCATACCGTTTTATACGCTTCCGCGGATTTTGGCGCCCGGAAAGGCACAATAATTCCTTTTACCAGCAGGGCCCTTAGCAAATAGGGATAATCAATCACCCTTTCATCCATTAAAAATTGTTTGAGATAGCGGCTCACATCTTTCACTTGGGTAGAATCCGGAGAACCGAGGTTCATCAAAATAACCCCTCTTTTAACTGCCTGTCCCATAATTTAATAAATGTTTACAAATGTAACTACTCCCGGCGGCAAAAGTTCACCGCGGGCTGTACAAAAGAATCCCGATTCACTTCAACGGACCATTAACACAACTCATCTCAAAAAATGACAGTCTAATGACATTGAATTTCGTTTTTTGGTAACTCCTAAGCTAATTTCGCCGTACTGAATTGAAACTGTTTACATGAAAGGCAATGACCACAGTGAAATACTGAATTTCTGCATCGCGGGTATCAACTACAAAAAAACAGACGCTGCCCTGCGTGGTCAGTTTGCTATAGGGCCGGATCAATACAATGCCGTACTGGAGTCAGCCAATGCTTACAATCTTCATGAAATTTTTATTCTCTCTACCTGCAACCGCACCGAAATTTATGGGTTAACGGATAATGTGCAGCACCTGATATCGGCCATTTGTACACAAACAACCGGTAGTGCCGATACGTTTAATGAGCTGGCTTATATAAAAAAAGGCCCGGAAGCAGTTGAGCATTTGTTTAATGTAGCCGCTGGACTTGATTCACAGATTCTGGGCGACTATGAAATAATAGGCCAGATAAAACAATCTGTGAAGGCAGCCCGTGAAAAAGGGTTTATCGGCGCTACCCTCGACAGGATGGTAAACGCCGTATTGCAATCTTCAAAAGCTATTAAAAACCAAACCGCCCTCAGCGGGGGAACCGTCTCCGTTTCTTTTGCGGCGGTACAGTATATCAAAGAAAAAATTACCAATCCTGCGGGTAAAAAAATAGTATTGCTGGGTACCGGTAAGATTGGCCGCAATACCTGCAAAAACATGGTAGATTACCTGGGCACCACCAATATTACCCTTATTAACCGTACGCCTGAAAAAGCAGCGCTGCTTGCCAATGAATTAGGTCTTCAGTATGCGCCCATTTCAGCATTGGCCGAACAGGTTGCGGAGGCAGATATTATTTTAGTGGCCACCAATGCGGCTGAACCCACTGTACTGGCAAGCCACCTGGCAGGGCACGGCTGTAAGCTGATTATTGATTTATCCATTCCTTATAATGTAGAAGCCGCCGCACAACAGCTTCCCAACGTAATACTGGTAAACGTAGACGACCTGTCTAAGCTGAAAGACGCCACCCTGCAAAAAAGAGAAGCAGAAGTGCCAAAAGCAAAAGCCATTATTGCGGCTCATGCTGCTGAGTTTACAGAATGGCATGTTATGAGAAAACATGTACCTGTTTTAAAAGCGGTAAAAGATAAACTTGAACAAATTCACTACTGCCGCATAGATACCGGTGCTTATGCATCCCCTTCCTATATTAACTTTGCTGCTGAAAAGCCTGAAGCCAGGATTCAAAAGGTAATTACTACCATGGCTGTAAAAATGCGCCACCAGAACCAGCGTGGCTGCCAGTACATTGAAGCCATTAATGATTTTATGGCCACCGGTACAAACTAATCTTTTAATGAAAAATAAAATACGGATTGGCACCAGGGAGAGCCAGCTTGCAGTATGGCAGGCTACTACTGTGCAGCAATTGCTCAGCAACCATGGTATAGGGAGCGAACTTGTATACATAAAAAGCGAAGGCGATATAGATTTGCAAACGCCACTGTACGCAATAGGGGTGCAGGGTATATTTACCCGCAGCCTTGATATAGCACTGCTGAATAATAAAATAGATATTGCCGTACACTCCATGAAAGATGTACCTGTGCAACTGGCCTACGGCATTGTGCAGGCCGCTGTTTTACAAAGGGCGTCTTACAAGGACCTGTTTGTATACAAAACCGATAATACATTTTTAGATGACTACGCATCCAGCGCAGTTATAGCTACCAGCAGCATCCGCCGGCAGGCGCAATGGCTGCACCGCTACCCACAGCACACTATTGAAAACCTGCGCGGCAATGTAAATACGCGCCTTCAAAAAGTAAGAGACAATAATTGGCAGGGCGCCATCTTTGCAGCAGCCGGACTGGAGCGGATACAGTTGCGACCACAAAACTGTATTGAACTGGATTGGATGTTGCCGGCACCTGCACAGGGTGCCATTATGGTGGTATGCAGGGAAAATGATCAACTTTGTTTAGATGGATGCAGGCATTTTAATGATGCTGCAACAGCTTTGTGTGTTAAGATTGAAAGGGATTTTTTGAAAACCCTACTGGGTGGCTGCTCAACGCCCATCAGTGCATTGGCGGAGGTCAATAACGGCAGCATTGTTTTTAAAGGCAATATTGTTTCCCCGGACGGAACAAAGAAAGTAGAAATGGGCGCAAGTGCGTTACTAAATGATGCATCAGACCTGGGTGTTCAATCAGCCATTGAAATATTGCAAAAAGGCGGGCAGGAAATTACAGACGGCATTCAGCATGCAGCAAAATAGAATCACTATATTATCAACCAGGCCATTGCCAGCTTCTCTGATTGATGAAGCCGCGATGCAGGGTATAGATATTAATGTGGATGTATTTATAGAAACGGAAGCCATACAATCAATAGAAGTGCAGCAGGAGATAGAGCAGGCGCTGCTGCAGTCTGCTACAGTAGTATTTACCAGTATGAATGCAGTTGAAGCAGTGGCAGCCTATGCAAATGAAGAATTACCAGATTGGAATATCTATTGTATAGGCAATACAACCCGGCAACTGGTCATAAATTATTTTGGCGATCATAGCATAGCCGGAACAGGTGATAATGCTATTGAGTTGGCTGAACTGATAGCAGAAGAAGCGTTTACAGATGAGGTTATCTTTTTCTGTGGTGACCAGCGCCGGGATGAACTGCCCGAAAACTTGCGCAATAATGGTATTGAAGTAACTGAAATTATGGTATACCATACCATTGCTACCGCACATCCCATTAAAAGGCAATACAACGGGATTCTTTTTTTTAGCCCGAGTGCAGTAGACAGTTTTTTTTTTAAAAACAAAACAGATAAACAAACCATGCTTTTTGCAATTGGCAACACAACTGCGGCAGCTATAAAAAAGCATACTGCTGCCAGTGTTATTGTCAGCGATACGCCAGGTAAAGAAAATGTAGTAGCAAAAGCCATTAACTATTTTGTCAATAGTGAACGATGAATGGCCAGGCGCCGCTTCCTCTTTTTTGGAGAAGGCCGTGCTGGGATCAACCAATGATTTTAATCTTATGAACACAATAAAAAACGACCTTATTTTAAAAACCCTGCGCGGTGAACCAACAGAAAGAACACCTGTCTGGATGATGCGCCAGGCCGGCCGGTATCTGCCTGAGTATATGGTATTGCGCGAGAAATATGGTTTCTTTGAACGCTGCCAGACGCCTGAACTGGCTTGCCAGATTACCCTGCAGCCGGTGGATATTGTTGGAGTAGACGCTGCCATCCTTTTTTCAGACATACTCGTGGTGCCACAGGCCATGGGACTTGAAGTACAGTTGATAGAAAGCAAGGGACCGGTATTGCCAGACCCTATCAAAACCGCAGCTGACTTGCAGCGTGTAAGGGTACCTGATGTGCATGAAACCCTGCAATATGTTTTTGATGCCATCAAAATGATTAAACAGGAACTCAACGGGCGTGTACCACTGATTGGTTTTGCAGGCGCACCCTGGACACTGCTTTGTTATATGGTACAGGGCAAAGGCTCTAAAACCTTTGATGAAGCCAAAGCATTTTGTTACACCCAGCCTGCACTGGCGCACCAGTTATTGCAAATGATAACCGATACCACCATTGCCTATTTAAAAGGCCAGGTGGCAGCAGGTGCAGATACGGTTCAGGTTTTTGACAGCTGGGGCGGTTTACTCAGTCCGGATGATTTTGAAACCATTTCTCTTACATATATCCGCCAGATTGTAGCTGCGTTAAAAGAGGAAGTGCCGGTAATTGTTTTTGCAAAAGGCGCCTGGCATTCACTTGATAAAATGGCCGCTACCGGTGCGCATGGATTAGGTATAGACTGGTGCATTAACCCGCAAATGGCCCGGAAATTTGCCGGCGGTCATATTACATTACAGGGCAATTTTGACCCGGCTAAATTACTATCGCCCATACCCGTTATAAAAAAAGAAGTTACCGCAATGCTGGATGCGTTTGGACCCGGCCATCATATTGCCAACCTGGGCCATGGTATCTTGCCCAATGTGCCGGTTGATCATGCAAAAGCTTTTGTGGATACGGTGAAGGAATATAAGCGCATCGTTTCAATAAATTAAATGGAGACCGCCGCCAATTATAAAACCAATACGCACGCATTCAGGCAATCGTGGATAGACTATATCCATCATCTGCAGGATAATATTTGCCAGGCGCTGGAGGCGGTTGATGGCAAAGCCCGTTTTATAGAAGACAAGTGGGACCGATCCGAAGCGCAGGGCGGTGGCGGAAAGACAAGGGTTATCAGCAACGGTAATGTGTTTGAAAAAGGCGGGGTCAATACATCGGTGGTATACGGGCAGGTAAATGATAAAATGAAACAGCAGTTACAGGTGGAAAGCGCTTCCAGTTGGTTTGCAGCCGGACTCTCGCTGGTGCTGCATCCCATCAATCCATATGTGCCAACGGTACATGCTAATTGGCGTTATTTTGAATTGTATGATGAAGCCGGTGGGTTGACTGATCGGTGGTTTGGTGGTGGTACTGATCTTACACCTTACTACTTATTTGAAGAAGATGCCAAACATTTTCACCAGACTATCAAAAATACCATGGATCCCTTTGGGAAAGATCTTTATCCTGCCTGTAAAAAGAAGTGCGATGAATATTTTGTAAACAGTCACCGCAACAATGAGACCCGCGGTATTGGCGGTGTTTTTTATGATCATCTTCGTCCGGCCAATGATGAAGATGCGGAAAGGCTGCGTAAGTTTCAGCAAGCCAATGGGGATGCATTTCTGAGCGGTTATACACCCATTGCAGAAAAAAGAAAAGATGCCCCGTTTGGTATCCGTGAAAAACACTGGCAGGAAATAAGACGGGGCCGCTACGTAGAGTTTAATTTACTCCACGACCGCGGAACAATATTCGGCCTTAAAACAAACGGCCGCACAGAAAGTATTTTAATGAGTTTGCCGCCTACTGTAAGATTTGAGTATGACTACAGGCCGGCACCGGGTACAGAAGAAGATAAGTTGTTGCAAGTTTGTTTGAATCCGAAAACCTGGATAGATTGCTGATTTCGGGATTGATAGATTTTGGGATTTTCTTCATAACTAACATTATTAAAAATGACGGATTCGCTTATAGGTAAACTTTCACAACTAATCCTGGCTTGGTCGGTTTAAATAACCAATAAACGTTGGTGAAATCACCATATTTTAATGATTATAACGACTTAAAATATTGGCAGTAATATCGGATTTTGTGATTGGTTGAATTAACCGAATACTATGACAAAATTTGAATTACAGCAAAGAACAAAAAGGTTTCATGTTGACATCATTAAATCCTGCGTCTTTTTTCCTAAAAATGCGGCGGGATTTGAAACAGCCAAACATTTGATACGATCAGCCGGCTCGGTAGGAGCCAATTACAGAGCTGCCTGCCGGGGAAAATCGAAGGCCGATTTCATTTATAAAATAGAAATAGTTCTTGAAGAAGCAGATGAATCTTTATATTGGCTGCAAATAACGAAAGATGCTTCATTGCTCCCCCTGAATCAGTTAGGACAACTGGATATATTAATTAAGGAAGCAAATGAATTGGTAAGTATTTTTAACGCAGCAGATATAACTGCTAAAAAGAACAGGGATCTAAAAAATCTCAAAATCACTACATCTCAAAATCAGCAATAAAATGTTCTTACAAAAGCGCCCGCGCATTCTCCGCCAGTCACCCTCCATACGCAGCATTGTTGCAGAGACAAGCCTGGCACCCAATGATTTTATTGCACCTCTTTTTATAGATGAAGGCGAAAACATCCGTACGGAAATTGCTTCCATGCCCGGCTATTACCGCAACAGCATAGACGTTACGGTAAAAGAAGTAAAGGAATTATGGAGCATGGGCATCAAATGCATTTTACTTTTTGTAAAAGCAAAAGATGACACAAAAGACAATACCGGTAAAGAAGCCTGGAACAAAGACGGATTGATGCAGCGCAGCATCCGGGCAATAAAAGATGCAGTACCGGAAATGATTGTTATGACAGATGTGGCACTGGACCCCTATTCCATCTATGGCCATGATGGCATTGTAAAAGACGGTGAAATTGTGAACGACGAAACCGTGGAAGCATTGGTAAAAATGAGCCTTAGCCATGCTGCTGCCGGTGCTGATTTTGTTGCCCCAAGCGATATGATGGATGGCCGTATTGGCGCCATTCGGAAAGGGTTGGAAGAAAGCAATTTTACTAAAACGGGTGTTATGGCTTACAGTGCCAAGTATGCATCTTGCTTTTATGGGCCCTTCCGCGATGCGCTGGACAGCGCCCCGGGTTTTGGTGATAAGAAGACCTACCAGATGAATTATACTAACCGCATTGAAGCGGTTAAAGAAGCCCTCCTGGATGTGGAAGAAGGCGCCGATATTGTAATGGTAAAGCCAGCTTTATCTTACCTGGATATCATCCGGGAAGTAAAAAATGCAGTCCGGGTGCCTGTGAGCGCCTATAATATCAGCGGCGAATATGCTATGGTAAAAGCTGCTGCTAAAATGGGCTGGATTGATGAAAACAAAGCTATCCTTGAAACGCTTGGTTCTATGAAAAGAGCAGGTGCTGACCTTATTGCTACTTATTTTGCGCGGGATGCAGTAAAATTATTACAGTAATATTATAACCCTATTTCGCGGCACCGGCCGTTGTAAAAATGATGTAACCATGACCAACAGACGACAATTTATAAAAACAGGCGGTGTACTAAGTGCTGGCATGCTCCTGCACAAAACCAATCTCTTTGCAAATGGCGCTGCCGGCTTTGAAAGTAAAAGGCCACCATTGGCACAAAGAAAATTTACGAGTGTGCATGTAGAAGCCGCCATTGAACAAATCAAAAAAGCCCTGCCGGGTAAAGAAATTTCCTGGCTGTTTGAAAACTGTTTTCCCAATACACTGGATACAACCGTTGATGTTGAAATGGTGGACGGTAAGCCAGACACTTATGTAATTACAGGGGATATTGATGCCATGTGGTTGCGTGACAGTACCGCCCAGGTGTGGCCCTATCTTTCCCTGGTTAAAGGCGATGAAAAACTACAGCAGCTTATTGTAGGCGTAATTAACCGGCAATCAAAATGCATACAGAAAGATCCTTATGCCAATGCATTTTATAAAGATGAAACCAAAGTAAGCGAGTGGAAGCATACCGATATTACTGATATGAAACCCGGTATACATGAAAGAAAATGGGAGATCGATTCGCTTTGTTATCCCATCCGCCTATCATACAAATACTGGCAACTAACAGGCGATATCACTCCGTTTGATAACAGCTGGAAGCAAACCATTGCGCTGATTGTAAAAACATTTAAAGAACAGCAGCGCAAAAAATCTGATGGTCCCTACACTTTTCAACGCACTACCGCATGGGCAACAGATGGTGTACCACTGGGGGGTTATGGATACCCGGTAAAACCTGTTGGACTCATCTGCTCTATGTTCAGGCCAAGCGATGATGCCACGATATTTCCTTATTTAATTCCTGCTAATTTCTTTGCTGTGGTTTCCCTGAAACAGGCTGCAGAAATGATCAATAAAATTTATAGTGATTCGGCCCTGGCCAATGAATGTGCCCAATTAGCTGCGGAAATCGAAAAAGCGCTGCAGCAATATGCCGTTGTTCAACACCCGCAATTTGGACGCGTTTTTGCGTATGAAGTAAATGGCTTTGGCAGTTATAATTTAATGGATGATGCCAATGTACCCAGCCTGTTATCGCTGCCATACCTGGACGCTAAACCAATAGGAGATCCCGTGTACGAGAATACCAGGAAACTGATTTTGTCTGACAGCAATCCTTTCTTTTTTAAAGGAAATGTTGCAGAAGGTATTGGTGGCCCGCATGCCGGCATGCAAATGATATGGCCGCTGGGGATTACCATGCGGGCGCTCACCAGCAACAGCGATCTTGAAATTAAAAAATGCCTGCAGATGCTGGTAGCTTCACATGCCGGCACAGGTTTTATGCATGAATCTTTTCACAAAGATGATGCAGCCAAATTTACCCGCAAATGGTTTGCATGGGGCAACACTTTATTTGGTGAACTAATATTGAAATTGTATCATGGCAAACCGGCTTTACTTAACTTTTTATAGGCATGGCAACTGTAAAATGGCTCACAAAAATCAATTAAAAATTACTACCGGGGTACAGCAGGTTTTTCACAGGGTGAAAAGCGAATAAAGAATCGCAAGCCATATTGTAACGTGCTGTTTAACTATCGCAACATTCCGACTCAGAAAAGTTTACGTAACAACAAAAGGGACAAAGTATTTTAATGATACTTTGTCCCATAAAAATATTTTTAAAATTTAGTCCTGGCTACTGCAGAAATATTGTTACATCAGCGGCACATTTCTTTTACAAGCTGCGGATGTCGAAAGACTCTCTTCATACATTATAAAAATCTGGTATGGGGTTCAGCTTTGTATCCTGGCGCTGGTGCCAGTACGGATAAATAAGATCACGATCGCTGGCGGCGTCCAGTTTTTTTACCTGTTCTATGGTAAGGTTCCAGCCAATGGCTGCCAGGTTTTGCTTTAATTGCGCTTCGTTGCGCGCACCAATAATTATATTAGCTATCGTAGGCCTTTGCAGCAACCAGTTGAGTGCCACCTGTGCAACGGTTTTGCCGGTTTCTTCTGCTACAATATCCAGTGCATCCATAATTGTAAACAACAGCTCTTCATTGGTGGCCGGCCCATGCGCACCACCCTGCTGCACACGATTATCTTTAGGCGCAGGATTATTTCTCCTGTATTTACCTGCCAGCCTTCCGGAAGACAACGGGCTCCATACAATGGTTCCTATCTGCTGATCAATACCGAGTGGCATCAGCTCCCATTCAAATTCACGGTCCAGCAAAGAATAATAAGCCTGGTGTGCAATGTACTTGCTCCACCCATATTTTTCCGATACGGAAAGTGATTTCATTAAGTGCCAGCCTGAAAAATTAGAACAGGCGATGTACCTAATCTTACCACTCTGAATAAGATTGTCCAGTGCTTTAAGGGTTTCATCAACGGGTGTTACGCCATCAAACCCATGCATGTGATAAATATCAATGTAATCTGTACCCAGGCGCTGCAGGCTTTCTTCGCATGATTTTACCAGGTGCTGGCGCGAAGAACCGTAATCATTAGGCCCCTCGCCCATCTTAAAAGTAGCTTTGGTGGAGATGAGTAGTTTATCCCGCTTACCTTCCACTGCTTTTCCAAGGATTTCTTCTGCGGTACCGTTTGAATAGACATTGGCAGTATCGAAGAAATTAACACCTGCATCCATGCACAGATTCACCATCCGGGTAGCCTCGTCTACCTGGGTAGTGCCCCATGCTTTAAAAAATTCATTCCCCCCTCCAAAAGTTGCCGTTCCAAAACTTAGTACCGGCACATGCAAACCGGATGCACCCAATTGTCTGTATTCCATAATCTATTTTTAATTTGTATATAAATGCTTAAATACCACTTGATCCTGTTTGCAAAGCAACGCAGAAATAAACAACCCACCAACAGTGTATTGCATATTTGTATCTGCGAATGAATTAATTTTGCACTCTGCAAAACAAACAATCATCCATGAACATAGCGGCAAGCAAATCACTTTTTGAACGTGCACAAAAATCAATTCCCGGCGGCGTAAACTCACCGGTACGTGCATTTAAGAGCGTAGGAGGAACGCCTTTGTTTATGCAGGACGCACAGGGTGCTTACTTGTTTGATGCAGATGGAAATAGGTATATTGATTATATCGCTTCCTGGGGACCGATGATTTTAGGGCACGCATACCCACCTGTGGTTAAAGCCATACAGGAACAGGCCGTTTATTCCACTTCCTATGGCGCCCCCACGGCATTGGAAATCAACATGGCCGAGTTAATCATCAGCATGGCACCCAATGTTGATTTAATACGCATGGTAAGCAGTGGTACAGAAGCCTGCATGAGCGCCCTGCGGCTTGCCAGGGGATATACCGGAAAAAATAAATTCATCAAGTTTGAAGGCTGTTATCACGGTCATGCAGACCCGTTTTTGGTAAAGGCCGGCAGCGGCCTGGCCACCTTTGACATTCAAACAGTACCAGGTGTAACAAGCGGCGTTTCCAATGATACCCTTACCTGTGCTTATAATGACCTAAGTGCCGTGCAGCAACTGGTGGAAGCGCATAAGAAGGAAATAGCTGCTATTATTATTGAACCCGTGGCAGGCAATATGGGTTGCATTTTGCCCGAAGAAGGATTTCTGCAGGGTCTAAGAAAAATATGCACCGAAGAAAATATTGTTTTCATTTTTGACGAAGTGATGACCGGCTTCAGGCTGGCAGCCGGGGGTGCACAAGAGATATTAAAAATAGATGCGGACCTGGTTACTTATGGAAAAGTAATCGGCGGCGGCATGCCCGTAGGCGCTTTTGGTGGTAAAAAAGAAATCATGCAACACATTGCGCCACTTGGCAATGTATACCAGGCAGGCACACTAAGCGGCAATCCCATTGCCATGATTGCAGGTTTTACCATGCTCTCCGAATTGAAAAACAATCCTGCCATCTACAAAGAATTAGATCAAAAAACAAGTTACCTGCGTGATGGATTACATAAAGTATTCAGCAATTGGGGCCAACCATTTATTATCAACCAGTTGGGTTCCATGTTCAGTGTGCATTTCAGCAATAAACCTGTAAACAATTTTGCAGCGGCCGCTGCAGCTGATAATAAAAGATTTAATCAATTCTTTCATGCCATGCTTGACCGTGGTATTTATTTACCCCCATCTGCATTTGAAAGCTGGTTTCTTAATAATGCATTAAGCAAAGAAGACCTGGATACTACTATTGCAGCGGCAAAAGAAAGTCTTGCAACAATAAAATAGTTGAAACGGCACCAGTGCAATGAGCTATTTCTGCCCGCATATTGTCTGCACAGTAATCATGCTACTGATACAAGGAAAATGTTTGCCAGGGAAACAATAATCCTCCTCACATTTCTCCAGAATAAGGCTGCTTTATTTATTTTGAGCCGTACACACGCTATATAATATTGACTCCCTTCTGCTCCAGCATGCCATGCACCGCTTTGCTCACATCACTTTTGGTACTATCCAGTTTTGCCACGTCTTTGCACCAGAACGAGAAAATCATTTGTACAGTTTTGCCTTTTAAATAGGTAAACATTATTTCTGGCGGCCTTTGAGACAATACATTCGGATTATCACGCAGGATATCAATAAATCCTTTCCTCATATCTTCCGGATCAGGTAACCCATCTGCTACAAATGGTAATTCAACCCTGATATGATTATTGCTCAATGTCCAGTTAACAATATTGTGAGACAGCAAGTCTCCATTGGGAATGATTACCTCAGCGCCCTCTGCTGTCAGCAACGTACTCGAACGGATGCTGATTTCTTTTACCCTGCCTTTTTTGTCTCCCACTTCAACGGTATCGCCAATACGTAAGGGCCGGTCAAAAATTAATATAATACCAGACACAAAATTGTTAACAATGCCTTGCAGCCCCAATCCAATACCTACACCCAACGCACCAAGTACAACAGTAATCTTATCCATGGGCAAACCAGATGCCGCTACCGCCAGTAAAAATCCTGCGATCAGTAAAACCAGGCGGGTAATCATTAGTTTTGAGCGCTCACCTTTATTATCAAAAGCCGCATCGTCACCAATATCGCCAAAGAAATAAGCAATATATTTCTGCAGGAAGTTGGCTATCCAGATGATACCCAGGAACAGTACTACCCCACCAAATGTAAAAGATATACTGCCTATTACCTGCGGGGTAATAAGAAATGCTTCCAGCTGGTCATATACAAAATTATAAATATTAAGATTAGTGGTAAATGCAATTAAACAGACAACAACAGCCAGTACCATAACCAGTTTATTGATGCCTTTAATAATGGGTTCTGCATCAAAATGATCAGGATAATTTTTTCTTACCCGGCTGGTCTGAATCTGTAATAGAAAAGCTTCCTCCAACAGTTTTACAAACACCGTAAGACTGATTATCTGCGAGAAGGTATAAATAGAGGTGTACCCAAAAATCTGCGTAAGTGTTGAACGGCCAAACAGGTTACATACCAGTGCCAGCAAATTAAAGATGATGTAAATAGCCGCTGCAAAAAACAGTGCCTTGCTTTCTTTTGCTTTTTTCAACCTTTCACGGAACAGGTACCCCAGCACAATGGCCCCACCGTTTATAAACAACACCCACCAGCGTTGCAATGAAAAAGGCAAGCCCACGATGCGGGTGCCGGACAATAGCACAAATAAAATTACAATACCGCACCAGTAGTAAAACATTTTTTGTGGCCAGCGTTTCCAGAAAAGACCAGTTAAAACAAGCATCAATAAAAACTGTGTTGTTTCAATATAGATCGCAGGCGCATGTAAGTCGAACAGTGGCGCAAGTGTAAGCATCCATACAAGGCAGGCGGCGATAGGCAGCGGGTTAATGTATTTGAAATTAAATATGTCAGGCAGTTGCAGCTTATTCTTCTTTTTAAGAACCCGGTAATTATTGAACACCCAATAAAAAAATACCAGGCCCGCTAAAAATAACCATACCCTTTTTGAGCGGGTATTTTCAAAATAATATTTAACTGCCTTGTTTTCACTATTGAGCGATTTCCTGAAATTACCGGTTCTTGCAGCATTGGAAGGCCTGCCTGGCCTTGGTTCCCATAAATAATTTCGCTCTTTTGTAAATGCACGCGGACCAATCTTAGATAACAGGCTATTGGTTTGATTCAGCATTTCAGCTACCGCAATGGCGTTGGCAGATGCATGTGCACTTAAATTATTCAGATTAGTGGTAGCGGCCCTCACCAATGTATCTGCATTGCGCCACTTACCGCGCAGTCCCTGTAATTGTGCAGCGAAATTTTTTCTCAATACTGAATCACGGAAAAGCTGGCGCAGGGTAGTATCTTTCCGCATTTCCCAAACTTCCTTTTTCAGTGCATCCAGCTTGTCACCGTACTTGTTTAACTCAACAGCATATTTTTTATCTGACTCCTGTATTGCTTCCAGCAGCGTATAGAACATTTGCAGGTTGCGGAGGTTTAATGTACGGTCATTAACAGAAAGCCGCTCTTTTATGACGCCCAGTGCCGTATCGCTCTCATTTAAATTGTCAGCAATATCCCCCAGCTTATTAAAAGAACCGATTACCACGGGTACCTTGTTTAAAGTCTGGTATATTTTCTGGATGCGCAACAGGTAATCACTGTTTGTGAGGGTATTGTTATCCGTGAACAGCGAGCTGTCCATGTACCGGCGGCGGCCAGAATCGGGTCTTGCAGACTCCCGGACTAACGTATCGCTCCGCATGCTGGTATCACGCTTTGTTGTATCCTGCGCAACTGCTAAACCTATAAAAGAAAAGCAACATATGATTAATCCGCACAGGTATTTTCTGTTCATGGCTGGGTAACGTTGATATAGCTGCAAAATTGCGATATTGTTATTAGCAATTCATTAAATTATACAGGGATCTGGAAACTGATTTATGGAAAAGGGAAATTGACCGGGGTAAGACAATAGCAGAACAGGAACAACATAAAATCAATTTTTAGTATGGTCCACTGCTGCATGGCATATGTTGCCACAAAAAAATCCCCGTATTAGCGGGGATTGGAAGCTGGTTATTACCAGCCTTAAAACTTATTGAAAAGGTCAATTGATGGGTTGGGTTTTTATTTTCATTAGTTGCCGCAAATGCAAAAGTGCCGGTGATGACTTTTTCGCTTTTTCCAAATTTATTTCTTCTGTATAATTTTCAACCAGCACAACTATCGGGGTGATTGATCTTTCGATTCTTTGCTCATTATCATTTACGCCGCATTTTCAATTGCAATGAAATTAATTAATTTACCCAGCTTATTGAAGACCGGATAGCCTTCAATACGGCAGGTATATACTTGCCCGTTTTTACGGTAGTTTATAATATCGCAGTTGAAAGGAGCTGCATTATTTACGGCTATTTTAATGATTTGCCGCGATGCAAGCGTGGTAGCTTCTCCCTGGAACATTTTGGGGTGGCGGCCAACTACTTCAGCAGGCTTGTAACCGTTCATTGCATACATGTTCTCAGTAGCCAGCACAATTTTTAGATTGACATCTGTTATTACAATCGTCTTATTCTCCCAGATTAATGAACTGTCCAATGCGGAGGCCTGGCTATCCCAATTGTTTGCATGCATAAGGTTGCCTATTGCTTTCATATCACCAGCAAACATCTCCCGCCTGCCCATACCTTCCATTATAATATCCCAGCATAAAAGCGGATGACGCATAAGTATTTGATTTTATTTTACTAAACAAAAAATGGAACAGGCGCTGCAAATAAACAGGGATAATACCAAAATCTGCTGTTTTGTTATGTATTTACCGGCTTATAAATACACCCGGGTAAACATATGTGGCTTTTTGGTTTTGATAAACAATTTTACCGTTTACCCAAACCAGTGAGATGCCGGACGACAATGCTTTGGAATTATCCATAGTAGCATTGTCTGCTACAGTGGAGGGATCAAACAAAACCAGGTCGGCATAATAAGATGGCATCACCAAACCCCTGTTTTTTATGCCAAGGTGTTCAGCAGAAAGGCCGGTCATTTTATATATGGCCGTTTCAAGCGGCATTATTTTTTTTTCGCGTACATACCTGCCCAATACACGGGTAAAACTACCGTATCCACGGGGATGTCCGCCATCCGCACCATCAGAACAAACATTTGTATAATTCCATTTTAAAAAGTTAATCACATCATCATCCAGCATGGAAGCACCTGCAATGGCGGCGCCTTTATCACCAGCTTCCTTTATGATACGCATTAATGCCTCCGCAGCTGTCTCCCTGTTTAAAGCAGCTATCTCTGTTACTGTTTTGCCTTCATATTTTCTATTGGCCGGAAAATAAGTCATTACAGAAGCAGCAGGATCAAAAAGCTCCGCTGTGGCATACTGTGCGCTGGCCAAATTGCCGAAATCCTTTTTGGGAAATAATACCCTTGGAGTAGAAGACCACATGGTATACGGATAACAATCAGCCGTAATGTCAATACCTTCTGCACGGGCCCGCTGCAGCTGCGCCACTATTTCATTTGAATGACCCCATTTGCTGCGCATGGCAATTTTGAAGTGAGAAATCTGCACCGGTAGCTTTGCTTCCCGCCCAATATTGATAATTTCTTCAATGGAGCTTTCGAGATTGAGATCTTCGCTCCTGATATGACTGATATAACGGCCACCAGCAGCTGCGGTTGCTTTGGCAAGCTGAATTACTTCGTCGCGGGTAGAATAAAATGCTTCCTCATATTCAAGACCCGTAGACAAGCCGAGCGAACCCTTTTTAATATCTTCCGTCAATAACTTTTTCATGCCATCAATTTCGGCTGAATCAGCGGCACGCAATACACCGTTTTTCATCACCCGTTCGCGCAGCGATGCATGCCCGGTATAAGTGGCCATGTTAATACCAACCGGGTGGTCTTTTAGTCTTTGTTTCAACGTATCTGCCGGGTACGACTCACCATCCTGGCCAATGACAATGCTGGTAATACCCTGGCTGGTGCAAGCTATGCCGGCCGGGTCATTGCTCAATCCCCGCTCATGGTGACTATGACTATCTATAAATCCAGGCGCAAGTGTGTATCCTTTACCATCAATCACGGCTTCATTCTTAAAAGCAGTCAGCATACCAATATCCCGTATTCTATTGTCAACAATGCGTACAGCTGCCTGGCGGGCCGGTGCTCCTGTACCATCAATCAGCTGAATATTGGTAATCAGCTGCATTTGCGGCATGCTGTACGGCTTGCCTGCTAATATATTCTTAATAATATTCCTGGTGCTTCCATTTGATGAATTATCAAGCAATATAAATGTCTGTTTGGTTGCAATAAACCGATCTATGTACGTTCCAAAGCCAACCCACCCCCCGGTATGGTCTACTTCTTCATCCTGCTTTGGAATAAACCACCCAAACCCATACGCCGTCAGTGTACCATCATTCAATATACCTGGCGTAATAGCTTCTTTAAATGTAGCTGCCTTCACCAGCTTACCTGTGTACAAAGCCTCGTCCCACTTAAACAAATCTTCTGCTGAGGAGTAAATATTACCATCGCCTACGATCCCATCCAGCCATACCAGGTCATTTGCCACCGGTTTGCCGTTGACGTAATGAAACCCAAATACCCTGGAAGCAGGATAAGTTTTCATGGTAATATTATAGATATAGGTATTCTTCAAGCCCAGTGGACGAACAATCTTTTCCTGAAAAAAAGAATCGCATGAAACAGCAGCCAGTTTTGCAATTACAGATGCAAGTGTTGTATAGTTGGTATTACAATATTCAAATTTCTCGCCGGGCGTAAAAACCAACGCCGGTTTCTTGGCAGCCAGCAAAGCCAGCATAGATTCATTGGTAAGCGTATCAAGCAGGCTCCGGTAACGTTCTGCCACATCAAAGTATTCCGGCAGACCGGATGTATGATTGAGCAACTGCCGCAGTGTAATTTGCGGGTAAGGAAAAGAAGGCAGGTATTTTTGTACAGCATCATCATAATGAAGTTTGCCCTGTTCCTTCAAAATCATCACCATCATGGAAAAAAATTGTTTAGATACAGAAGCCAGGTTAAATGCCGCATCAGTAGTTAAAGCTTTTTGACTGGCGCCGGCAATGCCGAAAGCTTTTTTGTATAATACTTTTCCTTTTTCGGCAATGAGTATGGTGCCGTTAAACAGCTGCTGTTCATACAGGCGGTTCAACACTGAATCCACAACAGGTATTTTTTGATTCCACTGGGCAAACGATAATAAGGGACATGTGAGGAGCAGGAGTATTATTTTTTTCATGAAGATTGTTTTAGCCAGCAGATTGATTGATATATTCGTTTAAAACTACCGAATAAAATTTATTTTATCGGGCACAGCACCTATAGCAGTAAAATGGAAAAAGCAATTATTATTACCAATGGCCTGCTGGCAACGGATGATGCCAAGACTACGCATGGCCTTATCCGTGAAAGTAACCGGTATAAAATAGCAGGCATAGTTGATCATATACACGCAGGTAAAGATGCCGGCGAAGTACTGGACGGAAGGCACAGAAACATACCTGTTTTTGAGACCGTAGAAGCTGCTATGAGCGTACAGCCCAGTTACTGTATAGTAGGCGTTGCCACCGTAGGCGGCGTCTTTCCCGGGGACCTGATAGAACAGGTGAAAATAGCCATTCAGCATAAACTCTCTATTATAAACGGACTGCATGATCACTTATCTGAACGGCCCGATATAAAAAAACTGGCGGAAGAAAATGGCGCGGAGCTGGTTGATATCCGCCTTCCCAAAAAAAGAAAAGACCTGCATTTCTGGAGTGGAAAAATTTTTGGGTTGCAAACCCCGGTTGTGGCAGTTATCGGCACTGATTGCTCATTGGGTAAAAGAACCACCACCCGTTTTGTAATGAATGAATTAAACAAGGCCGGCATACATGCACAAATGATTTATACCGGCCAGACCGGATGGCTGCAGGGTGGCAAATATGGTTTTATATTTGATTCTACCTTAAACGATTTTGTTTCCGGCGAATTGGAACATGCCATCCTTACTTGTAACCGGGAAACCAACCCGGATATTATATTGATTGAAGGGCAGTCTGCCCTGCGCAACCCGAGTGGTCCATGCGGGTCAGAAATGCTGGTATCGGCTAATGCAAAAGCGGTGATACTGGTGCATGCACCCAAAAGAAAACATTATGAACATGACCCGGCATGGGGTGCAATTCCCTCCATTGAATCAGAGATACTGCTAATCCGGCATTTTGGATCAACAGTGATTGCAGTGGCGCTTAATACAGAAAATTGCAATCATGAAGAAGCATATGCATTCCAGGCAGCTTATGAAAAAGCACTGAATATCCCGGTAATGCTTCCGCTGCAGGAAGGGTGCAGAAAAATTGTTCCGGTGATAGAGCAATTGATCAACGCAAAAAAACAAACTGCGGTATGAAAATAATTTCCGTCCGTGCTTTTACAAAAAACCTCGCTTTACAGAAGCCTTACACCATAGCAAGGGAAATAATTACTGATGTTGAAAATGTTTTTCTTGAACTGACACTTGAAAACGGCATTAAAGGCATGGGTGCCGCTAACCCTGCCCCGGAAGTAGTGGGAGAAACGCCCGCGCAAACGTTTCAAAACCTTCAAACGGATTTTGTACAATCACTGGTGGGCAAAGACATCCGTCATTTTCTGCAGCATATCTATACGTGCAGGAAACATTTTAATAACCTGCCCGGTACACAAGCCTGCATTGACATCGCGTTGCACGATGCTTTTGGCCAGTTTCTCGGCGTCCCTATTGTTGATTTTTATGGCAGACAGCATACCAGAATGCTCACCTCGGTAACCATAGGGATTAAAGATGTTGCACAAACCATTGAAGATGCAGTTGATTATTATGCGCAGGGTTTCCGGGTAGTAAAAGTAAAAACCGGCATTGACGCAGCAGTGGATGCAGAGCGTATTATCAAATTGCGAGAGCAATTTGGTAATGATCTTATTATACGCGCAGATGCCAATACAGGTTATACCCTCAGCCAGCTGCAATCTTTTCTGATCGCTACAGCTAATACCGGTATTGAATTGGTAGAACAACCGCTTGAACCATTCCTTGATAAAGACCTGCTGCAATTATCTGCATTAATTCGTTCACGCCTTGCTGCCGATGAATCATTAAAGAACGCCGCTACTGCATTTTCACTTGCGCAACAGCAGTTATATGGCATTTATAATATTAAACTGATGAAATGTGGTGGCATCAGCGGCGCCTTTGAAATTGCCGCCATTGCAAAACCGGCCGGCATTGATCTCTTCTGGGGATGCAATGATGAAAGCATCGTTAGTATTACCGCTGCACTGCATGCTGCATTTGCCTGTGCGCACACAAAATACATTGATTTGGATGGCAGCCTTGACCTGGCAGAAGATATAGCGGCCGGTGGCTTCCGCATTAAAGATGGCTATATGTATACTACCGAAAAACCTGGCCTGGGATTAACTTTGTTATAATTTTTTTGAATTTGTATACAGATGCTTGTCTGCGAAAATAATAGCACTGATATTTTTGAACGTATTGTTACCATACCATTTGCAGGCGCTGGCATGCTGCACAATGAACAATACAAGCTTTTGTGTCGCATTGATAGTAAGTGTGGTATTGGCACATGCAATAAAATTTGTAAAACAAATATCAAAGCATACATCCAATAATGTTTACGCTTTTGGCAACACGTTTTTACGCAAGCCGAAAACTCACGATGGTATGACGACAACGTTACACCCCTACCCTGGAGCGGAGTCTTGACGCCAATGATATAATTTGTATTGAGAAATTGAGTTGATATGAGGTGTGTTGGCTCAACCCTGCAGATAATGAAAGAAAAGACGCGTGATATTGTTTATTACAGACAGGATGCAAATTAATTGTTAACCGCTACACTTAATAAATAAAGAAAAATCTTCTGTTCAGGGGTAAGAATTACCGAAGCAACAGCTCACAGGGTTTAAGGCCGGTGTGCTTTTTAAACGCGGTAGAAAAATGAGAAATGGAAGAATACCCCAGCAACATAGAAACTTCTGTAACACTTAATCCTTTTTCATACAAAAGATAGCGGGCATGTTCCATACGCTGGCTCTGGTAAAAATCAAAAATGGTTGTGCCAAACAATTCTTTAAATCCTTTTTTGAGGTAGCACTCGTTGATGGCTACCTTACGGCTTAGTTCCTTAATGGTTAGCGGTTCGCCTATATGCTGCAACAGAATTTCTCTTGATTTAATAATTTTTTCGCGATCAGCATCATTGGCCAGGAATTTACACTGAAACGCTTCCACATCCTTGTCGCCCAGCATACATTCCAGGCTGTACAATAACAGCATTTGGGTTTGGGCATTGATGTAAATATTTTCAAGTGAACCGGTATAGGTATGGTTCAGTAATGCTTCCAGCACCATCCGCGTACGTCCGCAGAGCGATAAAGTTTTTGAAAAAGAAGATGCGTGGGTAAACCCTAATATATTTTCCGTAAGCCGGTTATTGAGTTTGGCGGGTTTTACAAATTGTGACAAATGAACCGGTGCAAACCGGAAACTGATTACATCCATACTTTCCATTCTTTCTTCACAGGCATTTGACGTGCTGAATTTGCAGCTGTCACATTCGGTTTCCTTTTTGCGGCAATACACATTTCCTGCTATACAAAAGCGGAGCTCCAGGTGATTTTCTGCAGGTGAATCTTTCCTGAAGTGATATACCATCATTCCCACATCTTCCATATTCCACTGGGGTTGCTTGCTGTAGCGCCTGATGTTATACTGCACAGAACCGGGCATCTGCTGATCTTTTTCATTCAGCAAAACCAATTGTTCCTGCATAATAGGCTGCTTGTGCGCCAGTGTTAATATGTCCTGTGGCTGAATCATTATACCGCTGCAAATGTAGCGTTGAAACATCAATCTACCTAAACCATGCCCTGCCAAAGTCCTGAAACAAAAAGCCTGGCGTTTTCAGCCTCCTTTCCCACACCTTACGGGTGCTGTAACTACGTGTATTTTTACGCATAAAAGCTTGATAAAAAGGTATAAATATGGTTGCGTTTAATAACCCGAAACCCCTTATTTTTCCGTAACTTCGCTCACTTTATTTTTATTTTGTTTAACGGCTTTTTAATACCCTCCAATGAGTATAGAAATTACAGAAAAACCAGTTCCAAAAAACAACAGTTACGAGGCGGATAATATACAGGTACTGGAGGGTCTTGAGGCAGTTCGGAAACGCCCGGCCATGTATATTGGTGATGTAAGTGAGAAAGGGTTGCACCACCTGGTTTATGAAGTTGTAGATAATTCCATAGATGAGGCCCTGGCAGGATATTGCAAAAATATTGATGTCATTATTCATGAAGACAATTCCATCTCTGTACAGGATGACGGCCGTGGTATCCCCACCGGTATTACCACCAAAGAAAAAAAATCGGCCCTTGAAATTGTTATGACCGTGCTGCATGCCGGCGGTAAATTTGATAAAGATACCTACAAAGTATCGGGTGGTCTGCATGGTGTGGGCGTAAGCTGCGTAAACGCACTAAGCACTACCCTGCATGTTACCGTTAGAAGAGAAGGTAAAATATTTGAACAGGAATATAAAATCGGCGTACCCCAGTACTCCGTAAGGCAAATTGGCGAAAGTGATACAACCGGTACTACTGTTCACTTCTGGCCCGATCATACCATCTTTAATGTTACCGTATACAAGAAAGATATTTTAGAAAGCCGGCTGCGCGAGTTATCTTACCTCAACAGGGGCATCCGCATCAAACTCACCGATCTGCGCGAGCAAAACGAAGACGGCAGCAATTACTCGAAAGATTTTTATAGCGAAGGCGGCATCACCGAGTTTGTAGAAATGCTGGATAAGAATGCTGGCCGCAGTCCACTTATTCCAAAAGTAATTTTTGTGGAGGGGCATGACCCGGTTAGTAATGTGGCGGTGGAAGTAGCGCTTACATACAATGACAGCTACACCGAGCATATTTATTCTTACGTAAATAATATCAACACCATTGAAGGCGGTACCCATGTGGCCGGTTTCCGCAGGGCACTCACGCGTGTTTTTAAAAAATACGGTGATGAGCAAAATATGTTCGAGAGGGCCAAGGTAGATATTGAGGGTGATGATTTCAGGGAGGGTCTTAGCACCATTATCTCGGTAAAAGTACCGGAACCGCAATTTGAAGGACAAACCAAAACAAAACTGGGCAATAGCGATGTGAGCGGCGTGGTAGATGCAACCGTTTCAAAAGTACTGGTTGCTTTCCTGGAAGAAAACCCCAAGGAAGCAAAAAATATCATCAATAAGGTGATCCTGGCTGCACAAGCCAGATCTGCCGCTAAAAAGGCCCGTGAGTTAATTCAGCGTAAAAGTGTTTTGAGCGGCGGTGGTTTGCCGGGTAAACTGGCCGACTGTTCTGACCGTGACCCTGAACGCTGCGAAATATACCTTGTTGAGGGTGATTCTGCGGGTGGTACGGCCAAACAGGGCCGCGACCGTAGCTTCCAGGCCATTTTGCCGCTTCGGGGTAAAATCCTGAATGTAGAGAAGGCGATGGAGCACCGGATTTATGAGAATGAGGAAATTCGCAATATGTATACCGCCCTGGGCGTAACCGTGGGTACCCCGGATGACCCCAAAGCACTGAATATTGTTAAGTTACGCTACCACAAGCTTATCATTATGACCGATGCCGATGTGGACGGAAGCCATATCGCCACCCTGATACTTACTTTTATTTACCGGTATATGAAAGAACTGGTAGAGCAGGGCTATGTTTTTATTGCCCAACCACCGCTTTACCTGGTTAAAAAAGGGAAAGAGCAGGCCTATGCCTGGAATGATGAACAGCGAAAATTACTGGTTGAAAAATTTGCCAATGGCAAAGAAGACAGCGTAAATATTCAGCGGTATAAAGGGTTGGGAGAAATGAACGCCGACCAATTGTGGGAGACCACCATGAACCCGGATACCAGGACCTTAAAACGGGTAACAATAGAAAGTGCTACGGAAGCAGACCGGGTTTTCAGCATGTTAATGGGTGATGAAGTGGCCCCAAGACGTGAATTTATAGAATCGCATGCTAAGTATGCACGTGTTGATGTTTAATCAGTTACATATAAATAAAAATTCAAACTTAACCCGGCATTATCAGGTTGGCAGGCTATTTGAAATATTCTATTTACCTTTAAACGCAGTTTGCGGGTAAGCCGCTGCTTGCTCCCTGCTAGATTTACTAATCTTTTAAAATAATTAAATTATGTCTGAAGAAGTTACATTAACCGCCTACAACGTAAAAACCAAAGAAAAAGGCGTTAAAATCCTGGATGCAGTTATCACAAAAACCGCGAAAGGTGCTTATATGGCACAGGGCAATGACGGCAAAGGAAATAAGCTTACCACTTTATTGGGAGCAGAGAAAGCCCTGGCAGCTATTAAAGCAGGGATTGCCAAACAAGGTTGGGAATAAATTGCCTCAGAAAGAGAACCGTATACTATGACCCGTTCAAAACGGAATTAAATAGATTGGTTGCCAAGAAATAAATTACAGCTCCGCTAATAAAATAGCGGGGCTTCTTTTTTTCACGCATTTCCCGCTACCCGGTTGAAAAAGTCAATGGACCAGGATAAGGTTCAACAGTTGGCCATTAAATGTGTCAGGTATAACATAAACCAATTATTGAATCTCCCGCTGCCGATTCTTTTTATCCGCCTGCACAAAAGAAAAAGATCCGCAGTCGCCATTTGCCGGAAAATGGAGATATGAAAATTATAGTGGCCATCCTTTTAACAATAACTTTGCCGCCCGGAAACTGCAATATTATTATTTTAACGGTCGATGGCCTCTCCCGCCAAAGATTAATCTATACCAGCTGCTATTTATATAAAACCCAGGTAAGCCGATTTTTTGGCCAGTATTTTTCCGTCATCCGCCTTTAACCACTTGTTTAACACCGTAGCATATACATCTTTAAAATCCAAACTGTGCTTTAAATCCCCTTCCTGTAAATCTGCCAGGTTGGGCATGGCATTTAAAATACCTTTTTGCTGCAGCGCCCCGCTTACAAAAAACATATTGTTTGCTGTTCCATGGTCTGTACCGCCGCTGGCGTTCTGCGTAACCCTTCTGCCAAACTCAGAAAACGTCATCAGCATTACGTCCTGGAAACGGTTATTGGTTTTTAAATCAGCGGTAAATGCTTTAATGGCATCATTCATCTCAGTAAACAATCTTTTCTGCTGCCCCTCCTGGCCCACATGGGTATCAAAACTGCCCAGGGAAACATAGTAGACTTTTGTGTTGATATCAGAAAAAACGAGTGAAGCAATAGTTTTGAGGCTTTGCCCCAAACCTGTAGTTGGGTACCGGGCTGTAGTGGGATGCAGCTTACTTTGCGCAAAAATATAATCGGCGCTGCTGAGTGTCTGGGCCATGGTTTTGTATAAATAATCCACTGGCTGTTCTCTTGCTTGTTCCTGGTGCTGTGCCAGCACATCCTTAAAATATTTTTCGTGACTGGTATTGTATAATCTTTTTGGATCACGCATGGCAATTCCATTCATTTTCTGCCCTTTCAGGGAAAGGCTTAGTACATCATCAATTTCCAGCGCCTGCACCGGTTTATCACATCCACTGCATTGAGCGTCCAGGTAGCGGCCCAGCCAGCCATGATTTAGATACTCATTACTGTTGCTGGCACTTTGCCATATATCCATGCTCCTGAAATGAGAACGATCCGGGTTGGGATAGCCCACGCCGTTCATGATGCCCAGGCTGCCGTCATCGTACAATTCTTTAAATGCGGTTAGCGCAGGGTTCAACCCTACCTCATCCGTTAGCAGTAAAGCATTATCTTTTTTTATACCCAGCTTCGGGCGGGCGCGGTAGTAAATATCATTAGTTACCGGGATAACGGTATTAAGGCCATCATTACCACCGCTTAATTGCAATACCACCAGCACTTTATTACCGGGTGGTACCATGTGCGGCGCTTCAAATGCCTTCATGAACTTTGGCAAAAACATAGATGCGGTGGCCAATGAACCCAGCTGTATGAATTGTTTGCGTTTGATTAACATAATACAAATTTCTAATTATTGATTCCGCAATTTTGTGATTTGTTGAGCATTTAAAACCAAGAGAAACCTCAAAATCGCTCAATCCTAAAATCAGCAATAGTTATACTAACATAATTGGTATTCCGGCGTACTCATTAGCTGTATACTCACGGTTTTTATAAAACTTTCCCTGCTGGCTGCATCCACATAATTTTTCAGGGTGTCCGCCCTTACCGCTGTTTTCGTCTGCAGCAAAACTTTTGAAATGGCCGTTACCAGGTTTTCTCTTGTTACCGGTTCAAACTTCTCCAGGTAACTGACCCAGTTGATGCTGGCCATAATTTGCTGGCCTCCATAGGTCCTGCTTTTTTTACCGGCATTTGGTGCCATTTTCGTCTCCCCGTTGCCGATAGCATCACGGTCTTTCATACCCATCATCTGATCATCATCGTCCTTTGGTTTCATTTTAAAATCATCTCCTGCAAAAATGAGTTCCGGAATCCGCAGCCGCATCATAAGGGTAGAACTGTCTATCCAATTTTTGCCGCCCGGCCAGCCTGCCACATTGGGCGGGTAAAAAAGTACCTGTCCCAATAAACGCTGCAGCAATAACTGCACAGCTTCGTTTTCAATCTGCATAGGCAGGATGCGCCTGATACCCACCAGCAGTTCCACCGGTGATTTTATTTTTGCACCAATGTTTTGCTCACTGTAAAACCAATCACTGGTAAAAATATCCGTCATCAACCCTTCAATATTATAATTGTTTTGATAAAAGCGGTTGGCCAGCCAGTCAATCTTGTCTGCATCAACCGCTGGATTGACAAAATAGCGGTAAATTTTTTCTGTAATGAAGCGGGCGGTTTGCTTTTGCTCCAGCAGTATTTTCAAAATATCATCGCCATTAAACTGACCCGTCCTGCCCAGGAATTTTTTTTCGCCGTCATCGTGCTGCCTTTCCCTGAAAATAAAATCACCGTTGTATGCAGCGCCCCAACCGGTAAAAGCGCGGGCACTTTCTTTAATATCGTTCTCCGTATAACTACCCCGGCCCAGCGTAAATAGTTCCATTACTTCGCGGGCAAAATTTTCATTGGGATGACCTTTTCGGTTCTGGTTATTGTTCAGGAAATTTATCATGGAAGCGCTTTTGCTGACTTCCCTTAACAAATCACCAAAATTACCCAGGGCGTTGGTACGGATAATGTCAAGCAATTTTTGCTGGTAGAAAATATTAACCGTGCGGGTAGCAAAATGCCCATGCCAGAACAGGCTCATCTTTTCGCGCAGCTGTTGCTGACTGCCTATCATTTGTCCGGTCCAGGCAAGGTTCAGGCTTTTTAATCCGTCGCGGGATTTTACGCGCAATGACTTTTTTTGCTCATCCGAAAGCTGTTGTTTCTGCATCGCGCCATTTTCTTCCATGCCCATCATCAGTTGCTTCAAATCACTGTCCACCACATCAATATACGCCGGTGAGTTGGCCGACGCTGCCAGCATTTTTTTATAATACGATGACTGCGTGCCGGAAGCAATAAGCGAAAGGTCCCCGGGCGCTGGCCCAAAACCTGCGCGCCACAATAAATGAAGGTTTTTCTGTTGACTGGAAACACCCATGCCTTGAATTTTAAGTTAAAAAACTAAGACTTTTATATAAACGTATGGTTTAACCGCTTATTCTTTATTTGGCCGCTCTTTTATTATTGGTTTTTGCGAATTTAGCTAACTAATTACAGCGGGCGATTAGCCACTGCAACATGTAACTTTGAACCAGAAGCAAAGTAGCGTGTATTTTATTGCTGGCTATTTGGTAAATTTTTTTGTTTTGTACCTTGGCCGCTATGCACACTAATATTATTATGGCTGTTTTTTATACGCAAATTGTTATATGAACGCTGATTTCGAATTGTATAAAAAAGAATTAGAACAAAAAGGATTTGCCATTATTGATGGAGTTTTCACCGATAATGAGGTGGCCGCTATCAATACTTTTATTGAAACAAATAAAGAAAGCCTGCCTGAAGCAAAAAAATCAAAGGACTTGTTTTCGATCAGGGGATTATTTGCCAAATTACCCGGCATCAAAAAGCAAATCTTTAACAGTAATATCAAAATGCTTATCCGCGATGTCTTTGGACCAGCCTATTTTGTCACTAAAGGCCTATACTTTGACAAACCATCCATGTCTAACTGGTTTGTGGCGTATCACCAGGATTTATCAATTTCCGTTAGTAATAGAACCAATTCATCATCATACAGGGGTTGGACAATTAAAGATGGTCAATCTGGCGTACAGCCACCGGTAAAAATCCTGGCAGATATTTACACTATTCGTATTCATTTGGATGATTGTACCGCGCAAAATGGTGCATTGCATGTAATACCAGGCTCACATAAGAATGGAGTGTATAAACGCCTGGAAAATGACAGCATCAAAGAAACTGAAGTAATATGTGAAGTGCCGAAAGGCGGTATTATGCTAATGCGGCCATTGCTCCTGCACGCATCACACAAAAGTACCGCAACTGCAAATCGACGGGTACTGCACCTTGAATTTAGTCATACGGAATTGCCCGATTCAATTCACTGGGCGGAAAAAGAATTAATATTTTAAGCGTGAATGTTTACAATACAAAGGGCATAGTACTGCGCACAGTTAAATACGGCGAAACCAGCATCATTGCTGCTATTTACACAGAACTTTTTGGCCTCCAGTCTTACCTGGTGAATGGCGTAAGAACGTCTACTAAAAAAGGACCAGGCAAAGCAAGTCTATTTCAGCCGGGGGCCATGCTGGATTTAGTGGTGTACCACAATGAACTTAAAAACCTGCAGCGCATAAAAGAATTTAAATGGGGCTACCTGTACCAGCAGGTATTTTCTGATATCATAAAAAACTCAGTCGCACTTTTTATGGTGGAACTATTGTCTAAAACAATCAAACAGCCGGAACAAAATGCAGACTTGTTTTATTTCATTGAAGATTCCTTTCTTCACCTTGATAAAAGCGGGCAGCAGGTAGTGGGTAATTTTCCCCTGTTTTTTGCTTTACACCTGGCCACCATTTTTGGCTTCCGCCTTTCTGATGATTACAGCCCGGAAAACAGTTTTCTTGATCTGCAGGAAGGTGAGTTTGTACATGAGCAGCCGGTGCATCCTTATTTCCTGGCGGGGCAGTACAGTTATGCCACATCGCAATTATTGAAGACCATGCAGCCGCATGAGCTCAGCGCCATTCAGTTAAACCAGGAAACACGCCGTATATTAATGACTGCCTACCAACAATTTTATGCCCTGCACATTCATGATTTTGGCACCATGAAAACATTGCCGGTGCTGCAGGAAGTATTGGGTTGATTACATGCGTTCACCGGCATACGCAAGCCATCATAAATTAAATTACTTTTTTTGAAGTACCCAGGTCATTCGCCAATAAAGTAACGCCCGGTTTCTTTCCTTTTTCAAAATTACCGAGGTCATCATCCCATTGCAGGGCTTTTGCGCCATTACTGGTAGCCCATTGTAAAATGGCATCCAGCGGCAGCGCCGGAAAATGATGCTGTATGGTTTGTATCTCTTTTGCAATGCTTAGTTGCCAGTTGCTGCTGTAACTATCTGTACCCAAAACCATTTGGCAATTGGCCGCCATAAAATTTTCAATGGCCGGTAATTTATTTTCTATGTAAAGATTGGCATTAGGGCAAAAACAATAGACAAGCGTTAACCCATTTGCTGCTGCATAGTTATTGGCAAAAGCGATATCGGCAGGCGGCATATAAGTGTTGTGAATTAAAAAAATAGTTTGCCCGTTATTGAAATGCGGCAGGTAAGATTGTATGCTGCTTTTACCCGTAACAGGGAAAGGCGATTTTTCGACGCCAAAGATTTTAAAGAGTTTCAGGTAATCGCCGCCGCCTGTCCTGTATAGTTCGTCTTCAGCCGGATGCTCCTGGTTATGAATAGAAATAACCTGGCCGGCACTTGCCGTATTGAGCGCTTTAAAAGTATCAGTACTGATGCTATAAGGCGCATGTGGCGTTAATACATTCCGGTGGGGGGCAGGCAAGGATGCGCGGTGGGCATCCAACACCGTTTGGTAATGCGCTATGTTTTCAGCGGCTTTGGCATCGGTAAAACTTAACACTTCAACAAAGCTTTGCCAGCGCATACTGCCCCGCGCTTTTACGTTTACTGCATCAGTGGTATTGCAAATATCCCCTACCGCCGCAATACCATTTGCATACATCTCCTGCTCAGCCTTTTCTATTTCCTGCTGAATTAATGCCGGGGCAAAATCTCTTTTGGTGACCACACTGCATAAAAATTCTACCAGGCCGGTATGTGGCGGAATAACGTTTTTAAGATGGCTTAATTCCAGATGGCAATGCGCATTAATGAAACCCGGCGTGAGTATGCCATCCATCTCTTCAATATCATCACCCGCGTCTGTAAATGGAACAATTGCTTCAATGGTGCCGTCTGCCTGGGTAACCAGCACCTGTTCTTTGGCTTGAAACCTGTACCCATCAAACAATTGTTTAGCCCTGAATTTTCTGAATGCCATAAGCTCGTGTATAGACCGCGAAGGTAGCATACCAGGGCTTAACTACAGAGGCACGGGACATAGCATTACATAGCCTATCATTTACCGGTTTACTGCCCGGTCAAAAGCAAAACAGGTTCTTTGGTTAAAATGCTTACGATGGATTAATTTTGCCGATTCATAAAGCAGCAGAAGCCGCTTCGCCAACGGAAATAATTCCTTCGCGCAGCTAAAAAAAATATACATGTTAGATAAGTTAGAAGCCATTAAAGCCAGGTTTACAGATATGGGCGTTGCGCTCAGCAACCCGGCGATTGTAAGCAACAACCAGCGTTTTGGCGCCATGAGCAAAGAATACCGTAGCCTGGAGAAGATTGTAATTGCCTATGAGGAATATAAAAGATTACTGGGCGATATGGACTTCAACAAAGAGGCCTTAAACGGCGATGATGATGAGCTGCGCGAATTGGCAAAAGCGGAAGTATCCGGGCTGGAAGAAAAAAAAGAGGAGATGGAATCATCTATCCGCCAGATGCTGATACCTAAGGATCCGCAGGACGAAAAAAATGCCATTCTTGAAATACGTGCCGGTACCGGCGGAGATGAAGCCAGCTTGTTTGCGGGTGACTTGCTGCGCATGTACATCAAATATTGCGAAAGAAAAGGCTGGAAAACTGCCATTCTTTCTGAAAGCGAAGGCACGGTGGGTGGTTATAAAGAAATACAGGTAGAAGTAGTTGGGGATGATGTATATGGAACATTAAAGTTTGAAAGCGGCGTGCACCGCGTGCAGCGTGTACCGCATACAGAAGGAAGCGGACGGGTACATACCAGTGCAGCTACCGTGGCGGTAATGCCGGAAGCGGAGGAAGTGGATTTTGAATTAAAAGAAAGTGATGTAAAAATGGAAACTGCCCGAAGTGGTGGTGCTGGCGGACAAAACGTAAACAAAGTAGAAACAAAAGTATTTCTTACCCATATACCAACAGGCGTAGTGGTAGTTTGCCAAACAGAACGCAGCCAGCTGGGCAACCGCGAAAAAGCCATGACAATGCTGCGCACAAGGTTGTATGAAGAGCAGGTACGCAAACAGGAAGATGAAATTTCGCGCCAGCGAAAAAGCCTTGTAAGCACGGGCGATCGCAGCGCCAAAATACGAACGTATAATTTTCCGCAGGGCCGTGTAACTGATCACCGTATTGGTTTAACGCTGTACAACCTGGATGCTGTACTTAATGGAGAAATTAAAGAGTTAATAGACAAACTGCAGTTTGCGGAGAATGCAGAAAAGATGACGAAGCAGAATTAATACCTGAAGAGCCGGTAAAAAATGCTGGCTGATGGTTATAAAGTCGTTTTTTGTGCTAAAATAATATGCTGGCAATCTTGCAACCTTCGGTGTTAAAATTCTAACTTACCGTTAATTAAAACCTGAAATTATGTTAGAAAATCTTTTAGACCTCATAAAACAAAATGCGGGAAGCGCCATCGTTGATAATCCCGCAATTCCAAATGAACACAATGATGCTGCTGTATCCATGGCAGGGAGTTCTATTATGGATGGATTAAAAGGAATGCTGGCAAATGGTAATGCGCACGATGTAATTGGTCTTTTTAATCACCAGGGCAGCGATATTGCCAATACGCCGGCGGCGCAGCAAATATCCGGTGGCTTTATCAAGAACCTGATGAACAAATTTGGATTGGGTGAAGGTGCAGCCAGTGGGATCGCAGCCAGCCTGATACCAATGGTTTTGCAAAAATTAGTGCACAAGACAAATGATTCCAACGACGGCAGTTTTGATATAAAAAGTATTATAGGCAGCCTGGCAGGTGGTGGAAGTGGTCAACAACAAACAGCAGGCGAAGGCGGTTTAGATATTCAGAGCATTCTAAAGCAGTTTACCGGGGGAGGAAGTGCCAATGCAGGCAGTGGGGGTATTATGGATTCCCTGAAAGGTTTGATGGGGAAATAAATTCAAAACATTAGTAGACAATTCTCTACATTATAAAGCACTCGTAAAAAAGTGCTTTTTTTATATCTGGCTGTAAACACCCTAGCTAAAACTCCGGCTTTTTCTTACTAACCCGCGCTGGCACTGCATTGCAGCAGTAATGGAATAAGAAGCTGCGCCATACGCCAGGTATTTTTACGCCGTTTGGCAGGTTGCTTTAAACCTTTTTTAACCTAACCAATCATACTAATGGCACCTGTTTTGCGTTATAGTATCGCAGAAGCACAAAACATAAAAAATAAAGATTCTCTCTCATATAAGCAGTCAATTTTCTCATAAGCAGTTAGTTTTGGTTAACGGCCCCTGTTTCCACAGGGGCCTTTCTTTTATACTGCTGTGATGGCATTCACAAAGAATTCTTTAAATAAATTGACATCTCCGTTTACCTGCAACCTGCATTTCATTTAACGCAGCTACTTTTTATTTTCGATTCCCATTCTCCGGAGTTGGCAAAAATTACTGCATTTCAGAACTATATTTTCAATAATTTAATATTACAGATGCCGTAAGCAATGCTGCTTGCCAAAACGTCGGCAATAATATCACCATCGTCAAAACTGCGGTTGGGAATAAAGTTTTTCTGTACAAACTCAAGCGCAATTCCATTGAAAGCGGCCAATAGGAACACAATAAAAAAGATAGTCTTGAGCTGCACGGCTGGTTTCCCCTTCAGGTAATAATAATAGCACCAAAGTCCGGTTAACGTACCAAACAGTATGATGTGAACTATTTTATCTAAGTGGGGAATGTCGAAAAGATCGCCTGATGGCAGATCTGATCCGGGAATACACAATAAAACCTGGATTAAAATGGTCCAGGCAATGGGTAAAGAAACCTTGCTTAATAAACGATTGATCACGCCTTTTTTTTTGCTAAACTAAAACATTTAAAAGGAAAAGGGAAACGAACAGGTTAGATTTTACCCATTACATACAAGGCGGTTAGATCAGGAGATACACTACCACCTTTCTTTTCTAAAGTAATGGCAAAAGCCTGTGCTTTGGGAATATTCTTCATGCGAACCAGGCCATTGGTTTCATTCATATTGAGCAGGCCGGCATCTACAGGCACCCCGTCTACAATAGCCCATAGCTGGTACTGCTTATCTGCCGCGGGCTGCGGTAATGTGTTAACCAACAAGTATACATCTTTTGTCTGCCTGTTCCAATAAACAGTGGTAAGACTTTGGGGCGCAACTGCCTGCCCTTTCATGGCCACTACAGACATGCTTGGATCCTTCATCATTTCAAAACTGTTCTGGTACTGCTGCAGTTTTGCCTGCATCACATTACTATTGCTAACCAATGTCTGGTTACTGGCAATAAATTCATCCAGCTTTGCTATGGAAGTCTGATACTTATTATAAAAGTAAAAATTCAGTACGGTACTTCCCACCAATAAAATTACAGACGCCGCGGCCAGCAATTTTGCAAAATTGATTGAACGAACCGGAGCTAGCGGCTGCACTTTTTCACCCGCCCACTCCATATTAACTTCTGGTGCTGCCGTTGCAACAAGGTTAAGTTGGCTCCAGATTTTTTGTTTTGCGGCAGCAGGGGGCGCCACAGCATTATCAAGTGCATGCTGCTCAAGGCTTATTTCAAAAGCCTCTTTAGCCTGCCTCAATTCAGCATGGTTTAAGCAAAGTTGCTCAAACTCAAGTTGTTCTTCGTTACTGGCTAAACCCAGAACGTAGCTTTCAACAATGCCGCTTGATATGTATTCTTTTATATTCACTTTAAATATACTCTCAGTTGTGTTAATGCACTTCGTATCCTTGTTTTAACCGTGCCCAGGGGCAGGCTTTCAATCTCCGCAATTTCCTCGTGCGTATACCCTTTAAAATAAGCCAGGTCTATTAATACCCGGTGTTCTGTTTTTAATTTGTCCACTATTTTCTTAAGGCCAATATTATCTACACTCAGGTGTGTTGCGCTACCGCTTTTATCAAAAAATTCACTCTCCGGCAAACCCTGGTTTTTCTGGCTGTTCTGGTAGGCTTTAGACCTTACCATGTCTATCGCTAAATTACGGGCTACATTCAGCATCCAGGTAAATAACCTGCCTTTTGTTGGATCGTAACTTTCAATTTTACGCCAGATATTTACAAAAACCTCCTGCAATACATCACTGGCCAATTCCTTGTCCGGAACTACCTGCAGTACTATACTGTACAGGGCACCAGAGTAATTGTCGTAGAGATAGCTAAAGGATTGTTGATCCTTCGCTTTCAATGACAACACCAGTTCCTGTTCATTATATGTAACAGTATTGCTCAATCAGGTTAGTGCTTTGTGGAAAGCAGTTTTAAAATATGAGATTTTAAAAGCCGCTACTCCATGTACGTAATAAGATTAAATGTGGATTTAACGAGGTAAATGTGGATTTTATTACCCAATAACTGCCTGATAAGCAGCTTGGTCTAGTAATTTGGATACATCAGCAGGATTGTCAACGGTCATTTTAACCATCCATCCCTCTCCGTAAGGATCAGTATTTACCAATTCCGGCTGATTAGCCAACGCGGGATTAACTTCACTAATTGTACCAGAAACCGGCAGGAATAAATCGCTTACTGTTTTTACTGCCTCTACGGTGCCAAAAACAGCCTCTGCCTGAAGTAGTTTGCCCACCGTTTCAATTTCGATGTAAACGATATCACCCAGTTCGCCCTGCGCAAAATCAGTAATACCGATTGTAGCAACATCCCCTTCCAGGCTAACCCATTCATGGTCTTTTGTGTATCGGAGGTTTTCCGGTAAATTCATAAATGATGATTTTATGTTGCAAAGATTAAGAAAACTGGGTGAAATATTTCAACTCTTTCTCAGAATACGCAAGTAATTTAGAATAGCATAATACAGAAATACATAAAAGGTTTGCAGCAAAGTCGTTTATCTTAGAATAATGACCTGGGGTTGCCAACCGCTTATTTCTATACCGCTTACTTTTTAATAATGAAAATTGAACATCTGGCCATATGGACACATCAGCTGGAAGCACTGAAAGCATTCTATATTCAATTTTTTGGCGCCCGTTCCAATGAAAAATACCGTAATCCGGGCAAGCAGTTCAGTTCTTATTTTCTTTCCTTTGCAGACGGCGCAAGGCTGGAGCTGATGGAAATGCCAGGTATACCTGCCAATAGTAATGATGCCCTGCAGCAAAATACCGGTATTATTCATTTTGCCATGAGTACCGGCAGTAAAGAACAGGTAGATGCACTGACCCAAGCAATCCGGGAAGCGGGGTATGCGGTAATTGGAGAACCGAGGTGGACCGGCGACGGATATTATGAAAGTGTAATTTTGGACCCTGATAAAAACCGCATTGAAATAACAATATAAAGCGGGGGCTTGAACAACCCGTATCTAAATATAAAACCCGCAAATTACATCAGCCACCAGTTTACACTTTGCGCCGTAAACATATATCTTTATAACTACGCCCTGTATAATCACTAACACTACTACAATGCAGCCAATCGAAATCCTGGGATATATAGCTGGTACCATGTCATCACTTGTATTTTTACCACAGGTTATTAAAACCTGGAAAACGAAATCGGCCAATGACATTTCGCTGGTTATGTTTTTGTTTGCCACTGCCAGCGTGGTACTCTGGTTAATCTATGGCATCATCATACAAAACGGTTCTATTATTTACACAAACAGTACGGTATTGTTCCTATCCTGCGTGATGCTGTATTTTAAACTCAAGTATAAGTAATACTTTGCCATGCTCAGGAATACCCTTGCCTTTATAAAACACAAGCCTGGCCTGACCATGGGTTTCTTACTGGGTGTCAGCAGCCTTCTGCTGGGCATATGGGTGGCTGCTTTACCGGCTATTAAACAAAAGCTGGGTTTTACAGACGGCACATTGGGCTTATCCCTGTTACTTTCCCCTGTGGGATCATTAACCGGCGTACTGCTTTCTTCAAAATTTTTTAGTCGTGTTAAAGTGGGCAAATGGCTGCTGGCTGGCCCCATGCTGCAATGCCTTTTATTTACGGCCATGGTAACGGTGCAGTTTAAGCTCATTTTCTGGGTAGTATTGTTTTTTATTGGCCTGGTTGGCTTTTTTAACGGCGTGTCTATTAATGCGGTGATTGACATGATAGAAAAAAAATACCAGAAACGCATTATGAGCAGTTGCCATGGTATGTATAGCCTGGGGGGTGGTGTTAGTGCAGGACTGGCCGCCATCTTTTATAGCATGCACATTGCAGCCGGTTACCAGATCTTAATGGTAGCTGCCGCAATTCTTGCCGTTTTATTAAACATTCGCCAGCACCTGCTTTCCTATAAAATGTTCATCCATTCCGGGTCTTCACTCGCTGCACCACCGCTTTCTATTATAGGTCTTGCTTTTATTTGCTTTGTTACTTTTATGGGCGAAGGAAGTATTGCAGACTGGAGCGCTATTTATTTAAAAGAATCGCTGCACAGCACGGTGGCCATTGCCAGCCTGGGTTACGGCGGCTTTTCAGTAATGATGGCCGTTGGCAGGTTTAATGGCGATGCGCTGATACCGAAGGTGGGGTCGAAAAAAATTGTCATTGCAGGCAGTCTTATCGCTGCCACGGGCTTTCTGATTGCCATTGTTTTTCCTTATAAAGCAACGGCCATTGCTGGTTTTAGCCTGGTGGGTATTGGTTATGCATGTATTGTACCTATTCTATTCAGCGCAGCAGCTAATGTGCCGGGCATCAGCGCAGCAACGGGCATTTCTGCTATTGCCAGTGGGGGCTTAATAGGTTTTTTGTTTGGCCCTTCGGTAATAGGTCTGGTGGCAGAAAAATTTAACCTGGCAACAGGTTTATCTTTTGTGCTGGTACTAAATGTATTGGCCTGCCTGGTAGCCACCCGCAATAAATTTCTGGCAACAGATACCAACAGCGCATTTGTTGAGCTTACCTGAACAGCTATTCAATCAATACCGCGGAATATTAAATTTGCTGCAAACATCTTCATAACTCATCTTATCCAATTCACTTTTACGCATGGTTGATCCATCTGCAAATACAAAAGTGTCATCATTCATTCCTTCGCCACTTAATCGCCCGCCCGCAACAACTCCTGAATAATAACATATCTCAGTGGGACCAGCAGCACCGGCAGCACCGGTTGCGCCGGCAGGTCCCGGATCAGCTTTTTGACAATTGCTCAATAACCATAACAAGCTGCAGCCGAAAGCGAGCATACATAAACGTTTCATGATTTTTATTTTAGGTTATGAATTATATAAAATACAAAAAGAGGATATTGTACACGTAAAAACAATACAACTAACTATTATCACCTGTTTGCAGTATTGGATTAATTGGATTTATAATGTTGTGGAATTATTGCAATGCCTTCATCATTGCCGCAATGCGTTTATGCAAATGCAGATTACTAACAAACCGGCTTATTTTTGCAAGCTGTTGCTGCCAATACTCCCGCAGTAGCTACCTTAGCAATCCTATCAGGGAAAATCTTATTAACCGGCTGACTAATCAAACAGTGTCTATGGCAGTAATTGATACAATCATTTTTGATCTGGGCGGCGTTTTGTTGGACTGGAACCCGCTCTATGTATATGATGACGATTATTTTGAAAGCCAGGAAAAGCGGGATTGTTTTTTTTCAACGGTTTGTACTGGTGAGTGGAATGAAGAACAGGATGCTGGCCGCCCCATCAGTGAAGCCACAGAAGAACTAATAAAAAAATTTCCCGGCTGGGAGCAACCCATCCGTGATTTTTACGGTCGATGGACGGAGATGCTGCGCGGTCCTATTACCGAAACGGTAGAAATTTTACGCAGGCTCAAACAAGGTGGTCAGTATAAATTATACGCACTCACCAACTGGCAGGCAGAGCTTTTTCAGATTGCATTGGTAAGGCATGCTTTTTTATATTGGTTTGATGGCCGGTTGGTAAGCGGTGTTGAAAAAACCAGGAAACCTTTTCCTGAATTTTATAAGCTGCTGTTAAGCCGCTATGATATTGATGCGTCCAAAGCTATTTTTATAGATGATAACCTGCGTAATGTTGATGCTGCCGAAGTCCTGGGCATCAAAAGTATCCATTTTCAATCTCCTGCTCAGCTGGCTGAAGCATTGAAAAATTTGAACATTGATGTAAAGTAAGAAAGGACCCTGCAAATGGAAACAGCCGGTGAAGAAATTACAGACGGACAGCAATGCATACACTGCAATTTATTTATTGCGGAAGATGCTGGCTATTGCAACCATTGCGGAACACTGCAAATGGAGCCTGATATTGAAGAGGCCGAAAAGAAACAGCAGGTAATAATCAGCCTGGCCATTTTTTTTGGCGTTCACCTGGCTATTTGCCTGACCGCTAATTTTACCAATTATGCCCGCGGCATAATACCGCTGCTTATCATCGATGCAGCGCTTTCTTTATTTACCCTTGTATATATTGCATTGTTCCGCAAAGAAATGAAAGGGCTTTTCAGGTGGCAGCATTTTTCTTTTACAAAACTTCTAAGCTATGCAGCCATTGCCACCGTTGCAGCTGTACTGGTAAACTACGCGGTTAAATGGCTGAACAAATCCATTTTTGACGCTGAGTCTTATTATTACTATGCATTCAGCCATTTAAGATATGCCAAGCTGATAACCATTTTGGTGGTGGCCCTGCAACCAGCCATTTTTGAAGAACTGGCTTTCAGGGGTGTGATACAGCAGCGGTTAAATAAAATAACGGACAGCAGGCAGGCTATATTTATATCAGCCTTTTTGTTCAGCTTGCTGCACATGAGTTTTATTTCGTTCTTCTGGCTGATGCCTTTTGCTTTATGGTTGGGTTATATCCGCAGCAAAGAAGAAACCATCTGGTACGGGGTAATCATACACTTTTGCTTTAACACCACTGCTTGCTTCCTGGAGTTTTTTGAACTGAACCTGTTTTAAATATTACAGCACTCATTTAAAAACAATTGTAATAAAAATCCGTTGCAGCTTTTGAATAAAATGTCAGCATTATGAATCTGTCTACAATACAGTTTTCAGCCCTTCATCTGTAGAGAATGGTTAGAACAATTGCATACGGTAAGCATTTGAATTACGCATCCGCCTGGCACAATACTTACTAATAGCTTTTTATTTCTTTTTACCGGTTTTAAACGTGTAGCCCAGGCTTAGAATAATTTCTGCGGTGCCAAATGCCTGCCGGGCTGTGCCTTTATAAATTTTAAGGTTAGAGTAACGGGCGTAATCAAGCTTACCGGCAAATTCAAGGTATACGTGTTTGTAAAAAGTACCACGCAGTGCGCCTTCCAGTCCGGTGTTCCATCCACCCAGCTGAAAACCAGGACTGTTTTCTGGTTGATCAAAGAATTTATTCTGTACATGCGGAATAACAGGGCCGATACCAAATTTTGTAAGTCCGTCGAGTTGTACAGATCCTTTCTTATTGGCCGTTAAATGAAAACGTTTTACCACATTGAACAGTAAAAAATTAGCCCCGTTATTGAGGAAATAGTAAGAGCTGCTGTCTGCGCCCAAGGCATCATTCTGCCTGAACCTGGCGTTGCCATCATACAGTTTGTTGTTAACCGTGCCTTTGATATGCACCACCTGGTCATCTGAAAAAATGAATTTGGTATGGTCAAAATTCAATTCAATGCCCCAGTCCTTTTTATTGCCAAAGAAATAGCCGATGCGGTAATTGTATTGCGGAATAGTGAGTGCTTTGGAAAACAGGCCTTCATCCCATCCGCGGTGATCGTGGCCTTTTATATTCCGGAAAGCATAATCGTTGCCCAGTTCAGGCTGCTTTATTTTAAGATTACTGTGGGTATACCACTCTGTATTGTATCCCCAGGAAATATAAAACTCGCCACGGCGCTGTGGCTCAGTTTGCGCTTCAACGTTGAATGGAAATAAAAAAAGTATGGCAATAGCTGCCAGTAAAACCCATATCTGCCTCATTGTTTTCTTTTATGGTTATATACTGCTTTAAACAAGCCGCAAAGGTATTTGGTTTAAGAAATCCAGGTGCTTATCAATTGTTAAGCAGTGTAATGGATAATTGCGCTGAGTGATGATAGCTCTCAAATAGCTACGGATGGCGCGGTATCAAAGCGTTTGTTTCATAACAATGCTATGCATCATAATCCAGCACAGGGCGGAGCCATCTTTCCACTTCGGTTAACGGCATCTGCTTGCGTCTTGCGTAATCGGTTACCTGGTTTTTATCAATTTTACCTACGCCAAAATATTTACTTTCCGGGTTGGCAAAATACCAGCCTGACACGGAAGAAGCAGGATACATGGCCAGTGACTCAGTTAATGTAATACCAGTGGTTTCTTTTCCGCCCAACAAATTAAACAGCTTATATTTTTCTGTATGATCAGGGCAGGCAGGATAACCTGGCGCCGGCCGTATACCCAGGTAAGATTCTTTGATTAATTCTTCATTGGTCAGGTGTTCATCCGTAGCATAACCCCAAAACTCCTTTCTTACTTTCTCATGCAAATATTCTGCAAATGCTTCTGCTAACCTGTCGGCCAGTGCCTGCAGGGTTATTTTATTGTAATCGTCCAGGGCCGTCTCAAAACGTTTTATATGCGGCTCGATGCCTTCAATGGTAACTGTAAATGCGCCAATATAATCCTGCTTGCCTGTTGCAGCGGGTGCAATAAAATCTGCCAATGAAATATTGGGCTGACCATCCGCTTTCTTTATTTGCTGCCGCAACGATTCAAGGTTTACCTTCCCTGTTTTATCTGTGACTACTATGGTGTCTTTTGCATCGCTGTTGGCAGGCCAGAAACCTATTACACCCCGGGGATTGAGCCATTTCTCTTCTATAATTTGTTTCAGCAACAGTTGTGCATCATCGTATAAGCGGGTAGCTTCTTTACCTACTTTTTCATCGCTTAATATTTGCGGAAATTTGCCGTGCAGTTCCCACGCAATAAAGAAAGGCTGCCAGTCAATGTATTTTGCAAGTTCATCCAGCGGAACATCTGAAAAAATTTTATTGCCGGTAAAAGTTGGTTGTACAGGTGTAAAATTATTCCAGTCGATCTTTACTTTATTTTTCTGCGCATCTTCCAGACTCAAAAACTGTTTAACTGTTTTTTTATTGGCAAAATCTTCTTTCAATTTTGTGTACTCAGTTTTCAATCCACCTAAAAAAGCAGTCTTCTGATCATTCAGCAAAGAACCTGCTACCGTTACACTTCTTGAAGCATCAAGCACATGCACCACCCCTTCATCGTACTGGGGCGCTATTTTTACGGCCGTGTGCATTCTTGAAGTGGTGGCACCACCTATCAGCAATGGTTGCTTCATGCCCCGGCGTTTCATCTCATGTGCTACATGTACCATCTCATCCAGTGATGGGGTAATCAAACCACTCAAACCTATAATATCCACTTTTTCCCGCAGCGCTGTTTCCAATATTTTATCAGTAGGCACCATTACGCCCATATCAATAATGTCATACCCGTTGCAACCTAATACCACACCAACAATGTTTTTACCAATATCATGCACATCGCCTTTTACGGTGGCCAGTAGTATTTTTGCTGCACCGGCGCCCTCTTCATTTACAGTACCCGCTGCCAGGTGTGCCTGTCTTCTCAATTCTTTCTCTGCTTCAATAAACGGTGTAAGCACTGCCACTGATTTTTTCATTACCCGGGCGCTCTTTACCACCTGCGGCAAAAACATTTTACCACTGCCAAACAAATCACCTACCACGTTCATGCCGGCCATCAGCGGGCCTTCAATTACATCAAGCGGTTTGGGATATTTTTGCCGGGCTTCTTCCGTATCTGCATCTATATAATCTGTAATACCATTTACCAGTGAATGCTTCAGCCTTTCTTCCACCGTGGTATTTCTCCACGCATCATCTTTTACAATTACTTTTCCTTTGGCTTTTATTGTTTCTGCAAAATTGATCAGGTTTTCGGTAGCTTCATTGTTATCATTGTTGCGGTTCAGTATCACATCCTCACACATTTCCCTTAAACGCGGCTCTATTTCATCGTACACCACCAGCTGACCAGCGTTTACAATACCCATGTCCATACCGGCTTTAATGGCGTAGAAAAGAAATACGCTGTGGATGGCCTCACGCACATGGTCATTGCCCCTGAAAGAAAAAGATACGTTGCTTACGCCACCGCTTACTTTGGCAAGCGGCATCAGCTTTTTTATTTCCCGGGTAGCTTCAATAAAATCTACCGCGTAGTTATTGTGCTCTTCAATACCGGTGGCAATGGCAAAAATGTTGGGGTCAAAAATAATATCCTGTGGATCGTATCCTACCTGTTCTGTCAATATTTTATATGCCCGGTGACAAATTTCTATTTTACGATCTTTGGTATCGGCCTGGCCTTTTTCATCAAATGCCATTACAATTACCGATGCGCCGTAGGCCTGGCAGATAATAGCCTGTTCAATAAACTTTTCTTCGCCTTCCTTCATGGAAATAGAATTCACCACACACCTCCCCTGCACACATTTCAATCCCGCCTCTATAATCGGGAATTTTGAGCTGTCCAGCATGATGGGAATCTTTGCAATATCCGGCTCACTCTGCACCAGGTTAATGAAAGTTGTCATGGCTTCTATGCCATCCAGCATGGCATCATCCATATTAACGTCCAGTATCTGTGCACCATTTTCTACCTGCTGCCTGGCCACGCTCAGCGCTTCCTCATATTTATTTTCCTTGATAAGACGGGCAAACTTCTTGGAACCGGTTACATTGGTTCTTTCGCCCACATTCAGAAAATTGGTTTCGGGCCGAACGATTAAGGGTTCTAAGCCGCTTAAACGCAGATAGGGCTTTATTGTATTGTTATCTGACATAATTAAATTGGTTAAATTGCTGATAACGGGATTGAGAACTGTGCGATTTTTTTACAGCACCGGTCCTACCCTGCATCATAATATCCAGCAATCAGTAGTCTTAAAATCAAATGGCCGTTTCATACACCGGCAATTCCCTCGGCGCAAACTTGGCCACTTCATCTGCAATGTGTTTGATGTGATCTGGTGTTGTACCACAACAGCCCCCTACAATATTCAGCCAGCCATTGGCAGCCCATTCTTCAATGATATGTGCGGTTTCATGCGGTTGTTCATCATATTCACCAAATGCATTCGGCAAACCAGCATTGGGATAAGCGGATGTATAGCAACCGGCAATCTGGCTCAGTTCCTCAATATGCGGCCGCATTTCCTGCGCACCCAGGGCACAATTTAAACCTACGCTTAAGGGCTTGGCATGCATCACAGAAACATAAAAAGCTTCCAGTGTTTGTCCGCTCAATGTTCTTCCGCTAGCATCTGTAATAGTGCCTGAAATCATAATGGGCAACTCAGGCAAATTAGCTTCCCTGAAAAATTTCTTGGCTGCATAAATGGCGGCTTTTGCATTCAGCGTATCAAAGATGGTTTCAATCAGTAAAACATCCACGCCGCCTTCTACCAAGCCTTTTATTTGTTCTATGTAAGCAGCCACCACTTCATCAAAAGTAACGGCGCGGTAGCCCGGGTTATTTACATCGGGTGACAGCGACAATGTCTTATTCAACGGGCCGATGGCACCAGCTACAAAACGGGGTTTGGCAGAATTCTTAGCGGTATAGTCATCAGCTGCTATTCTTGCACATTTTGCAGAAGCTGTATTCATTTCATAAGCGACAGACTGCATATCATAATCGGCCTGGGCAATTACCGTACTGCTGAATGTATTGGTTTCAATAATATCCGCACCTGCTTCCAGGTATTGTTTGTGTATGCCAATGATGATATCTGGCTGGGTAATGCTCAGCAGGTCATTGTTTCCCTTTACATCCGTATGCCAGTCTTTAAACTTTTCACCGCGGTAGTCAGCTTCTTCCAGTTTATGGCGCTGTATCATGGTACCCATGGCCCCATCAATAATGAGGATGCGTTTCTTTAATTCATTTCTTATATCTGTCATAGCCTGCCTTTTTTTAGCGCTGCAGTAATCAATGTGCATTACCGGTAAACGCGTTGCCTAATAATATAACCCTGCGATTTTTGAACATCAGGATGTTCAAAACCAACAGCTGGCTATACAATACGTTTCTAAACTATTAACGAGGAAATTTTGGAGCGTCTGCCCAGAATAATCATCGTTTATTAGTTCAGTTTTTAAACAGGCTGAACAATAAACAAATCCGCCTGTAATGAGGGGGCAAAATTACAACAAGAAACGCTAATAACAAAGGGTTGGTTTTTTTAGTAGGCGCCCGGTCCGGCCTGGCGGCCGGAAACATAGTTTTCAACGGGTAAACGGCTCTGCAGGCTGCGTGCCAGGGTCATTTCATCGGCATACTCCAGTTCTCCGCCAAAGGCAATACCGCGGCTGATGGTAGTAATGCGCACCGGTAAGCCTTGCAATTTCTTCTGGATATAGTAAATAGTCGTATCGCCCTGGATATTGGGGTTAAGCGCAAAAATGAGTTCTTCGGTATTTTCATTTTGAATACGGCTCACCAGCGTTTCAATGCTCAGCTGATCCGGACCAATACCATCCAGCGGGGAGATAATGCCGCCCAGTACATGGTAAACCCCATTGAACTGCTGGGTGCTTTCTATAGCAATTACATCGCGGAGGTTTTCTACCACACAAATGATCTGCTGCTGGCGCATCCTATTGGCACATATGGAACAAATGTCTGCATCCGCAATGTTGCAACAGCGCTGGCAATATTTAATCTGCTCGCGCATTTTAATGATGGCTTCTCCAAAAGCTGTCACTTTCTCCGGGGCGGTCTTTAGCAATTGCAATACCAGGCGCAGGGCCGTTTTTTTGCCAATACCCGGCAATTTGGCAAATTCATTCACCGCATTTTCCAGTAGAGAAGAAGAGAATTGCATGGGGCAAATATAGTTGATAGTCCTGAGTCAATAGTCGTGCGTATCGCCACTGGCGATTGACTCTCCCCTAATGACTACAGACTGGTTTCTACCGTATATTGCCCACCGAATTCTTTGCCGTATCGTGTTTTGTTTTCAATACGCCCGTAATAACCGCTTCGTATTCTTTACCATCTACCTCCACAATGGCATCCATTATGCAGCTGCCATCTGCACAATGCAACCTGCTTATTTCTTTTACGATGGCGCCACCTTTCACGGTGCCATCCCAGCCTTTTCTTGCAGCGGCATCATTTTTCTTAATGCCTGCCTGGTTAATTCCTTTCGCACTGATGCCTGCTTCATTGATGCCTTTGCTGCCACCTTTTACTGTTCCATCCCAACCCTTTCTGGCAAGTTCATCATTTTCTGTAAATCCTGCCTGGTTGATCCCTTTCTCGCTGATGCCTGCTTCATTGATGCCTTTGCTGCCGCCTTTTACCGTGCCATCCCAGCCTTTTCTTGCAGCTGTTTCATTTTTTTTAATGCCATTTTCATGAATGCCTTTACGAGCCTTTTCATTGCTGATAACTTCCGGAGCTATCCATTTGACAGGCATTACTTCGTACGCAGCAAAAGGAGTTACAGCAGCATTCCCGGCTGTTTGCAACAGAATGTTTCCGGGAATGAAAATAGCGTGTGCTTTTCCGTTGCTGCCAACCACCCTGAGATCGCCTTTTGCTTCAAATAAAGGATTTACCCCACTTGTACCAGTTTGCTCATACAAAGGATTGCTTACTATACCTTCGTCAATATCTTCTCCCCGTGCTTTATAGTAATCATATCCTTTTTTACTAAAAAATTTACCGGCAGCCATGCCTGTTTCATTGTCTTTCCCGGTGATAATTCCTTTTGCCCCTGCTTCGTTTGCCAGGCTATTCCGCGCAGCAAGATCACGGTGAATAATCCTGTAAACAGTCACCTCATCACCAGCCGCCGTATAACCCAGTTCTTTGGTAACTACGAATGGTTTGTGCATGCGTTTACCGGTAGGCAAGCCTGAGGCAGCATCACGCGGCGATACCAGTTCATAGCTATCTTCATCAGGATCTATTCTTATTAGCAATGGCTGGTACTGGCGCCTGCCGGTAGCCATGCCGGATCCTGCATCACGGGCCGCAAATTCTTCTTCCTCTTCTCCGGTTACCATATCCAGTTCTTTTGTAATAACCATTGGTTTGTGCATGCGCCTGCCGGTAGCCAGGCCACTGGCAGCATCACGCGGCGCCATCACGGCATTGTCTGAAAAGCCATCAGCATCTACATCACCGGTAACAATGGTGTTGCGGCGGCCGCTGGCCATACCGCTGCCGGCTTCGCGGGAAGACATTACTTCAGCATAAAATTTACCATCGTTGCTCACAATATTGCTGGTATTAATATCAAAATCTGTATCTGCCACACGGTAAGGTTTGTGCATGCGCCTGCCCGTTGGCAAGCCCGATGCTGCATCACGCGGGGTCAGCGCTTTTGCTGCAGTGATTTCTACATATGTTTTATCGCCTGCCTGAATGATATAGTTCTCTTTGGTTGCACCACAACTACCACCCATTACATCCAGCGTTTTGATGCCGTTGTTATTATTGCCGTTTACCGTAATATCCATTTTGGCATTGCCTGTTTCTGCGGTGTAATCGCCGGGCGCTATATTGTTGAATGCAAAACTGCCATCTTTATTGGTGTGGGTTGAAAGCATTTCTGTACCTGTTCCGCCCACCCGCTTCAATTTTACATCAATGCCCGGAATCGGCTCGCCGGGCATGGCACTGGCCCCACACTGGCTTAACACAGCGCCCAGTGCTGACTGGTACGCAAATCCGGTGAGGTAATTATCAACAGACTGTAATTGTATCCGGTTGCCGGCTGTTAAAGACGTGCGGAGTTCTATTTTAGCGGGCGTAAAAAACAATGAATCATCAGCGTTATTTTCAATGTCACCGGCATCGCCATCCATCCGGTTATTCTTTACGTTACTTTTTGATTTATAAATACGTGATTGCTCCGTATCATTCTCACCGTAACCAATAACACGATCGTTTTTAATATTGCTCTTCGTCTTGATCTTCTGATCCATTCTTGCTGCAACAGGATTGGAGGTATCGGCATCATTACGAACGGTTCTGCTTTTTTTACCAGGGTTGCCGATGGTAAACTGCAAACCAGCAGACGCCTGTATAAATTGGTTGGCAGCGGTAGAATATTGCGGGGCCGTTCCTTTTTCGCGATCAAAATTATAATTCACCTGGTCTGTCTGTGTGCTAAAATAACCTGCGGCCAGTTGCAGGCCAATATACTCAGATATGGCGCACCTGATACCGGCACCTGCACTGTAAGCCAGCCCGTTTTTGTGCTCAGCACCCTGGCTGGTATAGACATTATTGATAATATTTCCTTCTTTGTACAGCACCGCATACCGTGAAGGTTCATTTAACCCATAGCCGCCTTTTGCCCAGATATTAATACTACACGCGGCTGAACCAAAAGACGCAATCGGTCCCAATAGTATATGGGTACTTTTAAAAGCGGCTGAATTAAAGATCAGATTGGAACTGGGCAGACGGTATTTCTCCGCAATGGCTTCACCCACCGCTTTATATTTGTTATCTGTTGAAATACAATTGAGATACCCTATATAAGCACCCAGGCCAAACCTTAGGGCGCCATCGCCAAATGAGTAATCCAGGTGATTGCCAAAATGGATCGCTTTACCTGCATGTGTTCCGTTTATATCATTACTATTAAAAGGAAGAGAAACGCCCGCCTGTAAAGAGGTTTGAAAAGATGGCTGAGCAGAAAGTGTGCAGGCATGCAGGATGACAGCACAAAGCAAGCTGGGCTTTTTCATGTTGGGTTAATGGGTTTATAGTGGTAGAAGAAAGGGTATTCACTTATAAACGTAAAAAAGCGGATTTTATTAGAGAGATGGCTGATTTTGAATTTGCCGGACATTGAGATGATCGGTAGACAATAATTCCCGGCCGGGGTGCTGCCCAGGCGTATTGCTATATTATGCCATTATCATTTAATGCTTTTTCGGAACAGCATATTGTCTGATTACAATCCCGAACGCCGAATGACCGGACTGGGAGGAATGAGAATGGTATAGAAAATTTTAATGCAGCCAGTACTAACCGACGGTGAATTAATAGTAACCAAAAGGCAATATTGGTTTGTTTGAAGTCTAATTATATTAAAGCAGGATCCTTTACTGTGACATTACAAAATCACTATACCCCGCTATCAGCAATGCTTACAATTCAATGGTATTGTCATTATCCCAGTTTGCTTTTACGTTAAGCCTGCGCTTTACGGCAAATACTTTTTCCGGCTGGCGGCGCTTGCCAAAAAATTCACCAGTGTCCCAGGTGCCATTGCCATTTTCATCAAAAAGGATGCGGATTTCATACTCGCCCGGTTTAAAGAGTTTTATTTTAAAATCCTTGGACGTAAGCCTTGCCGAGTCCTTTACCACATCTGCCTGTAATAATTGCAGCACTGGTTTTTTGCTGAGATCGAGATTATTAAAACGAATACTTACATTACCGTAATCAGATTCTTTCAATGTCTTGAAAGTAAGCGTATCGGTGCGGGGTATCTTACGGCCGGCAGAATCTTCTGCAAATTCCTTGTCCACAATTAAATGAAAAGTGGTGTTTTCTGGCCATTTATAAGTGAGTGTAAGTTTTTTATTGGCGGTATCTTTTTCAAGGCTATAATTAATCACCGGTTTAAAAGCCTCATCTGTAAACTGCACCTTGGCGGAATCAAAATTTTTCAGGGGCTCAGCAAATGTAAGTTCCAGCTTGCCCAATAAATCTTGCTGACCGTTTTCAAGGTTGATGGAAAACTTAAGGCGCTTATCTTTTTCTTTGTCCTTATCTGCTTTGGTAACAGCCGGTTTTGCAGGCGTTGCAGTAATTGGTTTATAATCGTCTTTGCCCAGGAACGCATACAGGGTAACTGGTGCATTGGTGGCACCAATGGTTACAGGCTTGTCAGCAAAAGCAAAAAGCTGTTTATTAGAAGTATATTTTTTCTGCCCGCCTTCATCCTTTAAAGCATATAAATAAAATAAACCCGGCGGCAGGTGCCTGAAATGAAAACTACCGCTGCTGTCAAGCTTGGCAATAAATCGTGGCTTTTGCTTTATCAGTGCAGAATCATCCCCACTCCGGTGGAGCATTACAATAAGCGTGCTGTCTGGCACACCGGTCTGTGCTATTTGTACACGCCCGTTTAGTTCCAGGCTGTCTATATAAGCACCGGTAGAAAAAACATAGGTGAAATTTTTTAGAATATTTCCTTCATTGATGTCTTTAATAGCGTTGCCAAAATTATATGAGTAAGTGGTGTTTTCTTCCAGGGTATCTTTGATCTTTATGGTTACCGTTCTTAATTTGGCTTCTACAACCGGCTCCTGTTTGGGTACCGGAGATACAATCAGGTTATCATGCGCATTGTCTAACTGTACAAATTCACTAAACGAGAATGTTACTCTTTTGGCATTAAAATTCTCAGATGAATCTTTAGGGGTTACAGCTATCAGCAGCGGGGGCAGCGAATCCCTGGGGCCACCGGAAGGCGCAATTGGATTGGCGCAACCACCCTCCGCAAAAAAGGTAAAAACAATCAGGATGGCGGCCAGTAACGAGATACATGCTTTCCGGTTCATACGGGTGCAAACATAAGTTGTTTCCTTTATTTACCCCGGCCGGCATTGCTAATAATGGCATAAAATTATTGCCCGGTTTTGGGGGATATTTTGAACACAGATGACATAGATGAGAAGGATTTACTGGCTTTTTTTAGCGGCACCACACTTTTAAAACGCCCCTCCCACGATTCAACCGGCTACATTGAAAACGCTTATTCCGAGACTAGGAACTAAAGATTACAAACTATACACTTTCCCCTTCGTCCTCCTGCGGATGGAGCGATACTGCCAGTTTATTAGATTTTACAAAATTGCACCATTCACAATCCGGTTTGCCGCAACCTGTCTTAAATTCTTTTCGCTGTATTTTTTGCCAGGTATCTGTTATCTGATGTGTTACTGTAGTAGTATCTGCTGCTGAGATCTGTATCAGTTCTGTTTTATATTGATCATTCACCGGTTCTATAAAATCAAACTCGGTACTTACCACCTGCCAATCATTGGTCTTATCATTATCAAGCAAAATTTTATAGAACACTGCTTGTCGCCAGTAATCACCGCCGTTGGGATCTTTATCATTGGGTGGAAAAAGTTTCTTTTTAGCATTGGCATATTTTCCTGTTTTATAATCCACTACGTTTACCTGCCTGCCATTAAACTCCAGCTTATCCAGCTTACCATTAATAGGGGTGTTCTGAACCGTTACATTGCGTACTGCTTTTTCTGCCACCACTACCCTGTTCCAACGGTTGATGTGATAAGTATAGTAAGCGGGCAATATTTTTTCACCGTAATCAGTTTTTAGTTTAAAGGCTTCCGCAGTAAAAGCTTCACGGTTGTTTTTCATATACCAGTTAAAATCTGCTACCAGTTCCTCTTTTGCAGGAAAGACACTATTGTTTTCTCTCATCTTTACGAACAGCCTTTCTATAGCCCAGTGAACGGCGCTTCCAAATGCCATACTTTCACTTTTGGCTGCAGGTACTTTGATGAGGTTTTGGTAATAAAATTTCAACGGGCAATCCAGGAAATTATTAAGGTGGGTAACACTGAGGGTATACCTTTTCAGCAACTGGTCAATATATTGACTTTCTACCAATTCAATCTCTGGCTTAGCCGTAGCAGCAAACTGCGATAAAACATAATCGGCCATCAACCCGGTAGCTACTTGTTTTGGCGTAACGAACAGACCACTTTCTTCCAGCAGCTCTGTAATAAACGTACTCTTTGTCTGGTCTTTATCCTTATCATCTTTTAACGGGTAAGATACCAGCAAATGTGTTTTTGCACGGGTAATGGCCACATAAAAAAGCCGCCGGCTTTCTTCCAGGCTGGTGGCCATCCTGTTCACGCTTACCAGGTTATCAGGAAGTTTATAAGTATTGCGGCCCGAGCTGTTGCTGGCATCCCAGATATGCTGGGTACAACCCATTACAAATACATGGGTATATTCAGACCCTTTGGCGCCATGCGCGGTTACCATATTTACACCATCGTCACTGGCGGTTATTTTATACAATGGAATAGCCAGCCCGTTCTTCTTCATGGTTTCCATATTGGCCAGCCATTCTTCCAATGACAATTCGGGGTTGCGCCTGGTTTCTTCTTTGAGATAATTAAAAAATGTATTTAACACCTGCATAAGCCATGGCATTTCCGGGCTTTGCCTGATAAAAGCAAGTACGCCGGCTTTCTGTATTACCAGCTCCAGCAATTGCTGTAACGTACAGTTGGCGGAAGCCTTCAGTAAATATTCAAGTGTATCACTTACTTCCCGGGCAGACTGGCCATTTGGTTGGTTAAACAGATCCGGTTTAGGCACAGCAGATTCTGCCATCAGCCGGCGCAATGAAAAAATATCTTCCCGGCTCACCCGGTTTTTTGCATGTACCGTCATACTCAATTTAGCAATCTCCAGTGGCGATAAGGTAAAAAAATCACTGTGCAGCAGCAGGAACAAAACATCATCTGCACTATAGGAAATGAATTTTTCGCGGCTTATCCAGGTAAGTATGTATAGTATATTTTGAATAAAAGGCAGCTGCAACAGGTCAATCTTTTTCCTTGTATTAACGGCGATCTTTTTTTCTTCCAGTATAGAAATAATGATGGCTACCTGTGCATGGTTGCGGTAAATAACAGCTATCTCTTTGCCGCTGATACCCTGCTGAACCAATTCTTCTATCTGCATGGCAATATCGATGGCCTCCTGCGCCGGGTTGGCATATTCTGCTATTACCGGCGACAGCAAAATTCCTTGCAGGCCGGCATTGGCTGCAATAAGCGGTTTATTATTTTCAGGCGTTACTGTCCTTACCGTATTATGCGCAATCAAACGGTGAGCCGCGTCGAGGACAGGCTGGGTAGAGCGGTAGTTGTTCACCAGGTCAATCTTGGTAATCCGGCCTGCATATTTTTTTTCTGCTTCAATAATGTTTTCCACATTGGCGTCCTGGAAAGAAAAAATGCTCTGGTCTGCATCACCTACCACAAACAGATTGGGTGTTTCCCAATAACCAGTGAGGTATTGCAGGAGCATGTTTTGCGAACGGCTGGTATCCTGGAATTCATCTACCAGGAAATATAAAAACCGCTCCTGGTAATCCAGCAGCATATTGCTGTTTTTACCAAACGCATCCAGCACCCACAATATCATATCGTCAAAATTATAACGGCCCAGGCTGGCCATCATTTCATTGTAGCGCGGATAGAGTTGCACAGCAGCCCGCAGCATCTCCATTTTTTCTTTTTCCTCTGCAATTTTGCCGGGTTTGGGGTCACCGGCATTAAATTCCTTGTATTTTTTTTTGTAAAAAAAATCTTCTTTACCTGGCAGGCCGCTGATATAAGCGTCGATACGCTCATTGAGGTAAGCGGGTGTCCACGCCTCTTTTTTCATCAGGCTATACAGTGATTTCAGCCGGTCTTTTTCATAATACACTTCTCCCCTGAAGCGTTTTAACGGGCTGTCTTTTTCAATGTTGTCAATAAGTTTATAGAAAAGGTCAATCTCTTCAAGGTCGCCGATGGGGGCAAGGTTCAGTTTGCCAAAATAAGTAAGGTTATCCTGGATTACTTCATTGCAGAAAGAGTGGAACGTATGGATGCGCACGTTATATGCCGCACTGCCAATTATTTTAAGCAGGCGGTTCCGCATTTCAATGGCACCGTTATCTGTATAAGTAAGACATAGAATATTATTGGGGTTGGTATCGGTTTGCTGCAGGATGCTGCCGATACGCAGGGCCAGTATCTGTGTTTTACCTGTTCCCGGACCGGCATTCACCATTACCGGCCCTTCAATGGTATCAACAGCAGTTAGCTGTTGGGTGTTAAGTTTATTATATTCCAGGGTAAATTTCTCCGACTGCTTACTCTTTATTTCCTGCATGCTCCAAAGATAGGTATTAGCCTATTCTGACCGGCTTGCCGTATAGGTGTAAACCCCCATCCATTGGTACTTAATCTCTTGTGTAATAAATTAGAAGCAAACTTAAATAAGGAAGCTTTCCTCATTTGGGAATAATTTTTACATTTCTGCGTTATAGCTGCAGAAATCCTGAATATGAAAAACCGCGCTGCGTTTAAAATCTTCATACTTGAAGATGATGTCTGGTATGGCTCCATGCTGCAGCATTATCTTTCGCTCAACCCCGATTACGAGGTAAAAAGATTTGAAAATTCCGCTTCTTTTTTTGCCGCCCTGCACGAAAATCCGCAGGTAGTGACCCTCGATTATTCCATGCCCGATTGTGATGGTGGCGAAGCCCTTAAAAAAATCAAGGAACAGAACAGCAATACCCAGGTAGTTATTATCTCTGGCCAGGAAGACGTGGCTACTGCAATTAACCTGTTGAAGAATGGTGCTTTTGATTATATCGTGAAAGATGATGATACCAAGGACCGGCTCTGGAATGCTATTCAGCATTTGCAGGAAATCAATGGCCTGAAACAGGAGGTGGAACTACTGAGAAAAGAGGTAGGCCGCAAATATGATTTCTCAAAAACCATGATTGGTAACAGTGATGCCATGCAAAAAGTATTTGGTATGATTGAGAAGGCGGTGCAAACCAATATCAGTGTATCTGTTTACGGAGAAACCGGCTCTGGTAAAGAAATGGTTGCCAAAGCCATTCATTATAATTCTGAAAGACGTAAAAAACCTTTTGTAGCAGTCAACGTTACGGCTATTCCAAAAGACCTGATAGAAAGTGAATTGTTCGGACATGAGAAAGGTGCTTTTACCGGCGCCATTACCCGGCGCATCGGAAAATTTGAAGAGGCAGATGGCGGAACACTTTTCCTGGATGAAATTGGCGAGATGGACATTAACCTGCAGACAAAATTACTCCGGGTGCTGCAGGAGAAAGAAATTACCCGTGTGGGCGATAACCAGGTAATACCCGTGAATGCACGCATTATTACGGCCACCCATAAAAACCTGCTGGAAGCTGTACAGGAAAAAACATTTCGCGAAGATTTATATTACCGGTTATACGGCCTGCCTATTAACCTGCCACCGCTGAGGGATAGAAGCAGTGATATACTGGTTTTGGCAAAGCATTTTATAGAACAGTTTTGCACAGAAAATAAAACCGAAAAGAAAACGCTTTCTGCTGATGCACAGCAAAAACTCATGGGCTACCGGTTTCCTGGTAATGTACGTGAGCTGAAATCCGTAATGGACCTGGCCGTGGTAATGAGTGATGGCCCGGTAATAGAACCTGAAAATATTACACTTAATACTACCACTAAAGTAGCCGACCTTTTTGTAAATGGGAAAACATTGCGCGAACATACCAATTTCATTATTCAGCATTACCTGGATACCAATAACGGCGACGTGCTGCTGGTAGCCAAATTACTGGACATTGGTAAGTCTACCATTTACCGGATGATACAAAGTAAGGAATTGGTAATTGGTTAAGGGACATTTGAAAATATCCCTGCTGCCCCGGCATTTGTGACGCCGTGGTTAAGAAAAAAAACAAACATGACAACAGACCACGAATTTCAGTTATTGCAACGCAGTTTTTACGAAGACGTGCTCAATTTTATCCCTTCAGATGTGGCTGTGCTGGATACTGACGGGCGCTATCTTTTTCTTAACCCGGTAGCGGTTAAGGACCCTGCCATGCGTAACTGGATGATTGGAAAAACAGACGAAGAATATTTTACAAGGCGCGGTAAAGACATGCCCATTGCAGACCGGCGGAAAGCGCTGTTCCAGCAACTGATGCAAACAAAAAAGGGTGTAGAGTGGGAAGAAGAGATGACAAACAAGGAAGGTGTAAAAGAAATACTGCTGCGTAAGTTGTTCCCGGTGCCCGATGAACAGGGCGCTATAAAAATGGTTATTGGCTATGGCATCAATATAACAGAAAGAAAAGAAATTGAAGAGCAGGTGTTGCGCAGCGAAAAACGTTACCGCGATTTGTTTAATTACAGCCAGGCACTTATTTGCACGCATGAATTGAATGGAAAATTGCTGACCACCAACCCGGCCATACTGCATAGCCTGCAGTACACCGAAACTGAAATGATTGGCAAAAGCATTAAGGATTTTATACCACTTGAGCAGCAGGGCCTGTTTGAAAAAAACTACCTGGATGTAATTAATAAAAACGGCCGCTCGCAGGGTGTTTTTAGTGTGGTAAACAAGGCTGGCAAAAAAATATACCTGCTCTACCAGAACTATAAAGTAGAAGAACCCGGCCTTGAACCTTATATAATAGGGTTTTCACAGGATATAACACAGCGCATACTGGCTGAGCAGGAGTTAATGCATGCTAAAAAAATAACAGAAGAATCTGCCGCATCAAAAAAAGTCTTCCTGGCAAACATGAGCCATGAAATACGTACACCCATGAACGGTATACTGGGCATTGCAGCACTGATGGCAAAAACCAACCTTGATAAAGAACAGCAGCATTACCTGGGTATTATACAGGACGCAGCGGGCAACCTGCTGACTATTATCAATGATATACTG
>JBDSLR010000011.1:0-84812 GCA_039916305.1 Chitinophagaceae bacterium | reverse complement strand
TCGCCTGCCCACAGAAGCAGAATGGGAGTATGCTGCAAGAGGCGGTACAAAGAGCAAGAAATTTGAATATGCAGGTAGTAATGATATCAATGCGGTAGCCTGGACTTCTGCCAACAGCGGATCAAATACTCATCCTGTTGGACAAAAAGAGGCCAATGAATTGGGATTGTATGATATGTCGGGCAATGTATTTGAATGGTGCAACGATTGGTATGATGAGAACTATTATGGTAAAAGTCCGGGAAATGATCCGAAGGGCCCTGCAACAGGGCCGCATCGGGTTATCCGCGGCGGTAACTGGGCCAGCGAACCCGCTATGAGCTGCCTAGCCTATCGCATCACCGTCCGGTTAGGCTACGGCGCTATGGGGTTCCGGCTCGCTTCTTCCCTTTAGCATACCGAAGATCTTTGAGCTAAAATAAAAAAGAGGTTTGTTTAAAGAGGCCGGGTGTTACAAATCCTCTTTGCCGTTTTAAAATTTTGTAATCAATTATTTAATTAAAGAAAAAAATATGAAAAAAGTTATTTATGCGCTGCTCTTACCGCTGGTTGTGGTAAGCGGACTAGTATTTGCTAATCGCGAAATTAAAAATGAAAGTTTTAAAAGGTCAACCCAAAAACCCCTCTCTGCTGCTGAAAGGGAAGCCGGACTGAAAATATGGGAGGCTACCCCTGATGGTATAATGTACAAAAAATGGGAAGCATCTGCCGCAGGTAAAAAAGTACAGGCCGCTGAAGCTAAAATATGGAATCACATTAAAGATTCTACCAATATGGAGGCTGTTGTAACCTCTCTTTCTCTTCCGCCAGGCTCAAGATTAGGTTTCGGAGTGATGGTCAGGATTAATAGTGACGATTACATTGTAAAATTTGAGCCGGAAAAGTCTCAACTTGAGCAATTGCATAGCCTGAAAGTTAACGACAAAATAATTATAAAAAGCCACAACGTATCGCACGCGCCCAAGTATTCATACCCAATAATATCGGGCGAGTATGTAGAACGGGATAGTAAAGTAATTTTTAAACGTGTCCCCCGCAAAGGCGGTTGCTGAGTAAATAAATTATGAAATACGAACACGTATATGCTTTGTTCCTGGTGTTTGTTTCTCACACTTCCTGTGAACAAACCAAACCTCACCACAGATAATACTAGTCCAGGATACTCCGAGTCGCAACTTAAATAGGCGGTCATCAGCAAGGTGCCTATGAGTATGGTTCGGAATGTAAAGCAAGCCAGGAACGGAGACATTTTGCTTGCTTGAGAATTGCTTTCTTGTTAAACACAAGCTTGTAGCAAAGAAACGAAATCGCTATAAATGTTTTAAAACAATACATATTTAGTGGGACCGTATTTCAAAAACAGGTGAAATCAATTGGTGAAATTAAAACCTGAATTGGCTCAGCATAATGCTAATGCGGCTCCCAGACCCGTGGACCTGGACTGCTTAGCAGGATGGCGGAGATCAATATTCAATAAACAATAATCTGCTAAAAAAGGCGGACAACAATTAAGACTTGCGCCTCATTTAATGTGCCGTAAAAAATGCCAACAATATTTTATTGCATAGTTTTAACCCATGAAAATCTCAACGATTTTTAAAGACTTTGCTGACAGTGAAAAATCCAGCGGATTTGTTTTAATTGGCTGCACCCTCGTTTCTTTAATCATTGCCAATAGTACCGCCGGCGAATCTTATACGCATTTTTTTCATGAAAAACTTAACCTTTCTTTTGCAGGTCTCGATTTAAACTACAGCATTGAACACTGGATCAATGACGGCCTGATGGCTATATTCTTTTTACTGGTAGGCCTGGAGATAGAACGGGAATTATATATAGGTGAACTGTCCAGCTTTAAAAACGCTTTATTGCCAATACTCGCCGCTGCGGGTGGCATGCTCTTTCCTGCCCTTATTCATTTTATATTTAATGCCGGCACGCCAACACAGGCCGGCTTTGGTATACCCATGGCAACCGATATTGCTTTTGCACTGGGCATACTTTCGTTGGCCGGTAACAAAATTCCTGTTGCATTAAAAATATTTCTTACGGCGCTTGCTATCATTGATGATCTTGGCGCCATTACAGTCATTGCCTTGTTTTATACAAAGGGATTTTCAATCTGGTATTTTGGCACGGCCCTGCTTATTTTCACCGGGCTTTTTATTGCCGGAAGAAGAAAGGTTTATTTACTGCCACTTTACCTGCTTGGCGGTATTGTTATGTGGTACTGCATGCTTAAATCCGGTGTACATGCTACCATTGCCGGCGTGCTGCTTGCATTTGCTATTCCGTTTGAAAAAGAAAAAGAAGGGGGCATCTCCTATAAACTACAGCATTTTCTGCACAAGCCAATTGCATTTAGCATACTACCCATATTTGCTTTGGCCAATACGGCCATTATCTTCCCTGAAAACTTGCCGGCGAGTTTTAGCACCAATAATTCTATTGGTATTATTGCAGGTCTTATACTGGGGAAACTTGCTGGTATATTTTTTACTTCCTGGCTGGCTGTAAAAATGAAGATTGCCAGTCTGGCGCAGGAATTAAACTGGGGCCACCTGCTGGGGGTATCCTTGCTCGGCGGCATTGGTTTTACCATGAGCATATTTATTACCAATCTCGCTTTTAATGACCCTGCCGTGATTACAGCTTCTAAAATGAGTATACTGCTTGCGTCTGTGGCGGCTGCCGTCCTGGGCTTGTTTATTTTAAAGGTCAATAAGCCAATCCCCAATCAATAATAAATAATTCACCCTTGATTCCGGCATGGTTCCATGCCGCCAGCAAGTCTTTTCTATCGGACTATTAAACACATTAATAAGCGTGGGGTAGCTTTATCAATCGTGCCGTTCTCCTTTTTTTACAGCAAAAACATGCAATACCTGCGGGAAAAGTGCATCCATGGTTTCCTGCACCCCTTTTACAGATCCAGGCAAAGTAATGACCAGGCTTTTCTTTATAAAACCAGCCACACCCCTTGACAACATAGCATAGGGCATGCGCTGCTGGCCATAGTTACGGGCCGTCTCCATAATACCCGGCACCTCTTTATCAAGTAAAGGCCGGATAGCGTCCGGCGTATTATCGCGCGGTGAAACACCGGTACCACCGGTAAACAACATGAGATCATAGCCAGCATTACTCAATTCCGTTACTTTTGCCTGTACAGCACTTATATCATCCGGAACAATATCGTACACCTGCGTATCCAGCCCGTACGATTGCAGCTTTTCAATAATGGCTTTACCGGCGGTATCAGTTTTTTCTCCCTTTGACACCGTATCAGAACAAACAACTACGGCGCATTGCAAAGCCTCAGGCGGCTTCTTATGATCAGACTTACCGCCTTCTTTACTTAGTAATTTTATGCTGCTTATTTCTATGCCTTTGTCGATGGGCTTAAGCATATCATACATGGTCAATGCCGTTATAGCAGCCCCGTGCATAGCTTCCACCTCTACACCTGTTTTATAAATGGTATGTACTTCCACGGTGATGATGATCGTTAATCCTTCAATTGCATAGGTAATAGCCGTATACTCAACCGGTAGGGGATGACAATCAGGTATCGCATCGCTGGTTTTTTTTACCGCCAGCAAACCCGCCGCCCGGGAGAATTCAAATACATCGCCTTTGGGAACCTTCCGCTGCTGTACCGCATCTATGGTTTGCTGAGCCGATACTTTTACAAAGGCGCTTGCAATGGCCCTGCGCAGCGTATTGTTCTTATGCGTAATGTTTACCATTGTTTACTGGTTAATTTTCCATTGATAGCTGTCATCTTCCATTACTTCCTTTCCCCATACCGGCAGTTCCGCTTTTAAGCGCTCGACGGTTTCCTCACAAGCAGCTATAGCCGCTTTGCGATGGGGTGCAGAAGTAAAAACAAACAGGCATATTTCCCCACTGGCAATTTTGCCAAGGCTATGGTAAACATGCATACAGGTAAGGGCATATTTTTCAAAAATAGCTTCGCGGATTTCGTGCATCTTTTCGTTTGCCATTTCTTCGTAAGAAGTATACTCGATCCCCACAACCTTTTTACCTGCTATTACATCTGCCCTCACCTGTCCCAGGAAAATACTATGCCCGCCAATGGCTGTTTTAATGCTGTGCTTTGCTATGCTGTCTCCAATAAAAGAAGCTGCAATGGCACCCTGGATAAATATGTTTTTAGGAGTATGCACCACTAATTTTTATGATTGTTGTTTTTCCATTGCCGTATTCCGCCGGCAAGGCTGTATATTTTTTTTCTATTGCCCCAATGACCGGCTAATAATTTTGCCGCCTGTAAACTTCTTTTACCCGACTGGCAAAATACAATTATTGTTTCACTTTCTGTTTCCGGCCATTCTTGTGCCATGATGCCCAGCGGAATCTGTTTGTGTGCAAACTCATCAATGAGCGGCATTTCACCGGGCTCGCGTACGTCTATTAACAACACATCATTATTTGCACGGAGCTTATCAAAAGTGGACGCATCTATTTCAAAATTGTTGGCAACAATACCACAAAGCCAGTCGTAGTCCGTTTGTTCAAATGCGGCCATTGTAGCTGGTATTAAATCCCCCGTTGCAGCGCCTGCCGTTATCTGCAATTCAAACAATTGATTGGTCAATGCATTATAAGTAATGATTTTATTTACCAGGGGCACACCAATACCGGTTACCAGTTTAATGGTTTCGCTGGCCTGCATGCCACCAATAATACCCGGCAGCACACCCAGCACCCCTGTCTCTGCACAATTGAATACTTCACCAGGACCTGGCGGTTGCGGAAAGAGATCGCGGTAGTTAACCGGTGGTTGATTATCATTACCCGTACAATTAAATATGGCTACCTGGCCCTCAAACTTTGATACAGCCCCATACACCAGTGGTTTGTTCAGCAGTACACAAGCATCATTGATCATATAACGGGTAGAAAAATTATCGGTACCATCAACAATAACATCATACTCCTTCATCATGGACAATGCATTGGTCACAGTAAGCCGCTCTGTAAATGCCCGGATGCTGATATCCGGATTCAATTGCCGCAGTACCGAAGCCGCCTGCTGTGCCTTTGGTAAACCGATATCATGTACGTTATATAATACCTGCCGGTGAAGATTATTAAGTGCCACCGTATCATCATCTACTATTCCAATTTGGCCAATACCGGCTGCTGCCAGGTAGGGAAGCACTGCACAGCCCAATCCGCCCGCCCCTATCATCAATACTTTTGCCTGCAGGAGCTTTTGCTGCCCCGCTTCGCCAAATTCTTTCAAAGCAAGCTGGCGCTCATATCTTTCATATGAAATTGTATCCTTCATTTTTAACCGCCGGAAAAAGCCGGCATTAGTGCCACATTAGCGGCTTCGCTTAAAACGGTATTGCCCTGCACAATCTTTTTATCTAGGGCAATTACATATTTTGTACCGGCCATAGCAGGATACATTGTAATCAGCGCCTGTACCAATTCATCGGTATCTGCCACATTATTAACAGCAATAGTGTTATTGCCGGTGATGTCTGTTAACTGTCCAAATAGAATAATTTGCACCTGGTAATTTATTTAACCTGTTCAATAATAACTTTCGCCAGGCTTTTTACAAACCTGCGGCCTGTTGCCTGGTCCATCGTTGATATAATGGCAATCCGGTCTTCACCATCTTTTGCCGGCTTTCCGTCTGCAGCAGTAATTACCATCACATGTTTACCAATCTCCGTATTAAAAAGTTCGTTCCATGAAAAAACCACTTTGTAATTATCAGACGCCACGCAGGTAACAAATATTTCACTTAATAACTTGGGTGAACTGATATCAATAGCGGCTTTTTCAATAATATCTTTCAGCAGAATACCCTTTATATTTTTTATACTTCTTTTTCTTTGCATCAGGTGATTGTAGATAACAATGCTATCGATGCCCGTTGCGGCATACTGGCCTGCCTGATCCAGTGAAAAAGTAAAACTCATTTTCACTTTCCCTTCTATTACAAACTTGTCACTGGGCGGTGTATTTTCCTGGCTACGCGCTACCGTGGTTGTCAAACAAAAAATTAATAGCAGGCTGCTTAGTTTCTTATGCATGCGTGAATAATAATTTAAAGGCTGCTACCATCAAGGCCAGCGCCAATGTGTTTTTAAGAATGGTTTGTTTAAATTTCAGAGAGCCAAAGTACGCACCGCATAAGCCGGCAACAAATGCAATCGCTACGTACGCGTACATGTCAGCACTAAAATGGATTCCTTTTGTAAGTTGCCCTCCAAGTCCTGACAAAGAATTCACAAAGATAAAAGCTGCGCTGATGGCCGCGGTTTGTTTTTGATCCGTCCACTTCAGCAACAACAAAATGGGAGATAAAATAATGCCACCACCAATGCCTATTAGGCCCGACAAAAACCCAATGGATGCGCCAATCAAGATGGACAGTGCTATATTCGATTTTTTAATTTCCTCCGTTTTGATATTGGCAAAGAAAAGAAAGCGGACAATAGGGATGATCAGCAGCAGTCCCAGTATCTTTTTATAAATGCTGCCGTCTATACTAATCAATCCGCCGGCAAATGCCATAGGTACCGACGCCATTGCCAGGGGAAGAAAAATACGCCATTTAAAATGACCGCCCCGGTAGAATTGCATAAACGAAACGGCGGACACAAACAGGTTTAGCAGCAATGCAGTGGGCTTCATCACTTCCGGTGAAAAACTGAATGTGGCCATCAATGCCAGGTAACCGCTGGCACCACCATGCCCAACGGATGCATACAAAAATGCAATCACAAATAATAAACCGTAAAACAAGTAAATATTGTCGGCCATAGCATGTCATTAAAATGGCAGCAAATGAATGGTTGTTAAATCCCCCGCTTTGCAAATGGTTGTTTCTTCATCCAGCTGAATAAGGCAATTCGCTTTTGCAAAAGAACTCATGCGGTAAGACTCCTGTGCATCCAGCGGCATGACTGATTCACCATCGTACCAGGCTTTCAGAAAATGGGTAAGACCAGCAGGCTTAATACAAGATTTTGCCAATGGTACGCGAAGTGCCGGCAAGCCGGCTTTCAACGCAGGTGTTACATATTCATAAAAACAGCTAAGCACCGAAGATGGATTACCCGGCAAGCCAAATACCAGCTTGTTTTCTTTTCTTCCAAAATACAAAGGCTTACCCGGCCGTTGCTTTATTTTATGGAACAATTGTATTACCCCGCAGGCTTCTGCAGCCTGCACTACAAAATCATAATCGCCTACACTAACACCACCCGTTAGCAATACCATGTCACTGCCGGCAAGCGCATCATCCAGCACCTGTTTTACCAGGCCCAGTTCATCATCTGCACTGTATACTCTAACATTTTTTACCTGCAGCTGGTTCAGTGCTGCCTGCAATGCATACGAATTGGATTCATACACTTCACCAAATTGCAGCGCATTACCCGGCTGCTGCAGTTCTTTTCCTGTTACAATAATACTAACAATGGGCGGCGCAAATACGGGCACATGACTGATGCCCATGCCGGCCAGGAAACCAATTGCACCTGGCGACAAAAAGCTGTTTTTCTCCAACGCCAATTCCCCTGTTTTAATAGCTGAACCGGTAAGCCGCACGTTGCCGCCCGCCTGTAAGTTTTCATCCAGTATGGTTAATTCATTGTTTACGGCGGATACTTTCTCCTGCATCACCACGGTGTCCGCACCTGTGGGCAGGGGCGCTCCGGTAAAAATACGGGCTGCCTGACCGGGCAATAAAGAAAAGGAGACTTTTGCACCGGCCTGCATTTCCCCGGTTATGGATAATATATTTTTCCATCGCCAGTCAGCATAAGCAAACGCATAGCCATCCATGGATGATTGGGGATATGCCGGCGAATCAACCGGGCTGTACAGATCCGCTGCAAGTTGCAAATGTGCAGCGTCATTCAAAGGCATGTTTACAACAGGGCGTGTAAACATGTTATCATGTATAATTTTTTTTGCTGCTGCTACTGAAATCATTCCTGCAAAGGGGTTTATCCACCAATGGTTATCATGGGCCGGTTCTGAATATTTGCTGCTTCAAAAGTTTGTAGTGCCGTGGTAAACTGCCCGCCCAGTTCTTTTTCTTTTGCCCTGATATTTCCGTGAATAAGCGGCAACACATCCTCCCCATTTCTGAGGGCCGTAAGTAAGTCTGTCTCATAGCTTGAGAAAAGGCAATTCTTTAATTTCCCATCTGCCGTTAACCGCATCCGGTTACAGCTTCCGCAAAAAGGCTCTGTCATGGTACTGATTACAGCAAACGTACCTGCATGGCCTGGCACCGCAAAACCTTTTGCTGTATCATGTGCCTTGCCTGCCAGCGGAACAAAGGTATATTGCTTCGCTATTATTTCCAGTACCTCATGAAACGACAACACTTTATTACTGGTCCAGCGGTTACCCGTGAACGGCATAAACTCTATAAAACGTACGTGCACGGGCGTATGCCTGGTCCATTCAATAAAATCATTTATTTCATCTTCATTGAGCCCTTTCATCACCACCACGTTTACTTTTACATGCAGGCCTTGCTTTAGCATCAGGTTAATGTTATCTTTTACCTGTGTAAAAATATTGCGCCGGGTAATGAGCATGAATTTATCCGGTTGCAGGGTATCGAGGCTGATATTGACGGAGCGGATTCCTGCTTTTTGCAGTATTGTATCAAACTCATGGAGTCTTGCGCCATTGGTAGTGAGGGTGAGCTCCACCGACAAGGCCGATAAAGACTGGATGATTTCCGCCGCATCTTTTCTAACCAAGGGTTCACCACCCGTTAGCCTGATCTTTTTTACACCCTGTTGTACAAAAATGCTGGCCAATGCTGTAATTTCTTTAGGCTGCATCAGCTTTGCTGCGGGTGCAAAATCATATTCTTCTTCTGGCATGCAGTAAAAACACCGCAGGTTGCAATTGTCTGTGAGCGAAATCCTCAGGTAATCATGTACACGGTTATATGAATCAATAATCATTTCTTAGTATTACATTTTCTGCAGCGCACTATAATCTGCTGCGGTATCAATATCAATATCCCCCAGGGGAAAAGGCACTGTACAAAGTGCAGGCTGTTGCATAATTAATTTCTTTGCGCCTGCATCCCCTTTTAACTGCAGTAATTCCTGGAACAACTGCTTGTCAAAGATGGCCGGAATACCGGTTGTTTCTGCATATTGGCTGGCTATTACAGCTTGCCCGGTTTCCCGCTGCAAAGTTACCAGTTTATTAAGCAAACCGGCACTTATATAAGGCTGATCGCAAACCATAAAAATAGCGCTGCGCAGACCCGGCTGCTGCTTCATCAAATACTGCAACCCGCAGCGGATAGAAGACGCCATGCCTTCCTGCCATTGATTATTTATTACTACAGCAAGTTTTGCATCCTGTATTGCCGGATGCAGGGTTTCAGCAGCTGCACCCAGCACAACAACTACGAATTCTGCTAAAGAATCCAATGCAACATGTATACTATGCTGTAGAAGTGTGGTTTGTTTGAACAATAAAGATTGTTTGGGCGAACCCAGCCGGGAGGATGCGCCGCCCGCAAGCAATATGATACCACACTGGTTGTCCATAATTTACGGTAAGCTAATAAAAAAAATTAATCGGCTATTTGTTGAATGGCCAACGCGGACCGGCTGTGAATCGGTGCTGTATTTTCGTTGAGGGGGACGGCTTTTGCAGAAGCAAAGACCGCTTTTACTTCTGCCAGTATGGATAGAGCAATTTCTCCGGCGGTCTCTGCGCCGATGTCTAATCCAACAGGACTGTGAATAGTTGATAATTGTAGCGCGGTAAGGTCAATGCCGTCCTTACTCAATTCATGCAGCATCCGCTCCAGTTTTTTCTTTGGGCCCAGCATACCGGTGTACGGAATGTCTTTTACAACTAGCAGGCGCAATAAGGCCAAATCATAATTGTAATTATGGGTCATTAACACAACGGCGGTCCTGCTGTCCATAGTAATTTGCTCAATTACCTGTTCTGGTTTTGCCAGTATTACCTGGCAGGAAGCCGGGAACCGTTCTTTTTTTGCATAGGCCGGCCGCCCGTCTATAATAGTTGTTTTCCAGCCCAGTATTTCAGACATGGCTGCCAGGGGTAAGATATCATTTCCGGCGCCAATGACGACCAATGAAATAGCCGGGGGAATAAACTCTGTAAAGGCTGTAAACTGTTGCTTGTCTGTAACATAATTGTGAAAGGAAGACTGGCGGCTCTCCATTACTTTTCGGGCGCCTTCGATCAGCACTTCATCCAGGTAAATACTATTGCCGGTAATGAGACCATCTGCTGCCAGTAACAGGCAGGTACCCGGCTGCGGATTTTTTTTATCAGACAAACAAAACAATGTAACCAGCAAAGCCTCCTGTCTTTTGTTCGTCAACATTTTTAAAAGGCTGACAGGATTATTTGTTTTGCCTGCGTCAACCGGTTCTATGAGCACCTGTATAATTCCGTTGCAACCAAGGCCGAGGCCAATCACTGCATCGTCTTCATCGCTTGTATCGTAGGTAACCAGCATAGACTGCTGCTGCATAATTACCAGCAGGGCCTTGCGGAGCGCATCGCCTTCCAGGCAACCCCCGCTGATGGCGCCGGTGAGCATGCCCTCTTCCGTAATCAGCATACGGGCACCGGGCCGGCGGTAAGAAGAACCATCTACATGCACCACAGTAGCCAGTGCGGCTTGTTTACCTGCTATTACCGCTTCATCATATGCTTTTATAATATCTTCAATCTCTTTCATACACCCCAACTATTTTGAAGGCAGGTAAGCACCTTTATCAATCCATTCTTTAAATTTCCGGGCGAATTCTGCATGCGATAATGGAGGCAATGTGCGTCCGTCACCGGGGTCCCAACCACCCAGCACCAATTTGTCGCTGGTAACATGATCAATCAGCTGCTTCATGGTTTTATGGCCATTCTTTGTGGGATCCTTTAACTGCGCGGCCAGTTCCCTCGGCGTTTTGCCCTCAAAGACCATTTTCATATTAGCCGGTGGCAAATGCCATTTGGGGTTGCCGGGGGGCGTGTTTAAACCAACGGAGTTTTGCGGCTGGTGACAGTTAGAACATTTCAATGCGTACACCCCTTTTCCGTCCACACCCCTTTTTACGCCCTGCGTATGCAAATGGCTATCGTCTCCCTGCAGTGGTATATCACCTTTGGGATGGCAGTTCATGCACCGCGGGCTCATCAGTACTTTATACGCTGCCAGGAAAGCTTTCTGGGAAGCAGCACTGTCTTTTGCAGGGGGCTTATTATAAGATATGCTGCCGGTAACGGCTACCCGCTTATCCATTTTATTAAACGATAATGCAAAAGAGGAAAAGGCTATAAAAGCAGTTACCAGGCAGATGACTGTTTTGGATCCGGCCATTTTTTTCATCGTTATGCTTGTTTCAGGTTAATGTTTGCAAAAGGAAGTTTCCTGATGCGTTTACCCGTAGCAGCGAAAACAGCATTGGCAATAGCAGGTGCTGTTGGCGGCACACAGGGCTCACCTGCACCGCCCATTTTGTCAGTACTGGGCACTATATACACTGCTATGGCTGGTGCTTCGTGCATACGGGCAATCTTATAATCATGAAAATTACTTTGCTGTACCATTCCTTTCTCAATATTTATCTCCCCGTATAAAGCCATGGTAACACCGAAAACGATACCACTTTCCATTTGTGCTTTTACCCCGTCCGGGTTTACTGCCAAACCGCAATCAACGGCACAGGTAACCTTGTGTACTTTTACATGCCCCTGTTCATCCAGCGAAATCTCTGCTACCTGGGCTACATAACTCAAAAAAGATTCATGCACTGCCACACCGTGGAAATGCCCCTTTGGTAAAGGTTTGCCCCAACCAGATTTTTCAGCAACAAGATTCAGCGCAGCAAGATGCCGTTTGTGGTCTTTTAATAGCTCCCTCCTATATGCCACCGGATCTTTACCGGCATGCGTTGCCAAATCGTCTATCATGGTTTCCATAGCAAAACCCGTGTGCGTGTGGCCCACAGAGCGGTACCACAGCACATGTACCGGTACTTCAGGGCTGTGCAGGCCAATATACGAATCAGGCAGTGCTGTAGTATAGGGCGAGTCGTTAACCCCCTCCACCGAAGCACTATCAATACCAGCTTGTATCATTGATGCAAACATTGTTCCGGCCATAATGGATTGGCCCACGATGGTTTGCTTCCAGGCAACAGGATAACCGGCTGCATTAACGCCAATGCGCATACGGTGCAGGAAAGCCGGGCGATAGTAAGCAGCCTTCATATCATCTTCTCTTGTCCATACCATCTTAATGGCCTTACCGCTTGCTTTGGCAATATGTACCGCTTCGGTAACAAAATCGGAAGTGGGGGTGGCACGCCTGCCAAAGCCACCGCCCAGGTAGGGTGTTATCATCTCAACCTGCTCAGGTTTAAAACCAAGTATGGCCGCCGCCGCCGCCTGATCCACGCCCGGCAATTGTGTACCAGTCCATATTTCACATTTGTTATCGCCAATCTTTACTGTACAGTTTATGGGTTCCATGGCAGCATGCGCCAGGTAAGGGAATTCATATTCGGCTTCAATTATTTTAGCCGCCTTTTTTAAACCCGCTTCAACATCTCCTTTTTGCAGGGCGGGCAATCCTTTTTCATCTGCCATCTTTTTATAAGTGGCCATTTGCGTTGCACTGTTTAAATCTGCATTTGGCCCTGCATCCCAGACTACCTTTAATGCATCACGTCCTTTTTTGGCAGCCCAGAAATGATCTGCCAGCACCGCAACGCCCGTTGGAATCTGCACCACATCACGTACACCAGCAACCGCTTTTGCGGCAGTGGCATCAAATGAACTTACTTTGCCACCTATTACGGGGGCATGTGCCACCACGGCGGTCAGCAAACCCGGGAAATGCACATCCATTCCGTATTTGGCACTGCCATTTACCTTATCAGGTGCGTCCAGTCTTTTTACGCCTTTGCCTATGTATTTCCATTGTTCAGGCTTTCTTAATTCAACACTTGCCGGAGCTGGTAAAGCGGCGGCGGCGGCAGCCAGTTCACCATAACTTATTTTTTGATTGCCAGAAATGACCATTCCATTTTCCGTACGGCAATCCTCGGGTTTCACCCCAAATTTCTGCGCAGCAGCCTGTACCAGCAGCACCCTGGCGGTGGCACCCGCCTGGCGGTACCGGTCAAACTCGCTCCAGGTGGTACTTGAGCCGCCGGTAATCTGCAATCCAAAAGCAGGATGCAGGAAAGATTTTCCGGCAGGGCTGTGCTCTATGGTAATATTTTTCCAGTCGGCATCCAGTTCCTCTGCAATCAGCATGCTCAGTGTTGTCCAGATACCCTGGCCCATTTCCACATGCGCTAACGTAATATTGATACTCTCGTCTACCCCTACACGCAAAAATGCGCTGGGTGTAAAATAAAGCGTTGGTGCCGCACCGTTTAATTTACGCAGTTGTTTTGCACTGGCAGGCAGCACAAATGAAATAACCAGTCCTCCACTGAGCATAGCTGCTGAGGCAAGAAACTGGCGGCGGTTTACATCGGTTGTTTTACTCATTTGATACCTCCTTCTTTTTGAAGCTTAACAGCCAGGTGGATTGCTTTACGTATGCGCGGATAAGTACCGCAGCGGCAAATATTCCCGCTCATGGCATCATCTATATCACGATCTGTGGGGTTTGGATTCTCGCGCAGCAAAACGGCAGCAGACATCAGCTGTCCGCTCTGGCAATAACCGCACTGCGGCACATCTTCTTCCAGCCAGGCGCGTTGCAACGCATGGTTGGACGCTGCCGACAAACCTTCAATGGTGGTAATCTCTTGCCCTGCAGCCCTTGATACCAGGGTAACACATGACCTTACGGCTTCACCATTCAGGTGAACCGTACAAGCTCCGCATTGAGCTATTCCACAACCGAATTTAGTACCGGTAAGGCCTATGATATCGCGCAACACCCATAGCAGGGGCATATCTGCCGGCACATCGGCTTCATACTCCTTCTTGTTTATTATAAACTTAGCCATAAGACAGTATTTAAGCGTAAAAAAATAGAGACCAGGAGGAAGACAGGAAAGCGTATCTGAAAGTTACGCTTTTTAGCAGAAAAAATAATTGATTAAATTAAGTAGTTGCCCGGTTTTTCTAAATGCGGCTGCATGCATTTGTTGCTGCTTTCCATTTTATGCAAAAAACTCAGGAATGCAAAATCAGCAGTTGGCATTTAATGAATGCTTATTGTCCACCATAATCAGTCCGGTGGTCACGCCATACAAGAATGAGGATGCGCAGGATGAATATCCGTGCTTGCCTGAGTGTTGTACTCAATCCAGACGCCGGGGCCATCGATAAGGAAATAATTACCGGCATTGTTCGCCCCATCAATGATCAAATATTTTTATCCCTCAAATTTCTTAAAGATAGAACTGGCCACATGTCCGCCAAAACCAAATGTATTATTAAGCACATAGTTCACTGGCTGGGCAATGGATTTGCCCAAAATGATATTCAACCCTTCCGGAATTTTTTCATCCAGGGTGGCGGTATTGATGGTAGCCGGTATAATTCCATTTTTTATAGCCAGTATGCTGATAACACTTTCTATGGCGCCCGCAGCACCCAGCAAATGGCCGGTCATGGATTTTGTAGCGCTGATGGCTACGGATGATTGGCCAAATGCTCTCTTGATACCGTGCAGCTCACTTATATCGCCCAGGGGGGTTGAAGTGGCATGCACATTTATATAGTCAATTTTATCGGCCGTTATGGAAGCGTCGGACAATGCCTTGGTAATACCCAGGTAGGCGCCCAGTCCATCCGGTGGTGTACCTGTAAGATGGTAAGCGTCTCCGGCCATGCCGCCGCCTATCATTTCAGCATAGATAGTGGCGCCCCTTTTCTTAGCATGTTCATACTCTTCCAGGATAAGTGCGCCCGCACCTTCACCCATTACAAAACCATCGCGGTCCTTATCAAAAGGGCGGGAGGCGGTTGCCGCATTATCATTGTTTTTTGACAATGCCTGCGCTGAATTAAACCCGCCCACCGAGGAAGGCGTAATGGCCGCTTCGGAACCGCCTGCTACCATAATAGTGGCCTTGCCCAAACGAATGGTATCAAAGGCGTTAATGATGGCTGTATTGGAAGAAGCACATGCAGATACCGTACAGTAATTGGGACCATGCAGTTTATGGCGGATAGAAACAACGCCCGCTGCAATATCCACAATCATTTTTGGAATAAAATAAGGGTTGAACCTGGGCGTACCATCTCCTGTATGAAATTCTCTCAGCTGCTCTTCAAAAGTGCCAATACCCCCATTACCCGATGCCCAGATAACGCCAATTTCATAGCGATCTTCTTCTTTCATGGCTGCAAAATCGAGCCCTGCATCTTTTATAGCGTCATCTGTAGCAGCAATGGCATACTGCGTAAACAGATCGTATTTCTTAATTTCTTTTTTATCGATATACGCCTCTGCATTAAAACCCCTTACCTCACAGGCAAAATGGGTTTTAAACTTAGTTGTATCAAATTTGGTGATGGGGGCCGCACCACTTTTTCCTTCCACTATATTCTGCCAGAACTCATTGACTGTATTGCCCAAAGGCGTTAAGGCGCCTAACCCGGTGATAACTACTCTTTTCATATAATTATTTCTCTGCTGCTAACCGTTTACAACCGTTAACTGCTAAAATGAGGCTGCAATTTAGGCAATGACGGGTATATTCTGATCACTTACCTGTTGTTAGTAATGTAGAGTGCTAACGCAGGTAAAGGCATGGCCGGAAATGTGCTGTACTTGCCAAAAGTTTCTATAATTGCGGTACCACAAAGGCTGGTTGAAGTGCAACCTTTACACACTTTCATTGGCCCGGCAAACACTATTTTGTTACAATAAATTTTACTATTTGATCCCTGTTGCCATTAACCGTAACCATACGGCAATAATAAATGCCGGCAGCCATCCTGGAAGAAATCGGCACCTGGATAAAATTATCGCCGGTATTGTAGGTAGTATTATCCGCTACATTCACTACCAGCTGCCCCATGGCATCCGTTATTTTTATAGAGAGCGTTTGCCTTTTCTCTGCATGCAGCTTAATGGTGAGGCGGGTGCTCACCGGGTTGGGGTACAGGGTGAAAGAAAAATAGGCTGCAGGATTACTTCTTACCGTATCTGGTTTTAAAGCAGTAATAATCAAAGGCGCCATAATGATTGAAGGCGAACCGGTTAGTGCAATATTCTGCGGCGATATCAATGGCGAACTATTCGTTTGCAAATAGTCCCAATTACGCAGGTACATCTGCGCAGGTACATTTATTGATGCCGGAAAAGAGTAGGTGGCACTGGCCGCTTCAGAGTTATCTATGCTGGTGGCAGCCCATAAAACATATACATAATCGCCCAAAGGATTTTTGAATGCGCCGCCCCTTACATTGGCAGGCATATTCATCGCTTTTGTTCTGATGGTATCTGCTTTAAACCCACTTAACGCATCCGACAATGTTTTATAAGCAATGCCCGAGTTATTGTATTGCTGTAAATAAGGACCAATGGTGTCATTGGCATTGGGACCCGGTCCCTTGCCATTGAGGTTCTGGTAAAACCCTACCACATCAAAAGGACCGGTGGCGTCTGCAAAATCTTTACTATCCCCAATTGAAAAGATATACAGCTGCTTAATATCGTTTAACTGGCTGGCTACAACTGCCTTCATATCATAATTACGCTGCGCTTCATCACTTCCTATAAAATTAAACCCATCCGGACCGGGAAAGGGCTTGCGGGGGATATTATTCTCGGTACAGATGAATATTTTCTTTGGATAAATGGTATCGTTATAACCACGTTTGTACAATGTATTCGTCAATACATTTTTGCGGCTGATGTACTGATCTATTGCTGCATCAGAATAACGTATGGGAACAATATTGAAATTGTTATCTACATAACGCAAATCATACATGGGATAGTAATGAAAACTTACCAAATCAAAATACGCACCCCCGGTAAAGGGATAGTCTGTACTTACCGCTCCACCAGCCGGGTTATCAGTATTTCTCAGCATGGCATCCAGGAAAGAAGGATAGCCAACACCACCCATAGACACGTAAGCGGTAGGGTCAACTGCTTTCACTACCTCATAAGTAATGCGAAGCGTACGTATATAATTGTAAATGGGTGCTTTTAGATTCACCAGGTCGCAGGGATTGGGATTATTCTCCCACCAGTTGCCGGGTGCGCCGGGGGTTTTCCATCCAATGACGCTATTGTCCAGGTCAGGTTCATTCACAATCTCCCAGAACTTAACCCATTGTTTATACCGCGTAACCGTGTTGTAAACATAGAGTGCCAAATAATTATTTTCATTTACGGGTGTGCCATTGGCACCGCCATCCCAGATGGGTTCGTATAAATTACTCCACAATTTAGAAGGCTCGCTGCAACCGGGGTAAATTGTATTGTCTTTATGGGCGGCCGTGGGACCTTCAAACCAGATGGTATTGTCTTTTATGCCCAGCCGGTTATAATAGGCAAACAGGTTAAGGTATACATCGTAACCCCAGTCAGCAAAAAAATACTCCGGCAAAGGCTGGTGCATGGTTTTTATACCAACGCCTTTTATATTCCGGCCCGGATTGCCTGCTTCAATATCAGCCATGGCAAATATGTTCCAGGATTGATAAATACCTGCATTGCTGCCAAATAAATAATTGCCGGTATAAGGCGGCACACTGCCCGCGGTATTGGCATTAAAATTAACCTGCGCTGATGCATCAGCACCCGCAAAACAAAAAACAATAAGTAACAGGTAAATTTTCCGCATAAAAAAGAATTGAATTAGCATGAGGGTTGGACCTTTTTCACAAATCACCTTTAAATTGACCGCATTATCTAATTGCCGCTTTAAAAGACCCGGAATGGCGAATCATACAAAAAGGAAGTAAGTAAAAAGGGTTGGCTTTTCGGAGAGGATGGCGGAAATGGATCTGGTAAAATGCAATTTCTTTGCCAGAAAGAAGGGTGTTAACAATAAGGCAGCTGAGCGCGTTTAGCCAAAGCCTGCCAGGGAAACTGTTGCTTAAAATAATTGCTTACAGGCAGCTTTTATAAAAGGCAGGGTGGGGAGTGATTGAATAAGGCGTAGATCCTGGGGCAGGGAAGTTTCATTATCTAAAAAAGCAAAAATTTTGGCCGGCTTATTCTTTTTAAACAGGGTGGTGAATACCTGGCTGCCTGCTGCATATTTGCCGGCCAGCACCCGCAACAATACTGCATCATAGAAATGAAAACGTTTTGAAACAACTGCCGGTTTAATTTGCGGCGAAAGTATATTGGCTGCCAGCTCTTGTACAATGGCTGCGCTTTGTTTTTGTATAAACTGGAAAGTATATCCGGAAGACGCTTTGGTTTGCCCGCCCGCCGTTCCAATATGGTACATACCATTTGCATACCATGGAAATACCGCATCTGTCATAGGTATTACGCCAAACTCTTCTTCTGAAACAGTATAATCTTTTAATTGTAAATAATGCTGCAGGTAACCGGCCAGCGCTCTGTTGTATTCTTCAAAAGGTAACAGCTTTTCTGAAAACAAGGTAAATTCTACCAGGGCCCTCGTGGAAGAGAGCGGCAACACATATACAAATGTAGCCCCGTTTACCTGGCTTACCCTGAAATCCATCAGTGTTGCTTCATCAGGGTTGAAAAAAGGTACGGCAGTTTCTACCATCCAACCTTTAAAATGCTGTAAAAGATGGATGGCTTTTTGTTGTTTAACTATGCCCTCGTTATACAGTGAATTAAACACAACAGCACCGTTAAAAGTATATGGCCGCCCATCTATCAGTAACTGTATGCCGTCATTGACAGCATGGAGGCTGGTTACCGTACCATATAAAATATCAGCAGGCGTCTCTTTATTGATTTTTTCAAAGCAATAATTATAGAAGTCAATACCCCTTATCATTTTATACCGGTAAGGAGCAATATCAAACTGTTTTGAAAAACCATCTCCATGAAACCAGAGCTGGTTCCATTGCTTACAACTTACCGTTTCAAAAAAGCCTGGCTGTTGTTCCCAAAAACACCAGGTGCGGTCATTTTCTTTTTTTGGCGATTTATCAATTAGCAAAATACGTTTACCCTTTGTAAGCCCGGCCGCCACCATACGCGTAAGCAGACTCAGGCCCGCACAGCCTGCACCAATAAATATATAGTCGTATTGCTTCAAGTACAGTAAATTAAAAACGTGTACGCAAACGTACACGTTTTATTAAGTTATAGATATTGACACTATCTTATTTTGAAGCCGCTATGTCGCGGTCTCTTTTCACTTTTTCCCAGTATTTTTTTGCAACATAGAGCATTCCAAAAGATTCGCCATCTTGTTTCTCCAGGTGTTTGTGGTGCATTTTGTGTGCCCAGCGTACTGTTTTTATATACCTGTTCTGTGAACGTGTAAACCATTTTATACGCTGATGAATGATTACTTCATGGACCAGGAAATAAGCGGCCCCATAAGCCATTACGCCAAAACCAACCGCCTGCAGCCAATAAATACCATACATGGTTCCCAATAATATACTGAAAAAACTGGGTACGGCAAAAATGATAAAGAAAGCATCGTTGCGTTCAAAAAAACCAGGCCCTTTTTTATGGTGGTCTTCATGCAGGTACCAGAGAAAACCATGCATCACATATTTATGGGTAGCCCACGATACCGCTTCCATAAAAAAGAAAACGCCTGCTACAATACCTGTATATGCTAACCAGTTCATATTGAAAATTTAAGCCACTTTTTGAATAAGGGGCTGCTCTTCCCTCCATTTTTCAATTAAAGGAAAAGCAATAGCAAACCATGTGGTATATTTTGAAGGATGCGATTGCAGGGATTCTTTTATTGCCGCCAGGCTTTTGTAGCAATAATCATTCACTTCATCTTTGGCAGGAATAATTAAACCTTCATAAACGCCTGCAAATACATGGTCAAACTCATACTCTGTAAGTCCATTATCAAAAGCGGAGCGGTAAGTAAATTCAAAAATCTTTTTTAAGCCGGCGGAAAAACCCATTTCTTCCTGCAGCCTTGTTTCGGCAGCGGCCAGTGTATCTTCTCCGGGTTTGGGGTGACTACAACAGGCATTGGTCCATAAACCTGCGCTGTGGTATTTTTTCAGTGAGCGTTGCTGCAGTAACATTTCGCCCCTGCCGTTAAAAATAAATACACTAAACGCACGGTGCAGGAGTGCCTTGCGGTGTACTTCCATCTTTTCCATTGTACCCACCTGCTCATCCTGCTCATTCACCAGTATAATATCGTGTATCACCAAAATAATTATTTTATGCAAAGGTACGGAATGCGTTGAAGGGATGCCGGTGGAAATACGCTCTTGTAATTTTACATCCCGGGTATTACGCCGCGTGGTTTTGTATTTAAATAAGTTTAAGCCTGTTTTTTACGCCTGCCCGTATGATAATCAAAGCTTTGCTATAATTGGGGATGCGGATACGCTGATCCAGTATCATGGCAGGCTGCACCCGTTTTATCTTCTTAAATAAAGACTGATAATATTTGTAGGCCACATATACGCCAAACCTGGCCTCCACCGGCAACCGCAGTATGCCGGCATAGGCTTCATTGAAGTCGGCCTGGATATCTTCTTCAATTTTGCTCTTATCGCCGCTCGTAAAGTTCTTGAAATCGCAGCCGGGAAAATAAATCCTGTTCAACCCGTCATAGTCCGCTTTAACATCACGCAAAAAATTCACTTTTTGAAAAGCAGCGCCCAGGGAGCGGGCAGATGCTTTGAGGGTTTCATATTTTTCTGCATTGCCGCCGCAAAAAATATACAAACACATCAGTCCTACTGTTTCCGCAGAACCGTAAATGTATTCTTTGTAATCTTCGCAATCATAGTAAGTTTTGCTAAGATCCATCTCCATACTTTTGAAGAAAGCATCAATCAGGCCGGCATCAATGCCATACTCATTAACGGTCTTTTGAAAACTGTTTAATATAGGGTTAATACTTAGACCACGGCTGATGGACTGGTAGGTTTCCTTTTTAAATTCTGCCAGCAAATCAGCTTTGTCAAAATCATGAAAAGTGTCTACAATTTCATCTGCAAATCTTACGAAGCCATATATATTATAAACAGGCTGCCGCAAATCCTTGTGCAGTAACCCAATGGCAGAAAAGAATGATGTGCTGTATTGCTCCGTTGTATCGCGGCTGCAGCGTTCACTCACCCTATGAAACAAATGCATCATACTATTATACAATTTTCAAAAACAGTTAACCCGATAAAATAGTTCAACAACAGACAGCCGTTATTGTTATATTAAATAATAATTTTTTACCTGGTACACAACAAAAAATAATGCAGGGTATTTTCGAAAACTTATAGTGTGTGTTTTTTCATTCTTCACTCTAAATGAACATACAAAATATAAGCTACCATTACTAGCGCCGGAAATGCTTGATTACTTCATTGGCCACTACCTCACCGCTTATTAAAGATGGCGGAACACCTGGGCCCGGTACTGTAAGCTGACCTGTGTAAAAAAGATTCTTAACCTTTTTACTTCTGCAGGAAGGCTTTAGTACGGCAGTTTGCATGAGGGTGTTGGCAAGCCCGTAAGCATTTCCTTTAAAAGAATTGTATTCACTGACAAAATCACTCACAGAAAACGATTTTTTATACACTACATGCTCTCTTAATGGCTCTCCTAAATGCTTTTCCATCCTGCTGATGAGCATATCAAAATATGTATCTCTCAGTACCGCTGTGTCACCTGCCAGTCCTGCTGCTACCGGTATCAGCAAAAAAAGATTTTCGCATCCTTCCGGCGCTACATTTTTATCTGTTACAGAAACGGCGCTTACATAAAACATCGGCTCAGCGGGCCACTGTTTACTTGTATATATCTCTGCTGCATGTGTTTCAAAAGGGGTATCGAAAAACAAAGAATGGTGTCGGATATTTTTGATTCGTTTGTTTAGTCCTACGTAGTATAACAGGCAAGACGGTGCCATAATTCTTTTATCCCAGTAAGCCGCATCGTAAGACTGGTACTTTGCAGGCAACCAGTTTGTTTCTGCAAAATGGTAGTCCGATCCTACAATTACGGCATCAGCGCTCCATTCACTTTTATCGGTAATAACTTTGCTGGCGTTGCTGTCTTCTATGACTATCTGCTGTACATTTTCTCCAAAATGAAAATCTACGCCCATTTCAACTGCAGTACTGTACATAGCTGTAACAATACTATACATTCCACCTTCAGGGTACCAGGTACCTCCTTCAATATCCGCATAATTCATAAGACTGTAAAGTGCCGGAATATCTTGTGGCAATGCACCCAGGAACAAGACCGGAAACTCAAGCAACTGACGCAGCCTGGGATGTTTAAAATATTTATGCACGTGCTTTTTTACTGATGTAAACACATCCAGTTTAAAAACACCTTTTATAAAATCAATGTCCAGGAATTCAGTAAGTGATTGCCCTGGCTTAAAAACCAGGTTGTCCATCCCTGCCTTGTATTTGTAGGCAGCTTCTGCTAAAAATTTGTCCAGCTTTCCGGCAGCCCCCGGCTCTATTGATTCAAATATTTTTTTTAATGCTTCCTTACCTGCCGGTATATCTGTATAATCATCTTTCCAGTAAATTCTGTAAGACGGGTCCAGTCTTTTTAATGTGTAGAGCGCTTCACGGTTTTTGCCCAGTCGTTCAAAATACCTATCAAACACTGCTGGCATCCAGTACCAGCTGGGCCCCATATCAAATGTAAAACCCTGTTCTTTTAACTGCCTGGCTCTGCCGCCCGGGCAATCATGCTTCTCCAAAACAATTACCTGCCAGCCCGCCATGGCCATAAAAGATGCCGCAGAAAGACCCGCAAAACCGCTGCCTGTAACAATTACTTTTTTTGCCAATCTTTCTTTTCAGAAAATGATTAAAACCTTTGCACTTGTGCTTTCAGCAGTTTGCGGGCAAAATGTATACGACTTTTAATCGTACCCAATGGCTCGCCCAGCATATCCGCGATCTCATGGTATTTGTACCCGTCAAAATACAGGAGGAATGGATTACGGAAAATTTCCGGCAGGTTGTGAATAGCCTGCTGAATGTCCTTCAGTTTCAAAATGCTCTCAGCAGCGTTGGCCGTTGTTACCTGCGCCTGGTTTAATAAAAAATCGTTTGGGGTACTGTCGAAAATGGTGTTCTGCTTGGCTTTTCTGCGGTAATTATTAATAAAAATATTACGCATGATGGTATATAACCATGCCTTGATATTGGTGCCCACATTGTACTTGTCTTTATTGGCAAGTGCCCGGTATAGGGTTTCCTGGTATAAATCCTGTGCTGTATCAGAATCTCTCGTTAATGTGGCGGCGAAAGGTTTTAAAAATTCCGAATTGTTAACCAGCATTTGATTAAATTCTAGAGATGCCATAACAATTATGTTTAAGTATTTGAGTCACAAAATTAAACACAATTTCATGAAATCACCAAATTTTACCGCGTAAGAATCTGTTAATAACGGCTGTTTCTTGCAATTCTTAATTCGTGTTTAATGTTACAACACGAAAAGGTTGCAAATAATATACCGCTGTAAAGTGGGGAATATTTGCCGGCATATTTGGCATGGAGAGGGCCCCGTACGGCCAAATCCGGCGAATGGCTGCCTATAAGACGGAGATATAGTCGATCACCTCCTGTAAAGAGGCTTTAATGTTTACAGTGGAAGGTATAGGTTTTTTATACGCTGAAGCAAGCTGGCCCGAGATTAAAAGCGGACAATGCTCCAGCCGGGTCTGGGCCTGGTGGAGGAATTTCTCAAAATTAAAATTGCCGGCGGCAGATGTGAGATGGGTATACAGATAATCAGGTTTTTTGAATTTGCTTACATATTCAAGGTCAGCCATGGGTACATCGGCCCCCAGGTAAAGAGTCTTGATTCCCCTTGATTTAAGCAGGTAGCAGATATACAGTAATCCCAGCTCATGGTGTTCGCCTTCGGGCAGAAAAAGCAACACCAGTTTGTTTACATTAATATGGGTAAAGACGGTTTCTATGCCTGCAATCAGTTTCTGGCGAACAATATTGGTTACAAGGTGCTCCTGGGCAGGATTAATATGATTGGTGACCCACAATATGCCTATGCGTTCCAGGAAAGGAAAAATGATTTGTGTGATAGCTTTATCGAAGCCGCGGCTGGAAATAAAATTATCCAATATTTCTTCAAAGCCATCTATATGCATATCTACCATGCATTGTATCATTTCATTTACCATGCGTTCCTGCTGCGCCTGTAAATTGGAAAGTGTAACGATTTTTTCATGGATTTCAGTAGCGCTCATCTTGTTGATATGCGAAATCTTATACCCATATTTATTCAGCAGGGATATATTAAGAATTTTTTTCAATTCTTCATTAGTATAGTAGCGGATATTTGTTTGTGTGCGCTGTGGCTTGATGAATGCATACCGCTGTTCCCAGATACGGATGGTATGCGCTTTAATACCGGAGAGATTTTGTAAATCTTTTATAGTAAATGCATTCATACGTTAAAAAACATTTCTAACCACGGAAATGTTTACCGGGGCGGTTGTTTTTTTGATGGGGGCACTAATTTTAGGAGCATGCAGCAGAAGAAGCTGTAGCTGCTGCAGCAGATCAATGGATGCTGCGGTGTGGATAAAATTATTTTTTTGGGGGGGTAACCTACTGCAGAACGCAGGCGGGAATCTGTTGAGGATCTCACATTACAACAGGTTATCTGTCTGCAGGTGGCGGACGGGGTTTTGCAGAAAGAAACTTTCAAAGCAAAGTCTTTGAAGAGGCAGGAATTTATTTAAAAAAGGCTTCAGTAAGCATAGATTACATTAATTATTGGTATTATCCCTTTAATTGTTAATGCCTTTGCACCTTTGGCTGCTGTACTAATTACAAACTCCAGTATTTTCTGCTATTAATTTTACCTTTATAGATACCTTTTAAATCAAACAGCATGGCCTCCGGCGTAGAAATGGAGGCAAACCATGCATCATCCAGGATAAGGTAAGGATGGTGGGGAACAGTTATAATAACAGCATCATAATCTTTACCGGTACCGGCAGCAAGGTGAAGGCCATACTCTTCGTACACATCTTCAGGCAGGGCGTAAGGGTCTTCTACATCAACGTGTATATTAAATACCTGCAATTCTTTTACCGTATCAATAATTTTAGAATTGCGGATATCGCTTACGTTTTCTTTAAAGGTTACCCCTTTTACCAATACCCTCGGTTCAGGTGAATTACGGAGCACATGGGTAATTACTTTCCTGGCTACATATTTTGCCATGTCATCATTAATAAAACGGCTGGCGGCTATTACCTTGGAATCGTAGCCAAGCGAAGCAGCTTTATATGTGAGATAATACGGGTCTACACCAATGCAATGCCCTCCTACCAGGCCTGGCTGAAATTTTAAAAAATTCCACTTAGTGCCCGACGCTTCCAGCACGTCGAATGTATTGATGCCAATATGATCAAATATGAGCGATAATTCATTCATCAAAGCGATGTTGAGATCGCGCTGTACATTCTCTACAATCTTACTGGCTTCTGCTACTTTGATGGAAGGGGCGCGGTGTACGCCCGCATCTACCACCAGTTCATAAATACGGGCTATTTGGTCAAGCGATTCAGCATCGTTGCCGGATACTACTTTAACAACCGTTTTCAGCGTATTTTTTTTATCTCCCGGGTTAATCCGCTCGGGTGAGTAACCCAATTTAAAATCAAGCCCCAGTTTCAAGTCTGTATTTTCTTCCAGTACCGGCAGGCAATCGTCTTCTGTACAGCCAGGGTAGGTCGTAGATTCATACACCACATAGTCCCCTTTCTTTAATACGCCGGCAACTGTTCTTGAAGCTTCCAGCAGCGGCACAAGATCGGGCACGTTGTATTTATCAATGGGCGTAGGCACCACAACAATAAAAAAACTGGCCTGTCTTAATATTTCGTGGTCGCAAGTAAAAACAATATCACTGCCGTTAAATAGCTCATGGTTTGTCAGTCCATCCTGGTCAATATGCCTTTGCAGCCGCCCGATTTTTTTTTCATTACTGTCAAATCCAATTACAGCAATTTTTTTAGCAAATGCAAGCGCCAGTGGTAAACCCACATAACCAAGACCTATAACAGCCAATTTTTTATTTTTATCTACCAGGTCCTGATACATAAGTAACTGAATATATTATTTTACCACCCGGCGAAATGGTTAGCGCCGTAACGATTGTACTATTTAATCCTGTAAAACCAGGTTACACATACAAAGTAAAATCAGAATGCCATTGAAGGGTTAAGCAGGCGACCGCCGGCAAGCAATTGCTGTACGGCAGGCATAATACTTTTGCTGCTGCGGAGGGTGTGCAGGTGCCTGTGATGGTGAAGATCTGTACCAACAAAATCAATGTAATTTTTTGAAATCAGCCAATGAGCAAGCTCCTGTGGCACCCGGCCATAATAACCGGCGAGGGAAAGCAGGTTAAGCTGAAAAAGACATCCCATGCTTTTAAAATCATCGAAAACAGTTTTATGGCCGGCAAAATACGCGTAGCGTTCCGGATGCGCCAAAACCGGCTCATATCCTTTTATCTGTAGGTTGAACAATTGTTCTTTTAAATCAATGGGTGCAGCTATAAAAGAAAATTCAACCAACACTTTTTTACCGCTGATGGTAAGCAACGGCTGCTCCGCCTTCAGCTGCCCGTCAAAATAATCATCCATATAATATTCGGCCGCTGCGCGGATATTAGTATGTGCGGAATCTACACCTTGCAGATTTTTCAATGCAGTGTCAATGGTGGCAGTCGTATTCTTATACATATCCCACATAATATGCGGTGTAGCAACAAACTGGCTGTAGCCAAGATCTTCCAGCCCTTTTTTTAATTCGATGGACATGTCCCTGTCTGCCGATCCATCATCAATGCCGGGCAGGAGGTGAGAATGCATGTCTGTTTTAAGTCCGCTGAAATTGGGCGGTACTGAAGGATATTTTCGTTTAAATATTGAGAACATAAGGGAAAATCCGGAAGTATTGTTCAGGCTGTATTAACGGAATAATAAGTATATATTAATGCTTGCTTTATTTTATCAGGTATTGGGGAATTTTCCTGAGCGGCTTTAAATAAAGCGTGAAAAAATGCGGCTTTATGTCAATCAGCTTCCATGCCCTGGCATCTTCGCGGTTGGCCCGGAAACGGTTGCGCAGCGAAGCATTACTAAGACCACCTGAACGCATTTTCACCAGTACGGATGGAATGTAGGCAGCTGAATGCCCGTGTTTGTATAAGATGCGCAGCATCATTTCATAATCAGCCGCGCTTTTTAATGTGGTATTAAAAAACCCCACTTTATCATACACCTGCTTTCTCACAAAAAAGGTAGGGTGCGGGGGCATCCAGCCATATAAAAAATTTTTATGATTAAATTGCCCGGCCCTCCATGTACGTATTATCTTATTAAGGTTGTGCTGGTTTACATACTGCAGATCGCCATACACACTATCAACCGCAGGATCACTGAATGCGGCAGCTACTTTTTGTAAAACTGTTGTATCGGTATAGATATCGTCGCTGTTCAGGATGCCAATTACATCGCCGGTGGCCATTTGCAGGCCCTTATTCATGGCATCGTACAAACCTTTGTCTGGCTCGGATATACAGGTATGTACATGACTAAAATTGCTGATGATGGCCGTGGTATTGTCTGACGACTTGCCATCTATGATAATGTGCTCAATATTGCTGTATTCCTGCGCGGCGATACAATCCAGTGTATCTTTTATAGTGGCAGCACTGTTGTATGAGACGGTTATAATTGAAATACGCATAGGAACATTATTATCCATTTTTGCCGGCAATAAGAAACAGTGCAATAATTGATAAGAGCAGTGAAGTTAATATCAGTACCCATGCCCCCACCGGCACAGCAGGGGGTTTTCCAGGGCCCGTGGCCGGCAGTTCTTTTAAAGAAGGAGCAGCGTAGGATTGCTGTACAGGCATTGCTACCGCTACCGCCATTTCGGCTGTATGAGAGATGGAAAGGTTAAACCCCGGATAAAATGGCTTTCCACCGGAAAGGTGCTGCACCACTATCTGTTTAAACTCGGTTTTTTTAAATGCATTGTCGGCTTTCACAATGGCTTCTTTGGCAGCAAACAGTCCGGCGAAAGACGCGTAAGGATCTGGTTGAAGAATACAATAAGCCATTTCCGCCACGGCAAAATGCATGGTATAAAAACTATCTTCCCTGAAATCATTTGTGAGCGGCATAGCACTTACCATTTCTATATCGATGCCCACGCCTGCACTACCTGCTGACATGCCGGGCGAATCATTATAAACAATGGCGCCAGCAGGCAGTACTGCTGACACAGCGGACGGTGTGTTATCCATATTGCCCGCCTGCCGTTGTACTAAATCACCGAAGGTTTTTACTTCCAGGTAATCATTTACCGGCAGTCCTTCTGCCGCCAGCCGCGCGTACATCCGGTGCAGCAAAATAGAGCTGTTTACCGCAGAACGATCAATGACCGTATGAGGATTGATCTGATCTGCCGGTATCTTTAAAAAAGCACTGATTATTTCTTTGGTCTTTTCCTGCATTATTAAAATCCTTTAAAACAACGCTGACAAATATATCCATTCTTACCATCGGGCTGTATGCAGGCCGCAAAACCCACATCACTTAAATCTTCTGACAACGGCGTGTAACATTTAAAACAGGTAACCATGGATGTTTTATACGCACTGTCTGCCCGGTATGATTCCATCCTTTCTTTCAACTCCTTTAAAAAGCGGGCTACTGCTTTGCCTTCTGTAACCCGGTGGTCAAAGGTTACGCTCAGCATGCAGCGGTTCAGCTGCTCATCAATAGAAGAAACCCCCAGGATGGCGCTGTTCATCATATTCACCAACGGCCTGAAAAAAGCAACGCCTTCGGCCGACAAATCAGTTATGGTAAAACCAATACCCGTGAGGTCACTAATATCCAGCCGATCATCCAGGTATTTTTCTGAAAGCTCCATGATGCCGGTCTCAATATCTGCCAGGTTTTTTTCATTTGATAAAGGCAGCTTCAATACTTTCAGTCCTTTTTCAATGTCTATGGCGAACCCAATATTTACTTCCTTGTAAACGGCTATGGAGCCATCCGCAAAATAGGCATTCAGTAAAGGATATTTTTTCAGTAAACGGGCTGTCTCATATACCAGTAAAGGCAGCAAAGAATTTTTCAGGTATTTCAGCGACTTGTTTACATGAATAAAAATACCGCCGGTTTCAATAAACGTATTGATGGTGCTGGTTAAACCGGTTGACTGTACTTCCGTTAAATATTCAATTTCCTTTTTCTTGCCGGAAGATAACTTTTCAATAATAACTTTTGTATGATCAACAGGCAAGGCAGGTTTCGCTTTGGCTGCGGCCGGAGCAGCAGCCATTGGTTTTGCGGGCTGTTTTTGCTGCAGGCCCAGCATTATTTCAACATCAGCCTTGCTTACAAAATCCATGCTGCCGAATAGGGCACGGTCTGCCCCGGCGGCCGTAATCAGTCCGTCTGCCAACGCAGAGAAAATCGTTTTCCCCTGCCAGTTAGTAATGGTTTTTGCAGCCGTGGTAGCAGATACGGCAGCCGGGGTGCTGGTCTGCACAAGCGTAACGGCTGGCTGGCCCTCATCAAAAGATGCTGCGTCCGAAAACAGTTTCGCCACCAGCTGATTCACTTCGTAATCATTACCTGCTTCACAGAAGTATTGAATATACCCATCCGCTTCGGCTATTACATCATAAGTTGTTTTCGATGTTTCAAAGACCATCAGCAGATCGCCTTTACTCACTTTTTGTCCGCTTTTAAAAGCCATTTCTACCACGGTAAGTGTAGTATCATTGACAGCCAGCAGCGGAACCTTTATTTCCTGTAATAATGCCATTAACTAAAAGTTTCTTTTATTTCCTGGATGATCCGTTCTTTACCGGGCACTACAATATTTTCCAGCGACTTAACAGATGGAATAGGAACCGGGTAAGCCGCGATCCGTTTAATTTTAATATTTGTGCCGGTTACTTCTGCCACTGATGCAATTAACTCGCTGCCGATACTGGCAAAAGGAGTACCCTCTTCTATAACCAGCAGCCTGCCCGTTAGAGCAGCTGATGCAGCTACCACATCTACCGGCAAATGAGATATCAGGGAAGGCACAATTAATTCCGGCTTTAAATCAGTTTGTATAAAAATCTCTTCGAGTGCTGCAGCAACAATATCAGCCATGCCCCCATAAGCAACAATGGTAATCGATGGCGCAGACAACGCAGGCCTTATACGGGTAACCGGGAAAACATCCTGGTTACGCTCATATACAAAATTGGCTGCCGGGTGCTGCAGTAATTTCTTACCATAGTCTGTTTTATTTTCTATTACCAGTACCGGATGTTTTTCTTCGTATACGGCTTCGTAAATAACCGCCGGGTTTAGAAATGTATTGAGTGCAACCGTTTTTACATTGTCAATACCCACTAAAAATTTATCCAGGGTTTGTGAGTGGGTAGGCCCATACCCGCGCCGGGCACCCATGGGCGTGCGTATTACAACCGGGCAGTTTACTTTTTTATTGAACATGTGGTGAAACTTGGAAGCATGGTTCACAATCTGATCAAAAGCAAGGGTCATAAAATCGCCAAACATGATCTCTGCAAAAGGTTTAAACCCGTTCAATGCCAGCCCATTGGAAATACCCGTGATGGCAGATTCTGAAATAGGCGTAGAAAAAACCTGTGCCGGCCTTAACTGAGATAACTCTTTGGTTACTTTAAAAGCGCCACCATAGGGCGACAATATATCTTCTCCCAGGAAAACAGTGCGTTCATCCTGTTCTATTTTCTCCCTGAAGAAACGGTTAATCAGTTCAACCTGTCTTTTATTGATGGGTTCAAGGCCTGTCCAATTAGTATCTGATACCTGTTCCTGGTATTGATAATAAGCGGCGATGGGTAAATCTTCTTCTGTAAGAATTTCTTCTACCAGCTGATCAATTTCTTCATTGATGGCATCGTGGTAGATTTTATAATAAGAAGGCGATGCCAGCTCGAAGACCTGTAAAAAATCTTTCGTCCGGAAACCTTCTACCACCACCGGGTCGCGATCATCATCGCCTTTTGAGTGGGCATTCAGGCGGTAGGTTTCACAAAGAAAAAAAGCAGGTTTGGTTTCCTCCCGCACATAATCAATGGCTTTTGCAGCTTCACCCATCAAACACTCCGGGTCCCAGGTATCACCCTTAAATGTTTTAATACCAAAAGCGGCTGCCCTTGCCCGTATGTCGCCCGCCAGGTTAATGTGCTGGGGAGTAGACTGGGCAAAGAAATTATTTTCACAAACAATCAGCAGTGGTATTTCCCATTTGGAAATGATATTCATGGTTTCATAGAGGGTCCCTTCGCCCAGCGTACCATCACCTATAAAAACAATACCTATTGCCCCGTTTTTCTTTAACTTATTGCCCAGTGCATAGCCGGCTGCCACGGGTACTATACCACCCTGTATACCATTGGAAAAGAAATTACTGTTGCACAGGTGCTGGCTGCTGCCAATACCGCCACTTGTTCCGGATGCTTTACCCAATAACTCAGCCAGCAGCCCCCTTGTATCGCCGGTAAAAGCAATATAGTGGCCATGGCAGCGGTGATTAGAGAACACAAAATCCTTTTTCTTCAGCTGACCGGCAAAAGCAACAGCAGAGAATTCCTGACCCACACAGGTATGCACGGTTCCGTTCAGTTTTCCTTCAGAAAAAAGCTGCAGGAATTTCTCCTCTACCTTGCGTATGCGGAGTGCCTCCTTAATATGCCGGTGAGATACTTTTTGCTTTTCTGCATCCATAGTTACAACACTTTCCAGCTCCATCATGCGGCTGAAATATTTTTAATAAATGATTCGTTCAATAACCGGAACAGCCGGGTTTCCTTTGTAAATGATATAGGGCGCAAGGTTTTTTTCTGCCACAGAGTTCATACCCAAAATACTGTGTGAGTGGGCCGTAACGCCGCCAAAAACAATTCCTTTGGCACCTATCCATACACCTTCTTCCAATACAACCGGCAGAGAAATAAAATCAAACCTTTCTTTCGTATGATCGTGGCTCCCTGTTAACAGCAGGGCGCCCTGCGATATGGTAACGTTGGCGCCAATGCTGACTTCTGAAAGATTATCGATCCACACATTTTCTCCAATCCAGCTATGGTTACCAATGCTTAGTTTCCAGGGAAATTTTATATTCACCCCTGGTTTAATCAATACTCCCTCGCCTATGTTGGCGCCAAAACTTTTTAGCAGGAACACTTTACTGCCGGAAAAAATATTAAAGCTGTTTTTAAAAAATATAATATTTACCAAATACCATAGCAACTGCTTGGGTTTTGATGCCCCTATTTGTATGGTAGTGCCATACAGTGCGTTATTTACTTTTTTGCGAATCATGAAAATATTTGCTGATAGTGCTCTTTCAAATCGGGATTTTCAATAAACTTTTTAGCATATTCCCAGGATGCCCTGCACCATTGGTCAAAGATAACCTGATCCCAGCTGGCTGCGGTTTCAATAGCAGCGATAAAACCCGCGGGCATGTCCAAAGGCAGATCCCATCCCGCCTGTATATCTTCTAATCGCTGCCAGGGTGTCTGATCGCTAATCAGCACCGGGCGTCCGTACAGAAATGATTCAAAAATTGAATGCCCGAAATTCTCCCCTTTGGTAGGTAGTATAAATAAATGATGATCCTGCAATATGGGCAGCAATGCATGATTGGGCACTGCCCCGCCATAATCTACCCGGATATTGCCGGGCAACGCGGTCATTTCATTCTTACATTTTTGCCAATAGTCTTCGTCTTCAACAGGCCCGATAATGGTCAGCTGTAAATTGGCGTTAACTTTCTGCAATAACGTAAGCAGCAGGAGTAAATTTTTAATTGGATGGATGCGTGCGATAAAGATGCACCTGAGTTCACCGGCCGTTTTTGGAATGGTTGTAAAAGCAGGTTGTTTTGTATTCGGCAGGTCATCGGCAACAAATACTTCGCTACCCGGAAAATATGCGAGTACCGCTTTTTTTTCACGATGACTGGTTGCATGGAAACGGATTCGTTTATGGATGCCCATCCACCTGAACAATTTCATGAAAGGAATTTTTTTGTATGGCTTCACAGCCAATGCACTTTCATAGAGCGCTCCTCTTGGGCAGACAACCACGCTTGCTTTTATAAAACCTTTCCATTTGAGCCATAATGGATAAACAACAAATTTTGGCGAAAACATGTGGTTCAGGTATACGAAATCCGGATTGATGGCGGTAACAGCCTCCCGTATTTGCCTGAGTACAGGATTTCTGGCCTGCGTATAATAAATCATGCAATCATTGCTTTCAGAAGCTATCCATTTACCGGAAACAATATTTTTATAGGGTTCCGTTTCTCCCAGGTCAGTATCGGAAGTAAGCACATATATTGCATAATCATCCTTCATCAAATGAATAAAGTTGATGCAGGAAGCTATCGGGCCGCCCGCCTTATAGCCGGGGCTAAACCAGTCAATAAACAATAAAAGAACCGGCTTATGCTTCAAAACATTTTTTTTGTATCCACCCGGAGCGGATGCGTTGGGGTCATCAAAATTTTATCTCGAAAACCTGATGGCATTATTCATATCGCCGATTGACACGCGGCTTATAAGAATATTACTGGCTGCTGCGTTTTTTACCTGGTATTTTTGGGGCAGTGAAAACCTGTCATCTGCCAGCAAACTTAGAATGAAGGGTTCTGTCTCCTGGACCAGGTTATTTCTGTCACTTAATTGCTGAACCTGGTCACATTTTTTATCGTCTTTGATAAAGCATAAAGTTGTAAGCCCGGTAAAAACGCCCTTGAATGCAGACTTTTTACTGACGAATTTCAGTGGATTCATGGCATGATAAAAATTCGCATTCATAAGCAAGAGGCTCAATCCGGGGTTGTCCGGATTTACTTCTATACCGCCTTGTATATACATATTTAGCAAGCTTACTTTTCCATTAAACTTACCTATTGCAATGGTAGTATTACTGTCAGCATGGTTCGGTGCTATCATGGCACCATCAATGGTGAGGTTGCCGCTGCCAGACAGATTAAGCGGTACCCTTGCGTTGCCCTCCCACCAGCAATCCTTCAATACAACACGCGCATTTTTTTGTACAGATACCCCGGCAAACTGACCCCCAAAACCATAGAGACCTGCAGTACCTTTACCAGCCTGCATTTGCGGACCACCTGAAATGAGATCATTGTCGGCAAAAAAGGAATTATCTTTCTGAATATATAAATAATCAAGATCATCTGCCCTTATTGATTTGTTACCCACCGCATATAACTGGTCAATAAAAGCCCTTGACCCCTGCTGATCGCTGTTTACAAATTGAATGGCATCATTGCTTGTTTTGTTATTGGTAAAATTTCCAATCTGCAATTCCCGTATTGTAATGTTAGACGGCCCTGTTATTTTTATTAAGGCATTACCTGCCGGAAAATTACCTGCGGCCAGTATCACGCTGGCATATAAATATCCATCCCCTGAAATCTGCAGATCAGATCCTGCGGGTATAGAGATGGTGTTAGTGATCTTGTAGGTGCCAACCGGGAAATGAACAACAGGTTTTTTCCCGGCAAGTTTGGAAGCGGTATTAATGATTTGCTGAATAGTGGAAGCATCAGCACCCGGTGGAACTTCATATACCTGTCTTTTAATGTAAGCGGGTGTCTTGTCAATACCCGCCAGGAAAGCATCGCTGTTGTTGTTCAATTTTGCAGCAGCCACATCATTAAAAAATTGAGTGGGGGCCGGACTTACGAAATTTATAAGTTGCTTATCGCGGAAGGAATTATTGGCAGATATAACGCCGCTGCCGGTTTTTACAAAAGCTTTGATACTGGTATCTGTTGACTTATCAAAAAAATTATCAATAAAAAAAAGCTTTCCGATATGGTAAAACTGGATCGGAATCCATTTAGGGCGCATTACAGTATTAGCCTGGTATATTCGCTTAAAAGGATTATAACCGGCACCACTGTCTACCGATAGTCCCCGACTGTCTTCACTGTAACAACCCCTCATTGATTTGTAATAACCGTTGGTATTAGTGACATCAGCTTGCTTTGAATTTTTAAAATAAGAGCGGTACGCATGAAAGTTTCCATACTTGCTGTTAATACCGATGTTGCAATTGATAAAACGGCAATCCCATATCCAGTAATCCAGCGCATTATACCCCGTTGTAATAATTCCCGCTCCGGAACAGTTTTGAAAAAGGCATCTTTTAATGGTAATTTCAGAATCATTGTGGCCGGTACCTTCGCCCGGGTTAGTGCCTCCGCTGATCCCGTATTTACAATTGCCAGTAAAAATATTGTCTGAGATTTCAATGTTAAGCGATGCATAACTCTGCGTTTTCCCATCATTCCACCTGGTTCTCCAATGAATTCCGATGGCTTCGATTTCCCTTTTTTGATTGGCATCCCAGGTGAATCTCGAAATTTTGTAATAGGCAGAACCATCGGCCCAAAACATGGTGCCCGCATCTGGTCCAATCCACTTAATAATAGTGTTGGAAGGGTTTTCACCAATAATGGATATACCAATTTTTCCTTTCAGTAATAGTGAAGCCGATATGCAGTAGGTACCTGCCGGTAAATACAAAACTGTATAAGCTGGCCGTTTACCAGCCGCAGCGGAGTTGGTACCCAGGCCATCAATTGCCTGCTGGATAGCTTTGGTATCATCAGCTATACCATTGCCCTTTGCGCCATAACTGAGTTTTACATTGGCCCAACTTGGGAAAGGGCCATTGAATTCTTCCATTTGTTGCGCAATAAGCCCGGTACAATGAAATAAAACAACACACAGCAAACTGAACAAATAATACCGCTTTATAATCTGCATCCTGTGAAGTATAAACTAATACAAATGCCCGGTTTATTAATAGCCAGGGCCAGTTTTTTAAATTCAAAAATTATACCTGCCCACAAAATGTTTAACCGTCTAATTGAGCTTCTCTACAAAGCCGCATGCCCCAGCTTTTGAGAAAATTCTTTGTAAAGCTGTATGTATGTGTCCGCAACACGTTCAGGCCGGTACAATGCAGCATTTTTCAACCCTTTTGCTACAAGCATTGCACGGAAGACGTCATCCTCAATCACTTTTATAATGCCTTCCCGTATGGCCGAAACACTGTAAGGGTCAACAAAGCAGGCGGCCTCGCCGGCCACTTCTTTCATAGGAGAAATATTACTGGTAATAACGGGCCGACCGGTAGCATTTGCTTCAATGATGAGCATACCAAATCCTTCATACAGTGACGGAAACAAAACAATATCAGCCTTGCTGTATTGGTCTGCCAGTTCTGGCAGGGTCAATTCAAAAGACAAATGTGTTTGTATATTATTGTTATCAATGAACAACTGCTGCGCCGCCGAAATTTTTCCTACTATCTGCAGGTTGCAGGTTAAGCCAGTGATGGCTTGTAAAATACGGTCCAGGTTTTTGTTATCGGTAGATCCTATAAATAAAAGTCTTGGATTTGCCTTGTTGAAAATAGTTGGCTGATACACAAAAGCATCATTCACAAAATTACCAACCACCCGAATTTTTTGTTCACCATAACCAATTTTAGTAATAAGGTCTGTCTTTGTTTTTTCTGAAATAACCGTTATCAGATCAGCTTTGCGCATCGGTAACTCATACCAAAGGATCCGGAACACCCAATACTTTGGATTCCACTTCGAATATTTTTCAAGTAAAACACAGTCGTGAATGGTTAATACATTCAGGTTTTCACGGCTGCAACCCAGGATGGCATAGTGAATATCGCCTGTAATATGATTGACATTACACTGCCGGGCCCTTAGAAAAAAAATATTCCTTAAAAAATTGAGCGGGCTGAAATAATAAGGCACCTCAATTATATCGGCCGAATCGTTTTGGGGTAACCTTACCCGAACCGTATTACAGATGGCAACAAACAGTTGTTCGATACTAAAATACCCCGGGTATTTTTTCCTTAAAAAAAATCTAATATCCATACCGGTAATTCATCTGCGCTAATCTTAAAAACCAACCTACTATCGTTTATAAAGTATAGAAAATATTCTTTGGAAATTTTGAGCTGTTATAAACCGCTTTAATTAATGCATTATGTATGCATGATTTTGTATACTGATCTTATTGTTAGTGACCAATGGATTATCTGGAAGGTTCAGGAAGCAGTATTTTTGAACTGCGTTTTATGTATTTCTTTTTAATAACACCAAACCATTGCGGCCAAACTTTATATAAGAGCCATACAAAAAAAGAAGCTTTAATCAACGAGTTAAAAATCTGGAGGCTATCGGTTTCTGAAGAGCTTATTATCTGGAAAAAAAACACGGGCAACCAGCAGACCAGCAGAGGAATCGTCCTGGTAATTTTAAATACCTGCAGGTAAATCCACCTGATAAATAAGCCCAGGAAAAACATGTAAACAATGCCACCGGTTACGCCAAAGCTGCCGTATGCCTCACCCAGGGGCCCCACGTTAGTAGACCAGCCGTGTATACGCCAGCCTGCATAATATTCCATATTAAATTTACCACCCGCTTCAGGTTTATCTGGCCATAAAAACCGTGGCACAAATGCGGAGGCAAAATTAGTCAGCAGGTTGTTGCCATTGTCGAATGGTTTTACAGCAGGAATCCTGCGCATTACCAAAGCCACATTATAACCCTGGTTGGCCCGGGTATAAATCTGGAAAAAAGCATTCTTTTCAACCAGGTCGCCGCCTTTTTGAATATTCTCAAAAAAAAGTTCTGAAAACAATGCCATCTTACTACCGCTATAATTTGAATGCCATACGTAATTGCGGTAGGTAAGCTTTACATTCTGCAGCACAATGAGTAAAAACGCCGCCGCTATAAAAATGAATAATTTTTTAAACATCGATATGCGCTTTCCCAATAAAAAAAAGGAAAAAATCGTAAAGCCCATATAAGCAACTATGGTAAACATGCCCAGAACAAGGGCATTGTTAAGTATAAATAATCCAAATAGCCACATGGACAGTTTCTTATACTTGAAATTAGGCGAATAGTGGGTATACAACAATCCGGCAAAAGACCCAAAATAAAACAGCGTTGCAAAAAATTGCAGGCCAGCAGGTAAAAAATTTACTACAAAGGAAACAGCGAGTCCAACACCCGCAATCATCCACCCTGTCTTTGGGTGCGCCAGGAGATTGGTTTTTATCCGGTTTATCAGGTCTCTTAATCCCTGGCCCTCTTCAGTGTTATTGCGCGTTGCAAAGGGCAGCGTAAGTGCAAAGCAAAAGAAACTAACGGCCGGCAGGGCAAAGACAAAATAAGTTTCCACTGGTACTGGCATATACCTTACCCATAGCTTGGCCAGCCTGTTGGATGCATCATAAAAATTATAGCCGATGATGGGCATCACCAGGCAGGTAAACACGTAGAGAAAAGCGATCGTCTCACGTAATACAATTCCTTTTCCTATTTTGTCGAGCAGCATTACCAGCAGTAATACAGCCAGTGTTATAGAAAGCTGGGCATACCAGGTTGTTATCAATGACAACAGGCATATTACTAAAATAAACACGGTGAAAAAATATCGTTTCATATCATTCGTCCTGCCTTAAACAGCAGGATAACTATGCTATATTGATTGCCTGCTCCTTTACAATACATCATGCAGCAATGTCTGCGCCATTTTTGATGGCGATGCTTACATGCTGCATCAGGCCAGCGTAAATATGTTCATAAAAATACCCCTGAACTTTATGTGTATACTCATCCCGGTTTGTAAGCTGCTCAACCTGCAAACTACCTAGTTTCAAAAAATCAAGGGGCTTTACTACAGGGTAAGTGCCGGTTGTATTATAAGGTGTACATCCTGTCATTACATCCGGATACCAAACATCCAGTCCGCAGGCGAGGTATTCAAAAAGCTTATTGGGTGCATTCAATACATAATTGGGTATATGTCCATTGTAGAGAATAATACCTACCTGGTAATTGGGCAGAATACCGGCCAGTTCTCCATAATTAACGCCATGTAACAACCTTATGAACGGTGTCTGCAGCTGGTTGAAAAAAGCCCCGGCTTCCGCTGTTATGTTATTGGAATAAATATCCCACAACAGTTGCCCCTGCTTTGACTTCACCCAATTGGCAAACGCTTCTATATACATGGTATCCATGCTTACGGCGCCCGCATATACTATTTTCAGTGGCTGACCTGCTTGCACAGGGCTTTTGTTTGCATGCAAGCACCATAATTCAGATGGATAATTGGGCAGGAGCTGTATATTTTTCCCCCGTACCAATCCTTCATCTGCCAAAAAACGGCTCATGCGTCCTTCATTGGTATGAGATATCCATGCTGCCCCTGGGTATAATTTCTTTTCTTTTTGATGGAAATACCTTACCAGTTTCATGCCCGCTGCATATTCACCGGGGGAAGTATACTCATGATAATGAATAAATAAAGGGATACTGCCGGAAATATATTTTTTATAGAGGTATGCCGGGTAGGCTGAAAGCGTTTCATAATATATAATAACGCCCGGCCGCCTGAATAATAGTAATAAAAACGCCCCCAGGTAGAAATACAGATAATTCAGGTACCGCTTAACAGCAGGCATTGCAGGCCCTGATGCACCCAATCGTACAATTTTAATCTTTTTACTTTTGGCAGAGAAAGGCGTAAGTCCGTTTTGGCAATGGGTTGATATGATTATTACAGCGCTATCCTGATGCAGGCTACTGATATAATCTGCCAGGTTCATTACCGGTGGATATAATTCCAGCGGCTGAAAATGTATAATAAAAAGCGGCTTACCCAAGCAATGATTTTAATTCGCCTGCTACCTGTGCAGCCCTGTTACGGTAACTGTAGCCACTTGCCACGCACCTGTTTTGTGCCGCGCTTCTGATGGAAGCAGCGGTTGATTGGGGCAATTGTATCAGATAGTTTATTTTCTCCAAACATTCCGCGGTATTGCTGTACAAAAAAATCTCTTTCCCCGATTCAAAAAAAACACGGTGCTCGGGTGTATCCGGCGCCAGCTGTATGCCTCCAATAGCGGGCACTTCAAAACTCCGCATATTGTGTGAATTTACATTGTGCACCCGCATAATATTGAGCTGTACCCTGTAGCGGGCCAGCGTTTTCCAGAGTTCAAGTTCATAAACAGGTGGAAAAACAGTTATGCTGCTGTGACTGATAAATTTGTTCCAGTCATTTCCATACACATCAATGGATGCGCCCATTTCTGCCAGCTGCTGTATAAAAGCTGCCCTTTGCGGGTCAGGGTTTCCTAAAAAACAGGTTTTTATTATTTCGGTTTGTTCACGGACTGCAGTCAGCACAGCATCGGGAATATCATACGCAAAAGGCAGTAACACCACTTTGGCGCTGCTTGCTTCCATCAATTGCCGCTTTATTTCCATGCTATAGGTAAACTGAAGATCATACAAAGACAGGGAATCCGTGATGTTTTTATTGCCACTGCCACGGCCTGTAAAAATAAAAGGGTTGTCGGGGTTATAATTTGCCAGTTTAATTCCCCGGTTTCTCACCCATTCCAGTGTGGAAGGGAAAAGCTCCATTCCTTTAAAAATCCAAATACAGGCAGGGTCAAAATCCTCCACCAACTTTTTAAACTTTTTATTAATTGTTGTAAGTATAGGAGATATACCAGCCCTGTATACAAGTTTATTGAAAAGACTTTTATAGTAGTAATCATGAAAAATACTGGTAGCCGGAAAAAGTACTACATCGGGCACCGAACCGCGCAGGTATTTCACGTAAAAATTTTCGATGGCGTGTACTTTATCTGAACCAACAATCAATAATCTCATACAAGCTATCCTCTCCTGAGTTCTTTTTTTGAGGCGATTAAATTACAAGAGCCTTCCCTGATACAGGCATCCCGCTTTACCAGGCTATCCCCTTCAATTTCGTACAGGATATACCCCATTTCCATGAGCAGCTGCTGCGCAGACCCTGGCTGCAGGTCCATGGCACGCTGTTCGGCCCAATCAACAAATTCAAAAATTATTACGGGAGCATCCTGTGCCTTAAGCAGGTTCTCAGCGCCTTTGAAAACAAAATATTCAAATCCTTCTACATCTATTTTTATAAGATCTACTTTTTCTATGTTTAACTGCCTGACAATACTATCTACTTTTTTAGTTTTCACTTTTACACCTTCTTGTGTAAATACGGGGGACAGCGATCCCTTGCCAAATTTATCATGGGGACTAAAAAAATCGAGCTCTTTGTCGTCTACATCAAACAACGCGTTATTAATCAATACTACATTGGCAAGGTTATTCTTCGCAATATTTTCCTGGAGGTAGGGAAATATCCAGGGTGCGGCTTCTACGCCAGCTGCTTTAATATCGGGCCTGCGTTTTGCTACCGGTACAATGATAGATCCAATATTGGCACCCAGGTCCAGGAAGCAACCATTTTCAGGCAGCAACGTTACAATTAATGCCTGTATTTCAGGTTCATATTCGCCGTTTATAAAAATATCAAAACCAACATTCTCCTGGATATTGGGCAAGAGATAAGTACAATGATGCCTGCCTTTTACCCGGATGTCTTTTTTGCCGTTCACAGCAGCTGCCATTAAAAACCTTGCCAGCCTTTGCTTCCCCCTGAACGAAGGCAGGCTCCTGAATAGTTTATCCATTAAATGATATTAAACATATATTAAATCAACACGGGCAGAAATCCGCTGTTTACTTTTACTGACCCCAACCTCGTAGCGTAATCAACTGTTACCACAGTTAATACTTAAACCGCCTGCCCCAGTTTACCATAGGCGTTTCCAGGAATTTAAAAACTACCCAGGAAAAAATAATGGATACGATAAAAGCAATGACAGCTATAATAAGGTCCGTTGTGTTATAAATACCTACACCCTGTTTATTGCCTATCATATGATGAAATAGACCCAAAATAAGGTAATGAAAAAGATAGAGCGAATAAGAAATGGTTCCTATGCGCACCAATATATTGCTCCGGAGTATCTTGCCATACCAGCTTTCCTTCAGCGTTAATGCAAAAACAAGCATAATGGCAAAAACGATCGCAAACAGGGAATTTTTAACAGGGCCAAGATCCTCGTACTTCAGGTATAAGTACATACAGGCAGCCATATCTGCCGCTATAACAGCTATCAACAGCCGGAAATATTTTTTTACAAGCACTTGCAAATCATGATAGTGATTCAGCCATGCCACCAATGCCCCAAAGGAAAGCGCATCCATCCGGCAAGGCAATAAAACATAAGCGGGTATCCAGCTTTTATAGCCCATTCTTAAAAAACAGGCAGCCACGATGGCCGCAACCAGGATAACCGGCAGCCATTTATAATTTACAAAATACACAACCAGCGGAAATACGATGTAAAATTGTTCTTCAATACCAATTGACCAGGTAACGGAAAGGGCGGTATTGCCCATGTTTTCCAGGTATGCCATGTAAAAATTATGCAGCATGGCAAAATAGGACCACTGCGGTATCACATTATTACCGGTAAGAAAATAATTATCCTTAAAAAATGGAACCGATAAAATAACCAGGAAAATCAGTAGCAGCAGGTAGTAATTGGGAATGATGCGTACCATGCGGCGAAGGTAAAAAGACGAGAAATATCTGCTGGAGCCAGTATTCCTGATGAGAATACTGCCTATGAGAAAACCAGACAGCACAAAGAAAAGATCCACACCTACCCACCCGAATGAAGTAAGTTTTGCCAATACTTTACCCAGCCTGCCAGTACTATGTATAAGTTCATTATTAATATAATGGAAAGAGAGTACCAGCAGAATAGCCATGCCCCTTAATCCGTCGAGTTCGGGGATGCGTTTGCCGGCACCCGCACTAACCGGCATATTGGTACCTGATAACTGCATGAATTATTTTTTATTTACTATCAAACTGCGTGGTATCCAACACCCTGCAGATCACAGAATATATATGTTGTTCTGTACTATTTCAACTTTGATTGCCCGGCACTAATTAAATAGTACCGGCCCTTGCCACAATAATTTCAATAGTGGTTGCTACAGCAGTAAAACTAAATGCAGCTATTTTTTCAATGGATGCTGCTTTCATAGCAACCAGCCGACCCGGATTACCCGCCATAGCCTGCATACTGTCTGTCAATTCTTTCCTGTTGCCGGATTTAAAAATAAAGCCGTTGCTTCCATTTTCTACCAGGTCAATTGCCCCACCGCATTTATCACTCGCTATAACTGCGCACCCCGCTGCCATACTTTCATTAATAGCAAGCCCCCAGGTTTCACCCGGCCCTTTAGATGGCAACACAAACACATCTGCCATTTGGTATACCCCCGGCATGCGGGTTTGATTTTGGAAATCCATAAAATGTATGGAGGGCACACCTGCGGCCATTTGCTTTAATTCATTTTCTAACCGGCCGTTTCCAACAAAAACAAGCTGTGCATTTTTATACAGGTCCTGTTCCATAAAAGCACTTAGTAAAAGCAGTGGGTCCTTTTTTGATTCAAATTTTCCCGCAAAAAGAAAGACCAATTCGCCTGCACCGATATTCAGTGTACGCCTGTATTCCAAAGCCTGCGCCTCCGATTCGCTATTTTTATAAAACCTGCCATTGTCCACAGCGTGCGGCGCATACAGCAGTTGCGCATTACGCAACCCTGCCTCTGTGAAATAATTATAATTATTTTTGCCTGTATATAAAGCGTAGTGTATATAACGGTATACCCAGGTAAGAAAATATTTGCGGATTACTGCCCTGAAACCTCCTGCTTTATCATCAAGCAGGGTTGAATCACCCCTGAAAAGAATCATCTTCTTATTAGAAAAATACCGCAACAATTTTAAATGACTTTTAAACGACCAGCCATATACTAAAATCGCATCCGGCGCACAATCTTTTATTATTGTTATGATACCTGGGTTGTCTATTCCATTAAAATGATGCGACCCTTTTTGTTTTGCAGTGTTCTCCGGGAAAATATATTTATATCCTTCCAGCAAAGGAAGATCCCACTGAATTATTTTTTCAAATCCCGGGTCATATACCGGGTCCTTTACTGCAGGCCCCCAGCTGTATATAACCGTTATCTCTATATTTCCCCTTTCAGCAAGCAGTTTAAATAAAGGCGCATTGTATTGAACAGGATGCGTGCTGACTATTACCAGTTTTTTTTTACTCCCCATAGCAGTGTGCGCTATATCATTTTGATTATTCTTTGCACTCTTTCGTTCCAGGTGAGAGCAGCCTTTAACTGTTCACTCAACGCTGCGGCTTTCGAATAATATGTGTCCCGGTTGCTCATCAATCCTTCCAGGTCTTTTATAAAATCTTTTTTTGTAGCATTGTAGTTCATGGGTACTACCAGGTCCTTTTCAAAATAGGTAGTAAAGGCAGGATTGCCCGGTGCCTGTCCTGCTATAACGGTTCCTGCAGCAACTGCTTCAAACCACCTGCAGGTTATGGGGTGCAGGTGACCTGCCCTTTGTGAATGGGTTAGTTCTACCGGCCACGAAAAAGTAAACTGGCTATGCGTCAAATGCCATGCATACTGTTTATACAGTTCGCTTGCATCTGCCACAGGGTGTTTGGCATCGTGCGTGGTATAATCATAATACAAATGGTGGGCTTCACAAAATTCCTTCACTGCTTCATGCAGTACAGGGTGCTTTCTGCCATAAGAAGAAAAATGAATAACCCTTTCGCTGAGAGGGGCCGGTTGAAAAAGACCGGCATCGGCGGCCTGCTCTACGCAATGCCATTTTCTGCCAGTGAGTTTTTCCAGATCATCTACCGCATCATTAAATGCGGTAATTAATATATCCCAGGTATTGTCACTCAATAGCCTTTTGATGAGCGGATACTGGGCCGGCAAAGTATCGTACAGGTAGAGAATTTTTATTTTACACTTGGGTTGCCAATTTTTATACAAATCCAGCTTGTAGTTTTCCGGCCCCATCAGTATACACCAGGCTATGTCTGCCTTTATATCAAAAGGCTGTTGCTGAAAATACTTGCGGTATTTGCCACGCTTCATACCCTGCGAAAAATGATGCATGTATTTTGAAGCAAACCGGTATGGAGGCAGCTCAAGTATGCGTCCGCCTGTTTCCTGTACAATAGCGTTTTCAAAAGAACGCAGCATGCCATATTCCCACCCGTTGAGTTCCGAATCTTTAATAACTACGTGATCCATAAAGAGAAAAATATTTTTCTACAGCCTGCTGAAAATTTCTACGGTGGTGCGGTACGGCGGGTCTTCTTTGATGATGCCCTTTGAGAAAAGACCTGCGTTTTCCAGCATTTTCCGGCAATTTTCAACATTACATTCCCCGGCATGCAATTCAAATACGGCCGTATCCACCCTTTGCAAAAGCCCGGCATATGCACTAATAAAAATCTCTTCGCTGCCTTCAATATCGCATTTTAAAAGGCCAATTCTTTTTTCGTTGCTGCCTGTAAGCGTTTCAATATCCACGTAACTGACGGTAGTGGCTGTACCTGCAGCAGCATCGCCGGCAGAAGAATGGCCATAATGCTGGTTGGAATGAACCACGCTTGCAGACCCCGTTTTATGTCCTGCGAGACCTAAAAAATATTTTACTTTGTTTTTTAACAAAGGCTGAACCAGCCGTCGCTGTAATATTGCGAAGTTTGAAGGCGATGCTTCCAGCGAAACAATGGTAAAATCCGTATGTCCGGCCAGCAACATTTCATCAGCCACCCGAAGTGTAAAATACCCAACATTGGCGCCGAGATCTACTACCAAAGGATTAGAGGAAATGTTGGACAAGAAAAGCCGGAAAGCCGGGTCATACTCTTTGTTGGTAAATATTTCGTTAAAGACAAACCAATCGCTGTCGTTCTCAACTTTGATGAACAATCCGGATCTCAACTTCCATTTTACCTTTAAAAAAATCCAGGCTTTTTCCCGGAGAGCATCCTTTAACTTCCTTATGATCATGTAAAATGGGTTTAATAGTTAGTTCCGGCTGCACTCTTTGTGGACAATGAAATATCTAAAAATCTGGCAATCCTTATTTGCGCGTGCTAATATATTCAGTGCGCTTCCGGACTATGCTGCCATAACCGATAGTCCTTAAGAAACCGGGTTGGTAAAGAATTCTTTGTGTATTACAACCTGCTTTTCCAGCTGTTTACTATTTCTGTAAATGTTGTTTCCAGGTTTTTCGTAATATTCCATTGCGGATAATGGGCTTTCATTTTATGTAAATCACTGTAATAGCAAATATGATCGCCCATACGGTTCTCCTCTACATAACTGTATACCTGCGGAATACCTGAAATTTTCTCTGCCAGTGCAAACGCTTCCAGTATAGAAATAGAATTTTCTTTTCCCCCGCCAAGGTTGTATACTTCTGCAATACGTGGCGCATTGATAAACGCCTCAATAAACATGGCTACATCCAGGGAATGAATATTATCCCTAACCTGCTTGCCTTTGTAACCGTAAATTTTATATTCTTTTTTTTCCAGGTTACAGCGGATCAGATAGCTCAGGAAGCCATGCAATTCCACGCCGGAATGATTGGGGCCTGTTAAGCACCCACCCCGCAGACAACAAGTAGGAATATTAAAATACCTGCCATATTCCTGCACCATAATATCAGCGGCAACTTTGGAAGCACCGAACAAAGAATGTTTTGACTGATCAATAGTAAAAGTTTCCGCAATACCTGCTGCGTACTGCGGGTCTGCATAATCCCAACGGGTAGCTTTTTCTTCCAGCGCAATTTTATTGGGCGCGTCACCGTATACCTTATTGGTAGACATGTGTACAAAAGGAGATTCGGGGCAGGAGCGCCTGACTGCTTCCAGTAAGTTATGCGTACCATTTGCATTGGTATCAAAATCATCAAAAGGAATTGCTGCGGCCCTGTCGTGACTGGGCTGTGCCGCGGTATGTACAATGGCATCCGGTCTTTCGCTTTCCATAAGCGATAATACACCCTGCCGGTCACGTATATCCAGCTCCACATGTTTGTATGCTTTCAATGTAGTCTGCAACCGCTGCTGGTTCCAGCGGGTATCGCCCTGCGGTCCAAAAAATATAGCCCGCTGGTTATTATCAACCCCCACAATAGTATGGCCCAGTTGAGAAAAATACATACACACTTCGGAACCAATTAACCCGGATGAACCGGTAACTAATATTTTCATGTAGATAGCGTTAATGTTTGCGGGGATTGTTTATCCTGGAAGCCAAACTAGAAATCATTGTTGGACTTTCAACTGTTTACAATTGAGATTTCTATTCTCCAAGTTGCAGTTACTGAGCGCAGCTACCACGCACATCCCCTGTGGGCAGCGTCTCCACCAGCCATTTTCTAATATCTTTTTTTGCGCTGCAATACGGCGCTTACCATATCGGGCAGTGTGAGTGATAATTGCCGGTACATATCCATCGCCTGGCGGGGCTTCTTTTGCAGGATAGCCATTTTCAAAATAGCCATTGCAGACATACGCCTGAAATAACTGAGTATGTTTTTTCGTTCGCTTTCCGGAAGTGGACATTCCTTTTTATTCAGCTCTTCTGTAAACATCGGCAGCTGTAATTCCAGGTATCCCGTTGAAGTATTGCCGGCCACAATTTCCTGGCCTTCGTGCTGCCGCCAGTATACCAGGGAGGATGAAATTTTTACCAGTGGCCAGCGTGCTGCCAGCCGTAAATTAATTTCTGTATCACCTACATACCGCTTGCCGCTAAAGCCACCAATGGCCCTGAATTTGTCAGCGTTGAATATTAAGGCTGAAGGGCCGGTATCAAAAAGGCCCCTGGTATAAAAATGGTAATGGTAAGCAGCTGCCGGTTCCATGAGGTAAGGATAGGGTTTTGCATCCTGGCCTATATTGCTCATGATACCCACCGCGGCTTCCGGAAATTTCTCCATACTTCGCACGAAAACCGAGAGCGAGTCCGGATATATCAAGTCATCTGAGTCTAGATACTTGATGTATTTACCTGAAGCGTACGTGGCCGCATGGTTGCGGTTATGGTAATCACCCAGGTTTTTTTCATTCACATACACATTGATTCGTGCATCGCTGCCCGCATATTCACGGGCAATAGTTACAGTAGCATCTTTGGAACCATCATCTACAATAATCAATTCAAAATGGCTGTAGGTAGATGCAAGTACACTTTCTATGGCTTCTCCTATGTATTTTTCCCGGTTATAAGCTGTCATTAATACGCTTACCAGCGGCTCGCCTGTACTCATCTTGTCAATACTTTTGTTCCTTTGTTACTACTTGTGAAAAGATGATCAATTATGCAGTGTTTGCAGGTAGGCGGCCATGGTATCACCTACAATATCCCAATCGTAAGTTTTTTGAACAAATGAAAAAGCATTTGTTGCAATATCCGCTGCAAATGATGGATTATTCAATAACGTAACTACCCTTTCTGCAAAAAGCTGCGGGTCATTTGCAAGCAAAATATTTTTGCCTTCTGCATACGCAATGCCTTCGGCACCCGCTTCAGTGGAAACAATGGCAGTACCGTAAGCCATCGCTTCCAATAATTTTAACCTTGTTCCACTGCCCGATAACAGCGGCACAATGGCTACTGCTGCCTGCCGGTAATAACTATCCACCGTTTCTACCCGGCCATAATTTTTTATAGATGGATGCTGCAACAGGATTGATAATTCAGCTCCGGGATCTCCCCTGCCAACCACCAGTAACCTTGCGCCGGGCAAAGCGGAAAGAATCAATGGAAAGACACTTTTTAAAAACCATCCCAGCCCTTCGCGGTTGGGCGAATAATCCATGGCACCACAAAAAAGAATATCGGTAGCATCAGCGCCGGGTTTATTGGTTGTTGCCGGTGCCTCTTTTGGCATTACCACACCATTGGGGATTACTACCCCATTAATTTTATCCTGGTTCATACGTCGCAGTTGCACCAGGTCAATCTCACTGCAGGCAAAAACTTTATCAACAGATTTAAAGATGGCAGATTCATCGCGCTGTATCAATTCAAAAAGCGACCGGCTGATTTCCCTTTTTTCCAGTTGTGCCGCAGCCAGTATAGTATTTACATTGTACGCATCATAAATAACAGGCGTGCCCGGTTGGTATCTTTTCACCAGTTTGGCCAGGTTTACTATTTCCATGTCTTCCAGTATTACGGCATCCACCCTGCTGGTTTTTAAAAATGCTTTCATTGGGGGATATAAAGCCAGGAAATGACTGCCTGCAGGTCCCTGCAGGGAGCGGTTCCAGTAACGGTATTTTACTGCATTACCATACTTCCCCGGCAGCAGCGACAATATTTCATAATCTTTTTTATTGTCTTTCGTACTGATGACCCTGCAATTTTTAATGGCCGGAAATGCCGCAGCTGCCTGCATAAATGAATCCCTGTCCTGGTGCATGATGGCCGTTACCTCAAAATGCCGGCAAAGCTGGTTGAGCAAATTAAAACAACGCTGCATACCCCCGTTCATTGGTGGGTATACAGTGTTGAAGGGTATCACCATTAAAACTTTTTTCATTTCTCCAGCACAACTAGTATTAGTATTCAACATTATATTGTTTCAACCCGTTATACCTTCTCCGCAGAATTAGCCAGCTCTTCTTCCAGCAATTTATCAATCAGGTCGCGGTAGGTGAGTGAATTGTGCCAGCCGAGTTTTTCCTTTGCTTTAGTTGAATCACCATAGATATCTTCAATATCCGCCGGCCGGTATAAGTCTTTGCTTACACTATACAGGCTTTTATCAATACCCAACTTTTCAAATACGTATTCAATGATCAGCCTGAGTTTAACAGATGAACCTGAACAGAGAATAAAATCATCTGCCTTTTCGGCCTGCATCATTTTGTACATACCTTCTACATAAAGGGGCGCATAGCCAAAATCACGGCTGATGTCTATATTGCCCACCAGCAACCTGGGTACCTTGTGCTGGCTAATCTTTATACTTTCAGCAATAATTTTTTTCATAAAGAAATTATTACCGCGCAGGTAAGATTCATGGTTGAACAATATGCCGCAGCACACAAACATATCATAGCTTTCACGGTACTGAACGCAGCTCCAGTGTGCCGCCGCCTTGGAAATGGCATAGGGGCTAACAGGGTGCAATACACTGGTCTCTGTAATGGGCAGCCTGTTTACCGTACCGCACATTTCGCTGCTGCTGGCCTGGTAAAATTTGATGTATTTATCTACCAGCTTTATGGCCTCCAGTAAATTATAAACAGAAATGGTATTGAAAGTAAAAGTACCGATGGGCTGCTTAAAGGAGAGGGAAACGGAGCTCTGCGCTGCCAGGTTATATACCTCTGTGGGCCGGTACTGGTAAAATAATTTAATGATCTGTAAAATATCCAGCAGGTCGCACTCTTCAATGATTACTTTGTCTTTAATTTTTAAATATTCCAGTCCTTTTAAATTGGTGGTGCCGCTGCTGCGCACCAGGCCAATTACGGTATATCCTTTTTCTACCAGCAATGCCGCCAGGTAAGATCCATCCTGGCCCGATATACCCGTTATAATAGCTGTTTTGTTTATAGACATATGAACACTTATTGCTTGTGCAGGATTTTTAAAAACGACTTTCAATTATTTTACAGCCGTTATCAATCCAAATTCAATATTCAGGGGGTTATGAACAATTATTTGAAAACCAAGATTATTCAGTATTTGTTTAAGCTCATCTACACTGCTTCCTTCTTTGGCCCATAAATGATATTCCATGGTAACAGCACGGACCTTGGTCCATGAATCCTTATCCTCAAGAATAGGCCATTCTCCACCCTCACAATCCATTTTTAAAATGTCAATGGAGCCACCGGCACGTTCAATCACTTCCTGAAATGCCGTACCAGGTATTTCACCTGTTTGCCCGGGCTGTGCAATGGTGTGCAAATCAGTTTCTCCAAAACGCAGCGTTACTTTGCAATCTTCCCTGGTAACTGCTTCATAAAAGACTTCCGCCTGTGCAGCTGCAGTATTAATATCCAGCACTTCGCGAAGCTCCTTGTTTGGTTCCCAGCAACTGATAGCAGCTTTTGAAAAATGCTGTCTTGCTGCAATGGCAAACAATCCCTGGTTAGCTCCTATATCAACGATTGCATTTACTGCTCCAAGTTGCTTTTTCAATAGTGCTAACTGGTAGCAATCTTTCAAACATATCTCCGTAAACTCATACATAAACCCGCTATTTGCCGGTTCAAGAAATTTAACCGGCTTTTTCTTTCCGTTTATCCGCAGTACGCCAGGAATAGCAAAATCTGCATTGCGCCAGTATGCTATTCCGTATGCATAACTTTTAAGCCGCATACCAAGCCCATTTAATTTCTGTTGCAAAAAATTCATTTACTGCAGTTGGCGTAATAGATATTCCAGCGCCTGTTTATCGCCGGCGTAAAATCTATTGTAATGAGTTGAAAAGCTATTGAATACGGCCAAGGATGTTTTTTGCAGATCATATGATTCTATAAACGCGGCCAAACGTTTTTCCAAATCCACTTCATCATCGTATACGTGAAAACAATCAGGCAATATTCCGGGGCCCATAGACACCGGCTGCTCATCTAAGCGCCAGGCCATTGGCCACGCGCTGCTGGGTGTAAACACAGCGGTACCACAAGACAGGCATTCCGCAATCGGCAAACCAAAAGTTTCGGGAAAAGCCAGAAAAAACACTGCCGCTTCCGCATATATACGCCGCATCTCCTCTATAGGGTGTCTCCCCTCAAGAATTATTGTTTCAATATTTAATTTGTTGAGCACCCTGATTTGCTGCTCACGCCAGGACTCATAGCCGGGTTGGGCAAAATCAACAATGGCAATGAATGCTTTCTTTTTACCTGGAACCAGGGTTGTATTGTGCGAAACATTGGTACCAAAAACAGCCTGCCGTGGTCCCGGTTCCTTTTTCACTTCCATGGTATCGGTTACAAACAGATTAAAATCATACAAATCTTCATTATAATCATCCTTATCCAGGAGCCGCATTTTATTCCGGGGGGCAGCATCCAGCGGGCTCTCCGTGTAACTTATAACGGGGCCCTTGAATTTTCTCTTTAGTTCTTCAATTGCAAAATAATTTTTCCAGAATGCGTTGGGATAACACTCGGATAAAATGATTGCATCGTATTCACTCAACTCTTTCAATAAACGCTGGTCTTTGACGTAAGCGGACACTTTATTCCTGATACGGTACTGAAGACTATTACTCCATCTTTTTGGTTTCTTGCTGAATGGCAACAACCGCATCAGCATGGGAATGCTATCGTAAAATATTTTATTTTTTACCCCTATCTCATCTAATGTGGCGGCAAGTCCCAGAGAAATAACATTGGGAAAGCATGGACCAGGCCTTGAAAGAATGGCAATTTTCATTAGTTCAACTGATTGTCTTGCGCACCGGCATATAGAGCATGGCCTTACAAAATTCAAAAAGAAATTTCTTTGTAAATAAAACGGAAGGCGATATTTTATAAGCTGCCTTAAAACTGGAAAAGGCATTTTTAAAACTTCCGTTTATGCTTTCAATACGACCCAGCAGAATTTTTTCATGCACCAATAGCTTTTTTACCTCGTCGTCTGCCTTCTTAAGATCGCTGGCAGGCAGGTATTTTTTATACTTATTTATTAAAAAAACATACTCCTGGTTAAATTTATACCAGAATTTTACCGTTTTACTTTCATTGTGCAGCCGAAACCTTGCCAGTGTTCTGTTATTGTACACAGATGGAACACATTGATGGGTAATAAATTTCAGCCAATAGTCCCAGTCAAAAGAATAATGCAGCGATTCATCCATCAGGCCAACTTTTTCAAAAACCGAACGGCTCCAGAAATTTCCCGGCTGATGATTACGGTTGTTGCGAATCAGCCAGTTTAGCAAATTACCATCTGCCTGCTGCGTTACCAGTTCAGATTCCCCGGTTTCAATCCTGAAATTAATTACCGCGCCCATCATCCACTGGTGACCCAGCTGAAATTGTTCTGCTATAAATCGAAATGCGCCCGGCTCGTATACATCATCACTATTTATAAAAGCTATTATATCGCCGGTTGCCCTTTTTAGACCTTTGTTAATGGCATCGGGTTGTCCTTTATCGGGTTCTGACACCCAAAAATTAATCCGGTCTTCGTATTTTTTTATAACCGCTATAGTATCATCAGTGCTGCCGCCATCAATAATGATGTATTCAATGGCCGGATAGTCCTGGTCAATAACCGACAGGATTGTTTCCCCGATAAATGATCCCTGGTTAAAAGACGGGGTGATAATTGAGATAAGTGGATAATTCGTCATAATTCCCGCTATAATGATCTATACACTTCAATGGTTTGCTGCCTGCATCGTTCCCAGCTGAATTTTTTAAAAACAGTTCTTCCTTTATTAATCAGATCATTTTTCAATCCTGTATTGTAGAGCACCTGCTGGGCAGCTTCACGGATTTCCGGAATACTTTTGGGGTTAAAGTACAAGGCCCCATTGCCACCTACTTCAGGCAATGAACCTCCATTGGAAGAAATAACCGGGCAACCACGTCCAAATGCTTCTAAAAGCGGGAAGCCAAATCCTTCATATAGGGAAGGAAAAATAAAAAAAGCTGCATGCTGGTAGGCCCAGGCCAGTTCACCGTCATCTTTAAGGAAGATGTGCTTTACCTTATTTTCAATACCGAGGTCCTTAAAAAATTGCAGCTCGGCTTTGGTAAACGGATGACCGGTGCAAAGCAATTGTACATCCGAATCCTTTTTTAATATGCCGGCAAGCGCCATTACGGGGAGATAAAAATTTTTATAACCCCACCGGTTGCCCGTAAACAAAATAAAATTATCCCATTGTCCGGAACCTGCCGGTGTCGTTGCTGTTACGGTGTCAAAATCTGAGGCCAGTTGTATAGCATGAACCTTTTCTTCCGGAACCTGGAAAATATTGACAATATCTCTTTTGGTATTTTCAGATATGGCAATGATGGCGGCAGCTTTGTCACATAAAATCCTTTTGTTGTGGGTAACGGTATTATTGTCCTGAAAATATTCATAAAAAATCTCATGAATCATATCGTACACAGTTAGCACAAACGGCTTATTGATACTGTCCAAAAAATAAGTATCATAATAAGTTGGATGAAAAATATCAAAGCTGGTATCAGTCAATTGCTGCATGATTCGCAGATCGGCCTCTTTTTGTCCGGGCAATCGTCCAACCCCTGTTTTTCTTTTAACGTAATTCAATCCCCGGCTATACAGGTCAGTTTTACTGCCATATACCATACTTGCCAATGCCGGATCCAGTTTTGCCACTTCAATACCGTGACTTTCCATCTTCATCAGTTCATTGAAATAACGGCTGATACCGCCAAACTGCTGCTGTACATATATCTGGTGATCAAAAAAAACTTTCATACTTATATTTCCTGCGTTTCAACTGTCACTGCTCCTGGAAAATCGTATCCAATTTCAGGTAATTGGCTTCCAGCGAAAAGTATTGTTGAAATATTTTGCCAGCCAGTTCACATTGCAGCTTGTAGTATTCATCGTCCGTCAGCAGCCGTTCTATAAATGCAGCAAAAATCTGCGGCTGATCAGTCACCAATACACCCCCGGCAAGATCCTTGTTAAAAAATCCGTCCAATCCCTTTGATGTGCTTACTACCGGGATGCCATAAGAAAGCGATTCAACTACTTTGATTTTCATGCCAGATCCCCTTTTCAGCGGGCATATTGTGCATCTTGCAGCGCTGTACAGCGCTGTTACGTCGTCTACAAATCCAAGTTTTATGATACCTGGTCCTTCAAAAGAAAATTTATTACAAATGTTGCCCGCTACTGCAATTTTAATGTTATTTTTCTTTAATAAAGGATACACCTCCTGCAGGAACCAGTTGATGCCTTCTATATTATATGGATTACCACTTGCTATCAATAACACATCATACAAAACAGGCGCCCTGTTAGTGACTGCTTTGCTTTGCTGTTCAAAAAACTGCGGTATATAATGGTGCTTTTTGTGCTGGATAAAGTTGGAGAAAACAAACAACTCATCATAAGAAATATGCATGATATCGTCAAACTGGCTAACACGCTCAATTTCATCTCCAAACATGTCACCAACCCGCCTGTAGGGCATTCCCTGGTCGCCATAAAACTGTTGCAGTGTCAGAAAATCTGTTGGATCTATTATTTTCTTAGTGACCGGATATTTTTTGCTTACGCTTTTTGTAATAGCTGACCAGTAAGTATAGGTTACCAATACTGCAAGGTATTCATTCTTTTCAGTGAGGGCCGCCACTTTAGCACTCAAAGAATTTGTCATCAGGTTGGGCAGCTTATTATTCTTATAATTCCGGGCGTGATAGAAGTCAGGAAAACCCTGGTTCAGCAGCCTGTTGAATTTTCCTGACAATCTTTTTTTGAATCCGGCTTGTTCCTTTTTATTGGTTGCTAAAAAAGGATTTTCCGTAAGAAGGTACAGATTGTCTACAAGTTTATGTTCTGTAACGTAGCTATTCAGCACAGCGGGGTTTTCAAAATTTATCATATCAACCAAAAAACCGCGGTCTTTAAAATATTCCAGCATAGTGACAATTCTTGTGTGAATGCCATCCGTAAGACCAGAAAATTTATGGGGATAGAAGTATAGTATTCGTTTCATTCGCTATTTCACTTTTCGCAGGTACAGGCTCTGCCCCCCGGTTTCAAGATAACGATGGCCGCTACCAGCAACAGGCCATTGCTCATGTGGCGTTAAGCAAAGCGGCATATGCAGTTCAAACCAATCTTTATAAATATTTTCAAGGAAGGAAGTAAACAATACTATCCTGAAGGTATCATTGAATTGAAGAAAGGAGCGGACTGCATAAGCCTCATTCCAGCCACGTTGCTGTTCAATTATCCATTCAGCAGGATATTCAAACGGGAAAAAAATATCATGAAAATGTACCAGTACCCCTTTTTTTAAAACCGGCAGCACATTAAACAAAAGATGATTAAGATCGCTTCCTGTTTTTAAAATATGGGAGGAGTCTATAAATAGTATATCGTCTTCCTGCAAATCCAAAAACAGGTCAGGCGGCACCTGCTGTACAAAACTCCGGATGATAGTACAGTTATCGCCGTCTTTAATAAGGCCATCCAGCCGCTCGGCCGGATAAGGTTCAATAAAAGTAAGTGCTATACTATTATTGCAATACTGCTCGTTTATATCAAGCATGGCAGCAGAGGAAAACCCGGAACCAATCTCAATAATTTTTTTTGGGTTTATTTCCCTGATGAGACAGTATAAAAAAACTGCGTCCGAAAAGGAGAAATACTGGTTATTGAAATAGTAGCGAAAGCCTTGCTCCTTTTCAGTTGGAAAAATCCGTGGCTGGTAATACTTTGATAATTTTTCTAAAAAAAAGTATTGCTCATTTTCAAACAGTTCAAGTCCTGGTAGTGCTGTCCCTGTTTTTTTTGAAAATAGCTGCTCTTTGTTTTTTACCAGGAAATCCGAATCCGGAAAGGGACTGTAGAAATGCCCGGGCGGCATAAAATTAGTCTTCCAGGTTTTCAATTCCTCCTGCAAGGCCTTCCTTTTGTAAAAATTGAAAAAGATTACATGCGCTATACGGCGTAGAAAATTCCGTAGCTGCTTTAATAGGGTTATGAGCAGGCTAATTTGCGTGTCTTTTCAGGATGCCAGGAAAAAAGGAAGCTTTCAGAAATCCTCTGTAAGCCCATTTAATTTCATTCTTAACATTGAAGCGCCGGTAAACCGTTTCTGCGCAAACCAAAGCCAGCGATTGCCTTTTTATAAATCCAATTTTTTTGTAGACCGGGCTGTTCCACAAAATATCAGCATATACATTCAGTGCTATGGTTAAATGCGGGAAGTACTCGTTAAACCTTGAACCTCCAAGTGCTTTCACAATATTCTCCATGGAATTACCAGCTCCTCCCTGTGAAAGATTTAAACTGGTATTGTCAAGCATCTTGATTTTACCCCCAAAGCTTAACCGCGCAATACCCAGCCAATCATCTGCAAGTTTTTTACATACAAATACACATTGCATATTATTGGCACGAATAAGTCCGAAATAACATCCGTTCTGGTTCACATTTTCAAGATAATAAACCATCCGCTCCCGGTATGAATCCTGATCCATATTTATTGCAGGATCATATTTAACAAATTTACCGCCAACATCATACAGTCTTGTTTGTCCGTATGCGCCAACATAACCAGGATTCTGTTCTAAAAATTCTACGCAACACTCAATATAGTTTGGCTCAACCCAATCGTCATCTCCCAATCTCATGACATAGCTACCTGAAAACTTTTCCAACAAAAAATTAAAGTTAAAAATGGCGCCTTTGTTAACAGGTTGCCGAAAATACTTGATTCTTTTGTCAGCAATGAAGCGGCTCATCACTGCTTCAACTTGACTGTTTGTGGAACAATTGTCAGAGACGATGATCTCGATATTTTCATAGGTTTGCCCAAGCAGGCTTTGCAATGTTCTTTCGAGCATTTCAGGCCGGTTATAAGTGGGTACGCCAATTGAAACGAGGGGTTTCATAGAATACTATTTTACCCTTTTCAGGTATCCGTCTGGTGCTACAGAAATCAATAGTTTATGATCCATTGAGTTATCAATTTCAAAGCCGGTATTAGTTTTAAGGAATTCCCAAACTGCTGTTTTGGGATTATTCCCTTTGCCCCAGGGACGACCTCCCCAATCGAAATCTTCCGGTAAATCTTCCACTGCTGTGTCAAATACAATCAGGTAACTATCTTTACTAACTAAAGAGGAGTATGCAATCAGTTCATTTAATACATGATCATGGGTATGATTAGAATCTAATATAACCATAATTTTTTCCTTGCCTTTTGCAAATTCGTGGACTTGTTTGATAGTATCGGCTTCAATTGATGACCCTTGAATCATTGTGATCCGTTTTGCCAACGGATGCTTCTCTATTTCTTGCCTATTATGCTCTCTTATATCTATATCAATTCCAAGAACCTGACCATTGTTGCCTAAAAGCTCTAATATCGAAGCACTGAATATCAAAGAACCTCCATGTGCTATACCTGTTTCAATAATCAGATCGGGTTTTACCGACCAAATTATTTCCTGTAGAGCAATCATATCCTGCGGATATTGAATAATCGGGCGACCAAGCCAGGTAAAATTATATGTATAATTATACTTTGATGTATTTAACATAAAATCTATCCCTGCAGCTTTCATTGACTGGTCTTTACCCATGTCTTCGATTTGCTGTGCTCTTTGAAGTTCAAACTTTTTTATCTCGTCCATTGTATTAGATATTAATTATTTAAAATACATATTATCTTTTATTCTTCTTGCAGGAATTCCAATGTACACACCCGGGTCAGTAATATTTTTTGACACAAGTGCGCCTCCACCTACCACTACTTTCGGACATGTTCTAATTCCATCAAGTATAGTTGAGCCGACCCCGATAAAATTGCAATTACCGACCTGAACATTGCCCGCAATTGTAACACCGGGGGCAATAAACGTATGTTCCATTATTTCTGAATCATGTGCTATATTACATCCCGTATTTAAAAGAACGTTATCGCGTATTTTTACATTCATATCCAGTGTTGTTCCCGGCAAGATAAAAATGCCTTCGCCCAGAGAGACCGATTTATCAACATAGGTATTATTATGAATTACATTTGCAAACGGAACTTTTCCCTTTAAACTGTCAAACACTTTCTGCCTGTATTCAAACTGTGTATAGCCGACACCATTGATGATACAATCGAGTTTCCCTCCTTTATAGAACAGCTCGATCTGATCAACAGCACCCAAAATATCACCGTAATTATCAATAGCAATACCCTTTTCTTTTTTATTATCAAAAAATCCAACAACATTCCAGCCACTCTGAAGAGCGTGGTGAGCTATTAATTTGCCCAAATCATTTGAACCAATAATAGCTAATCGACTCATCACCCAAAATTGATTTTATTAAGGTAATTCTGAAAAGTATTAACAGGTTTCCAGGATAATAACTTCATAGCTTTTGAGCAATCCATTTTAATATTTGAATAGTAGCTATTGATGCCGGTAGAATCAATTACACTTTTCGATTTTAATCTTCGAACAATCAGTTCGGCTATTTGAAGGGTACTTAACAATTTACCGGAACCAACATTAAATGTTTCATTGCCCGGGAAATCTATGCATTTACTCATTGCTGAAATAAAATCATCAATGTGCAGTAAATCCAGGGTGGGGGAACCGTTTAAATAGTTATGCGTCATTATCTTTTCATCCTTCCTGGCTTTGTCTATAAAATTATAGATAAATTTAGGTTTATCGCTGCTTGACCCATAAACTGGACTTGACCTCAATATAGAATACTTCATGCCAAACAGCTTGTTATAATGCTGGATTAACTGTTCTGAAAGCCATTTTGTTTCGCCATATGCACCTTTGGGAAATAATGGGGTGTTTTCGTCTGCCAGCAATTCATTTGACCGGTAGCCCGAATACACTTCCCAACTTGAAACATACATCAGCTTCACATCATTCAAGCGACAAGATTCAAGTACATTTTTAAGCATCACCATACTGTCGCCCATGGCTTTATTTAATGTATAAATCCTTGGGTTCGCAAGATGTATTAAAGTATTGATTTCATTTTCTTTTACCAGGACATCAAGCAATACCGGATTATTAATCAAATCAACATCTTTACTTGAAATAGATTTGATGAAAAAATTTTCGTCAAGGCTTTTTGCCAGCATTGTACCAACAAATCCACCACCCCCAGTTATAAGTATTCTTGGAACATCATTCTTTTTCTCAAAACCAGTAGTCTTAACGGCGTTAAAAACCGCATTTAACACCTCAACTTTTATACCTGCTGCCGGCACTTTCTTCTGCAATAAACTTACAGCTTCGAAGAAAGAGATTGACTGATACCTTGCAATTATTCCAGCTGCAATAGAATTACTTCTGGACATTCCATAGTCACAACAAACTACAATCTTCTTTCCTCCATTTAACAAATTCAAGCCCTCATCGATCTTTAATAATATTTCATCCTCTTTATTGCCATCTTTATCCACAAGATTTCTTACATCTATTATCGTAAAATCACCAGAAATTTCAGATATAGCCAGATATGGGCCGGTTCCTATATTTTCCGTTAGCCAATTAATCATGCACTTTCATTTTGTCTAATGGAAGATACATTTCTTCGAAGCTTCTTAAATAATACCCTTCCTTTAGATCCCATTCAAAAGAATATGTTCCTTCAATGAGATGCTTCAAAAAATAATCAATTTCATTAAATCCCGCTTTGGCCCTCAGGTAGGTAGAAGCAGAAAATCGCGGATTTATTTCAAAAGGAACGAGTATTCCATTTTTTACCCGTCCCTGTATATTAAACGGGCCCCTGCTGCCGGCTTTTTGCGCTATATTTTCAGCCTGTTTGCGGATGTCTTTAAAATCTGCAATTAATCCCTGGCTGTATCCGCTTGATATCAGCCCTTTGGTTCCGCGGTAAGCAACAGATAGTTTGGAATCAAAAACCCGCTGCATGGCAACAGAGCCAATGATGTTTGACTTTGTGTCTGATAAAACTCCCACAGTAAATTCCCCTTCTTCAACATCAATATATTCCTGGATAATTACCTCCCGCTTATTCTTAACCAAAAGTTCTACATATAAAATGCATTCGTCCAGATTGGTAGCCAGGAAAACAGAATCGCTGCCCCCGGTTCCGGAAGAAGGTTTTACAATACAGGGAAAATTTATTTCACCGATATCATCTTTACTGTTAACCCGTTTTGTTACCGGCGTAGGAACACCAATACTTGCCAGGTAATCAAACGTGCGTTCCTTATTGGAAAACAATTCTATGATATCAATTGTGTTACCCAGCAATACCAGGTTATTTTGCTGTAATGCCTGGTTGTTCCTCCCCAGGATAACCATTGGCTGCTCTCCACCCGGGACGATGTATTTAATATTGTTGGAAAGGCATATCTCAATCACAGACGGTATATAGTTATTCCGGTCAGCAATAAAAGACTTAGTAAGCTTCTCTGAATATAATCCATATGCAAGCGGGGCAATATCGCAACCATATATATCATAGCTGCCCGCCTGGACAAGGCATTTTACAATTTCCGTTCCCAGTGAAGCGCCCGCCAGTCCCGCTATCAATACCTTAGTTCTCATAAAAGAATGTCTTTATTACTGTACAAACATATTCTATCTGCTGCCTGGTTAAGTCATGATGGCTGGGCAAATTAATTCCCCGCTCATAAATGTCGTATGATACTGTATTACCAGGTTTGCTTTCAAACATGGGCAAAGATGATATGGGATAAAAAAATGGACGGCTGTCAATATTATTTTCCTTCATGAATGCAAAAAAACGCTCCCTGTCAAAATCCACCGATTTGTCAACTATAACGGTAGGCATCCAGTAGGAGTTTTTTGTACCCGGCAATTCAGGGTTTAACTGAAATGGAAGTGCTGAGAGCATTTCTTTGTACCAACTGAAAATTTCCCTTTTTTTGTTGATTAGTTCTTCTGCCCTTTCTATTTGTGCACAACCCATTGCCGCCTGCAAATTGGACATCTTGTATTTATACCCATACTCTTCCATCCAGAATGTTTTGCCAATTTTTGGGTTGCGGCCATGGTCATTTAATATTTTAGCCCTGTCCAGCACCTCCTGCCTGTTGGTTACAATGATACCGCCCTCCCCTGTAGAGATTGTCTTTGTTCCATGAAAGGAAAAAACACCTGCATCGCCAATGGAGCCGGCTTTTTTTCCTTTGTATTCAGATCCAAGACCTTCAGCCGCATCTTCCAGCACGACGAGATTATGCTTTTTTGCTATCGCCATTATCTCGTCCATGGCTACCACGTTTCCATACAGATGCACTACAATAATTGCTTTTGTTTTCTGCGTGATGGCTGCCTCAACTTTTGCAGGATCAATACACCATGTATCTGGCAATACATCCACCAGAACAGGTTTTGCACCAATGTATAAAATGGGTTCAATAGATGCTATCCATGTTATATCCGGCGCTATTACTTCATCGCCCGCCTTTACGCCCAATGCCATCAGTGCTATATGAATGGCGCCGGTGCAGCTGGACGTGGCCATCGCATATGCAGAACCCTGGTAGCTGGCAAATTCTTTCTCAAAGCGGTAGATATATTCATAGCACTTAGGGCCCCATCCGTTGGTAATTGCATCATTTACATATTCAATTTCCAGGTCTGTGACAGACGGTTTATTAATAACAATTTTCTCAGCTGTAACCTGCATACAAAACATTTTAAGATGAATGGTTCATTAACCTGTTTAGAATATCTCAAGCTCCGGGATAAACACGACAAATTTTCCGCCCCAATCCTTTATATAGCTCAATTGCTTTTTGATTTCATCTTTTATATTCCAGGGTAAAATGATAACATAATCAGGTTGCCTGCTTTTAAGATGTGCTTCATCAACTACGGGTATATGGCTGGCCGGAAGATATTTATTTTGCTTGTGCGGATTGGCATCAACAACAAAATCAATCAAATCACTTTTAATACCACAGTAATTCAATAAAGTATTGCCCTTGGCAGCAGCGCCATATGCGGCAACAGTTTTACCCGCTTTTTTTTGCTGGAGCAAAAAATCTGTCAAATCAATTTTAACCTTTAATGCTTTTTGCTGAAAGTTATCATAATAGGAAAGTTCCGTCATGCCCTTATCAGCTTCCTTTTTAAGCAATGACACAACGTGCGGAGAAATAGATTTGCTCTTATCTGCCTTATGCTTTGCATAAATGCGCAAGGAGCCGCCATGGGTAGGTATTTCATCTACATCAAACAACTCAAGCCCCTGGGAGGCAAAAATCTGTTGTACCGTATAAAAAGAGAGGTAAGAAAAATGTTCGTGGTAGATGGTATCAAACTGGCTGTTATCTACCAATTGCATCAGGTGCGGAAACTCCATGGTAACAACACCGGTATCTTTAAGCAGTACTTTCATGCCACCCACAAAGTCAACAATGTCGGGCACATGGGCCAGTACATTATTGCCCAACAGCAAATCTGCCTGTATATTTTTTGCCAGCAGTTCTTTTGCCAGCCGTACACCAAAAAAATCAACTACAGAATCGATGCCTTTTTCAATGGCTACTTTTGCTGTGTTGGCGGTTGGTTCTATACCCAGCACAGGTATTTGCTTTTCTTTAAAATATTGCAGCAGGTACCCGTCATTGGAAGCCACTTCAATAACCTGCGATTGGCTGTTCAGGCCAAAGCGCTCAATCATCATTGCCGTATAATCTTTTGCGTGCTGCAGCCAGCTGGTAGAGTAGGAAGAAAAGTATACGTAATCGCTGTTGAAAATAGCATCTGATTTCTTATACTCATCTACCTGCACCAAAAAACATTTTGGACAGGTGTAGACTTTAAGCGGATAAAAAGTCTCCGGCTCATTCAATTGCTGTTCGGTGAGAAATGAATTGGATGCCGGTGAATTTAACAGGTCTATAAAAACAGCTGTCAGTGATTGTTTACAAAATCTGCATTCCATAATTAAACTCCTTTGAAATTAGTATCCAGCAGGGGATGCGCAGCATCCCTGTCAGAAATTTCTGTAACGGCCAGTGGCCATTTTATATCAATAATTGGATCATTATAACGCACACCTGCTTCAGCGCCGGGTGTATAAAATTCCGTGTGGTGGTAGAGCAACTCGCAGTTGTCTGTTAAAGCCTGGAACCCGTGGGCAAAACCTTCAGGAATATATAGCATCTTTTTATTATCAACCGATAATTCAGCTGAAAACCATTGTAAGAATGTAGGTGATGATATACGCAGATCCACAATCACGTCATAAACGGCTCCCGCAATACACCTTACCATTTTAGTCTCCCTGAAAGGTGGTAGCTGGTAATGCATTCCCCGTAAACTGCCTTTCTGGAACGTAACGGAATGATTTAATTGCACCCATTCTTTACTGTGGCCTATTTGCTGAAACTCATTTTTGCAATAGGTTCTTGCAAACCAGCCCCTGTTGTCTTTAAATGCGGAGATGTCTATTACAAAGCTGCCAGCAAGTGTAGTTGGCGTAAAAATCATAGCGCCAGGTAATTGTTTATTTGTTCAAAACTATAATCAGCCTGTGATGAGGCAGGTTGCCTATACCAGTTGATCGTCCATTCTATTGCTTTGCTGGCAGACAATTTTGGCTTCCAATGCAATTGCTGAACGGCGCGGCTGATATCAAGCTTTAGTAACCCGGCCTCGTGGGGCTGCACAGCACCTGACATGTCTTTCCACTCGCCCTTACCCCATGTTGCAATACACAATTCAACCAATTCCTTTACGGTTAGATGATCTTCAGGATTGGGCCCAAAATTATAAGGCATGGAATACGATTCCGGTTTTTCATTCAACAATCCTCCCAGGAGCAAATAGCCGGTCAATGGCTCCAGTACATGCTGCCATGGGCGAACTGCGCCGGGGTTGCGTACTGCTATTGATTCGGAATTTTGCAGAGAACGAACAATATCCGGCACAATCCTGTCGGTGCTCCAGTCGCCGCCCCCAATAACATTGCCTGCCCTTGCGCTGCTGATGGCCTTTTTGTGTGCTGTATAGCGATCTGGTGAAAAAAAAGAATCCCTGAAAGAACTGACTATAATTTCTGCGCAGGCTTTGCTGGCGCTGTAAGGGTCGTAGCCGCCCAGTATGTCGTCCTCCTTGTAAAGAATATCCTGCTCTTTGTTTTTATATACTTTATCAGTGGTAACAATTACGATTGTGCATTTTTTGGAAAGCTTATTTGCCGCTTCCAGCAAGTTGGCTGTACCAGTTGCGTTTACTTCAAATGTTTCAGCCGGAATAGCATATGATCTTCTTACCAACGGTTGGGCTGCCAGGTGAAAAATATAATCTGGCTGAAAACTTTCAATTTCTGCTGCCAGTTTTTCTTTATCCCTGATGTCTGCAATTACGCTTTCGGCCAATTGAAAGGGCTGCATCAGATTAAACAAACAATGTGCTTGTTCTGGTTCCAGCGCCAAACCTTTCACTTTTGCACCCAGTACATGCAATAATGCAGTAAGCCATGCTCCTTTAAAACCTGTATGCCCGGTTATAAAGACTTTCCTGCCACTGTAATATTTCTTTAACTGGTCAGCTATTACCACAATTTCCATTTTGCTTTATCATTGTTCCATAAGGCTTCCAGTTCTATTTTATCGCGCATTGCATCCATGCATTTCCAGAAACCACGGTGCTTGTATGCCATTAACTGCCCACTGGTACTAAGCGCTTCCAGTGGTCCTTCTTCCCACATGGTTTGGTCTGCCTTTTCATCCAGGTAATCAAATACGCCGGGCGATAACACAAAATAGCCACCGTTTATCCATTGCCCGTCCCCGGCAGGTTTTTCTTTAAAAATACGCACGCTATCATTTTCAGCCAGGTCCATCCCACCGAAACGGGCTTCGGGTTGCACAGCGCTTACGGTGGCAATTTTGCCATGGCTTTTATGGAAGGCCAACAGGTCTTTGATATTAATATCGCAGACACCATCTCCATACGTAAGCATAAAAGGCTCATCCCCCACATAACGCTTAATCCTTTGTAAGCGGCCAGCCGTTTTGGTGTTGATGCCCGTATCTACCAGTGTTACTTTAAATGATTCCGTCTGTGTATAGTGTATGTCTACTTTATTACTCTGCAGCTCAACTGTCATATCTGAGTTGTGCATGTAATAATCCATAAAATATTGTTTGATATAAAAACCTTTATACCCAAGGCAGATTACAAAATCATTGAAGCCGTAATGGCCATATGTTTTCATAATATGCCACAAAATGGGCTTGCCACCTATTTCTACCATCGGTTTGGGACGTATTTCCGTTTCTTCTGCCAGCCTTGTTCCCAATCCGCCCGCAAAAATTACTACTTTCATATCAGTCTTTTTTGTAAGTATTCCATGCAAGCAAAGGCCTTACTTTGCCGGGTATGGCGCCCCTGTAGCCTGTATTTCTGAGGTTCATATCTTCTATTACATCAAAAATGATGGCTTCCTTTTCATAAAAATGAACGCGTTCAGGCGCAACGGTGGAGGCAGCAATACCTGCCATATACCTGCCATCGTTCAGCAGGTGGGCTGGTATCCACATGGTTGTTTGGTAGATTCCTTTTTTATCAAACTGTGTATCCGATGATCCGGCACTGGTAAAAATATAATCTTCGTGCTGGTTAAATAAATGAATGTTTGGTATGGGGTTATAGCCTTCCTGTAATATCTCGTACGTAAATTCGATGCCGCCGCCTTTGTAAAAATCAATGGAATCAATATCATTGCCTTCATAATCAACCAGCCTGGCCCGGCATAATTTTACTGCATCATCGCCCGGGCGGCTTGTATCGGGCCACTGCTTGCGGGTAGTAATATCCGTTCCTGCGCTGAGGTAAGAATTAATAACCACACTGGTTTCTCCCACTTCTTCTACCCGGCCGTTACGCAGGTAAATAATTGAATCGCACAGCGAATTGACGGCTGTCATATTATGGCTCACAAACAAAACAGTTCTTCCCTCCTTGTTACTTACATCCTTCATTTTGCCCAGTGCCTTTTTTTGAAATTCGGCATCCCCTACTGCCAGCACTTCGTCTACAATCAATATTTCCGGTTCCAGGTGGGCAGCTACCCCAAATGCCAGCCGAACATACATACCGCTGCTATAGCGTTTAACAGGCGTGTCAATGTATTTTTCAACGCCGGCAAAATCAACTATCTCATCAAATTTTCGTTTTATCTCCTGCCTGGTCATGCCCAGTATGGCGCCGTTTAAAAATATATTTTCTGCCCCGGTAAGTTCGGGGTGAAAACCAGTGCCTACTTCCAGCAAGCTGGCTACACGTCCCTTAATTTTTATCTTGCCGGTAGTAGGGGAGGTGGTGCGGCTTAATATTTTTAAAAGTGTACTTTTTCCTGCGCCATTTCTTCCTATTATGCCCAGCACTTCACCCTGTTGCACTTCAAAATTGATATCACGGAGCGCCCAGGAATAATCACTTCCGCCTTTTTTTGTACGATCGTTTTCTTCACCAATGCTTATATATGGATCTTCTTTGCCCCTTATGCGGTACCACCAGCGGTTTAAATCGTGCGAAATAGTGCCCGTGCCCACCTGCCCCAGCCTGTATTGTTTGCTTATATCAGTAACCTTTATTATTGCACCCATAGTTATACCGTATCCATAAATGTTTTTTCTACCCGGTTAAAAATAATGGTACCAATGATCATTAAAACAATCATACAAATAAAACTATAGCCTATCCATGCCCAGTTCAATTCGCCGGCACCCAGGTACACTTTGCGGAAAGCTTCAACCAGTGAAGACATGGGGTTGGCTATGATCAGCCATTTGTATTTTGACGTAATGCTTGAAACAGGATAAATAACCGGCGTAGCATACATGCCCAGCTGTATACCAAAGACAATTAAAAAACTGAGATCACGGTATTTTGTAGTGAGGGCTGAAAGAATCAATCCAAAACCTAAACCAATACCAGCCATGATAAATAGCACAACAGGTGTTATTATCAGTATACCTGTTATATCTGGGTGCACTTCAGCACCTTTTACCAGGAAATAGATCAAGGCCAGTGCAAAAAGTAAAAACTGGATGGCAAATTTAATAAGCCCTGAAATGATTTTTGACAACGGCAGTATCAGGCGCGGAAAATATACTTTTCCGAATATAGGCGCATTGGTGATAAACGTATTGCTGGTAGCATTAAGTGTTTCAGAAAAATAATTCCAGATGGTGATGCCTGCCAGGTAAAAGAGTACGCGGGGAAGTCCGTCTGTTGAAATTTTGGCAATGCCACCAAAGATTACCACGAAAGTAATGGTGGTAAGAATGGGCTGAATAAAAAACCAGATGGGACCAAGTATGGTTTGTTTATAAACAGATACAAGATCCCTTTTTACAAACATCCACAACAGGTATTTATAACGCCATACTTCTTTGAGTTGCAGGTTAAAAATACTGTTGCGTGGCTCTATAACCAGGTCCCAGCTTTCATGCACGGGCGCCGTTGTTTCATTCATGTAAAACTAAAATTTATCTGTGCCAGCAGAATCTCCGTTCCGCGCCTGTAAAGGGTTAGACAATTTCAATAACAATATTACATTAATAATCCCCGGGGAAATTAATTTGCACTTTTAGAGATGCAAAAAAGGGGCACAGGACAATCGAACGTAATTATTTATTTGTTGTATTTACACAATCTCAATTTCCGGCAATGGAAAAATAAACTTGCCACCCTGTTCAATATAATCCTTTTCCCTTGCCAGTATAGAGTCTTTAAAATGCCAGGGCAATACAAAAAAATAATCCGGTTTCATGGCCTTGGCTTCCTTTTCTGAAATAATTGGGATATGGGTGCCGGGTGTAAATGATCCGAATTTTTCTTCATTCACTTCTGCTATATAAGGAATGTGTTTGGTAGTAAGCCCGCAAAATTGCAACAATACATTGCCTTTTGTGCTGGCACCATACCCAATGATCTTTTTACCATCGGCCACCAGTGCCTCTATCAGTTCTGTAAGATTTTTCCGGTGCCTGAAAACCCTTTCTTCAAAATCCCTGTAGGGTTTTGGCGTATCCAGCCCCATATCATCTTCCTGCTTTATCATCCAGCTGATTATAGGCGTATTGGAAACATAAGCTGCATCCTTTTTACAGGCAGTTACCGCGAAACTACCGCCGTTGATGGCATTCATCTGCACGTCTATTACCCGCAGCCCGCAATTTTCCAGGATGCTTTTTACTACTTTGAAACTATAGAATTCCAGGTGTTCGTGGCAGATGGTATCATAGCTGTTGGTACGCAGCATACTGGGCATATAACTTTGCTCAAAATGCCAAACGCCGTCGTCTGCCAGCACCGCTTCAATATCCCTTACAAAATCCATGGGGCTTTCAAGATCATAAAACATGGCAATGGATGTGATGATCTTTGCCTTATCAGCGGGGAAGCTTTTTTTAAATGCCGCGGCTGAAAAGAAATCGGGTATTAAAGAAATGTCATCTGTATAATATTCTTTAAATTTTTTCCCGGTAGGGTCAATCCCCACTTTACGGTGCTTTCCGGAATATGCTTTAAGCGAGGTGGCATCGTTACTCCCGATATCTATCACCAAATCATTATCGGCTGGTTTTGCCAGGCGCTCAAGGGTTTTAATTTTTAGCTGCAAATGTTTTACCATGGAACCGTTTAAGCCTGAGCGGTAGCCGTAATTATCACCATACATTTCGTCGAGGCTGTAAGACTGTTTCATCTGCAGCAAGCCACTATCCGGGCACCAAACCAAATCAAGCGGCCCTTTACTAACTACTTCTTCTTTGCTTTTAGGAAACACACCCGTAAGATATTGTTCGCCCAATGATAATACGGTAACTAAGTTGGTGCTTCCGCTAATGCGGCATTTTTTAATTTCTGTATACATGTAAAGAATACATTGATATATTAATTAATAATCTTCTATTGATCTGCGCCACCACTTTAATGTTCTGGTTAGCCTACAGCCTGCCGCTTACTTCTTTTTAAAAGGCCACCAGTTTTTGGGGTTAACTGTATTGCTGAAATAGCCCCCCTTGCCGGATGCATTGCTGTTTCCATAACCATAGCCGTACCCGTATCCGTAACCGTAGCCATAGCCGTACTGACCATTGCGCTGGTTAATATCATTGATAACTATAGAAAGATGGGGCAGTTTTTTATCCTGGTATAAATCATCAATCAGGTGTATTTGCTTCTTTAATGTGTAGCTATGGCGAACAATATAAACACAGGCATTGGCGTGTTTGCCCAATGTAATGGCATCACTCACCAGGCCGACGGGCGCGGAGTCAATAATGACTGCATCAAACTGCTTTTTTAATTCTTCAAACAGTACCCCCAGTTTATCATCCAGCAACATTTCTGCGGGGTTGGGTGGTACAGGTCCGCAGGGTATTACAAACAGGTTTTCTGCTTCTGTAACGGGGTAGATAATGTCATTAACGGCAATATTATTACTTACCAGGTAATTCGTAATCCCTTTTCGTTCGTTCATGCCAAGGCCGGCCATAATTTTTGGCTTACGTATGTCCATTTCAAGAATAACCGTTCGTTTGCCGGAGAGCGCCAGTACGGCGCCCAGGTTGGTACTGATAAAGGATTTTCCTTCGCCGCTGAAAGATGAGGTAACCAGTATCATTGGCTTCTCATTCTTAGGCAGGATATATTGCAGGTTGGAGCGTATAATACGAAACTGCTCAGCAATATAACTCCTGTTATTGCCCGTTACTACCAGCGTGTTGTTTTCCTCTGCGTGCCCAATCTCTCCCAGTATGGGTGTAGCCGTTACCCTGCTGATATCATTTTTGGATTTTACTTTATCATTCAGGTATTCAAATAAGAAAATGATACCGGCTGGTATAGCTAATCCTAAAACCAAGGCAATGGTGTACATGCCCTTCCGGTTGGGCGATACGGGATTGCCGTTTGCAAGTGCCGGCTCCAGTATCATAATATCTGAAGTAGTAGAGGCGGAAGAGATGGCCGTCTCCAGTTTCTTCTGCAACAGGAAGGAATAAAGTTCCTGCAGAATGGCCTGCTGCCGCGTTACTTCCAGTAATTGTTTCTGCTTGCCGGGTAGAGAACGGATATTTGCATTGGCCAGGTTATTCCTGCTGTTTAATTCATTTGAAGACAGCTGTTCAGCATTGCGCACATTGCGTAAATTTTCCAAAATGTCCTGCCGCAATTTTTCTATGGAAGTTTCTGCATTTTGCACCAGCGGGTTGCCAGGTTGGGTATTATTTAACAGGGTTTGCTTTTTCAGCTGCAGTTGGTTAAATTCCGTTAACTGGGCCATTAGGGTGGGCTCTTGTATATTCAGCAGCGATGGCACCATTTTATCTGAATTCTTGGGATTTGCCATATAGCTGGCCAGGTAGTCTACTACTTTCTTCTTCACCCCCTGTTCCGTAAGTTTTGCTTTGCTTTCGCTCAGGTCATTAAAAAAAAGATTCATTTGCTGGTCCGGTGCAAACACTTCATTTTTTTCCCTGAATTGCTGCAGGCTGCGTTCCACACCCCCCAATTCGCGTTTCAGGGTATCCAGCTGGTTATCTATAAACTGCAGCGTACTGAAGGCAATCAGTTTTTTATCTTCCAGGCTACTCTGCAGGTATTCTTTCATGTACTGGTTTACAATATTTACACCCAGTTTTATATTATCTGTTGAGTAAGCCATGTTGATTACACTGGTACCCTCCATCTTTACTACATTAATGGAGCCACTGAGGCCGCCAGCCAGGTTTTCTACCGGTTGCCAGCTTACTGCGTATTCATTTGGTTCAGCACGCATCATTTGAGAAGAGACGGGCACTAACTGGAAGCTTATACCCGGCAACTGGATTAGCTGGTTAAAGTTATAGGCCGCCGGTTGCCCATTCAGTTGAAACTGGCTATTATTAATTATTTTAACCGTGGTAGAGAAACCGTTGGCAGAATCTGTTACGTTGTTAATAACCCATTTAAACGGCATGTCTATCGGGTGAACCATAGCCGTACGTATTTTACCAACAATAAAATACTGTTTTTGTAGATCCAGGCTGCGCGCCACCCGGGCAGCCATAGATCTTGATTTAATTATTTCTATTTCGTTATTGATATTGCTGTTGTCATCGGGCAAGGCTAAAATATTGCCAAATTTTTCTGAACTTTTACCATACGGATTTTTGTCTTTTACCAATAGCTTGCCTGCTATACTGTAAAGCGGGGTAGTATACCGCAGATTTACCCAGGCAAGTGTAAGTGCCAGTGCCACCGAGATAATTACCCATGGCAGAAAACGCAGGTATTTCTGCATGATCTCCCTTGGACTCAATGTACTTTGCAGTGACTTGGTTTCTATTGTTTCTTCCATGTTTTTAATTGTTCCTGAATACTGAATAAAGAATAGCCAGTACTGAAATAAGCGATGCCGCCAGTGAAATATTTCTTATGAGGGTCTGGTCTGTTCCGGTTGGTTTTTTACGAACCGGCTCGATATACACAAGGTCATTTTTCTGAAGGTAAAAAAAATCAGATTTGTACACCGCCGGATCTTTTATATTCAACCTGCCCACGCTTCTTTTACCATTCTCCTCACGCACTACCATAATATTGTCATTACGCGCAAATCCGGTGAGGTCGCCCGATAAAGCAATGGCATCCAAAATGGTCAGCCTTTCTTCCGGCATATTTATAAGGCCTGGTTTGGCTACTTCACCCAGCATGGTTACGCGCTTATTAAGAAAGCGGATCTCTGCATAGGGATGTTTTAGCAGGGTATCTAATTTATCCTTGAGCAATTTTTGTAAGGCGGCTTTGGTAAGCCCGTCTACATATACCGGGCCCAGGCGTGGAATTAAAATATTTCCTTCGCCGTCTACCATATAACTGCCGGCATTACTTCCTGCCGTAGCGCCCATATCTGCAACGCCAGATGCCGACATGTTGCCAACGCCCTGGCCAAGATTGTAAAAGCTGCTGGCATTGGCATCATCGCTGTAAATAATAATGGTTAATTTATCTGCTTTCTGAATCTTTTGCTCAGTAGTGATTACAGCACTCAGCTGCGAACTGTCCATGCCCTGTAAATACAATCTTTGCTGGTGCGTCTTTTTACTGGGCTGGCAACTGCTGCACACTACCACAATCATCAGCGCTGCAAAAAAATATTTAGTAAGGATGGCCATGTATGATTGGTTATAATTTTTTAAACGGATGGTTACTGAATGTAATAATGCTGTTATTTTCTCCATTATTTTCACTATCGTCAAATTTGCGTATGATGGTGGTTATTACCTCTTAATGCTGCGATATAAAGCTACGGGGATTTAATGCACTGATAAAAGCATAAAAATCCCTGCAAAATAATGGGTAACATGAAGCAGGTGCCCACTTTTCATAACGACACTATTTTTTTGACAACGGTTGTAAGGGCGCCAGGTTGTTCTTATTAATATAGGCCACCAGTTTATAGCCAAGGCTTTCAATTTCTACTTCCACCTTATTGCCCAATTTACGAATTACCCGCCCCTGCTTTTCCATTAGTGCGCCCGCAATAACCGTTACCTTATCATTGGGCTGCAGCTGAAGTGGTTCAGCTGAGACATCATAATACTGGTTTAAAAACCGCTTTATACGCTCTATTTCTATTTGTTTGATAACCGCTGGCTTACCCAACCAATACACAAAATTTAAGACCCCGGTAACCAACCGCACTTCTTTTTCTTCTGCTGCATTTACATGTACAAATACATATGATTTAAAGAGTGGTTCTTCCACCAGTTTGATACGGTCGCTCCACTTCTTATGCACCTTGTTTAAAGGGCAGTAGCATTCCATCCCCATATCAGATAATTGCCGGTCAATTTTCTTTTCCCAGCGGGGTTTTGTATACACAGCCAGCCATCTTCTTTTATCGGTCATAGCTTGCTAAACGGGCATGGCTTCGCCCTCTCGGTCACAATTTTGTCTTGTAACCCGTTGAAAATAAGAGATATATAAACAACCCTCATGCCCGTATAAGCCAAAAGGATATAGGCGATATTTTACGTATCACTTATACCCTTTTCGGAAAAATATTATTATACAAGGCAGAAACGTTGATTTCTTCACAGGTATTCCTACGTTATTTAAAGGGACGTGCAGTTACCCGTTTTAAAAGCAACTGATTCGGCTCACAAACCCCGGTTTCACAATTGCTGCAAATATAGGTGTTTTTGATATCCAACTTAATGATAGCTAACCGCTGATACCGGATGGGTCCTACCATTTTCGGGTCCTGTTTTCAACAATATAATTGAAGGCGCCGGCGGCCCGTTAACTGCCTGATTTTCGCTGGAAAAACGGCGGATCCGGCCGGCAGGAAGCCTACCAAACCCACCAAACTCCATTTCCCGTGTTGGCTCTGTTGGCCCCGTACGCAGGCGCCTCCTTTTCTCTTTGTTCTCTTAGTTTTAAATGGTCCCCCTATGATCCTTGTCCCCTGTTAGCCCTGCTAGCCCCGCGCGCAATAACTCCTTTTCTCACTGCTCAACTGCCTTATAAAAAACTCTTTTTCTCTTTGTTCTCTTAGCCTTAACTTACTACCGTGAATCAACGTTTTTATTCCCTGGATGTATTTCGTGGCGCCACCGTTGCGCTGATGATACTGGTTAACAACCCCGGCAGCTGGCAGTACATTTATACCCCGCTGGAGCATGCAGGCTGGCATGGCTGTACCCCTACCGATCTTGTTTTTCCTTTTTTCCTTTTTGCAGTAGGTAATGCCCTTGCATTTGTAATGCCTAAAATGGAAGTTTCCGGCACACCGGTATTCCTGAAAAAAGTATTCAAAAGAGCGCTGCTCATTTTTGGCATTGGATTGTTCCTGAACTGGGCTCCTTTTATCAGCTGGAATGGCGATCACCTCGCTTTCCGGCATTGGGTAAACCCCGACAACCCGCGGAGCGGGGTGCGTATACTGGGAGTGCTGCAGCGCATTGCATTGTGCTATTTATTTGCTTCGCTGATCATCTATTTTTTGAAAGCCCGGGGCGCTTTTGTGGCGACCGCAGTGTTACTGCTCGGCTACTGGGTTCTGTGCCTGCTGGCCAACCCGGCAGATCCTTACAGCATCAGCGGCTGGTTTGGGACAAGCATTGATAAAAAAATACTGGGTATTGCGCATATGTATAAAGGAGAAGGCATTCCTTTTGATCCAGAAGGCCTGGTAAGCACATTGCCCGCAATTGCACAGGTTATTTTTGGCTATCTCGCCGGCAGTTATATCCTACAAAAAGGAAAAACCTTTGAAATGTGTACCGGTCTCTTTGTAACAGCAGGCTTGCTGATTTTTGCAGGCTTCTGCTGGCACATGGTATTTCCTATCAATAAAAAAATATGGACCAGCTCATTTGTATTGTATACCAGTGGCCTGGCTATTTTTATTTTGTCCATCCTGCTCTACCTGATTGAACTGAAAGGACAAAAGCCAACATTCATCACCCGCTTTTTTGATGTGTTTGGTAAAAACCCATTATTTATATTTTTCCTGAGTGGTTTTTTGCCCAGGATACTGGCTTTATTACGCTGGACCGATCATACAGGCGCCGATGGCAAACCTGTTTACACCAGCGCCCTGCCCTGGCTGTACCAGCATGCTTTAAAAAATATTTCTGTCAACCTAAACAATGGCTCGGTATTATATGCGCTGTGCATGGTATGTTTTTATTGGGTGATTGCCTGGTGCCTCGACAGGAAAAAGATTTATATAAAAGTGTGAGTGTAGTTATCAGGCTGTAGTCTATTAATGGTAAGTCAGATTTGTGTCATTTAAAAGATTTTCGCTAAAGATTTATTTTGAATCGTTTTTTGCTGATACTAATAAATTCACTCAGTTTTTTGGGGCCGATACAATTCGTTACGTTGCCAGGCTTATAACTAACAGGTAAAAGCCAACCGCTTATTCCACATGTTTAAAAAATTCCTACAAAAAATATTAAGAAGGCCGGTAACCAGGCTGGCGAACCGGATTTCTTCTGCGCCGGTGAAAAAAGATGTGTTTGAGTCGCTTGATATAGTGCTTAAAGAAATACGGGCCGGCAATACAACCTTTGGTTCCGTGGTTCCTTACGATCTTCACACCGGTCGCTTTATTATATTTTCTGACCAGCATAAAGGTACCAGGGATGCTGCCGATGATTTTGCCATTGCCGAAAAAAACTACACCGCTGCGCTGGATTATTATTACAGCAATAACTATACGTTTATTAACCTGGGCGATTGTGAAGAACTATGGGAGAGTACACCAGATAAGGTAATGGAAGTAAACAAAACAGTACTGGAGTCAGAAGCCAGGTTTCTGCTGCAAAACCGTTACTACCGTATTTTTGGTAATCACGATCTTGAATGGAAGTATCCATTTCAGCAAATGCTCTATTTAAAGCCATTGTTTGGCGATAAACTCAAAATAGATGAAGGCATAGAATTGCAAACACAACACAATAATAAAACGTACTCTATATTTCTCACCCATGGCCACCAGGGCGATAAAAGAAGTGATGGCAATCCTTTCAGTATGTGGGTGGTGGCAGCCATCTGGACACCTATCCAGCGCTTTCTTGATATTAATATAAATGTAACCTCTGACTCTTTTGAACTCGTAGATACGCACAATATCATTATGTATGACTGGAGCGCTACGCAGAAACAGCTTATTTTTATTTCCGGTCATACACACAGACCTGTCTTTGCTTCGCTTGATCATATTGACCTGCTCAACCACCAGTTACAGGAAGCAAAAATTGCGGGGGATACAGCTGTTATTGAAGAAATTGAAGCAAGCCTGGTGCAGTATGCCAAAGAATACGAGGGAAAAAAGTTTGTAAAAAGCATGGCCTATCCCTCTTACTTTAATAGTGGTTGCTGCTGTTTTGATGACGGTGATGTTTCAGGCATCGAAATAGAAGGCGGATATATAAGACTGGTAAAATGGGAAACTGCAGCCGATGGAAGTTCTGCTAAAAAAATTCTTGAGCAATCCCCGCTCGCTTACCTGTTTGATCAGTTGCCATGAAAGTCTGAAGTCTGATTTGTTGATGCCTGATTTCTGGTAGTGGGATAATACCATTTGTAATACAGCAGCCAGCAGCCGCCATTCAATCTGCCCCTGATTTATTATTATTTCCCTTCATGCCCTGGCACCCCGTGAAGACAGTGATTGAAGCATTCTTGCAAATACCAGGCAGTCATCTTCGGCAAGTTCACGGAATCATTACAGGATGACAGACAAGGATAGGATGAATCTCCGGCATTTGTTACCTGGGCTCTATCCACCCGCCATTAATCAATAAGTTTATCCCAAATATAGATTGGGGAAATCACACATTAGTATTGAAATTATTATCTGTTAATACGCACTACTGGCGCCTCCACCACTACCCGTGCCACCACCAAACTGGGTACCCGTATCCGGAGGCAGAGAAGGGCCGCTGAACGTTTGTGCAATCACCAGGCTTTCTGCATGCAGTTTATCCATCAGCATGGAATCGTGCTGCTGCTCTTTATAGGTAAACCCGTATTTCGGTTCGTGCAGGTATTTAATAAGGGCGTATGCAATGCCAATAAAAACAACACCGCCTGTTACCATAACTATTTCTGCTGGCAGGAGGTGGTAATAAAAACGTACGGTAAAAACAACGGCTGCAACCAGCAATAGTCCTACCCTCAACAAAATAGCATCTTTCTTTTGTATACCGCGTACAATATATATAACGGGGATGGCCACCGTAAAAAGCCAGAACAACCAGCCAAAAGGTATATCCTGTCCTGGTTGCAGGCTAAGGTTAAACATACTGATACTGGCTTCTCTCACGATGTAATAATTGCCTGCAGCGTATAAGCAAACCAGCGCCGTAACGGATATCGACTGCAGGCCGCTGGCATATTGTTTCCATTTTTTGTTTGCCAACTGCTGCTGCACAAAAAAATACATCAATGCCGAAGCTGTCATTATAACAAAAGGCATAATGGCTTTTGTTATGGGTCCCAGTTGTACCAGGCTATAAAAAATTACGGCCAGCAGGGCCAGGCTGGCAATGGCTGCCATAACCATACCGGTAAAACGCAGGAATAAAAAAAGCGCCATTGCAAAGATCAGCAGGGCGTTTACCAGCGGCAGAATAGTTGTCGTTGCGTTCAGTCCGCCTATAATGTTACCGGCAGCCATCCATATCAGCGCATCATCTACCCCGGATTTATAGTGCCTGTTTCTTACCATCATCTCCAGCCCGGCATATACCAGCAAACCAAAAAAAACGAAAAGAATCCCAAGCTGTTCAGTATGTTCCATAAACAATAAAGAAAACAGCCCCAGCGAAAAAGTTACAATTATTACGGTCAATATAAACAAGCCAATGCGCACGAATATATTGGGGGTATAAAATCCCACGGGGTAGGCATTGTATACCTGTTCTTTTTCTGTTTTACTGATACAACTGGTTTCGTGGGCTTTGTCTGCCTGGTTGCGTATTAGCAGGTTTCTTAGCCATTCATTGTTATAAGCAATCATGCAGCTTTAATTTTTTTGTTCATCCGTATAAGGAATAAGATAAGGCCCACACCGGTACCGATAAAATACAGGAAACTGAGGTATACCCCGCCCATGTCTGTATGCAGTGTATAAAACAATAGCCTTATCACTATATAGCTAAGGCCAATATAGAGGTACAGGGCAAGCATAAGCATCATATAAAATGATTTGCTGCGCATGGCTTCCCTGTAAAAATAAAAAGCTACACCCCCCAGGAGGAAGAACCATAAAAAATAGATGGTTACAAACTGGAACATGCCGGCCAATACACTGATAAACAAAATATGCATCCCAAAATTGGTATAGGTAAAGGCGAAATGTGCTTTTATACCCCGCAGCCGCGTAAGCACACCTGTGGTGATCAGTCCGGCTCCCAGCACCAGCCCGGTGACTATAATGGTATTATTATTAAAATCATTGTCCTGCAAAATACGGGTTGGCGTAACCGTTATACCTGCCCAGGCACAGAGCGTGGTAATGGCCAGGCTAAGTATACCCAGGTGGTCAAAATAGTAGGCCGAAAAAAACAATACAAGCATGGGTATAAAAGTAACCAGCCCGTACCGGCTGCCAAAAAATTGGTACTGGTACTGCAGGTAACCAATAAAGGTGATAAAACTCAGGCAGGCGAGTAACAGAACGTAATCAAAAAATGCATTGGGCGATTCTACCCTGCCGGTAGAAAAAGGCAGTTTGGCTTTAAAGCAGTATATAAAACCTCCTGCACTTACCATTGCAATAAAAAGCAGCATAGCCGTATGGCCAATAGTATCAATATTTTTATATATCAGCACGCCCAGCCCCCCGCTCAATAATAATACGCCCAGGTAGAGCAAGGTCCTCAACTCCCAGTGAAGGGAAAAAAGCCGGCTTTTTCCGGCTGTCTTTACATTATCCAGTGCCCCATCGCTGATAAGTCCGTCCGAATGCAGTTGCTCAAATAAAATAGTATCCATGGTTGTAGTAATGGTGATAATAGTAGCGTGGTTAAATGTAGAACAAATGCCGGGCTGTTACAAACTTTATGGCGGGAGGTGTAGTAATTAAGGTTTGAAGCCACCTAAAATAAGCTTGTGGATGGCTTCTTATCCAACCATTACAGGGTCGGGAAGATTTTTTTGACATGCAATGGAGGCGTATAAGCGCATCGTTGCGTTAAACTTTTCAATCTTCCCTGATTTCCGTTCAGGCATTCTTGTCACAGCTGTACTGGAAGTTTTTACAGCGGGAAAGAAAAATACAACGCACCGGCTTTGCATGTTGTTAATCCCTGCAAATTTCAAAAATGCGGCTTTCAACAAACTAACAAGCGTTAACTTAGTTGAGCAAATACTGTATTTTTGTTTTCCTGACTTACTTTTTATGAATGACAATTTCCCCGATAAAATAAGAATCGTAACTGCTGCCAGTTTGTTCGACGGGCACGATGCCGCGATCAATATCATGCGCCGTATTTTACAAAGCAAGGGCGCGGAGATCATTCACCTGGGGCATAACCGCAGCGTGCATGAAATTGTAGAATGCGCCATTGAAGAAGATGTGCAGGGTATTGCCATTACCAGTTACCAGGGCGGGCATGTAGAGTTTTTTAAATATATGAAAGACCTGCTGGAAGAAAGTGGCTGCGGGCATATCAAAATATTTGGCGGCGGCGGTGGTACCATCCTTCCGCAGGAAATCAATGAACTGCACCATTATGGCATCACCAAAATTTACAGTCCGGATGATGGCCGAAAAATGGGACTGGAAGGTATGATTGAGGAAGTGATTAGGTTATGCAGCCCCCCCAGCCCCACCCAAACCCTCCCCAAAAGGGAGGGCTTTGTAACCCCCGAAGAAAAAGCAAAAAACAATAATGCCAGTACCAAGCCCAGCTCGGGCGATCAGTTCGCACTGGATGAATGGACAGATATTATCACCATAGGACAAGCTATTACCCGTGCGGAGCAAAAGAGGGATTATGCAGATTTATTGAAAAAACTTAAAGGACATGATGGAATTTATTTTCAAACTGCAGATAAATCTCTTTACGCATCAGTAAAGAAGTTTGCTGTTGCAAATCGTAAAGACCCAACAATCTCGGAAAGCGTCTTGTGGGACCATCTTAAAAATAAACAGCTTGATGGCATTAAATTCAGAAGACAGCATATTATTGAGCGGTTTATTGCTGACTTCATTTCTTTAGAATATAAATTGATTATTGAGATTGATGGGTTATACCATCAGCACCCGGATATGGTCATTTCCGATACAGAACGAACGCAGGCATTAAATCATTTAGGATTTCAAGTAATCCGCTTTAGCAATGACGAAATACTGTCTGAATCAACAACAGTACTTGAAAAAATAAAAGCCCACATAGCCAGTAACATCAAAAAAATAGCCGGTAAACAAGGCCCTAACACCACTTCACAACTTTCAGACAGCCAAAAGAATAATTCGGGGCTGGCCCAGGTCCCCCTGTTGCGGGGATTTAGTGGGGCAGGGGGCACCACGGGCGCTGTCCTCGGCATCACCGGCACCGGCGGTGCAGGTAAATCTTCGGTAACAGATGAAATTGTACGGCGCTTTCTGCAAACATTTACCGATAAAACCATCGCGGTTATATCGGTAGACCCGTCCAAGAAAAAGACCGGTGGTGCATTGCTGGGTGACCGCATCCGCATGAATGCCATCAGTCATCCAAGAGCTTACATGCGGTCACTGGCTACCCGTGATGACAATACTGCGCTAAGCAGCGCCATGCAGGATGCCATTGATATATGCCAGGCCGCATCTTTTGATTTAATTATTTTAGAAAGTGCTGGTGTGGGCCAAAGCGATGCGTCCATTCTTGATTATTGTGACGTGAGCCTTTATATAATGACGCCCGAATATGGCGCTGCATCACAATTGGAAAAAATAAACATGCTGGATTATGCAGACTGTATCTGCATCAACAAAGCAGACAAAGCCGGGGCACTTGATGCGCTCAGCGATGTTCGTAAACAATACAAACGCAACCACGGTTTATGGACTACCGGCAATGAAGCCCTGCCCATCATCAGTACCTCGGCCAACAAATTTAATGACGAAGGTGTGAATACGCTGTTTAACCTGTTACTGCATACCATCACTGAAAAAACGGGGATTCACTGGGGCGACTACACTCCTTCTTTTACCGGCAGTGGCGCAGGTGGGCAGGCGATCATACCGTCGAAGCGTACACGCTATTTATCGGAGATTGCAGACAACAACCGCAATTATGACCAGCTGGTAAAAGACCAGGCGGCCATTGCATCAAAATTATATCAACTGCAGGGCACGCTGGAAATTATTGGATTATCAGCAGCGGCAGTGGAGGCTATACCAGCACTCCGGCAACAGATCAGTTTTTTTGAAAACCAGCTGAACCCCGTTAGCAAAAAACTGCTCCGCAAATGGCCAGAAAAAATAAAAGCATACCAGGAAGACTATTATCAATACGCAGTTCGTGAGAAAACAATCCGCCAGCCCATGTTTACCCATAGTTTAAGTGGCTTGCGCATACCCAAGGTGGTATTGCCTAAATACAAAGACTGGGGTGATATATTGGCATGGCAGGCACAGGAAAATGCCCCCGGCCGTTTTCCATTTACCGCAGGCGTTTTCCCGTTAAAAAGAGAAGGAGAAGATCCTACACGCATGTTTGCCGGTGAAGGTGGGCCCGAGCGGACTAACCGCCGCTTTCACTATGTATCACTGGGACAGCCGGCCATCAGGTTGTCTACTGCATTTGACAGCGTGACCCTTTATGGTGAAGATCCTGCTATAAGACCCGACATCTACGGCAAAGTGGGCAACAGCGGTGTAAGCATTGCTACGGTGGATGATGCAAAAAAACTGTACAGCGGTTTTGATTTGTGCGATGCCAAAACATCTGTAAGCATGACCATCAACGGACCTGCGCCAATCATATTGGCGTTTTTTATGAATGCAGCCATAGACCAGCAATGTGAAAAATGGATAGCAGAAAACGGATTATGGGAGGAAGTAGAAAAAATGCAGCAGGCAAAATTCAAAACGCACAGTAAACCTGTTTACTATAACCCGGCATCACCAGAAAGATTACCCGATGGCAATAACGGCCTGGGTCTTCGCCTATTGGGATTAAGCGGTGATGAGGCAGTGCCGGCAGATGTTTACGCCACACTGAAAGCAGCCGCCCTGCAGCAGGTACGCGGCACAGTCCAGGCAGATATTCTAAAAGAAGACCAGGCACAGAATACCTGCATTTTCTCCACCGAATTTGCATTGAAACTCATGGGCGATGTGCAGGCTTATTTTATTGATAACAAAATCCGCAACTTTTATAGCGTAAGCATCAGCGGCTATCACATTGCAGAAGCGGGCGCCAACCCCATTACACAGCTGGCTTTTACCCTGTCTAACGGTTTCACCTATGTGGAATATTATATCAGCCGGGGCATGAACATTGATGATTTTGCGCCCAACCTGTCTTTCTTTTTCAGCAATGGCATGGATGCGGAATACAGCGTTATTGGCAGGGTGGCCCGGCGCATATGGGCAAAGGCCATGAAGTATACCTATAAAGCCAATAAGCGTAGCCAGATGCTGAAGTACCATATCCAGACCAGCGGGCGCAGCCTGCATGCACAGGAAATAGATTTTAACGATATCCGCACTACCCTGCAGGCGCTATATGCCATTTATGACAATTGCAATTCTTTGCATACAAATGCTTACGACGAAGCCATCACTACGCCTACTGAAGAAAGTGTACGCCGAGCCATGGCCATTCAACTGATCATTAACCGGGAGCTGGGTACTGCCTATACAGAAAATTTTATACAAGGCAGTTTTGTATTGGAAGAGCTGACCAACCTCGTGGAGGAAGCGGTGCTGACAGAGTTTGACCGTATTAATGAAAGAGGGGGCGTATTGGGGGCCATGGAAAGAATGTACCAGCGTAATAAAATACAGGAGGAAAGCCTGCATTATGAAACACTTAAGCATACAGGTGAGTTGCCCATTGTAGGCGTTAATACATTTCTGAATAAAAAAGGCAGTCCTACCATAATTCCCAGTGAAGTAATAAGAAGCACCAGCGAAGAAAAAGAACAACAGGTTTATAACCTGAAGGAGTTTCACAAACGCAATGAAAAAACAGCGGCAGAAAAATTGGCGCAGCTAAAACACACAGCTATCAATAACGGCAACCTGTTTGAAGCATTGATGGAAACAGTAAAACATTGTTCGTTAGGACAGATTACCCATGCACTTTATGAAGTGGGTGGCCAGTACAGGCGAAATATGTAAAGACTATATCGCTGGATCGCTTTTGCTCTTTCCTGGCAAGGCAGCGCTATACAAGCAATTGTTATTAATTGATTTTAATGCTGATTACTTATCCATACAAATTATTTTTACTGGAATAATCAATAAAATAACATTTAAGCAATATCATTCATTTACCATATGCCAAAGAAACCATTGTTACCATTGGCTTTTACCAATGCACGCAGGAATACCGATGCGCCAGTTACAATACTGGCTGGTGATGTAGGCGGTACAAAGACCAACATGGCATTGTACCGGCTGGGTGCAGAGGGTATTACTATGCTGCGCGAAGGCAGGTACGCTTCGCGGGAATACACGTCACTGGCAGAAGTAATCGTACAGTTTACCGGCAAAGAGTGGCCCGATCGTATCTGCGTGGCCGTTGCGGGCCCGGTAAACGATGGCAAGGTACAACTCACCAATTTATCGTGGCAACTGGACAGCAAGGCCATGACCACGGCCTTAAAAACCCCTGTTATATTTATCAATGACCTGGAAGCTACGGGTTATGGCCTGGCCGGTTTACAAAGCAATGAGTTAGCGGCTATCCATACCAGTAATATAAAGCCTGCGGGCAATATTGCGGTCATTGCACCCGGTACCGGCCTCGGGGAAGCCGGACTGTATTATGATGGAAACGCCTACCATCCCTTTGCTACAGAAGGCGGCCACAGTGATTTTTCGCCCCGCACAGAACAGGATATTGACTTATTGCGCTACCTGCAACAGCAGCATGGGCATGTAAGCTGGGAGCGCGTACTGGCAGGCCCGGGCATACACGCTATCTTTACTTTTCTTACCACAGTGCAAAGAAAACAAATTCCCGCCTGGCTGGCTGATCAGCTGGATAATGGCGACGATCCCACGCCCATTATCAGCAATGCGGCTATTCATCAGCAAGAGCCCGTTTGCCTGGAAACCATGCAGCTTTTTGTACGCTACCTTGCCATAGAAGCAGCCAGTCTCTGTTTAAAATTAAAGGCTACTGGTGGCTGTTATATCGCAGGTGGCATACCGCCTAAAATTCTGCCCCTTTTACAAACTGGTGAATGGTACAAGCACTTTCTAGACATGGGGCGCATGAAAAAACTATTAGAAGAGGTGCCGGTGTATGTAGT
>JBDSLR010000010.1:0-261580 GCA_039916305.1 Chitinophagaceae bacterium | reverse complement strand
CTTTGAGAGTGTAAGCATGCAGTGCATTGTGTGATCAGCACTTTAATCTTGAACGCACAAACTTCAAATGGCAATACTCAGTATGCCATGGCTGCCTAATCAGTGATTAAGTAGTCATTAGGGCCGCAAGAGCAGGTTCGCCTGTTACCATGCTCCGCCGCCGACTAAAAACAAAAACAGGATGCTGTAACCGGAGGCTGTGACGGTTGCTTAAGACTATCCAGCTACGTTTTGCATTGGTTTGTTCTTTTCCGGTGCAAAGCCGACAATTAATAAGGAAATAAGCATGTAGAAAGCTTTCGGCGAATATGTTTGGACGGGAGTTCGACTCTCCCCAGCTCCACAAAAACCTGCTAATATAAAAGCCTGCAAACACAATTTGCAGGCTTTTTGCATTTTAGGTATACCCAGCTCTTATCCTTCCTCACCGGGTGTACGTTGCGGTGAAGTAAGCATACTCAAAAACACTGCCTTCCTCCACTTACACTTTTTATCCATCGAAAATTTAAAAATGACATGGGACTAAAAACGATACCTATTTTGAAGTTGAATAAGCCTGTAGCTTAAAACTGGGAAAATTGTCCATCCCCTTGCGCCATTCCTCCATTTCCAGGGTGTCTGTTTAACTGCAACTTTGTGTATTGGAACTTCATATAATTTAAATGGGTTATCGCAAAACTTTTTATATAAGCTTACCATCTTTAAAAAATAAAAGTCATGGAAAAGAATTTGCCTGACGCAACTTCAACCGAACAGTCTGCACAGGTAAAAACTGGAACGGCAGTGAAGTTGAATATTGCTGAAGAAATAGTGATGCAGGATGAATGCGGGGACAGCTTGTGGGATAAAGTGCTGGCACAGTATGATCATTTTAATAATCGGAAGCAACATTTGCCGCGATAGTAATGTAAACTATCCTATTGCCAGATTTTCACCATCAATCACCTTCAAAATGGCTAAGAACTTTGGATCTATTGCATTTACACCTGCTGTAAAAGCAATGCAGGAAAAACAGGGAAGCCGCGCATCATATGCGCGCATGGAAAAAAGCACTTTCCAGGAAGGCCTGACTGACAATGAGATGCATTTCATTGCTGAGCGGGATAGTTTTTATATGGCGAGTACAGGAGAGAATGGCTTTCCTTATATTCAGCACCGGGGTGGACCCAAAGGATTTCTAAAAGTGCTGGATGCCAGGAGGATTGGGTTTATTGATTTTAAAGGGAACATGCAATTTATTACAGTGGGCAACCTGGCAAACAATAATAATGTTGCACTGATTATGGTAGATTACCCATCACGGGCAAGGCTAAAAATATATGCCAAAGTTGAAATAGTTGAACTGGCTGATAATCCTGCATTATATAACCTGCTTGATTTGAGTGAGTATTCATTCCGGCCAGAGCGTATGATGGTGCTTCATATAGAGGCCTACGACTGGAATTGCCCCCAGCACATTGTGCCACGCTACACAGTTGAACAAATTGAGACAGCATTGGCACCACAGAAGGAACTCATTGCCAAATTAGAAGCAGAAATAGAACTGTTGAAGGCAAAGCTTAAAGAGAAAATTTAATTTTAACTTTAATGCCGGCAAGAATAGTCTTGCCCGGAATACTTACACGCGGAAATTTATTAAACATCAGGTATGCTGCATCAATCGGAGTCTACTTTAATCAATCAGCACAATGGCAAGCAGGCATTCAGGTTGTTTTCTTTTAATGACAAAAATTATTTTAAGACCCTGCAGCGAAATAATTTTTTCACCCTTATCTGGGTGCAGCAGGGTGCTGGCAGGGTAAATGCAGATTTCGATGGCTATGATTTTACCGGTAATTCCTTATTCACTTTTGCACCCTATCAACCCTTTGTGCTTTCCTTCACTACACCGGTAAAAGGGGTTGCTATTTATTTTCATTTTGATTTTTTTTGCATTCATAAGCACCAAAAGGAACTGGAGCTCAACGGTGTGTTGTACAATAACATTTACCAACCACCCTTTGTGAAAGTGGATGATACTGCTGCTGTTACATTTAATATGGTATTTGAGCAAATGGAAAAGGAATTGCAGCATTCCGCACTGGCGCAACATGAACTCCTGGTTTCTTACCTGAAAATATTTCTTATCACGGCGTCACGCCTGAAGATTGAGCAACAGCCAAAACTGGTTGAAATGACAAAAGACAATAAAGAGCCATTTATGCTGCAGAAATTGAAAGATGCCATTGAGGAAAACTTCAGATCCAAACATTCGCCGGTTGAATACGCCGATCTTTTATATATCAGCCCCAAGGCGCTTGCAAAAATGACAAGAGCACATTTTAATAAAACGCTTTCCAGTCTGATCAATGAACGGATAATTATAGAGGCAAAACGGGAACTCTACCTTACGGATAAGACAGTAAAAGAAATAGCCTATGAATTAGGGTATACTGATGAGTATTATTTCAGCCGGTTCTTTAAAGTGAATGCGGACGTATCCCCCCAGATTTACCGCGATTCGGTTGGCTTCGGGAAGCGTAATAAATAAACTGGCATAAACCGGCTGCTTTGCCCCGCTCATGCGAACTATATGAAGGAAAGTAAGACAGAAGATAATAATAACCTTCCAGCACGGGTTCAATTCCCCGGCCTACATGCAGTTTACCGGGAAGCTGGTCTTCATGTTGCGAAAGTTTATCTACGTACTTCGTTCGCCTGTCATTAATTATCCTCAATTACAATTGCAAGCTTTATTATTGTTGACGATCATTTGCCAATAAACTTTAAAAAGTATAACAAAAGCGCTCAGGCATACATATTGGACATGTTATTACAAATTCAAGCTAATGGCAAAGTCAGTAAAAAAAAACAAACTAGGCGTGAAAAATTCATTGGTAAATAATATCAACGCCCGGAAGAAAAAAGGGGTTGCCAGGCCCAAAGCAAAATCCAAAATATCTAAAAAATCTTATGAGAAAATGGAAACAAACTGGGAAAGCAAAAAGAAATAACAATGGCAAAGTTTAAAATTGTATCGGCGACTTCGAAAGATAAAACCTGGAAAGCCATAGGTGTCAGTCCAATTACTGGCAGGCATATGACTTTCCAGGGCGGACAAAAAGCTGTGTTGGTGGGTAAAAAAAATCCTGCCAGTGAAAAGTCATTTGATGCAAGGCACGAAGCCACCGGCATGACGCCTAAAAAATATGTAAACAAGCTTCGATGGGACGACGGTGTAAAAATTGGCAGTTTGATAAATATTCCAGATAAATATTTTAAATAAGCTACATATCAGACTGCTTCAAAATTCTTACCGTGTAAAATCCAATTATGCGAAAAGCCTGCAAACGTATTATCTGCAGGCTTTTGGTATTTTGAGGCAATTTTCCACTACACACTAATTAAACCTGTAACATAGTATCAACTTACGATTGAATAAATGCTAACAGATCTGTATTGATGGTGGCTGCTTCAGTGGTAGGCATTCCATGCGGAAACCCCGGGTAGGTAATCAGTTTTCCATTTTTTAGCAGCTTCGCGGCTTTCAAAGCAGTAAGTTGAAATGGAACTATTTGATCGTCTTCACCATGCATTACCAATACTGGTATGTCTATGCTTTTGAGATCTTCCGTGAAATCAGTTTCAGAAAAAGCCTCGATACAATCGTAGTGCGCTTTTATGCCGCCCATCATTCCCTGGCGCCACCAATTGTCTCTTATGCCTTGCGATATTTTTGCACCTGGCCGGTTATATCCAAAAAACGGGAGTGTAAAGTCCTGGAAATATTGTGGCCGTTTTGTTGCGGTGCCTACCCGTATCTCGTCAAATACAGACATCGGTATGCCATCCGGATTAGTATTGGTTTTAGCCATGATAGGTGTAACAGCGCTTATTAAAACTGCTTTTGATATACGGCCCTGGCCATACTTTGCGGCGTATCGGATTACTTCACCGCCACCCGTTGAGTGTCCGATATGAATTGCATTTTTTAAGTCAAGTGCCTTTGTAATTTCAGCTACGTCTGCAGCATAGGTATCCATATTATGCCCACCGGATGCCTGGGAAGATCTTCCATGACCCCTTCTGTCATGGGCAATTACCCTGAATCCATGCCCAACGAAAAACATCATTTGCGCATCCCAGTCATCGCCTGATAGCGGCCAGCCATGATGAAAAAACAGTGGTTGCCCTGTTCCCCAGTCTTTGTAGTAGATTTCGGTACCGTCTTTTACTGTTAGTGTACTCATTTTTGAATTTTTAAAGGTTATCTGAATAAATATTGCAGGGTGCCCTGGTTGTTGCAATAACATTAACGCAGGCAAATAATTCAAGTGTTGTTATCGGCGTGTAATTAATGTATGTTGTAAAGATGCTGTTACAGCGGTAGTAAAACATTGAACTAAGACAAGAAATATACGACAGTTAAAAGGTTGCCATGTGGCAGGCGGATAAAAATAATCATTCTGATATTGTAAGGCAAGGTATGGCTGCAAAAAAATAAATTGGCGGCGGATAATAAAAATCAAATAAATTACTGATTAAATTTTCGAAGTAAGCCATTATGAAAGAACCTGTTCACATCACAATTAATCACCTTCAGCATGCAGGCATCCCGGTAACAGATATCAATGTTTCCATTGCTTTCTACACAAGCCTGGGTTTTATACATGTAATGCAGTCGCCCTTTACCATGGACGGGAAAACCGGCACCTGTATTATGATGAAAAACAACAGCGTTGTCATAGAACTGTATCAATTGCCAGATCATAAGCTGGAAGAAATAAGTAAACGGACTGATGGACATATTGACCATATTGCATTTGATGTGGATGATATTGATGCAACTTTTGCGGCACTAAAAGATGCGGCCTTCCAGGTAGCAGAGGAGGCGCCGGTATGGCTTCCCTTCTGGAAAAATGGCTGTAAGTATTTCAATATAATTGGACCTGATGGTGAACGGCTGGAGTTTAACCAGGTTATAAAATAATGTGCGGGCGCAACTTCAGTATACAACCAGCAGCTGTACTTAATGCCATACACACAGGTTAATTTTCCTAAAAACGCGCTTAGCCAAAAGGGCTTACCACTATCAACTTTATTTATATATTATACATTACAACATTGCATGAAAAACAGCTCCTTAAAAATCGGTCTTTTTGGGATTGGACTTGATACTTACTGGCCGCAATTTGAAGGCCTCAGGGAAAGACTGGAAGGGTACCTTTCTATTGTACACCAGCGGTTGGCAGCTATACATGGTTCGGTTATTAATGCAGGCCTGGTAGACAGTGCCGACAAAGCATTTGATGCAGGTAAAACTTTCAGCACCGAAGATGTAGACATCATTTTTTTGTATGTAACTACCTATGCATTGTCTTCTACGGTATTGCCGGTAGTGCAGCGTGCCAAAGTGCCGGTTATCATTTTAAATCTTTCACCGGAAGCGGCCATTGATTACGCTGCTTTTAATGCAATGACGGACAGAACAAAAATGACCGGCGAATGGCTGGCTTATTGTGCTGCGTGCCCGGTACCGGAATTAGCCAATGTGTTTAACCGCGCCGGCATCAGCTTTCACCAGGTTACCGGAATGCTGCACGATGATCCTGAATGCTGGGCGGAAATAACAGCATGGGTAGAGGCGGCCGCTGTTGCTAATACCATGTTTTATAACCGCCTTGGTTGTATGGGTCATTACTACAGTGGCATGCTGGACATATATACCGACCTGACGCAACAGTACGCTCATTTTGGCGGACATATTGAATTGCTGGAAGTAGAGGAACTGGTCTCTTTGCGCAAGAGCGTCAGCCAGCAGCGGATAAAAGACCGGCTACAGCTGTTCCACCAAACGTTTGACGTACAGCACGACTGTTCTGCAGAAGAATTAGAGAAGGCAGCCATCACTTCAGTAGCACTGGATAAGCTGGTGGAGCAGTATAAACTTGGTTCCATGGCCTATTATTACAAAGGCACCGGCAACCCGGACAACGAAGAAGCCATAGCGTCAATCATCCTTGGCAACTCTTTGCTGACCGCCAGCGGTGTACCAGTAGCAGGGGAGTATGAAATAAAAAATGCGCAGGCCATGAAAATAATGGATGCTTTTGGTGCAGGCGGATCTTTTACTGAATATTATGCAATGGATTTTGCTGCTGACGTGGTATTAATGGGGCATGACGGCCCCGGTCATATAGCCATTGCGGAAGGTAAAACCAAGGTACGGCCCCTGGCGGTATATCATGGAAAAGTAGGCAATGGTCTTTCTGTTGAAATGTCTGTAAAAAATGGCCCGGTAACCATGCTTTCTGTGGTTGAAAAGAAAGGCGGCGGACTGTGCTTGCTGCTGGCGGAAGCAACATCTGTAGCAGGCCCGGTACTGCAGATAGGAAATACAAACAGCCGCTATAAATTTTCAATAGGGGCCAGGCAATTTGTGAACGACTGGAACAGCCATGGACCGGCGCACCATTGCGCAGTAGGTATAGGACATATTGGCTCAAAAATTAAGAAGCTGGGCGCACTCCTGCACATGGATGTTATACAAGTTTGTTAGACCTGTAAATATATGGTCATGTATACAACTCCATTATTACGTGTATAATTGGAGCAGGCGGCCCGGTTGTAACCCGCGCATGAATGTTTGTGCCTGAATTATCATGCACGGCGCTTAATGCTGGTATGATTTATTGCTAAGCGCTACCTGACTTATTTGTATTACGATGCCCATTTAACTATCATGGCAGCAATGTCCTGTGGTTTAAATGGTTTGCAGATATAATCATTCATGCCGGCGCCAAGGCAGTCTTCGCGGTCACCCTGCATGGCGTTTGCCGTCATAGCAATAATGATAGGTTGTACTTTCTGTTTGCCGCGTATCACCCTGGCGGCTTCCATGCCATCCATCTCTGGCATCTGCACGTCCATTAAAATAATATCGTACTGCTCATCCTGTTGTTTATCTACAGCCTGCTGCCCGTTTTCGGCTAATTCCGGTTCGTAGCCCATTTTCGTAAGCACTATCATGGCCAGTTGCTGATTGATAGGATTGTCTTCTGCTATAAGAATTCGCAAAGGATATTGCGCAGATAAATTGGCAGGTAGTTGATCCGGCGCGGCTTGTGGCCCGGCCATGGCTGCGGGCGTTTGCCTGAAATTATTTAGGATATGGGTAGACAATATATTTTGTTTTACAGGTTTGGTTAATACGGAGCTGAAAAGCGCCTTGTGATCTGTATCTAATTCATTGCCCAGCGAACTCAGCAGCATCACCGGCAAATCCGGGTAGATTGCCTTTATTTTTTTTGTGAGCTCCAGCCCATCCATTACAGGCATGTGCATATCAGTTAGTACAAGATCAAAATCATTATTCCCTGATAAAATATCGAGGGCTTCCGGACCGCCGCAGGCAAGTACCACGTTCATTTTCCATTGTTCCAGCTGCACCCGCAGGATGGTTCTGTTGGTAAGATTATCATCTATGACCAGTACGCGCTTTTTTTCGAGGCTGGCCAACATGCCGGTCACGGAGGTTTGAACTGTCTTTGTGCCTGCCCTGGTTATTATTGTAAACGCAAAAGCAGATCCAACGCCGGGTTGGCTTGATACAGTGATACTGCCACCCATCAATGAAACTAATTTTTCACTGATGACTAGTCCCAGGCCGGTACCGCCATATTTACGGGTAGTAGATGAGTCCACCTGCGAGAAAGCTTTGAACAATCTTTCCAGCTTATCAGTGGGGATACCAATGCCGGTATCGCGTACTTCAAAGCATAAAGTTGTTTCGCCATTCTGTTTGGCCTGCACCTGGGAAATTTTTATAAAAACTTCTCCCTGCTGGGTAAATTTAACGGCATTGCTCACCAGGTTTATTAAAATTTGGCGCAGGCGGGTGACGTCGCCCGTAATTTGTTCCGGCACATTCATGTCAATCTGGTAAACCAGGTCCAGTCCCAGCTGTGCCGCTTTGCTGCCGAACACATCCAGCACTTCTTCAACGCAGGTACGTAAATTAAAATCTTTTTCTTCGAGTTCCATTTTACCGGATTCAATTTTAGAAAAATCCAGAATATCATTGATTACCGTTAGCAGGTTTTCACCACAGGTCTGGATGGTCTCCGTATAACTGCGCTGGTCGCTTGACAAAGCCGTTTGCGACAGTAATGAAGACATACCAATTATACCGTTCATGGGTGTGCGGATTTCATGGCTCATGGTAGCCAGGAAAACACTTTTAGCTTTATTGGCCGCTTCGGCTTCCAGGCGTGATTTTTTTTCACCATTCATAGACACAGCCAGTTCGCCGGTTCTTATGTCTACCAGTCTTTCAAGTTTTTCATTTTGCACTTTAATACGGGTAATACGCTTGTGCACATACCAAATAATACCTCCGGCAACGGTAAGGGTCACCAGCAGCTTAAACCACCAGGTAAGCCAATAGGGCGGAACAATAATGAGATTCACGGCAATCGTCCGTTCGGACCATTTGCCTTCATTGGTCAGTCCTTTTACCTTAAAAACATAGTGACCGGGATCCAGTTTTGTATAAGTTACTTTTCTTTCTGCGCCTATTTCATTCCAGGTTTTATCAAAGCCTTCCAGCATGTAAGCGTACCTCTTTTTTTCTGCAATTGTATAATTAAGAGCAGCAAATTCAAATGATATAACGGAGCTTGCGTAAGGCAATTCAATACGGTCAGTTTCAGTAATTGATTTTTTTAATGGCGAAGGGTGACTGCTATCCGTCTCAATGGCCAGCGTTTTATTGAATACCTGGAAATTGGTCAGTACCAGGGGAGGGTCAAAACTATTGTCTTTTATCCTGTCAGGATAAAATTCATTGAACCCGTTAATGCCGCCAAAATACATAGCGCCACTGCTGCTTTTGCAGAAAGAATGATCTTTAAATTCATATGATTGCAGGCCATCTGCAATTCCATAGTTTTTAAATTTACCGGTGGGCATGTTTAATACAGACAGACCTTTGTTGGTGCTAACCCATAAATTATTTTTGTCATCTTCCAGCATGCCAAAGACAGCATTGGAGGGCAGTCCATTGGCGATTGTATATACGGTGAACCGTTCTGTTTTTGTGTCCAGGTAATTCAGCCCTGTCATGGTGCTTATCCACAAATTATCTTTTATGTCTTTGTAGATTGCCAGCACACTGTTACCGCTGATGCTATTCTTTTTCTCATCATGGATAAATGTGGTAAAAATGCCTGTTTTTTTATTAAACCGGTTAATACCTCCGTCATCTGTTGCTATCCAAAGATTGCCATGGCTGTCGCCCGTAATCATGTGCACAATATTGCTGCTGATGCTGCCACTCTTTTGTTCACTGTGAGTATGATGCAAAAAAGTCTCCGTTGCAGGATTATACAGGTCCAGGCCGGCACCATGTGTGCCTACCCAAATATTTTTATCGCGGTCTTCAAAAATGCACCATGCATTATTATTATTCAGGCTGGTTGTGTCTGATGGATTATTTTTAAAATGTTTGTACGTATTTTTTTCAGGGTTAAACACGGTCACGCCATCGCCCCATGTACCAATCCAGATATTTCCCCTGCTGTCTTCACAAACATTCAGTACATAATTACCGGCAATGCTATTATTATCACCTAACCTATGCTCAAACCTGGTAAATTTTTTTGTTAGCTGGTTAAACAAGTTGAGGCCTCCGCCATCGGTACCAATCCACATCCTTTTCTTTGTGTCTTCCATAATAGCCAACACATAGTTATTGCTGAGGCTGCTTACAGCTGAATTGTGCTTATAATGTGTAAATTTATTGTTATCCTTATTGAATAGATCAATGCCGTTTGAAAATGTACCAATCCACATATTCCCCTTGTTGTCTTTGTATGCGGTATAGATTGAGTTGTTGCTGAGACTTGCATTGTCCAGTTCATCGTGCAGGTAATTGTCAAATATCCTGGTAGTGGGATTGTAAATACTGAGTCCTCCATTTTCTGTGCCTATCCATAAACTGCCGGTACTGTCTTCACCGAGTGAGTAAACGGCATTTGCCGGAAGACTGTTTTTATTGGTCTGGTGGTGCATAAATCGGCTAAACCTGCCCGTGCTGTAATTAAACAGGTTGAGACCGCCGCCGTCTGTACCTATCCACAATTGATGTTTGCTATCCTCAAAAATTTTAAATATTTTATCACTGCTGATTGAAGTGGAATCAGCAGCGTTGTACTGAAACCGTGTGAAAGACTTGCTGCCGCGGTCAAACAAATGCAGACCAGCGCCGTAAGTGCCTACCCAAAGCCGCTGCCCGGCATCCTCAAAAACCATTTTTACGTAGTCGTGGCCGAGTGTCCGGCTGTCCTGTTTATTGTGGTTATAATGGGTGAAATGGTTATTGCGGGGATTGAGCATATTCAATCCTGCATCATTGGTACCAATCCATAAATTTCCCTCGTGATCTTTTGCAATACACGCTGTTAAATCACTTGAAAGGCTGTTACTGTTGTTGCGGTCATGTCTAAAACGGGTAAAATGTTCTTTGTTCCTGTCGAACATGTTTACGCCACCACCATTGGTAGTGGCCCATATATTTCCGTTGTCGTCTTCCAGTATCCCGGTAATAAAATTATTGCTGATGCTGTATTTATCTGTTGCGTCATTCTTGTAAACTGTAAATTTATAGCCGTCATACCTGTTAAGTCCATCGCGGGTACCAAACCACATGAAGCCGCGGCTATCCTGCAGCACACAGATAACGTTGTTTTGAGAAAGGCCTGCGTTTATGTCAAGGTGTTCAAATTTTAAATAGGGTTTCTGCGAAAACGATATTGTTGGCGTACATAGCAGGAGCAGGCACACAGCATACAATACATACGCTTTTGTATTTAAAAGATGTAACCGCATCGTCACTTGGAGTTTCATATATGGTACAAGCATTGGATTAAAAATTCTTTTTTCAAAAACTATCTTTACTGAACCAGCAGCTGCTGCCGGTAGTTGTAATTATCTTTCCGCAGTTCCAGCACATAAATGCCAGGGGTAACCGATGATAATAATGGCAATTCATAATGTGCGCCACTACCCAGGTTTAACCGGCCCGACTGAACAGTTTGACCTGCACCGCTGATGATACGATAACTGTATGTTCCGTTGGTTATTAGCCCGGCAGTGATATGAATACTTTTGCTTACAGGGTTGCCAACTGCAAAATATTTAATTGAGGAAAGGCGGTCGCGCACCATCACTACTTTTGATATTTTTGTTTTACCATCAGTGTCAACGCTGCGCAGGCGATAGTAGGTGGTTTCTTTTGTTAGTGGTTTGCTGTCGGTAAGGCTATATTGCTGTAAACCGGTTTTATTATTGGCCGCTATAGCGCCTGCTGCATAAAATAGCATACCATCCTCACTGCGTTCCGCTTCATAATGACTTACATTTATTTCGCCAGTTGTAGTCCAGCTTAACAGGGTATTGCCATTCGTTCTGTAAGCGCTGAACTCTACCAGGGTAACGGGTAGAATAAATGAAATGCTTCCAAAAGTAAATGCACCAAAGGAGGAAAGTGTATTGGAAGAAATACTGCCCGTAGTACTGGTATTGCCCGTTGCGGTGCCGCCCACCTGCGTCCAGTTGCCTGCTGTATAATTGGCTACCCGTATATCTGCCAGTGAATAATTGGGCATGGCTATTTTACTGTTGTCCCAGTTCATATCAATTATTGCTGTGCCGCCGCTTACCTGGTTTACCATCCAGTATTCGTTGGGGTCAACATTTACCAGTGGTGACAATACGCTGGTTGTATTGGTAGTGGCACCCATATACCGTGCATTGAAAACAGATGAGGCGGCTAGATTTCTTGCGGCTATCCTTCTTTCCACGGTGCCATTCCCAAGGGGGAAAGTAAATGCAGTATTACCTGTTTTGCGCACCCAGCCATTTACATGCCGGGTATCCCCATCTCCCGTAAAGGATGAACCTGCTTCATAAATAAGGTAATTTGGCGTGGCGGATGTAGTTATAATTCCTGCGGTGAATGTGTGCGCACCGCTGACACTCAAATCATTGTTAAGTATAAATCCGGCGCTGTTATCAGTAATCATATTAAACGTCCTGAATAATTGGGTACCGCTTACTGTTTGTGCAGCAGATCCGTTCAGGTATAGTGTGCCTGTTCCCACAGCCATGCCTGCCTGGCTATTCACCAGGTTTTGCGATATATACAGTTGCCCATTGTTGTTGAGCCCCGCAGCACTGGCATTGGTTAAGGAACCGTTTACATACAGAATGTCTGTTGCACCACTTATATAAAGCGTACCGGTGTTTTGCAAATTAACCTGCGCCTGCAAAGCCGCAGCACAAAAAAGAAACAGGCTAGTAATGGAAAGGTTAATTTTTTTCATCTAATTTGAATTTAACAATGGGTAAAAATATTACCCGGTGTATTAATAAAACAGAATAGCATAATTTCAGCCGTCTTGTCTGTTAACTTATTTTTTAGCTTTCAGTAATGCAATTTCTTTCTTCATTTTGTCCAGTTCCTTTTGCTGCGCCGCCAGGTGCATCTCCTGCTCTTTAATGGCATTAATGAGTACCGGTACCAGCTCAGCATAATTCATACCCAGGTTTTCTTTTTCTTCATCGCCTGCTACTACCTGTGGAATTAGCTTTTTTACTTCCTGCGCTATCAGGCCTATTTTGTTAGTGCCGCTGTTATCTTTCCAGTCGTAGCTGACTGGCTGCAGTTGAAGTACTTCTTTTAAACCATAGGCAAGGGGTAGTATATTTTTCTTTAACCTGAGATCAGAAGTTTGAATGGTGCCATTGGCAGACCATATGGCTGTCCACCTGTTGGTACTATTTCCTGCGGAATAAGTATTGTCCTGGCCAGGTATTAAACCTGCATTGGTAATTCTCATTCTTTCGGTGTTAGTGCCGCCGGTAGTCGTATAAAAAATTAAACTTTTGTTGTTGGTTGAATTTCCAATCACGAAGTCATTGCCGGTTGTATACAGGTAAGCATTATTTATTCCGCCTAAAATACCGGTTGCTGCATAGGTACTTGAATTGATACCCATGTCAATATAGTTTGTTGTTTCGCTTCCGTTATCGGCTGTAGCTACCACGTCTGATGAAGCGGTTGTGCCATTCGATTGATTCTGGATATTCAGCTGCAGGTAATTATTGATATTACCGCGGCCAACAATTGCGTTTACAGAGCTGGTTACGCCGGCATCCACCAGTAATTTTTCCCGGTTGCTTCCTGAAAAACTTTCGCTACCGATGCCAACAGATAAGCTGGTGTTGCTACGATCTCCCAATATAATCTCGTTGGGCAAGGTTGCGGCGGCATTATAACCAATCGCTGTTGAGTTGGAAGCAGTACCGGTTGCAGATGCACCAGCTCCAAGGGCCATAGCATTGGCAACATTGCCAATACCGGCTCCGTTGCCCACAGCGATGCCACTGCCACCGTTTACAACCGCCGCGTTACCGATGGCTATTGCAGGCGCTATGCTGTATGCAACCGTTGCACCGGTACCTATAGCAACGGCGCTGGCACTGTTTGAAACCGCTGTAGTGCCTATAGCTATGGAATTGGCAGCGTTGGTAACTGTTTTATTTGCGGGCGTGCTGTTACTTCCTATTGCAATAGAGTTGGAAGCATTGGCGGTGGCATTATCGCCAATAGAAATGGCGTCGGTAATACTATAAGCGGTAACGGCAGATGGGCCTATTGCAAGTGAATTAGTATTGTTTGCTGCGGCGCCATTGCCAATGGCAAATGAATTGCTGCCGTTGCTTACTGCGCTATTACCAATAGAGAAAGAATTATCGCTGTTTACAGCAGCACTGTTTCCAATGGCGAAAGCGCTGGTATGGTTGTACCCTACGTTTGCGCTGCTTCCAAGAGCATAGGACTGGGTGGAGTTACTGGTGCTTGAGCCAATGCCCAGCGCCATTGCATTCTGGTCAAAGCGGCCTACCTGTACCGCATTTATTTTTACCAGCATTGCCTGCGCGTCTGTGGTGCCCAGGAAATTGGTAGAAGGATTGGTGCCAGCATTGCCAGTGAGTGCCCAGCCATTTACTGCGGCCGGACTTATCTTTTTAACTATACCGTTAATGATTGTGAGAATACTATCGGTGCCCAGGCCGGTTTGAACACCGTTAAGAAACAGCGGGTTGGTACCATTTATATGTAGTTTATAAGAAGGATTTATTGTGCCGATGCCTACGTTGCCGGAGCCATCAATGCGCATTCTTTCATTGGATGATTGTGTGGTGCCACCGGTCATAAAAACCAGTGACTTTGCTGCCGCACCGGTTCCTATTAAAAAATTTTGACCCATATTATACAGGTAGGCATCATTGGCTGCACCCATTATGCCGCTGGTATTGGTGCTGCTGTTAATACCCATATCAACATAATTATTGCTTTCATTTCCATTGTCTGCAGTTGCAACCACATCAGAACTGGCCGCTGTGCCTGCATTGCTGTTTTGTATATTCAGTTGTGCATAGCTGTTGGTATTGCCTTTACCTACAATTACATTCTGATAGTTGGTATTACCGCTTGCACCCGCATCTGCCAGCAACCTTTCCGGGTTGGCCGCACTGAATGTGGATGAGCCAATGCCCAGGTTACCGTTACTGGTAAGGCGCATTTTTTCTGTATTGTTGGTAATAAAAGGAAGATCGTAATTATTGATAGTGCCTATTTTTTTTAATGCAGCTACACTATTGCCGCTTTGGCTCCAGTCGATGCCTGATCCGGTGGGCAGACTTTGCGCACTGATATGCCAGTTGGTGCCATTGCTTACAAGACGGATACTTTCATTTGCTTCATCTACTAACCAGGAACTGAGCCCGTCTATGGTTTGCGATGCCGTGGTAGCAATCGTTAATAAAGAAATATTGGAACTGGTATTTTTAAACCAGTAGGCCCTCCCTGCACAGGCCGCTGCATCCGGTAATGTTACAGTTGCTGCCGACGTGCCGGTAAATACCAGCATGTTATCTGTGCCCGAAGCAGTGGTATTTGCAGTAAAGGATCGATAATTTAACGACAGTGAGCCACGTACGTCAAGCGTAGAATTGGGCGTAGTGGTACCTACGCCAATTTGTGCCACCGTTTGTAAAGTGCAGAGCAGGATGGCAGAAACAGCAGCGGTAATTTTAATGGTCATAATATTGGATTGTCTTGTTGGCCAGCCGGTTATAGATAGTGTGGGTTATTATTAATTAATTCTTCTCCATTCTGTTCCGTCGGACATTATTTCATAAAAATTGGCGCCTGCAGTGGCAGCAATTGAAGTTGTTGTGGTGGCCGCATCTGTACGGACGGTTTGTGACAAAGTGACCACGCCGGTACCCTGGTTTAACAGCCGGTAGATTCTGCCAGCACAGGTATTTGCTACTGGTAAAGTAAATGTAGCCGCGGTACCGGTATTGATGACCACATAGTCTGTCGCCAGCACGGTATAACTACCAGTGCCAGTTCTGTACGTGTGCGCTACTGAACCGGTAAGCGTTACACCATTACCGGTTGCCCTGATGCGCTCATTGGAAGCCGCTGTTCCACCCGTAAAAAGAATAAGATCTTTTGCAGCAGTGGCATTGCCTATTACCAAATCATTACCGGTTGAATATAAATAAGCGTTGTTGATACCTGATAGAAGGCCAGTACTGGAATAAGTGCTGGAGTTAATACCCATGTCAATGAAATTGGCCGTTTCAGTACCATTGTCGGCGGTTGCAACCAGGTCAGAACTGGCGCTGCTGCCGTTGGATCTGTTCTGAACATTAATCTGCAGGTAATTATTAATACTTCCTTTGCCTGTCATCAGGTTATAGGAATTGGTGACACCGGCATCAATTAATAATTTTTCAGGGTTGGTGGCATTAAACGCATTGGAACCTACGGCCATTCTGCCACTTTGCAGGCGCATGATTTCTGAAGTGCCTGTTAAATAATTATAGCTTTTAAACAGGATGGGTTCGTCACCGTCATCGCCAATAATAAATTCAAAACCACCATCATTGTTTGTACCGGTTGATCCAAATTCAAAATAGTCGGTACCGGCTGAACTTCCTTTTACCCTGAAGTTGCCATTTATATCGGTATACATTTTAGGCTTGTAAAACATGGCAGCGGCTGCTTCAAACTGCAGTGCAGAACGTATATAGGTTACTTTTTCATTGTTGTCACTGTAATCAGCATATGCCTGTGTAAGGCCCAGTGTCTGGCGGCGTCCAAACTCTAAATAAGACTGGCCGTTTGATTTAAAGATCATTTGTTTGTCGTCACTGGTGCCTAAAAAATTTGTAGCAGGATTGGTATTGCTATTGCCGGTCTGGCTCCAGCTGATGCTGGAACTGCTGGGCAAAAAACTAACTGCATGCCAGTTGCTGCCGTTGCTCACCAATGTTACGGTTTGATACTGATCAGTCAGTGTCCAGCTGCTTAGCCCGTCAATCGTTTGCGATGATGTAGTAGCAATGGTTAGTATTGGGGTTGGGCCCGTAAGGCTTGCATTTTTAACCTGGTACGTTCTGCCGGTAATGCCCGCTGCAGTCGGCAGTGTAAGTGTTGCAGCAGTACTGCCGGTAAAAACGAGCACATTGTCAGTGATAGCAGCCGTGCTGGCGCTGGTAAAGTTTCTGTAATTGGTAGAGATAGATCCCCTCACGTCCAGTGTTGAATTGGGCGAGACGGTACCAATGCCAATCTGTGCGTGCCCAATCATGGCAGTGGCGGTAAGTACTAGCAGCAACGTAATGTTTTTCATAGTCAATCAGGAATTTTAAAGGCTATATTATTATGGTCATCAACAAATGCATCATGTTTTATCAAATCACCGGTGCTTTTTCTTTCGCTGGCACCGCCCATCGCTCCAGTATTCTTACCAGCTCCTGCAATTCAACAGGTTTACTCAGGTAATCATCCATACCTGCCTGGAGGCATTCTTCTCTGTCGCCCTGCATGGCGTTTGCAGTCATGGCAATAATTATCGGCTGTGTGGTAAGGCATAACCTGATCATTCTTGTCGCTTCCAGTCCATCCATTTCAGGCATCTGCACATCCATCAGTATTAAATCATACTGGTTGTTGCTGACTATTTCCAGCACTTCTTTTCCGTTAGAAGCTATTTGTGGTTCATAACCCAGCTTGTTTAATATTTTTATGGCCAGTTGCTGGTTGAAAAGATCATCTTCTGCAATAAGAATGCGGAGCGGATAGGCCGCTGAGAAATCGCTTCTAAGTTGCTGGCTGCCGGCTTTATCTTCCGTGGCTGACCGGCCGTTCTTTTTGAACTGGTTAATAATATTTTCTCCCAGCGTATGACGCTTAACAGGTTTCGGGATAATGGCATTAAACAAAGTATCCTGTTTTTTCAGGTATTCATTGCCCGGGGGACTTAATAAGATAATTGGGATCTCAGGATATTTGGCCTTTATTGTACGCGCCAGTTCAATGCCATCCATTCCAGGCATGTGCATATCCGTTATAATCAGGTCTGGTTTACCTGAACCAGCTAAAAGGTTCAGCGCCTGCTGGCCTGAATTAATTAAAACGGGTACCAGTTTCCAGTTTTCTAAAATATTTTTCAGAATGGCGAGGCTGCTTGAATTATTATCCACCACCATTATTTTCTTTCCTGCTGCAGCGGCTATAGCGAGATCGGTATCAGAACGATGCAATTGGGTACCAGCACGTGTTTTTATGCTAAAGCGAACTGTTGTCCCCATGCCTATACGACTCTCTATTTCAATGTGGCCACCCATGAAACCTACCAGCTTTTCGCAAATGGTGAGGCCAAGGCCATTTTCTCCCTGGTTGCTGATAAGTGAATCGCCGGTATAGCGTAATCCCTGTAGTATTTTACGGAGTTTATCTTCTTCAATGCCAATGCCGGTATCACAAATTTCGAAGCGTAAATCAAACTCATCCTTTTTTTCAGTACTACTTGTTTTTTCAGGAAGCACACGGATAATAATTTCACCCCGGTGCGTAAATGCCAGTGCATTGCTCAGCAGGTTCAGTAATACCTGCCGCAGGCGCAGGCTGTCGCCGTTAATTTGCCGCGGAATAACCGTATCAATTTCATACATCAGTTCAAGTCCGGCCGCGGCAGCTTTCACAGAAAACATATCTATTACTTCTTCAATACAGTTGTGTAAATCGAAATCTTTTTCTTCCAGGCCATTTTTTAATGAATCAACTTTTGAAAACTCGAGAATATCTGCGATGAGTATTTCATTAATTACACTCAGCAGGCTTTCTCCGCAACTGCGGATGGTTTGCGTATATTCTTTTTGTTCGGTGTTGAGACCTGTCTCAGCCATCAGTGCAGCCATACCCATCATGCCGTTGAGCGGGGTTCTTATCTCATGACTTATTTTGGCAAGGATGGTAGTTTTTGTCTGGTTTGCCCTGTCGGCCTGTTGCCTGGTGCGGCGTTCCCTGTCCTTTATTGCTTCCAACTGATCATTCTTTTCTTCCAGCTGCAGTTCCAGCTCTTCTTTTTCCACCGCTATTTTATCAATACGAATTTGGTGCAGGCGGTAAGCAGCCAGAACAATGCCGCCGGCAATACCTGCTATCAGCCACCAAACAGACCAATAAAAAAGACCCAGGAAAAATAGAAACAAGGCCAGTACAACGATGGAAATTCTGTTCATATTAACAATGTTATTAGCGTCTGTTATTTTTTCTGCTGCCCGCTGTTTTTAAATGGAATCAGTTCATAGCTTACACCTACCACTGCATACCTGTCTTTGGCTGCTGTGTTGAATATGTAGACCGGGAACGTCCATTTTTTGTAACTAAATTCTATAAAGACACCCGGCTCAAGCTGTTTGCCTGTTTCGGCTGAAATATTTACCTGCATGGCTGTACCGGCAGATAACTGGTCGTTTATTTTGTAGCCTGCATCCACCCAGCTATATATAAAACTGCTGTACCTGTTTCTGACGGCATAATTGTATTGCGATTCTGAGAAAAAAAATAACTTTTTAAAATTCAGTTCAGTTTTCAATGCCAGCAACAGCCCGTTAAATTGCCCGGTTGCAAAACCTGCCATTGGTGTAACTGAACAGCCTGGCATGTTTTCACCGGAAAAGGCTTTACCAGCTACCATGGAGAATGTTTTTGCTTCTTCATAATTATACCGGGCTTCTGCATACCAGTTCTTGCTGGTTTGATAGAATATTTTCGGTACCAATCCGGCACTGCCTGAACCAGATGCATAATAATATTGTTCAATGCCACCATAGCCCTGCGCGTTTGCTGTAGTAAGCAAGAGCAAGCATGCAATGGTTAAAAGGCTAATTTGTTTCATCCAGTATAATTACTTCGGCGTCTGTTAGTTTTTGTAATACCGCAATCTCTTTCAGGTATGGATTCCAGTGAAAAATAAGTTTATCAATAGGGCGCCATAGTATAACCCAGCTAAAAACATCAAGGCTGTTGCTCAGTCCTGAATGAATGCGGTGCTCACTGCTTAAAACCATTGGTATTGTACCCTGGCAAATCATAACTACTGCCAGGCTGATAAAAAGAAGGATATAGGTACGGCGTTTAAACTTTTCAAACTCAGCTTCCATCATGACTTTCTTTTCAGCAAAATGGCGCTTTACGGCCAGCATAAGTGGTTCCGCAAACTGTTTATCCCGGCTGTTACGGCAGTTTATTTTATAGCGGAATACAGAATATCTTTTTGCCGCCGCAATAGATGTCATTATATACTCCTCAAATCCGTGGCTAAGCTGTCTTTTATAAATAGGAGCAGGATCATGCATATTAAAATATTCATTGATGGTCTGCTGATCTACCGTCAGAAAAATGCTGATCCTTTTTATTAACCGATTGTTCATGATGTACAGATATCCATTTTTAGCAGGGCAGTATTAGCTGGTGCATGGTAGCGGAGTCGTTCTATCCGCCGCATTTTGTAACAAATCTGGTATCCCTGTTATTAAAACGGAAATGACGACATTATATTAACCGCTAATGGGTAATAGTGACCGGCATAAATAATTATACTTATTGTGCGAAATGCCGGGACTGCAAGGAGCAGTTATTAGGCAAAACTAATAGCACGGAAGACTATCAGGGGATGGCAGGATGGTTCCCATGAGTTGACGTATAAAATGGGAAAGTTGTTTGCTGCGTTTTTCGGGATTTGTCAGCTTGATCACGGTTAAGCCGTTGAGTTAAGTCCGGGGCAGTATGGCCCATTCAGAAAAAAATACTGCCCGTCTTCAGGCAGGCACATTGGCTGGCCTGATGATTATTTTTGTGCAATCCCTGACGGCTACTACAATCATAAGATAGCCATTGGCACCCGCCGTATAAAATAAGTGTTTTTTATCACCAATAAATGCAGCCTTATCTTATTCAATAAAGGGCAACCATATGCTGACGCAACCTGAAATTTATTTTACTTCACTAAAATAATTATATTTAATCCACTGCTTCTAAAATAATAATTGTTATGAAAATAGTGGTAACAGACGGTTATACCCTTAACCCCGGTGATATCAGCTGGCATGCGGTACAGGCACTGGGCGACCTAACAGTATATGACCGCACGCCCGCTGAACTCATTGTTGAAAGATGCACAGGTGCTGGGATTGTGCTTAGCAATAAGGTGCCTTTTAGCAGGCGTACCCTTGAACAGCTGCCCGGTTTAAAAATGATAACGGTGCTGGCAACCGGTTATAACGTAATTGATACAAAAGCCGCAGCAGAGCAAGGCATCGTTGTATGCAATGCGCCTGCGTACGGGACTGCTTCTGTGGCCCAGCATACATTTGCCCTTCTGCTGGAATTGGTTAACCACACGGGCATGCATGCGGCTTCGGTGGCAGCAGGTGAGTGGCAGTCAGCTGCCGACTGGTGTTATGGCAAATTGCCGATTGCAGAACTGGCCGGTAAAACAATGGGCATTGTGGGCTATGGTAATATTGGCCGCCGCGTAGCTGCTATTGCGGAAGCGTTTGGCATGAAGCTGTTATTTAATAGCAGAACTAAACGGGCTGATACAAGCGCTGTTTATTGTGATCTAGAAACCTTGTTTGAAAAAAGCGACGTTGTTTCACTGCATTGTCCATTAACTGAAGCGAATACCGGGTTTGTAAATACCGCCATGCTCCAGCGAATGAAGCCATCGGCATTGCTGATAAACACTGCACGTGGTCAGTTGATTAACGAGCCCGATTTAGCGGATGCGCTAAACAGTAAAGTAATTGCGGGTGCCGGGTTGGATGTGCTTTCTAAAGAGCCGCCTCTGCCTGCCAATCCTTTACTCACTGCAGCCAATTGTATTATTACACCCCACCAGGCCTGGATGACCAAAGAAGCGCGGGCCCGGGTAATGGGCATAACAGCAGATAATATAAAAGCTTTTCTTGCAGAACGGCCCGTAAACCGGGTGAATTAATAAACCCGCGAAAGTTAATGCGGAAATATTGAAAGACGCCGTTAGCTGTAATGATGCCAGCACGCCATACATAAATCTTACTATTACCGGCATATAGAACAAATATATTGCGCAGATACCGGCCTTGGTTCCTGCACCGATAAAGACGATGCCTGGTTGTTTTCGGCACACTTACCCCGCTTATTCTTAATCAGGATTACACACAGTTTCATAAGAGTAAAAAAATTTCCATTTGTCAGGCAATACCACGTTTGTGGTATTGCAGCACTGGCGGGGTTGGTAACTTTGTGTGTCTGTTATGACCCCTTTATTAACGCCTAAACTTATTTTTATGAACATCAAACCTTTCTTCTTACAAAAATTTACGGTAACCGTACTGTTTACATTACTGTTGGGCGGCTGCCAGAAGTTGCAGGATTACATCCATCACCATGGCGATGCAACCTACGATGCGTGCAGCATAAAGAAAATTACCTCTGTTTATTCAAACCGTACCATTACCTTCTTATTTGCGTACAACCAGTTTGGCGACCCGGTAAGTATTACCAATGATGCTGTTGGTACAGGTAACCCCAATTATTATTTTATATATAACAACAAAAAAAAGCTGACCCAGTTACTCCGGTCTTATACAAACGGGCTTTATGAACAATGGTTTAAATATGCGTACAATACAAACGGCCAGGTTATTAGTGATACCGTTTATACTTTTGGCCAATTATCCGGCACACCGCCGCTGCCAACAACAGATAATATTATATTCAACGCTTATGAATATGACGCTGTTGGCAGGATTAAATTCGTAAGAACAAGCCTGCGCAGGAATGGGGTGTATAGCATCCTGGAAGAAAAGACTTACACGTATGATGCTAATGGCAACCTGGATAAAGGGGGTGCGGTTGTTTATGATAACAAGCTAAATTTGAAACGCACCAATACCGTCTGGATGTTTATTACTAAAGATTACAGTCTTAATAATCCTTTTACAGCATCCCAGTATAATGCAAATAATCTGCCGGTGAAATTTACTGCAACAGACCTCGTGCCATTTTCGACCGAAAATGTAACCGTTGAGTATTTGTGCCATTGATACAGCAATCTTATTCTTAAAAACAAATAAACCTCCACCATCCGGAGGTTTATTTGTTTGAGAAATTGTACCACGTAAAAAGAGGAGTGCCTGTCGATCCCGGTTTTTTCAGCAGCATTCGCCTGTGGATGATGACCATTTCGTGTCAGCGGTTGAAAGGGCTCCTGTGCAGGCAAAATGTTATTGATGTGTATTTAAAGAAATGCTAATTTGCGGCAATCATTTTTAACCTTAAACCATTCCAGCAATGGCCATTCAGTTTACCCCACAGCTGCAGGCTGAATACCAGCGCCTGTTTGATACCTGTGTCATCAATCTTGATAAACTGGCAGAAATAAATACCACGTTTAATAAAATTACTGCCAGCCGGAGCCGGTACGAAACAGTAGGCAATCAATTAAATATACCCTGGTATTTTATTGGTATTACCCATAACCTTGAAGGTGGCAGCAATTTCAAAATGCATTTGCACAATGGTGATCCGCTTACTGAACGTACGGTACAAATACCCAGGGGAAGACCATCCACTGGTAAACCCCCTTTTGAATGGGAGGCCAGCGCCACGGACGCGCTTACGCTTAAATCACTTGATAGGTGGACAGACTGGAGCGTGCCGGGTATTTTGTTCAAACTGGAAGGATATAACGGTTATGGTTACCACCAGCCAGCCATCAGTATCAATTCTCCTTACTTGTGGAGCTATAGCAACCATTATGCAAAAGGCAAATTTGTGAAAGACAAAGTGTACAGTCCTACCGCCGTTTCCAGGCAATGCGGGGCTGCTATTTTATTAAGAAGGTTTATAGAAACACAGGCGGCCACGGTTATTATTCCGGATAGATTATCCCTGATAAAACAATTGGGTGAAACGGTTGCATTTGCACCCAACCGTGTGGTAGAGAAAGCCAGGGAACTGCAGAAATTACTCAACCTTGCCGGTGCGCACGTGCTGGAAGACGGTAAAGCCGGCAGGAACTCATCCGATGCCTATTTTCGTTTTACCGGCAACTTTCTTGCCGGTGATACAGAAGGCGTCCCACTATAAGATGCTGCGGAAATTTTTGTTTACCCAATTTTACTGCGCCGGTATATAATGATAGAAGAAATAGTCCTGCCTTTTGATGTGGTATTCGCGCCTGCTGCAATGCTGAAAGCGGGCAAGCTTACCTGTATGTATGAAGAAGGCAGGATACGCTATATATGCATGGATAATACTGAATTGATCAGGATGATTTATAGTGCCGTAAGGGATGAGCACTGGGGTACCATTCCATGCCAGGTGATGGATGAAACCATAGTAAGTAATGAAGCATCTTTCACCATCACCTACAGGGCATTGTACGGGAAGCCGGTACCTGTATACGAAGCGTTTATGCTAATTGAAGGCCGTGCAGACAGCAGCATCCTTTTTTCCATGAAAGGCCACGCACTGGAAGGTTTTCACTCAAACCGGATTGGGTTATGTGTTCACCATCCCGTAAAAGAATGCAGCGGAGAGTCAGTGATGATAACACGCCCGGACGGATCAATGTATACATCCGGTTTTCCGGTTGCGGTGAGTCCGGCTCAGCCTTTTCTTGATGTTCAGCAGATGAAGTGGACAATTGCCGGCATTATACAGGTAGCAGTAGGGTTTGAAGGCGATGTTTTTGAAACGGAAGATCAGCGTAACTGGTCAGATAGTTCCTATAAAACATACAGCACTCCGCTCCACCGTTCTTACCCGGTGCATGTACAGGCAGGCGATAAAAAGGAGCAGGTGATAACGCTGAAAACGCTGGGCGAAAAATCAGCTGGCAGTAGTCTGCCGCACAATCCGGCCAGGGAAGAACGTGTTCCTTTTCCGAAAATTGGCTATGGACACTCATTGGTTGCAGGCCCTGTACCACGGGATGTAAAAAAATTATTACAGAAGATTCCTTTTGATCATCTGCGGGTTACACTATCAATAAATGAAACGGGCTGGCTGTATGATTTGCAAATGGCGGGGGAACAGGCTACGCTATACGGTACGCGACTGGCCCTGGTTGTATTTTTTTCCCAGGATGCTGAGCATGAGCTTGCTTTACTTTTAGCCGCTTTGCAGGAAGGAAAGACCTGTATAAGCAGCATACTGGTGCTGCAAAAAAATCAGCCCGTTACGCCGCCAAACTTACTACAGTACGCATACCCGCTCATTAAAAAAGCTTTGCCATCGGTACAGGTTGGCTATGGAACTGATCTCTTTTTTGCAGACCTGAACCGCCAGCGTCCCCGAGATGTACTTTTTGATTTTATCTGTTTCAGCCTGCACCCGCAGGTACATAGTTCCGATAACCGCAGCTTGCTGGAAAACCTGGACAACCAGGCTGACCTTGTAGCCACTGCCCGGTTGTTTGCAGTAGGGAAACCGGTGTATGTTTCTCCGGTAACGCTGGCAGATCGCTATCAGCACACAAAGCACGATGAACGGCAATACACAGCCCTGGCTGCATGGTGGACTTTGATGAGCATGCAACAATTAAGCGCGGCCGCTGGTATTACGTTTTATGAACTGTTCGGCAAGTCGGGGTTATTGTATATTAACCGCGATGCAAACAATGGTGCAGCGACTATTCAGTATGCCCCACTGTATAGTGTACTGGCTGCTATCCACGCATTTGAGCCGGTGAACATTATTAAAAGGTATGCGGGTGATGAACTCCTGATGGATGGCTTGCTGCTGGAGAATAAATCAGGTAAAAGATTGTTTTTTAAAACCCCTCCGGCCATACTATCTTTTAAAAAGTAAAAAGGTTTGAAACAGGTAATCCTGCCAACAATTTGCCAATAGCCATACTGCCAAAATTTTTGTCGGGCAGCAGATTATTTTATTGCGTGTTGCGGGTCCCTCAAAAATAAAGCTTGCATGCAATCGATGCTAAGTTGATGGTTGTGCGAAACAAGTAAAGCTGCTTAAACGCGGTAGAAGTTTCGGATCACATGCCAAGCTATCCAATGATACATTCGGAGAACTAACCTGGTTAACGACCCTTGCCCAGGAAATGGGATGATAAAATGTATTACTAAATTATTCCGGAAACAGATTGCCTGCTGAATCCAAAGCTGGGCCAACACCCGGGGATTAGCATATCTTTATGGCTGGTGGAAAAGGCACAATCATGTAAAATAAAAGCGATGAGAAAACTTATAGCAGCAATATGTTTTTTAATGGTATCATCCATGCTTCCGGCACAGGAAGTAAAGCACGTGGTGCTGATAACAGTTGATGGATTCCGGCCCGACTTTTACCTGGATACAGCCTGGCATGCCGTTAATATCCGGGCACTGATGAAAGATGGTGCCCACGCGCTGGGGCAAAACAGCGTGTTCCCATCAATGACTTATCCCTCTCACACTACTATTGTAACTGGTGTACAGCCATCAGTACATGGAGTTTATTACAATGCTATGTTTGAGCCGGCCGGCTCTACCGGTAAAATATATTGGAACGACAGTTCTATTAAAGTGCCAACACTCTGGAAAGCGGCGCAGGAAAAAGGAATGAAAGCAACTGCTTTGTTCTGGCCGGTTTCTGCAGGTGCGCCGGTATCGTATAATATTCCTGATATTGGTAGTATGGGAGAAGCTGTACGTGAACAATACAGCAAACCCGCTGGTTTTATGAATACCGTAAAATCAGAAGTGTTTGATGGTGCTGCAAAAATTGAGTATGGAAGGGATGTAAATGTGGCGAAGATTGCTGCCTATGTTATTAAAAAAGATCAGCCTCATTTAATGACCATTCATTTCTTCTCAGTTGATCATGCAGAACACATGGATGGCCGCGAAGGCCCTATGGTAACAGAAGCTGTAGCGGGTGCCGATAGCGGTGTTGGCATTATAGTAGATGCATTGAAGGTTGCCGGCATCTGGAAGAATACCGTCATTATTGTAACCGGCGATCATGGGTTTGTAACTGTTAAAACAACTATAAGTCCTAATGTATGGCTGGCCAACGCAGGTTTGCTGAATGATTTGAAAAACGATTGGAAGGCGCAATTTTTTACGGTGGGCGGCTCTGCGTGGCTATACCTGAAAGATAAAAACGATACCCAAACGCTGGAGAAGGTAAATGATATACTGGCAAAATTACCTGCTGATCAAAAAAGATTGTTCCGCCTTATTGATAGAAAAAAACTGGATGCCATTGGTGCCAACCCGGAAGTGGTGCTGGCATTAAGCGGGGAAAACAATACCTCACTGAACGCCGCATTTACTGGTGAAGCTGTGAAGCCGGGTAAGGGTGGATCACATGGATATTTTCCTGATTTTTTTGAGATCCGCACGGGCTTTGTGGCATATGGGCCGGGAATTAGAAAAGGTGCTGTTATACCGGTTATGAATGAGCGCGATTTAGCCCCAACAGTTGCAAAATTGCTGGGTCTGTCATTACCGTCTGCTGCGGGAACGATACCGGCAGGTTTGTTGAGTGAGAAGTAAAAAATTAATGCCTTGTTACGCTTTCCTGCCTGATATCATGCAGCAATAACGATAATGTTTTTACAATAGTTGGGTAAACACTAGCAAGATTGTGCTGTTCACGCAGGTCCCTGCTGATATCGTACAACTGGGGTTGTGGAGCATTGCCCAATTGAATGGACGTGTTTTTATTATAAGCGGGCTCATTGCCCGGCTCAATGTATTTCCATTTCCCTTTTATCACAGATAAGACATCTGCATGTTCTACCAGGTATTCCCTTTCTTTTGCTGAACGTCCCAGCAAGACATCCAGTGCATTAAAACTATCAGGCGCTTCATCATTTGTAAGTGCCTGCCTGGTTAAAGCTGCCAGTGATGCAAACATATCTACCTGGCTGAATAATGCGGCAGATGTATTACCGGCGTTAATTTTACCCTTCCATTGTACCAATAAAGGCACCCTTGTGCCTGCTTCAAAAGCACTGTACTTGCCGCCTTTCAATACACCTGCAGGCTTATGCCCATTTAATTTTACTACTGCCTCATCCTGGTAGCCATCATCCACCACAGGGCCGTTATCACTGCTGAAAATGATGATGGTATTGTCTGTTAGTCCCAGGCTGTCCAATGCTTTGCTGATGCGACCTACGCAGTCGTCCAGCTGTAATATTACATCTCCTCTTACGCCCAATCCGCTCTTACCGGCAAAACGCGGGTGTGGTGCACGTGGTACATGCACATCATGTGTGGCCAGGTACAAAAAAAAGGGGTGATTTTTATTTTGACTCATAAATGCTATGGCCTTGCCCGTTAGTGTGTCCGCAATATTTTCATCTTTCCACAAAGCAGCTTTTCCGCCGGTCATATAGCCTATCCGGCTGATGCCATTAACAATGGCCTGGTCGTGCCCATGCGAAGGTTGTACGGTAAGCAGTTCTGGGTTTTGTTTCCCCGTTGGTTCACTGCCGGTTGGCGATTGGTAGCTAACCCGGATAGGATCATTTGGATCAAGGTTCACCACGTGATGATTTTCTACAAATACACAGGGCACTCTGTCACCCGTAGCAGCTATGATATAGGAATAATTGAAGCCAAGTTCCGGCGGACCAGGTTTTACTTCATGATTCCAGTCGGGCCCGCCTGCAGCACCCAGTCCCAAATGCCATTTGCCCACCACAGCTGTTTGGTAGCCAGCTTTTTGTAACATAGCAGAGAGGGTAGGCGTGCCAGCGGGAATAATCAATGCAGCATTGCCAGCAGCTATACCTGTTCCTGCTTTGCGCCAGGCATACTGCCCCGTAAGAAGTGAATAACGCGAAGGGGTGCAGGTGGCAGAACTGCTATGTGCATTGGTAAAGCGGAGGCCGTTTTTTGCCAGCGCATCAATGCAGGGTGTTTTTATTTTTATGGCACCGTAACAACCCAGATCGCCATAGCCCAGGTCATCCGCATAAATAAAAACAATATTGGGTGGTTGCTGCGCGCAAACCAATACGCTGTACAGCATTGATAAAAAAAGGAAAGTTGATCTTTTCATGTGTTGACGTATTTAGCTGTCTTGCCAGGTATATGACCGCAAATCAAATATACGCCGGGCGGTAAATCATTTCAATTAAAGTGACCGGTCACCCAACGGACAACGTAGAATGGAAGGCTTGGCAGATAGTATATTTTATGCCATCTTAACTAATTTTCGTATCCTGTCTGGCCGCTGCTGTTCACGTAGTTGCTTTCCAAAAAATTAGCTTATTTTAAATAACTGAATAAAATACGCATGACTGGAACGATAAACAGGGCCTCCCGCAAAAAGAAATGGCTACCTCCTTTGCTGGCAATTATTATATTGCTTGCAATTACTGGATTTTATCTATACCGGTATTATAGTCCGGTGGCTACAGGTAAAAATGCAGCAACAGGTAATACAGACTGGCAGGAATACAATGGCAATGGCAGCCGCGATCATTATTCGGCGCTCGGCCAGGTTACGAAAGAAAATATCCGCCATTTAAAAGTTGCCTGGGTATATGCCTCGGGCGGGGCAGATACAACTGGTAACAGATCACAGATGCAATGTAACCCCGTTATAGTAAATGGCGTACTCTATGGCGTTAGTGCCGGTATACAGGTATTTGCCGTGGATGCAGCCACGGGGAAAGAATTATGGAAAACAGGTATTGCTGATAACGCAGGTACACTTAGCAGGGGTATTACTTATTTTGGAGACAGTGCTGCTGCAAGAATTTTCTTTGGTGCCGGCAGGTGGTTGTATTGTTTTGATGCGAAAAACGGAAGGCCATTACTGGATTTTGGGGACAGCGGCAGAATTGATCTTAAGAAAGGAATAGAGAGAAACGGGGCTGATAATTTTGTAAGCTCCAACACCCCCAATACCATTTACAAAAACCTCATTATTGTCGGGGCGCGTGTCGCAGAATCTGAAACTGCACTTTTGGGCGATGTAAGGGCTTACAATGCCTATACAGGGGAGCTGGTATGGACCTTCAGGACTATTCCTGCAAAGAGCGACAGCGGGTATAGTAGTTGGTCGCCCGAACCGCGGGAACACCTGGGCGGTGCCAACGCATGGGCAGGGATGGCCATTGACAGGGAAAGGGGCATTGTGTACATCCCCACTGGTTCGGCGGCATTTGATTTTTATGGCGGCAACCGCATTGGGGATAATCTTTTTGCAAACTGCCTGCTTGCGCTGGATGCAGCCACCGGAAAACGTATCTGGCATTTTCAGCTGGTGCACCACGATATATGGGATCGGGATCCGCCTGCACCGCCAAACCTGGTAACGGTTACGCGTAGTGGAAAAAAAATTGACGCAGTGGCTCAGATAACCAAACAGGGTTATATATTTCTGTTTAACCGGGTAACCGGTGAGCCAATCTATGCAATTGAAGAAAAATCGTTTCCCGGTAATGGCGTTCCCGGTGAATATCCCAGTGCAACGCAACCGGTGCCGGTAAAACCATTCCCTTTTACGCGGCAAAGCTTTACGGAAAATGATTTTAATTCTTTTGTTGCCGGCAAAGATTCATTGCTGCAGGTACTGCGGCAGGCGAAAACCGGCAGTGCCTATATTCCTGTCACAGATAAAATGACTATTTTTTTTCCAGGTACAGATGGTGGGGCACAATGGGGTGGGGCAGCTGCGGATAAAGAAGGCATCTTGTATGTGCCTGCCAAGGAAATACCCTGTTATACTACTTTAATCAGCGCTGATCAAACTACAGCCAAATCATCGTTGACAGGTGCGGGCGTATACAGTGCATATTGTGCTTCCTGTCACGGTAAAGATCTGTCTGGTAATCATGATGGATCCATCCCTTCTTTGCAGGGTATTGAAAAAAGAATGGCGTCAGCGGCCGTTGAAAACATTATTGGAAAGGGAAAGGGCATGATGCCTTCCTTTTCTCATGTTCCCGGGGAACTACGCAAAGCGGTGATTGATTTTTTACTGGATAAAAAAGCGTCGGATACAAAAATAGCAGTTAGCAATATGCCGGATAAACTTCCGTACAAGCATACAGGTTATAACCGCTGGTATGATAGTAATGGTTACCCGGTTAATACGCCGCCATGGGGAACGCTGACTGCCGTTGACCTCAATACAGGCGAACGCAAATGGCAGGTGCCGCTGGGTGAGTACAAAGCGCTGATGGAAAAAGGTATACCAGCTACCGGCACTGATAATTATGGCGGCCCCCTGGTAACTGCAAGTGGTCTTTTATTTATAGCAGCCTCTAAAGATGAGAAGTTCAGGGCTTTTGATAAATTGAATGGAATGATGATATGGGAGGCGCCTCTTCCTGCAGCGGGCTATGCTTCACCCAGCACATATTCAGTGAATGGTAAACAGTATATTGTAATTGCCTGCGGCGGTGGAAAATTGAATACAAAATCAGGGGATAAGTATGTGGCTTTTGCGCTGCATTGATTTGCTATTTCGGTGAGCAAATTTTTATTGATGCGCTGCCTGTTGTGCATATTCAATTGCCATCCTGCTTTATACTAGCCTCCGGGATACTTTGTTTACTCATGATGACAATAGAAAAGACAACCTTTTATGAAGCGCATATTTGTTCGAATTTAAAATTCACTATTGCGATCAGTAACATCCATGAATAGCAAACGCTCCTCACTTGTTTATGCTGAGGAACGAAGCAGCTTGTGAACTGGGCGGCAGTGTAATTTACTACCAGTGATTTTCTTTCCGCAATGAAAAATCAATAACAGTCTCTGGCCATCCCAATTCTCCGGGATCCTTCGTTCCTCAGGAAGACACTCAAAAAGCTGGGGTGTAATTAAAAATAATTGGTTCGAAATCAAAAATAGCTGTCCAAAGCAATCACTTCATACAGCTATTAAAGATTGCGGCGTATATTATTTTTTTGCTTTTTTCCGGGCTGTTTTTTTTGCAGGTGCGGCAGTTTTTTTCTTCGCGTTATTTTTTGAAGTTGCGGCATGCCAGGCTGCCCGCAGTTGTGTAATCAAACCTGCTAAGCCAGCAATGCCTTTTTTATCATCTGAAGCGGCCTTTTTAGCAGCAGCGGCTGTGTGGGTTTTTAGTGCAGACAGGGCATGCGTCAGGAACTGTACGTGTTCCAGTTCTGCAGCTCTCTTGCTTTCAGATCCCGCTTTCTTCCATATTTTGTTAAAGCTGGTACCAATGTCATCCCAGCCGGCAACGCCATCATCCGTTTTTTCATCCAGGAACAGCAGGCAAAGATCAATGTTTATAACAGCTACCATATCCCAGTAGTTCTGGTTATTAACGGTGTTTGCAATAACTATATTTTCTTTTAATTCATTGAGCCTTTTTACTGCATCTGTTTTTGAATATACCTTATAAGTTTTTCCGGAAACAGTATACGTTGTGCCCAATGCAACAGCCCCATATAAATGCAATATGATTTCCAGTTCAATTGCATTGGTCAGTGAATATATTTCATTGTTATTGCCACTAATCAATGCCGCTTCGCGGTATGCGGCTGCGGCAGCTTTGTAGGCAGCGGCCCGTTGAGTCTTATCAGCCAATACCATCGCCTTGCGCTTGTATGTACTGCCCAGTAAATTCAACCGCTCCGCTGTTTTGCCGGCGGCATACAAAACTGTCAGATCATTGATGACCTTATCCATTTTACGGGCAGCGCTTTTCAACACGGCGTCTGTTTTATCAGCAGCACGGTCAAAAATGTCCTTTATATACAGCTTAGCCCTGGTGTTACAGTATTTTTCCATACAGAAAAAAGAGAACCCGGCATTTTCCATAGTCAGCAACTCTTCAAACTTTGCCACTGATTCCTTGTACATAGCCATTTCCAGGTAAATCAATGCCTGCTTTTCTGTTATCTGCGGACTGGCTGCACTGGTAAAATCGGCTTTTTCAATTGCACTGATAATTGTTTTGAGATCTGCCAGGTTGTCTTCCGTTGTTTTCTTACCCATCTGCAACTGGTTAACCAGGTTATCCAAATCTATTTCTGCTTCTTCCGGTACAATGTAAGCAGGTGCCCAGGCTTTCTTTATTCCCGTTGTATTTTTCAACTTAAAAAATGGATCGCCATAGCATTGATAGGCGCCCCAGGTGTTATTGCCCGGATGTTTTTCGTAAATAAACGTCCTGGCTTTTTTTACAGCATCACCAAAATTATCCCCGGCAAACATGGCAACATAAAATTGCCTGGCAAAATCAAGCGCAGCAGTATCATTCACTGCCCAGCCTGCGGCAATTACGGCCTTCACTCCAATTTTGATTAATTCAGTACCTATATTGGCTGCCAGCTTGTACCTCTCCTGGTAGAATTTTTCATCGCCTGCAGTAATCTTACCCAGGTGGCAGCAGTTTACAAAAACCAGTTCGGGAACCACCGGCATTTGTTTTATATTAAACACGGTAAGAAATACGTCGTTACCTATCACCATGCCGGATTTTTCAGGTGCATCAGGGTTAAATACACCATGCCCTGCCAGGTGAATGATGCTATAGTCGTCAGAAAAAAAGCTGCGCACAATATCTGCAGCATTTTTGTTAATGACAGATGTTACCGGGTAACCTGCATTTTTCATGGCTTCTTCTGCAATACGGCCTTCTTCACGTGCACCAGGCAACTGGCTGATAAAACCGCCCAACACCGGGTCGGCAATGACCAATGCTTTTTTTGCTGCTACTCTTTTAATTTTAATCTGGTAGTCGGACACAGACAATTGTCTTATCATGCCTGAATTAATACAAAGCGGTTTTGCATTAACGGTATTATCCTGCAGCAGCTCCCATGGGTAGGATGCGGTGTTGCTGTCAAGTATCCAGGAAATATTTCCCTTGCGTTTTATTTTCTCCTTGAGCTCATTGGGCACCATAAGCGCAAATAATGTTTTTGCTGCATCGGCTGTCCATTGATTACGGGTAGAAATTTCTTCTATAAAAAGATTGATCAAAGCAATATTGCTGAATAATTCGTTTTCTTCTTCCCTTGAATCGCCCGTTGATGCGCCGAATACCATACTGGAAGGCTGGCCGCTTCCTTTTTTTGCTGGTTTGTATTTAACGGTAATCCTGTTCCACCAGTCTTCTGATGTATCAAGTGGTATTCTCTTCCGGATGCCCAGCAGGTTCTTTATTTTTTTGCTGCCGATAACTATATTGTACGATGCGTTTTCAAAGCCTGCAATTTTATTCAATGCATACATACAGCTTAAGGCCCGGTATGCATACACTTCCACAAACTCTATATGCTGAATGGTTTTACATTCATTTTTAAAAAAGGAGGTGGCCTTTTCGTTGGCATTATTTACGCCTTCAATAATGGCTTTTAATGAACTTTCCACAGAGAGTCCGCCATAACCACAACCGATGATTAATGAGGATATGCCGGTTCCATGTTTATCTGCTGGCAGATTTTTTATTGAAAGTAAATAGTTGGATATACCCTGCTCTACGGTCCTGGACAATTCATGGGCTGTAAGGTTGCCCGGGTCTCCCAGGCCGGTAATGACAGCGCCTGCAAAACTGCTGTTGCAATCCATAAAAATTTCATTGGTACCAATATCTCCCGGGTAGAGCCCCAGGTGATGTTTGGCACTGAGCATATTATTGAGGCTGTTATCAATTATTTTTTCTGCGTATAATATACCATCGTTGATAAAGTGCCCGGCCAGCAATGGAAATGAAGCATAGCTGAGATCGCCGTTGCTAACGGTAACGGATAGGGGTACCCGACTTCCAAGCGGCTGTTTCTTATCTTCAATGCCAAACACTGCATTCTCCAGTCCGCGTTCAGATAAGTCAAAATTGGTTGGTGCAGGTGCCCTAAAGATTTTCTCTTCGCCGCGGGTCAATGGCCTTGTTTTCTTTAACAGGGTAGTTGCACCCACTGACAATATATCATCGATGCCTTCAAAAATATCCGGTTCATTGGCAAGGGCACCATGCGTTACCGGCACAAAATATACATTGCCGGCATCTTCCATTTGTTTGGGTATGCCCAGTTGCCAGGTTACACTCTGGTCGCCTTCGCTGGTGTACAAAAAGGCCAGTTCTGTACGTGGTGGTATTACGTCGTTAAAATAACCGCAGGGCGTTTGTTTATCCTTGCCGGCGATGTATACCATATTGGAATAATCAATACCGTCTTTTTTTGCAAGAATATTATCCCGGTATTTTTTAAAAACTGCCAAATCATCTTTTGACGGAATTGGCCATGTTGCATCGCCCTGCACGGTTTTCATCTTTTGCCAGGTAGCGGGTGCGGCAAAATCATTTTCTGCATCAGTGGTCAGTGGCAGCAGGCTCAGTATGCCGGGAAACCCGGAGAACATCTCCAGCAATTCCTTTTTGGTATGGACGCGGTCAAGCATGTTAAGCGAATTGATAATAGCGTCCTGTCCAAATAATACAGTAGGTATCCTGAAAGAACCACCCAGGGGTGAGCCCAGGAACAGCAGCCGGAAGCCTTTGGATTTATTGAGCTTTTGCCAGGTGTCATCATGATTGATGATAAAATCACGCACCAGTACACCGCCCATGGAGTGGCCAATGATCTTGATGGGCTGGTCGAACTGCAGCAGCGTTTTTATTTTGTTATCAAATTCTTTTGCGCAGTCGTTTAATTGCCTGCGCCAGTCGAACGGGTAAATAACTACATCATATTTGGCCGACAACCAGCTGGCCAGTTTATTGTACGATGTTTTTACCACTGAACTGGCAATGATGCTGGTATCTTCCGGATGCTCAAGTTTGAGGAGGCCGCCAAAAATAGCGCTGATATAATTAAGCCAGAGCCGGCCCCCACTATGCGACAGGTTGGAGCCCATGATACCGGGCAGCAATACCACAATGGGTTTGTTGCCGGATGGGAGGCCGGGCGTAGGGAAAAGTTCACCATGCTCCAGTCCGCGATCATCCCGGTCGCTGGCTGGTATGGCGTTTTGCGGAATGGATTTAAAGCCAGGTATCACTTCGCCTTCAGGGGTATTCAATGCAAGGTTGATAACCTCGCGGGTATTGTTATTGGCAAAGTATTTTACATGGTTTACATCCACACCCTGCGCAAAGAAATACCGGATATTGTTTTTTCGCTTTGCGCCCATGTACATTGAATCGGTATTGACTACCAGGTCGTTTCTTTGCCAGTAGAACAGTTTTCCCAGTATCACCATCAGTCCGTTGCCGCTGAAACTTAGTGTACCATTGCCTGATATCACGGCCAGCGAACTGCCGTCAATAGCGGTTTTGTCTGACTGGTCATTCAATACTTTTATGAATGGCGATCCCGGGCTCTGCGCTTCTATACCCGGAAGTACATTTACATTGTCTTTGGTGCTTATTACTGCAGAAAGCAATTCTTTAAAGACATCTGCATAGGGGTTGGCACTTCCGCCAAAGAGGTTGAAAAAAACATTCAGAATGTGGTCAAGCCGTTTTGAAGCCAGTTTGGTGCCAGCTGCGGGGCAGGCCACCCGTATAAATTTGGTAACGGATATTTTTTTTGTTTTAAAAATTTTATTGAGCGTTTTTATATGTTCAATGTCTTTTTCGCGGTTGCCCTCTTTTTTCAGTAACTCAATATTTTCATTGGTAAATCCGATTGGCGCAACGCCTTTAATGGTGCTGTACATACACATCAGGTCGCCCACAATGCCACCTCTTGAATGGCTGATGATGTGCAGGTTGGCATTTTCTGGCAGCAGGATGGCCAGTTTAACAGCATTTTCCAGGGGACTTTCCGTCATGGTACGGTGTTGAAATGCAATGACATTATCTTTATAACGGCTATGCATGTTTGCCCAGGCGGCAGATTTTGAAAGATCTGCAAATGCCCCCAGTGTATCAGAGTTGGTGCCGTGTATAAAAAGAAAAAATGGATCATTGGAGGGCCTGGCGCTAAAATCATTAAAGCCAAACTTTTCGTCTATCCTGAAAATGGCTGCACCATCTTTAATAAATTTTTCCTGGAATCCCCCTGCCCAAACCGGGTTGTTTTCCGGTATGCCATGTATCAGGTGTTTATTTTCCAGTTTCTTCGCCAGGTCGGCCACCCCGGTACCGATTGCTTTGGGCGCAAAAACTTTTAACATTTTTACGGCTATGCTGCCAATGATACCCCGTTCTGCTGCGGGCGACTGAATAGTGGGGGGTAATTCAAAACTATCGTTATCGCCTGAACGCTGTCCGGGCGGCCTGATCGCGGGATCTGCTTCCGGGTACAATTCATGCAGGGTAGCCGCATCACAAAACCAGGTAGTACCATCGGCAAACACAAATTCCATTTGTTTGTCTTTGTCATCCAGCGCAATCACATGTTTGTTATCTGCGCCACGGTTACTGCTTTCCAGCACATATACAACGCTGTTGTCTGCAAGGCTGGTTTCTTTCTGGCCATATACAACGAGATTCCTGAGTTGATTCATATAGAAGCGCTTTGGGTTAGTATGTTAAAGGTTCTGAGCGGTAAAACAGTCGTATGAAAAATTATTACCTGCCGGAAACATCGGGTTAAATAGCTGGGTTTGCATGAAAGCAATAAAGGGGTGACGGGCGATTAAAGTTCTGAAGGGTTGGGATTAAGCGCATTAATATTAGTGAATCTTTGCGGTATACCGCATACTACAAAGCGGGTATTTCAATTTTTGCCAGGATTTTTGGAGGTTCTTCTGCAAGTACGGTTATAATGAAATAGTAATGGCCAGTAATTTACGGGCATCATAGCTCGCATCCAGTGCCGTGCTGCAAAGTTTACCAGGATAGCAAATATTTGTGGTGCAGCAACAAAATCTTGTATAATTTAGGAACCTGATAATTGCTTGTACTGGCTGTTCTTGATCGTTGTATTTTACATAACAGCCCATTCAATACATATAAAAAATCATGGAAAAAAATAACTTCAGAAGCACTGGCTGGTTTGGCCGCAAGGGTAAAGATGGACTGATATACCGATCCTGGTTTAAGAAAATGGGTATACCTGCAGATGAATTGAATGGTAAGCCAATTATAGGTATCTGCAATACATGGTCGGAACTGACACCCTGTAATTCGCATTTCAGGGAACTGGCAGAATGTGTAAAACGGGGTGTGCTGGAAGCCGGTGGTTTCCCGGTAGAATTCCCGGTAATGTCGCTGGGGGAAACCATGATGAAACCAACTGCCATGCTGTACCGCAACCTGGCCAGCATGGATGTGGAAGAATCCATCCGGGCCAATCCTATGGATGCGGTGGTATTGCTTTGCGGTTGCGATAAAACCACGCCCTCACTGGTAATGGGTGCCTGCAGTGTAAACCTGCCCACCATTGTGGTTTCGGGCGGTCCTATGCTCACCGGCAAATACAAAAACCGGGATATCAGCACCAGTGATGTGTGGCGCTTTAGTGAAGAGTACCGCATGGGTAAGATGAGCGACGAAGAACTCACCCTTGCAGAAGCCGGGATGTGCCGCAGTGATGGCCACTGTGCAGTAATGGGTACAGCTTCCACCATGGCCTGCATGGTAGAATCACTGGGTATTTCATTGCCACAGAATGCGGCTATACCAGCGCCCGATGCAGCCAGGAAAGTGATGGCGCACCTCTCTGGCCGCCAGATTGTAAAAATGGCCTATGACAACCATTGTTTATCAGATATACTTACCCGTGAGGCGTTTGAAAATGCCATTATGGTCAACGCAGCCATAGGAGGCTCAACTAATTTTGTGATTCACCTGCTGGCCATTGCCGGGCGCATTGGTATTAAGCTTGATTTGAGTGATTTTGATACCCACTCCGCCGGCGTACCATTAATAGCCAACCTGCAGCCTTCAGGCAAATATTTCATGGAAGATTTGTATTATGCCGGTGGACTAACAGCAGTGATGAATCAACTGCTGCCACACCTGCACAAAGATTGCATGACCGCCAATGGTAAAACCATCGGTGAAAATTGCATCAACCAGCCCAATTATAATGAGTCGGTTATTGCAACGGTAGACAAGCCGTTCAATCCTATCTCGGGTATTGTGGTACTCAAGGGGAATCTTAGTGTAGACGGGGCCGTTATAAAGCCTTCCGCTGCCAGTCCGCATTTGATGCAGCATACCGGTAAGGCCGTGGTTTTTGAAGACATTGATGACTATAAGCACAAGATTGATGATCCAAATCTTGCCTGCGATGAAAACAGCGTGCTGGTATTAAAGAATGTGGGGCCAAAGGGTTATCCGGGCATGCCCGAAGTAGGCAATATGTCAATACCTGCCAAATTGCTTAATAGTGGCATTACGGACATGGTGCGCATCTCAGACGGCAGAATGAGCGGCACCGCGTTTGGTACCGTGGTATTGCACGTATCGCCCGAAGCAGCGGCAGGCGGTACACTGGCTATCATTGAAGATGGCGATATTATTACACTGGATGTGCCCAATCGCATTTTGCATGTGGATCTTTCTGATGAAGAGATAGCCCGGCGTAAACAGCTTAAAAAACAAACCGTCCAGTTCCAGGAAAGGGGCTATGTTCATTTGTACCAAAAGCATGTAGAACAGGCCAACCTCGGTGCTGATCTGGATTTTCTTCGCGGTGCTTCAGGCAGTGAGGTAACGCGTGACTCCCACTAACGCCCGTGTATATTTTTAAAGTTAAACGGTTTTTCAGGTATGAAATTGTCAAATAAAGAAAAACCTGGGGGGCAGTAATTGTATATTGGAATATTAACTGCAGCTATATAAAATCGGTAAATAGAATGCGGTTTATATTGTGAATGTTAGCATAACAGATTAAAAATATACAGCGCAAAATTTAAATTATCAATGATGTCTTTTCAAAACAAAACGGCCATTGTAACCGGAGCCGGGCAGGGGATAGGTTTTGAAATTTGCAGGCAGCTGGCCGCCGCCGGCGCGCAGGTAGTATTAAATGATATTGACGCAGCGCTGGCCGCAAAAGCTGCAGCACAGCTTTCAACTGATAACAGCAGGTGTATAGCAGTAACCGGCGATTCCGGTACTACGGAATGCATTCATCAAATGGTGGATACAGCAGTTAAGTCATTTGGGTCGCTGGATATTGTTATTGCCAATGCAGGCATTACCCTCTTTGGCGATTTTTTTGAATACAGCCCCGAAGCTTTTTATAAAGTAATGCAGGTAAATCTTGGAGGAACGTTTTTTCTTGCACAGGCAGCTGCAAAGCAAATGAGAAAACAGCCAAGCGGCGGGGCGCTGTTGTTCATGTCTTCTGTTACCGGCCACCAGGCGCATAAAAACCTGGCCGCTTATGGCATGACGAAAGCCGCGCTTGAAATGCTGGCCAAAAACCTAGTCATTGAACTATCACAATATAAAATAAATGTAAATGCTATAGCACCTGGTGCTACCTTAACAGAGCGCACACTGGAAGACAAGGACTACCAGCGCATATGGTCGGGACTAACGCCCATGGGCCGGCCGGCTACTACTGCAGACATTGCCGCCACGGCTTTGTTTATGGTGTCGGACAGCGCGAAACATATCACCGGACAAAGTATTATTGTGGATGGAGGATGGACCTGCGTGAGTCCATCGCCATTTTAAGTTTGCGCTACTGTAAGACCAATGATCACCATAGCAGTAATGATACAGCATGATATTTATTTAATCCGCTGGACGACGTCCCCGACTTCGTTTTATATATGTTCTTCCCGAACTTTGTTCGATTGAACCCTGCACCGGTGCAGTTGTTCGATAGCATAAGGTAATCTTTGCCCGCTCCTGACTATACAGCCGGCATAATGATACACCATGAATAATTTATGCAACCTTCAGCAACAAAAAAGATATGGAGGATTAGGACCCCAAACATACATTTGCAAGCGGCGCCAGTGAATGATCATTGGTTTGCATTTATCAGCAATACTGAACCGTCTCACCCCATCTTCAATCTACATCAACATGAAACGACTGCTTTCTTTTTTAATCATTGCATTGGTACAGCAAATGGTAATTGCGCAGCAGGTAACAAAAATAAATGACCCAGTAGAATGGATAAACCCTTTGATGGGTACTGATTCAAAGCCAGATTTATCTAATGGTAATACCTATCCTGCGGTGGCACTACCCTGGGGAATGAATTTCTGGACAGCCCAGACCGGGCAGATGGGCAACGGCTGGCAATACACCTATGATGCCAATAAAATACTTGGCTTTAAACAAACGCACCAGCCCTCTCCCTGGATGAATGATTATGGCCAGTTTTCCATTATGCCGGTAACAGGCCGTACAGCCGTTACACAAAATAAAAGGGCCAGCTGGTTCTCTCATAAAACAGAAACAGCAAAGCCCTATTACTACAGTGTTTACCTGGCAGATCATGATGTAACGGCCGAGCTTACCCCAACAGAGCGGAGTGCACAATTTCGTTTTACCTACCCCGAAAATGATAGTTCTTCCATCGTCATAGACGCTTTTGCAAAAGGATCCTATATAAAAATTATACCAGCAGAAAATAAAATAATCGGCTACTCCACGCAGGCAGCACATGGCCCGCTGAAAAATTTTAAAAACTATTTTGTGGTGTATGTTGATAAGCATTTTACTGCCGCCCATGTTTACAATGACACTGCTTTAACTGAAGGATTTGAACTGAACGGTAACCATTCCCTGGCAGTCATTGGTTTTACAACCAAGAAAGGTGAGCAGGTGCACCTCCGCGTAGCGTCTTCTTTTATCAGTTTTGAACAGGCAGAACTCAACTTGAAAAATGAACAGGGCACTAACAATTTTGATCTTATCAGGCAAAAAGCAAAAACGGTATGGAATAAAACGCTGAGCCGCTTGTCTGTGGAAGGCGGTTCGGTTGATCAAACCCGTACGTTTTATTCCTGCCTGTACAGGATGTTATTTTTTCCCAACAAATTATACGAGATTGATGCGCAGAAGAAAATAGTTCACTGGAGCCCTTATACCGGTGAAACCATGCCGGGTTATATGTTTGCCGGAACAGGTTTTTGGGACACGTTCCGTGCACTGTATCCTTTTCTGAACCTGGTGTATCCATCTGTGAGTAAAGAAATGCAGGAAGGCCTGATCAACGATTTTAAAGAAGGTGGATGGTTACCTGAATGGTCAAGCCCCGGTTATGCAGACGTTATGATAGGTAATAACTCAGCATCCATTGTTGCGGAGGCTTACCTCAAAGGCTTGCGCGGTTATGATGTTGAGACACTATACCAGGCTTTATTGCATGGCGCCAACAATGAGGGACCGCGTGGGACAGGCCGCAGGGGCGTAGCATTTTATAACGACCTTGGTTATGTGCCGTATGATGTTAAAATTAACGAAAATGCTGCACGCACCCTGGAGTACGCTTATGATGATTATGCCATCTATCAATTGGGCAGGGCCTTGCATAAGCCGGAAGCTGAAATTGCTGTCTACAAAAAGCGCAGCATGAATTACAAAAATTTGTTTGATCATTCCAGCAACCTGATGCGGGGAAAAAATAAGGACGGCAGCTTTGCATCACCTTTTAATCCGTTTAAATGGGGCGATGCTTTTACGGAAGGCAATAGTCTGCATTACACCTGGAGCGTGTTCCAGGATATTGACGGCCTGGTAAACCTGATGGGCGGACAAAAACAATTTGCGGCCAAACTGGATAGCGTGTTTACATTGCCCCCGGTTTTTGATCAGAGTTATTATGGTGGCGTAATACATGAAATACGTGAGATGCAGATTGCTGGTATGGGGCAGTATGCACATGGCAACCAGCCAATACAGCACATGATTTACCTGTATAATTATGCGGGTGAGCCATGGAAAACACAATACTGGGTAAGAGAGGCAATGAATAAATTATACAAAGCAACACCAGACGGTTATTGTGGCGATGAAGACAACGGACAAACATCTGCCTGGTATGTTTTTTCGGCCATGGGTTTTTACCCGGTAACACCGGCCAGTGATCAGTATGTACTTGGAGCGCCTTTGTTTAAAAAGCTTACCCTCACATTGGAGAATGGTAAAGAGGTAGTGATCAATGCGCCCAACAATGACCAGGAAAACAAATACGTAAGCAGCCTGCAGTACGATGCCAGGCCTTATAGTAAAAGCTGGATCAGTCATGATGCCTTGCAAAAAGGAGCCGTGCTTAATTTTACCATGTCTGCAACAGCAGATAAAAAAAGAGGAATTAATAAGGTTGACTTTCCTTATTCAATGTCAACGGAGAAATAAAACGGCTGCTTGTAAGATGTTCCGTTAAAATTGATTGGCAAGCAGGATGCTGAAATGCGTGCCGGTTATTATCATAAAATAATAATACAGCAGGCTATATTGTTCTCCTATTGTTGTGGACTTGTTTTGACGGGAGTAAACGCATCAGCCGCCAATCAGCCTGGCGATACCAAATGCGCAGGCTGCTGCCGCAGCGCCAATAAACGATACACGTACAGCACCCCACCAGGGATTTACACCCGTCATTTTACTTTTGAAAAAACCAAATATAAACAGGCAGCAGAGGGTGATAACAGCGGAGATTTTTAAACCGGCCGCGCCATCCTCCACAAAAAAATACGGGCTTAACGGAATGATGCCGCCAATTATATAAGAGAATCCAATATTGAAAGCGCTTTTGGCTGCACGTTTCTCGTCGGGTTTATCCAGGCCAAGCTCATACTTCATCATAAAATTGACCCATTTCTCTTTGTCCTTTGTCATCTCATCCACCGCCTGTTGCTGAACTGCTTCGCTTAAACCCAGGTGTTGAAAAAAGTCCTTTACTTCTTCTTTTTCTTTTTCGGGTACGCGCTCCACTTCATCGTGTTCCCTTTTAAGTTCACTGTTGTAATGGTCTATTTCTGTTTTACCGGCCAGGTAGCCGCCCAGTCCCATAGCAATGGAGCCGGCAGCAATTTCTGCTATACCGGCAATTACTATGAGGTGGGTATTACTAACGGCGCCGCTTAGCCCCGCAGCCAGTGCAAAAGGAACGGTTAGGCCATCGCTCATGCCAATGACAATATCCCGGAGCAGGTCGGAGCTCTGCAGGTGTTCTTCTACATGTTGATTGGTATTCAAAGAAGTGGTTTTATATTTTGTTGGGCTAATACCTGAATCTTCCTACGCCAGCTTTATTTCCGCTGGTGTTTTTTCATTTCTGCTGCAATGGCCAGTGAATTATAATCAGCTTTTTTTTCCAGTGCTGCTGTAATATTGGTATGATTGACTGCATCCCTGTTTTGCGAAAGCTTATATGCGGGCTGAATATCGGTTATTTCAATTTCAAAGCCAACAATGCCATTGATTTGTTTGGTAAAAAAACCGGCAGACATATTTTCTACCGACACGGGTTTTTCTGAACCTGCTTCATACTTATGCACTAATTTGGTTAATGCGCCGATTAGCTTCTCGCCTTCAATTATTTTTATTTTGCCATAGACATGTACTGCAATGTAATTCCAGGTAGGTACGTTTTCGTGATCGTACCAGGAAGAAGATATATAACTGTGCGGCCCCGGAAAAATGGCCAGCACTTCCGCATCGTTAATAAAATTTTTCCATTGCAGGTTTCCCTTTGAGATATGCCCCGTTAAGATGTCTTGCCCGTTTTCATTAATATCAAGTTCAAGCGGTATATGGGTGGCAGACAACTGGCCGGCAGCCTGGTTTATTAAAATGCCAAAGCTATTTTGAGTGATGAAATCGCGGACTTCAGCGGCGTTGTTATTTTTGTAGAGCGGTGGAATATACATGGCAGGTATTTTATCCTGTAAAAAAATTATGCTTTCAAACTTTGCAGGCTTTTATCAATAATCTGCACGCATTCCAAAACCTGGTCCTGGTTAATGATCAGCGGCGGTGCAAAACGTATTTTATCGCCATGCGTGGGTTTGGCCAGCAGGCCATTGTCTTTTAAGCAGAGACACAGATCCCAGGCGGCCTCTTTATCAGGATGTTCAATTACGATGGCATTGAGCAATCCCCGGCCACGGATGGTTTTAATAAAAGGTGATTGCAGGCTGGCCAGTTCATCCCTCAGTAATTGCCCCATTGCTTGTGCATTGGCTGCCATATTTTCGTCTTTTAATACCTGTAAAGCAACCATGGCGGTTTTGCAGGCCAGGGGGTTGCCGCCGTAAGTAGAGCCGTGTTCACCGGGCTGTATGGTCAGCATGATCTCATCATCAGCCAATACCGCGCTTACGGGCAATGTGCCGCCACTAAGTGCTTTGCCAAGTATCAGCATATCCGGCCGTACATTTTCATGATCACAGGCCAGCATTTTGCCGGTGCGGCAGAGCCCGGTTTGAATTTCATCTGCAATAAATAATACCCGGGCATCTTCGCAGTATTGTTTTGCTTTGGCTAGATAACCATCATCCGGTACCACTACGCCCGCTTCGCCCTGTATGGGTTCTACCAGGAAGCCGGCTACATTTTTGTCCTGTAATGCTGTGGCCAGTGCGGGCAGGTCATTAAAAGGAATCACCTCAAAGCCCGGCATATAAGGACCGAAACGTGTATACGAAGAAGGATCAGTACTAAAGGAAATGACGGTACTGGTACGGCCATGAAAATTATTGGCGCATACAATGATCTTAGCCTTGTTTTCTTCAATGCCTTTGATCATATAACCCCAGCGACGGGCCAGCTTAATGGCAGTTTCCACTGCTTCCACGCCGGTATTCATCGGCAGCACTTTATCGTACCCGAAATAGGCGGTGATGTATTGTGCATATTCGCCCAGTGTATCACTGTGAAAAGCCCTGGACGTTAACGTTAGTTGCTGTGCCTGGTCAGTGAAAGCTTTGATAATGCTTGGGTGACAATGCCCCTGGTTTACAGCTGAATAACCACTCAGAAAGTCGTAATAGCTTTTGCCATCTACATCCCATACCTGCGTCCCCTCCGCCCGGTTAAGTACAACCGGCAGGGGATGATAATTATGGGCGCTGTATTTTGATTCCAGTTCCAGGTAATGCTGTGTGGCCGCGCTAAGCGCAATAGTAGAATGCATGCCAAATCAATTAAAATGAGTAATTAAGAATAAGAGACGGGAGAACAGCCCGGAATCAGTTTCCGGGGACCAGCAGCGCTTACCTAGTGATTGAGCAAATCAAGGTTTTGCAGTAGAAAATGCCTTATGGAGGTTATTATGTTGATAGTGGTGATTTGCTGCAAGATAAGGAAAATGGCAGACTGCACAAAGTGAACGAAACCGGGCCCCGGCGTTTCTTGCATGTTCAACCCGGCGAGGTTTTTCGCGGACTGCAGTTTTCAGTATCGCGAAACGGTGTTAATACTGCAGCTGCACGGTTAAAAAACGCTTGCCCCGCGCGTTGCAAGGTGCTAACTTTCTTCCGTCAAAAATAGAAAATTATGAAACCACGACAGCTTTTGTTAATTGCCCTGCTGTATGGCATAACAGGCAACGGCTTTTGCCAGGAAGCAAAATCGAAAGTGTATGAAATCCGGAACAATATAGCTGTGTATCCTGCTGATATTACCGGTAAAAAACTTTACCAGGATGGCAGGTTTTCAACCCCGCCGCTGGGCGCCAAATTTATGCTGGTGCGGCGCTTAAAAGATGACACCCTGCTTATCCGTTATCTTTTATGGACCGGGAAGAAAGATTCAGTTTTACGAAAGTATTATAATGACCCGTTGATTATTGATAGCTGGGATATAAAAGATATGGCCAGCGAAGATGGGCAAAGAAACGAAACAAAAGAAAAAAGCCGTTGGCCCTTAAAAAGACCGGTTGATAAAAAGCCCGCAAATACCGGCGATTCCGCAGGTACTGCAGTAACTAAAGAAGACTACGATAATAAAATTGACAAATATTTTATGATTCAGCAGTATGATCTTGATTCTAACTGCGTAAAGGTGTACAACGCCGGATTTAGAAGCAGCGTGTTTACGATTGGGCTGGTAACCATGCCGCTCAAACTGCGTTTGGGTTCAAATTTTGATTTCCAGGGAAATCTGTCACTGGGTACCACGGCAGGTGTTAAAATAAGGTTGTCCAGATTTAGTGCCAACTATGTAAATGTATTGTTGGGCACTGCTATTTCAACCATCTCCCTGGATAGTTTTAATACAAGGGGAAAAGTTGCCGGGCAACCGATTAGCAATATGGCTGTTTTTTCACCATCGCTGGGGGTTGTTTTTGAATTTGGGAGGGCACAGGCAGGCCTGTTTTATGGATGGGATATCCTGAACAAATCTACTCAAACCAAATATGAATGGATTTACAACAGGAAACCATGGTTGTCAATAGGGTTTGGGTTTTCCATATTTAATGTTGATGGCTCAGCAAAAAGTGCTGAACCTAAAAACCAGTAGGAACAGGTAAGATCTGCGTGCTGATAGTGCACAACTACCGTATTGTATTAACGCATCATCTTATCTTCGCCCTAAAATACTTCATGGATTATATTGTCCCCGCCCAAACCCGCATTGGTCATGTACATTTAAAGGTGTCCGACCTGGAAACATCGTTGAAGTTTTACCGCGACTTGCTGGGCTTCCAGGAAATGCAACGGTATGGCGACAGTGCCGTATTTATTTCTGCCGGCGGCTACCATCACCATATTGGCTTAAATACCTGGTATAGCAAAGGCGCCGCACCGGCACCGGCGAAAGCAGCAGGTTTATTTCATACTGCTATTTTATATCCTACGCGCAAAGATCTGGCAGTTATTTTAAAGCGGTTGATAGATGCAAAATACCCTATCAGTGGTGCATCTGATCACGGCGTTTCAGAAGCTGTTTATTTAGACGACCCGGATAAGAATGGCGTAGAATTATATTGGGATAAACCGAAAGAACAGTGGCCGGTTGATGCTGCTGGTAATTTAATTATGGGCACTGAAGCGCTTGACGTTACAGGACTGTTGAGCGAAATTGCGACTGCAGCTGCAGGAAAATAATGCGCTGATTTTTATAAAACCCTTTCTATTCCTCGTTTTTACTGAGTTAAACCTTATTACCAATAGATATTTTTTTCTTTTTATCCTGAGGAACGAAGGATCCCGGAGGCTGGGAATAAAGCGTGACTGCTATTTAATCTTCATTATGTGAAACAGCGTTCATGCGCTGCTGCTGCGTGCTCAGGATGCTTCGTTCCTCAGCATGACAAGAGAGGATAGCGATGTGCAATTTTAAATTTCTGATAGAAATGTTGGACCCCATTTTTATTCAATCGTCCTTCTGAATTATTTTTGCTTAGTAAATCGCCATTGACAAAACATGCCCTTTTCGATTGTCATCCTGAGGAACGAAGGATCCCGGAGGCCGGGAATAAAGCGTGACTGCTATTTAATCTTCATTATGTGAAACAGCGTTCATGGTAGCAAGGTGCACTGCTGCTGCGTGCTCAAGATGCTTCGTTCCTCAGCATGACAAGAGAGGTGAGCTTTCTCTTTCAATGATGTTACTGTTACTTCGTACGTTACCAGAAAAATAGGGAGAGTTGCAAGGTGCACTGCTGCTGCGTGCTCAAGATACTTCGTTCCTCAGCATGACAAGAGAGGAGCTTTTTTGTTATTGTAGAATTTGGGCACAAGCCTGCACGCAAGACTTCAATCTATACTTTATTGCGAAGCAGCCTGATACCTATTGCGCTGAAGGCATACCAGCAAAATATGCTTCCAGCTGCTGCTTCATACCAGTTATTTCCTCTTTATCTGCCATAATGGTCTGCAGGTTTTCCTGCATCCCTTCATTGATAAATAACATGGGACTTGCTGCCTTTACACTGGCCGAAGAATGAAATTCCACCGCGCCGGTTTTTTTTGCCAGCTCAATAACAGTAGCTGCCCGTACACCCGAACCAGGCATAATAGTAATGCGGTCGTTTGCCTGCCGTATCAATTCATTGAGCAACTGTGCACCTTCCATGGCCACGGGCTTGTGGCCCGAAGTAAGAATGCGTTCACAGCCCAGCTGTATAATATCTTCCAATGCTTCAAAAGGATTTATGGCGCGGTCAAAAGCCCGGTGAAAAGTAACACTCATGGGATAGGCTAATGCCACCAGTTGTTTGCAATGTTCTTTGTCAACGCTGCCGTCTTGTTTCAGCATACCAATCACCACACCTTCGCAGCCCAGTTCTTTGCACAAAAGGATTTCTGTTTTCATCACCAGGAATTCTTCTGCATCATAAAAAAAATCGCCCCCGCGTGGGCGTATGATAGGAAATACTTCTATCCCCAGTTTTTCCTTTACCAGTTTAATGGTGCCAAAACCAGGTGTGGTACCGCCTTCTGCAGCATCAGCACATAATTCAATACGATGCGCGCCTGCCTGCTCTGCAATGACGCAGGACTGGTAATTGTAACAACATATTTCAAGGGTGAATGACATAATCTTATTGTATCGTGACTAATGAGACCTCAATCGTGAGGCTTAAGAAACGCAGGCTGGCTGCCGGTCTGCACCATCCGCTTCTTATCCTAAAAAATATTTGGCTTTAACCAGTTTTTCGCCGCTGCCGCTTTTCACTGCATAACTAAATCCTTTCTGAATGGCATAAGCACCCACTTCTCCTTTCTTGTTTAATGCAAGAAAAGCGACCTGGATTTCTTTCGCTTTATCTCCTTTTACTTTCATGATACGCTCCACGGCTTTTTTACAAGCCAGCTCTGGCGATAAACCCTGGCGCATCAATTCCACAACCGTATGCGAACCGCAAATACGGATTACATCTTCGCCCTGGCCGGTGGATGTAACAGCACCTACTTCATTGTCTACAAACAAACCGGCACCAATGATGGGTGAATCGCCCAGGCGACCCCGCATTTTAAAACCCATGCCACTTGTAGTGCAACTGCCACTGAGGTTACCCTTTGCATCCATGGCCACCATACCAATAGTATCATGGTTCCAGTCGCCGTTTTCTAATTGTGCCGGCGCAAACGGCCCGTGTCCTTTTGTGTTTTCAATATTAATGACGGGCTTATATTCAGAAGTCTCCAGCCATTTCGTGTATGCTTTTTGCGCGTCTTCACTGAGTTTTTGCGCTTCCAGCGGAAAGCCTTCAGCAACAGCAAACTGTTGTGCACCACTGCCCACCAGCATTACATGCGGTGTTTTTTCCATTACACGCCGTGCAACAGAAATAGGGTGTTTAATTCTTTCAAGGAAAGCCACACTTCCACAATTAAAATGCTCGTCCATGATACAGGCATCAAGGGTTACAAAACCATCCCTGTCGGGGTTGGCACCCAATCCCACACAGCAGCTCTGCTCACGCTCCGTAACCATTACACCGGCTTCAACAGCATCGAGCGCCCTGCCACCTTTACCCAAAATTTCCCATGCACCTTTATTGGCATTGATACCAGCATCCCAGGTAGAAATTACAATGGGCTTACCAATTATTGTTGGATATGCATCTTCGTCTGCTGCTAAGGCTTTCTTAGTGAATAAAACTGCTATTGAACTGATCAAGGATGACTGTAAAAATTTTCTCCGGGAAGCCATAATACGATTGTTTAAAAAACTAAGTTAGGGGTTTTTATGGAAGCGATCGGCCCTTAGCGTTACCCGTTTACTGTCTCTACACATTTATCTTCCGGTCACGTGCAATTGTTTTCCATTCTCCGGAGATGTTGCCATTTTCTATGGTGATGGCCCTTTCGTACAAAGCTATTGTTGGACAAATATGCAGCGGCAGCCCGTATAATACATCGCCTGTAACATAGCCATGACCGGTATCTGCTTCAAGCACCAGGTGCTCTTCGCTCTGCCCGATTGGCTGAAGATTGGGTGCGTTTAAAAAATAAACGCGGCGGGCCAATTCGTTTTCTGCTGCAATGGATTTATGACCAAGATCGGTGCATATTCTTGTAGCTGTTGGCAAAGAAATTATGCGGCTAATCACCAGTGCTGCCGTAAGAAAAGGCTGTTCCGGGCAAAGATCTGTATAGCCCTTGTCCCAATATACAAATGTACCAGGGCTGCATTCAATCTCCTTTCTTTTGCAATGAATGGAAAAAGAAGGAGAGCCTCCCATAACAATCACCGGCTTTTCGAAACCCTGGGCCATAAGATCTTTTTGCAATGATTCCACCTGCGCAAAAGCTTCATCGCATTTTTTGCTGCGTTCCGTAAAATCAATATCGCGTATATGGCCATCGTATGCATGCAATCCCACCGGCTGTATACCCGCCAGCTGTCGGCAGGCTGCATACAGTTGCACTACAGCCGCACCAGGCTCAATACCGGTTCGGTTCATGCCCACATTCAGATCAATGTAAACCGGCACGGTTATTCCGTGCTGTTCAAATACTGCTGCCATTGCGGTAGCTGCTGCTATGTTATCTGTGAGGCAGGCGTATTTTGCAGCGGAATATTTTTTTATAACGGCAACGAACCGCTGCAATTTAGGTCCGGTTGGCTGGTAAGCCAGCAACACATCCGGCGCTCCGGACATACCCAGTATTTCCGCTTCTGCAATGGTAGCGCATTTAAATTTTTCAATGCCCGCAGCCAGCATCAGCGCTATCGTTTCACGGCATTTACTGGTCTTTACGTGCGGCCTTAAACGCTTTACGTCGTCAATCATGCTGACCGCTGTATAAATATTGGCTTTTACCCTATCCGGGTATATTACCAGTGCAGGCGAATCAAGCTCATCAATATTGTCTATCGTATACCATTTTGAATTTGGTTGGTTCATTGGAAATATTTTTTAAGCTATCAGGTGCAGGCCGTTAACTTTTAGTAGTGTTTCTGCAGCAAAAAGAACCCTTGTTTAAAAATACCTCAAGCCTTCTTACGTGAATGACCAACAGCTTATTGCTAAAAGCTAATAACTGTTTAGAATATTTCAAACAGGGCTTCTACTTCCACGGCCACATTGCCGGGTAGCGAGCCCATACCAACTGCGCTGCGCACACCGATACCATTTTCTTCGCCCATCAGTTTTACAAAGAGTTCGCTGCAGCCATTCATGATAAGCGCATGCTTTTCAAAATCAGGACCACTGTTTACCATGCCCAGTATTTTAATAACCCTTTTTAGTTTGCTAAACCCACCAAGATGATCTTTGATAGAAGAAAGTATACCCAGCGCACATTGACGTGCAGCCGCTTTGCCATCTTCTTCGCTGAGATTTACGCCCACTTTACCGGTGAAAAATTTGCCATCTGTGTGGACTGATACATGCCCCGATACAAACAGGAAATTGCCCACGGTAAGGCAACGTTTGTAAATACCTTTTGATACGGGGATGGCAGGGAACTGCAGGCCCATATCCTGTAATTTTTGTTCAATGTTGTTTACGTCCATAAAAATTATTTTATAAAAAGGTTTAACAACAGTACCCCGCCAAGGCCAAACACAGCCACAACGGTTTCCATGAGTGACCATGAGCGGAGTGTATCTTTCATTGACAAGTTAAAATATTCTTTGAACAACCAGAAGCCGGCATCGTTTACATGAGAGAACATCAGGCTGCCCGCACCAATTGATAAAACCATGAGGCTGGGATGCACATTTGACGTGGCCATCATGGGCGCAATAATGCCCGCGGCTGTTAACCCTGCTACTGTGGCCGAGCCCAGGCATACACGGATGATGGCTGCAATCAGCCAGCCAAGTATCAGCGGGTTGATGTCCAGTGTTTGCAGGCTGGCTGCAATGGTAGTGCTTACGCCGCTATCAGTAAATACCTGTTTTAGTGCACCTGCGCCCGCCACAATCAACAATATTACCGCAATGTCTTTCACCGCATCGCCGTAAAAATTCATGATTGTTTTCATGCTTTTGCCCATGGCAATACCCAGTGTATAAGTAGCCAGTAATAATGAAATCAGCATAACAATGGCCGGGTCGCCGATTAAGGTTACCAGCTGCTGAATGGCTGGATTTTGAATATGCAGCAGCGGCATCACCGTAGAAAGTGCCAGTAACAATACCGGTAGCAGGGACGATAAAAAACTGTTGCCCGTTCCCGGTAGTTCATTGGGCGGAATGGTTTTTTGTTCGAAAGTTTTTAGCGGAACAGATTTTATATTCTTACAGGTATGTGCAAAAATGGGTCCTGCAATAATTACTGTGGGGATGGCAACGGCCAGTCCGTAGATCAGTGTGGTGCCCAGGTTGGCATGAAACTGCGCCACCAGCGCCGCCGGGGAAGGATGTGGCGGCAGGAAGCCATGCGTGACAGACAAAGCCGCCAGCATGGAAATACCTAAAAATACAGCAGGCAATTTGGTCTGGTACACCACTGAAAAAACCAGGGGTACCAGCAATACAAACCCAACATTATAAAATAGGGGGATGCCTACAATAAAACCGGTTACCGTAAGCGCCCAATGAATATATTTTTTCCCAAAAATATTCATCATTACCGAAGATATCTTCTGCGCAGCACCACTCTCCGCCACCAGCTTGCCCAGCATAGCACCCAGGCAAATGATAATGACCAGTTCACCCAGCATATCGCCAATTCCTTTTTTTACTGATTTGGTAAGCGAATCAATCGGTATGCCCAATAACCAGCCTGCCAGCAGCGATACAATTAAGAAGGCCAGAAATGCATTGAATTTAGCCCAGGTAATTAGCAAGATTAGTAACAGTATGCAGCAAACAACAATCAGTATGGTCATGGCAAAAGGTTAAATGTGTAAGACAGGGCTGTAAGGGTTATTGCTGTAAGATAAGTAAAGCGATCGAAAATTATGTTCCCGGATGTTTTTACTATTGAGAAAATGGAAGCCTTCACGGACTAAAAAGAGAATGGTCCATTTACCCTTTATTAAATCCCGTTTCCACGATTAAAAAACTTGCTAAAATCAATGCTGTCCTGCATAAGCTTACTTCCAAACTAGGGATTGGGCGTTTCAACGGGCTTATCCTTTACTACTACAAGCTGGTCAAGATCAACTGTAATAGGCAGCATGCCCAGTTTTACAATTGCCTTTTTGCCGCGGATTTCTATCACTTCGCCCACCTGGTGGTTTTTTTTCATCAGCACTTTAATACCCACTTTTATATCACCACCTACTTCATCATATTTTAAATTGATTTTCTTTTTTACTTTTTCAGCAACCTGCTTTTGGTTCTGGTTAAACAGCAATGAATGCATCTGGTTCATCAGGTCCTTCTTGTTATCGTTATTTTCCGCTTTGCGCCAGTCAGTCACCACCTGTTTCAGCTTGCGCTCCATGTCCTTGAGGTATATAATACGGCTTTCATTTACCTGGTTCTGGTGTTTTAAAATTTCTACCTGCTGGTTGTGTTTTTCCTTATCAAGCAAATGCTCCATTTCTTTTTTTAACCGCTCATTTTCCTTCATCATTTTTTGCAGTTCTTTTTTTTCTTTGTCAATGACCTGCAAATCCTGTTCTGTACGGTTTAGTAATTTATCCAGCTTAAAGTGATCTTCTTCTACCAGCAACCTGGCACGTTCTATAAGTTTTTTATCGAGGCCAATGCGCTCTGCAATGGAAAAAGTATAAGAACTACCTGGTTTTCCCACTAGTAATTTAAATAAGGGCAGCAGGCTTTTTTCATCAAAAGCCATGGCGCCATTGATGATGCCCGGCGTTTTATTGGCCATTATTTTTAAATTGAGGTAATGCGTGGTTACGATACCCATGGAATGCTTTTTACAAAGCTCTTCCAAAATCACTTCTGCAAAAGCGCCACCCAGATTGGGGTCGCTGCCACTACCCAGCTCGTCTATAAAAAAAAGCGTTTTACCATTGGCGTTCTCCATGAAGTATTTCATGTTTTTTAAATGAGAACTATACGTACTCAGGTCAAATTCCAGGCTCTGCGTGTCGCCAATATGGATCATGATCTGTTTAAAAATCCCCATCTGACTGGTTGGGTGTACAGGCACCAGCAGCCCGCTTTGCAGCATCAGTTGCAAAAGTCCCACGGTTTTTAGCGTAACGGTTTTACCGCCGGCATTGGGGCCCGACACTACCAGTATCCTGTTCCGCTCGTCCAGGCTTATATTAGTAGGAATAGTAGGCTTTTTATCCCTTTGGTTGTATAAATATAACAACGGGTGATAAGCCTGCAGCAAATGCACATGCGCTTTGTCTACCAGTTGCGGGTAATGGCCGTTTACATCAATGGCCAGTTTTGATTTGGCATAGATAAAGTCATATTCGCCCAGCACATCACTGTAAATTTTTAGCAGGGATGCATACACAGAAAGTTTAGCTGTCAGTTCCCGCAGTATGCGGTATACTTCCTTTTTTTCTTCATTTTCCAGTGAGAATACATCATTGTTCAGTTCTATCGTTTCCTCCGGCTCAATAAAAGCGGTTCGGCGGGTATCGCTTTCACCGTGAAGAATGCCTTTTACCTGGCGTTTTTGTTCTGCATACAGCGCTACAACCCTTCTGCCATTCAGAAAAGATTCTTCAATATCTGCCACATAGCCGGCCTTGTTTAATTTGCCAAGGATACGGTCGAACAATTTGCGCAGCTCATTGCGTTTGCGGTACAGGCTCATGCGGATAGCGGCAAGGGTTTCACTGGCACTGTCTTTTACCTGGCCGTTGTCGTCCAGCACTTCATCAATCATGGAGATGATGACTTTTTCATAGTAGGTATGTTCTATTACTTTTGACAGCGCAGGGTAGGCAATGCGCTTCTCAGTATCAAACCAGCGGAAAATATTCTGCAGGTTATCTGCCAGGCGGCGGATATGCATGAAATCTTCGCCCACCAAAACTGCCCCGGGTATGCCCAGTAGTTTCAGCTCCCGGGCCAGGTTTAACACGTGGTCGTTGGGAAAATACTGGCCGGTTTGCAGCAGCAGTTTATACTCATGGCTCTGTTGCAGCTGCAGTTCAATGTATTCTTTTCGGGTATGTATGCGCAGTGTTGCTGTTTTTGCTTTGGCATATTCTGTTTTGCAGTATGCCGCCACCAAAACTTTTATCTTTTCAAATTCCAGTTGTACCAATGCCGACTCCGGGAAAAATTTAATCATGTGAAAACCGCCTCTTTTTATTTATTTTTTCTAACGGGCAAAGGTACGGGATTGGTATTTTGCAGCATAACTGAACCGGAACAATCGGACAAGCGGCCTTTAAGGCGCCAGGGCCGCGAAATAACAGCCCTGGCTGGCCATCTCAATTCACAGAAATGGCAGATTTTAAGTGGCCATTGATTCGGCTGCGCAGCATTGTCCGTGCTTACAGGCGGGACTGCGCAGTCAATAAAAATCCGTTATATTAGCAATTATGCACAAATACTCCTTACTGTTTATTTTTAGCACATGTATGGTCTTCACATCCAACGCCCAAAGAACCTCCCTCCGCCAATTAAAAAAAGAGATAACCGCTGCCTTTGACCAGCAACCGGGTATCTATGCAGTGGCGTTTAAAGATTTGCAGAGCGGCAAAACATTATACATTAACGAGCATGAAATTTTTCATGCCGCCAGCACCATGAAAACACCGGTATTGATTGAAGCGTACAAACAGGCGGCAGAAGGAAAGCTTTCTGTTACCGACTCCATTACTATCATCAATTCATTCAAAAGTATTGTTGACAGCAGTTATTTTACATTGCATGTTACAGATGACAGTGAACCGGAACTGTACAAACATATTGGCGAGAAAACGAGTTTGTACAATTTGCTCTACCAGATGATTATTTACAGCAGTAACCTGGCCACCAATATTGTAATTGACAGACTGGGTGCTACCCATGTAACGGCTACAATCCGTAGCATGGGCGCAAATGATATACAGGTGCTGCGCGGTGTGGAAGACAGCAAAGCTTTTGAAAAGGGGTTAAACAATGTGGTAAGCGCCTACGACCTGGCACTGCTTTTTGAAAAGATGGCAATGGGGAAAGCCGTCAGTCCGCAGGCATCAGAAGCCATGATAAAAATATTACTGGATCAAAAATTCAATACCATTATTCCCGCCCGGCTTCCAAAAGACGTAAAGGTGGCGCATAAGACCGGTTCTATAACCGGCATTCACCACGACAGTGGCATTGTATTACTGCCCGATGGCAGCAAATATGTGCTGGTGCTGCTGGCTAAAAACTTTACGGATGATGATGCCGCAGTTGCGGCCATGGCTGCTGTTTCGGAAATGATTTACAAATATGTTGCAGCTCCTGGCAGTTAGTCTTTCTTTTTTACCTGTAATTCTTCCCACGGGGTACTACCATCTTTAGCGCGGGTAAAACTATATTTATCTGTAGCATTGATAACAATCTCGGCAGTGGTATATATGGTACAACCTTCCAGCAAATGGCCACCGGTGGTTTTGCCGCTGCTGTCGCTGATACTGATATGCAGGTGATGACCGCTGGTACTTACCGTGCCAACCAGGCTTACTATTTCAAAATGACCGGAGCCTTTATTTCCAGCTGGTTGATTGGCAAAACGGATATGGTAGTCGGTTAAACTACCCACGCCGGTGGTAATCCAGCCGGCTTCTATATGATGTTTTTTTACCGTCTTTTCAATCGCGGTTTTCAAATCTTCTCCAGGTTTAAGGCGAAAGGCATAAGAACTGATGTGCTCCGTCATGTTATTATTGTGTTTACATGCTGCCAATAAGATGGCTGTGATTAACAAAAGCTTATATACATGCATAGATGGGTGTTGTCAACTTTACGTAACTGGATTTGTTGATTAAAGATAAGCAGCCTGTTACTATTTTCTTAAAACGGGGCTTCTGTCGCGCAGCTTACAAAGCCAGCTGTTCATATCACAATAAATTGCACGAAATTTGAACAAATGAAAGCGCTAAAAATTCTCTGTATGAAGTTAATGCTGGTAATAACGAATTCGCTGATGGGACTGGTGGCACTGGCCGGCTGCAACAACAATATAAATCCTGGTAGAACGATGAGTAATTTGACAAATGCGGCTTTGCCTGCCGTGAACATTGGCAGCAATTTAAAAACCGATACTGCCACATTGGGCACGGGTTGCTTCTGGTGTACAGAAGCGGTTTTCCAGGAGCTGGAAGGCGTTTTAAAAGTAACCAGCGGCTATAGCGGCGGTCATGTAGTAAACCCAACGTACGAACAGGTTTGTGAAAAAAATACCGGCCATGCTGAAGTGGTACAGGTGGTGTATGATCCTTCCAAAATCAGTTTTGACGAATTGCTGGAAGTATTCTGGCAAACGCATGACCCCACTACGCTTAACAAACAGGGTAATGATGTAGGGCCACAGTATCGTAGCGTTGTTTTCTTCCATAATGGAGAGCAGCAGAAAAAAGCGGAAAAATATAAAACCGAACTGAACAAAAATGGCGCTTTCCCTAACCCGATTGTTACCGCGGTAGAGCCGTTTAAGAATTTTTATTCTGCAGAGAAATATCACCAGGATTATTACAATAACAATGGTTCAGCACCTTACTGCTATTATGTGATTCGTCCCAAGCTTGAAAAATTTGAAAAAGTGTTTAAAAGTAAATTAAGGCACAAATAAGTGACTTTGAGATGTAAGGATTGAGGGATTTGGCGATCCAGTTGTGTCTTGTGTTCTAGTGATTGAAAAACCTCCCGCTGCAGTTAACCCTATTAGCGCAGTTACACTGATTGTGCAAACGAACAAATAATCCATGCGTCTGCGGCCCTTTTTTACCCTGTTGTGCTGAACCTGGCTGAAAACTGCCTCATTCTCTCATAAATCCCGCTAATCGCATAAATCCCGGTTCCTGCATTTTAAACACTTTAAAAGGCGGCAATATCCTTGCATTTGTTTTTAAAATTCCGTTATTTTCGTGTTTTATTATGAAAAGAATCGAACTGGAAATAGTGGCATTATCGCACAGCATTACCCAAACTCATTCATATGCAGTTGTATTGGGAGAAATAAACGGCCTCCGCAGACTGCCGATAGTGATAGGAGGCTTTGAGGCCCAGGCAATAGCCGTGGCCCTGGAGAAGATGCAGCCCAGCCGGCCCCTCACGCACGACCTGATGAAAAACTTTATGCATGCGTTTAGCGTAGATCTTACTGAAATCATTATCAGCGACTTACAAGAGGGCATTTTTTATAGTAAGCTGGTTTGTGTAAGTGAAAATGATACGGTGGAAATTGATTCCCGCACCTCCGATGCCCTGGCCCTTGCCGTGCGCTTTGGCTGCCCCATTTATACCTACGAACACATTCTTGAAAGCGCCGGTATTCTGATGGAAGATACAGGGAAGAAGAAAAAAGGCGATGCTCCTTCCAAACCCGTTAGCGAACATGCTGGCAATGAAGACCTGAAAAGCCTGAGTGTAGAGGAATTGCATGCATTGTTAACAGAAGTGCTTGAACATGAAGACTACCTGCGCGCCATCGTAATAAGGGATGAGATCAACGCCCGGAAGTAACAAGACTATTTTATTTTTGAATGAGTTTTTGGCTTTCAGGCGGCATTATACGGGTAAGCCTTCAGCGTATACAATTAACATGCAGCATAATTGATAGTATTCCCCCACTGTAAAATAAACCTCGGCCTGCAGGTATTGCAAAAGCGGCCGGACGGCTACCACGATATTGCCACGGTTTTCTACCCGGTACCATTTGAAGATGTGCTGGAAATTGTTCCTCATTCCAATGCAGCTGAACCAGTTATTTTCAATTACGGATTGCCGGTAAAAGGAAACACTGCTGATAACCTCTGTGTTAAAGCATGGCAATTGTTGAAAAAAGATTTTTCCGGACTGCCCCCTGTAGAAATTCACCTGTTAAAAAATATTCCAATGGGTGCGGGGCTGGGCGGCGGTTCTGCAGATGGCGCTTTTATGCTGCAATTGCTCAGCAACAAATTTCACCTCAACCTTTCTCAGCAGCAGCTTCTTCAATACGCGTTACAGCTTGGTAGCGACTGCCCTTTTTTTATTATCAACCAGCCATGCTATGCTACCCGCCGCGGGGAAATGATGGAACCACTTGCGCTTGATCTGAAAGGCTATCAATTGGTAATAGTCAATCCGGGCATTCACATTAATACCGGCTGGGCATTTGAACAGCTGCACAAACACAATGCCTTCGTAAAAACAAGTGATGTAAAAGCAATTGTTATGCAACCGGTAACTGCATGGAAACAGCAACTGGTCAACGATTTTGAGCAGCCTGTTTTTGCAGCATACCCCCAGCTAAAAGCCATTAAAGAAAACCTCTACCAGCTGAAGGCCGTATACGCAGCCATGAGTGGCAGCGGGAGTGTGGTCTTTGGCCTTTTTAATGAAAATGTAAATTTGACCAGCGGCCTGCCTGCCCATTATACGGTCATCCGGTTATAGACATTTTTCGTTAATTTTATTTTCAGATTATTTAATAAACCTTTTTTTATAAAAAGCAGTACCGTATGGGAATTTCGGGCATTGTAAGCAGTATAATAATAGTAAGTACCTGCTTTATATCTTACAAGGGTTTTAAAAGCAGCAATTTTTATGCAAGCCTTGAATTTGAAGTAGAGAAAATATTGCTCTACCGGGATTACAAAAGGCTGGTTACCTCCGGCTTTATACATGTAAACTGGCAGCACCTGCTGTTTAACATGATCTCGCTTTTCTTTTTCAGTTTTCAGCTTGAAAGTTATTTTGGCCCATTGCTGTTTCTGGTCTTATATTTTGCCAGTGAAATAGGTGGCAATCTTGTAGCGCTTTTAATACACCGCAAAAATCCATCTTATGCATCTGTAGGTTCTTCCGGTGCCATCAATGGGCTCATCTTTGCGTCTATTGCCGTATTTCCGGGCTTAAAAATTTTCTTTTTACCGGGCTGGGTATTTGGACTGGTATTTATAGCCTTTTCCATTTATGGCGTTCGCTCGCGCAAAGACAATATTGGTCACGAATCACATCTGGGAGGCGCTTTAACCGGTATGCTCCTGGCCATTGCGTTTAACCCAACCGCGCTGGTGGATAATACCATTCCAATACTGTTAATGTTTTTGCCGACGGTGGCTTTTATGATCATCATTATTACGAGGCCGCAACTATTGTTTGTCGACAATTACTGGTTTCAGCATAAATACAATTACACGGTAGACGACCGTTATAATGCAAAAAAGAAAAGCAGCCAGCAGGAGGTTGATCGCATACTGGATAAAATAAACCAACAGGGCATCCGCAGTCTTTCAAAAAGAGAAAGAGAATCGCTTGAAGAATACTCACGCAAATGAAATGCAAATGAAAGATAACATTCATCTATAAGAATGCTCACCTACCCTGTTATGCTGAGGTGCGAAACATCTTGTGGACTTAGCAGCACTGTATGATGCCACTTTTATTTTCTTCTCATAATGAAACGTAAACAGCAGGCTTCAATTTATTTTCAGCCTCCGGGATCCTTTGTTCCCCAGGATTACAACCGAAGAAATTGTGTGTTAAAATAGCGCAACTGTTGGGGGGAAGGATTTAATAAGAAAGGCCCAACTACACTTCCTCCGCCACGGACTCTCCATAACTGTAATCTCCGCAGGTCCATTGCCATTTTTCATAGAGGCGTATTTTACCATTGGGCATTATTTCCGGTTGCGAAAAGCAGGTGCCGGTTAGAAATTCCCCATTGATATTAACGTGCTGGTAACGCATGGTAAGATTACCAGCTTCGTCGGCCGTGGCAGAAAGACTTCCATCCACAATATTGCCACCACTATAGGCGGCGGTTATATGTAAACCGATTTGGGTATAATGAAAAACAGTTTCATTGCTTACCTCACCATTTGCCGAATTGGATACCGAACGAAATTTTTTGCCGTTGTAATCGATCATTTTAAAGGGATTTGGAACGCAAGTGGTGAGACGTGAATCGTGCGTGCTTTTGCAGGGCTACGGGATCACGTCTCTCGTCTCAAGCCTCACGACTAACTCAGATCTTCGCTGTCAAAATCTGTTTCACTGCTAAAGCTGCCGGTACCCAGGTTTACCATGGAACCAATCAGGTCTTTAAATTCAATACGGTTCTCAACCACCTTTTTGCTGATAAGCGAATAGGATGCCAGTCCGTGCAGTACAAATTCCATCAGTAAACCGGTTTCCATTTCATTGGCGTGCGGAAAATATTTTTTAACGATGGCGTGCAGTCCATCTACCTTGTACAGTTCAATCAGCTTGTTTTTATCCATCAATCCAAAAGGCATATCCGTTGCATTGCCTGCATCAAACCAGCGGCTGATGGATTTATATGGGTTCTCAATTTCTTTGGTAGATTCTTTACCCGTAGCCCGGCGCTTTTTAAACGTTTCGGGGTTGGGGAAGTATTGCACAAATTGGGTACGTACCGCCTTGTCCATTAAATTCATCGCTACCTGGAAAGGCCCTTCCTGTTCGCCTTCGTACACCAGTTCTATTTTGCCGGTAATAGAAGGAATTATGCCCGCCAAATCACTCACCCAAATCTGGGTTTGTTTTTCATTGTTAAGGATGGCCCTTCTTTCTGCTGCGCTTACCGCATTTTCAAAAGCAGCTATGGTTAACCGTGCGGAGACCCCGCTTTTCTTATCTACATATTCGTTGTTCCTGGCTTCAAATGCCACCTGCTCAATCAGGCGTTTGATAAGGTCACTGATTTTTACACGGTCTTTCTGATCCGCATGCACGTCTGCTTCCTGCTCTGTAATAGCCAGCGATGTTTCCAGTGTTTTTGGATAATGCGTGAGTATCTGGCTTTCAATACGGTCTTTCAAGGGTGTTACAATTGACCCACGGTTGGTATAATCCTCCGGATTGGCCGTAAAAACAAACAGGATGTCCAGCGGAAGGCGCAGCTTAAACCCGCGTATCTGGATATCACCTTCTTCCAGTATATTGAATAAAGCTACCTGTATACGCGCCTGCAGATCGGGTATTTCATTGATGACAAAAATACTCCTGTTGCTTTTTGGTATAATGCCGTAATGAATAACCCGCTCATCAGCAAAACTCAGTCGCAGGTTGGCTGCTTTAATGGGATCGATGTCTCCAATTAAATCTGCCACGCTTACATCGGGCGTAGCCAGTTTTTCGCCGTAGCGTTCACTGCGGTGCATCCAGTGAATGGGGGTTTGATCGCCTTCGGCTGCAATTTTGTCTGCTGCATATTTTGAAATGGGTTGTAGTGGATCGTCATTGATCTCACTGCCTGTAACAACCGGTATCCATTCATCCAGCAATGCTATCATCTGACGGGCCATACGGGTTTTTGCCTGGCCGCGTAAGCCCAGGAATAAAATATTGTGCTTGCTTAGTAAAGCTCTTTCCGTATCCGGTATCACAGACTCTTCATAACCAAGTATGCCGGGGAATGTAGACTCTTTATTTTGCAATTTTACAATCAGGTTATTGCGGATTTCCTCTTTAACTGATTTTGGCCGGTAACCACTTTTCTTCAATTGACCTAAAGTTGTAATTTTCTTGATATCCATTATTTTATCTGATTTCTGATTTTTTGATGTCTGTCCCGATAAATTCATTCGGACGGGCCTGATTTAATATTGCGGAATTTTGTGATTTTTTGATTTTGGTCCGCAAGCCAGGATAAAAGAAATTTCAAAATCACTACACTCACAAAATCAGGAATTTCTTTACATTGGTTTAGTAAACTGTTTTGCGTTTGCCGCTTTCAAAATCTTTAAAGATAAATGCGCCCAGGCCATCCAGTGATGCAAAGAAGGCCTTACCATTATTGGTTTCTGTAAATTCATTTACAAAACGCTGCAGGTAAGGATCGGAAGCAATCATAAACGTAGTGATAGGTATTTTTAATTTTTTACACTGGGCGGCCAGGTTCAGGCAGCGAGATGTGATCTTTCTATCAAGGCCAAAACTATTTTTATAGTATTTCTTGCCCACCTTCAAACAGGTTGGCTTACCATCAGTGATCATAAAGATCTGTTTATTTGGGTTGCGCCGCCTTCTTAAAATGTCCATGGCCAGTTCCAGGCCGGCAATGGTATTGGTATGATAAGGGCCTACCTGCAGATAAGGCAAATCTTTTATTTCTACCGGCCATGCATCATTGCCAAACACCACAATATCCAGTGTGTCTTTTGGATACTTGGTGGTTATCAGTTCGCTGAGTGCCATGGCAACTTTCTTGGCTGGAGTAATCCTGTCTTCGCCATACAAAATCATGGAATGGGAGATATCAATCATCAGCACCGTAGAGGTCTGCGATTTGAAATCCGTTTCCCGTATCTGCAGATCATCTTCCTGCATAGAAAAGCTGTCAAGGCCATGGTTTATCTGCGCATTGCGGATGGATTCAGTAAAATCAATCTGCTCCAGCATATCGCCAAACTGGTAAGGCCTGCTATCAGGACTTATCTCATCACCCTGGCCGGGCTTCCGGGTATTATGATCGCCCTGCTTCGTTTTTTTCAGCTTGCCAAAAATTTCCTCGAGGCTTTTTTTGCGGATGCCCTGTTCGGTTTTGGGCGTGATTTTTATTTCGCCGGTTTGTTTGTTCTCATCCAGATAGCCTTTTTGCTTCAGGTCGTCAATAAAATCACCCATGCCATAATCGGGGTTGCTTAGTTCAAACTGCCGGTCCAGTTCATTCAACCATTGCAATGCTTCGCCCACATCGCCGCTGGTGTAAGTGAGCAATTGCAAAAATAATTCCAGCAGCTTGTCAAAAGGCGTTTTGCCTTCCTGGCTGGCATCAAATTTCGAAAAGAAATAACCTCCCATATATCGTAATTTACAACTTTTGCTATTGCGTTCAGGCCAAATAGTACAATAAGAAATTAAAAAATTTTTGCGCGGGCAGAAACCACTTCAGGGCAATTACTTATTTAATATTTGCAGCATTTGCTACAGATAAACGCCAAAAACCAGCCGTCTGTAGAATAACAATATAATTGTAAATTGGTTGTATGAAAAAAGCCCCACTTGCGATGGGGCTTTTTTCATGTGCTGTATCAGCTGAATTATTTATGTTGCTGTTATTTTTTTATACCACTGTCGGTGCCGTTACTGATAATTTTTTCCAGTTCCGGATTTGCACCCTGCAGGCTGCTTCCCTTGTAATGGGTATCCAGTTCATTCAGCATCTGCAGCATTTGCTGGGCGCCCTGCACTTCAGTTTGCATAGCTGCCTGTTTACCTTCGGGAAGCGTCTGGTAGTATTTCAGTTGCTGCTCAAGGTCTTTGTGCAGTTCTTTGGATACATGATCAGCCAGTTTTTTATAATCTGATTTATAACAGGCTTCCAGGAAGCGCCAGGAGAAATAATTGTGCTGGTTGCGGCTGCTTACCATGGCGTACGGCATATTCTCTTCCAGGATGTGCTTGTCGGCCATGTCAAGCAATTTTATTGCTTCGTCTTTTTTGCCAATATCTGCCATGCCGCCGGCTCCTTCTGCATACGCGCCGCGGATGCTGTTGAGGTGTACACGATTCTGCTCATCAAAATATACGCCTTTTTTATCAGCACTGCCAAAGCCATATTTGTGCAACAGTTTATCTACCACCCATTCTATATTGATGCCGCTGTTGTTCTTTACTGGCACCAGGCGATAGGTAAGGCCGTCTTTGCGCAGGTAATTGCCCATACCCAGTTCCTGGCCGGTATTTGGTGCGGTAAAGTAAATAGGGCGTTTCCATTTATTGGCTGCAATGATATTAATAATGGCCAGGTCATTTTTGAAAAGCACATTTTTGTTTTTCTGCAATTCAAAATCAATTTCTGTAGCCACGGTATCTGCAGGGTTTACAGTACCATTGGCGCGTACAGTTTTTTCGTCCACCGGCAGCTTCAGCCTGCGGGTGGGCAGGTAGCTCAGCGCTTCTCCGCCCTGCGTGGTAACTTTTTTATCGGCGTCATCGCTTCCCACAAAATCTTTCATAATGGTATAAGCATCATAATAGCTTTCCTGGCTTAAATCCTGCCGGGGGTTGATGTATACGTAGTTACGGTTATTGCCCTGTATTTTCTCTGCATCCCAGATTACATCTATGGGGTCGCTGCTATTTACTTTATAGCGTAACTGGTTAATGTACCAGTCGATGCCCAACAGGCTGTTGTTAATTACCCGCACATCGGGGCGGATGCCTTCCACTTCCTGGGCATACCAGAGCGGGTAGGTATCATTATCGCCGTAGGTGAATAAGATAGCATTCGGGGCGCAGCTTTCCAGGTAGTCTTTTGCCAGGTCACGCGCCAGTACTTTCCTGCTGCGGTCATGGTCGTCCCATTCCTGCTGGCCCATCAATACGGGTACCGCCAATAAGCAGGCGCCAAAAGCAATAATGGAAGCAATATTAGCACTGAGCTTTTGCTGCAGCCACTCTTTTATCTGTAATACGCCCAGCCCAATCCAGATGGCAAAGGCATAGAACGAACCTACATAGGCGTAATCACGTTCCCTTGGCTGGTTCCCGGCCTGGTTCAGGTAAAATACAATGGCCAGCCCTGTAAAAAAGAACAGCAGCCCGGATACCAGGAAATCCTGCCTGTTTTTGAAATAATGAAAAACCATGCCTATCAAACCCAGTAAAAAAGGAAGAAAGAACAAGGTATTATGTGCTTTGTTGTGTTTGATGCTGTCCGGCATATTGCTTTGGCTGCCCAGTCTCCAGGAATCAATAAATCCGATGCCGCTCAGCCAGTTGCCATCGCGCGGGTTGCCTTGCGCAAAACCCTGGATATCGTTTTGTTTGCCGGCAAAATTCCACATGAAATAGCGGCCATACATCCAACCCAGCTGGTATTTAAAAAAGAAACTGAGGTTATCACTGAAGCCGGGTTTTTCACCATCGGCCAGGCCGAGGTAATCGCGGTAAAAATTAGCATGTCCCTGGTCGTTGCTGGCATCCCATACACGGGGAAAAAACATCATATCTTCAGCAGCGTACACCGGTTTCTGATCTTTACCAATTTCAATATACCGGTTCTTGCCATTTTCAGTACCCTTGGTATATTTCATATTGGTTTCCTCATATGAATTGGGCTGTGCGGTAAATACCTGTCCGTAAATAAGTGGAAAGTCGCCGTACTGATCGCGGCCCAGGTAACCCACCAGCGAATTGGGATTGTCTACATTGTACATATCTACCGATGGATTGGCGTTGGAACGTATCATGGTAGTTACATAGGTGGAATAACCGAGTAACATAAAAATGATGGACCAGATGCCCAGCGTTAGAAAAGACCAGTTGTTCTTTTTGGCAATGCGCAGGCCAAAAAAGAATAGTACGGCCAGCAATACAAAGAAAAAGATAAATCCACTGAAGAAAGGCATACTCAGGTCGTTTACAAACCAGATATCAAATTTGCCGGCGCCGGCAACAGTAGACTGAATAATGAATTTTTGTACGAAGCCAGTAATAACGCAACCAATAACAAAAGCCCAGATAGTACCCCAGGTAGTTGCTTTATAGCGTTTGAAATAATAGATCATTACAATGGCGGGAATGGTTAACAATCCCAGCAGGTGAACGCCTATGGAAAGGCCCATCAGGAAGAAGATAAAAATGATCCATTTGTCAGCGCCCGGTTGGTCTGCATTGTGCTCCCATTTAAGCATGGCCCAGAAGACCAGGGCAGTAAACAGTGAAGACATACCGTATACTTCACCTTCTACAGCGCTAAACCAGAAAGAATCACTGAAAGTATAGGCCAGGGCACCAACGATGCCGGCGGCCATAATAGAAAAAAGCTGGTCTTTATTTGGCGCGGTGCTGTTATTGGGCAGTACAATTTTTCTTGCAAAGTGGGTAATGCTCCAGAATAAGAAAAGAATGGTAAAACCGCTGGCAAGGGCGGTCATCAGGTTTACGGAACGGGCGGCGCTTTCCGGGCCGCTGCCAAAAATCCATGAAAAACATACGATGAACATCCTGCCGAGCATTACAAAGAGCGGGGCTCCGGGTGGATGGGGCACCTGCATTTTGAAGGTGCTGGAGATAAATTCGCCACAGTCCCAGAAGCTGCCAGTTGCTTCCATGGTCATAATATACACGGTACAGGCAATGGCGCATACTATCCAGCCTGTAATGTTGTTCACTCGCTTAAAATTCATAATGCATTGGTTTTGAAAAAGTGGGGCAAATATAACGGTCTAAGTGTAAAGAATAGTACGGGGTGATTTTTTTAACGCAAGATTTTTAAGAAGCTATTAGCAATTAGCCCATAGCTATCAGTTTTTATCCAGGCCGGAAAGACAGGAAAACTATCGCTGATTCAAATTAAATTTTTCTTGAATAGCAGTTTATTCAGGAATACCAGCGGCTAGCGGCTGATAGCTGTTCCGGCTATTCAAAATAGATTTTCACTTTATTATAAAACAGCCGGTTTTGCAGGTACGCATTGGCAGGTTCTTCTTTATAACCCATAAGGCCGAAGAGCAACCCCGCGGCATTGCCTTTATTAATAGCTATTTCCAGGTAACCGGCAGAGTTAAACAGGGCGAGCTTTTCGCCTTCGGGCACATCGGCATACGACTCACTGATGGTTTCAATATGGTCGTTCCGCCGGGTTTCAATCCGGAAACGGCGCCCAGCCCGGTGTGTTTCAAACTGCTGCAGGGTAATATTGACGATGACATTTTCAAAATTGTCAATAAAAATAATCTGCCCCTCCATATTATCTGGCGCCAGGTAGGGTTTCAAATGATTTTTCTCCACAATTTCAATGTCCGGCTCACCAATATCCTGCAGCCTTTGCCCCGCTGTGATGGCTTGTATAGCCCTGCCCATGACGTCAATACAGTAAAGGGTGTTTTTAATTTTAGCCTTATCAGCGGGCAGGCCTATTACAATATCAGGTTTGCCTTCTGCAATCATGGTCAGCAGGCCATTGTCTGCACATAAAATGTACTGGTCTTGATAAAAAGCCAGCAGCAGGTTGTCTGTTTTGTGTTCAAACAGGTTTACCAGGATGATGTGGCAGGTATGGGGCGGAAAATTTTTAATAGCATTGCGGCAAATATAGGCGGACTGGGTATAGTTAAAAGGCGGCAGCAGGTGGGTAATATCTGCAATATTAAATGCCGGGTTTATCTGTAGTAACCGTCCTTTGGCAGCCCCCACCAGGTAATCCTGGTAACCAATATCTGATGTTAGGGTGATTAGCGGCATTGTTTCAACAGGTTTGTGACTTCTATCGTGAGACGTGAACCGTCAGGCGTGCGTAAGCTGCGTACAAAATCTCCCGTACGACGGACCGCCCAGGCCTCACGTTATTTTATCAGTTTACCATCTTTGAAAAAAAACTTGTATGCCATCTTATCTGCCAATCCGGGAAAGAATTTATTCATAAACACAGTGCGTTTACCGGTAAAGGTGAGTACCAGCGTACGTTTCTTTTTTTCGATGGCGTGCAATATATGATTGGCACAATCCGGGGCGCTCATCATTTTATCTTCATCCATGGGCGATGCACCCTGTGCTTTGCCATCTTCCATCAGTGCTGCCTGGCGGATATTAGAGCTTGTAAAACCAGGACAAACCCACATTACATGCACATCTTTTTCAAGTAGTTCTGTACGCAGCGATTCAAGCCATCCCTGCAGTGCAAATTTGGACGCGGAGTAACCGCTGCGGCCGGGGAGGCCCCTGTAACCCGCAATAGAAGAGACCCCTACAACAGTGCCTTTTCTTTCCAGGATGGAGGGCAATGAAAATTTGGTGCAATAGACACTGCCATAAAAGTTAATGTCCATCACCTTGCGGATGACGTCAACATCCACATCGTTTACCAGTGCATGCATGGATACGCCTGCATTGTTAATGAGGATGTCAATACCGCCGAAGGTTTCGATGGTGGACTCAATAAAACGCCTGCAGTCCTGCTCTTTGCTCACGTCGCATACTACGGCATGCAGCAATACATTGGTATATTCAAGCTGAAGATTGTAAATTTTATCGTGGTTACGGGCACAGGTAGCCACTTTGGCACCGGCTTTAACCATGGCATCTACCAGGGCTTTGCCGATTCCATCTGTTCCACCTGTAATAACGACTACTTTATTATTGAAAAAAGAAGACATAGAAGTAAAGCTGTGATGTGCTGCAAACCTAATTTAAATAAGCGTTACAACAAAGGTAAAATCATTACTAAACCAATGATTTGCCATTGTTTAGAGCGATTTAATAAAGTTTTGGGCCTAAATCAGTTTTTTTTAAAAGAATTCGAACAAAAAACTTCCAGATTTACGGGTTATTGTGTTGATGCCAGAGCGGTAGTCTTGACTATTCCGAAAAGATGGATCTGGTATAAGGCATAAAAAAAGCCGCTTCTTTTGGAAACGGCTAGTGATCCCGCTGGGACCCGGACCCAGGACCCTCCCGATAAAAAATCGGGATGCGCTGCCAACTGAACTACTGAATAATCACTTCTTTACCTATCGTCCGGTTTTTGGGTTACCAAACGTTCAATAAATTTTCTGCTTTTCATCCGCTTAATGTATAATTCCCGCTTTTTTGCTTCTATCAGGGTCTCGTAGTGCTCTTTGTACGCTAATCCCCACGGAATTCCCTGGCTGGTGAATTTTGAATGACCGATGTTATGTTCGTACAATCGGCGATCCATATCAGTACAAGCTCCGATATAATATTTATTGAGCTTTGCGGAAAACAAAATATAGGTATAAGGCATAAAAAAAGCCGCTTCTTTTAGAAACGGCTAGTGATCCCGCTGGGACTCGGACCCAGGACCCATACATTAAAAGTGTATTGCTCTACCAACTGAGCTACGGAATCATCCGATGATTTTTCGGATTGCAAAAATAGGGATTATACACTTCGAACCAAATTTTACAACTTCTTTTATTGAGGTAGTTTCCACATTTGTGTATAACAGGCAGAAAATTAAGCATTACGAAGCCAAACTGCAATAACATGCCGGGTGGTTGTTGTGCGAAGGCAATTTACCGCCGGGGCAGTTAAAAATAGGTGCTGATGCCAAACTGAAAGCCACCTGTTCTTGCTGGAGGATTGCCGAGGATATCCCTTTGCCGCTGAAAGCGATAGTTCAGCCGCAACACAGTTTGCGTCACCGGGCGGAAGCTGATGGCGGGCATAATACTCCACAAGTCTTCTGCAATATTGCCGCCGGTGTCTTTGAATTTGCCTGCGTTCCAATCTACATATTCAAACCGGCATGCCAGGTTGATGCTTGCTTTTTCCCAACCCAGTATTGTTCTTTTTATTACCGGCTGAACCACATCAAGGAAGCCGCCCTGTTGCCTGTTGCCAAACTGTTGCGTAAAACCTGGGGGAACATTGATATATATCCAGGCCCATTCACCTGTTATAAAAGTCTGCAAACCCGAAAGCCTGGTATTGAAATCAATGGCAAAAACATTTACCCGCCTCTTTTCATCCAGCTGCAGGCCATCATCCTGGAATTTATTGTACACCCCACCCATATAAGACAGGCCCAGTTCGCCGATTTTGTTATTCCTGACGGCCAGCTTACCGGTGAAAAGTGGCAGGCCGCTGTTGATTTCTTCAAATCTTTCGGGATTGCTCTTCGCCGCAGGTAAAAACGTTTTGTTCTCCCGGTTATCAATAATCGAATTATCGAAACTGCCTGATAAGTATGCTTCATACCCAAACATCCAGTCCTTGTTGTAATGCTTTCCATATATGCCAAAACCTGCATTGCTCCAGGTGGCCGGCAGCAGTTGTGTAGCAGCAATGGGCCGGTCAACAAACTCCCATTTGGGCCCATCATGGTTCTGGTTAAATGCACCAATAGGATTTAATATCATACCACCCCGGAGATTCAGCAGGGGATGCAGCTCCATGTCCAGCGCAGCAAACTCTACCGAAATTTCTTTGGCCCCATCTTCAAATTCTATTTCACTCAGAAATTTTAATCGTTTGCCAATGGTAGAAGAAACAAATAATGTCATTCTGCGAAACTGGAACTGGTGGCCTTCAGAGATACCGTTGGTGCCCAGCCGCTGCCAGTTGGCTTCCATATAACCACCCAGTGAAACCGGTAGTTTTCCTGCAGTAACAAAGGGACGGTTATAAACCGCATCCATATTCATGGTTTGCCTGACCGTGTCTTTGGGAATACGCTTTAACAAAGCAGGATCAATTTGCGCTCCGGCAAAGAGGCAAATAACTACAGTAACGGCCGTGAGTGTAAATGGTTTGATCATACTGCTTTCAATGAGATATTAAGCTGGTTGTTTACAATAATTACAGGAAATGTTCTTAGTCCCGCATCGGCCGGTCCGTTTTGTACGGTTCCTTTACTGCTAAATTCGCTGCCATGTGCAGGGCATTGCAGTTTGTCGCCAAAAACCTGCAGTTCCATTCCCTGGTGCGTACAACGCATCCACAAAGCTGTATATTCATGCTCATTCACGCGGTACACACAAATGGGGTATTGCAGCAAATCATGCTGCACAATCAGGTATTTTTTGATATGATTGTCTTTTTCGTTTTTACCGTAAAAATCACTTACAGGTACAACCAGGTCGTCACCCACAATTTTGCCATTGAGTATTTTTGCTGTGGCGCAGCTTTGTAACAATGCCGTTATACCCGCAGCGCCTGCACAGGCGAATCCACATTTTTTTATAAAATTTTTACGGTCCATTCATTATAATGTTTTGAGAAACAGCAGGAGGTTGTTTTTTTCTGACTGTGTCAGCTGGTTGAATTTATTGCCGGACGCCGCAGCTTCCCCGCCATGTAACCGGATGGCTTCTTCAATACTCTTCGCCCTTCCGTCGTGCAACAAAAAAAATTGCCCGCCCTGAGAGTTGGCAGACAGACCGAGGCCCCATAAGGCGGGTGTTCTCCATTCAGCGGTGGTGGCGCTACCTTCGGTATAACCATCATTTAAACCCGGGCCCATATCATGCAATAGTAAATCTGTATACGGATGAAATGTTTTATTGGACAAAGCCTCAATCGTTGATGCACCGGTGGTGAGGTTTTGTTTATGACAGTTTTCACAACCTGTTTGTATAAAAATATTTTTTCCCTGTATTACGGCTGCATCCTGTTGGTTACGCTGTACCGGTGCTTTCAGGGTTTGCAGGTAAAAAACAACATTGTGTACCGTCTGGTCGGTAATTTCCGGGTCGCCCTTTATACCTGTATAAACATCGGCCGGTTCAAAAGAGGACGTGATACCAATATCCTGGTTATAAGCGGTAACCGTTTGCTGCAGCAAATTAAAGGTGGCGCCCTTTTTACCAAAGCGGCCAATGTATTTTCCATTTTGCGTAACAGCGTTGGCGGGGATGACCGCGTAAGCGGGCACATAGTTCCAATTGGGGGCACCAGAAATACCATCGCCATTAATATCGTAGGGATCTGCCATGGCCAGTATGCTGGCGTCATCTACCAGTTCAATAAATCCCAGGCCGGTATTGGCCGGGGGCGTAAACTTAGAGAAACTGGCGCCCGCTGGTATTTGTTCCGGTGCATAGCCGGGCAAGGCCCTGTTCTGCAATTGCGGGCCGCCCATATGCAGGAACTTGTTACCGGTAGAATCTGTTTGTCCAAAACGTATTAAGGTTGTGAACGGATGGCCCTTGCCATCGCCTGCATGGCAGCTGCCGCAGCTTGTAGCAACAAATACAGAACCCAGGCCCGTGTGCGACGTAAAAATTTCATCATTAAAAGACTTATCGCCCGCAAGAAACTGCCTGTTTTGGCTATAGCTGAGGCCGTCAACCGGTCCGTCCAGTATTTGATCGTCGGCAGGTATGCCGGGCAGCACTTTTTCGCAGGCCAGCATGCCCGTTATCAGCAGTACAAGAAGGCCAATAAGCTGTAATTTTTTCATATCAGTAATTGAAAGATAGACAAAAATATATAATTAGATGTATTTAATATTAAAATTAGGCTAATCTAATTTATGATTGTAACTGGTTTTACTATCTTCACCAAAATAATCCAGCACATTGCATTCATATACAGAAGAAAACTACCTGAAGGCGATTTATAAATTGCAGGAAATCAACGGGGAAGTGGTGGCAACCTCGGCACTGGCACAGGTATTGGGGGTGCATGCACCTTCTGTAACAGATATGCTGAAAAGAATGGCGGGTAAGAAGCTGGTCGCTTATCAGAAATCAAAGGGCTTTAAACTCACGGAAAAAGGTAAGCAGGTGGCGGTGGGGATTATCCGCAACCACCGGCTATGGGAAGTGTTTTTGGTAGACAAGCTGGGATTCCGGTGGGACCAGGTGCATGACCTGGCAGAAGAACTGGAACATATTCAAAGTGTTGACCTGGTTAATAAACTGGATGCTTATCTCGGCTATCCAAAAGCAGATCCGCATGGCGATCCCATACCTGATGCCAATGGTGTGCTGCCAAAATTAAAATCGGTGTTATTGGCTACCCTTCAAAAAGGAGAGCAGGGAACTTTCACGGGTGTAACTGATCACTCCGCTGCGTTCCTGCTCTACCTGGATAAATCAGGTATTTCACTGGGAGATACCATAAAAGTAAAAGCAATCGAGGCATTTGATCAAACCTGTACACTTCAACTGAAAGCAAAAAGAGAAGTGGTGGTGAGCCAAAAGGTAGCCAACAGCCTCCTGATATCGGTAGCATAAAAAATGGGGGATAATTAAAAAAGGATGAAGAAGCAAGTTACAATTTGCCCAGTGCAGCTTCCAGATCGCCCAGCAAATCCTCTGCATTTTCTATGCCCACTGAATAGCGTATCAAACTCTCTGGTATGCCTAAGTGCTTTCTTTGTTCTTCAGTAAGTTCTACATGGCTGGTAGTGCGGGGCGGACCGGCCAGTGTGCTTACAGAACCCAGGCTGGCGGCCAGGTGTACAAATTGCAATGCGGGCAAAAACTTTTTAACCTGCTCATAACTGCCATCCAGCGAAAAACTCATCATGCCCCCAAAACCGCTCATTTGTTCTTTGGCAATGGCATGGCCGGCATGTGTTTCCAGCCCGGGATAGAATACATCACTCACTTTAGGATGTGCTTTAAGGTAACGGGCAATCTTTAATGCAGAAGCGTTCTGGCGTTCAATGCGCAACTCCAATGTTTTCATGCCACGGGCAATCATGTATGCGGGGTCTGCCTGCAGGCTGGCGCCATTAATCTCACGAAACTGGTAAACCTTCTGCACCAGCTCTTTTTTACCGCAAAGCAATCCGCCCATAGCATCTGAATGCCCGCCTAAAAATTTAGTGGCACTGTGTAGTACAAGATCGGCACCCAGTAACACCGGGTTTTGATTGATGGGAGTAGCAAACGTATTATCCACCACTACAACTGCACCTACTTTCTTTGCGGCCGTTGCCAGCCTCCTGATATCTACCACTTTTAAAGTGGGATTGGTAGGCGTTTCCAGGTAAACCAAATCGCAGCCTTTCGCAATCGAATCTTCCAGTGCTTCATGATCAAGTGTTTCGCAAAGGTCCACCTGAACATTGTAGTAAGGCAAAAATTCAAGAAACAATTTACTGGTACCGCCATATGTATCTTTAATGGAAACCACTTTTTTACCAGGCCCCAGTAATGCGAACAGTGTGTTGCTGATGGCGCCCATGCCTGTAGAAAAGGATGTAGCTGCCTCGGCACTTTCCAGGATGCGGATTTTTTCTTCCAGCACGTGCACAGTTGGGTTGGTATTGCGGCTGTAGATGTAACCGTCCGATTTACCCAATGATACATTATGCCACTCTTCCAAATCGTGGTAAGCAAAAGCCACACTATTCACAATAGGGGAGGTAACAGCACCGTTTACAAAAGGATCCGTTTCACCTGCCCATACGGCGGCGGTGCTTTTTTTGTGTTTCGAGAAATCCATGCGATTGCGTGTTTAATTTTTTTTATAATGCTGTTCCATATAATTAACCGTTAAATAACAAAGCGCTTTTACGCCGTTGAGCATACTGCTTTCATCCACCTGGAAATTGGGTGTATGATGCCCTACCTCTGCCGGTGTCCTGCCTTTTGGCAATGCGCCCGTACTAAAATAAAAGCCCGGTACTTTTTCTGCGAAGTAAGCAAAATCTTCTGCACCCATATCCGCCGGCACCAGCTTTACATTTTCCTTGCCCGCCAAAGCCTGCAGGGTGGGCAGCATGGCTGCTGTTAATTGTTCATTGTTGCTCAGCATGGCATCTTCCATACTTATTGTTACGGTGGCAGTGGCACCGGCACTGGCGGCAATATGGCTTACAATTTCATTGACGCGGCGGTGAATGGTGTTGCGCATACCTGTATCCAGTGTGCGGATAGTGCCAATGAGTACGGCCTCATCAGGGATAATATTCTCGCGGTTGCCGGCATGAAAAGCACCTACGGTAATTACAGCCGGGTTATTTGTTAATGGTATATTACGGCTTACGATGGTCTGCAATGCCATTATTATCTGCGCACCCGTAACAATGGGGTCAACCCCCGTGGATGGGTAAGCGCCGTGCGATTGTTTGCCATTGATTGTAATGCGAAAAATATCATTCTCTGCACATACACTTCCAGGCCGGTAAGTAAATACACCCAGCGCAGTACCGGAAGCAATATGCTGTCCAAATATTACATCTGCTGCCGGATTATCCAGAACATTTTCTTTTACCATCAATTTTGCGCCGCCTTCTTCGCCGGCAGGTGGCCCTTCTTCACAGGGTTGAAAAATAAATTTTACCGTTCCTTTCAATTCATTTTTTACAGCAGCCAGAATGGTTGGTACGCCCATCAGCATAGCCACATGCGTGTCGTGGCCGCATGCATGCATCACGCCGGTTGTTGTGCCATTGTATTCAGTTGTAACAACCGATTTAAAAGACAGTTCACCGGCTTCTGTTACCGGCAATGCATCCATATCTGCCCGCAGCGCCACTACAGGGCCTGGCTTGCCACCTTTCAGTAAACCTATCACCCCGGTCTTTGCTACGCCGGTGGTAACTTCTATACCCAGAGAACGTAAATGAGCCGCAATTTTTTCTGCGGTCTTAAATTCGCGGTTGCCCAGTTCCGGGTGCTGGTGGATATCGTGCCGCCAGGCAATCACTTTTTCATTGGTATTGTATGCCAGCTTATCGATGCGCAGCAGCAGCGCTGCAACGGCCGGATCAGGGCGATATTGTTTTACCTGGCAAAAAGCGCTTACAGGAAGCCGGAAGACCATTATGAATAAAAACAGGATTATTTTACAAACTGTATTCATGCGCAAAGCATATATTTAGTAGCGGAAGATAAACCAAATATCCTTGCGGGATGCATACTTCAACAAGGAACAAAGGGAAAGCCGCTCATCCGGTTGTTGGAAATATCGTTGTGATAAAATGATTGCTGCAGGTAATTACCCTTTTGCCTGGTAGGGGCCAAATACCGCTTTGACTGTGCGTTCCGTACTGGCATCATCAAGAATAATAACATAGTAAGTTTTTCCGCCGGGTAATACCCTTACCAGTATATGTCCTTGTGTGCTTTTGTAAGCCTGGTCTATCAAACCGCCAATAACCAGCTTATTTGCTTCCAGCATATTGGTGGCAAAAAGATCACGGGGGCCATTGTATAGTTTCGACATGATTCTTATCAGTACTTCATGACCGGGATGATCTGCCGTCCATACCTGCTCAATCCAGACCCGTGGCTGCAATGTTGTAATAAGATTTGCATTTACTGCATCGCGGTTGCCATGGTGATCCATTGTAGCCACATCGGCCTGCCCGATTACAGCTGCCATCGCTGATTCTGTATCACGCCAGGTGGCATCACCCAAAAAAACATTGCCGGCATTATCGCCACCGGTATAATAACTAAAGCCGCCATATTTGATAAGAATGGCGTTGCTCAGGGCATTTTCATCGGGCCAGGTTGTTGAATTATTGAGATCAATGGCCGGAAAGTGCTGGCTGGCAGCGCTATCTTTTCCCGTCCAGATCATGCCATTTGATTTGACATTGCGTATTTGAAAAGATGGGTAAGAAGCTGGCGCATGCACCATATGAATCTGTGTTGCAGTGCCCGCCTGCAGAAATTGGTTTGTTAAACCATGCGGCGCTGCCTTTAAAAAGGATTGATAGTTGGCCCATGCCTTTACGTAGTGATTACCAGCCGGTAATTTTTTTAGAAGACTGTCCGGATCAACCGGGTAGTGAAAATCGCGGGTAAGCAGTATGTTCACCGGAATAAGATCAGCCACACCGGTAATGCCTGAGCGCACAAATTTTTTATCAGTTGATGCAGCTGCTTCGGGATGCCATCCACCAAAATGATCATCATGAAAATGGGTAATCAGCGCATAGTCAATAACAGTCTTATTTTTTTGCGGGGAGAATTGGCTGATATAATCAGCAATCCATTCATACGGTTGCTTACTGTTATTGGGTTTGATAACGGTATTGCGGGGAGACAGGGTACGTGCACTACTGGGATCCAGCTCACCCGCATCTACCAGCAGATTGGTTCCATCAGGCAAAATAAAAAATGCCGCATTACCCCGGCCGGTATTGATATGGTGCAGATCCAGGTAGCCAGGTTGCCAGGGAGGCAGTGGTTGCCCGGGCATTGCTTGCTGTGCAGTTGCGGCGGTTTGTAATACGAGCAGGCAAATCAATAATCTGATCATAGTATTATAATAATATCCGGTACTGGGTATTTAGCAGGAAGACTTGCAGCAAAGAAACAGCAGTATTACAATGCTTTCATCTTCCGGTGAATCTTTTGCAACCCGCTTCTAAGGTAAGGAAAATAATATTTGACAGGCAGGAGATATTCTATCGTTTTACCGTCTCTAAATCCAATACTTGTGCTGAATACTACACACCCAATCTAACTAATCTACCCTGCCTTTTTCTTCTTCTGAGGCATTGTTATTGTTTTTGCTTTTACGCGCAAAACTGCTTTTGCCAAACCGGTAGGTGAAGGCAATACCAATGCGTTGTGTATCTGATTCTGTAACCTGGTAAAATTGTGCCTGTTTTAGCCCTACCGACTTGTTATGGTTTATCCAGGAATGCAAAATATCATCAAAGCTGAGCCGGATGCTGCCTTTGTCTTTCCAGATTTTCTTTTGTACTGCGGCGCTGGCGCGAAACCTGCCACTGGTAAATGATTGTCCATTCAGATCACGGCTCGCATAATAGGCGATGACTTCCGCATTCCAGCCCTTGTTAAATTGAAATTGATTCAGGAAATTCAATCTCGCCACATAGGTGCTGGGGTCCAGTACTTCTGTATAGGCCATTCCCCTCAATCCCATATAGGAGAGAAGGATATCAGCATTGATGGTCCACCATTTCGCAGGATTTGCGGTAATCCCTGTATTCAGCAAAAGCATAAAACCTTTTGCCACATTGTTGGGGCGTGTAATAAAAACATTGCCCATTGCTTCTGTTGTCTGGAAAATAACATTACTGAACCTGTTATAGCTTAGCCCAACGCGTAACGACTGCTTGTGCTGAAACTTTAGTTCATACCGGTACTGGTATTGTGGCCCCAGTTCAGGATTGCCGGCGGTGTAGGTGTATTTGTCACGCATAAACATAAATGGGTTCAGGTATTGGTAGTTGGGCCTGTTTATTCTGCGTGTAGTACTGAATGTAAGTGAGTTTTTATTTAATGTATCAAACTTATACTGGAAAAACACGGCAGGAAATAGTTGTGTGTAATCTTTTGTAAACCTGCTTTCTTTTACTGAGTCATTACCTAACTGCTGTCCGTTTGCTTTTGTGTTTTCAATGCGGAGACCCAGTTGCACGCCCATACGTTTCCATTTCACCTGGGCATTTATATAGGCCGCATGGATGTTCTCATGATATTTAAAATGATTGGACTGTTTGTTATCGATGACCGGCATGCCGTTCCCCGTGTTGTAGTAGGAGGCGATGTTATTATTGTTAACCACACTTGATTTTAATCCTGCCTCAAGTCTTGCGTTTTTTGCAAGTGGTTGTCCATAGTCTGTTTTTACAGTATAAATATTGATGGCTGAAGGTATGATGTATAAAAAACTGCTGCTGGAAATAGGTACACCACTGTATTCGTCAACGTAATTTTGTAGCACCTGCCTGCCATCGCTGTTGTAGTGCAGGTAATTAACTTCAGCAGATAATTCTTTGCCCGATTTGCCAAACTTGTGCAGGAAATTCAGGTTAACGCCATTGTTTGTGCGTGTGTTTGCAGCATTTGTTGCGCCGGTACCAATACTATCCGGTTCAATTTTAGCATTGTAATTTTTGCTGCTGTAACTGGTAACGCTTTTGCTATTACCCCTGTTTATATTAAAAAGAAAACCAAGCGTTGTGTTTTTGGAAGGGTTGTAATCCGCGCCTAAGATCAGGTTTGTTCCATTGCCCTTAGCAAGCTGGTAATTTTCAAGCTGAATATTTGATACAGGTTCATGCGCCGGGTTGTAAAAGCGCCTGTCATATTTATCCTTATCGTAACTTTTATCAAGGTTTACACCCGCATTGGCAAACAGGTTGATTTTTTTATAATTGTAATTCAGATTAAGAGCATTATTATTCCTGCCATATTTGCCCTGGGTATAACCTGCCGAAGCACTGCCTGTAAAACCGCCGGCCCGGTTTTTCTTTAAACGGATATTGATAATGGCATTGCCGGCAGCATCATACCTGGCGGGTGGGTTATCCATCAGCTCAATTTTCTCCAGCAGGCCGCCGGGCAGTGATTTTAAATAAGCTGCCAGGTCCTGGCCCGACATATACGTGGAGCGGCCATCTATAAGAACAAGTACACCGCTTCTGCCGTTCAGACTTATTTCACCGCCAGAGGTAACGGTTACGCCCGGTGTTTTTTCCAACACTTCCAATGCATTGCTGCTGGCGCTGGTTATCATTGATTCAACATTGACCACCGTTCTGTCTATTTCCTGTACAATCAGGGGCCGCCTGGCTTTTACCACCACCTCTGCCAGCTGTGTATTTTTGGCAGGTAATAATATAATAACCGGTAATTCAATGCCAGGGTGAAGACTGTCTATGCTCAGTGATGCACTGATAAATTTTTTTTGGCCTATGGCGGTAATCGCCAGCAGGTAGCTGCCATTTGGCAGGTTGACGAATTGAAACTTACCCCCGTCACCCGTTGCAGTCGTTTTTATTTTGGTAGAATCCCGGGCGTTTACCAAGTGCACGGTGGCGCCTGCGATTGCGTCATTTTTTGTATCTTTTACGTAACCGGTGATGACGCTGGGCAGCGGCTGTGCATAGCCGGCAAAAGAAAGTGCTGTGAGGACAAGGAAGCTGATTAAAAGTTTCATTTTTTTTGTTTTATGCCTGCTGTATAAAATGAATGTGCTGCAAATGTTGTTTCTAAAGCGGAGGGTATAAAACAATTGTGTTGTACTTTGCCAAATTCTTGACGGACTACGGTTTTGAAGGGTCTAAATAGTTGGCCATTGTAAAAAGGGATTCTGTCATTGATTGGGGGCCGTTCGTCAGACTAATTTATTTATTGTGCTTCAGGAGCCCAGCTTTGCTGCCAATTAATAATATCCGAAACAGCCATTGTATGAGTAACACGCGTAATAAAGCAGAAAAGGGTTTTTTCAGTAAGAATCTGTACCTGGTGCTGGCTGCAGCTGCATCGGTCCCTGTTTTTATTATTACCAATGTGTATGTAAATGGAATTGGCATACATGAAGATGAAGCCACCTCTACTGGCACTACAGCCATCTTTATAGCAGGTGTTTTTACAGGCAGGTATATAGCAGGCATCTGGGCACACGGCAGAAAATCCATTCCAAATAGTTATCTCACCGGCCTCGTTATATTATTGGTTGCAGCGGGGAGCTGGTTGTTTTTTCATGCAGATTTTCCGCTGCAGGGCAGGGCATCCATCAATTTTTTCCTTTTTTTACTCCCCTTGATACTTATCAGTATTGTACTGGGAATGCTTATCAAAATGGCCCGCATTATTGCCGGGCAGCAACTGGAGGAGGCCCGTGCCGGCGAAGCGCACAGCAAAAGTGAATTGCATCTTTTACAATCGCAACTCAGTCCGCATTTCCTGTTTAATACGCTGAACAACCTGTATGGACTATCCATTACCCAGCATGAAAAAGTGCCGGCGCTGCTGCTAAAATTATCTGAACTGTTACGTTACTCCGTTTATGATGCTACTGATATATTTTCACCTCTTAAAGACGAAATAGCGTACATTAATAATTATATTGATTTTGAAAAAATACGCATCGGTGACAGGCTGATGCTGACCACCGCCTTTGAAGAAATAACTGATTCGGGTGCCAAGATTGCGCCTATGCTGCTCATTGTATTTGTTGAAAATGCTTTTAAGCACGCTAAAAATACCGCGGATGACAAAATATTTATAGAAATTACATTGCGTACCTGGGGTGATTCCATCCTGTTTTCAGTAAGAAATTCGCAGCGCAAGTTAAAAGATGATAATGTGGTGACAAATAAGAACAGTGGCTTTGGACTACCCAGTGTAAACAAACGGCTTGAATTACTCTACCACAACCAGCATGATTTAACAGTAGAAGACAAAGAAACTTTTTATCATGTAATGCTGCGCTTAAAAATAAAGTAAGCATGACCATATTTAATTGCCTGATTACAGACGACGAGCCCATTGCGAGGGAGATTATAAAATCTTATTGCGCACACCTGCCTTACCTGCAGGTACTGGCTTCCTGCGGAAACGCGCTGGAGGCCAAAATGATTTTACAGCAGCAGAAAGTAGATATTTTATTTTTAGATATCAATATGCCGGTGATGGATGGCATTTCGTTTTTGAAAACCCTGAAAAATCCGCCGCAGGTTATTTTTACCACGGCGTATAAAGAATATGCTGTGGATGCTTTTGACCTGGCAGCCTGTGATTATTTACTGAAGCCTTTTTCTTTTGACCGTTTTATAATGGCTATTGATAAGGCAATGGAAAAATTACAGGGCGTTTCTTTGCCGGCACAGGAAATAACCGGTGCAAAAACCGACGACTATGTATTTATAAAAACGGATGGTAAAATATTTAAAATTGAGTACAATGATTTGCTGTATGCGGAAGCGCAGGGCAACTATACAAAGATAGTTACCAGCAAAAATACATTACTACCAGCCATGAGTTTTTCCAGTTTTGAAGAATTGCTTCCGCCGTTACTCTTTCTGCGGGTACACCGCTCTTTCATTATCAACAAATCCAAAATAAGTCATTTAGAGGGCAACCGCGTATACATCAACCAAACAGAGATTCCGGTTGGAAGCAATTTTAAAGAGGCATTCCTGAAAGAACTTGGTTTTTCATCATAAATGAAATAGTTGTGTATAGCCAGTTAACCTGTTGGTTGCAGTGGAAATGTATACAAAGATATTTTGCAGTTATTCCCAAACCCTTATCATTGCAGTATGGAATCTGTGAATATCAAGAAACTTGCTAAAATTCTAAACTTATCTATTTCTGCTGTCTCAAAAGCTTTGCGCGACAGTCATGATATCAGCAAAGAGACAAAAGAAAAAGTAATTGCACTGGCAAAGGAGTTGAATTACCAGCCAAACCCGTATGCCAGCAGTCTGCGAAAACATAAAAGCAAAACCATTGCCGTCATCATACCTGAGATAGCCAACAATTATTTTACACTGGCCATCAACGGAATTGAATCCATTGCACAGGAAAAAAATTACCATGTACTGATCTACCTGACACATGAAGATGTAAAAAAAGAAGTAGCCCTCACCAAATACCTCCATGGCGGCAGGGTGGATGGCGTACTTATTTCTGTTTCGAATACTACTACTGCCGATTATACCCATTTGCAGCAACTGGAAGAAAACGGTTTGCCCATTGTTTTTTTTGACCGGGTGGTGGAAGCTTTTAATACCGTAAAAGTGACTACGGACGATTATGAGAGCAGTTACCTGGCTACTAAACACCTGATTGATCAGGGCTGTAAAAAGCCGGCGCACCTGGCAATGTCAGAAAATATTTCCATTGGTAAAAAAAGAAAAAAAGGATTTATGCAGGCCCTGATTGATCATGGATTGCCGGCTGATGAATCACTTATTATTGAATGTGTAAATGATGAACAGCAAGATTTGGATTTAATTACAGACTTGTTACAGCATAAAAAACCCGATGGCGTTTTTGCCGCCGTGGAGCGGTATGCACTGGGTGTATATGCAGCTTGCCGCCAATTGCAACTTTCTATACCCAAAGACGTAAAAGTTATTTGTTTTTCTAACCTAAAAACTGCCTCGTTCCTCCATCCTTCGCTTACCACTATTACACAGCCTGCATTTGATATTGGCAAAGAAGCTGCTGCCGTACTTTTTAAAGCACTGGAGAAGAAAAATTTTTCACTTACCGATGAGAGCATTGTCATTAAGTCAACATTGGTAGTGAGAGAATCCACCGGCTTATAGTTAAAATATTTCTACAGATACCATTTCCGGTAGCGGGTCAGAGCTTCTATAAAATAATAATCAGCATAGGTTAACGGTACATCCACTTCGGAATTGGCCGGCAGGTGCCCCACGCAATGTTCAAGCAAAAAACCGCCGTTTGTTCCTAATGGTGCACGATAGGCTGGTGATGATAAAACCTGTATTACTTTTGACGCTGCATTTATATAGGTTTTCTTTTCTGCTGCATTGGTATATTGGGCAAGTTCCAGCAGCGCAGAAGCCATTACAGCTGCAGCAGATGCGTCGCGCCGGGCAGCAGGTATATCAGGAGCGTTATAATCCCAATAAGGAATTTTATCGGCGGGCATATTTGGATGGTTAAGCATGAATGTGGCAATCCTCCTTGCCAGCGACAGATAAGCGGTATCTTTTGTGAAGCGGTACATAACGGTGAAGCCATATAAACCCCATGCCTGTCCGCGTGACCATGCAGATTCGTCGGCGTATCCCTGGTGTGTTGCTTTTTTTGAAACAGTACCCGATGCAAGATCGTAATCCACCACATGATAAGAACTGTTATCGGGCCGGTAATGATTTTTTAATGTAGTATTGGCATGATTGACGGCAATCTGATCAAAATTTTTATCACCGCCTTCTTTGGCAACCCATTCCAGCAATTCCAGGTTCATCATGTTATCAATAATCACGGGGCAGCGGTAATTTTTATTTGAATCCCAGGACTGGATGGATTGTATCGATGGCCGGTACCGCGTAGTAAGCGTTTTGGCAGATGTAAATACAACATCTTTATAAGCAGGGTTTTTCGTGATATCATAAGCCGTTCCAAAACTGCTGAACATCTTAAAGCCTACATCATGATTGGGCGCAAAGTTTTTCTCCACTTCCAGCAATGCCAGCCTTTTTTCTGCCTCAGTTTTAATGGCACTGTCTTTTGTGCCGGCATAAATCAACCACAATGTGCCGGGATAAAAACCACTGCACCACCATTTGGTATTACTGGTTACCAGCTCTTTTTTGGTGGCGTTAAAACTTCTTGGCATCAGGTTAGCCGGTGTTTGCTGCATGAGTACTTTGTACTGTGCCGCGGCAAAAAGCATGTCTTCATCGATGATCTTTTTCATCTGTTTTTTTGAAACCTGGGCACTCGCCACAATGACAAACAAAAGATACAGGATGAACTGGGAGGTTAATTTCATATGCGGAGATTTATGTCTGATGGCTAATTTGAAACGTTTGATTTACTTGTCCCTGGCGCCTGTTGTTGTCCCTTGGTTAGCAAACCATGCCAGGGGCGGCCCTGCACGTACCACTAAGTAGACATACGCCTTATCAGTCCCACAGCAGTGGTGATTTGCGGAAAATCGGCAACGGTTCTGCTGCTATCATCTTTTTTTAATATTTTAAGCAATTCGCTTACAATCACTTTTCCGATATTGGCCGGGAATTGCTCTATGGTAGTCATAGAGGGTGTAACAATAGAAGAACGCGGGTCGTTTGAATAACCAACAATTTTGAGTTCCGAAGGTACCTGCACATTAATCTCTTTTGCAAAATGCAGGGCTTCCAGGGCGCTCACATCATTGGCGGCAAAAACGGCGTCGGGGTAAGGTTCCTTTGCAAACAATTTATTCATGGCTTTTCTTGCATTGGCTGCACTTAGTTCATGATAGAAGACCAGGTTATTCAAAAGGGGTGTATTGTATTGCTGCATGGCTTTTTGAAAACCGGCAAACCGGTCTATATAAATACTACAATTCAGCGGGCCGGAAATATAAGCAATCCTGCGGCACCCCAGCTCCAGCAGGTGTGCTGCACCCAGGTAGCCGCCCCGGAAATCATCGCCCTTTACAATACAGGCCGGGTAGGGTTTTACCGGAACCCGGTCATAAAAAATTACGGGTATATTATTTTCGGTCAGCACATCAAAATGGCTGAAGTCTGTTGTAAACAGCGTACAGGCAGCAATAACCGCGTCTACCCGCGAAGCATACAAGGTGTTGGTGAGTTCTATTTCCATTTCCAGTGAATCATTCGACTGGCAAATAATAAGATTGTAGCCGTGCGCATGCAATTCATTTTGAATGGTAGTAATAACCTCCGCATGAACAAACATTGAGATACGCGGCACAATCAATCCTACCGTATTTGTTTTGTTGGTACGCAGGCCTGAGGCCATGGCATTGCGTTTATAGCCTACCTGTTCCACCATGGCCATTACCTTGCTCCTGGTTGTTTTGTGTACATGCGGATGATTATTCAGCACACGTGAAATGGTTGCGGGTGAGAGCCGCAATACCCTGGCAATATCATGAATGGAATTTTTACCGGACTGTTTTTTTTTCATTACTGTGTAATAGTAGGTGCGTGGTCTTTATTGGCTCGCGGTTGGTTTGATACAAAGGTGCTTATAGCCTGAAATCGGTTTCATTAATGTAAAAGACGGGGCAAAGAAAATGAAAGCCGGAAGGCGGACAGGAGTTTGTCCGCATGAAGCGAATAACAGGCATAAGCAATCGGTTTATCGTTTTAAAAATAGAATAACCAAACTTGGGTAAAAAAACTGGAATCGTTTTCAGAAAAGACAGATTTATTTACTGAAACGTTTTCGTAAAAACCTGTGCACAAAGAATCGTTTGCTGCCCGCATTGTGAAATAGAATAACTAATTTTCTTTTTCTGCGGGGATATCATGCATTGCTACACCAGTATTCCCTTTTTTAACGATAATATATTGTCTATATGAAATCAAACAAGCTTTTTACAGCTGCTTTCCTGCTTCTTTTTATCCAGGTAACTGTGTTAGCGCAGACGGATTATACCGGCTCTCCTGCTAATTTCCCCGGGCACCCGCGCATTTTACTGCTGAAAGGTGAGGAGGCCGTCATTAAGAAAACCATCGGGGGCGATAAAATATGGGCCAGCATGCAAAAAACCATCCTGGATGAGTGTGACCAGTTGCTGACTTTACCGCCGGTAGAGAGGATCCAGGTTGGCCGGCGCCTGCTGGACAAATCAAGGGAAGCATTGCGCCGCATATTTTTCCTGTCATATGCTTACCGCACTACCCAAAAACAAACCTATTTCCAGCGCGCCGAGAAAGAAATGCTGGCGATTGCGGCTTTCAGCGACTGGAATCCATCGCATTTCCTGGATGTTGCTGAAATGACAATGGCGGTTTCTATTGGGTACGATTGGCTATATGATGATCTTTCGCCTGCTTCCCGGGCTGTTATAAAGGAAGCCATCCTGAAAAAAGGAATTGAACCTTCACTGGATCCTAAGAACACCAGCTGGTTAAAAGCAGAAAATAACTGGAACCAGGTGTGTAATGCAGGCATGACTTACGGGGCGCTGGCGATTTATGAAGATAACCCGGTACTGGCAAAGCAAATCATTAACCGTGCTATCCAGACAGTAGTGCTGTCTATGAAAGATTTTGGGCCCGATGGCGCTTACCCGGAAGGTTATGGTTACTGGGGATACGGCACCACGTTTAATGTGATGCTCATCAGCGCACTTGATAAAGCATATGGGAAAAATTTCGGCTTAAGCGATATAGAAGGATTTTTAAAAACACCCGGTTACCTGGAAAATATGACAGGTCCTTCCGGCAGGCCATTTAATTATTCTGATGCCGGGGGCGGTGGCGGCCTGCAACCCGCCATGTTTTGGTTTGCGCAGAAAAACGCTGATCCATCCCTGCTATGGGTAGAGCGTGGCCGCCTGCTCAATGACGATCCCAAAAGACATGTGAATGACCGCCTTTTACCAGCTATGATGTTATGGGGTGGAGGTATTGGCCTCGATAATATTAAAGCACCCAAAGCAACCATGTGGGTGGGCAGGGGAAAAAGCCCGGTAGCGCTGATGCGCACTTCATGGACGGATACGGCGGCTGTTTTTGTTGGGTTTAAAGCCGGGTCTGTTTCCGTTAACCATGCGCATATGGATATTGGATCTTTTGTAATGGAAGCGGAAGGGGTTCGCTGGGCCATGGATTTTGGTATGCAGGAATATGAGTCGCTGGAATCAAAAGGTATGCAGATATTTGGGAGAACCCAGGACGCGCAGCGCTGGACGGTATTCCGTTATGTAAACCAAACACATAATACACTTACCATAAATGATCAGCATCAGCGTGTAGTTGGCCATGCACCCCTTACCAGTTCTTCCTCAGCAAAAGATTTTATGAGTGCCACCACTGATATGTCCGAAGTATACAAGGGCGCCGCAGCAAAAGTAAAGCGTGGTATTGCCATTGTTGATCAGCAATATGTAGTAGTACGTGATGAGGTAGAAGCATCTGACACGGCCACTACTATACGCTGGACATTATTAACGCCGGCAAGTGTTGTTATTACAGGAAAAAATACAGCAACGCTTACTAAAAATGGTAAAAAGATGCTCTTGCGCGTGGATGCACCGGGCAATATAGTTATGAAAACATGGCCTACTGATCCACCGCCCAATAGTTATGATGCACCAAATCCAGGTACTATAAGAGCTGGTTTTGAATTAACCATACCGGCCAAAACCAGCACGGCCATTACCGTATCACTGATACCGGAAAAAGCTGCTGCTGCCGCCAATAAAAAAATAGCCTCATTGCAGTCGTGGCAACATGATTAATGCAGCATGGGTTGAGGGCGATTACTTCGTATTTGCATTAACCAATAAGGCCATGAATCTTTTTTTTAAACGTATTGTATATTTTATTGCTGTACTCTTATTGCAGCCGGGCCTGCAGGCGCAGCTGCAAAGGTCGGATGGCTACAAAGGAATTTGGTTTGCGCTGGGGCAAGCTTCTGCATACGGTGATAAGTATTCAGGGGGACTGGGAACTTATACGTCCAGTCATATTCCAGTGGCCATTTACGCAGCCAAAGTGCAGAAAACTTTTTTTGCCTATGGGGGCACAACAGCAGCAAACGAAAAACATCTGCTGATTATGCTTTCGTATTATGATCATAAAACAAAGCAGGTGCCCAGGCCTGTGGTGGTATATGATAAGTTGGGCGTTGATGATCCGCACGACAATGCTTCACTCTCCATTGACGACAACGGCAATATATGGGTATTCGTAAGCGGCAGAAATACCAGCCGGCCCGGCCTTATCTTCAAAAGCAACCAGCCATTTGCGATAGATGGGTTTGAGCAAATAAAAACGGGCGACATGACCTACCCACAGCCCTGGTGGAGTAGAAAAGGTTTTGTCTATCTTTTTACCAGGTATACCAATGGGCGCGAACTCTACTGGTCTTCAAGTTCTGATGGAAGAACCTGGCAACCGGATCAAAAACTGGCGGGCATGGGTGGCCATTACCAGGTGTCTAACCAATGGAACAATAAAATAGTGAGTGTGTTCAATTATCATCCTGGTGGCAATGTAGATAAGCGTACCAACCTCTACCTGGTGCAGACAACTGATATGGGAAAAACCTGGACAAATGTATCAGGCAAACTATTATCACCTCCATTAACAGATAAAAATAGCGAAGCCCTGGTAAAAGCATACGAGCAGGAAGGCAAGCTGGTGTATATCAATGACCTTAATTTCGATAAAGCCGGTAACCCCGTTGTATTAATAGTGGTTAGCAAGCATTTTCAACCTGGCCCCCAGGGTGATCCGCGTGAATGGATAATTGCCCACTGGAAGAATGGCCAGTGGCATTTTAGCAAGGTTTGTACTTCAACACATAACTATGATATGGGTTCCCTGTACATAGAAAATGATGGCTGGCAAATCATCGGCCCAACAGAACCGGGCCCGCAATTGTATGGTACCGGTGGTGAAATGGCTTTGTGGGAAAGTCATAACGAAGGGCTTACCTGGACAAAGAAAAAATTGTTGACCCAAAATAGTGAGCGTAATCATTCATACGCACGGAGGCCACTGCATGCCCACCCTGATTTTTACGCTTTCTGGGCAGATGGAGATGCGGATAGATTGTCTGCCTCTCATTTGTACTTCTGTACAAAAAAGGGTGCGGTGTATGCCCTGCCTTACCAGATGAATGCCGATACGGCAACCCCCATTTTGATAAAAAGTAAATAAGATACATACCAATATTAGAAGCAATCAATTACTATGAATATACACTATATGAAGAAAACAATATTAGTCCTGTTTGCGTTGGCTGCTGTTGCGCAATTATCCGCCCAACCCGCCAACCTCTTAAGCGGAAAGTATGACAGGAATAAATTAAAGGAGCTTATTATTCCCTATGATCAGTGGACACCTTTTCCAAAAATTACTGACCGTGCAGGCTGGGCCAAAGCCAGTGAACCGATGATGAAAAGCTACCTGAAGCAGGCTGAAGGATTTCTTAACTACAGCTGGCCATCAGTGCCCGCCACCAAATCGCTTTTAATAGAACGTACGGGCGACAGGAATGAATTCCAGGAAATCAGTTTCCCCAAAAAACAAGTATTGGGAACGCTGGTAATGGCCGAGGTATATGAAAACAAGGGAAGATTTATTGATGATATTATCAATGGCGTATGGTCAATTTGCGAAGAATCATGGTGGGGTGCATCGGCGCATCTTCCCAAATCAAAAGAATACAGTGGTTTAATGGATGTATCTAAACCATTTGTAGAATTGTTTGGCGCAGAGACGTCCACTTTTCTATCCTGGGTAGATTATTTTTTAGGAGACAAGCTGGATGCTGTATCGCCACAGGTAAGAAAACGTATTTACTATGAAATTAACCGCCGCATCTTTCAGCCGCTAATGACACAGCCGCATGGCTGGATGACGGTGAATGCCAATGGCCGTCCGCCCAATAACTGGAACCCGTGGATATGCAGTAACTGGCTCAACGCCGCTTTGCTGGTAGAAAAAGACCAGGAGAAGAGAACAGCTATGGTTGCAAAATTATTATCGGTGCTGGATGAATTTGTAAATCCATACCCGGCCGATGGTGGTTGTGATGAAGGCCCCGGTTACTGGGGTGCCGCCGCTGCATCTTTGTACGATAATATTGCGATGCTGAACCTGGCTACCGGCAATGCATTTAAATATGTGTACAATGATGAGAAAATAAAAAACATGGGCCGGTTTATTTATCGCGCACAAATTGGTAAAGAATATTTTTTAGATTTTGCGGATGCTGATCCGCAGCCTGGTATGGCGGCCAGCATGATCTACCGTTTTGGTAAAGACATCAATGATACAGCCATGATGAAATTTGGTGCTTTCTACCGTAAACCGCCCGAAGGCAAAATAGGCCGGTACCAGTATTTCAGGAACCTGTTTGAATTATTTATACAGGATGATTACCAGCAGGCCGCGCAGGGGCTACCGCTGCCGGCAGATGTTTGGTTGCCGGGTATTGAAGTGATGATTGCAAGAGACAAGGACGGCAGCAGTGATGGTTTATTTGTAGCAGCCAAAGGCGGCCACAATGATGAAAGCCATAACCACAATGATGTGGGCAATTATATTGTCTATTACAACGGGCAACCACTCATCATTGATGTGGGCCGTGGTACCTATACTGCAAAAACGTTTAGCAGCCGGCGTTATGATATCTGGTACAATTGTTCCGACTACCATAATTTACCTACTATTAACGGTAGTACACAACCGCCGGGTGGAGCTTTTAAAGCCAGCAATGTATTGTATAAGAAAGATAGAAATTATTCTTCCCTTTCGCTTGATATTGCCAAAGCCTATCCCGCAAAGGCAGGTGTAAATACCTGGCAGCGTGCCATCCGGCTGAACAGGGGCAAAAATGTAATAATTAATGATGTCATTGCCCTTGCCACTGCAGATACCATTACCGAGCATATGATGACCTGTTATCCGGCGGAAGTAATAAACCCGGGTCAGTTGCTGATTCATTTTAAACCTAAGTATGGTGTTGCCGCAAAAGATTTTATCGTGGGTTATAACGCAAAGCAGTTTGGCGTAACAGTAGAAAAAATTCCTTTGACAGCTATGGAAGATAAAGGCATAGTGGAGAAATGGGGCGATACCATCTACCGGATCAACTTTACTGCCCTGGCACCCAAAAAGAATGATAAAATAAATTTCGTCATAGCGGCGAAGTAGCTGGCTCATTAATTGATCGGCTCAACGTTTCATATTAAAAATTTGCATTGGTGGTGGTTCAGCGGTATTCATACTTTTAAAATAGCCAGGGATTGAAAAGGACAACAGTAAGTGGATTGTATATCGCATGGTGCATGTTTTGCTATAAGTAGATCTCATTTTTATTTCAGCGGGTAACCCTGGTTCATCAGGCTTGCCCATGGCATAAAGCCACGGTTATTGCCTTCTATCCTGCTTTTATTCAAAGCCCTTGTTGTGAAAGGCATCTCCATGCCAAGCCGGTCGTGGTAATGATGGTAAGCGCGTTCATAAATAGGAGAGAATTTACCCCGGCCGGCAGAAGAAATGGTATCTGCAAAAACCTGTTTATTTTCAAACGTAGTGTACCTGACATATTTTACTTCCTCGCCCAGTAAATATTTTGCCGTGTATTCATAACCGGTAGCCAGCCTGTTTTGGTACGATGCATACAAGTCAAGTCCCTGTTTCCAGGCAATTTCACAAACTGTGCTCAGGAAGCCCAGGCCCATTTGCGTATGTCCCTGGTCGCGGCCGCTTTCCTGGCACTGTCCCCATTCGGTAAAATAATTGTTGATTGCACCGTTTGAAGCACCTTTAAGGCATTGGTTATAAGCGCGGTCAAAGATGTCCTGCCGGTCGCAGAATATACCGATGCACATCATGGTTTGTATGATGGCCGCATCCCAGTTGCCATTATACGAAGGCATAAAATCCTGCAGCAGGGGGTACCAGTTATTAAGCGCCATTTTTTCAAAAGCCTGTTGATCCTGTTTTTTCCATCCCTTGTAGGTATACCGGATTATTTCTGCAGCATTTAAATATTTGATACCGTTCATGCCCAGAAGGAGTTTTTTATTTTTATCGGTGATGCTATCCAGGGTATAGGTCCAGGCATTGATTATTTCTATGACTTTTTCAGCATAGGCCTTGTCTTTGGTTACATAATAGGCCAGTGCCATGGTATACGCTGCGTTGGCATCCATTGTAAATGCGGTGGCACCAATATCAGGTTTACTAAAAAAGCCCACTACAATCACTTTTATGGGTTGTGGTTTCCAGCCCAGGTCAGCTTCTTTTGAAGTTTTTAGTTCATTCCATAGATCTGCCCACGGCGCAGCCCCTGCCTTTACTTTGGACCTCAGAAAATCCAGGTCTTTTTTTGTATGCAGCATGCCGGGATGAACAAATTGAGCATGTAAATGTGCGGTAGCAAGTGCGATTGTACATAACAGGAAAAGTGTTTTCATATAATTCAGCATTGAATAAGTGTGTATTAAAAAATTGCAGCTAAAAAATAACTATAACTGCCATGCTAATCAACCAGGCAGCATTCAATCATCTACTTATCAAAAATGATAATCTTTTCTGCACTTATCTTCTGTTGGTCGGTTACATTTCCATTGCCTTCTAACTGATTATTTTCCGATTTGCTATTTTTGGCCGCATAAGATTCAACGCCGTAGCCATTGTTAAACTGGATGCGGTTGCTGGTAATCTGTATATTTTCACTGCCGTAGAATAAAAATGCTGTCATTATACCGCTGAAATCATTGCCTTCCACCAGGTTTTTCGTCATGGAAATATTACTGCTTTCTTCAATTAAAATACCGTAATAGCCGTTTCTTGCAATTTCACAGTTGGTAACTGAAATATCACTGCAATGCTCAACTGCTATGCCACTTCCTGAAGGGGATGTTACTAACCGGCTGCCACTTACGGTTACATTTTTGCAGTGCGCCAGCAAAAGATTGTGCAATAGTTTTGGCCCGGGTGCCACGCTGGCGCCATTCTCGGAAAAATCACAATTGGTAATGATAATACCGGTGCCACCGCTGATGGAAACCCCGGAGTAGGTGGCATTACGCACGGTAATATTGGTCAGCCTGATGCGTTGTATTTGTCCCTCTTTTTGCGCACGGAATAAAATGCCACCCCTATTGTATCCGCCCCGGTAAGAGCGGTAAGTATTTGGATCTGTACCAGGGTCCGTACGGTTACACGCTTCAATCACCAGGTTGCTGATGGTTACATCGTGCAGGTCATCTGTTGCGTTTATAATAGCTTCCCTTTCGCCGGAACCTGGATTAAGGAATAAAATAGTGGAAGCACCCACACCGGTTAGGGTAATGCCGGAACGAATTTTCAACGTTGCAGGGAAAGTATGAATACCTGCCTGCAAAATTACCTGGCCAATGCCATTGGCGGAAGCACTGTCTATTGCCTGTTGAATGGATTGGCCGGGTGATACATTTATGCCAGCAGGCGGGTGCTGTAGTTGTGTAGGTGGCAGACCCGCACCGGCCATTTCCGCAATCACACTTGCTTTTGGCGGACCCTGTACAACCATTGTTCTGATAATTGGCACCCGAACGGATGTTAATACACTGCGCGAAGCTTTGGGCCGTATGGAGTCTGCTGCACGTTTACTGTAAGGCATTTCTACACCCATGGCCGTATAATGGCGGTAAACGTATTCAAAATCATCGCGCAGCCCTTTGGCCCGTTCTGAAATATTGCAATAACAGTATGGTTTTTCACCCAGCAAAAAACTGGCGGTATATTCAAACCCAAGAGCAATCCGGTTGGAAGCAATGGAGAAAAGATCAACAGCTTGCGTATAGGCTACCTGTGCGGCACCTGCAAATTCGCCAAGTCCCAGTTGCACATGGCCCTGGTCACGCGGACTTTCCTGGCATTGTCCGTTGGGATAGATATACTTAAAAATACTGCCGTTTACCGGTGCATGTTTGAAATGATCCACTGCATTATCAAACAGCGGGCGGTTGTCAGTAAATATTGCCATCGCCAGCAGCGAATGAATAATGGCGCCGTCCCAGTTGCCATTAGCCTGGGGGTAATAGGGGCGCAGCAATGGATAATATACTGTCATCAGCAGATTGCTGAATGCAGTCATGTCTTTTTGTTGCCAGCCTGCATTGGTATACTTAAGTATTTCCGCTGCATTGCACAGTTTGTGACCCGTCCAGGCTGCAAGTAGTTTCGCATCATTGTAATCAAGATCCCACAGGGTGGGCGACCAGGTATTTAAAATACTGATTGCTTTGTTTGCGTAAGTTTTGTTGTTGGTAATATACCATACCAGTGCATAATTGTAGGCCATATCGGCGCCTTTCGACAGGTCGTCGCCGCCAATATTTGGCTTTCCATAGGGGCCGCGCAACACATGGGTATGCGCTGTTACTACAAAATTGGTATCCGCAGCTGCCTGGAGTCTGTCAAAAGCATTTTTCCAGGGTTGTTCGCCGGCCAGCACTTTTTGCTTCATCAAGGCCAGGTCTTTTGACTGCTGGTCAATACCCGGATGTATAAAAGCCTGAGCTGTTGCACGCGTGCTTATAACGGTAATGAGTATTGCCTGGGCTGCCAGTAAATAGAGAATTGTAAGAATGCTTTTCATGGTTAAGTACTTAAAATAACTGCACTGACCCGAAGAAATATAAAACGCTTGGTCTGAACGGATCAGCCATTGTAATAAAAATAAAAAAGGTATCTATTAACATGTAATTACATACTAATAAATACCTGCAAAAAACGGGATGATTATAAAAGAAAATTCTTGTTGATTCACTTCCTTGCTTTCGTGCATTCACTCACTAACTGCTACTCACCAGGCAAGCGCTATAGCGCGTACCGCTTCATGCTGATAACCGCAGACCCATTGGCATTTACAGAATTAATATAAATATAGGCCCGGTACTTGCCATCTGCTGTCTCTACCCACACACCCGCTTCTGCTTTCAGGTTAATGGCAAAATTGGGCTGACCGGTAAGATCAAGTTTCTGAAAATCGATATCGTCAATAAAAATACCACCATACTGTAAACGGGCCAGGTTGTAGTCCTGCATGTTGAATATTTTCTGTTCTTTGGTGCTCCTGTTAACGCCGGCGGGCAGTGTAATACCGGGCAGGTAGGCTGTATCAGCAGCCGGTGATACCAGTGCATGTCCAAAAGTGCTGGTGGTAAGATTGCGGTATAAGTATACCAGGTCAATCTTAGCAGCGTTGGCTGCAGCGTTGGCCGCATTGTACACAGCAGTATCTGCTATGGAGATATAGGCCAGGTTGCCATTACTTACAGCAAGGTTACGTACCATGTCCATTTTAGCAATGGTATAAGGACCCATGGTGGTACTGATGGTTTCGCCATTGCTGCTGGTAGCAGTGAATTTAATGGTTACAGATTTGTTGCGTGCAGCTTCCGGTATTACATAAAAATAACGGAGTGTAGCGGCTGAAGTATCCTTGTTATAGGTAACCGTTGTTGTGGTGCCACTTGTAACTGCAGCCGTGCCAATGGTAATACCCACATCCTGCCCGCTCTGGTTGGTGTAGAAAGATCTGTTTTCCATAAACGTACCGGTGGCGCCGGCAATGGAGGCTTCTGCTACGCAGGATACCAGTTTGCCTTTTGCTGGCTTAATGGCCATGGCATACGCAAATTCAATGTTCTGACCTACAATGTTTGGTCCGAGTGTTCTTTTAATGGCCTGGTTTTGTAAATTGTCCGGGGCAACAGGCAGCGCGTATTCTTCTTTTTTACAGGATGCCAGGAAGACGATTGCAGCAGTGATGCAGAAAGTATACGCACCAGATTTTATTTTGAGTTGCATTGTGCTTTTTTTAAAATTAAGAATCATTACCGCTACATTGTCATCAGGTTAAGTTTGCTAACATGACGACAATGTATCAACGGGGTAAAACGGTTATTAAAACGGTATAGGGTTTTTGAATCTGGCGGTTACCGGATATAACGGTCCATTTCTTAGGATTGGCCAGGTCAGAAAAATCAGTTTTACCGGTAATTTTCGGATTTAGTTTGCAATCCTGCGCCAGCGTAAACTGCGGATACAGGTTTTTAAGATCCGTACCAAATGCTACTGATACTTTAACGGTTTGTGCTGTGGTATCAATAACGGGGCTGCCTACCCGAACTGTTACATAATCCGTAGCGAGCAGTTCAAAATTACTTACATAACATTCTCTCCTTGATGTAATCAACAGGCCGTCTTCATCTACCGGGTTATCTTTTTTACAGGCTACCCAGGTACTGGCTGCCAGCAGGAAAGCTATTATTAAGGTCAACTTATTTTTCATTGTATAATATTTTTTAGTGTGTGCTTGCAGGTTATTATCTCCAGGGAATATTCTGGGTAAGATTAGGGTTTCTGTCACGTTCTCCCGGGGGAATACGGAAAATATAATTCTGTTTGTATTCCAGGTCAGAAGTATTCTGGTAATAACGCTGCTGGTTGGCACCCCACGTATCAATCCTCCATAAACCGGCACTGCCGGGCAGGCCCCAAACCCTTTCTATAGCTCTCCAGCGGCGGAGATCAAATGAACGTTGTCCTTCTCCGAACAGTTCAATGATTCTTTCCTGCTCAATAGCATTGAAAAAGGTTTGCTTATCGGCTGTTTTAGTAGCAGCCAGCGCAGGCAGGTTGCCGCGGCGGCGTATGGAATTTACCAGGGCAATCGCATCGGCCAGCGGCCCGCTTACCTCATTGGTAGCTTCTGCATACATCAGGTAAACGTCTGCCAGTCTTACGATGGGCCATGCAAAGTCACCATCAGAACGGCCCTGGCCGGCGTAATTGCGCAGAAATTTACGGAATACATAACCTGAGTTGCAACCGTCTGTATTGTAGGTGATATAGTTAACACCAGCAATATTTACGGTACCTGCCCAGGTCTGGTAAATAAAGGGAACGTTGCCGGTGGAAGCAAGGGAAGCCATCCCTACACTCTGTTCAAAGTCCCACTGAATACTTGATTTCATCCGGTAATCGCGGTTCAGGTAACTGTTTGGGTTAACCGCAGAATTGAGTGCGGTCCTGGCCACATTGCCACTGGCTGGTACGGTGGGATTCATTGGAACAAGCGGCGTTACAAAATCTCCGGTGATAGTAGATTGGTAGCGGTCTGCAATTTCATAACGAGGGCTTACCCAGCATTGTGAACCTTCATGGGAGCGGCCCGAAAAATCACGCATCAGTTCTTCGCCCTGTGATGTTCCGGTACCACCATGTGTAAACACCATCAGCATTTCAGGATTGCCATTTGCTTTTGGGGTAAACAAAGTATAATAATTGGGTAGTATGTCATTCTTGCCAAGACCGTCTATCTGACCGGGGTCGCCGTTCAGGTAGAGGGTTAAACCATAATCACTGATTACAGATTTGAAATCTGCTGCCGCAGCGGTAAAGGCAGCAGTAGCAGCGGTGGCGCTTGGCGTAAAACCTTCCAGTTCGGGCCAGCCGTTTTTGTTCCAGGAACCCCAGTAAAGCTGTAGTTTACCACGCAAGGCCAGTGCCGCAGGTTTGGAAGCGCGGCCAACCGCATTGGCTTTTAAGGGCAGGTTGTTAAATGCATAAGTAAAATCTGAGAGTATTGAATCTTTTACCTGGGCAAGAGGCGTTCTTGACAAAGACGCTACCTGGTCGTTCGACGTAGGGGAAATGGTATAGTAGGGTACATCGCCCCACATAGAAATCAATTTAAAATAAGCCATGCCGCGGAGTAACCGGGCTTCTCCCTGTATTACCTGCAGAACAGTTGATGTAGCAAGAGCGCCGCCTTTGGCCTGCATCTTTGTAACATTTTCTATCACGTAGTTGGCACGGTCAACCGCGCCATACAGGTACCTGTACATATTGTCGAATGATGCGCCATAACCAGTAGGGTTAAAATTGCCGCCATTGTAGGCATCGCCCAGTCTCAGGTTACCGCCGGTAATACTTGTACCGCGGCAACGGAAATATTCTGACTGGCCATCCATATAATAATCACGGTCAAAACAGGGCCTCGTAGCTGCATACAAACCCATCATGCCAGCAGTAGCATCCGTTTCTGTTAACCAGAAAGTGGTGGGAGAGGGGTCAGTTGTTGGGGTCTGATCCAACAAATTTTTTCTGCAGGAGGTTGGCATCAGCATCAGTGCTGCCAGTACTGCAACAATAAAAATGGGTGAAATATATTTTGTTTGTTTCATATAAAGCAAGTTTAAAATCCAAGTTGAACGGCCAGTGAATAAGATCTTACGATGGGGTAAATATTATTGTTGTTTCCCGCTTTTTCCGGGTCAAGACCACGGAAAGAAGTAATGGTGAGCAGGTTTTCTACAGTTCCGGCAACGCGGAAATTAGTTACGCCCAGCAGTTTGAACATTGGTTTTGGAAACGTATACCCGAGCTGTATATTTTTTAACCGCAGGTAACTCATATTGTCAAGCCAGAAATTTGTCAGCGCCGTGTTATTACCACTTCCGCCAATACGTGGCCAGAGACCGCTGCGGTTTTCTACCGTCCATGGATTGTTTACCAGTTGTTCGGTTACTGCAAAACGTGAGGTACCGAAATTGGTATTGTTGAATGCGTTTAACCAGAAATCTTTTCTGCCCGCTGTTCCTGTCCATAGCATACCAATATCAACGCCTTTGTACGATGCATAAGCGTTCAGTGTATAGCTGGTGGTTGGCCTGTCACGTGAAGCCTGCATAGCTGTCTGGTCGTTGCCATCAATACGGCCGTCGCCATTCAGATCCTGGCGCAGGATATCTCCCGGCTGTGCACCTTGTGGGGTGTTTTTATAAATATCGGCCCAGGTTTGTGCAATGCCGTTATCCAGGTAAGTGTACACATAATTGTATGGCATGTTAAGGAAAACGGTGTTGCCTGAGTAAGTCGCACCACGGGTAAGCAACTGGCTCCAGCTTTCCAGCTTTGTTTTATTGTAAGAACCATTCACACTTACACCATAATTGAACTGGCCCACACGGTCTCTCCAGTTAAGCGTCAATTCCACACCACGGTTGCGCATGCTGCCGATATTGGTATTGGGCGCACTGAAAGCACCGGTAAGCAGGTTTGATAGCTGGGAACCAAGTATAATATCTTTGGTAAGACGGTCATAATAATCAGCTTCAACTGTCAGCTTATTATTCAGGAAACCAAGTTCAAGTCCAAGGTTAAATACTTTGGTAGACTCCCAGGAAAGGTCCAGGTTCAGCAGTTTGCTGTTCACCAGGCCTACTGCCTGTGTTCCACCAATGATGTAGTTATTGGGGCTGAGGGTTGTTTGTTGTTCATAACGGCCAACACCACTGTTATTTCCCAGGCCACCATAAGAAACGCGCAATTTACCGTTGCTAAGGACATCGCCCAATAGCGGTTTCAGGAATTGCTCTTCTGTAAAGCGCCATCCCACTGCCACTGAGGGAAAGAATCCAAAACGCTGACCCGGAACAAATTTGGAAGAACCGTCTACACGAAAGTTACCTTCCAGCAGGTACTTTCCATATGCGGTGTAGTTAACACGGCCAATATAAGACTGCAATCCTTCTGCACTTGAACCGCCACTGTTAGAGATGATATTGGACAGGGCGCCATTGATCTCAGAAAGGGCTGAAGAATAACGGTCATTCCTGGACGCAGATAAGAATCGGTCGTTCCAGTATTCTTCACTGTATACAAACAGGGCAGACAAATCATGGTTCTTGCCAAAATTGGTATGGTAATTTAAACGGGCATTCATCAGGGTTTTATAGCCGTTCAGATTGGTGTTGGATACAGCTGCATTAGGCCCAACATACACCCTGCTGCCAAAGGCATTGGTCTGAAAATTAAAAGCCTGTGCGGGTGTGGGTGCTGTATAATTAAACTGGTTGTAATAAATCAGGTTATAGTCAAGTGCCGCGGTCAATCCTTTAATCGGCGACCAATCCCAGTAAGCAGTACCATTGGCTTCCTGCCTTGTTTGCCTGTTGGGGCTGTTAATGTACAGCTGGTATGGATTGTATGCCTGGGGGTCTTCACCATATGCCATTACACCACCGTACAAGCCTGTTGCAGGATCATAAGGAGTAATACCAGCGATAGCGTACTGCATATCAAAACCAGCGGTATTGGTGGCAGCCGGATCAGTAAAGCCTTCTTCCAGTGCATAAGTAAAGTTTGACCAGTTACCGCTGAACTTAACACCTACATTCATATTATCGCGCACCTTGTAATCAAAATTGAAGCGTGCATTGTACTGGTCGTAATCGTTGTTGATCTGCAGGCCATTTTCCTTGCGGTAACCCGCAGAAATAAAGAAGTTTGATTTATCACCACCGCCAGCTGCAGATACATTATAGTTTTGCATTTTGCCATCCCGCATAATAATTTTCCACCAGTCTGTATTGGGATAACGCAATGGATCAATCATGCCCAGTGCCAGCCATTGGTCAATGGTACCATTTTTATACAACTGGTTGCCCGGAAGTGTATTGGTAGCGGCACGGCGTTGCTCAGTAGTAAGTGCCAGCGGATAATTTGCCAGGAAGCTAATGCCCTTGGTAGGTTTTTCCAGCGCGGTATTGCTGGTAACGTTGAATAAAGTTTTTTTCATGCCCTTACCGGTGCGGGTAGTAATGAGGATAACGCCATTGGCACCCCGGGAACCATATACTGAAGCAGAGGTGGCATCTTTCAACACGGACACGGTCTCAATATCGTTTACGTTTACACGATTGATATCTACATCCGGTATACCGTCTACTACTATCAGCGGTGAACTGTTATTGGGCGTACCAAGGCCGCGAATCAACAGGGCGGCACCGTTTCTTCCTGCCATACCGGTGGACTGCGTAGCTGCGAGGCCCGGTACCAAACCAGAAAGCCCCGCAGATATGTTGGGTAATGCGCGGCCGGTAATTTTTTCATCCACATTGACCGTTCCAACAGAACCAACGAGGTTTACTTTTTTCTGCCGGCCATACCCCACCACCACAACATCATTCAACGAACTTACACGCTGCGCCAGTGTAACATTGTATTCATCGCCTGTACCTACCTGAACGGTACTTGTTTCACTGTTGGCGGAGGAAAATACAAGTGTCGAGCCAACAGCGGCACTAATGGAAAAGCGGCCTTTTACGTCTGTACTGGTGCCGGCTTTGGATTTTAAAACGGAGACGGTAACACCTTGCAGAGGCGTACCCGCAGTATCGGTAACAATACCTGAAATCGTTTTCATCTGGGCTGTTGCAAACAGCGAAACCAGGCAAGAAAAAAGCAATAATGTAATCCTGAAAAGAGGGATTTTTCCCCGCAAGTGGAGTGTTTCTGGCATAGCAATCAGTTTTTTGGTTTTAATACCTACCTCAAACTTGGTAAAAAAAACTGAAATCGTTTTCAGATATTAACAATTTATTTACTAAAACGTTTGAGTAGTCTTTGCTAAAAAACGGAATATAACTGAAAAAAAAAATTGTATTGTTGTGCAGCGTTTTGCGCTTTGCCCGTGCAGTTACACTATAAGTAACGGGACAAATAAAATGGCTGCTATTTAAACGGGTGAATTCTTAACCATTTTCATATAAATATGTTTTTAAAAACCTTACTTTCTTTTTTTACGATAATACTGACTTCTTTTTCTTTTTCTGAAAATGAAATGGTTGGTAATTTACCGTTTAAAGAGTTGGTGAAGAAGCAGCTACGGCCGCAAATCCTCAGTGAAGCTGCATGGGCTCTACAGCAATTACCCATCACTGTTACGGCTGCGTCATCGTCCCGGAGTGCAGGCGGCAAACATGATTTTTACAGCGAAGGTGATTACTGGTGGCCCAATCCGGCAAGCGCCGACAGTCCTTATTTGCAGCGCGATGGCATGACCAACCCTGATAATTTTGTTGCTCATCGCCAGGCAATGATACGGTTTAGCCGGGTTTGCGGCGCACTGGCATCTGCCTACTCCATTACCGGTAATGAGCAATATGTAGTTCATGCACTCAGGCATTACAAAGCCTGGTTTACAGACACGGCCACTATGATGAACCCGCAATTACTGTATGCGCAGGCCATTAAAGGGCGTTACACCGGCCGTGGCATTGGAATTATTGACGGTATACAATTAATGGATGCAGTAAAGGGTCTGATGGTATTGCACAACGCCAGGAAAATGGATCAGCAGGTAATGGATGGTACAAAAAAATGGTTTGCACAATTGCTTCAGTGGCTGACTTCACACCAATATGGCAGGGATGAGATGAACGCCGCCAACAACCACGGCACCTGCTGGGTAATGCAGGCGGCCGTGTTTGCCCGATTCACGGGTGATACCGCCATGATGAAATTTTGCAGCGACCGGTATAAAAATGTCTTATTGCCCGGCCAAATGGCGGGCAACGGTAGTTTTCCACTGGAGCTGAAAAGAACCAAGCCATTTGGTTATTCCATTTTCAACCTTGATGCCATGACTACAATCTGCCAGACACTTTCTACCGCGGACAATGATTTGTGGAACTACCAGGCACCGGGGGGACAGTCCATTAAAAAAGGCATTGAATACCTGTATCCTTTTATTGCTGATAAAAGCAAATGGCCGTTCAAGCCCGACGTAATGTACTGGAATGAATGGCCTGTGGCGCAACCTTTTCTGTTGTTTGGCGCCAACGCGTTTGATAATAAATATTGGTTCAATGCCTGGAGAAGGCTGGACCATTCACCTGAAACAGATGAAGTAATCAGGAACCTTCCGGTACGCCATCCGCTGCTTTGGTTGTAGAAAATATGGGTATCAGCTGAATATAAAAAATAAAGAAATTCGGGTGGCTATTTAAAATATATTACACAGTTTTCAGTAAAGCGTACAAATCTGCCGGTCTGCTGCGTGCCTACGGCAGCAGTAACTTAACTTATGCGCAGCTTGAAATAAATGGGTAAATAACCGGCACCTGCAGCGAACATGATGATTCAATCCATCTTCTCTGCGGGAATAATATGGCAGGTGACCTGCCAGGGCACTTACATGATGGCTGTTTAAATAAAATTTACTTTTTCTGTGATTTTTTTCATCCTTTCTTTACTAATCAGCTGTAGTAAATTTTAAATGGATAGTAAAAAGGAATTCATCGCGGTCATACAGGCAAATGCCGGTCTTATTTATAAGGTCACCCGCGTATATACCAACAGCAAAGAGGATGCGCAGGATTTGTACCAGGAAATTGTTTACCAGCTTTGGAAATCGTTTGCTTCATTCAGGCAGGAAGCTAAAATAACTACCTGGATGTACCGGGTTGCATTGAACACCTCTGTTACTTACCTCAATAAATCAAAAAAGAAGGGGGCCCATGTACAAGTGGATGAAGGTTTGCTGAACCAGCCTGATGCAACTGATACGCTTCAGGAAGAACAGCTCTTAATTTTATATGCGCATATAAAAAACCTGAACCCAGTTGAAAAGGCCATTGTACTGCTCTACCTGGAAGGAAAGACCTATGAAGAGATAGCTGCCATCACCGGGTTTTCAGTAACCAATACAGGAACGCGGCTAAGCCGCATTAAACAAAAATTAATTAATCAGATTCATTAAAACAATTATTATGGAACTGGAAGAAATGAAAGCCCGCTGGACGGAAATGTCTGCCACGATTGAAAAACAAAAACAAATAACAGATACATTAATCATCAAAATGACACAGGTTAACTACCGGAACCGGCTAAGTAAAATTTTAATTCCTGAACTGGCCGGCACCCTGGTTTCATTTGCTTATTGCATTTACATTATTATTAATTTTCATAAGCTGACCAGCTGGTACATGGTTGTTTGTGCAGTTATTGGACTGATAATTTTAATGGTATTGCCGGTCATGTCTTTAAAGGCCATTTACAATATGAAGTCGGTGAATATAGCAGGCAGTAATTATAAACAAGCCCTGCTGCAATATGCCAAAGGCAAGCGGCAGTTTATATTTGTACAGAAGCTGAGCCTTTATACCGGCGCCATCCTTATGCTGGTATTGCTGCCCGTTATGTGCCAGCTGCTGGCCGGCAAAGATCTATTTAAAATGGTTAAGTTGTGGATGTGGTATGCTATCGCCTTTCCTTTTTTTATGATTTTTGCCAAATGGGTGTACGGCTATTATATGAAAACAACGCGGCAGATGGATAGTCTTTTACAGGAGCTGGAAGAGTAACTAAACACAATATGACTTTCCGCTGAAATTATTTTTTCTATATCTTCAGTCAGTATTTGCACCAACGTTTTTTAAAAAAAGGCCAGCTGCACGTTATTGTTAAATGATTTGAAAAAAATGCTTCTGTATGAAAAAATTAATGCTTTTGCTGATGATGGCTTCTTCTTTACACCAGGATATACTGGCGCAGGATAGTTCCCAGCATGACCAGCGCATGCAATGGTGGCGCGAGGCCAGGTTTGGCATGTTCATTCACTGGGGCGTATACGCGGTTCCGGCAGGTACATTCCGTGGCCGGCCAATTGACCATATTGGGGAATGGATTATGAACGATGCAAAAATTCCGGTGGCGGAGTACCGGCAGTTCGCGCAGCAGTTTAATCCTGTTTCATATGATCCCGAAGCCTGGGTAAAAGCCGCCAAAGATGCCGGCATGAAGTACATCGTGATTACTTCCAAACACCACGACGGCTTTGCATTGTTTGAATCCAAAGCCAGTAAATGGAATGTTGTTGATGCATCACCCTATAAAAAAGATCTCCTGAAACCTTTGGCAGACGCATGCCGCAGGGAGGGTATTAAACTGGGCTTCTATTATTCCCAGGCACAGGACTGGAACAATCCCGGTGGTGCTGTTGCAAGAAGACCGGCCAGGTCCGGATGGGCCAATCCTGATTCATCCCTGATTGATGCCTATACGAAAGAACATGAAGGCCATTGGGATCCGGCGCAAACTTCAAAAACCATGGGCCAGTACATGGACGAGGTAGTTGTGCCACAGGTAAAGGAATTATTTAGTAATTACGGAGATATTGCCCTGATATGGTGGGATACGCCGACTGGTATGACTGATGAGTACGCCGCAAAGCTGGATGCGTTGCTGAAACAGCACCCGCAGATTATTTCCAATGACCGGTTGAAAAGGCCCAACTACCCGGGCGATTATAAAACACCGGAACAGCGCATCCCCAACATGAGTGAGCTGGACGGAAGAGACTGGGAGACCTGCATGACCATGAATGAAACCTGGGGTTACAAAAGTTATGCAAACAACTGGAAGAGCGGCCAGACACTGGTGCGTAACCTGGTAGATATAGCTTCAAAAGGCGGCAATTATTTATTGAATGTTGGCCCAAAAGCAGACGGTACATTTCCACAGCAGAGTATAGATCTGCTGAAAGAAATGGGCGTATGGATGAAAAGAAATGGGGAAGCGGTATATGGTACAAAAGCAAGCCCGTTTGGTTTGTTTGACTGGGGACGCTGTACAAAAAAGGAGACGGCAAAAAATACCATTCTTTATCTATCGGTATTCGAATGGCCCAAAGATGGCAAATTGTTGGTGCCGGGTTTGCAAAATAAAATAGCGGCTGCCAGCCTGCTTGCGAACGGGGCCAAACTAAAGAGTAGCCAGTCAAAAGAAGGTACCCTCATTATAGTACCTGCGCAAGCCCCTGATTCAATTGCTACTGTTATTAAACTGGAAGTGAAAGGACATGTGGCCAGCCAGGTGCAGCATACAAAGGAGCCGATGAAATCGGGGCTCTGATAATACCAACCAGCAACAATGGCTATAATGATTGCCCTACTGCGCAATATACACCGGGTGTTATTGATCCCGGCAGTATGCTTTTTTCAAACAATTGCAGCGCAGGGTATCTTGCTGAAGTCGCTAAGCGATCCCATAATTTTTAAAGGAAATGATTCTACCGCTTACCGCGATCCTGCCGTATATTATCACCAGGGAACTATTTATTTGTTTTTCACAGTTTGCAAAACAGATCCTGATGGCCTGGTATATTCTTATACAGCCATGAGCAGCTCCAAAGATTGTAAGCACTGGTTGCCGGTAAAAATTTTAACACCCAAAGATCAGTCGTTGGATTTTTCGAGTCCTGGAAATGTTATCCGCTATAAAGATAAATGGGTGATATGCCTGCAAACTTATCCCAGGCCTGGCTATACAGCTGCCCAGGCGCCCAGGTTTGCTAACAAGGAAGCCAGGCTGTATACCATGCGCAGCAAAAATTTACAGGATTGGTCTGGCCCGGAGCTGATGAAGGTAAAAGGGCCTGATACGCCGGTTGAAAAAATGGGCCGCATGATAGATCCCTATTTACTGGAAGATAAAGATGAGCACGGCAGGTACTGGTGTTTTTATAAGCAAAATGGCGTGGGCATGTCGTACAGCTATAACCTGCGCGACTGGCATTTTTTCGGTTATACGGCATCGGGAGAGAATACCTGTGTGCTGGTAAAAAATGATGAATATATTTTATTTCATTCTCCCAAAAATGGTATTGCCATAAAACATTCGCCCGATTTGAAACATTGGAGCGATACCGGCAACCTGATTACCCTTGGCCAGCAAAACTGGTTATGGGCAAAGGGCCGTATTACTGCCGGTGCTGTTGCCGATCTTTCAAAAGAGAAAAAATTTGCCAGGTACCTGATGTTCTTTCATGGATCGGGTCCATTAACAGAAGAGCAGGGAGATTTTGATAAAAACGCATCCATTGGGATTGCCTGGAGCAAAGATTTACTGGTATGGGACTGGCCGGGCAAATGAAAACAACCGTACAGGAAAATTGTCTCTCGGATGCACCGCAACATCCACTATAATTTTTTAAGTCTTCCGTTAAAAAACATTTGTTCAAACAATCTTTCTTGCATTTTTCTGCGCCTTTAATGCCAGTTCAGTAGCCAGGAAACAATGCGCCTGCGTCATGGCAGTTTCTGTGCGGTTAAGGATATCATCTACCAGCCGTTCGCCGTAAGGCAATGGCTCTTTACTACAATCAAAATATTTTGTTTCCTGCTTGTTTACCAGGAAAAGGTGATTGCCGCCTTCGCGCCCGGCGATATCAATATTTTTGCGAATCTCGATATAGCCCTCTGTACCAAGAATGGTCAACCTGCCATCACCCCAGCTGTTCAGTCCGTCTGGCGTAAACCAGTCAACCCGCAAATAACCCGCACCGCCATTACCGCTCAGCATTACATCACCAAAATCTTCAAACAACGGATATTGTGAATGATTGACGTTGCCTATCTGTGAAGCCACCACTTCTGCTGTGGTGCTGCCGGTAAAAAACAGAAATTGGTCAAACTGGTGAGAGCCGATGTCAGTAATGATACCACCAAAACGTTTGCGGTCAAAAAACCAGGCCGGGCGGCTGGGGGTATTCATGCGGTGTGCACCAAGGCCAATAGTCTGAATTACCTTCCCGATGGCACCGGCTTTTACCAATACACCGGCTTTTTCTGTGGCCCTGTTTTCGAAGCGTTCGCTGTACATAATGGAGTAAATACGGCCAGTTTCCTTTTGTACTTTTCTTACGTCAGCCAGCTGCTCAAGCGTAATGATGCCAGGCTTGTCTGACATATAATCTTTTCCATGCTGCATGACGCGGATGCCCAGCGGCGCCCGCTCATCCGGAATAATGGAGCTTAAAACAAGTTGTATGCTTTTATCTTCCAGGATTTCTTTTTCGCTTTTGGCCTGTTTTACCTGCGGAAATTTCTTTGCAAATGCATCTGCCAGGTCAGCTTCTTTGGCAAAAAATGAAACAAACTCACCACCGCCTCTTATCACTGCGTCCACCTGCGAATTAATATGGCCATGGTTGATGCCTATAACTGAGAACCTGATGCGTGGTGGCCGGACAGGCAAACTACTGCTTGTTTGGGTTTTCATATTTTCTACTGTATTAAATGCAGCAGCGTTGCCTGACAAGGCTGGAACAAAAGCAAGTCCGGCAGCTGTTTTGGCAGCATTACTGATAAAGGTACGCCTGTTAAGAGGAGATTGTTTCATATAGTCTTATTTGAAATGTTAATCGTTGTCTTACTGAATCTGCTGTCAAATCTAATGATTAAACAGAGATATAGCCATGGGTAATTTTCTCCGTTAATACAAACAGATATTAAGGCGGGAGCAGGCAAGTGTATACGCTTCTTCTGATATTTAAAATCTGTGGCAAAACTGGCTTAATCCCGCGCGGGAACTTTATTCCAGTCTAACGCCAACCCTCAAGGCCCGGAGGCCAGCTACACCCTGCAACTCTTCAAGATCCAGGTATTCCAAATCATCCAGTAAAATTTGTTGTTGCTGTAACTGCTCAATATAACCAATGTATTCTGCAGCATCTCTTTCATTAAAATAGACTATGGCAATCTTACCCGGCTGGGTAAGCCTTTCTGTGCTGTTAAAAATATTTACTTTATCAATCCGCTTTTTTACAATGTGATAGCGGATATTATAGGCACCTTCCACATCAAAGCGCCGCTCATCATTCCTGAAGCTGATATCAATGGTACGCGCATTAATAAAAATCAATTGCGTAGTCTGCAACGGGTGCTCCAGCCTGGGGGCCAAAGAATGGGTAAGTTTTGTGATGCTGGCCATTGACTCCACCTGCCACAGCCGTAGCCGCTCAACTTCCTTTAATGAAAAGGGGATTTTTGGTGCGATGGACTGGCCAATATAAATATCATATTCTATTCCATCTGTCCTGAACTTCTCAAAATAGCAAGGGTAATAATGCTGAAGATCATCTTTGAACTGGTCAAAATATCTACCGATGCTTTTATTGAGTAACCGGATAGCGTTTTCCAATTGCCGCCTCTTATTAAATGTAATACCGGTCTGTTCATCAATGGAAGTAAAGTAGGCACTAATTTTTTGTGTTGTAGTTTCCTGCAAAGCTATGGATGCTGTCAGCAGCGGATGCGCTTTGCTGAAAAGAAACTCATTAAACTGTAATTCTTCCTCCACTGATACATAGGCGGTCATTTTAGACAACCACTGACGGCAGGTATGCATGATGGCGGCAGTATCGCCGATACCGGCTTCGCTGATATGTGTCAAAAGTTCCATCAGCAATGAAAGTTGCAACTGCAGGTCTTCCCGCAGCGCCTTATTCCTTTCAATGGTACTGTTGCGGATATCTACAGCACCATACAGCGGGTACACATTTTTAAAAGTAATTTTTTCAAGCGCACTGTTCTTGTGCTCAATATCATGACTTCTGAAATAATGCCAGGCAACTTCATTGAACTTCCATTGAACGGAAGGTTGTATCACGGTGAATTTTTCTCTTGTAATTGTATCAATGGCAATATTGAATTTATCGATCAATGACTTCAGCAACTGTGCAATGTAGGGAACAGCAGGTTTCACTTTACCAAACTGCCAATCGGTTAAAGGAATGCTGTCTGCACCTGCACCGGTTTCAAGAATGCCTACCAGTTTATCATTGAAATATATTGGGGCCAGTAAATAATAATGAATGCCAGCTGCTTTCAGGGCTTCCTGCACGGGTACCGGCAGTGCAGTACTATGCTCAGCTGCATTGTAGCTGATAAATTGCGGATTTCTTAAATAATGGTTGATATACCTGGTAAAAACGGGCTTGGGTACACCTGCATCCCAGCTGGCTTTTACCACAATACTATACGGAAAGTTTTCATACAGCAGGGCCGCCCGGTTATTAATTGTGAAAAATGGCATCAGGCCAAACTGGTAATGTCTGTTGCCCAACATGGTTTGCAACAGACGGGTGACATGGATAAAATCGCTGGACGCATTCTCCCTGTCTATAACAATAATTGCTTTGCTCAGCTGTTCAATCGCCTGCTGTTCCGTTATGTCCGTCAGCGTCATAATAGAAAAGCCGCTTGCTGTAAAATTGCTCAAAGGAACCAGCTTGTCAATTTCATCAAATGCATTGGCGGTGCATTCAAAACAAGCTTTTATAGAAGTATTGCTTACTGAAAGGGGTATTGATTTTGCTTTTATATCAACAAACCTGCTGTCGATATTGATACGATAGTACTGGTACAAGCCGGTAGCATGGTTAAAAAAGCCACGGATGATTTCCCGCTTTTGCGGTAATTCGTACCCATATATTTTTTGAAGAATAAAATCATATTGTATTTGCCTGTGCAACTGCAGGGCATTTTCTTTTTCTGTCGCAGACTGCTCCTTTATTTTATCAGGCTGGCTTTCAAATACATTGTAGAAAGCATTGCTGCCATAGAATACCTGTGGCAGAATACCATTGGTTAAGCCGAAGAGGATTTCGTTTTCATCTTCTATTAACGGAATTACTGCAGCGGCCACCAGTTCCAGCACTTCGTCATACTGTGCTGTTTCTGCAACCGGCACGCCTTTAATCAGCGCGGGATAGGAGCGTATTTTATCCAGCACAAACCGGAAAAAATGTACCCGGATACTTTTGTCCGTCTGCACCTTCTCTTCCAGGAAGTCAATGAATTTTTTGAAGCAAACATATGACTCAACGGAATTTTCTTTGGTGGCGTATTGGTTAAGTGAGATTACACCCTTCTTCATATACAGTATTAAACTTCTATAAAATTAAAACTCAAAACCTGAAACCCATTGTAAAATAGGGGTACCATCCTTCCGGAGAATAGCCCGCTACCAGTTGCAATACTAGCATCCGGGCCGGCGCAAAATAAAATCCTCCACCCACGCCCTGGTGCCATTTTTTATCATTGTATCCTTTCTGCCACACTTTGCCAATATCATAAAAGCCTACAATGCCCAATTGGCCGGGCAATACATAAGAGGCCAGGTTGGCAAGTTTAATGCGTGCCTCAAAATTATTATACAGCATGTGTTCGCCGGCAAAACGGTATTGGCGATAGCCCTGCAGATTATTCTGCCCGCCTAAAAACAAGGATTGGTAAAAGGTAGCTTTACCGGCAGTTATGCCCCCACCTATACGGTTAGCAATAACAATGTTGGATTTTCTGTCAATGCTTTTAACAACAGCTATCTGGGCAGTAAGTTGCATAAAAGTTTTTGAATAGCTGTTCAGCCCGCTATAACCCTGCCATTTCAGGTTAACAAAATTGCCAGACACCGGCAGCAATGCGTTGTTCCTGCTATCGCGATTGTACACCGCTATAAGACCCGCATGTGCTTTATCATTGGCTACCGTATTACTGTCATAAGAATGCAGCAGCGTTGTATTGTTAATAAAGCGACCCGCGTTATCATTGGTTTCAAAACGATAATACTGGAGTGCAGGGCCCAGTGAAAAGCTATTGCCTTTAGCAGTACGCCACCTGAAAGAAGGATTTAATTCATAAAAATTAAACCGGGTTCGGTAATAGCTTTTAAAATCGCCGGTTTTATCAAAAACCGATGCATTGCCCCTGCCATAAAAATTCTGTGTATTATCAGGTGCAAAAGCATTGGCCTGCAGGGTAATATCTGTTTTACCCATTACATGCATCCATTCCCCCTTGTACGTAAACCTGAATGCGTCTGTAGAAAAAGAGTGCCCAAAAAGAAACTGCTGCGTATTGGCAAACGGTGTTTTTCTGAACCCCTGCCTTATCCATCTTATACCGGCCCCGAGTATAAAGCCATCATCCACATTATATCCGGCAGAAATTAACGGTATGGTTTTGTTGTACCGGTTGGCCAGCTGCATGGCAGTATTGTCCGGGTCGTCTGAAAGATGCTTGTGCACAGGACCGGTTTGCCCGCTAAACACAGCACTTGAATCGGCTTCATATACATGTACTTTCCGGAGGTATTTAGTCTTACCATTGAAAACATACTGTTTGTCTGACAGCCCGTCACCAATGATCCTGATAGTAACCGGGGAACTGTTGTTGGTGATATGAATATTGTCGTCTCCACCATACATGTATAACCGCAGCTCTCTGGTAACAGCCGGATCGATGGTGCGGCTGTACAAAAGTCTGCTGATTTCATTGTTTTTTGTAATCTTAAAAATGATCAGTTGCAGTTTCCCATCAGCCGTATCAGTAATATTTACCTGTTCATTTTTATCTGACAACAGGATGTCAATATTTTTATTTAAGAACCGGTAGTACACCGGCATCACGCGCAGCAGATCCTGCCTTCTTTTTTGCAATAGATCCTGTAAAGACGTGTGCGACTGGTGATAAACACTTGCGGGCATCTTTTGCAAAGCCGCAGCAATGACTGAATCCGTAAGGGTGTTTACCACATGCCGCGTGGTATTCATCCAATCTTCGTAAGACAGGGCATTGGTAAAAATGCCGTCAATCAACCTGGCATTAAAAGCAAACGAATTAATATCGCGTATATGCCCGCTGAAACCCTGGAACTTGGGCATAATCCACGGTAATGCCAGCAAGTAAGGCAGCAATCCCTGGTTAATATAGAATACCTGGTCCCTGTCCCGGGGTACTGGTTTAAATCTTTTTGCTTTGCCTTTTGCATCATCAACCCACCTCCACTGATCGCCATGCCGGTCCCAGTCCCCCAGGAATATATCCTGCAACCTGGCTGTTAAAAACGACTGCTGATCTATGGAGTTATCATTGTCTTCTTTCAGTTTCTCCTGCATCTTTATGGTAGAGGAAGACTTACCCAGCGGTTCTCTTTCTTCCAGCAATACAACGGTGTTGGCAAAATCCCTGCTGTAAATGCCAAGCTTTTTATCAGGCGCAACATAAACAATTTTGGGGTTGGCATGCGGTATGCCCAGCGCGTTGGCAAATACTGGTACTGTCAATGGCGCGTAGGGAAATATGGCCGATACATTGTCGTGCAATAATTTTGCCGCCAGTGTCTGGTTAAGTACCTCCGGCAGCAATGCATCCGGAAATTTATCAATGCTCCTGATAACCCATTCGTCATTGTTTTTATCGGTAAGGCGCAGTGAATGTGTTTGCATGCCGCCACCCCGTTCCGTTGGCGACAGATCGGTTGCCGAAAGGCGAAAAACCGGTAAACTTGTTTCTACAGCCCATGCTTTACGGTAGTTCTCTCCAAATAAACCCCGGTGTGTATTGCTCACTTTATCAAAAGCCGGTATCAGCCGGAGGCGTATACTGTCGCCTGTTAGATCACTGTTACTGATGGCGTCATCTGTGACTGGAGCTGCCGTATAGCTTCGGTTAAATACAAACGATTCGTTCAAACGATTGTTCCCGTACGTAAGGTAATGCAGGCGAAGACTGTTGTCTGTCAGGATATCAGCCAGTACATAACCACTGCTGTCTGCCGCGTAGAGGCTTCCCTTACCTTTTCTTACCGGCGTGTCTTTGCAACCCGCGCCACTTACTACCTGCAGTACTGCACCTTGTATTAACTGTAGTGTATGCTCGTGGCCGGCCACATGTAAAACATTGGGATGTGTTTTCAGGATATCTTCTACCGCCGTTTTCATATCCCTGTACAATACATTGCCCGGGTCTTCTGCCGGCGGGAAAGTCTTTCTGAGAATGGGATACAATGAACCTATAACGGGCAGGGGTATGTATAAATTTTTATTCAGGTCCGTTAGCGGGAATACATGTTCTTTAAGCGTGTAATAGCCGCCATGGGTGCCATAGGTGTTAAAAGGATGGTGGGTGGCAAAAATAATGGTCTTATTGCGGTTGCGCTGAAGAATATCGCTCAGCTTGCCAAGGACATCTCTTTTTGTTTTGCAGGGGCAGTCCGACGCATCCGTCTGTTTATCATACGGGTAAAGCCACCATTCAGAGTCCATGGCTACTATTAAAAGGTTGTCCGTTACCGGTAGTTCATACGGACCCGGGCAGCCATCCGCCGGAATCATTTGCAGCAGAGAATCCTGTTGGTGGTAAAAAAAATTATTGGCAGCTATTATTTTTTCATAACCCCTGGGTCCGCTCTTATCCCAGTCGTGGTTGCCGGGTACAAAATATACGGGCACACCGTTTTTCCGGAGATTTTCAAATTGCGAGCGCAGCACGTTCTGTGATGCTGCTTTCTTTTCCGCAGTTAATTCAATTCCCCGGGGGTAGACATTGTCACCCAAAAACAATGCAATGGTTTTACGGGGAACAGCTTTGCTGACGGCATCATTTATAATGGCTTGTTGCGTGCTGTTTATTTCACCGGCATCGCCAATCAATATAATCCGGTATTGGAGGTCTTGCTGGGCATGCGCAGAAAGAAGGCAATAAATAAAGCAGTAAAAAAGGGTGGTTAGCTTCTTCATTTTTTCAGGTAGATTTTTTGCGGCGGAAAAGTTTATTACTGAGGATGCGGCTGACATAGCTGCTGCCCGCACCAACAATGGCGCCGCCCAGTACATCAGTAGGGTAATGTTTTCCGAGGTACATTCTTGAATAGCCAACTGAACCTGCCCAAAAAAAGGCGGGCAGCGCTACATACCATTTGCGGTATTGCAGAGACAGCGTGGTGGCAACGGCAAACGCCTGCGAGGTATGGCCCGAAGGAAAAGATTTGTCCTGCGAGGGGGACCGGACAAAAACATCATTTGGATAGGCTTCAGCCGGGCGGGTGCGGTTAACAGCAATTTTCATTAGGGTAGAAGTGCCGAGGTTGATGGCCATTGCCATTAACAATTCATATCCGTTATGCTGCATGTTTTTGTTGTTGCCAATGTAACCATATGCCAGTGTGCCCGCCGTGATACCGGCGGCCATCCAGTCTACCGTACCGCTGGCGCTTCTCCAGACCCGCGCATCGGGGTACCGGGGATTAATGCTTTTTAAAATGTCAAGATCAAGGTTTTGTGCTGGCGCTTTTACTGCCACCAGCACTATCATCAGCAAAAATATTCTTTTGTAACACTTCATAAGCCGCAACTATTTTTTCTGGTAGTTAAATTGAAGAATGCTTCCTGCTGCTCCATTTCCTTTTTCGTTCGATATGTACATATTGCCCGCCTTGTCAAAAGCAATGCCCTCCGGCTGCGTAAAAACGGCAGGATTCAGCGCGTAGGTACCTATTGGCTTCCAGTTGTTATTTGTAATCAACAGCATTTTATTAACCGACGAAATAATATACCACTGAAGGGTAACCGGGTTCCTGGCAAGCGCTGAAGGTTTCAGGTTGATTTTTCCACCACCTGGTACAGCAACCAGCGTTTTTTCATCAATGCTGAAATGATCTTTTACAGCAAGCTGGCCGTCTGCCGCGAGGCTTAATACATAACCGGTAACGGACTGGCGTGATTTATCATCACTGCAATTCTTGCACAACAGGTACAGCGTATTATTTTTTTCATCTGCATACAGTGATTCATATTCGCCCCGTGGCAAGAGGCGGGGCTGTTCTTTTACATCCGCTGTTTCTTTGGAAACCGTACCTGCCAGTGCAAAAGTAAAGAATACTCCATCGCTCCGCAGCATAATTACCCAGCCGTTACTGATGGCCACATCTTCAAAATCACCGCGTTTAGAAAATTTGCTGTGCTTAACTTCGGCATCACCCAAATGAAAATAAAAAAGCTTTCCTTCTTCATCCTGTTCGGCGTAAATGGTGGCAGCATTGCCCTGGTTAAACGCAATGCCTGAGATTTCTTCCAGCACAGAAGGCATTTTATATGTAACGGGCTTTGTAAGATTATAGCCGGGGGGATTTACGGTTGCGGTTGGTTCCGTGCAGGCAGCATTGGTCAGCTGCAGCACAAAAAGTATAAGAATACCTGTCAATTTTTTCATGTTACTGTAATTGAGTTTTGTTCAGCAAAGCATAAATCGCCAATTGCGATTGCAGCGGAACATTATTATTGTGCACCGGTTCATTGTTTAATGCAGCATTTATTTTAACTGCCTGTGTATTATCTTTTAACTGCAGGTCAATAATTTGCCGGATCTCATTTTTCAGCGATGCATCATAAACCGGGAAGCAAACTTCTATCCGCCGGTATACATTACGGTTCATCCAGTCTGCAGATCCCAGGAAAACCTGCTCATCGCCTCCATTGCCGAAGATGAAAACCCGGCCATGCTCGAGGAAGCGATCCACTATGCGCGTAACGGTAATGTTTTCGCTAATCCCGGGTATACCCGTTTGCAGGCAGCAAATACTTCTTACCAGCATTTTTACAGGTACACCTGCCTGTGAGGCCTCATACAATTTGCTGATCAGTATTTTTTCTTCCAGGTTATTCATTTTAATGGTAATGCCGGACGGAAGGCCGGCTTTTGCATGCCGGATCTCATTGTCTATCATTTGAAGAAAACGATCCTGTAAATTAAACTGCGCTACCAATAAATGACTGAATGCAATTTCGCTGCTGCTTTCGGGTTTCCGGCGGTTGGTTAAAAACAAGAACAGTAATTCAAGCTCCCTTACTATCTGCGGGTCTGCGGTAAGCAAAATGTGGTCTGTATAAAAACGGGCAGTTATCTCATTCAGGTTGCCGGTTGCCAGTAATCCCAGGTACCTGAAGCGGTCTCCTTCCTGTTTTTTTACAAGTGCTATTTTAGCATGTACTTTCAGTCCGGGTATACTGTTGATAATACGAACACCTGCAGCTTTCATTTTTTTAGACCAGCGGATATTGTTTTCTTCATCGAACCTGGCCTTCAGTTCAATAAACACCGTTACTTTTTTTCCATTGAGGGCGGCCGTTATCAGCGCATTCACAATACGTGAGTCGCCCGCCACCCGGTACAGGGTAGTATATATTTCCTGCACACTGGCATCTGTAGCTGCTTCATTAAAAAAGCGGAGTACGCTATCGTAAGAACAGTAGGGCGTATGCAGCATTCTGTCTGCCTGCTGCACGGCCGAAAATAGGAAATCTGTCTTCTGAAAAAGCGTTTGAATGGGCGGCATGAGCGGATAATTGAACGCTGCCGCATAAAGCGGGATACTGCCAAAGTCTTTGAGATTATGATAGCGGCCACCTTCTATCATATTGTCCTCAGACAGCTGCAGTTTCATCATCAGCCATTTAAGTTGTGTTGCAGTGATACCCGGCTCAAACAGGAAACGGGTAGCGCTTCCATCGTCTCTTTTTGCCAATTGCTTTTCTATTTTTGCCGCCAGGTCACCCTCATATTCATCGGCCAGGTCAAGCTCTGCATCGCGGGTTATTTTAATATTCCAGGCGCCTTTGATAACGTAATCCGGGAATAAAAAATGTAAATATTTTTTTATGATGTCGTCCAGGAAAATAATGTAGCAGACACCGTGCTGTTCAGCAGAAAAAAACCTGGGTAATTTACCGGAGGGTATATTGATGATGAAAATTTCTTCCTGTCCATGCTTTGTCTCAGTAATTACAACCTGGTACAAAGCATTGCTTTTTGGAAAGAAGGAAACTGATGTTGCTGACAGCGGAACAATCTGCAGAAAAGTCATCACTGCTGATTGAAAATACGATCGCAAGGCTGGTTCGATAAAAACCGGTATTGGCTGGTTGTACAGTAATTCAATATTGTCTTGCTGTAATGCGGGCAGCAGTTGGGTGCGCAATATATTTCCGAATGTTTCCTGCTGCTGCTGTATCACGGTCTGCGACTGCCTCAGCAAATGCTGCTGTTCCGGGGCTTCAGCAGCCTTAACCTGGTGCAGCAGTAAGATGGCAGGCATTCTTACCCGGTAAAACTCATCCAGGTTAGAAGAGAAAATAGACAGGAACCTGAATCTTTCTGCCAGGGGTACATTGGCGCGGCCCGCTTCTTCCAGGACCCGTCCATTGAAAGAAAGCCAGCTTAGATCCCTGCTTAAAAATGGAGTATTCATTACCGTTATTTAACCGAAAAATATAAAGGATATTGCAAAAGCCAGCACGGCAAGAATAAGCGTGAACATGAAAATGGTGTAGGAGATCCGGAGCAATTTATATTTGTGGCCCAGTACCATGCCCTGCGAATGGATATCGCGTATAAGGCTGGCATATAAGAACTCACCATCTTTCATTACTTCCTGCATGCCTTCATAGTAATGGTCGAAATCCATTTTATAAAAATTTCCAAAAAACAGCAGGTTTACTGTTTTGCCGGCCAGTTGTTCCGGCGTAAAATAACCGCTGGGTATTTTTGGCCGTGTGGCCAATACAGAAAAAACAACAGCTATTACACTACCTGTTAATAATATCAGGGTAGGTATTATAAGGTTTTGGGCCGTTTCCAGTTTGCGCGCCATTAAGCCAATCACCACAGAAAGAATGATGGAGTTAACAGATATCATGATATGGGCTTTGCTGTCGGCCATATCGCTTAGCCGCTGATGGTTGGTAGATGCTACCCTGAACATGGTTTCAATACCCCTTACCGGCTTTTCTGGTTTCTTTATTTTATCAGCTTCTTTTTCTTCAATATGTATGTTCTTAACCAATGCGGTTTCAGTTGATACCGGGAAAGCGTCTTTTTGTTTTTTTATCAGCTTGTCCAGGTTTTCCTGTTTTTTGCTATTCAGTAATTGCTGGCAATAATCAGTTTGGTAATGGTGCCGCTGCAGCAATGCAATGGTGCCCTGCCGCCATTCTTTTTTATCAATTTCACGGCCTTTTCTTTCTTCCGCTTCCTTTCGCATGGCTTTGTTCAGGTCTCCAAAGTTTTCGGTACCCAGGTGAAAGAGGTCGCCATCGCAAACAATCTGCTCTAAAAGATTACCGGGACTTTGCGGCATTTTTGTGGCCATTATACAGTTTTTTACCTGCGCAATGCTGGGTTCATCCATGCCCTGGCCTTTTAAAAAACTGGCAGCGAGACCGGCACCATTTTGTTCATGCAATGCTGATTCGCCCAGGTAATACCCCATATCATGAAACCATGCAGCCACCGTAACCACAAAAAAGTCATGATCATTTAACTGGTAATGATTTCCGATTTGCTTAACCGCCGTAACCACATTTTCTGTATGCAACTTGTTGTGGTAGGGCAGTTGCCGGTGTATATTTTTCTCAAAATACTGGTTGATATACTGCTGTGTATTTTTTGATAAAAGGAAATAGTCCATTATTGTTCGACTTTATATTGTTTTCAGGTTGTTGATCGGTTTTTTCCGCAACAGCGCTTGCAGGTTACGGGAACTTGTGAATTTCTGGTGCAGGCAAGCCATCAAACGCTTAAAATTGTATTACCAGCTGCATATGGCCGAATGATAGATTTACCCGACATTTAAATTGCAAGTCTTGCAGGTGCAGCGGTAACCCGGCCGGATGATTCTACAAATATAAGTGCAAGGCCTTATTCTATGCGGGATATAGTTGATTACTGAAAAATACAGTATGTGCGGGTCTGAATATAAATTAAGCGAGGATGGCCGCTATTTTTTGCTGAATAGCGCTCAGCAAATCGCGGTCGGTAACAACAAGCTGGTCATCCTCCTGGCCAGGCATTTTAACTGCCCGGTAAGCACCCTCTTCATCCGGTTCAAAATACAGCTCTGTGTTATTAACCAGCACCTTAAATTTATGGGTATAACCCTGCAATACCAGTTGGGCGGTAAAGTCAATTTCACGGCCCTTATAATTAACCGTTAAAAGAAAAGGTTCTGTCATGGGTGTAAGATAGGCTGGTATGAATGATTGTGCGTACCTGCTGTAGAATTTTCAGGGACTTGCAATAAATCAATGTCTTTCTGTAGAATTTTCAGGGACTTGCAATAAATCAATGTCTTTCAAGGAATTTTGTGAAGGGTGAGGGCCGCATTTTCGCTTTTGTGGCATGAAAACGTTTTCACAAATAAAATCATCAAGGTGCTTCGTATTTCCATTTTAAAATGGCAATTTTAGGAACGTAAAGCTGTTTAACGGTTGAACGCACCACATTGCATATGAAATACACTCCCTTTTTGATGCGTGCGGATAATGGACCGCCCCTCCAATTCAGTACTGTCCTGGCCAACAACAGTTTTTTAAACAGTATTTATTTTTTACCCACACATACCTCAGTCACTACTAAAATTCAATAATATGAGTACAAATAATTTTGAAGCCGTTCCGCTTAAAAGCCTTGATGAATGGGAAGAGGATTTGTTGCGCAGGTACCCGGATCCCGACAGCATTGTAACCGACAAAAAAACGGATGCTTACCGCAATTATGAAGCGCCTGAAAGAGACACCGTACGGGAATTTTACAGGTTAAACCATACTTACCAGACCTATGATTTTGTGCAGCAAAAAAGGGCTGATTACCTGAAGTTTGATAAAAAGGCAATGCCTGTGTGGGATGCTTTTAATTTTTTGAACGAGCTAGTGGATGATTCTGATCCTGATACCGACCTTGATCAGTTTCAGCACCTTTTGCAAACGTCGGAAGCCATTCGCCGCGATGGGCACCCGGACTGGATGGTCCTTGTGGGACTGATGCACGATATGGGTAAAGTACTTTGCCTTTTTGGTGAACCACAATGGGCAGTAGTTGGAGATACTTTTCCGGTAGGTTGTGCCTATTCTGACAAAGTGGTGTACCCGGAATTTTTTAAAAACAATCCCGACTATAACAATCCCGCTTACAATACACAATACGGTGTGTATGAAAAAGGCTGCGGACTGCGCAACGTAGATATGTCCTGGGGTCATGATGAATATGTTTACCAGATGATGAAGGACCGTATTCCGGAAGGCGGATTGTACATGCTGCGTTATCATTCTTTTTATGCCTGGCACCGCGAAGGACAATATGATTACCTGCTGGACGACCACGACCGCGAGATGCTGAAATGGGTACAGCTTTTTAACCCCTATGATTTGTATTCAAAAAATCCCGTACCACCCAATTGGACTGAACTCCGTCCTTACTACGAAGGATTGGTAAAAAAATACCTGCCCGAAACCCTGAAATTTTAAGTGTATGCTTAACAATTCGTCAGGCAGCTAAAATGCAGCCTTATTTGCCTTAGATAACCGGTAGCATTACCGGCAAAAAACAGCAAAGCGCCTTACGGAGCTATGCTGTTTTTTTGACCAATATTTTTTAAATGTTGTTTAGACAATTAATCCGCAGCTCCTTTTTTAACCACATACACAAACAAAAAATTGCTATTATGAGATTGACTTACCTGCTTTCGCTGGAAGCAAAACGCTGTTGTTACCTGCTGTTTTTTTTGTTGCCACCTTTGTTTATCATGGCACAGTCGCCCGGCACCCGCGAAATAAAAGGAACAGTTACTGCTGCTAAAGGCGGCCCCGCTATTGGTGTTACAGTAACCGTTAAAGAAACCAAAAGATCTACCGCTACAGGGGCAAACGGCGCATTTTCCATTACTGCCAAACAGGGCGATGTACTGGTTTTCTCAGGCGTTTCCTTTGAAACCAGGGAAGTAGCCGTCACCGGTGAGAACCAATATACAATTGCGTTAACGGAATCATCCGCTGTATTGAATGATGTAGTAGTGGTGGGTTATGGAAAAAGCTCGCGGAAAAACCTGAGCAGCTCCATTAACACGGTTAAACCGGAAGATCTTAACCGCGGCGCCATCAGTGATGTGGGTCAGTTGCTGCAGGGTAAGGTGCCGGGATTGAATATTACGGCCAGCGGAGACCCCAACAAACCCGCTGCAGTAATTCTGCGTGGCGCGTCTACTGTAAATAGCCCGGGTGCACCGTTTTATGTAATTGATGGCGTGCCCGGTGCTGACATTGCCACCATCGCCCCGGATGATATTGCGTCTATTGATGTATTAAAAGATGCTGCTGCTACCGCCATTTACGGAAACAGGGCCGGCAGCGGTGTCATTATGGTCACCACCAAAAGAGGCCGCAAAGGCCAGGTGCAGACATCTTATAACGGTTACGTAGGTATAGAAAAAGTAAGTAACAGCCTTGACTTAATGGATGCCGGCCAGCTCCGGGCTTATCTTGCCGCAAATGCTTCTGCTTTTTCTCCCAATGATGATAAAGCTGCCAATACAGACTGGATGAAAGAAATTCAGCGGTCTACCGCCATATCGCACAATCATAATATATCCCTGAGTGGCGGGGGCGAGCACAGTACCTATAGTGCCAGTATTAATTTTATCGATAAGCAGGGTATATTGATAAAAAGCGGTTTAAAGCGTGTTATTGCCCGCCTCAACGTGGAGCAGTATGCATTGAACGATAAAATAAAATTCGGGCTGAATGTAACCAACTCCAGCAGCAATGCTACGTATGTGCCTTTGCAGAATATCGTGCTGCTGCAGGCAGCCAAGCACCTGCCGGTATCGCCTGTAAAAAATCCTGACAGCACTTATTTTGAAAACCTGAATACTACCGGTTATTTTAATCCGCTGGCCATTGTTAACAATGCCAGTGATGATACAAAATACAATACACTGATTGGTGGATTTACAACTGAAGTAAAGCTTCCCCTTGGCTTAACGTACAATGTAAACCTGTCTTACCAGAAAACAACCTCCCTGCATGGCGAGTTTTACAGCAGTTATTATGGGAAGTATCCCACCTCTAATTTTTACAACAATCCCGATCCCGGTATCGGTATTGCACATACGCTGATAGGAAACCTGTTTGGAAAGAATGGTTCCGCCCTCCGGAGCACATTCCAGAACACGGCCAAAACAGTAGAATCTTTTTTAACCTGGAATAAGAAATTCAATAACCATACTATTAATGCGGTCATTGGTTATTCATGGGTAGAAAACACGTATGGCGAAGGTTTCCAGACATCCAGTACTAATTTCCCCACAGATAATTTTGGCTATAACAACCTGGTGCTGGGTAATCCTTACGGCATTAGCAATTACCGGATTAACCTGGGTTCAGATCTTACTTATGGGCAAACCCGTTTGATTTCCGACTTCGGTCGCCTCAATTACAATTTCAAAGACAAATACCTGGTACAGGGTTCTATACGCAGGGATGGCAGTTCCGTATTTGGCACCAATCATGAATACGGCTATTTTCCGGCAGTAGGCCTCGCATGGAGAATAGACCAGGAAGGTTTTATGGATAAGCAAACAGTTTTCAGCGACCTGAAACTGCGGTTTAGCTATGGCGTTACAGGTAATTCGCAGGGCATCGGCGCTTTCACCAGCAAATTGGTCTATGGCATCACAGGCACCTATTATAACAATGGTGTGCAGGAAAATGCATTTGGTCCGTTGCAGGGTTCCAACCCTGATCTAAGATGGGAAAAAACAGCTACTACCAATATTGGTCTGGACTTCAGCATTCTTAAAGGCAGATTGAGTGCTACCATTGATGTATACAACAAAAACACCACCGATATGCTGTTTAACTATGCAGTATCGCCTGCATTGGTACCCGGCGGAAGAATATGGGCCAATGGCGGCAGCATCAATAACAAAGGCATAGAATTGAGTCTTACGGCTACGCCGGTTAGCAGTGGTCTGTTCACGTGGACTTCCACCGTCAACATGGCGCATAATAACAACAGAATTACCAGCCTGCAGGGACCTTTCTCCAATGGTGATTCTATCAGGTATTCAGACCCGGAAGGGCCGGGCCAGACAAATGCCACCCTGCAATTGCTGAAAGTTGGTTACCCGATTGGCCAGTTTTTCACGCTTAAGTACGCAGGGAAAGATCAGAGTGGGATTTCACAGTTTTACAAAAAAGATGGCAGCATGACCGCAGGTACAGTTACACCAGGTATTGGTACCGACTATTTTTATGCAGGAGATGCTCAACCAAAATTATTAGTGGGCTGGAGCAATACACTGCGGTACAAAAATTTTGATTTGAACATATTTATCAGGGGCGTGTTCGGTAACAAAATATTCAATGCTACCCGCGCTGATTTATCTTATACAACTGCCGCGTCCGGTAACAATATCCTGGTAAGTGCTGCAGATGATAAAATTGCAGATATCAAAAATTCGTTCTACTCTACCCGGTACATAGAGAACGGCAGTTATGTGCGGCTCGATAATGCAACACTTGCGTATAATATAAAGAATGGTATTAAATACGTAAGTAACATACGGGTATATGCATCTGTCAATAACCTGTTTACCATTACCGGTTACAAGGGCATCGATCCGGAAATTGGCCAGGGTGGTGTAGCACCGGGAATTGATTATAATAATTTCTTTCCTAAAACGCGTACCATTTTGTTTGGCGTAAACGTATCATTCTAAAAAGCAATAAATTTTTAAAAGATGAAAAAGATATTATATATAACAGGATGCATTGCTTCATTGTCGGTATTAATAGCTTCCTGTCATAAAATCAATGTGGCAGTTACTTCAGAATTAACACCTGAAGTATATCCGCAAACCGATGCACAGTTCAGTTCTGCCTCCGGCCCCGTATATATTAATTTGAGAAGTGAATTTGCTACAACCTATTTCTTTTTGCAGAGCATGACCACCGATGAATCACTGCTGCCAACCTACGCTGCAGACTGGATAGATGGCAACCGGTATCTTGAACTGCACCGGCATACCTGGACAAAAGACAATGCAGTAGTAGCAGGCGGATGGAATTACCTGGCCAATATGATTGGTACTGCCAACCAGACCATTTCCATTATTAATAAATCAGCCCCGCCCAGTGATTCAAAGAATACTGGTATTGCAGAATTAAAGACCATGCGGGCACTGGCTTATTTTATGATGATGGATCTGTATGGCAACGTGCCGCTGGATACGGTATATGGAAATACTAGTTTAAATACCAATGCGCCCCGGACCCAGGTATTTAGTTTTATAGAGAGCGAGTTAAAGGCATCCATACCTTTTTTAAAATCCACCTCGGGTGCTTCTACCTATGGCAAGCCCACAAAATACATGGCTTTTGCCATGCTGGCAAAGATGTACCTGAACGCGGTGCAATATACCGGCACCGCAAAATACAATGAATGTATAGCGGCCTGCGACAGTGTAATGGGGGCCGGTGGCGGTAGTCAGTATGCGCTGGAGCCCAGGGCCACTTACCTGCAGATGTTCTACCCAACCAACGGGCCTTCATTGAAGGAGTTTATTTTTTCCATTCCTTTTGATGCGTCTACCTCTAACGGTTATATGTTTCATGCACGCTATGATTTGAACCGTAACCTGGGTATCAAATACCTGTATTCAGGGTCTACACCAGGTGCCTTTACCAATCCTGTTATGAACCTTAATTCCGGAAATGGCCTGAGCAATAATAAACCCAGTGGCCCCCGGTGCACAACCGACAGTTATTTTGCGTACTTCAATGATGCCAATGATGTCAGGAACAGGCAATGGCTGAGCGGGCTGCAAACATGGGCGGACGGATCGCCTATCCTGGTAAGTACTACCAACCTCGGGTACAACCAGTTTTATACGGGCGGTTCACCTGCAGGTGCGTATACATACCAGCTTAATCTTTTACCATTGGGTACTTCCAGATTGGGCGCCACGGCTTTTGATTTAGGAAAAGATGAAATAGCCTGGAACACCGGCACCCGTAATATTAAATTCATTGCAGATTACACCAACACTACCAGCCGTAACCAGAATAATGATGTACCTATTTTCAGGTATTCAGATATTTTATTAATGAAAGCAGAAGCTATACAAAGGGGCGGAACACCCACCCTGGGCCATACCACTTTATCACTGGTAAATTTATTAAGGGCGCAGCGTACCACCACTGCGGCACTCAGCAGCATCACGCTGGATGATATTTACACTGAACGCTGCCGTGAAATGGCATGGGAGTGCTGGCACCGGAATGATATGATACGTTTTGGAAAGTTTGAAGACAGCTACGGCCTGGCTAAAACAAACGCCGATACTTACCGCAGAATTTTCCCTGTACCCACTACTGCCATTGCAACCAATAGCAAACTGGTTCAGAATACCGGCTACTGATACTAGAGATAAGAAAGAAAAAGGGGGAAGCTATTTATGCTTCCCCCTTTTCATTTGAAGGAACTCTGAGATATTATTACTCAGAGAGCAAAGAGCAAAGGACAATAAAGCTATTTGAAATCATTAATAGCATCCCGCGTAGATGATGGTCCTTTCTATTTTCCTCATTGTTCTCTAAGTTTTCTTAGCTTTATTGAACCATCACATCGCCACATGAAAAAATTATCCCTGCTTCTTATCATCATTATTCCTGTTCTTTTGCAAACCGGTTTGCAGGCCCAGAACAGGTACCAGGCCAACTGGGATTCATTAAAAAATTACCATACACCCGACTGGTTCAGGGATGCTAAATTTGGCATTTTTATTCATTGGGGTGTATACTCAGTGCCGGGTTTTGTAAATGAATGGTATCCCCGCAATATGTACCAGCAAGGCTCACCCGAAAATAAACACCAGGAAGCAACCTATGGTGACATCAGTAAATTTGGGTACAAAGATTTTATACCCATGTTTAAGGCGGAAGCATTTGACCCCGTAAAATGGGTTGACCTGTTTAAAAAAGCAGGTGCCAGGTATGTGGTGCCGGTAGCGGAACACCATGATGGGTTTGCCATGTATAAAACCACGCTTTCCAAATGGAATGCAGTGGAAATGGGACCGCACCGTAATATAATAGGCGAACTGGCAGCAGAAATAAAAAAGCAGGGCCTGGTGTTCGGGCTATCTTCTCACCGTATAGAGCACTGGTGGTTTATGAATGGCGGCCGTTCCTTTGCTTCAGATTTTATTGATCAGAAAAACATGGATTTTTACGGGCCTGCGCACCAGCAAAATGAAACCCCGTCTGCAGAATATATGAACGACTGGTTGCTGCGCTGTACTGAACTGGTGAATGACTACCAGCCACAGTTATTCTGGTTCGACTGGTGGATAGAACAACCGGCCATGGATCCGTACAGAAAGTCTTTTGCCGCCTACTATTATAACAAAGGACTTGACTGGAACAAAGGGGTGGTAATTAATTACAAGAATGCCGCCTATCCGGATGGCGTTGCGGTGCTTGACCTTGAAAGGGGTAAGCTGGGTGCCATCCGGCAAGAAGCCTGGCAAACAGATGATGCCATCGGCAATAAATCCTGGGGATACGCATCGGGGAATACTTTTAAGAATGCACAGTATGTGATCACCAACTTAATTGATATTGTGAGTAAGAATGGCAACCTGTTACTGAACATCGGGCCAAAGCCGGATGGAACCATTACAGCAGAAGAAACACAGACATTGCTTGGCACCGGCAAGTGGCTGGAAGTAAATGGGGAATCCATTTACAACACGCGCCCGTGGAAATTATGGGGTGAAGGGCCTACTGAATCTGCCAGCGGTTCTTTTGTGGATCAAAAAATTCCATTCAATGCAAAAGATATCCGCTTTACCAGCAACGGAGATGTGCTGTACGCCATTGTATTGGGTATACCGGCCGAAAACACCTTTATTAAAGCGCTCGGCAGCAAAGTGGGTAATGGAATGGTTGCCAGCGTTGAATTGTTGGGGAGCACTGAAAAAATAGCATGGGCGCAGCAGGACGCAGGATTGATGATCAAACCGTCTGCAATATTTCCTTCAGCAAACGCCGCAGCCTATAAAATAAAATTTAAGTAGTTGACGCAAGCGCGTGTTGCCAATACAACATCTAAAGACGGGAGCCCTTGTTCTTATTATCATCAACTTATTTCTACAGCGGCGAAGCAGCTTGCTGTATAAGCATACCCTTGCTAAAGGGATTTTAAAAACGCCAGCATCTCCGGCGTATCGTAATTGGCGATGCCTTCATGTTTTTGTACCAGGTTGCCTTTTGCATCAATGATGAGGGTTGTTGGCAGGGTACCGGCAAACAGGTCTGCAGGAACAGGCCCGGCAATCTGGTAAACAGGCAGACTGTATCCACGCTTCTGCATGAATGCATCCGATAGCGGCAGGTTGCCATCCGCATCTGCCATAATAAAAACAAAGCGGGGATCTGCTTTAAGTTTATTGTACAACGTGTTCAGGGAACCCATCTCTGCTATGCAGGGAGGGCACCACGTTGCCCAGAAATTGACCAGGATTATTTTCCCTTTTAGATCAGCTGTATTGAGGGGTGCAGCATTTTTATCAGTAAAAGCGAGCTGCGCAAAGGGCATATGATCAATTACCTTATTGTTTTTTTTTGTATCAGCATTAAAAATGCCTGTACTCAATAAAGCTTTCAGCACATAAGCTTTGGCATTGGGGCTAAAAAATAAAATGCCCAATAATACTATTAATACAAGGGTGCTGAGGTATTTCCTGGTAAATAACTTCAATGGGTTGATTTTATTTTTTCTTGCCTGGTGGCACAATATTGCCATTAAAATTAATAGGCTGCCGGTTATTGCTCATCACCTGCAACGTAGCGCTGCCGTTATCGAAAATGCTTAACTGCATTTGCCGGGTATCCTGCGCGTCTTTAAATTTTATGGTAACATCCCAACCAGCTTTTTTCTTTTCGGATAAGGTATATTCAAAATCTTTTGATGTAAATTGAATGCCACTGGCGGAATTTCCAATGGGGGCACTGAATGCACGGCCAAAATAGGGGAGGTAGGCAACTACCTGTTCTTTTGATATCTGCAAATCATACTCACTGGTCAGTTGTCTTAAACGGCCACCCGATGGGGTTACGCTGCTGGCCTTAAAGGTATATTCCTGGTCAATGATAAGCGCTGTAATAACGGCCGCCCTGGCTGAGTCCTTTTTATTTTGGCCGATGGAGACCTGCGGGTTCAGCAACAACGCCACCAGGCATATCATAACGTAAAGGAATAAAGTATTTTTTTTCATACGAGGTTTTTTTAAAAGTGACTTTAGATATTGTAATGCGCTTTAATAGTGAGTATAAAAGTATTAATTAAGTTAATAGAAATTTTTTTTAATTGATTGGCAGACGTATTTTAAATTATAATTATCATATGCATTTATTTAACCGTAGCGCCTGGATAAAGTTTGATATGAAAAAAACATTACTGGCATATGTTGCCATTTTACTGTGGGCCTGCGCTTGTGCGCAAACAAAAAATGCCGCTGCTGCTTCGGGCAATCCTTTGTTTACCGGCTGGTATGCAGACCCGGAAGCTGCCATTTTTGGTAAGCAGTATTGGATTTATCCCACCTTTTCTGCACCTTACAACAAACAGGTTTTCCTGGATGCTTTTTCGTCGGATGATTTAATAACCTGGACAAAACATCCTGCAGTGGTAGACACTGCGGCCATCAAATGGGCGAAGCGTGCCATGTGGGCACCGGCTATTGTTAAAAAGAATAGCAAATATTATCTTTTTTTTGGCGCCAACGATATCCAAAGTGACGCAGAAAAAGGCGGCATCGGTATCGCCGTGGCAGACAAACCCGGTGGGCCGTTTACAGACTACCTCGGCAAGCCTCTGGTAGATCAGTTTCACAATGGCGCACAGCCAATTGATCAGTTTGTTTTTCATGATGCAGGCGGTCAGTACTATCTTATCTACGGTGGCTGGCGGCATTGTAATATTGCAAAGCTTAACAATGATTTTACCGGCTTTATTCCTTTTGAAGACGGGCTTGTTTTTAAAGAGATTACACCGGATAAATATGTAGAAGGGCCCTATATGTTTCAGCGCAACGGTAAGTATTATTTTATGTGGTCAGAAGGCGGTTGGACGGGCCCCGACTATAGCGTAGCCTATGCCATTGCTGATTCCCCTTTCGGGCCGTTTAAACGCATTGGTAAAATTCTGCAGCAGGATACATCTATGGCCACGGGTGCGGGGCACCATTCTGTTATTAAAATTCCGGGAAAAGATAAATGGTATATCGTTTACCATCGCCGGCCTTTAACGGAGAAAGATGGCAATGCAAGGGTAACCTGTATAGAAGATATGTACTTTGATAAGCAAGGTCTTATTAAGCCTGTTATTATTACAAACCAGGGCGTGAAGCCAAATATAATTAAATAGCTAAAGGCGTTGGTTGGCCGTTGCAATGTCTGCTACCCGTGCAGGTCGGGGGAAAGGATGTCGCGGCAGGGCTGGTACCTGCTTTATTACAGAATATTTTGTTTTCTGCGCAGTCTTATTAAGAAGGCCTTCTTTTGCGCCTTTTCTCCGAGCCAAATTAATCCTTTAGCTGAGTGGTTGCTCCGGAATAAATGCATACGGGTTGATAGAAAAGTACTTATCCTTGTCTTCCTGCAACTCGCCCATTTCAAGCTCGATAAAGGCATCTGCTTCTTTAATTTCCCAGAGGTATATTTTTTTCCCTGCGGGAATCTGTTCGCAGATTTCCGGGAGTAAAGACGGCAGCAGGCCATTCCAGCAGGCTTCTGTAAGTATATCTTTTTCAGTACGGCCCGGTTTGTTGTTGGCTTCGTTTTTATCTGAGAACTGGTTCGCAGCAAACGAAGTCCCGGTAAGAATAAGAATCTCCAGTTGTGTAGAATTTGCTTTCATATTTTACGCTTTAAGGATGCTTACTTAATTAGACGCAATATCAAAATCAAAGTAATAAGGGGTCTACCAAAAGTTCTGTTAAATGAACGTTCAAAACTATATACGTAGTATTGCAAGTTCCGGGTTTAATATGGCTGGTGAGCCAGTAATCTTACCTAAAGAGTTAAGTACGAATACCCTATAACTTGCGGGATAGCCGCATTGCGCCGGTGATTGCTAACGGGATCCTATTGTAAATCACCGGCCGGGCCATGTTCCAGGAGAGGAATGCTGGCTAAATTGCTGCGCATCCCGGGTCCGGTCTATCTGTGGCAAACTTCATTAAACTTACAGCAATACAGCCTGCTTCAGAGTGCGGGTTTACGCATATGCTTTCCTGCAGTCATGGCTTGTTTGGTAATATGTCCGGCAACAGTAACCCGGCAGCAGCAGGAAAAAACGTTTCACAGGTGAGGTTTTCATCAATTCATTTCTCACAGAAGGAATTAATCTTGTGACGTCAATACGTGCAGGTTTATATCTGCATGTATCCGATAAACCATTTTATGCAAAAAGGATTCTATCTAAGCAACCTCCTGTTGCTATTATTATTTTGGGCACAGTCAGCGCATGCGCAGGTAACCGATACTTCTGCAACTAAACAGGATTTGGTTATCATCATGCAGCAGTTGGTGAAAGAATATTTGTTGCAGGAAATCCAAAAGGGCACATCATCCAAAAAGTTACGGCAAAATGCAATAGCCAGGTTGTCGGAGGATTCGTTGGCCATAGCTGCTATTGGAAAAACGGTGCTGAGGCAAATGTCTCAAATACAAGAAAGCAGCATCAACACCGGCAGGACAGTTGCCGCGGGTGCCGGCAATACAACAAAACAATTATTACAGGAGCATTTTGCGAAACTGGTACAAACAGAGCAGGTAAAATGTGTATTAAGCCAGTTCACTGGCATGCTTACACAGCCTGTATTAAAATGGGTAGGAGGCAGCGTGGGTATTATTGGTCAGGCAGCACCTTCATTATTTAACAGCGGTACTGTTTTTATAAACCGTACTATACTGACCAACAGCTGGACTGTGCTTAGTATACCCATGGAACTGCAGTTCTCAAGGCAGGATTTTACTGGTTCTGGGTATCACTCGCGTAACAATTTTATTTTCCATTTTAACCGCGAAGCCTATCTTAATTCGCTACGCGATAAAATGCAACTGAAAATTAAAACCAGTCAGCTGCTGCCGGATTATCATGAAGCAATTCAAAAAATAAAAGCGGATGCAGTGTCACGGCTTACAACGTCACTGGACTCTCTTAATAGTTTGTACAAAGGTTTTTTAGGCGGACAGTTGGCACAGCTGGGCGATCCGCAGAACCTGCTGCTGGGCGATGTAAGCGCGCTGCGTGACAAATTATTGTCTGCTGAATTTATGCAAAACCTGGATAATAAAAAGAACCAGCTGGCACAGTTGCAACAGCAACTAAACACGGGGGGCCAGGCAGATATGGCCTTATATGAGTCCTTGTTAAAAGATATCCAGTCGGTACAAGGTATCAACGCAATCATTGCTACAATAAAATCTTTTAAAGAAGAGGCGCAGCAAAGCGGGTTGCTGGATAAGCTACGGCAGTTGGAGCAATCTTCATCTGGTGAACTGCAGCAATGGATCCAGGACCCTGATAAATTAAAAAGCCTGGTAAAAGATCAACTGGACTTAAATGGCCTTCAGAAAATTTTTTTGAACATGAACCGGCTGCAGGCAGGCATGAACACAGTGAGCCTTAGCCCGCTAACGGTTTGCCAGTATGTAAACAATGGCATAAATGCCGAGTTTTTTAATAATAAGACCTACTTATTTATAATGGCCGGTAAAGACAAGGAATTCAGCAGCCTGTATGATCATCGTTTTGCCAATCCGTTGTTTTCAACAGATAATACGGGCATGGGCGTTAGGGTAGGAAGGGGCGATCTGCAAAAGAATTATGCTCATTTCTCCTTATTTAGTTACAGGCAAAATAAAAGCAGCTACGGTAATACGCTATTAAATGTGTTGCCGGGTAAAACAGTTGTTATGACCTTCAGCAACCAGTTAAAAATGAATGATGCCAATTTACTCAACGTTGAAATTTCCAGGTCTACCCATAAGTACGATAACAAAAGCAATATTTTAGATACCCTGTTTCAAGGCACCAACATACCCAGGCAATTACGTGGTGCCCGCAATCTTATACAGCAGCTGGCTTTCACCATCCAGTGGAGCGGAGAAGTAAAAGACCTTCAGCTAAGCTATGATGTTCATGGCACCCGGATTGGAAAGGGATATAACAACCCTGGCAGTCTGTTTTTATCAGGGGGAATGACAGAAATCGGGGGAAATATCAAAAAAAACTTTTTAAGTAATCAGTTGCAGTTGTCTGCAAGGGGAAATTTTCGGGCGTATGCTTTTACTGCTAATAACAACAGGTGGCATAACTATAATTTCTCCTTCATTGGTAAATGGAAGTTGAAGAAGGGTCAGTCTGTTTCCTTACGGTATCAGCCATACCAGTCCCTGCGATGGCAGGATGATAAAAAAATGGCGGCTGGCGGGAGTAATCGCTTATCAATCGATTTACAACTGCGCCGGCGTTTCGGAAAAATAAATTATCAGCATATTTTCAGCCTGTCGGCATTAAAGAATAAGTTCAGTTCCGATACTGTTCCGGTAAGTAATAATGCGGTGCTGATTAGTTCAATGCAAAGCATTATCATCAACAACCAATCTTATTATCTCAACCTCCAATACAATAAAGCCATTGCACCATCGGCGCTGGCATTTTTTGATACACAGTTTAATGCTGATGCGGGGGTTAGCTACCGGCTCAGCAAAGAGATCATGGCGTCTACTGCTTTAAATTATAACATTACAAAAAACTGGTCTGAGCAAGTGGGTATAAAACAGGGTTTGAGCGGCCAGCTGGGGAAAAAATTTACGATAAGCCTGTACGCGGATGTTTTTAAAAATATTACACTGTACAGGCCTTATAACATGGATAATATTAGAATGGACTGGAGCCTGCAATACCTGATTAAATAATTATTGAGATACATACAGTATTAACATATTACCGCATCAAAATGGAGAACAGTAAAAAAAATACAGTGCTGGTATTGCTGATAATTTTTGTTACCCTTGCATTTCACTGCACGTTGCGGGCGCAGGTTAATTTCCAGTTTATGCCCGCATTAAACGGTCAAACGGTTAATGGCTTATTTACGGTGCAGCTGCAAAATACGGGATTTGTAACTTATAACGGGAGGTTGAAAATAACGGTGCGTGATGCTGGTAATAAAATTGTGTTGGTAGCCCTTACACCTTCGATTTTAATAAGGCCGGGTGTAAACCTCGTAAATGCCAGCATGTCGCAAAGCCGTATCCAATTTGGAAACAGTATTGCCGCCGGTATAATTGGTCAAACTGGCCGCTTTCCGGAAGAAGAATATGAATATTGTTTCGAGTTTGCCGGGACGGAGAATAAGCCTGGTGGCAATGAACAATTATTTGAAAACTGTTTTGACTACCTGGTGCAGCCGATGCTTCCGCTCAACCTGGTTTACCCTGCGGATGGGGATGAAATATGCAATACGCGTCCCGAGCTCAGCTGGCAAACTGCTATACCGGTTAACAGCAGTCTGCGTTACCGGTTGATGCTCACAGAAAAAAATGAAGGCCAACAGGCAACCGATGCCATTTTGAATAATGCACCTATACTGCAGCAGGATAATATAAATGGCTGCATGCTTATGTATCCAGCACAGGCGCCTTCGTTGCGAAAAGGCAAACAATATTCGTGGCAGGTGATTGCTTACCTGGGCAATATTAAAATGACGCAATCAGAAATATGGACGTTTAGTACAGGATGTGACGAGCGCAAAAAAGATTCGTCAAAAGAGAGTTACCGGCAACTGAGCAATTCTTTAAATGGTAATTTTTATATAGCAGGCAATGTTCTGCGCTTTGCTATCAGCAATCCATACAATACCGAAAAGATGGATTATTCAATTACGGACATCGCCGATCCTGCAAGGCAGCTAAATAAATTACCAGCGATAAAAGTGCAGACCGGTCTTAATAAAATAGATATTGAAATGGAAGATATAAAAGAGATTGAGCTAAATAAAATGTATTTGCTTACTATAAAGAATATTGCTAACCAGCCGCTATACCTGCGGTTTATATACAAGGGGGATGCTGAATAATTGGCGTGTAAGAAAATACAACGGGTTGTTTTTACTGCTGTTATGGGTAGCAGTTTCATGTTCCCGGAAACAAACAGAATTAGTAGCACTAATGGCCAATCCTGTAAACGGATTGGTACAGGTAAAACAAGTTAATCACAGGACGCTTATGATACAGTTTATGCCCGCAAATTCCATGCTGGGCAATCAAAAGGATGGGGAACAGGGTTTTTATAAAATCAAATTTACTTTGAAGACCAATGAAAGATTTACGGGCAATACAATGATGCAATACATGGATTTTGGTATGAGCAATAATTTCTATGCGGTGCAGGGTAGTGATACCCTGATCTGTTCAGTTTGTGAGCGCATACCGGCTATTAGCCAGGCAGGATACCAGTATTTAGCACTTTTTAATAAACCCGTGGGCGACGATGGCCTTCAAAATGATTTGACTATAACTATTGCTGATACCGTAGCCGGATTTGGGACAACGGCTTTCAAAATTAAAAGGCAGGTTTTAAAAGAAATGGAAACACTCACACAGAACTGAGTAAAATTCAAAAAAGGGAAAAAATATGTGCCGCATATTTTCCAACCAAATATAAATTGCTTATGCCAAAAAAGATAACTGCCATGCTTTGGATGATATTAATGCTAAGTATGGCAAATGCCCAGGCCGATGCGTTGGCTGCCATTCAGAAGATATACAATGCTTACAATACTAATAATGCAGTGAGGTTTACAGGCAATATAAAAATGTTTGCAAGGGATCAACCTGCAAAACTTATTGAAAGGATGCAGTGCCGGTATATACTGCAGCATAAAAAATTTGTATGCAAAATTGGCCCAATAGAGATGCTGCTGAATGATAGCTATTATGTTTCAGTAGATAATAGCGATAAGATACTAATAGTAGGCCGTAAAAAGGATTTGTCGGCTTTTGCCGGTGCCGCAGTCCTGCACCTTGAACAGTTGAAAAGCCTGGTAACCGGGAACAAAATTAAGGCTATTGTTTCCGTAAAAGGATCCACCGGTATTTTGCAGCTGATCGATTCAGCGTGCAGTAGTGGGTTTGGCAGGTATTCCATTGAATACAGTACACAGAGCGGTTGCATGAAAAAAGTATTGTTGGAAACGGCCGGCAATGAACCTGCTAAAATTATGGTGCTCGAAATAAATTATTCTGCGCCGGAAATAATCTCAGCCAACCAGGAAACATTCTCCGAAAAAGCCTTTTTTACTATCGTAAATAATAAAATATTGTTAAGTGACGGGTATAAAAATTATCAGTTAGTTAATCAGCTATGATGGTAAAATGCGTTCAAGCTAAGCATGCTGTGGTATAATGCATTTGCGCAGACGACTTGTTATCGCCATTAATTTAGAAGATCATCTTTGCGCTGTTGTTGAAAGGTGCAATAAATGATCTGCCGCAGGTCTTTCAGCACCTTCCGTAATCACCGCAAATGCATCGCCCGGTTTTAAAATCCTTTTTTGGCACTTTTCAGCAGCGGTAGTTTCATATCGTCAAAACCACTTTTTTCGGCTATCATTTTTTCTACCTCTTCTGCCTTACGCGGGGCGGCGGAAGACAAAAGCTCGTAATCTTTTTCCCGGATAAGGAGGTCGTCCTCTATCCTAACGGCAATGCCCCACCATTTCTTATCGCATTTGCTTCCTTCTGGTATATAGATACCAGGCTCAACGGTAATGACCATGTCTTTCTTCAATTTGTCGTAAGCGCCCTTATCGTGCACATCCAGGCCAATGTGGTGTGAGCAGCCATGCGGATAAAACTGGCGGGCTTCCGCCGCTGTTTTGATGAGGCCAACTTTAATAAGACCTGCGGCGATGATTTCAAGCGCCTTGTTTTCTATGTCTGCAAACGAAGTGCCTTCTTTACAAAGTTTGAAAACGGCTTCCTGGGCATCGTACACAATATTGTAAATTAGTTTTTCCTGCGGACTGAATTTGCCATTTGCCGGGATGGTTCTTGTTACATCGGCACTATACCCATGGTATTCGCCGCCTACGTCCATCAAAATTGTTTTTTGTCCAACGGTCATTTTATCATTTTCTCCATAATGCAGAACACAGCCATTGTTGCCGGCACCTACAATTGGCGGGTAACCCCAATGCTCGGCGCCATATTTTTTCTGTACATAATCGTGCATACCTTCTATTTCTCTTTCAGACATGCCTGGGCGCACTGCCTTCATTACTTCGGCATGGCCAATGGAGGATATTTCTACTGCTTTGCGCAGCAGCTGTAATTCTTCTGAAGTTTTGATGCCACGAAGATCAGTGGTAAGGGAAGCAAACAGGCTGCTGTTCCATTGGCTGTTTTCAAGTACTGCAATGACCGCCTTTTTTTCTGCTGAATCTTTGGCGGCTATAAATTTTTTTACAAGGGCGCTGTCTTTGTATTTTCCATTGCTGATGTTACGGGTAAGAAACCTGGTAATGCGATTGCTGTTCTCACCGTTATCACGCTGATAGGCGGAGATCAGATCCTCAATTACTGCGGCGTCATAATCAGCCGGCAGGGATGTCTTTTTCCGGAAGCTATTAATGAGTTGCGATAAATCGCCGGGTGCGGTTTCATTGGCCAGGGCATCGGGCAATGCTTCAAATATAATTTTAGAAAATACGGAAAAATTAAGGGGGAATGCGGCAAATGCGTCCCCATTCAGTACAAAAGAAAATCCCAGCTTTTTAGCGGCACCATCAGTACCGAGCCTTTTGCCGGTCCACTGTTCGCGCTGGGCATCTCTTTTTTGCACAAAGAGTAATTCTGTATAGGTAATGCTGTCTTTATACCGTTGTGGATCCTTAAAAATCAGCAGCATTGCGTGGGGTTCTTTGTAGCCGGTAAAATAATAGAGGTCGGGGTTGGGATGATAGTTGTAATCCACATCATTGCTGAAGGTGCGCACCGGGTATGCAAACACGGCCATGACAGAATTAGGGGGCATCATTTTTCTTGCTGCTTCCCTTCTGCCTGCATGAAAAGCAGGCCCCAGGTAGTCAGCCGGCGTATCATCCTGTGAAAAAATACTGCCAAAAGAAAGTATGCAATACACTGCCAGGATTGTTTTTTTCATAATTTTTTTTTAACGCGGGGGTTGTTTGCCAAATTACATATTTTATGTGGAAGCCGATTTGCTGATCAGCATTTTTGTTGCTGTCTGCAAATACATATTGTTTTGAATTGATAGTCCGGATTGGCTTTGACGGACAGCTGTGGTGCCTGAAGACTAATACCGGCTTTTGCGGTTGCAGCGGCTAACAAACGTCAATAAGCATCCCGGTGTACATGAAATGCTGTATTGTTTTAGTAAAGCTGGTCATGAGTTTCAGCAGGCCGGCTTCAAAACCCTGCTCCCTGATTTTTTAGAAGCGCACTTACTTCTTATAGGCAGCAAGCATTTTTACATCCACTCTGCCGGCGCCAGCGTACAGTCTTCTCCAGTAAGCATCATCAAGGTTAGCAATACTGACACCTTTAGAGGAGGAAGAGTTTACAAACTTACGGTTGCCAAGGTACAGGCCTACGTGCGAAACCACCTTGGTTTCGTCTGTGCGGAAAAAAACCAAATCACCTTCCGACAAGTGCCGGGTGGAACTAAACTTATTGATCCATTTGGCGTAGAATTGCTCCACTGAAGTGCGGGGTATTTTGATCTCGTATACATTTTGCAGCAGCTGTTGTATGAGGGAAGAGCAGTCAATACCTTTTTTAGACGTGCCCCCCCATTGATAAGGAGTGTTCAGCCATTGGTCTATAAACCGGTACAAGCGCAGGTTGGTAATCTTATCAGGTTCTACCTTGAGGTAAGCTGCATACTTCTTTTGTAAGCTGTCATACGTGGTTACCGGGGACGGCGTTACGGCAATGGCTGCTGTACGTACCACAATTTCTTCCCCGCCTTTTTTAGGTGCTTTTTTTGAAGTGCCGCAGGATAACAGCAGGGCTGAAACAACCAGGCAGCTGCACGCAAATTGGGTATTCATAACCTTCAGTTGACAATGAAAAAACGGGTGGCTGGCAACAAATGTAGGTCAAATAATAAACAAAGTAATAGGTACAAAAACGTACAAAAAAGGTATTTATACCCTTATGGCTTCCGGATAATATTTGCTACCTTGTAGCTGCATTTAATACATGCAGGCAACTCCGCCTGATTTCCTATATCCTCCATCCGTACACGTAATACGCTTTAACATATATCATTTTACAGCTGATTAATCTATTCTATCATGAACAGGAAAGCTTCGTCTTTTTTCCGGGTGGATGAACAGGTTTTTTTTACGATGGGCGGTCTTTGCGTGCTGGCCCTGCTTATTATGGCCTTCCGCTTTACCACCCATACCCCGTGTACGCCCGTAAAAATTGTAGTAAACAGCACAGAATTAATAGAAAACCGGGTTATCCGTTTTAAAGCGGAAACCGTTACGGGATTAAAATTTTCATGGGATTTTGGGGACGGCACTGTTAAAGATGAGGAGACGGCGATCACCAATCACCAGTATAAGAAAACGGGCAAGTATACTGTATCTGTGATGGTGAACGGTGATTGCTCCGACATGCTAAATATATTTGTTGACGAAGCCCCCATGATTGTAAATAAAGATTTTCAGCCCATGATTATGCACAGCGTTAATGATACGGCCTATTTAAATGAGCCAGTGAGCTTTTCAGACGCCTGTACCGCTTCAACCAAATGGGAATGGAATTTTGGTGAAACAGATGGTATTAATGCCACGGAAAGGGAAGTGTCCTATCCGTTCAGGTTTACCGGAAAAAAAATAATAAAGCTTAAAATAAACAACCGTGAAGACATGGTTACCTATTATCAGCTGTACGTAATTGACAAGGTTGCTGAGAAGAACAGACTGGAAAAGGAAAAGCAAAAAAATGAGGCACAGCGCAGGGTACCTGTTATCCGCCCGGAATTGGAAAAGTATCCCAGCGCGGAGCCGCTGGCAGCACCAGAAGAACCAAAAAAGGAACCGGAAAAAGTAAAACCCAAAATAGCAAAAGCGGGCGCAGAGCAGCTGGCGTCCATGCTGGATGAAGTGGCAGACGGGAAAAAAAGGGCAGAAGATTTTTCTGAATACTTATGTGGCCAATTGGGTATTTCAGTACTTTTTGATGGAGATGTAATGCCGTTTAGCCAAATGTGTGAAAAATTGAAACGGACAAGAAGGATAAAAAGAATTTCTGTGGTGCCAACTTACAATGAAAACAATTGCATTGTTACCATGACGGTTGCTTTGAAGAAAAGACTCATATAAAATATAACGACATAACTGTATGCCATCTTTAACCCAGGACATATTACTTACAGAAGACGCAAAACGGGTCATTAAAATAGCACAGGCGGTGGCAAAAGAAAACATGAACCCGTCCTTTGGCCCGGCTCATTTACTGAAAGCACTTTTGCACAGGGATACAGACTTGCTGCCGCTGTTAAAAATGCTGGATAAAGATATCTACTATATAGAAGAATGGGCTGAGGTAAGAATGGAGGATGCTAAGAAATCAGCCTCGCCCGCAGATCCCATTACTGGTGATAATATGGTGGAAGAGGTAATGAATGAGGCCGATAATATCCGCCTTAAATTTGCGAAAGATTTTATTGAGCCCCTGCATTTACTGGCATCTGTTTGTACACCTGGCGTAGGATTCACTTTTGATCAGCTTAAAACATTGCCCCTGCGCCGTGAAGAATTGCTGCAGTCAATTACTGGCACAGCAGAAATACAATCGGCGCTGGGTAAAAAAAGTACGCTGCCCTCCAACGGAGACAAACCTAAAACCGGGCACCAGGCCCTGATAAAATATTGTATCGATAAAACCCTGCAGGCAAAAGAAGGAAAGATGGATGCCATTATAGGCCGCGATAAGGAGATACGCATGATGTCTGAGATACTTTGCCGCCGGTCAAAACCCAATGTATTGATTGTGGGCGAACCCGGGGTGGGCAAATCATCATTGGTGGATGCTTTTGCATTGGCCGTGCTGCAGCAGAAAGTGCCGCAGCATCTTTACAATGCACGCATTTTTGAACTGGACAATGGCTCATTGATTGCCGGCGCCTCGTATAAAGGAGAAATAGAAGATCGGCTAAAAAGCATCCTTGCAGAGATTAAACAGTTTGATAAAGCCATTCTTTTTATAGATGAGATTCATGCACTGATTGATAAAAACGGCTCTGCCGGCGGCGCCGTAAATATGCTGAAGCCGGAACTCGCGAGGGGAGAAATAACTGTAGTGGGCGCTACTACACGCGATGAGTACCGGAAATATATTGAAACCGATGAAGCACTTAACCGCCGCTTTGAACAGTTGCTGGTAGAAGAACCTGACCCCGTGGTCTGTTTTCATATGATGAAGGCCGTTATGCCAAATTTTGAGAAGCACCATGGACTGGCGGTGCCCGGGGAAACCATTAAAGAAACCATCCGCCTGGCAAAAAGATATATTAAAGACAGGCGTTTACCCGATGCCGCTATAGACCTGGCCGATCGCGCTATGGCAGCACTGCGTATGATAAATGATACCGGCGGCCAGGATCTCGGGGCATTTAAGGCGCAGTATGATGAATGGGATATTGCCGACAATAATCCTGCAGAAGGTGTGGAAACCCATAACCTGGAAGAGTGGCAGTGGATGCACCTGCAGATGAAGAATAAGCTGAGCCCTATCCTCTGGAGTTATTTTGAAAGTGAAGATGATCCCGCTGCAATGAAAGACGAAAAAGCGGTAAAAAAATACATTGCTGATGCACTGCAGGCATTGCAGGCTGCTGCGGTAAACAAACATACTACGCTGGAAAAATCAGACGTAGCGGCCATTGTATCATACAAAACAGGCATCCCTATCGGAAAAGTACAAACGCAGGAACGGGAGCGTTTGCTGGGTATGGAGGAGGTGCTAAAGCAGCGGGTAATGGGGCAGGATCATGCCATTAAAACCATTGCCGAAGCCGTGCTTGAATCAAGGTCTGGTTTAAGTAAGCCTGGCCAGCCCATTGGCTCCTTCTTTTTTTTGGGACCAACGGGTACAGGTAAAACGGAGCTTACTAAAACACTCGCCAATTTTCTTTTCCAGGATGAGTCTTTTATGATACGGTTTGATATGTCTGAATTTAAAGAAGAGCACTCTGCAGCATTATTGTATGGCGCGCCTCCTGGTTATGTGGGCTACGAAGAAGGCGGGCTATTGGTAAATAAAATCAGGCAAAAACCTTATTCTGTGGTGCTGTTTGATGAAATTGAAAAAGCGCATTCCTCCGTATTTGATATCTTTTTACAGATAATGGATGAAGGTAAATTGCATGATAAACTGGGGAAGGAAGGTGATTTCTCCAACGCAGTGATCATCTTCACTTCAAATATTGGCAGCCAGTACGTGGTTGATTCATTTGGCAATGGAGAAATTCCATCCAGCAACAAACTAATGGAGATTATGGCGCAACATTTCCGTCCGGAATTCCTGGGCCGCTTAACGGAAATTGTACCATTTGCACCGATGACGGAAAAGATGGTGCAGAATATTTTGCAGGTGCAGTTAAAAACATTATATGCAGCACTTGAAAAGCAAGGCATTGCGCTCAGCATATCAGACACGGCAGCTGCTGTACTGTCACAGATGGGCTTTACACCCAAGTATGGAGCACGGCCGCTTACCGGGGTAATCAGATCACAGTTGCGCAGGCCTTTGTCAAGAAAGATTATCAGCGGAGAAATACAACCCGGGAATGCCGTTACCCTTGATACTGATAAGAACAATGAGTTGCTGTGGACAATAAAACCAGGGGTTGAGCTTAGCGGCGTTGCGGTTCAGTAAAACAGTTGGCTATACATTCGAACCAGGCTACTGTTGTGGTTTTCACGAGCAGTAATTTTGAGAAAGTCTCGTAAAATGTATTTATATTTAAATTGGCGTAATCGTGCGGCAGGGTGTTCTGGTTAAACGGTTAAAAGCCAGCAGTAACAATAAATTACAAAGCATTTATTAACCAAATAAAAAATTGTCATGGCTGTTGAAAAATATAGTATCGGTGGTGTGGTATCTGAAACAGAAGCCTTTGAGGCTTTTGCAGATATCCCTCAAAACAGGGTATTGATGGCAGAGAAACTAACAGTAAAAACGCCCGTAAGGCCTGAAATAGTTGAGGGACTTACTAATATAGAAATGGTGTTTGATAAATTTAAGCCGGAAGTGGATGCCGAATTTGAGGATGAAGAAGGTATATCTAAAAAGGAAGTACTAAGATTCAAAAGCCTGGGCGACTTTGGTATTAAAGGTATAACCGCACAGAGCAATTTTATCAGCGACCTGGCTATGAAAAAAGATCAATACCAGAAAATCATCAAACAGCTTAAAAACAATAAAAACCTTCAGAAAGCGCTTAAAAATAAGGATACAAAGGATGCTTTTATTAATGCACTGCACGCTTTAATTAAAGAGCTGGAACAGCCTAAAGAACAAACTGCCTGACAGAGAAAGCCGGCTGTACAATATATATCTTACTAAAATTCATTAAATTTTTTATATGGCTCAGGAACAATTAAAGACAGAAGAATTACAGGCCAAAGTTAAGGAAGCAGTAAAAAGCATTGATAAGCCTGCGGAGGTGTTGGACAGCAGTTTGAAAGCGCTGGAAGAATTTGGCAGGTTTGAATTACTGGAAGCTGCTATAGAATCTGTTCAGAATATCAATCCCGACCGTAAGGCCCGGAAAAAAATATTCATGGAGGATGCTTCTAAAAAAGGTGAGCGGGAAGCTTTAAAAAAGACATTGCATTTGTGGAGTGAGATATTAAACAGTTCAGAAGATTTTGATCTCACAAAGATGATTGACACCTGCCAGCAGAAATCTGATTTGGCTGATAAGGTGTTAAAGAAGAATCTTAAGACTTCCCTGGAGGCTACCAAAGATTTGGAACGTTCTTACCGGTCAGTAGCATTGTTTTTTAAGAATACAGAAAACACCAAGGTCAAAAATGTCTCTGTTATAAATGCTGATCCGGAGCAATTAAAAGATCTTGACAATACAAGGTTTATTGATGCTATCCAGGCGGAAATGGTGGATAATTACGACAGGCTTGATTTACGCAATAATTACAGTTTATTGATATTGCCCGGTTACCTGGGCTCTAATATGGTAGTAGAGAAATGGGCTAAAATTGCTTACGAAAACAAGGTGATGCTGGTTACTGATTTCCAGGACCTGGAAGCGCCGGATGACGTAATGGAATTGTTTGAAGCGGCTAATCTAACGGGAGGTGATACCTATCGTTCAAATGTAATCATGTCTTGTAACTGGCTGGTAGGCCGCGGTAAGTTTAATGAAGTAGGAGAAGAGGATGACTTATATGTACCACCGGCAGGTGCGCTTGCTGGCAAAATATATAACACACTCATGTCGCAGGTTACCGCAGGTAAAAAACATGGCGGTATGAACGAGGTAGAAGGTGTTCGCTTTGATCTGAAAAAAAGTGAAATTGCCAGCCTTGAAAAATTAGGCCTGGTACCCATGGTAAAAGAATATGGCAAGGTAATGGCATTCTCTGCCAAAACATTGTTCAGCGGAGACAACCTTGGATTACAAACCTATTCTGTTGTGCGCGTATTTGATTACGTGGCTAAGGTAATGATGGACTTCCTGAACAGGCGCGCATTTGAAAATTTTACCGCCAATACCCGCAAGGAATTAAATGGACAGATTGTAAAATTTCTTGACAGCATAACAGGCCCCAATAAATTAATTGAAAATTTTACCATCCGCAGGTTTGAACAGGATCCCGTACAAAAAGACAAGATTTACCTGGATATTCATTTGAAACCATACTTTCCGGCAAAAACTTTTTTAATTAAACTGGAAGGACAGAAAGGCGATGATGGCAATGATTGGTCATCAGAATACGCACAGGATAAATAAACGGAATAGGTATAAATACGCCGCAGTTTAAGTGTAATAACGGTTGACCACAACACCAGGAGCATTTATCTTTGAACACTGAACAGCATTAAGCCGCCAGGTCTGATTAGTAGTACAAAAACATCTTTAACACCCCCGTCTTACACATTCTTTCAGAGCAGAATTAAAGTGGGGGTAAATGAAAGATAGTTTTAGCGATACACACCAATTCATAATACCCTCCCGGAAAACCTTCACGCCCATGTAGCAGCGCCACCTGTATCTATAAAAAATACAGACCGCAAAAAACAAACAACAGGAGCGATGCTTTTCAAAGAGAAGTATCGCCGGTTGACAGGGTGTATCGTGTACAGTAAAATTTATTTATCAGTATCATACCATTTATTCATCTTAAATCCCTTTTTTATGTCTTTCAAAGCAAAATTGAAAGTAGCCGGTAAAGAACTAAATGTTTTATCAAGCTACTATTCTCTGAAGCAGGAAACTGATGCAACCGGTCGTCCTTCCTCTATCACCCGCGGTGGAAAAATTACTGTTACCGTTGAAGCAAGTGGCGATACCACTTTCTTTGAATGGATGTGTAACAATTTCGAAAGAAAGGAAGGCTCTATTGTGTTTGTTAAACGCGATACCGACGCCACCTTAAAGGAGCTGAAGTTTAAAGAAGCTTACCTTGTAGATTACACAGAGAATTTTGATAACACCGGCGATAACCCCATCACCGAAACGTTTACTATCAGTGCTAAAGAAATTACCCTGGGCAGCGGTACGCACACAAACGAATGGGTGAAATAAGATATTTAATATAGCGGGTAGCAATCCCGTTGCCCGTTTTATTTTTTATTGCTGAACATATCCGTGCCAGGCACTGGGTGCAGAGGCTATCTTAATGTATTTAATTTATTACTATGTCTTTTATTGCTAAATTAAAGATAGACGGAGAAGAAATGAATGTATTGCATTGCGGTTTCCGTTTCACCCAGGTAACTGATGCAACAGGCAAACCTACGGCTATACCCCAGGGGGGGAATATAAACCTGGTGATAGAAAGCGGCGGCGGCACAGAGCTGTTCGACTGGATGATAAGCCCCACGCAAACCAAGAGCGGTACCATAACTTTCTTCAGGCGCGATACCAGCAGTAAACTGAAAACACTTGAGTTTGCAGATGCGCATTGCGTAGACTACTATGAAACATTTGACCACATTGGCGATCTGCCCATGCAGATACAGCTTACCATCAGCGCCCATGAAATCAAACTAAATGATTCGGAATTTAAGAACAACTGGCCCGAGGCGTAGGAAGTAGGCATGGGGGATTAGGCACCGGGAAATTGGGATTTGCAGCTGATGTCTCACGACTGACGCGTCACGTCTCACGACACTACCCCCGTAAACAAAATTATTCACCATAAAAGACAAATCTTTTTTATGGCACAATTTGTAGGCATCGGCATTAACGCAGAAGGAAAGAACATAAAACAGTTCTCTTCCCTCTCCCTCTCACAAGGCATATTCAACCACCACAGTTTTCGCCTTGTATGCCCCGCAGAAGCCATTGACGGCACTTCGGGCGCCATCTTCAATTCTTCCAAAAACATGATCGGCGGATCTTTCAATGTGCAGATAGACGCAGTCGGTAACAAAGGCAGCCTTCAGTTTGCCGGCGTTATTACCCAGGTAGAAGCCGCCCGGCACAGTGGTCATGCAGGTGATATTATTATCAGCGGTTTTAGTCCCACCATATTATTAGACAATGGCCCTCACTGCAAAACCTGGGAAAAGAAGGCGGTTAAAAACATTGCCCAGGATGTGCTCAAACATTTTCCGCAAAACTTATTACAGCCCAAAATAGCCCCTTCTTACGGCGAAACACTTTCTTATACCGTGCAGTATAAAGAAACTGCCTGGCAGTTCCTTAGCCGCCTCAGCGCCACCTATGGCGAATGGCTGTATTACGACGGACAAAAACTGGTACTGGGCCCGCCGCAGGGCAGTAAAATAAAATTATTATACGGTAGCAACCTGCACAGCTTCAATATGGCACTGCAGGTGAGGCCGGCCGGCTTCCAGATGATGGCGTATGACTACATGAACCACGAAGTATATGATGGATCACCGGCAGGAATAGCCGCAAAAGCCGGTTTAAATGATTTGGGCAAACATGCCCTTCAGAAAAGTGAACAGTTTTACGGGGCCAAACCAAAACAATGGCACAATCAATTTCTGACCAATAAAAAGCAGCTGGACGATTTTGTGAATACCCGCGCCGCCATGCAAAGCAGTAATATGGTGCGGTTTAACGGCAGCAGCTGCCATCCGGCACTGCAGGTTGGCGGTTCGGTAAGCATACAGGGGAAAAATGTTTTTAGCCAGGCCGATGAGTCTTTTGGGGATTATACCATTATTTCGGTTAACCATCATTGTGATGGACAGGGTAATTATTCAAACGATTTTGTAGCCATACCGGCTACTATTAAAATGCCGCCTGTAACAGGCTATGCTGATCCGCACAGCGAAACGCAGAGCGCACTGGTAACAGACAACAATGACCCGAAAGGGCTGGGTCGGGTACGGGTAAAATTTCACTGGATGAATGGCAATGAAAAAAGCCCCTGGATAAGAGTAACCACGCCCCATGCAGGCGATGGAAAGGGTATGTTTTTTATACCGGAAAATGGCGAAGAAGTGATAGTTGGTTTTGAAGGCGATAGTCCTACCAAACCATATATAATAGGAAGTGTCTACCACGGAAAAGCTAAGAACAGTTTTGCCACTGGCGGTAATGACGTCAAGACTTTCCAGAGCCGCAGTGGCAATAAGATGGTGCTGGATGACAAGGCGGGTAGTGTGTTTGTGGAAGATAAGGACGGCAACAGCATGAAGATGGACGGTGCAGGAAAAATAAACATACTTTCAAATGAAAGCATCACGCTTACTGTTGGAGAGTCTTCTATAGAAATGAAAAAAGACGGTACTATCAATATCAATGGTAAGGAAGTAACGATTAACGGTAAAACAATACTGGCTTCTGCATCAGACAACGCTACTATGGCTAGCGGAGGCGCATCATTTGCAGCCGATGGTAAAAAGAATGAGGCTTCCATGAGTGGCACCAAAGCCAATGTAAGTGGTGGTGCTGAAGCCAACGTAAATGGCGGCGGCAAAACCAATATCAGTGCAGGTGGCAAATTATCCCTGTCAGGTGCTATTGTAGCACTCAATTAAATTATTTTTTATCCAGCATTTTATGGCGGGCAAAGAAACAAACCCTATACAGCAGCGGATGGAATTGCTTGCAGAAAAATGGCAGGCAGCAGTTGCGGTGCCGGGCATCAGCATCGTTCGTATACATGCAGAGGAAAGCGAAAAGGACATGGTGGATACTTTCTGCACCTATTTGCTGGGCGTGGATACGCCTAACAGGGATATACCGGTGATTTTTGAAAGTATTTATCACGATGATGAACAATACAGCCAGGCATTGGTAGATGAACTCAAAGGTTTGATTGATGTATGGAATACAGCCAACAAAGATGCGTTGAGCATTAAAACAGAACTTATCCGCTGGCAGCCGGATTACAGCATGTACAAAAAAGACAACGCAGCTTTTTTATTTGTAGAAAACATGAACCGCCTCGCGGCTTACCTGAGTCTGGAAAAGGGGATATACCTGGTAGCAGTCCTGAAAGTTTCTTTTGTGGAAGAGCGCATGTTTGGCAGGTGGCTTGAACAGGCATTGGCAGCAGGGTTACATGACAAAAGTAAGATGCTTATTTACGATACAGCTGCGCATCCTTTCTTCGAAAAAATTGCCGACAAATACCCTGACAGAATTATTACTCTTGAACCTGCGCTGGATATGGACAATGCCATGCAGCAGGTAGCAGCAATGGGTAATCCCGATAACCCTGCAGTGCAATACAGGCAGGCTTTTGTAAAGCTGATGCAGGCCATTGAAAAAAGAAATGAGAAAGATGCCCGGAAATATGGGGATGATTGTATTGATATTGCCATCAATAACCTGGAGAAAAGCCCTTACTGGATAGGCCAGGTAATTGCGGTATATGCCGCCCTGGCCAACGACCAGGTGGGCTATAAAAATTATAAAAAGGCCATTGCGTATTCCAGCGAAGGAATAGCTGCTGCCGAACAAAGCGTGGTACTGATTAAAGATGAATTCATTTACCGGAAGTTCCTGGGGCAGGCCATTATGCTGCGCGCCGCACTCTATACGGTAGATAGGGAATGGCAAAAAGCGGTAGCTGATTTTGAAACTGCGGCTAATCATTACATTTATACGAACGATATCATATTGGCCATGGAAGCCTGTCGTATGGCTGCTTATTGCAACCGGAAATATGGTGACAGGGGAACGGCCTGTAAATGGCTCGCTGCTGCAGTTAGTCAGAGTAAGCAGCTGCCTGCACATATTATTAAAGTAACCACTTTTGCCGGCGTTATTGAAATGTTGATTGATATAAATGATGAGGTGCATATTAGCCGGGAGGATGTAGAAAACGCAGCTGAAGCAGTATATGGTGAAGAATGGATGAAGGAGATAGTAAACTGGAAAAATCCTCACTATGAACAAGTAACAGATCCGTCAAAAACGGTGGCGGCCTGATAGCGTAATATGATCCAGCATTAAAAGAAGAATGCATACTGAGTAACCCATTATAAATTTCCGCCGGCGCTATGAGCGATAAAATAGACATCAACAGGAAAATACAACAGGCCGCCGAAAAAGGCGCGAAAGCAGGTGAGCAGGCCTCAGCAACTGCGGTAGGCCAGATTGTAAGCACCGCTGGCGCTGCCATGGGCGTGTATGGAACTGTAATGGGTGCTACAAGTGGACTCAGCGAAAAAGCGTTGATGCCGGTAATGCAGGCGCTGAGTTTTATGCAGGGTATTGCCTGTTTGCCGGCTTCATCACATATGGATCCGGTTATGGGCATTGATGTGCACTTTGTAATGATACCGCCATCACCATCCCCTATACCAATGCCGCATCCTTATATTGCCATGGTGATGGATCCAAAGGATTGGATCAGTTGCGCTGTGATGACGGTAGCGGCTATGGCCGCTCCGGAGCCTACCGGCAATGCAGATGCAGATGCCGCAGCCAGCCTGGCTTTTAGTATTGGCATGATGGCACTGGGGATGGCCGGGCTTGGTGCCACTGTAAAACTTGGAAGCCTTACGCCACGTACTACCAGCGGTACAAAAAATAAACCCATACCGCATTTCCCCATGGGGGCCAGTTTTGCGCCAGTGCCCGTATTGAAAAATGCCGGTCATGCGCAGTTTGGAAGTTTATTCCTTACAGCCGATAACAACCCTTTTACGGGCCTGATGCACCTTAATAATGATTGCTGGGATATTGGCATTATGCAGCTGATGCGGAAAAAGGCACCGCCGGAAGCCATGCATCTTTTTATGCCTACGGGTTTTATCATGGCCATCCCATCGCACAATGTGATTGTGAACCCGGTACCAACACCCATTAATCCTATTGCAGCGCTTACCAAATTGTTGAACGCAGGCTTTGCCAAATTACTGCATGGCATTGTAAATAAACTACCTTTTGCAGGCAGGGTGGCCAATATGCTAAGTAAGGCCATCTGCCATGTTACCGGTCACCCGGTGGATGTGGTAAGCGGCAGCTTGTTTACAGATGAGGAAGATTTTTCATTGCCGGGTGTAATACCTCTATCGTGGGAGCGTACATGGTACAGCGATAGTGTACACAAAGGCTCGCTGGGTTATGGCTGGTACCACAATTATGATATGGGGTTCTTTATTGATGAATTTAACCATGGAATTTATCGCATGAATGATGGCCGACCGGCGGTGTTTGAACTGCCGGAGCCTGGTAAGTCTACCTTTAACCGTACCGAAAAATTATTTCTGCATTGCCATGCAACAGACAACTATTATTATGTTACCGATAAAGAAGGATTGCAGTACCGCTTTACTTCTAAAAAATATACAACCGCTTATGGCAAGGGGGAAGAACATTTCCTGCAGAGCATCTCTAACGCCAATGGCTATGCCATACGGTTTGAATACAACCGCTCCGGTGCCCTTCACAAAATAACAGACAGTGCCGGACGTATACTTACAGTAGAACATGATTTTGAAGGGCGCATAGCACAGATAACTGCACCGCACCCAACGGAAACAGGTAAAACTTTTGTTATAACGAAATATGAGTATGACGATGAGGGCAATATGATTTGCCAGACAGATGCCCTGGGGCAAAAAATGCTTTTTGAATATGAAAATCATTTGCTGGTAAAAGAAACCTGGCGCGACGGGCAGCAATGGTATTTTCTATTTGATGGCAAAGCAACCGGTGCCCGCTGTATACATACCTGGGGCGATGGGGATCTTTACAATCATAGACTTACTTACAACCAGGGACAGACCATTGTAGAAAACAGCCTTGGCCATACCACTATTTATAATCACCGGCACAACCTGTTACACAGTAAAATAGATGGCAATGGTGCCGAATGGAAATACCGCTATAACCGTTTCAATGACCTGGAATGGGAAACAGACCCACTCGGCAACCAGCAATCTTATACGCATGATGAATGGGGTAACCTTTCAACCACGACCGACCCTGCCGGCGGGTTTACGTTTACCGAATATTACAACATGCAGTATCCCTTCCTGCCCACAGAAGCCATGGATGCTGCCGGCGGCAAATGGTTATGGGAGTATGATGAACGGGGCAACCTGGTTGAGCGGGTAAACCCGTTAAAAGCAAAAACGGAATACCAGTATGATGATGGGCTGCTAAAGGAGATCATCAGTGCTACCGGTGCCGTAACAACGCTGCGCTATGATCTTGAACAAAACCTTACACGCATACAAACAGATGATGGAGCGGTTACACAATACAGCTATGATGTGCTGGGTAACTGTACAATGGTTACTAATCCCAATGACCGCCTGCAAAAGCGCTGGTACGATCTGAAGGCGCGGGTTAGCAAGGTCGCAGATTTTGATAGCAATAATATAGTGCTGGAATATGATGGTATAGATAATGTTATCCGCTACCGCGATAACCAGAAAAATGTTCAGTATACCTACCATGGTTTATGGAAACTAACCAGCAGAACGGAAGCCAATGCTACCATTTATTTTAATTATGATACAGAAGAACAGCTCAGAAAAATTATTAATGAGCACGGTTTACCCTATCGTTTTGAACTGGATCCCGTGGGCAATGTAACCGAAGAAATTGGGTTTGATGCCATTGCCCGGCAATATGAACGCAATGAAGCCGGCTGGGTTACACAATTGTTGCAGCCTAGTGGTAAATTCACTCGCTATTGTTATGATAAATGCGGGCGCGTCACAGAGGTTTTTTACAGCGATTCAAAGAAAAAAAGCTACGACTACCGCCCAAGTGGTGAATTGATTGCTGCCACTAATGAATACGCCAAAGTAACACTGGAGCGGGATGTAATGGGGAATATTATTAAAGAGACTTCAAATGATGCATGGATTGTATCTGAGTTTGATTTAGTAAGTAACCGCATCAAAACGAAAAGTAGTTTTGGCGCCGAAATTCACCAGCAGTACAGTGTCACAGGTGATATACTACAAACGACTGCCAATGGATGGTTGGCAAAATTTGAATATGATAAGTTGGGGTTGGAAAAAATGCGGTTGCTGCCGGGCGGCATCAGCAGTCAATGGCAGCGTGATGGTATCGGGAGGCCTATTGTCCAGACAACCGGGCATTCCTCCGCAAATAGTGCTATTGTACACAAAAAAAGACAATATGTATGGGATGTAAATGACCGCCTCAAACAGGTGAAAGATGAACATGGCACTACAAGTTTCGAATATGATACTTTGAGCAACCTTACAAAAACAATTTATGCCAATGGTGAAGCACAACTCCGCAATCCTGATGCCGTAGGTAATCTTTACCAAACAGAAAGGCGGACTGACAGGAAATACGACAAAGGGGGGCGTTTGAAAAAAAATAATGATTGGGAATATGAATACAATATAGAGGGAAATTTAATAAAAAAATATAAGGCGGGATCGGAAGATGCATGGATATACGAATGGAACGGTGCGGGAATGCTGACAAAAGTGATCAGGCCAGATAACGAAGAAGTATTATTCACATATGATGCATTAGGCAGAAGGTTATCCAAACGATATAAAAACACGATTACTAAGTTCATTTGGGATGGAAATGTAATACTTCACGAATGGAAAGAACATGCGCAAACTGGAGATGTTCTAGCTGAAACAGTCGTAAATGCAAATGGCAGTATACAGGGCATGACAACATGGATATTTGATAAAGATAGTTTTGCCCCCTGCGCTAAAATAAAAGCTGATAAAAACTACAGTATTGTCACCGATCATCTCGGTACGCCTTCTCAGATGTATAAAGATGATGGAAGTTTATTTTGGGATTGTCACCTGGACAGTTACGGCAAAGTACGAATGGAAAAAGGCGACGCAGGCAGTTGTCCTTTCCGTTATCAGGGTCAGTACGAAGATTGTGAGACCGGATTGTATTATAACAGGTTCAGATACTACGCTGTAGATGATGGAGTATACCTGTCTTCTGACAGAATAGGGCTTGATGGCGGAATGAAACTATATAGCTATGTTCATGATCCTAATGCCTGGGTAGATGTTTTTGGGCTAAGTTCTTACAGCGATACTAGACGGATAAGAAAGCATGCGAAGGATGCTAGAAAAGAAGCTAAATTATCAAAAAAGCAACTTGCTTCCGTACAACGTTCAAAAGATAGGGCAGCAAGAGCCAGAACAGATGCTACAAGAGATAAACATTTGACCAGAGCCGCAACCAAGGAGAAAATGTATATGGGTACTCAGGTAGATACCATTTTCAAAGATAAAGTTCGCAATGACCCTAGCTTGGCACACCTGGAAGTAACTCCTCCCGGCAAATTTGGCCCTGATGTAACAAACCCGCAAACAGGAGAATGGCATGATTGTACAACACAAACAGACTGGGATAAAGGCACACACCAAGAAAAGTATGGAGAAAATGGCAAAGGCGCTATTTGGGATTGATGGGGCTCAACGTGTTATATTGAAAATTGTTATGGTTAAGTGAAATGAAATATTTTAATTTGTAAATCGTCAAATTTTATTTATGAATTTATATTAATACTTAAAATAATAAATAAATAACAAGTGAATTTTATGGATAAGAACAAAAAACACGCAGGTAAGACGTGGGAAAAAAAGACAAGAATTGAGAAACAAACGCTGGATAATTATGATTTCACCGGAACAGATCTGAACCATCCTATTTTTGCTAATGTAAATTTTAAGCTCTGTTTGTTTGAGAAAACGTTGTTTCAGGATGCGCGTATTTACGGTTGCAGCTTTGAGCTTTGCGATTTTGTAAGCGTGGATTTTCGGAATACAACATTGGGTGCCCAGGGCGCAATCATAAAAAATTGTGTCTTTAAAAAATGCGATTTCAGTGGTATGAATTTTGAGTATCCTCATTTTATAAATTGTGTTTTCGACCATTGTAAATTAAAAAAGATTAATTTTAACGATAGCAGTTTTGACAACTGTAAATTCAATGGTAAAATAGCAGACGTAACATTCAATGGGATATACCACAGGCATAAAACTCCTCATAAGCCGATTCAAAAAGCTGATTTTTCCGAAGCGATATTTGGCGATTTTGTAGGTTTTGAAGATTGTGATTTATCCACTAGCGTCCCGCCGAAAGGCACGTCCTTTGAAAAGATTTTGTACGTTGTTGATGTTAACGATCCCAAGCACAAAAGTACTGGAACAAAAGACAGAATAGTTATTAAGTAATGTATCTAACTGATAAACGCACAACTGCTCGATGACGGTTTATTTTCGCAAAAAAATTTTTCCGTGTTTTTACTCTTGGCCAAATTGTAATAGGTTTAAAATGCAGGTCAATTTTGGCAACGTTTGGCGCAAGTGTCAAAATTGACACACGATTATATAAAAGACGTAATAAAGAAAATGAAATCTGAGCATGACAATATTAAATCTTAATTTATTCAATTTGTTCCCAAACTGGGTTGAGTAGCCTAACTTGTTTAAGAACACAGATCACATTTGCAGAACCTGGCACAAGTATTTCCTCAAAACAGCTTTTCATTTGGAACACAATTTTCTGCGGAACAACTTGTGCTATGCCGGAAGAAATAACCCTTATCTCCTCTCCACGTTTAAGCGTCCGCTTAACAGAGTATTAGTTCTAAGCTTCATCCACCAACCCCCGCTTACTTTTCCTTTACATAGGCTGCCAGCACCTTGTCGTTCTCCAGCAGCGTAAGCGAGTCGCCTTTTTCGCGCAGCGCATATTTTTTAATGGCATCGTTGGCGGTATTTATAGCAAGTTCTTTTCTGGATGTATTATACTCATACCAACCCCCATCCAAAATAGGGTGGTAAGCACCTTCTTTGCCTGCTACGGAATAAGTATTTTTTTCTTTGAACTCAATGATCTCCGGAAAAGCATAAGAAAGACTTTTATCCGCAGTGGTTAATTTCCAGGCGCCCAGCAATGAAAACCTTTGTGTGCTTTTTTTGGTATCCATTTTATTTTCTTTTACAGGTGATGAAAAGTTGCAGGCAATAAATAATAAGTAAGTACCGGCAAGATACCGGTACTTACTCAAAACAGGACAGTTCAAACGATACATCTTTTTATTTCGTTAAGTCGCTTGCTTTCTCTTTTTCTTTTGCATTAAGCACTGCAGTTTTGGTCAGCAATGCTTTTGCTTTTTCTTTCTGTGGCTTGCGTTTTCCAAATGCTTTGCCCACTCTTTTTGCTTCAATATAAGCATAGTGTGGCCTCAGTATATCGTTCTTTAAAGCCTGCTGTATGGCGGCTATGCCATCTGTAAGGTGGTCGCCGCCAAGTACCAGTACAAGATGTGTATCGGGCGTATCAAAAATGGCTTTTGCTGCCCTGGCGTGGTCATCGTTGCTGGCACCTGATATCATTACGCTCGCCGTGCCTTTTACGCAAACCGGTGCGCCATTGATATCCCATTTTATATATACTTCTACAATATGATACCCGCCCTGGAGAAACAAGGGGCCTTCTTTGCCCCGTAGCAGGGTCAGTGATTCACTTGCTTTTTTACCTGGTTTCAGCAGCATATTTGTTTCGGCATCCGCACACCGCACAATGGGCGAGAAAGACCTTTTTGTTCCGCTTGGGTCCGTTACAAAACCAAAAACTTCTGCTTTTTTCATCGAAAGGTTTTCGGGAACTTCTATTTCCGTATCGCCCATATTTACAATAGAAAAATTCAGTCGTACCGGTGCACCCAATGGAAATACTTCCATGATTGGCTGCAGGTCCAGGTTCACAAAATCATCAAACAAGCCTGCCTGGTCCATAATACTGGTGGTATCTGCGCTTTCATCAGAAATAGGAATGGAACCATAACTGATACCAAAAGAAGTGCCGCCCGGCCTTACTACGATATCGGGAAAATGACGAAGCCTGTTCTGATCATCGGGGGCGTAATTCCAGATGATATTGTTTGGGAAGGGATTGGCAGGCGTGGCACTGGCGGCTATATCCGGTGTGGTGTGCATGAAACCGTTATTGCTGGCATTGTGATAAAGGCCCATGGCATGCCCAATCTCATGTACGGCAGTGCGAAAATACGGCGCTTTGGCGGTGCCAAAACGCAGGCCTTTAACAAGGCCCCATGGATTGGCATTGGGAATTACCCAATGCGAAGAGATGCCCATTCCTTCGCGCGGTACATTATTGGAATCTGTGCCATACGCATCATACATAATGCCCCGCTCAGTTGAATCAAGTCTTTTTACACACAATATATGATAGCGCCATTCTTTGTCAAGATCATTCATGTCCCTGCTGGCAAGCATACGGCTGTGCATTTCCGCATCGCTCCATGAATCACCGCTGGGCGGTACAAGGTTTGTACTGCTGATAAGCCGCGTAATGCGCCAACCGATTTTATTACCTACGGTTTGCCAGTTTTCGCCGGTGCCACTGTCTATGGTTGTTTCAGAACCAGTAACGGTATCAATTTCTATTGTGGCTTTGCGATAATATTTATCTACCCAGCCCATATACAGTGTGCCAAGTGTAACGCCTGCACTGTCTTTTACGGAGCCTTTCAGGTACTGGCCCGCATCGGGATATCCGGCAGGTGCCGTTGACCAGGCCATTTTAGCTTTTGCTTTCTTGGGCGGCGTATTAAAGGCTTTGGCTACTTTGTCATATTTGTGCATTTCAAATTCCAGTTCAAATGATCCGCTGATAGTGAAGCCATGCAATACTTTTGTAATGCGTAGGTAATAAGTATAGTTGCCTCTTGAGAAAATTGGTATTCCATTGGCAGGGTTAGGGAACGACGATGCCAGTACACCCGGGAAAACAACTGGTAAATTCTTTGCGTAATAGAGGTCGCCGCTGGCTTTGGTATAGCCGGCTGTTTTTTCAATGCGGATGGTGCCCTGGTAGTAGAAGGATTGCAAAACAGGAATGGGTAATACAGATGCCGGGTAAAAAAACGAGAGGTAGCAACCATTGCGCAGGCTTTTCAGCTGAATGGGAACAGCCGGTCCGGGCATGGGAGCGCCACTGTTTATTGCGGCGGCCATTGCTTCCTGTTCCTGCATATTATCTAACCCCCCGTCATCAGGAGAATAGTCATATTTGGAATAAGACTGAAAGCCTTCCGGTAGAGAAGAATAACTGTCTTCTCTGTCTGCGGCGGGAGTATGGCCGTTGCCATTGGATGATTTTAATTTGCTCATAATAAATATATATTAGGTGATTGAATAGATATTTTTTTGAATAAAAAAAATGTGTTGCGGCTGTATAGTTACCGTAAATGATGCACGTTATAAATCTGCCGTTTTATGAAAAAATAATTGATATAAAGCAACTGTTTTTACGAAGGCACAATTACCATGGATGTTGTAATTTATTCTTCCGTAGTGGATACGTTAGTTGCCATTTAAACAGGGAGTTGTTGCCAGTTGTTTCAGGGGGGTTGAAGGCTTTCAGGAAGGGGTAAAACATCTTAAAATCATGTACAAGTTAGTGCTAATCCGCGCCGGAGTCAATACCACAAACGTGGTATTCTGTAATTGTTTAAGTAAAGCCGGGATGGTTTACTTTTACGGGCATCCAATTACCGGTAAAAAACCAGGCATGGTGAAACAAGGTATTTTCACGCTTGTATGGCCTGTTGATGTTTGATAACTTCATTGCGTTTAAGAAAGCACTCATCTAAACCGTTTATATGCCAACAACCGCAGGTCCGCAAATAAGAACCATTGCAGATATTTTTAAGACTGCTTTAAAATGCAGCAGCGAAGAAGCCAAACGCATGGAGATGGAGACTTGTAAAAGTCCGGCCAGTATAGCAAAGCTGGCTACTGCCTGTGGTATCTCTAAAATGGGCGTTGGGTTTGGTGGTGTACTAATAGTAGGTGGCGCAACAATGCCGGAAGGTATTGCGTTAACTGCGGTAGGACTGATGGGTGTAAGAAGATTTTGTGGCGCTATGATAAACCAGTCAGGCAACGCAATAGAAGGCCTGGGCAATGCAGGTCAGTAAATAATACGGCTGTTTCCTGATTGATGTAAAAAAACAAATGCCATGCTTAATACACTTTCTGCCGGCGATTCAGTTATTACTCTTCGCCTTATCCCGGATGGAATGATACAACACTGGAAATTTAAAAATGAATGCAGGCACCAGGGCGCCAGCTTTGCGGCCGGTGCAGTGTTTAAGGTAATTGAAGTGGGTAAAATACCTGGCAACATGTGGGTGAAGCTAGCTATACCCGGTTCAAGCCCGGTACGGACTATTAAAGTAGCCGGCGGCGAGTTTGCGCATAATTTCCGTGCGGGGTAAATAACAGAGACAGTTGTTTACATACCGCCAGCCTCAAAATAATGGTAGTGGATCTAGGCTGTCATACCTTCATTGCGGTAGCCTGCCCGTAATTTCTCCAGCAACGCTGCTTTCAATGAAGCCGGTATAAAAGCGGCATTCAAAGCATTTACATTGCAGTTGTAAAAATCATTGATTGTCCATCCAAAAACATCCTGCAGGCGCTGGTATTCTTTATTCAGCGTAATATTAGTAATGGTACGGGTATCGGTGTTAATGCCCAGCGAAACGCCCGCCTTGTATAGTTGATCTATGGGATGATCTTTATACGCATCGTACATATCAATGAGTACATTGCAGCTGGGACAAATCTCCAGGTGAATATTGTTTTTACATAAATGTGCCAGCAGCTTTTTATCTTCAATACTTCTTACGCCATGTCCAATACGACTGGGGCCAAAATATTCCAGGGTTTGCCATACACTTTCCGGGCCGCTGGCTTCGCCTGCGTGCGCGGTACAGTGAATTCCTTTTTCTTTTGCGTACGCAAATGCGGAGATGTGATTGTCTATGGGAAAGCCCGCTTCATCGGCTGCAATATCAAAACCCGCTACATAACTATTGGTAAATTGCTCCACCAGCTTTACTGTTTCCATGCTCTGCGCTTCCGTATAATGGCGCAGTGTACATAGGATAAGCCTTGCTTCAATACCCGTTTCTTTTACAGCTGCAGCGGTGGCTGCTTCAGCAGCGGCTACTACTTCGTAAGGCGTTAATCCCTGCTGCAGGTGCTGCAGGGGCGCAAACCTTAGTTCAGCGTACAGCATATTATCGGCAACCATTTGCCGGAACAAATCATGGACTACAAGCTGTAATTGCTCCCTGGTCTGCATCAGTGCAAAACCCTTGACAGCACGTGTTAAAAAATCAGCCAGGTTGGTACATTTCAACGGGGCAATAAAGTCCTGTTGGTATGCTTCATATGTTATACTGGGATCTATTTTTGCCACAACCTCATAACTCAGTGAACAATCCAGGTGGAGGTGCAGTTCACATTTGGGTAAATCAGCTAATTGTTTCATGTAAGTAAATGCGGTAAAATTTCTGTAATCTGCTGCAATTGCATGAAATTGGCATGTTCAATATGATGGGTTACCTGCTCATGCTCCCAGGTGGTATGGTAGGGTACATGTACACCATGACCACCTACCGCCAGCACCGGCAACACGTCAGACTTAAGCGAGTTACCAATCATCAGGAACGATGCCGCGGGTATGTCGAGGTGTTTGATCAGTTTCAGGTAATCCTTCTCCTGTTTGTCGCTCATTATTTCTGTGTGGTGAAAATAATGTTCAAGGCCTGATTTTTTCAGCTTTCTTTCCTGGTCCAGCAAATCACCTTTGGTAACCACTACCAGCCGGTATTTTCCATACAGCGATTTTAATACATCCTCCACACCATCCAGGATTTCAATCGGCCTTTCCAGCAATTCTTTTCCATACTGAATTACTTTTTCTATAACAACTGCATTGATGGTATTGGTAGAAACTTTCAAAGCCGTTTCAATCATGCTGAGTATGTAACCTTTTACACCATAGCCATAAAGTGACAAGTTATCTATTTCCGTTTTGAAAAGTTCCTTGGAAGCGGAATGCTGTGGTAAATAATCTTCCAATATTTCACAAAATTTCTTTTCTGTTTCCTGGAAATAGGGCTCGTTTACCCAAAGCGTATCATCTGCATCAAAACCAATTACTTTAATATCCATCACAATTATTTTATGCGCGAATATAATTTAAAAAATGGAGCGGGAGGGAGGGCCGATTCAATTTTCAAGGGCCATCCGGGGAATTTTCAAAACAGCTTTCAGCAATCACACTACTTCTTTTATAAATAGTGGCGCTGCATATGCATTGCCATCAAAATCACGCTGGCGTATCAATGATGGTGAAAACGCATGTGTTGTATTTGCGTCATACGCATATGATATATCAATATACCAAGCATGTTTATGATAACACAAATATTTTTTATGGATTGGCTTACGGCAGATGGTGGATTGCCGCACTGGCAAATCATTAATTTTTTATACGCCCTGAGTAGCCGAAGTATGCCGGCCATGTCTATTCAAACCGACCGAAGCCTTCAATTCTGCGGTAAGGTTTGGAAAAGAAATCGGCTACTACCTGGTTAAACATGTCTTTATAAAAAACAGGGGTAGAGTGGCCCGAGTTGGGCAATATCCACAAATATGATTTTTCAATTGATTCAGCAATCAGCATCGTATGTTCCGGACGCAACACATCATGATCGCCGCCTATTACAAGCACCGGACATTTTATTTGCTTTAATTGCTGCAGGCTGATATGCGGCTCATAGGAAAGCAGGTGCGCCAGTTTTCTGTCATTTTTATTCTTGGGTGAAAAGGGCATTTTCTTCAGTGTATCATTGTACCGGAGACCCCAGTTATAAATAAAAGGATCTACTGCGCTGCTGTCGGGCGTAAGGTTGGCGCCCGTAATTGCCAGTTTCTTTACTTTTTCCGGGTGACGGATGGCCATCAGTAAACCATTAATGCCACCATCACTCCAGCCAATTACGTAACAGGAATCAAGCCGGAGCGTATCCAGTAATGCATTCAAATCATCGGTCATCATTTCATAGCTTAATGAATCACCGGTATCGGCAGACTTACCCTGGGCCCGGCTGTCTGCCACAATTACTTTATAGTTATTGGCGAAGTAAGGAATCTGGTACAAAAAATTATTAATCGATCCGCCATTGCCATGTATTATCAGTAAGGGCGCGCCCTGGCCGTATATTTCATAATACATATTGATGCCCCTGATTTTTGCGTATTTTCCTGCTTTCTCATTCCGTCCATAGAGGGTTGTGTCAAACGGAGAAGGGCCTGTTGATTGGGCAAAACCTGAAGAGATGAACATGCTAACTGTTATGAGTAGTAACAAGCCTTTTAATTGCGGCATGCGGTTGGTTTTAAGTTATACAGGTAAGATAAATGTTTTTACCCGGGCCGAAAAATCCAATATCATGGTTTGCCACGTACTTGAAACCGGGTGGGTTTTTGAAGAAGGGTAATCATTCTGGTCGCTTGCACGCAGCTAACCGGCAGAATTGTACGGTTTGCCGCAAAGCCGTGTAATTTTCACCTGTTTACAAATTATTAGGCAACGGTTCTTCCTATTCTGCCGTAAAGTATGTATTTTGAAGAGGTATACTACAGCTGCCGGTCTCCTGAAGCCACCCATCGTTTGCTGATTGCTTGTATTAAGGCCGGCGCGCAAAAATAAGATGTTGACGTACTTGTAAACCTGCTCAATTCCTGTGTAAAGACGGGCCGTTTTGTTGGCCTGAAATAGTTTTATCTTTATTACCCAAAACAGCACAATTGCAAAAACGAACTGCGTTTTGTAAAAGTACATCATCGTTTTACTGTTTCCTCCCCACAGTATTACTAACAGTATTGCTGGCAGGCACTGGCTTTTTTACCGCCATTGCACAGGATTGCCCGCCCAATATTGATTTTGAAACCGGCGCCTTTAATGGCTGGACCTGCTATACCGGGCATGTTGCTTCGGTAAACGGACAGAACGTTATTTCCATCAGCCCTTCTCCATTTCCGGTTAGTAACCAGCATACCATGTTAAGTTCTTTTCCGGGCGATGGCATGGATCCATATGGAGATTTTCCGGTGAACTGTCCTAACGGTAGCGGGCACTCTATAAAGCTGGGTAATACATCGGGTGGCAATGAGGCAGAAGGCGTTTCTTACGAATTTACTATTCCGGCCAGTAAAGATGTGTATAGTTTAATTTATCATTATGCAGTTGTGTTCCAGGATCCCAATCACCTGGAGAGTGAACAGCCGAGGATGGAAGTAGAAATTACAAACGTTACCGATAATATACGGATTGATTGCTCCTCTTTTACATTTCATCCGTATGGTTCCCCATTGCCCGGTTTTCAGTTATCGGCCAACCCCGGCACCAACACACCGGTATGGTTTAAAGACTGGTCGGCGGTTTCTATTAACCTGGATAATATGGCCGGGAAAGTAATCAGGCTGTTTTTTAAGACGGCAGACTGTACTTTCAGGCGCCATTTTGGCTATGCGTATGTGGATGTAAATTCTGAGTGCAGCGGTGAATTTACCGGTGCTGCTTATTGTCCTGATGATACCGCGGTAAATGTGATTGCGCCTTATGGCTACCAGAGCTATAAATGGTTTAACAGCGACCTCTCCACGGTGATTGGTAACGGGCAAACCCTGAAGCTGAATCCACCACCACCGCCAGGTACTAAAATTGCAGTAGAACTGATTCCCTATAACGGGTATGGCTGCCTGGATACTTTGTATGCAAAACTGATAGACACACTCACTGTGAATGCACATGCAGGACCGGATATGCGATCCTGCAATAATAAGGCCGTGCCCCTGGGCGTTGCACCCAAGCCGGGATTAAGCTATCACTGGTCGCCCTCAACGGGTTTGTCAAATGCCAATATTTCCAATCCACTTGCCACACCATCCGTTACCACCCGGTATGTGTTAACGGCCAGCAGCAGCGGAGGAGGCTGCGCAAGTACTGATACGGTAATGGTAATGGCAGATTTGGTAGATGATTCATTGCGGATAGACGGGCGTGCAGCATATTGTATTACGAGTATGGACAGCGCTGTGCTGGTAGTGCAGCCCAACAGCACCATTCAATGGTTTAAAAACAATGTACCCATCATCAATGCCAACCAGCCTGTTTACCATGTGCAGCAAAGTGGAACCTATTACGCGTTTCTGAGTAATGACGAAGACTGCACAGTGACCACTATAAAAAAAGAGATTACTATTGATGTGCCCAAAGCGGGCACGACTTATCCGGTGAAATACACCCTGGTTAATACACCCATTAACCTGCCTGCAAGAAAGATTGGCGCAACCGCTTTATGGAAGCCAGGTATCAGTTTAAGTGATACAAACAGTTTTACGCCAGTTTTTACTGGCGGACAGGACCACTTGTATACGGTTACGATTAAAACTACCAGTGGCTGTGCAACCACGGATACACAGTTTGTAAAAATTCTAAGCCACGCAGATGTATACGTACCCACCGTTTTTACACCCAACAGGGACGGTAAAAACGATGTATTGCGGCCACTGTTGAAAGGCATTAAACAACTGCATTATTTCAGGGTGTTTAACCGCTGGGGACAGTTATTATATGAGACCCGTAATGAGTTTGAGGGATGGGATGGCTATATAAACGGCAATGCGCAGCAATCGCAAACGGTGGTGTGGGTGGTAGAGGGCCTGGGTGTAGATGACAGGATTTATAAAAAGAATGGCAGCAGTGTACTGGTCAAGTAGGGATTGATGGATGGTAATAATCGCAGTATACATGTCATTGCAAACTGAAATGAAAACTTCTTCGCTTTGGTTGTATAAAATCTCCGCGCATGTTCGCAGGCAGTTTTGAAAAAATCTATTGCTTCCTTATAAAAATACGCCAGTACCCGGGCGCCGGTTACCGGTTCAATGGTACAAGTGTGCGACGCCTGCCCGACCCGGCATCCGGGCGGACAACAATGCCCAATAACAATACTACTGCTGTACCATAAAAAAACAAAACCCCGGTTTACACCAGGGTTAATTTATTTTTGGAAATATGCGTAAAGCTTCTTTTAAAAATCCCGGTCAGGATTAAAGTTCTGCAAATCGTTGGCAACAGCTGTCAGGAAGGTGGCGCCCAGTGCACCGTCTATGATGCGGTGGTCATAGCTCATAGAGAGATACATCATATGCCGTATGCCGATGGTATCGCCTTGTTCCGTTTCAATAACCACCGGGCGTTTTTTTATGGCACCCACTGCCAGTATAGCAACCTGCGGCTGGTTAATAATTGGTGTGCCCATCAGGCTGCCAAACGTACCTACATTGGTAAGTGTAAACGTGCCGCCCTGTATATCGTTGGGTTGCAATTTATTGTTGCGGGCATTGTCTGCCAGCAAATTTACTTGCTTCGCGAGTCCCACCAGGTTGAGGTTGTCGGCGTTTTTAATCACAGGTACAATAAGGTTGCCGCTGGGCAAAGCCGCTGCCATACCAATATTGATGTCTTTTTTAATAATGATTTTATCGCCCTCCAGTGAACTATTGATAAGCGGGTATTTTTTTATGCAGCGCACAATGGCTTCTATAAAAAGAGGTGTAAAAGTAATCTTGGTGCCTTCCCTTTTTTCAAATGATTGTTTTATTTTATCACGCCACTGTACCAGGTTGGTTACATCGGCTTCTGTAAAACTGGTTACGTGCGGACTGGTATGTTTGCTGCGCACCATGTGTTCGGCAATCAGTTTGCGCATGCGGTCCATTTCAATAATTTCCACATTGCCCTGGGGCGTGGTGGTGGTTAATACGGTACCTGAATTGCTGTTTACACGTGCAGGCTGCGCCGTTTCCCTGGCGGCTGCGGCGTAGGCAGGTTTTCCCTGTTTTTTATCGCTGATGTATTGCAGTATATCTTTTTTGGTTACCCGGCCTTCATTGCCGGTGCCAGGCATGCTTTCCAGTTCAGTCATGCTAACACCCTCACTGCCGGCTATATTTAATACCAGCGGCGAATAAAAGCGGTTTCCGTTGCTGGCTACTGCATGATGACCATTGGAAACAGGGGCAGGTATGTCGCTAAAAGTTTCAGGTGCCGGTACAAATGAATGTTGTTCCACCTGCACCTGCGGATTGGCAGGCGCTTTCACAGTATTTGGTTCTGCCGCGCCGGTGCGCAATCTGGCAATTACCGAACCTACAGGCACTACATCATTTACCTGGTACAATACTTCTTCCAGGGTGCCCTCTACAGTACTGGGTACTTCGCTGTCCACTTTATCAGTAGCAATTTCAAGCACGGTTTCATCCTGCTTCACAGTATCGCCGGGTTGTTTAAGCCATTTCAGGATAGTGGCTTCCACAATGCTTTCACCCAGCTTAGGCATTACCAAGTCAACAATCGCCATAGGTGTGTACAATTTAAAAAGTTTGATGGTAAGCAGTTGCCAGGCATTTTACCGCTGTTAAACATTGTTGCGTCGCACACTTGTACAACAACCCTGCATGCAGCACTTATAACCTGCAGCTGCTTACCGGGCCAAAGGTAATGATTTGAGAACAATCGTTAGTACCCATGTAGAAGGGGCTTTTTCAACTATTTTTCGCGATATATGCTGGTCTTAAATGTTTAGCACGACAGGTCTGAAAGGAAGACAAGCCCCAGGACCAGGGGATTTCGCACAACAGTGCATTTGTGGTCAATAGAATTGGCCTGGCAATCCCTTGCCGGCCTCCCGGCTCCCATTCACAAGGCGCCTTCCTCAATGATAAATTTTCTCAGCAGGTTCAATGCATTCATTGCGGTGATCTCAATGTTCCTGGCCCTGTCGAACCGGAAATTGAACAACTGGGTTATTATTTTTTCCTTATTGCCTACGGCTACCCAAACCATGCCGACCGGTTTTTCGGTGGTAGCGCCGCCCGGCCCCATAATGCCGGAAACGGCGATGGCATAGTCTGCCTTTATTTGCTGCAATACGCCTTTTACCATGCCGGTAACTACCTCTTTGCTGACGGCGCCCACGGTTGTAAAATATTCGTGCGGAACATCCAGCAGCGTTTCTTTTACTTCATTGGCATAACTCACCACACTGCCCTTAAAATATTCGCTTGATCCTGCGTGGGCGGTAATGCGGTGGGCAATATAACCGCCGGTGCAACTTTCTGCGGTAGCCATGGTTTTATTTTTAGCCAGTAACAGGGCCGCTATTACTTTTTCCATTGGCTCGTCTTTATCGGTTACCAGCACGTCGGGTAGTAACTGCAGCAGTGTATCAAATTGCATTTGTACCTGCGGGGCAATAACGGATTCTTCCGCGGCTGTACCGGTAAGGCGTAAGCGCACCATGCCGTAGTTGGGGAGGTAGGCCAGTTTTATACTGGCGGGCAGTGCTTCCTCAAAATCTTTTATACGTTCTGCCAGGAAGGATTCTCCTATGCCAAAAGTGAGCAGTGTTCTGGAAACAATGGCGGACATGGTAAAATGCGATTGCAGTCGCGGCAGCACCAGGTCGGTCATCAGCCCTTTCATTTCATGGGGTACGCCCGGCATGCTTACATATACTTTGCCTTCTTTTTCAAACCACATGCCTGGAGCAGTACCCCGGGCATTGTGCAGCACAGTACAGGTATCGGGTACTTCAGCTTGTTTCAGATTGCGATCTAAAATGGGTCCGGGCCTTCTGAATACTTTTTCAAATAAATATTTTACGTGTGCCAGAACTTTTTCATCGGTAATAAGTTTGCCGCCAAAATATTCGCATAGCAGGGGTTTTGTAATGTCATCGGCAGTAGGGCCCAGGCCGCCGGTGATGAGTATAATAGCTGCATGTTTGCTTTCTTCATCCAGTGCCTGCCAGATTTCATTCCAGCTATCGCCTACGGCCACGCGGCGTTTTACCCAGATGCCGGCTTTATTAAGTTCCTGTGCCATCCAGGCGCTGTTGGTATCTATTACCTGTCCTATCAACAGTTCATCACCAATAGTAATAATAGAAGCGGAGGTCGGTTGCTGCATGCCTTAGATAATTTGGCTGCAAATATCCGGTGTAAATAATTATAATCCCGTGTCTGTATAAATAATATCAATCAGGAGATGTATGTTGATAGTGCGGATATAATAAGGCAGCAGCGGGATGGCTGATATTTTTAATAACCATGCGCGTCTGCTTGTTTCCAGCAAGCCGAATGAATTTTTTCTGGGAATCTATCATTATGTATTCCTGCAGGGAGGGAATTCCCTGGTAAAAAAATAATTTCCTTCCCTTGTCTATGCCACGGGTAGAGGGGGTAATATTTCAAAAATAACGGAGGGGTTAAGCAGGGTGTCAAATACATCCTCTTCCAGTTGAGGTTCCCCGCAAACAATAACTGCATCAGCGTACATATATGCATCTTGTGCAAGCGTGCTCACCCGCATATTTCCCGGTAATATGCTGCAATGTTGCGCTTTTAAAAAAGCCCCAATATTTATCAACAGGTTTGCCTGGATGCGGTTGTGGTTAAGACCCGCGCCACCCATTGCCAGCACTTGTCCATCAAAATACTCTTGCTTTTCCGCTGCTGCCTTTCTGCCAAAAGGTATACAGCATGTGTAATATAATTATATTTAAAAGCCGCCTCTTTCACTTCATTTTCCATTCAGTAAATTTAATTCTTTTTAGATTTGAGTATTAAATATTTTGTTGATGAAAAAATGGATCCTTGGTTTTGTTATTTTTATTTCTACCCTCTCTTATAGCCAGTCAATAAAAGATAAACTTTCGCAGGCTATGGCGCAAATGGAAGCCGATCCGCAATTGCGCCATGCCATTGTTGGTTGCATGGTGACAAACGACAAAACCGGGCAGGCTATCTATGAACACAATGCGCAAACAGGGTTGACCCCCGCCAGTACACAAAAGGTATTTACCAGTTGCGCCGCGTTTGACGTACTGGGAAAAGATTACCGGTATGCAACTGAAATAGGCTACCGTAATGTAAAGGGCAGCGGTGCAATAGCCTGCTTGTATATAAAGCCTTCAGGTGATCCGAGTTTTGGTTCGTCAAGATTTATATCGACCCGGCCTGGCATCATTCTTTCAAACATCGTGACTTCATTGCAACGTAATAAAACAGGTCCTGTTACCGACAAAATAGAAATGGCTCATCCTTTTGACGACCAGATTCCAGGTGGATGGATATGGGAAGATATTGGTAATTATTATGGTGCCGGCGCATTCGGATTTAACTGGCTGGAGAACCAGTATGATTTGATGCTGAAGTCGGGTAAAAAGATAGGGGACACGGCCATAGTTGTTGAAGTAAAACCTGCAGAAGTGAAAGCGGTGAGGGGCGGCAAGCTGGTGTCTGCTGAGAAAGGTTCCGGCGACAATACCATTGTTTACCTTCCTTACGGAGATGATTACCCTATTATTGAAGGCAGTATTCCTGTTAATGAAAATGCTTTTGAGGTAAGCGCATCTATTACTAACCCCACGCAGGTTTTTGAAGCACAGCTTATCAATGCCTTAAAAAAAGGCGGTATAGTTACAAGCCCGGTTAGCCCGGTAAAATTTTTATCAGTACCGGATTCCGCGATGGGCTATACCCAATTATACAAACATCTTTCTCCTTCTTTTGACAGCCTCAACTATTGGTTTCTTAAAAAAAGTATCAACCTTTACGGGGAAGCATTCATTAAAACCATGGCCTTGGCAACAACTGGTGCAGGGTCTACAAAAAAGGGGGTGGAACTGCTGAAAGATTTCTGGCTGGCAAAGGGAATTGAAAAATCTGCGCTTAACATTTGCGACGGCAGCGGCCTGTCGCCACAAAACCGGGTTACCGCTGCTGCACTGGTAAAAGCATTGCAGTATGCAAAAACGCGGCCCTGGTTTACTTCTTTTTATGCGGCTTTGCCCGATTACAATGGCATGAAAATGAAAAGTGGTTCCATCGGTGGTGCAAGAGCATACGCTGGTTATCATACCGCAACAGATGGAAACAGCTATAGCTTCGCCATCATTGTCAATAATTATGACGGGGCTTCGGGCGCAGTGGTAAAAAAAATGTATCAACTGTTGGATAATTTAAAATAACTTTCTTTGCCGATCGTCTGTTCTCTTAAAGCAAACTATATGACAACCCAGCAAAGAACGAATCATTTACGGTATATCCCACTCTGGCATTTAATCACTTCCCTGGCTATCCTGGTGCTGCTGGTGGGCAGCATCATCAACCTTACGCATGCAGCACAGGAAAATATTTACGCTGACTCTTTGCTGGTACTGGCATCACTGATATTGCTGAGTATATTCTGGTATGCCCGCTGGTTTGCACTGCGTGCGCAGGACAGGGCCATTCGTGCAGAAGAAAACCTGCGGCACTTTGCATTGACAGGTAAGCTATTGGATAGCAGGCTTCGTCTTGGACAAATCATTGCCCTGCGCTTTGCTGCTGATGAAGAATTTGTAATGCTTAGCAAAAAAGCTGCGGAAGAAGGCATTCGCAACATTGAAATCAAGAAGCTGATCAGCAACTGGAAAGCCGATCATCACAGGGTATAAGCCAGTTTATGGTTCAATATTTTGCGTTCTGAGCCACAAAATTGAGTTGATTACATCTTCATTACAGGAGGCAGAATATTCGCATAAAAAAAACGCCGGATTATAAACCACGGACTTTGAACTTTTTCCTATAATTTCGATTTTTAATGCAACTGAGTACAAAACACCTTCTTGGCATTAGAGAGCTTACTCCACAGGATATTCAACTCATTTTAGATACTGCCACCCAATTTAAAGAGGTTTTACAGCGCCCGGTTAAGAAAGTACCTACACTGCGTGATATAACTATTGTAAACCTTTTTTACGAGAATTCTACACGCACCCGTATGTCTTTTGAGCTGGCCGAGCGGCGGCTGAGTGCTGATGTGCTCAATTTTGCTGCCAGCAGTTCTTCTGCTGCCAAAGGCGAGACGCTACTGGATACGGTCAATAATATACTTTCAATGAAAGTGGATGTGGTGGTAATGCGCCACAGTGCCAGCGGAGCGCCACATTTTCTTGCAAAGCATATTCCTGCAGCGATTGTTAACGCCGGCGATGGCATCAATGAGCATCCCACACAGGCTTTGCTGGATGCCTTCTCCATCCGCGAAAAAACCGGCAGCCTGGAAGGAAAGAAAATAGCTATCTTGGGCGATATCATGCATTCCCGCGTGGCGCTCAGCAATATTTATTTACTCAAAAAAATGGGCGCGGAAGTAATGGTGGCCGGTCCGCCGACGCTTATTCCCAAATACATGGAGCAGGCTTTTGACGTGCGGGTAGAATACAACCTCAAAAAAGCACTGCAATGGTGCGATGTGGTCAATGTACTGCGTATACAGCTGGAAAGGCAGAACCAGGTATTGTTTTCCTCGCTGCGTGAATACAACCTGGCATACGGTGTAAAGAAAGAAATGCTGGATGATTTGGGCAAAGAAATTGTAATTATGCACCCAGGTCCCATTAACAGGGGGGTGGAGATAGACAGCGATGTGGCGGACAGCAAACAATCTATTATTTTGCAGCAGGTAGAAAATGGTGTGGCGGTAAGGATGGCCGTGCTATATTTACTGGCGGGAGGAAGGCAGGAATAATTATTAAGTAATAGTTTTTTCGGGCAAGCCTTATCCGGTAAACACAATCATGATTTTTTATCAAGCATAATTTTATGGATAAGATCTGTCTTTTCCCCGGCACGTTTGACCCGCTCACCCTGGGCCATGTAGATATCATTAACCGGGCGCTGCCTATATTTGATAAGATCATTGTGGCAGTGGGTATGAATGCCGCCAAGACGCCCATGTTTTCGCCGGAGCAAAGATTATTGTGGATACAGGAAATTTATGAGCACGAGCCCAGGGTAGAAGGCGCCGTATACAAAGGCCTTACCATTGATTACTGCCGGCAAATTGGTGCTCAGTTTATTTTGCGGGGTATCCGGTATGTGAGCGATTTTGAATACGAAAAAACCATTGCCGATGCCAACCGCGCCATGGACAAAAATATTGAAACCATCTTTCTTACCGGCGAGCCCAAATATACTTCCGTAGCCTCCACCATTGTAAGGGATATATTGCGGAACTATGGAGACGCTTCTCCGTTTATCCCCGATGTAGTTATCGCCTCCCTAAAGCAACACAGTTAATTATTACACATGGGCATTTGGTTTAAAAAAGATTTATCCCTGGCGGATTTTGCAACGCTTGGCAAGAATACCATGGGCGATCATATCGGTATTGAGTGGGCAGAACTGGGCGATGATTTTCTTTCCGCCCGTATGCCGGTCGACCATCGTACCCGACAGCCTTATGGTTTGCTGCATGGTGGCGCTTCTGTAGCGCTGGCAGAAACCCTCGGCAGTGTGGCCGCTGCCATGGTTGTGGACAGCAGTAAATTTTACTGTGTAGGACTTGAAATCAACGCCAACCATGTACGCAGTGCCCGGGAAGGGTTTGTAACCGGTATTGCCAAGCCCATCCATATTGGAGTCAGTACGCACGTGTGGGATATTAAAATATATGATGAGAAAGAAAAGCTGGTTTGCGTTTCACGCCTCACCGTGGCTATACTGAAAATGAATAATGTGAGCAGCAGTATTTAGTATGTAGATTTTTGGTATTCAGTATGTAGACCATAGCTACCCTATATAATCGTCCTTCAAAGGTAGGATTGGTGCACCTGAAGTCACAGTAGCACAGAAGCTTAATTAACGAACAATGTCGAAATCGGGCTGTTAAGAGACATTTCCATTTCCCTGCTCCATTGTTGGAGAAGGCGGCCGAAGGCCGGATGAGGTGATTTCAACTGGCTTTTTTTTGGATGATTTCTTTCCATAAAAAAAGTACCAAAGCTTTGGCTGCAGTCTCTTTTCTATCGTCTCAATACTTTATACGCAAAACTAAGTACCACATTACTATATACTCAATACTAAGTGCTATATTCCAGCCAGTACATCTTTCACAGAAGCAAACGTATTTTTCATAAGTTCGGGTAATTGCTCCTTTTTTACCCACCTGACTTCCGCTATCTGTTCTGCTTCCTGGGGAACCAGTACCTGCTCTTTTTTGATTTTCATGTTATACCAATAACTTTCTTTCAGGATAAATTTACCGCTTTCATGGTAAGTATGGTAAGTAGTAAGCAGGTGCTGCTGAAGCGTTATATCTTTTAAACCAGTTTCTTCTTCCACTTCCCTCACAGCGCATTGTTCCAGCGTTTCGCCTTCATCCAGTTTACCCTTTGGGAGATCCCATTTGCCACGCCTGAATATCATCAGCATTTCATGATTTTTATTAGTTACGAGGCCACCAGCGGCCTGTACAATGGTAAACTTTTTCCAGAATGCTTTTTTCAGTTCTTCCAGGTTGCTGTGCAGGAATACCCCGGCATGTATTTTCTGCAGTTCCATTTCATGAATGATTGTTTTCACACTATGTATGGAGAACTCATCAATAAAAATAGCGTCGTCATGGTGTTTAAACGGTTCTATTTCCGCATCAACCGAGTCGCAGAGAAAGAGGGGCTTATCATTGAAATAGATCTTGATGTGCATGTTTAATATTTTTTTAATCAGGGATTCTTCGCGGATTATACCCACGCCACCTTACAACCTCTGGTAGTCCGGACCGTGAAACAATAACCGGTACGGGTATTCACTTCACTACTTTTTTCTACCTTCGCGGCATGACCAATGAAACAGCCGTAGCAGAGAAATTGCTACAAATTAATGCTATTAAATTAAATCCGTCTGAACCCTTTACCTGGGCCAGTGGCTGGAAAAGTCCCATCTATTGTGATAACCGCAAGGTACTTTCCTTTCCATATGTGAGGGAGTTTATTAAGTCTGAAATGAGCAATATCATTTTTACCGATTTTCCGGAAACGGAGTTGTTGGCGGGTGTGGCTACAGCTGGTATTGCCTGGGGCGCCCTTAGCGCAGACCAGCTCAAATTGCCCTATATCTACGTTCGCCCCAAACCCAAAGAGCACGGACTGGGTAACCAGATAGAAGGATTTTATGAAAAAGGACAGAAGGTTTTGGTAATAGAAGACCTGATTTCCACTGGCAAAAGCAGCCTGCAGGTGGTAGAGGTGCTAAAAAATGCCGGTCTGGAGGTGATAGGGATGGTAGGTATCTTCACATACGGCTTTTCAGTGGCCGTAGACGCGTTTGCAGCAGCAGGCGTACCATTCAAAACACTTACTAATTACGAAACGCTCATAAAAATGGCTGTGGAAAAGGGCAGCATTAGTGCCGACCAGCAAAGCATTTTGTTAAATTGGCAACAGGATCCTTCCAATTGGAAAGGACTTTGATTATTTTTGGACAAATATTTAATACCATGAAAAAAGCATTATTTGTACTGGCATTTGTAACCGGGATGGTTTCGCTGGCAAGCGCACAGACCAAAGCAGCCCTTACAGTGACCATAAAAACGCCTACTGTGCAGTGTGAAACCTGCAAGCACAAGATAGAAAATACACTAGCCCGCGAAGAGGGCATCGCTAAAACAGTGGTTAACTATAAGAACAAGACCACTAAAGTTACCTACTGGACAGACCGCACCAACGTAGAAAATATAAAAGCCGCTATCGCCAATGCAGGATATGATGCAGATGATGTAACGGCCAGTGAAGAAGCTTATAAGAAACTGCCGCTTTGCTGTAAAAAACCAGCAGACGGGGGCGGGCCGATGAAAAAGAATTAAGAGTAGAACCTGATAAAAAAAAGATGCTGAAAAGCGTCTTTTTTTATGCCTGTCAAACATAGTTGCCCGCAGACATAGGCGGCGAACGGCTCAACTTCTAACGATGTAAAATTCCCCCTTTGTGTACTTATTCTTAAGACAGCGGGTGTTTTAACAGTGCAAAACTGAAGAGACGGCAATGGGCTGTTACAGATGAATGTCGACCTTTTGTTTCCCCTCATACTTAATCGGCAGGTTAAAAAAGATGCCCCCTTTGCCCAATTTGGCGAAGCCGTCAAGCTTTATATCCACTTCTTTTTTTAGCAAAATATCGAGCGCATTTGAGTACACCTGCTTCATATCCACCTTCATGGAAACAGGTATTAAAAAACTATCCCTGGCGGGGATTAGGGTAAGCGAATCAAGAATAGTCTTGCCCAAAAACCGGTTATTCAGGTAAACGGATGTTTCGCCGTATTTCAATTTCAGGGCAAAATTATTTGGATTGTAATATTTAAGATCTGCCGATATGGCAGACTCACCCAGCCCAATTGCATTTACCCGTAGATTCTCTATACTCCTGTATTCCGGGGCTACCGGGCGACTGCACCCAATCATAAACAATGCAGCAACGCTGATAACTGTCAGCAGGCTCAGACAAGTTTTATTCATAGTGCTAATTAATCAAAAATCGGGGAGAAAAATCAAACGCCATAAAACCCGGCAATTTTTTTCGATTTTCGTGTGCTAAATTTTGTAGTTTTTTCGCACGATTGGAACTACGGGTACTAATATTTTTTGGCTATTTTTAATAGTAATAACTTTTTCATATAAAACCATATTTATTAATTATATGAAAATTTCAAACGAATTAATAAAGCACCATTTTAACCTTATTGCTGACAATCAATGGATCAAATTTGCAACCTTATGAAAATACTGGGTCAATATTATAATAATATGTGATAATAGATTGATTTGTATTAATTTATGAATTTAATATTATTTTTTATTATATAAAATATACTATTGTTTATATTTTGTAATATAACAACTGGTAAAATTTTGTTTGAGTACACCCCCGGCGGTTGAATTTGGAAAAATGCCGTTAAGGCTTTTTTAATAATGGCATGAAAAGATGGTAAGCGGCAGGCATTAATCAGCTAACGCTCTTAAAAATTGGCGGTCCGAGTTATTTGTACCGGAATGTTACTAATTGCAGGCAGAAAAGAAAGAACTGACTAAATGACCGATTTAGATAAAGAGCAATTTTCAAGAATTCTGGATAACCCACACAAGTTTTATGATGCGTCTAGATCCAGCTGTTTGGAAAATGGACTTGCAAAAGCAGTTTTATTTTGACATCTTTGTTACGCCTCGTTTTATACACCCATCGTACACATACTCCAATTCCTCCTTATTTTGTTTTAGTTGATTACTAGTGCACTTAGTGTTTTTTCGTCAGGGTTAACGGGACAGCATTCCTGCATTATTGTATTGCCCAACTGTCCAGCAGTTCCTGTTTTTATGTGAAAAACGATCATGGCAAGATCGGCCTGAAAAATACCCGTGCATTAACCAGTTTATAACCACTTATTCAATTAAATTGCTTTTATAACCAAGCCGACTAAATGAGGAATTGCCTGCTTTCGATACTGCTTCTGGGAATATCCATATTGGCCCATGCCCAGGATTTCAGCAATAAGGGAAAAGATTTCTGGATTGGTTACGGCAACCACGTTAGAATGTTTAAGGCAGCCCAGGGACCCGAGCAAATGCAGCTATATATCACTTCAGACCTGAGTACAACAGGAGCGGTAGAGATTCCGGGTGTTGGATTTTCCCAGCCTTTTTCAGTTACCGCCAACCAGATCACTACTATTACTATACCCAGATCCGCAGAATTATTGAATGAAGGCATGTACAACCTTGGGATTCACGTATCGGCCGACAAGCCGGTGGTGGTGTACAGTTTTATTTACGTAAGTGCAATTTCAGGGGCTACAGTCTGTCTCCCCACTACTACACTGGGCAGGGAATATTACTCACTTAATTATACCCAGGTTTCCAACGAAACAGATTCTTATTCCTATTTCTTCGCCATTGCTACAGATACCGGTACCACTTCCATTGAAATTACACCGTCACAGAATACGAAAGCTGGCTTGCTGGCCGGGATCACCTATACCTTTAATCTAACACAGGGGCAGATCTACCAGGTATTATCCTTATCGGATCTTACGGGCTCCCAGATAAAATCCGTTAGTTCAGCTGCAGGGGGCTGTAAAAAAATTGCTGTGTTTTGCGGCAGCGGGAAAATATCCATCGGTTGTGGTAATACAGCCGGCACCTCAGATAATCTTTACCAGCAAATGTACCCGGTAAGTACCTGGGGTAAAAATTATATCACGGTTCCCAGTATTAATGCGTCAGACCGGAGCGGACAGACCAATTTTTACCGCATTTTTACATCAGACCCGGCTGCCGTGGTTACGTTAAATGGATCGCTGATAAATGGGTTTATTAATGGCAAGTATTATGAATTCAGTAATAACCAGGCCAACGCTGTTAAATCAGATAAGCCCATACTGGTAGCACAATATTTTTCAAGCGGCGGCTGTAGTGGCAATAAGGGCAATGGAGATCCCGAAATGATTTACCTGAACCCAACAGAACAAACCATAGCCTCCGTTACGCTCAATTCCATGCAGCCCTCCAGTGGTACCAATATTACAGAGCACTATATTAATGCCGTCGTGCCCAATGTGCCGGAAGCCATCAGTTCTTTCAAAATAGACGGATCCGCCATTGGCAGTTTTACGCCTGTTCCGCAAAATCCCGCTTATGCTTATACCCAGGTGGCGGTAGCAAGGGGCACGCATAATATTACCTGCGATGCTGGTTTTAACGCCATCGCTTATGGATTTGGTAGCGCGGAGTCTTATGGCTATAGCGCTGGTACCAACCTGAAAGATCTCTACCAGTTTATTTCTATTAATAATAAATATGCTATTGTAAATTTTCCGGCTGGCTGTAAAAACTCGCCTTTGAAATTTGCCATGACCTTCCCGTACCAGCCCCTGCAGATACGCTGGCAGTTTAACGGCTTGTTTGCAGATACAACCATTACATCACCGGCCTATGATTCTACCTGGATTGTAAACGGCAAAACTTTGTACCGTTATCCGCTCACTAAGTTCTTTACCATCTCCACTACCGGCACTTACCCGGTAAAAGTGCTAGCTACCAACCCTGGGGTAGATGGCTGCGGCGGCGAACAGGAAATTAATTACGATCTCCAGATTTTTGACCGGCCGCAGGTTTCTTTCACCTATACAAACAATGGCTGTATTACCGATCCCGTGTTGTTTACCAATACGGTCAATAGTGGTGGAAGACCGGTGATCAAATACCTTTGGGATTTTGCTGATGGCAGTACCGCAGATTCCAGTAACCCGGCGCATACTTATACGGTCAATGGCAGCTATGCCGTAAAGTTTGCCGCTATTACGGATATCGGCTGTTTGTCAGATACCGTATCGCAAACCGTAAATGTGTTTCAACCGCCCACTGCATCCTTTGCATTGCAGGCTGCGGCATGTCTTAATAAAACGGTGACCTTTAATGATAATTCAACAGCAACCGGCGGGGCAAACATCGTAAAATGGTATTGGAATTTTGGCGACAATAGCGCCGCACTTACAAAAACGGATAATAGCGCGGTACAGCATACCTATACCAAAACAGGCGTCTACAATATAACCTTGCAGGTAGAAATCAACAGCGGCTGTAAAAGCATTGTAAAAACCATCCCGGTCAATGTAAATTATCTGCCGGTGGTTAATTTTTCTTCACCGGATATTTGTTTGAGCGATCCGGTGGCACAGTTTTATGACAGCAGTTCGATTGCCGATAACAGCCAGGCCGCATTTACTTATGTATGGGATTTTGGTAACGGTCTTACCGACAACCAGAAAAACGGCAAGGGCAGGTTCACAGTGTCTGGCATCTATGACGTAAAACTTACTGTAACCAGTAAAGATGGTTGTGCAAAGGATACTACTAAAAAGTTTACGGTAAATGGCGCAGTGCCCGTGGCAGTTTTCTCGGTTAACAACACCGGTGCGCTTTGCAGCAATAAAGCCATCAGTATTACGGATGCTTCTACCGTTGATTTTGGAAAAATTATACGCACAGAAATTTACTGGGATTATACCGGAAATCCGCTGGCCAAAACTGTGGATAGTTTTCCGGCAAAGGGTAAGACATATTCATACAAGTATACAAACTTTGGCACGCCTGCCAGTAAGACTTACCAGGTAAGGTATATTGTTTATTCAGGTATCAATTGCATCAGCCAGGTGATCAGTAACCTTGTAATAGGTGCCAGCCCGCAATTAAAATTTGATGCCATGGCGGCTGTTTGTGAAGAAGTAGCACCTTTCCAGGTTACGGCTGCAAAGGACCTCTCTGTTTTTGCTACTGCCGGTGTGTATTCCGGAAAGGGGATTTCAGCTGCAGGTATTTTTAACCCGGCACAGGCTGGCGCAGGTATTGATTCACTGAGGTATACTGTCACCGGTGCCAATGGCTGTATAGCAGATACCGCTGGTGTCATTCTGGTTAATCCAACACCGGTCATGACGGCAGGGCCAGATAAATATTTGCTGGAAGGTGGTTTTTTAACGCTTGATGGAAAGGCTGCCGGTAATAACCTTACTTATGTGTGGACGCCAGCCACATTTCTTGATAACGCCGGCATTGCCACGCCCAAAGTAACTGCTACGCAGGATTTGGTGTATACCCTGTTGGTAAGCTCAGCTGAAGGTTGCAAAGCATCCGATGTGGTACAGGTGAAAATATTAAAACAAATAAAAGTGCCGAATGCTTTTTCGCCCAATGGGGATGGCATTAACGATACCTGGGTAATACTTTATCTTGACTCATACCCGCAGGCAGCGGTTGATGTATATAACAGGTATGGACAGGTGGTCTATCACTCCACCGGTTACACAAAAGCATGGGATGGCAGGGTAAACGGTCAGCCATTACCGGTAGGTACTTACTACTGGGTGGTCAATCCTAAAAATGGGCGCAGCCAAGTAAATGGGTCTGTAACCATAATCAGATAAAAAAGAAAACTCTTCACTGATGAGACAGCTATTGATGATTTTGTGCGCAGGAATACTAGTTACGGAAGCCGGGGCACAGCAGCAACCCCAGTACACCCAGTACCTTATCAACAATTATATCCTTAACCCGGCCATTACCGGTATAGAGAATTACACAGATATAAAAATCAGTCACCGCCACCAGTGGGCAGGCCTCCAGGATGCGCCGGTAACAACGTACTTAACACTGCACAAACCGCTTGGTAAAAAAGACGACCGTACCACGGCTACGTCTTTTGATATGCCTGGCGAAAACCCGCGTGGACATAATTACTGGCAGGATTATGAAGCGGCCAAACCCCACCACGGCATCGGGTTAAAAATCATTAATGACCGCACCGGGCCACTTAACCGGTTTGCCGGGTATGTCAGCTATGCTTACCATATCGGCATCAGCGCCCGGACAAGTATAGCCGCAGGGTTTGAAGCAGGCGTGAGAAATATTTCACTGAACCGCAGCAAGCTTGACTTTGGCAGCGCCAACCCCATTGATCCGGCGGTATACAATTCCGGGGAAATCAATAGCCTGAAACCGGATTTTGGCGCAGGCATCTGGGTGTATTCAGCCGATTACTTTATTGGCTTATCGGCCCAGCAAATAATTCCGCAAAAAATATATTTTTCTGACAATAAGCTGCAGCAAAACCAGGGCAAACTGGTGCCGCATTTATTTGCAACGGCCGGTTACCGGTTTTTAATCAATGATGATATTTCAATGATACCAAGTATCATGCTTAAATATGTGCAGCCTACACCGGCGCAGTTTGACATCAACACAAAGTTTCAATACCGCGACCTGTTATGGGCGGGCGTTGGCTACCGGCTGAAGGATGGTTTTAATGGCCTGGCAGGCATTAACGTTTCCAATACTTTTAATGTAAGCTATTCCTACGATTATACTACATCACAGTTAAATACCATTACAAAAGGCACACATGAAATAGTACTCGGCTTTTTAATTGGCAATAAATATGGCGACTGGTGCCCGCGGAATGTCTGGTAGAAAGGAGTTCATAGTTATTAGTCTGTAGTTCGTAGTCAGTTTGCTTCGTTGTCAGGGAAGAAGAAAGTTCTTAGTCTGTAGTTCAAGTTCCGTTCGCTTCGCTTTTAGCGACGTTTACAGATATCTGCAACGGCAAAAATGCACCTAAAATAAGGTTATAGCGTCCGTTATAAATTTTTATGAATATTTTTCCTCTTTACTTCTTTGCGTGAAACCTGCCGGGAGTGAGTTCTCAGTTCATCGTCCCTTTGCTTCGTTGTAGAAAAGTGCAGAATCGTAAAGATTTACATTTTCAGATTCTTCTGAACAGCCAGCCCGGTAATATTTTTAATAATTGTGCAATCAGCCACCAGCGTTTGGTTATATACACCCTGAATTTTTTTGCTTCGATGGCCTGCATCATTTGAAGGGCTGCCTTTCCGGCAGTGGCTTCCCAGAACCGGCCGGGGCCTTTGGCAAGGGGTGTTTTTACAAAGCCAGGTTGAATATCTGTAACGGTTATAGGTAACTTATTTTTGCGGGCTTTTATATAAAGCCCTTCCATATAATTGCTCATGAAAGCCTTGCTGGCGCTGTAGGCGGGTGCAAAATGATTACCTGTAATAGCGGCAATGGATGAAGTGGCAGCTATTTGTCCGTGGCCCTGCTTTGCAAAATAATGCCAGGCATAACAAGCCATTTCTGTAAAGCCATTTACATTGGTTAGCACGGTTTGCTTATCTATTTTCCAGTCAAGTGACTTGCTGATATCTCCGTAACCGGCATTGTAAATAAACAAATCAAGTCCGCCGAGTTGCTGTATCAGCTTCTCCAGCTGTAGAATATTCTCCTGGCCCATTACATCAAAAACCGCTGTTTCAACCTGCGCGGGAAAATTGCTTTTTATTTCATCCAGCAGGGCCGCCCGTCTGCCGGTAATGCCCAGCCTGCAACCCGCCCTTGCATACAAAATAGCCAGCTCTTTACCTATACCTGAACTGGCGCCAACAATAATTACTTTTTTATTTAAAGAAGACGTCATATGCAAAGCGTATAATGGTACCAGTTACAACAATCAGAAAAAGTATCCTGATAAATGCATTGCCTTTGAGCAGGGCCAGGCGGGCCCCCAGCAATCCGCCAATGCCGTTGCAAACGGCCATGGGCAGGGCAATGGTATAGATGATTTTTCCACTGGCTGCAAAAAAAACAATAGAGCCCAGGTTGGTGGCCAGGTTTACAAATTTTGCATGGGCACTGGCCCTTAAAAAATCAAATCCCAGCAGGGTAATAAAAGACAATACTAAAAAACTACCTGCACCCGGGCCAATAAACCCGTCATAAAAACCAATGACCAGGCTGATAAGTGCTGCATACCACCATTCTCTTTGTACAGAATGGTTTTTTGCGCTGTGGTTACCAAAATTTTTATTTAACCAGGTGTAGATAGCCACCGCAATTAACACTACCAGCAGCAGCGGCTTCATGAAATGATTGCTTACCACCGTAAGCAGTTTTGAACCGGCAAATGCAGCAATAAAAGCGATGCTTGTCATCAATGCCAGTTGCTTATAATTAAACGAAACCCGTTTCGCATACTGGGCTGCGGCAAAAAAAGTACCGGTAAAAGCAGGAATTTTCAGCGTACCGATAACGGTTGCTACCGGGTACTGTGGTAACAATACCAATGCAGCAGGAGTCTGTATGAGGCCGCCCCCGCCAACAATGGCATCAATAAAGCCTGCTGTAAAAGCTGCCACGCAAAGCAATATCAATTCTGTTGTCATAGTGGTTTTGCTTGTTTAACCGCGCTGCGCGTGATATTAGCAATGATTAAGCCGCTGATAACAATCAGGCCGCTTATCAGGTGTATATCAGAAAAATCTTCTCCTAAAAAAATAACCGCTTCAATGGTGCTGAATATGGGTATCAGGTTGGCAAACAATGCCGTGCCCGACGATCCCAGCTTTTCAATGGAAGCATTCCAGCATAAAAAAGCGATGATAGAATTGCCAACACCCAGGTAGATGATAACATACAGCATATTGGCATTCCAGGCAATGGCCGGCGAATGCATCGTTACATAAATAAAAAATGGCAGCAGCAGGAGTGTGCCCAGCGTAAAAATAGTAAACAAAAACACAATGGGTGAAATGGCCGCCGGCTTTTTCTTTACCAGCGTATTATAAATAGCAAATGCAAAAGCACTGATAAGTACCAGTACGTCACCGATGCCAAAATGAAAGCTCGCCAGCTTTTGCAGGCTGCCCTGGCTAAGGAGGAAGGCAACACCTGCAATACAGATAAGCATGCCCGTTATACGATACCGCGTAATTTTTTCTTTTAAAAAAAGGGCGCCCATAAAAGTAACAAATACCGGGGCTGAAGTGGTGCCAATCAATGCGAGGTTGATGGCAGATGTATAATGGCTTCCTAAATAAATGAACGTATTAAATATAGTTACCCCGGTAAGTGCCGTCCAGAAAATATAGTTGCTGCTGGCAAGGATGAGTGATTTTTGCTGGTTGAACTTTTTAATGGCAAACGGCATAATGCAAACAGACGCCAGGCTCCAGCGGTAAAACGCCAGGCTTACGGCCGGCATTTGTTTTGAAACACCCTTGGCCACCACGTAATTACCCGACCAGATAAGTACGGTTATCATGGCCAGTCCGATGCCGGTGTAAATATTTTTCTGTTGATTACTTATGGCCATTCTGTTGCTGGAATTCTGGAATCAGGCATTTGGGATTCAATTTCTTTTTGTGCCACAGGTAAGCTTTGTGCCACAATCGGATTCAACATAAACGTTCCGATGGATCATAAATTTTTAAATTATTCTACCCGCTGGGTGCCAGACAGGATGCAATAAAATCTTCTTAACTCAACGATACGGAGTTCGAACCTTCAATTATTGTCTAGTGCGCAAAGTCGGCAGCAAAATCTCCCTTCATTCGCTCCATCGGTGGATTGAAATAACCATATTTTACATGGGGAAATTCTTCATGGATTAATTCCTGCAATTGTTTTATGCCCATGCATTCGCCGGTTTCGGCAACAGCAATTTTACCAAGGTACCAATCCGGGTCAATATTGAAATTGCGCCACTGTATCATGCATAGATCGGTTTCCCTGATTAATTTTCTCAGTGCCTCATATTCTTCTATACTGTCAGTCATGCCCGGAAAAACAAAATAATTGATACTGGTCCAGCCACCATAACCGCGCATCACTTTCAGGCTTTCCACAATGTCTTCAAAACTATAATTGTTGGGCCGGTAGTAGGCTTCGTAAATATGTTTCCTGGCAGAATTGGTACTTACGCGCATGCTGTTTAAACCCGCTTCGCACAAAGCTTTTACCGCATCCGGTTTAGAACCATTGGTATTGATATTAATGCTGCCACGCTGTGTGTGTTTGCGCATTTCAATAATGGAAGCCCGGATGGTTTCCCACATCAGCAATGGTTCGCCTTCGCAACCCTGGCCAAACGATACTATGGGATAGGGCGCAGATGCCAGGTGCGGTACCGTAAACTCTACAATTTCTTCGGCACTTGGTTTAAAGGTAAGGCGGTCTTGTGTAGACGGAATGGTTTCTTCCTGGGGCTGAAAAGAAATACAACCAATACAATTGGCGTTGCAGGCAGGAGAAGTAGGTATTGGGCATTCCCAACGGGCCAGTGAGAGATTCCTGGCGGCGGGGCAATTGTAGGTGAGGCAACAATTTTCCATCAGGTGTTTCACCAGCCGGTTATGCGGGTAGGCTTCCAGCAAATGCGCCGTGCCCGATTTAATTTTTGCATCATCGTAGCCGGCAGATTCCTGGCGTACATCCTGCTCAATTCGTACGGCGGGCACATAAAATTTGTCATCATGCCAGCCAGCCGCGGTATAGCAAAACAGGGGAAGTGTAGGCGCATCCGGGCCTGTTTCATAAGCGGCAATATAGAGACCGGTGTGAGCTGGCGGAATAAAGGCGGCCACGGCCCATCCTTTTTCACACAAACGCATATCACCTGTTATTGTATCGATGCCAATGCCACGTCTGCCGGGCAATTCATACAGGGAGCCGCCTTCTGGCAGTTCAATCCACTCACCTGGGTCAATGGGGTAGGCATCCCAGCCGCTGCGGCCAGTGGCATATAAAGTAGTGTCTTCAAAAATAGTTCCCTTACCGTCTGAGTAAAGAATGTACGGTGAATGCATGATAAACGTTTATCGTGAGGCGTCGGGCGTCAATCGTCAGTCAGCATTCCCGCTTTGCAGGAAGCGCCTCACGTCTCACGCATCGCGACTCACGTTTTCAGATAATGCCTGCAAAATTCGTGAATTTGATCCAGTTCTTCGAATTGAAGATTTTGGCGGAGTGGAAAGTGGATTTTTTTGCTGTCGGAGGTTTCTATAGTAATGCTGTCGTACCGGATGGCAATATCATTGATCCGCGCCCATAAAAAGAATTCACTTTGCGGGATACCGGAGATCGTAATACCTATATGGTTGAATTTCACCTGTTCTACCGTACTTATTTTTTGCTCACAAAAGAGCAGGTACGCATATGCGGCGCTGATGAGCACCAGTACACTGCCCATTATCCAATTGGTTTCTGACAATAAAATAGCTGCTGCACCCAGGAAAATAACGCATTCTATAAACCGGAATATGCTGTTCATGCGGGGCAGTTCCTGCACCAGGTTGCGGTTGGTAAATACCACAATCAATATATCAAGGCCAATAAAAAGCTGGCACCAGAAATAAAGATGGTTGAGTACGGGCTGCTGTAATTGGTGGATGGCGTTGAGTAAGATAAGAAGGCCGGCAATAAAATGGAGAAAACGGCCCATGCGTTTAATGTTCTCATAGGCAGGGTGAACGATGCTGATGGCAAGTGCATTCATAAGCATGATTTTTCAGGTAGATGCAAGCTCGTCAAAAATCCATATGCCGAGATTAGGGCCAGGCAGGATTTGTGAGATATTTAAGAGGTCGTGAGACGTGAATTGTGAGGTGGTCCCTATATTTTAGCTCTCACGACTGTCGACTGACGGCTCACGACTCAATCCTCACGTCTCCCCAACTGCTCCCTGCAGTACACATTAAACTCATCTTCCTCTGCATCGCCTTCTTCGTCGATGGTTTCGCGCTGCAGCAGGCGGTTGGTTTTAAAATCCAGGGTAAGCAAATCATCTTTTAAAACAATGTTGTTGAAATCGGTCCATTTGTATCTTCTGCGGATAAGGGTATTGATGGCAATTTCAGTATCGGTAAAGCCTACTTCCAGCGGCATTTTTGCCTGGCGCTCAAATAAGCCCATGAGTGCAAAAGGTAAAAAAAGCCATGCCAGGTAGGGCATCGTGACCCAGGCAATGGCAGCAATAAACAAGGCGCTGCTGTAAGAAACTGGCTTGCCCTTTTTTCTATGCAGGTAAAAATTCCAGCCGGCAATAGCAGCAATCGCAAGTCCGCCAAACAGGTAAGGTATTTTTATATTGGGTGAGAAGTATTGTTCTCTTAAAAAGAGCAAGGCAGATATCACCAGCAATAACAATGAAAAAGTATCAATGTACCGGCGACTGGTATTTTTTAACGTAACAACGTATTGGTAAACCATGGAAGCTATTGCTGATTGCAGGATTTTTAGATTTAGAGATTTGTACCTGCAATATCCTGAAAATTTACTAAAAGTTTATATGCGAAACTATGTAATTCGAGGATTTGAAAGTCGCCTGATGACTGCTATAAAAACAATCACCAAATCCCGCAATCACAAAATCAGCAATGGCCTTAGCTGTTGCTCGCCAGTAATAGATTGCAGAGTTTCCAGAGTATGCGGGCGCCTACGTTGGCATCCCATTCTGTTTCGCCGGTTCCCACTTCACATAAATCAAAACCAATCAGTTTGCGGCCGCTGCGTATAATTTGGCGCAGCAGGTAATAGGTTTGTTCCAGCTCAAGACCGCCGGGCACGGGGGTGCCGGTAGCGGGACAAAGTTTTGGGTCCAGTCCGTCAATATCAAAACTGAGGTAGACATTTTGCGGCAGGTGGGTTACAATTTCATCGGCCACCTGTTTCCAGGTTTGCCCTTCATACTGGCGTTCTTTTAACTCATGATCAAAATAGGTAACCACGCGGTAATTGCTGTTGCTGATGTATTCCCATTCTTCATCGCAGAGATCACGTACGCCAACCTGTACAAGTTTTTTTACCTGTTCAATTTCATTCAGTGCATTGTACATAATGCAGGCATGGCTGTATTTGAAGCCTTCGTAATTTTTGCGCAGATCGGCATGGGCATCAATCTGTAAAATGCCAAAATCGCCGTGTTTTTCTGCAATGGCTTTAAAATAGCCAAGCGCCGTGCTGTGATCACCTCCCACAAGGCCTACCAGTTTACCTTTGTCTAACAGTTCTTTTGTTTGCTGATATACCCAGTTATTTAAATAGATACCTCCTTCATTGATCTCTTTCATGCTTTTACACATGAAATTGTTCTTCTCTACAATCTCTCCTTTGGAAATATAGTCAATGTATAATTCGGCTTCTTTGCGGAGATAATCGCTCTTCATGAGCACTTTCTTATCTGCAGGGCGCATATAAAAACCTTCTTTCCAACCTTCGCGCAAATCGGTGTCAAATATGTCTACCTGTAAAGCCGCTTTGCAGATGTGATCACTCGCGCGGGCGGTGCCTGCAGTGTAGCTAACGGTTACTTCCCATGGTACGGGCAGCAGCACTACTCTGGATTCGTCTTCAGTAAAAGGCAGTCCAAAAATGTTATTATTCGGATTGCCGGCTCTGTTAGGGTCAAATTGGGAAAGGTCTTGCATGATATAGTATTCAGATACGTAAAACGCTGCGCAAGGTAATGCAGTATATCATAGAAGCAAAATATTGATAATGCGTTGCAGGGAAGTGTAAACTAACAGTTGTTAAAATTAGTTTTTTCAGCTGGATTGAACTTTTGTGAGGATAAATGGTATTACAGTGGAACTTGTTTTTAAGGAGCAATTCATTACCCCCAAATTGCAGATAGTTACAACAAGCCATGCCCAATCGTTTTTTTTGGCCTAATTTTACAACCGAAATTTGACATATGAAGAAGACGCATATTGTTATACTGGTTTTAATTGCCGCAGCAATAGCGGTGCTGGTTAGTTATACGGGCAATCTTACTACCTATGAAACCGTGGCTTCTGCCCGGCAGAAAGAAGGCAAGTTTGTGCGCCTCATTGCAAAAGTAGACAAGCGCCAGCCGGTAGAGTATGATGCGGCTAAAGATCCCAACTACATGAGTTTTACCGCCATTGATACCCTTGGAAATACCACGAGGGTTGTATTCCGCAATTCCAAACCACCAGATTTTGAAAAAAGCGAGCGCCTGGTGCTTAACGGGAAAATGAAAGACGGCCAGTTTGAATGTAAGGATATGTTAATGAAATGTCCTTCCAAGTACAAAGACGATCCTACCGTGATGAAGAAGAACCTGACTATAACAAACTAACCCGGCAAACATGAATTTTATTGGTGAACATCTCTTACCCGGGCAGTTCGGGCATTTTTTTATTATATTGGCTTTTGTTGCTTCGCTGATGGCCACCATTGCCTATTTTAAAAGTGCCAATGCCGTGTTGCAGGCAGATGCAGGCAGCTGGAAGCGGCTGGCCAGGTGGGCTTTTTCTATTGAATGTTTCTCCGTGTTCGCGGTTTTTGTTACTATTTTCTACATTGTTTCTACCCATAAGTTTGAATACACGTATGCCTGGAACCATTCTAGCAAAGCACTCAGCCCTAAATATCTTTTTGCCTGTATATGGGAAGCGCAGGAAGGAAGTTTTCTGTTGTGGACCATCTGGCATTGCGTGCTGGGGATTATTTTAATGTTCCGGGCAGGAAAGTGGGAAGCGCCGGTTATGACGGTCATCAGCTTTGCACAGGTTTGCCTGGCCACCATGATTATAGGCTTGTATTTTGGCAGCGTAAAAGTGGGTATCAATCCGTTTTTGCTGGTGCGCCAGATGGAAAACATGCAGGCAGCACCAATTTTCAGCCGGCCGGATTACTTAAGCATTCCCATGATGCAGGATGGCCAGGGCCTCAACCAGTTATTACAGAATTACTGGATGGTGATACATCCGCCGATATTATTTTTAGGTTTTGCTTCCACCATTGTTCCTTTTGCATACGCCATTGCCGGTTTATGGAAAAAAGAATATGCAGGCTGGACAAAAATAGCCCTTCCATGGACCTTGTTTTCTGCTGGAATATTAGGTCTGGGCATTATGATGGGCGCCGCCTGGGCATATGAATCACTCACTTTTGGTGGCTTCTGGGCATGGGACCCGGTAGAGAATGCCTCGCTGGTACCCTGGCTGGTAATGGTAGCGGGTTTACATACACAAGTGGTGTTCAATGCTACCGGGCACTCGCTTCGTGCCACCTATCTTTTCTTAATCATTTCTTTTTTCCTGGTACTGTTCTCAACTTTTTTAACACGCAGCGGTATCCTGGGCGATAGTTCCGTACACGCTTTTGTGGAGAATGATATGAACTTTCAGCTGATTTCGCTGATGGCTGTTTTCTTATTGCCCGCGTTGTTTCTTTTTGGCAAACGGTATAACGAAATTCCGCATATTGTAAAAGAGGAGAGTACTTACTCAAGGGAATTCTGGATGTTTATCGGGGCACTGGTGTTGTTCCTGGCAGCACTGGTTATTACCTGGCAAACATCTTTTACACCCATCTATAATAAACTTGCGGGCAAATCAACGGCCATGCCGGAAGATCCGGAATTTGCCTATAATAAAATACAGGTTTTTGTTGCAGTTGTTTTAGGTATATTAACTGCCATCGGGCAATACCTGCGCTACAAAGACACACCAAAAGGAGTCTTCATTAAGAAGGCGGGCATACCATTGGCAATAGCACTGGTTTGCTCGCTGCTTATTAGTTTTTTTGGCGAAATCAATTTTCATAAACACGGTATAGGCTTTTTAGGTGCGATCCATATTGCCATATTTGCAAGTGTATACGGTATTGTTGCCAATGCAAGCTATTTGTGGGTGGGCCTGAATGGTAAGCTGAAAGCAGCCGGCGGTTCAATTGCACATGTTGGCTTTGGCATGATGCTGCTGGGCATATTAATTTCATCTGCCAAAAAAGATGTGCTTTCTAAAAACAATGGCATCTTATTAAACTTCGATCCAAAATCAAAACAGGATCCCCTGGAGAACCTGACACTTATCAGGGGCCTGCGGACCGATATGGGCAGTTACTGGGCTACCTATGAGCACAGTGACAGTACAAGTAACCATGGTAATATTGTCTATTTTAAAATAAACTTTGAAAATAAAAAATCCGGCGAGCGGTTTTCTCTGTACCCAAACTGGATAAGGAATACCAAAGGGCAGGAGGGATTCTCCAATAATCCAGATTCCAGGCATTACTGGAATAAAGATATTTTTACTTATATCAGCGCTAATAATACCATGGAGAAAGAGCCTGATACGGCGCAATTCAGGAAATACAGCATCCGGGAAAAAGATACTGTTTTTTACTCAGGTGGATTTATGGTATTGAATAAAGTAAGCATCAACCCTAAAGATACCAGGCATACCATCAATGCCAATGATACGCTGATTGTAGCCGATCTGGCTGTTTTTGCGCAGGATAGTATGAAATACCGGGCAACGCCTGCCATTTTCTGGAAGGGCGTAGATTCAAAATTTATATTTGATACGGTGTTTGCCCAGAACCTGGCTGTTGGATTTACCAGTGTAAACAATGAGACCCACGCGATAGAAATACAGGTAAAAGAATCCGGAAAGATGACGCCTTTTGTAGCATTGAAAGCATACGAATTTCCGCATATCAATCTTTTATGGGCAGGCACTATCATTATGGTCATTGGGTTTGCGGTAAGCCTTCGGCGCAGGTATGGCCTGGCAAGAAGCCTTCGCGTAAGCAAGCGCCCGGCCATCGCCAGCAAAGAAAGCTAACAGGTAGGCGGCAAAGCTTTTAGCAAATCAATAACAGCGTTCCGGGTTACTTTCCTGTCCTCATTAGGATTAACAGGAACCAGATTGTAAATTTACCCGATGCGCTTTTCCGGCATACAATATATAAAATACCTCCGTGTGCTGGGCTGCATCATGTGCATGTTAGCAGCAGGCACTGTGTATGCCCAGCAGGATACCACCCGCGCAGATTCCATTTTCAAAAACATACCACACCCGGAACTGGGGCCGAATGATACCATTATGGTGCCGGCAAAAATAAGTGAAGAAGGCGTGCTGATGCCGGCCAAAACCCTGGAAAATTTCTGGATTTCAAAACCGGGTCCGCCTGGTATGAAAGAGCGCATAGAAAAATGGACGCGCCTGCGCAATGCAGTGTATGTTACCTATCCTTATGCGCGCAGGGCAGGTGCGGTAATGAACGATATCAATGCAAAGATTGATAAGATGAAAGAAAAGGAAGACAGAAAAGCCTATATCAAATCAAGGGAAAAAGAATTACGGAAAGAATTTACGGAACCGCTTACCAACCTGTCCATTTACCAGGGCAAAGTGTTGATGAAACTGATAAACCGGCAAACTGGCAATAACTGTTACGAGATTATAAAAGAATACAAAGGCGGCGTAACGGCCAGGTTGTACCAGACAGTTGCATTTTTCTTCAACAGCAGTCTTAAGCAACCCTACGATGCCGGGGGAGACGATAAGGAAATTGAATCCATTGTGCTGGAAGTGGAGCGGATGTATGGGAGGTAGTGATTAGTCAGTATTCTTTAGTCGGTAGTCTTTAGTGGTGGTCTGTGTAAAGCAGGCGGCATTCATGTCTCAATATTATCCATTCACCACTTACAATTTATGGATCTTCTCTATGATACCAGTTGTTGAGAATCCCTGTACAATGGGGTTGATAACTACCCGTCCGCCATTTGCTATCACTTCTCTGGCGCCCACAACCTGGTCGATGGTGTAATCGCCGCCTTTTACAATGGTATCGGGCATGATAGCGGTAATGAGTTCAAACGGGGTGTCTTCTTCAAAAATAACCACTGCATCTACCATCAGTAAAGCAGCAATTAACAAAGAGCGGCTGTGTTCATTATTAACCGGCCGCGAGGGTCCTTTTAACCGCTTGGTGCTGGCATCTGCGTTAATGCCCACAATTAAAAAATCGCCTTCTTTTGCCGCCTGGCTTAAAGAGAAAATATGGCCTTCGTGCAAAATATCAAAGCAGCCATTGGTAAATGCAATTTTTTTTTGCAGAAATTTCCAGCGGCCTGCTTCTTTCAGCAGTTTATCCAGCGTGAATATTTTTTTTTGAATGATATCAGGATTTTTCATTGCTGTTTTTTCTGTTAATTAACGGGAGCAGAACTAAACACAGTGCGCCAAAAAAGATCACCATAAAAAATTGCACCAACCACAGCAGCCAGCCAAATGCCCTGCCCATGTTCTCCGTGAGGCCGTACAGCATCATGGTTTCCTGTACCAGCAGGGGATAGGCACCTGCGCCACCCGGTGTGGCAATCATGCCAACGCTGCCCATGCATAAAACCGACAGCGATTCCTTAATACCATATATGTTGGTTTCGTTCATAGCGGCCATGCCTACACGTATAGCAGCAAGGTACAATATCCATATCAGCACGGTATGAAAAATAAACCAGCTTTTGTTTTTTAAATAACGGATACTGGTAAGCCCGTGTACAATGTTTTTAAAAATTCCCTTTATTTTTTGTATCAGCCTGATATGGGCAAACCTTTCAAGCAGCCAGCGGATAATCAGAAAAAAAACAACTACAGCGGCAATGATCAGCAGCCAGTTAAGAATGCGGACGCCTGTGCTGTTATCGCCGCTGCTGAAAATTTTGTTAAGCATTCCGGAGGCAAAACCGCCAATCACATCTACCTGCGAGAAAAATGTAATGGTAAAAATTATCGCCAGGCAGAGCAGGTCAAAAGCCCGCTCTGCAACAACGGTTCCCACCAGTTTATCTGTTGGCACCTTTTCATAACGGGTAAGGATAGAGCATTTTACTACCTCACCCAGGCGTGGCACAAACTGGTTTACAATATAGCTGACCAGTACGGCACAATATACATTGAGCAATGAAGGATTATACCCCATTGGCTGCATCAGTATCTTCCAGCGGATGGCCCGGCTTAAATGGGCGCCCAGCAATATCAGCACCACAGGTATCAGCAGCCAGAAGTCGGCCCGCAGCCATGCGCCTTTTATATCCAGCCAGTCGGTATGTTCAATTTTGCCAAGGCTCCACCAAACTAAAAAAGCTGCCAGGCCAAAAAACAGAACGTATTGTAAAACACTGATTATTTTTTTATTCATAGTGTAATCAGTTCAAAATTTCAATTATCTATAGTGCCGGTTTCTTAATCTTTTATCCTGGCATACCCTTTATCAGAGCCGGTTACCCTCTTTTGGAAATACAATCCATGGAGTAAATTTTTTAGCCGTTTCAAAATCCATGCGTGCATATGAAATTACAATCACAATATCGCCCACAGCACCCTGTCGTGCTGCCGGTCCGTTTAAACAGCATACACCGGATCCTCTTTTACCTTTTATAATATACGTTTCTATACGGCTGCCATTGTTTACGTTTACTACCTGCACTTTTTCATTTTCTATAAGATTGGCGGCATCCAGCAAATCTTCATCAACTGTAAGACTGCCCACATAATTCAGATTGGCTTCAGTAATAGCCGCCCGGTGTATTTTAGATTTCAGAACTTCAATATCCATGCGAAAAGTAAAATTTATTCTTTTAATGGCTGCAAGCTACGCAAGAAAAAACCTACGGGAAAAAACAGCTGAGACAATCAGGGAAATTTTTTTAAACATTTAAGGGTGCTGCTCCATTTTTTTCTGATCAATAGTATATAAGATTCTTTCCCGTTTCTATCTTTTTCCCTGGTTCAGTAACATGTTATCAATCAGCCTTACTTCATTTTGGAAAGCCGCTATCAGCGCTACTATTTGCTGTTTGCCATCCCATCGGGTTACGGGTTCCAGCGTTTGTGCATCTGCTACGGCCACATAATCAATCCGGAAATTTTTTTCGGCGAGTACGGTTTTGCTTTTTTCAATAACACCTGTAATGCTGCCTGGTTCAATCGTTGCTTTGATGTATTGCAAGGCTGCGTTTATAGCTGTGGCATTTTTTCTTTCTGCTTCGTTCAACCGTACATTGCGGCTGCTCATGGCCAGTCCGTCCGGTTCACGCAGGGTAGGGCAAGTGTGCAGCGCGGCACCCGACTGCATAATATCCAAAAGCCGGTTCACCACCATGCATTGCTGGTAGTCCTTTTGCCCCATGTACAGGTGGTCTGGCTGCACGATATCCAGTAGCCGGTTCATTACCTTACAAACGCCCTGGAAATGGCCGGGCCGGTATTTGCCTTCCAATAGTTCTTCCAGTTGGCCCAGTTGATAATGCCCGGAGTCAGCATATCCCTGCGGATAAATTTCAGTTACCGGGGGCCAGAAGACAGCATCGCAGCCTGCTCCTGCCAGTAATGCCATGTCCTTCTCTATGGTAACAGGGTATTTTTCAAAATCTTTTTTGTCATTAAACTGCGCAGGGTTCACAAAAATACTTGCAATAGTTAGCTCGTTTTGCAGCTTTGAGGCATCAACAAGGGAAAGATGGCCTGTATGCAGGGCGCCCATGGTTGGGACAAAACCAATTGAATTTCCCTGTTTTCGCTCATTTTGCAGGTAATTCTGCAGGTGCTCCGCTTTTTTGAATAGAATCATGGTATTTAGAATGAAATGGCCTGATACTGATTTATCGGTTTAAAAGTCTTACCTTTGCCCACCATTTTTTTAAACTCTTTGCTCATTAATTTAAGCCACGAATGTCAACAAAGAAAAGAATTTTATTCATAGCCAGCGAAATGTCTCCCTACCTGGAAATGACAGAGTTTTCCGAAATCGTTAATAAGCTGGCCATTAAATCGAATGACACTGGTTTTGAGATCAGGTGCATTATGCCCCGTTTTGGTGTTATTAATGAGCGCAGGCACCGTTTGCATGAAGTGGTGCGTCTTTCAGGTATCAATGTTTCTGTGGATAATGATGACTACCCATTGCAGATTAAAGTGGCGTCCTTACCCAATGCCCGCCTGCAGGTGTATTTTTTAGACAATGAAGATCTTTTTAAACGTAAGTTCATTTTTCATGACGAGAAAGAAAAATGGTTTGATGATAACGGATTAAGGGCTGTTTTCTTTTGTAAAGGTGCCCTGGAGACAGTCAAAAAATTTGGATGGCCCCCGGACATCATTCATTGCAGCGGCTGGATGACCGGTTTAATCCCGCTCTATCTTAAAACAGTTTACAAGAAAGAACCCGTGTTTTCTCACAGCAAAGTTGTTTTTTCTATTGGGCAGAATACATTTAAAGAAAAGTTGGGCAGTGATTTAACTAAAGTGGCCAATATTAATCCGGCTCTTTTAAAAGACAAAGACCTGGAAGTATTCAAAGATGCAACTAATACAGCTATGTTCCGGGGTGGTGCTGCATATGCAGATGCAATTACTTTTGGAGCCGAAAAAATTGAAAAGAAACTGGTGGATGAATTTGGTAAAGTGAAGGGTAAAAAAGTGCTGGCATATAACGCAGAAAGTGATTTAACAGACTATTTGCAACTCTATACCGACCTTGCCAAGTAGTTAGTATTCGTTACACCCTCTAATTTTTGTAGCTTGTGAAGCAACTGTATTACTGTTTTCTTTCGTTGTTTTTTTTTGTTTTTATTGAATTTTCCTGCGCTAAAATAGATACTACCGCATTGGGCAGCGATCTGATACCTGTAGTAGACAATGTAAACACATTTGATACTACGCTGGATGTTATTGCCAATAACGACTACCTGCCGGATACTTCGTCAATAACTTACAATGAGGACCATGCGCTGGGTGTTATTAATGATATAAGTTTTGGTGCCACCAGAGCAGATATTTACAGCGAAATTGTTTCTCCTTCCTATGCTACTACGCATCCGTTTGGCAGTAAAGACAGTGTAAAAACTATTGATTCTGTAGTGCTGATGCTTAGTTATAAAGCTGCTTATGGAGATACTATGAGCCCTTTGAATGTAGTAGTAGCTGAAATTGATCCTGCGGCAAACTTTAAAGACTCCGTTGCTGGCTACCGCATCAGTTCACCTGATTTTCCTTTAACCGGCCCGCAGCTGGCGAACACCAGTGTAAACCTCACTGCCCTTAACGATAGCATTACAGTTATCTGGAATAAAGATACTACCAGGCTGATCAATGTAATGCGGGTGAAATTAAGCAACAGCGTTGGCCAAAAACTGGCTTCATTTGACACTACAGCGGGTTCCGGGTATAACACCGATTCTACCTTCAGGACCAAATTCAAGGGGCTAGCCATTAAATCCGGAGCGGTGGGACAAACCCTCGCTTATTTCAATCTTACGGATGCCAATTCTCAACTAATTGTTTATTATAAAGGGAAAAGGGGTGGTGTTACAGATAGCATCCAACGTACTATTTTCACTTTTGCACCTTATATGCATGCCAACCTGGTAAAACGTACACCGGCAGGCGTGTATGCCGCCAATATGGCTAATTCAGATCCCAATGACCCTTCCCTGTACATTCAGTCGGCCCCCGGGTCCTATGCCAGTATCAAAATTCCGGGATTAAAAGGCCTCAGTAACAGGGTGATACACCGTGCAGAGCTGATTGCTGAGCGGGATGCAACCGTTACTGCGCAGAATGAATACCTTGTACCGCCACCGATTTTATTACTTGATGCTGTAGATTCGGCCAATAGCAACCGGATTATCACTATTCCAAATTATGATTTCCGGACAGAACAGAGTTTTTACAATGTGCTGGAGTTTGGCGGGGTAATCAGAAGCGATGACACTTACCGGTTTAGCCTGACCCGTTACGTACAAGGCATTTTAACCCGGGGAGAACCTGTATACACATTAAGGCTGCATTCGCCTTATTTCCTAGCGCCCTATTATAAAGATCTCACCTACGGATATATCCAGTTTCCGTTGAGTATCAGCAGTAAAATCGCTTACGGAAGGGTTGCCGTAAGAGGTGGAGGATATCCTGACCCCAAAAAGAAGATGCGGGTTAGAATTATTTATTCCAAAATATAAAACCGGCAATTATCTTTGCGCCATCTGAAAAAAATGATCTGCTGCCACCAGGCATGCGGCATCATCTGTTTCTGACCGTTAACCGCATTCATTTACTCATTAAAACAATTCTTCTCTATGCCTTATTTGTTTACGTCGGAAAGTGTTTCTGAAGGTCATCCTGATAAAGTTGCTGACCAGATATCTGATGCCCTTATTGATAACTTTCTGGCATTTGACCCCCAGTCGAAAGTGGCCTGTGAAACATTGGTAACTACCGGCCAGGTAGTACTAGCAGGTGAAGTAAAATCAAAAGCTTATCTGGATGTACAGGAAATAGCCCGCGGTGTAATCCGCAAAATCGGATATACCAAAAGCGAATACATGTTTGAAGCCAATTCATGCGGTATCCTTTCTGCTATACATGAACAGTCTGCAGATATCAACCAGGGTGTAGACAAAAAGAAAAAAGAAGAGCAAGGTGCTGGCGACCAGGGAATGATGTTTGGTTATGCATCTAATGAAACAGATGATTATATGCCGCTGGCACTTGACCTGGCCCATAAAATATTGATTGAACTGGCCGCCCTCCGCCGCGAGAACAAACAAATAAAATACCTGCGCCCCGATGCAAAAAGCCAGGTTACACTTGAGTACGATGACAATAACCAACCCGTACGAATAGACGCTATTGTGGTATCTACACAGCACGATGATTTTGATACAGAGCCCAAGATGCTGAAAAAAATACAGGATGACATCGTAAACATTCTTATCCCCCGCGTAAGAGCAAAATACCGGAAATACGGCAAACTTTTCAACGATAAGATTAAATACCATATTAACCCAACCGGCAAATTTGTAATTGGGGGTCCGCACGGTGATACAGGTTTAACAGGCCGTAAGATCATTGTGGATACCTACGGTGGTAAAGGGGCACATGGTGGCGGTGCTTTCAGTGGTAAAGATCCCAGCAAGGTTGACCGCTCTGCGGCTTATGCAACACGTCATATAGCCAAAAATGTAGTGGCTGCAGGCCTGGCCGACGAAGTACTTGTACAGGTATCATATGCCATTGGTGTAGCGCAGCCTACATCTATCAATGTAAATACGTATGGCACTGCCAAGGTAAGCATGACAGACGGCGAAATCAGTAAAGTGATAGAAAGTATATTTGACATGCGTCCTTACTTTATTGAGCAGCGTTTGAAATTGCGCAACCCTATCTATAGCGAAACTGCTGCTTATGGCCATATGGGCCGCAAGTCGGAAATAGTGGAAAAAACCTTCAAATCCCCCGATGGAAAAGAAATAAAAAAGAAAGTTGAACTGTTTACCTGGGAGAAACTGGATTATGTAACGAAGGTGAAAAAAGCATTCGGCTTAAAATAAATAAAGACATTCCTAAAAACGGTTTATTTGCCCGTGTGGTCATGATTTAATGGTGAAACAAAACAATGTTTTTAGCTATGCACTAAAATAAAATAAAAAAACCTCCCGTATCAGGGAGGTTTTTTTATTTTCGAAGGATGAATGAAGCAGACAATCCATGGCAGGTGCTGGCAACAAAGCCGGTTTATGATAATAAGTGGATCAATGTTACGGAATACGATGTCATTAATCCTTCCGGTGGCAAAGGCATTTATGGTAAAGTACATTTTAAGAATAAGGCTATTGGTATATTGCCGCTGGATGAAGACATGAATACATGGCTGGTGGGGCAATACCGGTTTGTACTTGATGCTTACAGCTGGGAAATACCGGAAGGCGGCGGGCCTATGGAGGTTGATGTTCTTTCATCTGCCCGGCGCGAGCTGTTGGAAGAAACCGGGTTGGTGGCCATTGAATGGACAAAGCTGATGGATTTTCATTTGTCCAATTCCGTCGGTGATGAGTACGGCCAGATTTTCATGGCCCGGCAGCTGACCCAGCATGCGCCCGAACCGGAGGAAACAGAACAGTTGCAGGTAAAGAAACTACCGTTTGAAGAGGCATACGCCATGGTAGAAGCCGGCACCATTACAGATTCCATGTCTGTAGCCGCCATACTGAAAGTAAAACTGATGCTGCTGCAGGGCAGGTTATAAGTCAGCTGATTGATAGCATCTTAAAATTAAAAACAATTGAAAACCTCCGCACTTATAATAGGCCGGCAACCATTGATTGAAGCCATTGAATCGGGCAGGGCCGTTGATAAAATTTTGTTCCAGCAAAACATAAGTGGTGAATCCATTGGTGATATCCGGAAACTGGCAAAAGAATACAATATACCTATACAGCAGGTGCCCCCGGAGAAATTAAACGGGCTTACAAGGGCCAATCACCAGGGTGTAATAGCTTACGCGGCTATTGTTCAATATATGAACCTGCAGCAGGTAATAGACCTGGTAGTGGGCAGGGGAGAAATACCCTTATTTGTAATGCTGGATGGGGTAACGGACGTGCGCAATATTGGCGCCATTGCGCGTACCGCGGTTTGCTGTGGCGCGCAGGCGCTGATTATTCCTGATAAAGGCGTAGGTGCACTGAATGAAGAAGCCATGAAATCATCTGCGGGTGCACTGGATAAAATACATATCTGCCGGGTTAACAGCTTAATGAAAGCCGTAGATGAACTGCATATGAATGGTATAAAAGTATATGCCAGCGAAATGACGGCAGATAGTAATTTGCACGAATTGGAACTGGCGCAACCAAGCGTTATCATCATGGGTAGCGAAGACAACGGCGTGTACCCTGCACTGATGAAGATTTGTGATCAAAAATTCAAAATACCTATGACGGGTAATTTTGAATCATTGAATGTGTCAGTGGCTGCGGGTATGATATTATATGAGGCAATGCGTAAGCGGGGATAGTAAATTTGCCGGCCGCTGTATGCATTTTTTCAAACCAAATAGTTCAGTTGTTGCGGTAAGCCCGCCCCATTACATTGAACCGGAGCTGATCAAAATTTTCTTTTTTGCCCCCAATAATGAACTTTCTTCCCGGCAGTGCACCAATGATAGCGCCTATTCCTGCGGATAAGATGCCGGCCAGTAATCCACCGGCAAGAGCATTTTCGCCCGCTGAAAATCGTACAATCCCTGCCTTATCATCGCCGGAAGCAAAACCTATAATACCGCCCAGCGCAAATCCGCAGATAAAGCCTGTTCCCAGTCCCCGTAATCCCGCGTTGCTTCTTTTTATTCTAACTGCGGTAAGCAGGTTGTAGTTGAGCGCAATGATATTCCCTGGCTTCGCTGCTGTTCTGGCAAATCGTGCAGGCAGATAGCTGATCTGTATGGCAGTATCATTAATATTGGCCAGCCAGCCTTTTGTTTTGCCGTTATCAAAATCTGAAGCAACAACGCTAAAAAGTCTTTTCTTCAGTAAAGTACTGTCCTGCGAATACACCAATGTGCTTCCGCTGATAAGAAGACCGAAATAGATAAAGATTTTCATAATAAAATTTTTTCTATTTTTTTTTATAAATTAATTTTTATGGAAAGGGCGGGATAGGAATGCGCAGAAAACCTGAACCTATCTAATGCCAACACGTTTTCAGGTTTCATACTCACGGCAATTGCTTTTCCTTTTGCATGATTATTTACGGCGCTGATAAATAAAGGTATGCTGCCGCCTGCTGCCATAATACCCAGCAGTTCAATGCCTGAACCGGTAAAGTCGAAACCGGTAGCATTATTTTGCATATTGGCCCCCGCGAACGCCAGGGCAGTGCCGCCGGCCAGCAAAATGCTACCGAGTACTATTTGGTCACCGCTTTGTTGCCGGTATGCCTGTGCTGATAAATGTTTTTTTGTGGCGGGGATTTGCTGGGTAAAAGCAGCTTGTGCCAGGCAAATGAGCATGATTAACTGGAGAGATTTTTTCATAATAAACAGGGTTTAGGTGATTTCTTTATTCAGGTAGTAATAATTTTTCAACTATTCAAAACTACTGCCCGGTAAACCCCATACCTAATTAACGAATGCAACGCGGCTGAAACAGTTGGTAAAGGCTTTTTAAATGAACGGAAGCAGGCTGTCCCGTAAATTGTTTTTTGCAAAAAAACGGTTACATTTAATAGTACTTGCATTTTCTGCAAATCTTGCCGGCGTAGTTTGCAATAACTCCTAAACTAATTTGCCCATGAACCCCTCCAATGTGCAGGTGCAGTTTTTTCGGCACCTTAAAACGCAGTTGCCCGCTCATATCTCTATGGTGGACGAGGTAGCCGAACTTTTGAGCATTAGTACGGACAGCGCATACCGGCGTATCCGGGGCGAAAAGCCCATGGATTTGGAAGAAACACACAAGCTGTGCAGCCATTTTAAAATTTCTGTCGATCAAATTCTCCACCTGGAGACGGATGCTTTTATTTTTAAAGGAAAACTAAACCCGGGGGGTGCGGAATATGCTATTGAAGATTGGTTACAGGATGTGCAGCACCAGTTTGAGCTCATCAATAGTTTTGAAAAGAAACATATTTACTACCTGATGAAGGACATTCCTCCCTTTGTACATTTCCAGCTACCTGAACTTACCGCATTCAGGTGTTTTTTTTACATGAAATCTATCCTGCAGGACGAGCGGTTAAAGGGAATAAAATTTGCTTTGGACGATTCAAGGTATGATAAATATATTGAGCAGAGTAAAAAGATAATAGCCTTGTATAACCAGGTATCCATTACTGAAATCTGGAATATTGAAACGCTTAACAGTACACTTAACCAAATTAACTTTTATGCAGAGGCGGAGGCATTTGCAAATAAAAATGATGTCAGGGTATTATATGGAAAGGTAGAAGAACTAATTAACCACATTGAAAAACAGGCCGAGTTGGGTGTCCAGTTTAAAATTGGTAGCATGCCCACGACCCATGCAGCTGAATACAGGATGTTTGTAAACGAGCTGATTTTGGGTAACAATACTTTTTTTGCTGAAATAGGGGACAGTAAGATTACCTACCTTAACCACAGCGTTCTCTATTTTATTTCAACGCGCGATGAAAGATTCAATAATGCCATGTCCGGCAATCTGCAAAACCTGATGAAAAAATCAACCATGATTAGTGCCATTGGCGAAAAGGACAGGGCCCGGTTTTTTAACCGTTTGCGCAATAAGATTCACGACAGCATAGCGAAGCTTCCCTAATACCCGTTATTTTTGCATTCATTATGCAGGAAGTTCCACCGGTTAAACTCATCGAATGCCCCCGCGATGCCATGCAGGGCTGGGCTCATTTTATACCCACCGCGCAAAAGATCGAATACATCAACAGCCTGCTGCAAGTGGGTTTTGATACCATTGATTTCGGAAGTTTTGTTTCTCCGAAAGCTATACCGCAAATGGCTGATACAGCTGAAGTCCTCCGGCATTTACAACTTGGTAACAGTCATACAAAGCTGCTGGCCATTGTAGCCAATCTGCGCGGGGCGGAGGAAGCAGTTTTATTTGATGCCATTCATTTTCTTGGTTTTCCTTTTTCCATTTCGGAAACATTTCAGCAGCGTAATACAAACAGCTCCATAGAAGAATCCCTGCAAAGAACCGACGATATTCAGGAACTGTGTGTAAAGAATAATAAAGAACTGGTGGTATATATTTCCATGGCATTTGGAAACCCCTATGGGGATCCGTTTTCTGCAGAAATTGCTTTTAACTGGGTGAATAAGATAGTTGCGTTGGGCGTAAAAACAATTTCGCTGGCCGATACGGTTGGACTGGCCAACCCGGAACAGGTTTTCACCATGACGAATTTCCTGGTACAACAATGGCCGCAGCACGAAATAGGGGTACACCTGCATTCCTCTGCAACAAACTGGAAGGCTAAACTGGATGCAGCAGTAAAGGCGGGCTGCAAACGTTTCGACGGGGCCCTGAAAGGCATCGGCGGTTGCCCCATGGCTGCTGATGAACTGGTAGGCAATATGGATACCGAATTAATGATTCCTTACTTTGAAGAAAGGCAGCTATTGCACCAGCTGAATAAGGAAGCTTTGGACCGGAGTAGCCAGCTAGCGGCGCAGATTTTTGTGTAGAGTGGTGAGTAGTCAGTGGGGAGTCGTGAATAGTAAATAGTGAGTAGTGGTGAGCGGTGGGAATAAGATAAAAGAAATGAAAGTAAGCATAAATGGTACGGCACTGCATAAAATACATCAGACATTAAAATCAGACCCGTCCGAACGGTTCATCCGGGCGGGCATCAAACATCAGTATGGAATTTCAATTACCCATCCGCATACATCCCTTACCAGGTTCCATCACCTACCGCGATGACCTTTTATTAATTGGCTCCTGTTTTACCGAGCATATAGGTAACAAATTGCAGGAACTTAAATTTAATGTGCTCCAGAATCCAAATGGAATCCTGTTTGATCCGCAGAGTGTTGCTTCATCCCTTGTTTCTTACATCCAAAATAAGCAGTACACGGAGAATGATTTGTTTTATCTTAATGAAGTATGGCAGAGCTGGCAGCACCATAGCATATTTTCGGATACAGACAAACCCACTGCATTGCGGCGCATTAATGAAAGTCAGCAGCGGGCCCATCATTTTTTAAAAACCGCCCGTTGGATGATCATTACATTGGGCTCTTCATTTTCTTACAGGCTAGCGGATCAATACCCTCTCTCTGCTGCAAGAGGTGGGGAGACAGATAAAGCGGTTGCTAATTGTCACCGGGCGCCCGGGCAATGGTTCAACAAACATTTAATGGGCATTGAAGAAACAAATGCAGTGCTGGATAATTGTATCCACCAGTTACGGCATTTTAACCCGGCACTCAGGATTATTTTTACGGTTAGCCCTGTACGGCATATACGTGACGGGGTAACCGAGAACAACCGCAGTAAAGCCAGGCTGATAGAAGTGGTGCACAACCTGGTTAACAAATTTGACGGCCTGTACTATTTTCCGGCCTATGAACTGGTCATTGATGTATTGCGCGATTACAGGTTTTATGATGTAGACATGGTACATCCAAACTACCCGGCAACAGAATTTGTGCTGGAGAAATTTATCCGTTTTTGTATAGATGAAGCATCCCAGCATATAATTGAAGAAGTAAAGAAAATAGTTACCGCCAGGAAGCATAAGGCTTTTCAACCCGCTACCCACGCACATCGGCAATTCCTGTCCTTGCATCTTGAAAAAACAAAAGAACTGCTTACCAGGTGTCCTTTTTTAAAGCTGGATGAAGAGTTAAAATATTTCAGTAATACATAGCTGCAAATACTACAGTTTGCTGATGTATTCCTCCAGTTTTTCCAGTAAAATCAGCTGGTTCAGTGCGCGGTTAAGGTTCTGCTCCGGGTAAGTAGTTTTATAGTAAATATCATTGTTGAGAAAGTCAGTAACAAAGCGGAGGCATTGCATATAGGTGAGCAGTAATCCCGGCTGGTGAATATGCTGTTTTTCTGCAGCTGTCAGATCTTTTCCCATACCTTCCGTATAGCCGTTGATGATGGCCGTATAGTAATCGGCTTTTACATCAATCAGTTCCCATGCGGTACTGTTTTCTTCTTCGGTACAGGCCATGGTGCGTATCATATCGCCAATATCAGAAAAATATTTTCCAGGCATCACGGTATCCAGATCAACGGGACAGATAACTGCCCGTGTGGATGCGTCAAACAGTATATTGCTGATCTTACAATCGTGGTGCATGATGCGGGTGGGGTAATCGGATTCGTTGTTTTCAATCTCATTGTAAAAATCAACCAGCGTAATCCGGTCCCTTATCTCTGAAATAACATGGGTAGATTTTAATAGCCGGCTGATATGCGCCTTTTTTACGGTGTCTTCAAATTGTTTATACCGGAAAGCAAGGTTATGAAAATTGGGAATGATAATCGCTAGCTCCTCTGCTTTTAATCCATTCAATGATTGCGTAAATGCGGCAAAAGATTTAGCCGCGGTAAAAACTTGACCGGTATTTTCAGGAATGGCTGATGCATACGAATTGCCAATGAATTCTGTGGCCCGCCAAAAATTTCCTTCAGCGTCAATCCAGTAATATTTACCATGGCTGGTTGGTAATAAGGAAGAGATTTTGTTGCCCCCGGTTTTAACGGCATAATCCTGTATAAGACGGTAATTATTTATAATATTTTCCGGTTGCGGAAAAGTACTTTGATTAATGCATTGTAAAACGATGGGGTGCGAATCTGTAAAATCAACTTTGTAGGTCCGGTTGATAAGACCATTGCCCAGCGGTATTATCGTAGGAGTGCCTTTGCCAAACTGCACCGCAGCTTTTTCTATAGCTATCATTCCCGTCCTTTCCGGCACGCCGGAAAGTGCATTGTCAGGTTTCATTATTGGTGTAATAGATTAGTGATGGAACAGTCATTTGCACCAAAGGTAAGCGTTCTCAATACGCATCTGTTAAGGCAAAATCGTTTTTCCTTTGCATCCATTGTCCGCCGGTAAAATCAGGAAATTCAACTGTCTGGTTGCCCAATTCAATACTCTTTTCACTTAGGGGGGTAATGGCGCTCCACGCCGCTGCATCATACACATCCAGCGGGGTGGCTACCTGTCTTTTTATGGCTTCCACAAAACCGTGCAATACAAAAAAATCCATACCACCATGCCCGGCATTTTCTGTTTCCTTGCTCCATCTTGTCCAGAGGGGGTGATCATATTTGTCAAGCCATGCTTTTGCATCATCCCATTGGTGGGGTTTTGCAGCCTGCCCTTCTATATAGATGCCGTGATTAACGTCCATCCAGATGCCTTTGGTACCCTGCACCCGGAAACCCAGTGAATAGGGGCGGGGCAGGTTGGTATCATGCTCCAGTAAAATAGTTTCGCCATTGGCGCATTTAATGTGGGTAGTCACCACATCGCCCAGCTTAAATTCCACTTTTGCATTGGGATGGTTTTCTCCCCCCTTGCTTACCACGTATTCATGCAGGCCCCTGGACTTACTGGCGAATGAGCTGAGTGAAAGAAAGCGGTTGCCACGGTTGATGTCAATCATTTGTGCCACGGGGCCAATACCGTGTGTGGGATACAGGTCGCCGTTACGGTGCACAGAATGATTGGTCCTCCATTTTGCTTCTGAAAAACCCTTCTCACCAAATTCAGCCCCGGTATCAGAAGTGCCGTTATTAAACTTTATATTCCGCAGGTCATGCTGGTAACCACCCTGCAGGTGAATCAGCTCACCAAAAATACCTTTGCGTACCATATTCATCACAGCCATTACATCTCTTCTGTAGCAAACATTCTCCAGCATGCTTACATGGGCTTTTTGCTTTTCCGCTTCATGTACCACTTTCCAGTGGTCATCCAGCGTAATGCCCAGCATTACTTCTGTGCCTACATATTTGATACCCGCCTGCAAGCTGTCAATTATCATCGGGCAATGCCATTCCCAGGGGGTGGCAATCACCACAGCATCAATGTTTTTTAATTCAAGTAGTTTCCGGTAAGCATATGGGTCGCCCTTAAAAATGGGTGGCATGGCCTTACCAGATTTTTTCACCACGTTGCTGGCCATGGCCAGCATGCGCTCATCTATATCACAGATGGCCACCACTTCCACATCATCCCTGCGAAGCGCATTGTCAAGGTGGTTCTGGCCACGCAGACCCACGCCAATAAAAGCGAGCCTGGCTTTTTTATCGGCACTGGCTTTTACTGAAGCAGACGGAACGATGCTAACGGCGGCAGCGGCCATCACTGAATGTTGTACAAAAATCCTTCTTTTCATATGCGCAATAATTGATGATTTCTGTGATTGTTTGAATGAAATTAGGCTATTCAACCAACTTATTTCCGCGCAACCGTTTGCGCAGAATTAAATATCAGCGCTGATCCCGCCTTGGGAGAAGGCGGGCTGCTATCAATGTATCCTGTCGCCCCTTACTTCCATTTCCTGCATTACAGCTGCTTCATAGGCCAGCCATGCTGTTAAACGGGCGCGTACTTTTTCTTTGCTGATGTAGGTGTCGGCCAGTTCAATAAATAAAGTATAATGACCAGCTTCGCTTTCCATAAAACGCCGGTAAAAATTGCGCATGTATTCATCATTCAATCCTTCACTCAGCCGTTTGAATCTTTCGCAGCTCCTGGCTTCAATTAGTGCCATGGTGAGCAACTGATCAAGAAACCGTTCTTCCGTGCCACCACCTTTTCGCTGAAATTCAAGCAGTTTGTTTACATAAATATCTTTGCGCTGCAAGCCGAGTTTAAGATGGCGCTTGTGCAATTCTGCCAGCACCAGCCGGAAATGGCCCCATTCTTCTGTAACAATAGGCGCCAGTTCTTTTACCAGAACTTCCTTGTCTGAATATTTTTGTATCAGTGATATACAGGTAAGCGCCGCTTTCTGCTCGCAATAGGCGTGATCGGTAAGAATTTCTTCCAGTGAGATGCCCGCCAGGTTTACCCACCGCGGATCGGTGGGCAACTGCAGCCCAAGTATATTTTTTACGTCTGTACTTATCATTACTTTGTGTTGTTTTAAAACTCCAGCCCGTAGGCTGATTTCAAATACGCAGCAGCTACATCAACTGAATGAATCAGCAACGCTGTTATACCGTAAAGATATGAATGAAGTATTTCTGCATACAAAATTAGCAGGCCGCCAGGAACAGCATGCCTACCGGCAGTTGCGTATAGCTGCTGCAGGCATTGATTTTTGTTCAAATGATTACCTCGGTATTGTAAAAAATGATCTGCTTACCCTGCCCGCGCCGCAATTAAAAAGCGGCAGCACCGGTTCAAGGCTGCTGACCGGCAATAATGAACTGGTAGAGCAAACAGAAGCACGGATAGCCGCCTTTCACAATGCGGAAGCCGGGCTTATTTTCAATTCAGGCTACGATGCCAATTTGGGAATATTAAGTGCCGTGCCACAAAGGGGCGATACGGTGTTGTACGACTATCTTTCTCATGCGTCTATACGTGACGGGCTGCGGCTTGGTCTTGCACAATCGTATTCATTTTTACACAATGATACTGCCGACCTTGAAAAAAAACTGGCAACAGCCAAAGGCAATGTATTTGTAGTAACAGAATCTGTATTTTCAATGGATGGTGACATGGCGCCATTAAAAGAGATAGCAGACCTTTGCCAGCACTATCATGCGTTTTTAATAGTGGATGAAGCGCATGCTACCGGTGTGATGGGAAGCCAGGGTGCCGGACTGGTGCAGGCATTAGAATTAGAGCAGCAATGTTTTGCACGTATACATACATTTGGTAAAGCGCTTGGCTGTCATGGTGCAGTAGTGCTGGGTACTGTTACGCTGCGCGAGTACCTGGTTAATTTTTGCCGGCCGTTTATGTATACCACTGCTTTGCCCCCGGCAAGCATAGCCGCTATTGCTGCTGCATATGCGCTATTTCCATTGATGCACAAAGAGCGTGTTCATCTGCAAAACCTGGTATCACTTTTTCAATCGGCTGATACAAATTTTAAGACATTACGAAGTGAAACACCGGTGCAGTCTGTTATTATTCCTGGCAATGAGGCAGTAAAAGCAGCAGCGGCATGGTGCCTGCAACATGGGTTTGATGTAAGGGTCATACTGTACCCAACAGTGCCCAAAGACAGTGAACGCCTGCGCATTGTGCTGCATGCGTTTAATACAGCCACTGATTTGAAAAGGTTGATTATGGTGCTTAACCAGCGGAGCGGTCGTTAGAAAAAATCAATACGTTAGCACGCCGGACTGGCGCTGGGGGCAGAACGAAAAAAACCGGCACTTCGTAAGAAGAGCCGGCTACAGGTATTGACCGGATTAACAACCTCTAAAACTGCTATTTCAAGTAAAATATGTCCAGTATTTTATGCTGTAAAATTGTTTAATAAATATGTTCTGTGCAATACAATTAAGTGGTATTACCTGTTCGTGTTATCGGCCTGCACAAAGGCTCGTAAAAACACGATCATTGCGCCATTGCAGCCTAAATCAGGCTGAAAATAAATAAGCCGATAAACAATCCCCCCAGCAGAATTTTTATGGATCTGTGTGAATATGTTTTGTGTGTTTTCATAATCTTCGCTTCTTTATTATGACTGTAATATTATTATACGGTTTAAAAATGGTGCCGGATTTTTACACGCGGCCTGTTTCTTTCTTTATGACAACACAAAGTTGCGCAAGGTTACAGCTGCAAACAATACAATTTTATGGTATTACCGCTTTGTGTAGTGGCCAAAACCAACAGATTAATTTGTTATCTGTTACAAGTGGCTGCCCGGTAGGTTGAATGGTGGTAATAAATGATAAAATAAATTATGCGCTTAATTTATCTGGCTGGTTACACAAATAAAAACATTTACTTTCGGGCATCTTTAATGATTATTTAACGCATGAAAATTATCCCTTTTCTAATCAGCGCTTTTATTACCGTTGCCTTAATTGTATTGCTGGGTACAAAACTACTGCTGCCCGCACCGCTGGCTGTTTTGTTAAGTCCGCAGCATGGTGTATGGCAAAATGCAGAGCCGGCAGATATTAATTACAGTGCCGATCTTTCTTTTCCGCAGTTGAAAGGAAAGGCATCCGTATATTTTGATGAGCGCCTGGTGCCACATGTATTTGCTGAAGCGGAACAGGATGCGTATTTCATACAGGGTTACCTGCATGCCAAATTCCGTTTGTGGCAAATGGAATTTCAAACCCATGCTGCCGCCGGCCGCCTGAGCGAAATTATGGGTGAGAAAATTGGTACGCTGGATGTATTAAATAAAGTGGACCGGTATTTCCGCCGGCTGGGTATGGCGTATGCTGCAGAAAAATCTTTGCAACTGATGGAAGCAGACAGCGCTACCAAGGCTATGTGTGATTCCTATACGTCAGGTGTAAACGCTTATATATCTTCTTTAACCAGCAGCCAGTTGCCCCTTGAATATAAATTACTGGGCTATCAGCCGGAAGCATGGTCTAACTTTAAAACAGCACTGTTCATTAAATACATGGCTTTTGATCTTGCCGGCAGTGAAAGTGATTTTGAATTTACTGCGGCCAGGAATGCCTTGTCAAAAATAGATTTTGAAACCATCAATCCGCTACGGCCCGATTCACTTGATCCCATCATTCCGAAAGGAACCCTGTTTGATGCGCCGGGTGTTACCGTAACAGCTCCTGCCAGTGCAGACTCTTTGTATTTTACTTATAATAAAGCTGCTGAAACCTTGCCCGTAGAACCAGTAAAGCCAGATAAGGAAAATGGCAGCAATAACTGGGCGGTAAGCGGTAAAAAAACAAGAAGTGGTTTTCCGGTGTTGTGCAATGATCCGCATCTTGGCCTCAATCTCCCATCGCTTTGGTACGAGATGCAGATCCATACACCCGGGTTTAATGCCTATGGGGTCTCCTTTCCAGCAGCACCTGGTGTGGTTATCGGCTTTAACGACAGTTGTGCATTTGGCGTTACCAATGCAGGCAGGGATGTAAGGGATTACTATAGCATCCAGTTTAAAGATGCCTCCCGCAGCACCTACCTGTATAATGGCCAATGGAAAGAAACAGAACTGCGTATTGAGCGCATCAAAATAAAAAATAAACCAGATTATATTGATACCGTTGCGTATACTGTTTTTGGCCCTGTTATTTTTGATGATACATATGCCAACCGCAATAAAGATGGAAAAAGCTATGCCGTAAGGTGGAAGGCACATGACCCCAGCAATGAAATGAAGATGTTTCACCAGCTTGACAGGGCTAAAAATTACAATGATTACCTGGAAGCCATTAAGAACCTGCACACACCCGGGCAAAATTGTGCATTTGCTGCAAAGAACGGAGATATTGCCATGTGGTGCCAGGGAGAATTTCCTGCCAAATGGAAACGCCAGGGTGATTTTGTAATGCCGGGTATAGATAGCAGTTACAGTTGGCAGGGTATGATTCCGCAAGCAGAAAACCCGCATATGCTTAACCCTGAACGGGGCTTTATCAGCAGCGCCAACCAATACCCCGCAGATAGTTCATACCCTTATTATATCAGTGGCGGTTTTCCCAATTATCGTGGCTGGATAATTAACAAGCGCCTCACACAAATGGCAGATATTACGCCACAGGATATGATGGATCTGCAAACCAATAATTATAATGTATTTGCTGAAATGGCCAGGCCGGTATTATTGCAGCACATGAATGAAGCGGCGCTGGATGCCACTGAAAAAAAATACTGGGATGAATTTAAAGATTGGAACCTGCGCAGCGATACAGGTGAAAACGGTCCTGTTGTTTTTTCACTTCTATGGGAAAATTTGGAAAAGCAGGTTTGGAGTGATGATGTAGCGCGTATGAAAGGAGCTTTTGTTCCTTACCAGAGCAGCTTGCTGGAAGGTATACTAAAGGATACTGCTTTCAGGTTTGTAGATAACATCAACACTCCGCAAAAAGAAACGCTGGCCTATGAACTGCTGCTTGCATTTAAAAAAGCAGTGCCTGTATTAAAGAAGGCGGAAGCAGATGGTAAAACTTCCTGGGCAAAGTTTAAGGATACACATGTGAACCATTTAACCAAATTACCTGCACTCAGCCGCCTGCACCTACCCATTGGCGGGGGTACACATATTATCAACGCCACAAAAGCAGATCATGGTCCCAGCTGGCGCATGGTAGTTTCCCTGACACCTGAAACGGAAGCATATGGCGTTTACCCGGGTGGACAAAATGGAAACCCCGGCAGCAGTTATTACGATAGCTTTATTGATACCTGGGCCAATGGAAAATATTATACGCTTTGGATGATGAAGAAAGAGGAGATGGCAGATAAAAGGGTAAAATATACGATGAGTTTTAGCAAATAACCGCGCCTGACATTATTAATTGCCTTAGTTGGATCATTCAAAATAACCAGATGAAATTTATTGCTTCTATTTTATTAACCGCCTTGCTCAGTTTTGTTATTTGTTTATTTTTTGATTGGTGGACCATTGCCATAGCAGCATTTACTGTGGCCATTTTAATTCATCAAAAACCTTTGAAATCTTTTTTAACCGGTTTTACCGGGTTGCTGCTGTTGTGGGGCGGGTTGTCCTGGTGGATTGATATGAAAAATGAACACGTGCTTTCACATAAACTGGCGGCCGTGCTGCCATTCGGCGGGTCGGCTTTTTTAATGATATTCATAACAGCCATAATGGGTGCACTGGTAGCAGGCTTTGCTGCCCTGGCGGGCAGTTACGCAAGAGCGGGCATAAAGCAATAATGTAAAAAGGGCCCTCATGAGGCCCTTTAGTGTAGAAGCTTAACCAAGCATACTTGTTTTCAAAGAGACGGGTTGGTCATTTACAGGAACGGCAGATAGTATGGGGGTCTGAAGTTCAAAAAAAGTCTTGATGCCGGATGTTGTTTTTCTGATAAAGGATGTTGGACACAGGTTTTTTGGATTTGGATAATTTGGCTTTTAAAAGAATATACTGGATATTGGGGTTAAACTAAGGATATTGGTAGTTGGTTTTTGCAGGGTTGGATTTTCGCTTTGTTGATATCACAAAGTAACGCCGGTATGAAGCTTGAAAAAATAGAACAATGTGTGTATTTTAGGTCAACAATAGCCAGGGCGCTTTGTAGTTCATCAACTACAAGTTGGCACGTTCAGAACAGCTGATAACAAGGGAAAACTTGTTATGGCTTGATAACATTTTGCTGCTCCAGGATGTATGGGGTTTTAATCTGCGACAAGAAAAAGTTAAAATAGATTGTAAGCCTGCTTTTTCTGCTTCTTCTGCCGGGTATTTAACTTTTGCCTGCTATTTTCGTTGTCTACAGCACTGGCTTATGTTTAAAAATATACTGTTTCTTTTTATTACTGTCTTTTTGTACGCAACTGCGCATGCCGGCCGGGTAACTGGTAGCATTACCGATGAAAAAGGCAATCCCCTGCCATACGCATCTGTTTTTGTAAAGGGTACAACAACCGGCACCACGGCCAATAACCAGGGTAAATATTTTCTGGAGCTTGAAGCAGGCTCCTATACCATTACCTGCCAGCACGTGGGATATACCCGGCAGGAAAAAACCGTTATTGTAAATGCAGCCAGCCATGAACTGAATTTTCAATTGCTGCTGCAGCAAACTACCATGAAGGAAGTAATAGTAAGAGCTGGCGCCGAAGATCCTGCTTATGAAATAATCCGCAATGCCATCAAAAAAAGGAAAGACTATGCAGAGCCGCTGGATTCTTTCACCTGCGAAGCATATATCAAAACGCTGATACGTACCCGTAAGGTGCCTAAAAAAATTCTAGGGCAAAAAATAGAAGAGGCAGACAGGAAGGATATGGGCGTTGATTCGGCCGGCAAAGGAATTATTTACTTGTCTGAATCACTCACCAAAATTGCTTCCAAAAAGCCGGGCAAGACCAAACTGGAAGTATTATCCGGCAGGGAAAGCGGCTCCAATGGCTTCGGCTTTAATTTTCCTACGTTTACCAATTTTTACAATAATAATGTGAATGTTTTTGCCATGCAGCAGATTAGTCCGCGTGGTTTTGTTTCACCCATTGCAGATGGCGCGCTTAACTATTACCGCTATAAATACCTCGGCTCTTTTTTTGAAGATGGTAAAGAGATCAACCAGGTAAAAGTAATACCCCGCCGTAAATACGAGCCATTGTTCTCCGGCACCATTAACATAACGGAAGGCGACTGGCGCATTCATAGCCTGGACCTGCTGCTGCTGAAAGAATCGCAATTGCAAATCCTGGATACGCTTAATATTAAGCAAATTCATGTGCCCATTGGCAATGATGTATGGCAGACAAAAGACCAGACCATCTATTTTACATTTAACGTATTTGGTTTTGATGCCATTGGTAATTTCCTGAATGTTTACAATAAATACGATGCCAATCCACAGTTTAAAAAGAAATATTTCAATAACGTGGTAATGGCGTATGATACGGCTGCCAATAAAAAAACAAAACAATATTGGGATTCAATACGGCCCGTACAACTTGAAGTGGAGGAAGCAAAAAATTATCGTATTAAAGACAGTGCTTTTGTGGCGCAGCATGATTCTGCCAGGTCTAAACACACAATTGATTCCATGCGCAAAAAGCAGGGTCGTGTCACCGTTATGAAAGTGTTGTGGAATGGATACACCCGTTCAAATTTCAACCCGGATCGGCCGTTTTCCTATAGCTGGCAGCCTTTGCTAAAGAATCTTTATTATAATACTGTGGAGGGAGTGGCCGTGAACCTGGAAGCAAGTTTCCGAAAATCTTTTCCGGGGTTAAAACAGCAAATCATTTTTACCCCGCACATCAGGTATGGGTTTAGCAATACCCATCTCAATGGCTGGGGTACCCTTGTATTAAGCAAAAGGGTTTTCAACCGAGACGCAGATGGCATGGGCACGGCCAGCCGGAGTAGCTGGACTTTTGCCGGTGGCAAGCGTATCAGCCAGTTTAATAAAGAGAACCCCATTACGCCGCTTTTGAACAGTGCTTATACGCTGCTGTTTAAGCGCAATTACATGAAGCTGTACGAAAATTATTTTGGCCATATTGCCTGGAACAAACGCTTTGACAATGACCTGCGCATAACAGCGGAGGTTTTATATGAGGATCGCCTGCCCCTGGAGAATACTACCAACTATTCTATTTTCAAAAATGAGGATCGGGCGTTCACACCCAATTACCCGTTTGAAAAAATAGGACAACAGTTTAACCGGCACCAGGCCGTTGTTGCAGGCGTTGCACTGCAGTTTAAACCAGGGCAGCAGTACGTACAGTTCCCGCGTGGTAAGATGGCAGTTGGATCCAAATATCCTACCTTGTCTTTAAGCTATTATAAGGGTATTGAAAATATATTAGGCAGCGATGTCAATTTCGACAAATGGAAATTTGCGGTATGGGATGCAGTAAACTTTAAATTACTGGGAAGCTTGAAATATCGTTTCAGCATGGGCGGATTTCTGAACAGCAAAAAAGTTTTTATACAGGATTACCAGCATTTTAATGGCAACCAGGTGTTTTATGCCAGCAGTTATGTAAACAGTTTTCAACTTGCGCCCTACTATGCCAACAGTACCATTGCCGCATTCTATTTGACGGGTAATATTGAACACCATTTTAACGGGCTGCTGACCAACAAAATTCCGCTGTTCAGGAAACTAAACTGGAACCTGGTAGCCGGGTCTAATGCATTCTACGTTAACAGGGGTAACAATTATGTTGAAGCTTTTGCGGGACTTGAAAATATTTTCAAGGTAGTGCGTGTAGATGTTATTGCTTCTTACCTTAATGGCCATACCGGCCAGGTAGGCGTGCGGTTAGGCTTTGGTGGATTGCTGGGAGATAATTTCAGGTTTTAAAAATTGTTTAGGGTAGCGGCGTTAATGCTTTATGGACAGCTTTATTCATGCTTCCGCATCCCGCCAGGGTTAAGCGGGCCGTAAGCCTCATTAAGGCACACCCAGCCTTTCCGGTGGTTATTTTCAGTAGCAGACTATCCTTCACTTACCACCCTGTTTGTATATCTTTGCCGTGCAGGAATTTTGTTCACAACGCAAGTGTCCTTAAAATTTCACAACTATGGCAGTATTACACAACCGTGTCTCCCAAAAGGAGCTGAAGGAACATTTATACCAGGAAGCGGAACCCCGCACTACCATTTCTTTTTATCACTATTTTCCCATTGCCGATCCAAAAATTTTCAGGGATGAACTGTACAAAACGCTGGAGGCTATCAAAGTCTTTGGACGTATTTATATAGCACAGGAAGGTATTAACGCCCAGCTGAGTGTTCCCCAAAGCAATTTTGAAAAGTTAAAAGCATCCCTCTATTCCATTGAACCATTAAATGGCATACGGCTTAATATAGCAGTAGACGATGATGGTAAATCTTTCTGGGTCTTGAAAATAAAAGTGCGCGATAAGATAGTTGCAGATGGTATTGCAGACAGTCGTTTCAGCATGGAGCAAAAGGGCAAATATGTAAACGCTGCCCGGATGAATGATTTATTGAAAGACAGCAATACCATTGTGGTAGATATGCGCAACCACTACGAGTACGAGGTGGGGCATTTTGAAAACGCGCTGGAAGTGCCCAGTGATACTTTCCGCGAACAATTGCCCATGGCCGTAGATATGCTGAAAGAAGAGAAAGAGAAAAACATCATTATGTACTGCACGGGTGGCATACGCTGCGAGAAGGCCAGCGCTTATATGCTGCACAATGGATTTAAAAATGTTTTTCACCTGGAAGGGGGCATTATCAACTATGCCCAGCAGATAAAAGAAGCGAACCTGGAAAGTAAATTTATCGGTAAAAATTTTGTTTTCGATGATCGCCTGGGTGAGCGGATCACTGACGATATTATTGCCAAATGCCACCAGTGTGCACAGCCGGCTGATACACATACCAATTGTAAAAACGATGGTTGCCACCTTTTATTCATACAGTGTGAAGCCTGTGCTGCCAGATATGATGGCTGCTGCAGTGTGGAATGCCAGGCTATTTACAATATGCCATCAGAAGCGCAGAAAGAATTGCGCAAGGGTATTGATAAGGGAATGATGGTTTTTAATAAATCGCGCAGGCGGTTAAGGCCAACCATAGAGGAAGCCAGGGATCAAAGAAAAAACAATGAGTAGGGGGTAGGTCACCCATTTACCATTAATTAGTATGGGCGCTCGTAAGGGGGCAACTTGCAGGTGCCGAAATCAGCAAAAAATTATTTTACGCCCATCCACTTTAAACAAACAGGATTACCTACCTCAATCTTTTTACCGGTATCTGTAAGCAGGCCTGTTATTTTATTGCGTTTAAAAATCACAATATTATCGCTGTTCTGGTTGGCCACCAGTAAAAAATTGCCGGATGGATCAAGGCTGAAATTACGTGGGCCTTTTCCCTGGGTAGATTGATAACCTGCCACCGTTAGCTTACCATTGGCAGCATTAATTTTAAAAATAGTAATGGTATTGGCATCCCCGCGGTTGCTGCAATAAAGAAATTTGCCATCTGCAGACACATGGATATCGGCGCTGCCCATAAAGCCTTTGAAGCCTTTCTCTGCCGCGCTGATGGTTTGCATTTGCGTAAGTTTTCCACTATTGTATACATAACCTACCACGGTACCGGTAAGTTCTTCCATAAGGTAAGCATATTTATTATTGGGGGTAAAAGCCATATGCCTTGGACCGCCGTTGTCGGGCGATTGTACAAAGGGCTGGGCGGCTTCCGTCAGTTTGCCGGTTTTATCGTTAAAAGCATAAATAGTTAGTTTATCCGTACCGAGGTCAGGCGCAAAAAGGAAACGGTTATCAGCCGAAAAGAAGGTGCCATGCACATGCGCTTTTTCCTGGCGTTCTTTATTGGTACTGCTGCCGGTATGTTGTACTACCTGCCTTGCTTCACCCAGCTGACCATCAGCATTGACTGGTAATACACTAAGACTGCCGCCTGTGTAATTTGCTGCGGTAACCCAGTTGCCGGTCTTGTCTACAGCCACGTAACAGGGATGGTCGCCACCGGATAACTGCTGATTGATAAAACTGAGTTCGCCGGATTTTTTATTAAAGCTGTAAGCTGCCACACTACCGCCACCCTTGTTAACGCCTTCTTCATATACGGCATATACATACTGCTGGCCGGGCGATACTGCAAGGAAAGAAGGATTAGGGGATTTTATTTTGCTCCGGTACGCAAAATTGCCGCTGCTGCTGTTAAAATCATATACATAGATGCCCTCACTGTTGCCACTGGTGTAGGTGCCAATGAGCAGGTAATTGTCCTGGGCGTTTGCTGTAAATACAGGTAAAAGAAGAATGAGGCGGAGAATAATTTTCATATGCCAGCTAAATTAAATTAAATTAAGGTGGATAAAGATAATTGAAAACAGCTGCAGGTCATTAAAATAATTCATCGCATTTGTTACTGCAAACTGTACTAGTTAACAGTAAAGTTTAATAAACATAACGGTTATACATGGTCCACTGGTGCGTCTCTGCATACAGGGGACGGTGTCAACTGCATATTTTTTTATAATGGCTGCACCAGGTTATCCAATGCAGTTGTTATGCGGTGGTACATTTCTTTTTCATCCATTGACTGCGGTGTAAATTTTTCACCAATTACCTTTTCATAGAGCTCAATATATCGTTTGCTGATTGTATCAATCCATCCATCTGTCATCAGCGGCACATGTTGCCCTTCCTTACCCATAAAATTATTTTCAATCAGCCATTCCCTTACAAACTCTTTACTCAGTTGCTGTTGTTTTTCGCCACTGGCCTGCCGTGCTTCAAAACCATCCGCATAAAAATACCTGGAAGAATCGGGCGTATGTATTTCATCCATCAAATAAATGGTATCGCCTACTTTTCCAAATTCATATTTGGTATCCACCAGTATTAATCCCTGTTTGGCAGCTATCTGTTTACCCCTTTCAAATAACTGCAGCGTGTATTGCTCCAGTATTTTCCAATCATCTTCCGCGGCCAGTCCACTGGCAATAATATCTTCTTTGCTGATGTCTTCATCATGGCCTTCCGCAGCTTTTGTGGAGGGTGTGATAATTGGGGTGGAAAAAAAATCATTTTCCTTCATACCACCGGGCATGGATACCCCGCATAACGTTCTTGTGCCACTGCTGTATGTTCTCCAGGCATGGCCGGTAAGATTGCCCCTTATTACCATCTCTATTTTAAAAGGAATACATTTCTGACCGATAGAAACATTGGGAGCAGGAACAACGGATAGCCAATTGGGGCAAATATCTTCAGTAGCCGCCAGCATGTAAGCAGCTATTTGATTTAGCACTTGTCCTTTATATGGTATGGGCCGGGGCAGTATAACATCAAAAGCAGAAATGCGATCTGATGCAACCATTACCAACCATTTATCGTTTATGGTGTAAACGTCCCGCACCTTGCCACTGTAAAATTTTGTTTGCAGGGGAAAATTAAATGTTGCCATGCCCCGAAATTACGCGCCTCATGAGTAGTATATATTTTAAAATATCAACAGCATGTGTATTATTGAAAAAAAAACTTAACTTATAATGTCTAAGTAGACCAAATTGTACTTCCTCCTCAATCGATTCAACAAAAATGCCATTATGAAAAAAAGCACCCGCTATCCAGCCTCTTTGCTGATTGCTGCCATGCTTACGCTTGCAGCTGCGGCCCAGACCACTACAATTACCGGTAATATTAAAAACAGCGGCACCCGTGATGCTGTACCGGCTGTTTCTGTTACGGTCAAAGGCTCGTCTTCCGGTACGTTTACAAATGAAAAAGGGGATTTTAGATTAATTACAGCTTCCCCGCTGCCGCTTACGCTGATCATTTCTTCCATTGGTTTTGAAACCAAAGAAGTGCCTGTAAGCAGTGCTTCCACGCCGGTACAGGTAGATTTTGTTCCTGCTTCCTCACTTGGTACAGAGGTAGTGGTTTCCGCCAGCAGGGTACCACAGCGTATACTGGAATCGCCTGTTTCTATCGAGAGAATCAGTGCCGCCAATATTCGCAATGCACCGGCGGCCAGTTATTACGATGTGCTGGCGAACCTGAAAGGGGTTGACATTACCACTTCTTCGCTCACTTTTAAAACACCCAGTACCCGCGGTTTTAATGGCAGTGGCAGTACGCGGGTAAACCAACTGGTAGACGGTATGGATAACCAGGCACCCGGATTAAATTTTTCCGTTGGTGGCGTGGTGGGTTTAACAGAGCTGGATGTAGACAATATAGAATTGCTGCCGGGCGCTTCTTCTGCGCTGTATGGCCCGGGTGGTATGAATGGTACCATACTCATCAGCAGTAAGAATCCGTTTAAATACCAGGGCCTTTCGTTCCAGATAAAAGAAGGTATCATGAATACTGACAGCCGTTTCAGATCGCTTTCACCTTATCACAACTGGTCCGTTAGGTGGGCAGAAAAAGTATCTGATAAGTTTGCGTTTAAAATTGGGATGGAGATGGTTGCCGCCAAAGACTGGCTGGGATATGATAAACGTAATTATTCACGTACAGGTACAAATGGTAAAATCATAGTCGGGGACCGCGAAACAGATCCGAATTATGATGGTATCAATACTTATGGTGATGAGACTACTATTGATATCCGGTCCAATGTTTTTCCGGGTATTGCAGGAGCAGCACCTTTTTTAAAAGGTTTCCTGGATACATTAAATGGTGGCAGGCCTATGAACGTTTCCAGAACAGGTTATAAGGAAAGCGATGTGGTTAACCAAAACACACTCAATTATAAATTGTCTGGCGCCCTGCATTATAAGCTGTCGCCGAAAACGGAAGCCATACTGGCAGGCCACTGGGGCACGGGTAATACCGTGTATACCGGAAGCGAAAGGTATAGTTTAAAGAATTTGAAAATTGGGCAATATAAGTTTGAGATCAACAATCCCAACTGGTTGTTGCGGGCTTATACCACCCAGGAGGATGCGGGAGAAAGTTACAATGCCACCGTTACTACCCGCCTCTTAAACGAGGCCTGGAAACCCAGTGGTGGTTCAAATGGCTGGTTTGCCCAGTATTCACAGGCTTATGTAGGTGCCCGCTTAACCGGCGCCAGTGATTTCAATGCGCAGACCATTGCCCGCGCCACTGCAGATGATATTGTCAATAAATCCACCACCGGCCGGCCCGACCCCGGAACCACCCGGTTTAATACTTATCTTAACCAGGTAAGAGGTGTTCCTATTTCAAAGGGTGGCGGCCTGTTCCTGGATAAAACAAATTTATATATGGTAGAAGGCCAGGCTAACCTGAGCCCGGTTACCAAAAATGTGGCGGATATTATTGTAGGTGCCAATTATAAAAGATACCTGTTAAACAGCGAAGGAACATTGTTTGCGGATAGTACCGGCAAAATTGGTATCAATGAATTTGGTGCTTATATACAAGCCACCAGGGCCTTGTTCAATGATGTGGTAAAATTGCAGTTAAGTGGCCGGTACGATAAGAACCAGAATTTTAAAGGCCGGTTTACGCCAAGGGCAACCATGGTAATTAAAGTAGCTGAAAACAATAACCTGCGTTTCAGTTACCAGTCGGCTTACCGCTTCCCCAGTACACAGCAGCAGTGGATTAATTTAAATATTGGTTCCAACACCAGGTTGATTGGCGGTAATAAAAACTTTATTGATTATTACAAACTGAAGACCACGCCTTCTTATGAGTTGAGTATTACCACACCCACCACGGTAAACACTACAGCCTATACTTTTCCCGATTCAAAACCAGAATCTGTAACCACCTATGAAATAGGGTATAAAGGTCTGCTGGGAAAAAATTTGTTGATTGATGTGTATGGCTATTATGGAGAATATAAGGACTTCCTGTACCGTACCCTCGTTATTCAGCCAACGGGCGGCAATCTGAACGCACTGGTGGCAGGTTTAGCCAGTGGCGTACCGGCCAGCAATTTTGGCAATATATTTTCTGTGCCAGCCAATACTACTTCTAAAGTTAAAACATACGGATTTGGCTTGTCCATCGATTACCGGCTGCCGTTAGGCTTTATCATCAGTGGTAATCTTTCTTCCGATGATTTAAAAGATTCAGGTGGTTTCAGGGCCGCATTCAGTACGCCTAAATACAGGACTAATATTTCATTCGCCAACAATGGATTTGGTACGGGTAAAAGACTGGGCTTTAACCTTACTTACCGCTGGCAGGATGGATTTTATTATGATGGTGATTTTGGCAATGGAGATGTGCCTGCTGTGCAAACACTGGATGCGCAGGTTAGCTATAAAATACCCAAAAGTAAATGTGCCGTAAAGGTTGGCGGAAATAATATCCTGAATCAATATTATATCAATGCCATCGGTAACTCTATGGTAGGCGGTTTATATTATGTGGCGTTTTCCTACAATGTATTTTAATAGTTAATTTATTTAAATCGTTTTTATGAATAATATTAATAGAATAAAGAACGGTGGCCTGGCAATCATTAGCCTGCTTATCTTTTTTACTTCCTGTAACAAACTGAATACAGAACCTACACCGCTGGTCATACCCGGCAACCCTGCCGGCAATACACTGGCCAAAGTGCTGGCAGCTACCGCGAGCGATAGTCTTTACAACAGGTTGCTGATTAAATCAGGCATTGCAGCATCAACCATTGCAGATTCTACCCTGCGTTTTACCATGTTTGTACCGGACAACAACGCCATGAAAGTATTTATCAATGGCGCCTCAGGCGGGGCAATTCCATTGAATGCGCCGGATGCCGCTTTCTCCGCATTTATCAGCAGTACCAGCCCTAACTATATTCCCGCTGCCACTGCTGCAAATATTGTGAGTTATAATATAATCCCGCAGTCGGTGACTACTGCCAGCTTTCCCACAGCCTTTCCAAACCTGCAATACCCCACTATTTTAAACCCGGCGCCAACTTTGAGTGCGTTACTGCGTTTAACTACTTTTCTCAGTAAGAGGAGCAATGGCACCTGGGTAAATAACGTGCCGCTATTATCGGCAGATGCGGTTGCAACCAACGGCATTATTCATCATACAGCGGCCATTGTATTGCCACCAAGCGCCAGTTTGTGGGGCCGGATTAATATAGATCCGGACATGACCTATTTTAAAGCAGCCATTTTACGTGCAGACAGCGGCACTGCCGTGGCCCCGTCAACCGTAGGCACCTTACAGGGAGCACTGGATAATATTGGCGCCAACCTAACCGTATTTGCGCCAACCGATTCATCTTTCAGATCTATTTTAACCGGGCAGATAACGCTGGCGCTGATTGCACAGGGTGTGCCGCCTGCCAATGCACAGGCGAGCGCGGCTGCACTGGCTGCCACGTCTGCTGTATTCAGCAATCCTGCACTATACAGTGTGTTAACACCTACTAATGTAAAAGGTATTGCAGTATATCATCTGCTGGGCACCAGGGCATTTACCGTGAATTTGCCTGCCAGCCAGGCTAATTACCCCACTTTATTAAACAGCGCTATACCCACGCATCCCGGGGTTGGGTTACAGTCAACCTTTACGGGGCCTGTGGTGAGTGCAGCTACCGTAAAAGGAGCTGCCAATGCTACAGCGGCCAATATATTACTTAATCCTACGCCCGGAACGGGCAGCAGTGATCAAAATGCCACCAACGGCGTATTGCATAAAATCAACCAGGTATTATTACCGCAATAAGTATAAAAAATTTAGTACATAGTATTCAGTTATAGTATGTAGTATTTAAACAATAGGTCCCTTGTAATAACGGGGCCTATTCTTTTTGGTGCTTTAAAAAGATGCCCGGCATTGAATTGGCTTAGCCGGTTAGTTGCAAGGTGAAATAAAAAAATCCCCGCTGCAGCAGCTGGGATTGGATGTTTCAAGCTACTTTTTTCTCATCTCAATACTATATGCTCACTACTTAGAACTGCCGCTGCTACACATTAAACCTGAAATGCATTACATCGCCATCCTTTACAATATATTCTTTGCCTTCTATTCTCAATTTCCCTACTTCGCGGGCAGCAGCTTCAGAACCGTATTGTACAAAGTCATTGTAGCCTATAACTTCTGCCTTTATGAAACCCTTTTCGAAATCAGTATGGATTACGCTGGCAGCCTGCGGCGCCTTCCATCCTTCGTGAATGGTCCACGCCCTTACTTCCTGTACACCTGCGGTGAAGTAGGTATACAATTGCAGGAGTTTATAAGCAGATCGGATTAATTTATTGAGCGCGGGTTCAGTCATTTTATATTCATCCATGAACAACTCCTTATCATCTGCATTGTCCATTTCAGCAATCTGGGCTTCAATGGAATTATTCATTACAATTACTTCTGCATTTTCTGCAGCAACGGCCGCTTTAAGTGCGTCCGAATATTTATTACCTGTATGCATAGATGCTTCGTCTACATTGGCTACATACAAAACCGGTTTATCCGTTAACAGCAGCAAGTCTGCAATGGCATTTTTTTCTTCTTTGTCGAGGCTCATTTCGCGGATATTGCGGCCCTGGTCCAGGTGTTGTTTGCAACGCTTCAATACTTCGTATTCAGCTTTCTGTTTAGGGTCGGCTGTTTTCAGCAATTTCTCCGCTTTCGATAATTTCTTATCAACGCTTTCCAGGTCTTTCAGCTGCAGTTCTGTGTCAATGATTTCTTTATCGCTTACAGGGTTGATGGCGCCCTCATCGCGCAAAATATTTTCATCTTCAAAACAGCGGATAACGTGTACAATGGCATCCACCTCGCGTATATTGGCCAAAAATTTATTGCCCAGTCCTTCTCCCTTGCTGGCACCGCGCACCAGCCCGGCAATATCCACTATTTCTATCTGCGTTGGTACTGTGCGGTTTGGTTTTACCAGCTCCGCCAGCTTATCAATGCGCTCATCGGGCACATTTACCAGGCCTGTATTAGGTTCTATGGTACAAAAACGATAATTGCTGGCCTGTGCTTTGGCACTGGTGCTTACCGCGTTAAATAAGGTTGATTTCCCCACATTTGGCAATCCTACGATACCTGCTTGTAAACCCATCTTTGATATTGTTTGTAGCTGTTGGCTGTTAGCCGCTTGCTGTTAATGTTGTACGATACCGGTTGCCGGCACCATTAACAGCTAAAAGCGTGCAGCGAATAGCCGGTTTTAAAGGCGCAAATATAGTGTTTTGCCCGCTGATGTGAATTGGGCTGAATCAATTAACTTCAAAGCTCAAAATCAAGCGGTTTCTATGGCATTAAGCAGGATATGGAGTGCTTTTATTATCATCGCAATTGTAGTAGCAGCGGCAAAATTTTTCATTGGACAGGAACCGCAGGTATTTGGGGCCATGGTAACCGGAAAAAAGGGCGACTCCATACAGGTAAAAGCAATGCCTGTCTCAGCTGCCACACCCGCTTTGCTGGCCGCGCTGGACAGCAGCAGCCGGGTAAAACAGGGCGATCTTATTTACCGGAAAGAAGGGGAGCATATCACGGCCGTAAAACTGCAGGTAGCCAATGGCATCATTGATACCTGCTGGGATGCAGTGGACATTTGCCTGAAACTTATTGGTATATTGGCCCTGTTTATCGGGTTCATGAGTATTGCAGAAAAAGCAGGGGGGATACGCCTGCTGTCAAGAATAGTAGGGCCATTTTTTTCAAAGCTCTTTCCGGGTGTGCCACAGGGGCATCCGGCCATGGGCCATATGATTATGAACTTTTCGGCCAATTTGCTGGGTCTCGACAATGCCGCTACCCCTTTCGGCCTTAAAGCGATGGAGAGCCTGCAGGAAATTAATCCCCGTAAAGAAGTCGCTTCAGACGCTCAAATCATGTTTTTGTGTTTGCATGCTGCGGGTTTAAATATTATCCCCATCAGCGTTATTGCTATCCGCGCCTCGCAGCATGCCAGTAATCCAACCGATGTTTTTATTCCATGCATGATAGTAACTTTTGTAGGAACCATGACTGCCATGCTGATTGTGTCGTTTAAACAAAAGATAAATGTATTACAACCCGTAATAATTTTATGGGTGGCAGGCATTTCACTGATAATCGGACTGCTGGTTTTTTATGTAACCACCCTGAGTGCCGCCGGTATCCAATCGTTTTCCAGTGTGCTGAGCAACGGGCTCATACTTTTTGTTTTTCTGCTGATTGTACTGGGCGGCGTCTATAAAAAAATTGATGTATTTGATGCGTTTATAGAAGGAGCAAAATCCGGGTTTGATACGGCCATCCGGATCATTCCCTACCTGGTTGGGATACTGGTAGCCGTGAGTATGCTGCGCACCAGTGGTGCATTTGAAGTGGTAATAGACAGTATAAAAAATTTCTTTGCTTTTCTGGGTGCCGATACCCGTTTCGTAGAAGGCCTGCCCACTGCATTGATAAGGCCGTTGAGCGGGGGCGCTGCCCGCGGCATGATGGTAAGCACCATGACTACTTACGGGCCCGATTCTTTTGCCAGCAGGCTCTCCGGCATTTTCCAGGGCGCATCAGATACTACCTTCTATGTAGTGGCTGTTTATTTTGGATCGGTTAGTATCAAAAATACCCGCTATTCAATTGGAGCCATGCTGCTGGCAGATTTGGTAGGTATTATAACTGCCATTCTGCTGTGTTACCTGTTTTTTGGATAAAATTATTTTGAGACTGGTTATGTGATTACCGTTTTGCGCTGCCCCTGGCAGCATGCGCCTGATAATTATCTATGACTTCTGGGCAGCCTTTTTTTCTTCTTTTTTTTCTTCGTTCTGCTGTATGCTTACATTTTCTTTTTCTTTTTCCACCTGCTCAATGGCTACCGCGTATTTGGAAGGATGAATGGGTGCGCCGAACTGTATGGCGTATGCTTTGGTAAACTCGGCACCAAAATATAAAATCATGGCAGAATAGTAAATCCATACAATAAGTATGATGAGCGAACCAGCCGGCCCGTAGGTGCTGCCAACAGATGTTTTTGAAATATAAAATGAAATGCCAAATTTACCGAGTAAAAAGAGAATGGTGGTTACTACTGCTCCGGCGTACACATCTTTCCACCTGATTTGCGCATCTGGCAGCACCTTAAAAATAATGCTGAAAATAAAACTTGTAATCCCCATAGTAATCAGCAGGTTAATAATGTAGAAAACAATAACCGCTACCCCGGGAAATTTGCCGGTAAGATAATTCCCAAAACCTTCAATCAAGGCGGAGATACCCAATGAAACCAGCAAGAGAAAGCTAAGGCTGATGATAACAGAAAATGAAATAAACCGGTCCTGTAGAAATTTCAGCCAGTTTTTTTTAGGTTTTGCTTTCACCCCCCAAATCATATTAATAGAATCCTGCATTTCTCCAAACACGGTTGTAGCACCTATCAGTAATGTAATAACCCCGATAACAGTAGCAATAGTCGTTTTGCCGCTTAACGACGCATTCTTTATGATCTGCTGCAACTGGGCGGCGGTATCGCTTCCCACAAAACCGGCCAGTTGACGGTATACACCGCCTTCGATGGCTTCGCGGCCCAGGAATGCACTGCACAGGGTAATAATAATCAGCAATAACGGTCCCATGGAGAAAATCATGTAATACGACAGAGAACCACTCAGCTTAGGTACTTTGTCTTCACTAAAACCTTTAAAGGAGTTCTTAACCACTGTCCAGATGTCACGGAATTTCTTTTTTACTGGCATGCTTTTATTTCACGCGTTTATGGGCGTACAGTAGCATACAACAGGTATTGTGCCAATATACATTCGCAGCTGCCTATAAGTTTCCGGTTTGGATGCCCGCCTGTCAGTACAAACTGCTGTCACACTGGATAAACTCATTATTTTTCCCGGAGTTTGACACAGCAGGGCATAAAAAAAGAGGCTTTCCCAGATAAGAAAAAGCCTCTTTTTCAAGTCTTTTAATTATTAGTAAGTAGCAAACGTACTTATTGATTTAGTTCCTTTGAAACTTCCGTTATAAGTGGCCGTGTAAGAGCGGCCGGGTGTTAAATTGGGTACCACTTGTTTTACAATCAGCGGGGCGGTAGTACCGGTTGCATACACATACAATGTGTCTGATATACCGGTTTGATAGGGTATAAATGGCGTTACCTGTAGCGTAGCTACATTGGTAAATACCGCCGCGCTGGTTCCTTTACGGAATGAATATACATCCACAGCAGGCACCGCCGTCGTATTATAAATGAAATTGGCAAAGCGCAGCCGGGCGGTAGTGTCCGTTGCAATCTCAATTGTATTTACAATAGTTGACTGTTTTACATTTGTAATGGTGTCATACGTAAAAATGGTATAGCTTTTTCCTGAATCCAGCGCCTGCGAAAAAGTGAGCGGCACCTGTGTGGTGGCGGGCAGGGTGTCTTTGATCAGGAATGTATGCGCACCGGGGCTCACTTTGAATGCGTATGCCGTCGCAGGAAATATACTGCCAATCCCAATAGCAACACCAGATACCGGGGCACCGTCCACATAGATATAATTACGCGCCGCTCTCACGGTAGCGCTGAAGATCTGTACGGTAGCTGAACCTCCTGTACCCGGTTGTACGGTGGCAACCAGGGGTACTTCCCTCGTACACGAGACAAAAGCGGATGATGCAGCTAAAGCACCCAGGCCCAATATGATTATTTTCAATAGTTTCATTATAGTAAAATTTTCCTGTTTATAATTATGGTAACGAGAACCAGCATTGATACGTATTGTAATCCTGGTTTAATGCGCCAATCCTGGTCAGTTCAGGTATATTATACAGGTATTCGGAATTATACCTGGGTCTGCACCTGTATACCAGGTTGCCGTTGTTGGTAGATACAAGGTAATTAATAGGCGTTTTGGGCGGCGTAACAAAGTTAACGTACACCGGCAATCCGGTACCCGGGTCATTATCTTGGTTATAATGATACCTTCTCATATCGGTCCATGTCTGGTGTGTGCCCCAGCCATAGAGGGCAATGTATTTCTGCAGCATAATATGCGACAGCGTTAATCCCGCAGCAGTTGCAGGTACCACCGCAACGTTTGTAAGATAGGCGGTTTTATTGGCAGACGTGATTGCTTTGCCTGCAGGAATGCCTTTGGTAAAAGCAGTCGTCATCAGGTCAAAATCAAGGCTGATGGCATTAATGTAGGCCGTTAGTGCAGCTGCCTTATTTCCCTTGAGGTAAGAAGCTTCTGCGATAATAAATTGCATTTCCGAAGCGGTCATAATGGGCCACGGTCCCCTGTTGCCATACACGTAACGGGCGCTGTCATCTGTTCCTACTGTCTGTGCGGCCGATGCATTACGCCAGAAATTTTTTGGATAATTAGCCGTAGGATTTGCGCCACTCAGGTATTCTGTTACACCAAGCCATGGCGTAACCCCTTTAAAAGTGCCGTTCGCATTCTCACTGAGTTTATACCAGGCCCTTTGATCAAACGCTCCTGTGAAAGCGCCTGTGTTTGCACCCGACATCAGGTCGGCAATATAACCGCCCTGTCTGATAGTACCGATGTTGTTACGGGTAGGTCCGAAATAACTGTTAAACCCGTTACTTGAATTGGCTGAAGAAAAAGTAGCCATTGAATTGTCACTGTTGACGCTCATGGCCAGTGTGGCATACTTAATGGCAGAATCTGCATAATTATTGGTTTTAAAAATGCCCTTGGCACTTAAGTCTATATAAGAGCGGGCCAGTATACCATAGACGAATTTTTTCCATTTATTTAAATCACCCCCGTTAAAATAAGCGTCACTTTGGGCCAGATTGGTGGGGTTTACATTACCGTCGGTTCTGTTTAGGTAGCTTAAAGCCCTGAAACAAATTGTTCTGCAGCTATCATAAAACTCAGGTTGGGTATCATATTTAAACTGCGACTGGCTGGTGTTGAAAGCTTCTTTCAGAATAGCATCACCATATTGGTTGGTCAGCTCAAGCCATCCCCAGGCCCTGATGGCATATGCTACGCCCACAAAATCCCATTTCTGATCTTCAATACCCCACTCAATGATTTTGTTTACATTGCCGCCCTGGCCAAAATAAACAGTTCCCCACATACCACCAGTGTTATCACTTCCAATGGTTCCACCCATGCCGCCATAGTTTTCATTGTTGGTGGTAGAACCCCAGTATTGAATATAGCGGCCAAGTAACACATCATCAATCTGCAGACCGAAATTGGTACCAGCAGCTGAATTAAAAGCGGTAAAACCACCCAGCACACCTGGCAGAATTGTTTCAACCGGAACCTTAACCGGCGCGTTGGGATTTAAATAAGCGTCTTCAATTTTTTTACTGCAGGCTGCGATGCAACAGGCGAAAGCCCCGGTAAAAAGCATTGATTTAATAATGTTGTTTCGCATATAAATATTTTTATTTGCTTTTTTAAGAATGATAATTAAAAGGTAGCCCTTAATCCAAAACTCAGGCTTAACGGGGTGGGCGCACTGCCAAGGTCCATACCATAACCGCCTACACCATTTGTGCCGGGGTTATTAGCATTTACGGCCGGATCAGCACCATAATAGTTGGTGATGAGTATCAGGTCGTTTCCGGTTACAAAAATACCCAGTGCTTTAAAGGCTTTCACGCGTTTAATTGTTTTAGCCGGCAGTGAGTAGTTCAGTGTAAGATCACGCAGTCTGAACCAGTTTACATCTTTCTGGATAAATTCTTCATCCGGCATAGAAGTATAATAGCTACTCAGGTTCTGGGGTACAATCTCCAGCGTATTTGCCGTTGGCGTAGCAGTATTGGCGAAAGCATCGCTTAGTACACCTTGTACAACTATGGGTGTGCTGCGGTTGGCGGTTCTGACGCTTTTACCCAAACCGGTCAGCAGCTGATCGGTACCGTTATAGATATCACCACCTACTTTCAAATCCCAGAGAAAACTAAGGCTCCAGTTTTTATACCGGAAAGTATTGAGTGTACCGAGGGTAAAATCAGGAATACGGTCTGCAATAACGGTGTTTGATCCGGCCCCGGTTGTTAAAGGAATACCGGTAGAAGGATCAATAAGAATCTGGCCGGCCGTATTGCGGCGGTAGGTAGATCCGGTTAATGTTCCGGTAGAATAAGACCGAACCAAACCAGCCCTCACATTACTGATATACGTGTCAGAATTATAAAAATCTTTCAGGATATCAATAGAGGCAGGCAATGTTAATACCTTACTCCACATATGGCTGAAATTAAAACCAATGTTCCAGGTGAAATCCTGTTTTTTTATTGGATTAACGTTTAACGTTAGTTCAATTCCCTGGTTGCGGAGCGAAGCAGCATTCTGGGTGTTCAGGATAAAACCAGTTGCGTAACTGGCCCGGTACCCCTGGGCAATCTGGTTGGTGCAAAGCGTATTATAGTAAGCACCTTCCAGCGAGATGGCGTTGTTAAGAAACCTTAATTCCATGCCTACTTCATAGGTCTTTTGTCTTTCCGGAGTCAGGTCCGGGTTAGCGTTTGTAAAACCATAGGTATAGCTCTGCGGCACGTTGGTGCTGCTGAAATTGTTTACAAAAAAAGCCTGGTTGGAATAAGGGTCATTCAACCTTGCCGTGCTGGCCAGTGAACCGCGTAATTTGATATAGTTTACTACGCTTTGTTTATCAAAATTGGGCAGCATATCAGAAAGTATAACACTCAGGCTGGCGCCCGGATAATTATAATTCCTGTTGGCTTTGGGAATGGGAGAGGCCGACTCAAAACGATGGGAATAGGTAAGGAAGATTACATTCTTGTATCCTATCGAAGCTTCACCAAAATATGCAATTTCGCGGAAGATGGATACGTTCGGCAGTCCGTTGTTGTTTCTTAGTAAACGCCTCCTGGTATTTACGGTGGTGTTACTGCTGTCTGTACGGCTTGAATCAATCAGATTGGTCCCGTAGATAGCAAATTGTTTGGTCTGAAAATCCTGCCACATGGTACCTACCAGTAATCTGGTTGAAAAATTGCCGATTTTCTTTTTCACGGTAGCAGTGATAGTGTGGTTGTAGCCAGTATATGTCCGGTAATAATTATCAATACTACCGCCAATGGCTGTACTAAGCATATAAGATTGCGGATGCGTAAATATGTAACCGTCGTTCTTATAGGTATCATAGCCAAACCGGCCTGCTACGGAGAGCCAGGGAAAGGGATTAATGTCTACACCCATTGTGGCCACCAGTCTTTTATTAACATCCCCACTCCGGTTGTATTTGGCACTCCACAAAGGATTGTCAAAATCACTGTTGCGGTTCTGATTAAATGTAAGCAGCTTATTGCCTTTGGGATCTTCAAAGTTCCTGATATCATTATTGGCAGGCCATTCATACAGCTCTACCAGGTAACCACCTGAACCGGCAGTGGAGGTAGAACTTTTCAGCGGCCGCAGGTTCTCTGCGTTGGTATATGCCAGTGATGGGGTAATGCTGATGTATTTACCGATTTTAGTAGTGTTGGAAATTTTTATATTGTATCTCTTATATGTATTGTTCGGTACAACACCCTTGCTGTCAAAGTACTGTCCGGATACCCGGAAGCCAACATTCTGACTGCCAAATTCTGCGCTCAGGTTATGCGTCTGCGAAAATCCGGTGCGGAAAAATTGGTGAAGGTTATCGTACAATGGCGTACCAGGCTTCCAGGCCGGGCCAAAAGACGTAAATGATCCGGTGGCTGTAGGGCTTACAAAAGGTATGTTATTGCTGGTACCGGGGCTGTAATCGTTATTCACCAGACCGTAGCGGGTGATTTTTTGCATGCGGAAATTATTATCATAGCCAATGAGTAATTTACCATTGGTACTCTTTCCTTTTTTTGTAGTAATTACGATGGCGCCGGAGCTGGCCTGGCTGCCATACAGTGCTGTTGCTTCCGGACCTTTTAACACGGTTACCGATTCAATATCATTGGGGTTAAGATCGGCAATACGGTTGGTGTTATCATTGTTCCGGTTATTACCATCTGAAGCAAGACCAATACCACTACCGCTTTGTGAGTTTGAGTTAAGCGTTTGGTTGTCCAGGATAATACCATCCACAATAAATAAAGGCTGGTTATTGCCAGACAATGAATTAAACCCTCTTAATACGATGCCGGCAGATGCACCTGCAGCGCCCGAGGTAGGTGTAACCGTTAGTCCGGAAACCCTTCCCTGCAGACCGGTCACAAAATTTTCACGTTGTGTTTGCTGGATGTCTGAGCCCTTGACAGTTTGCACCGAATACCCCAACTCACGCGGGTTGCGTTTAATGTCCATAGCGGTTACCACCACTTCCCCCAGTGAAGCATCGGTATTTTTCATTCTCACGGCAACTACGCTTCCGTCGCCAATGCTGGCGCTGGATTGGTTGTAACCAACATAGCTAAACAGCAGGCTTTCGCCTTTGCTGGCCTTGATGGTAAACGATCCATCTGCATTGGTAACCGTTACCCTGTTAGTGCCTTTTACCCGTACTGTTACGCCTGACAGGGGTGCATTTTCCCCGTCTGACAAAACTTTTCCGGTGACTGTTTTTTCCTGCGCAAATCCTGCAAGGGAACAGCAGGAGAGGAGGAGGAGGAGGAATAAATAAACAAGAGATTTTCGCATAACAGTTGTTTTGGTGTTGAAATCTATGATTAATAAGGGTTCATTTTCTAACAGGTGCAATCGTTTATTATAAAACTTCCAGCCCTGCTTCTTTGTATGCATGCAGTAACGCATCATCGGGTGAAAGTTCTGTAATCAGTGTATTAATCTCGTTGATAGGGCAAACATGTATTGGCTGAAACGTATTTACTTTTTCTGAAATACTGAGACAAACTGTTTTTTGTGAAGCGGCTACCATGGCTTTTTTCACCTGTACCACGTCCCAGTCATTATCAGTAACCCCATGTACAGGATCAATGGAGTTTACACCCATCAAACAGAGATCCGCCCTTATCTGTTTGATTTTGGCAATGGCATCGCCTCCAACAGTAATTTTAGAACTTTTAGAAACCTTATCTCCAATAATGATTACTTCAATATTGGGATGCTGAGAGTATTCAAGTACCGCCGGAATACTACCCGATATAAAAGTGGCTTTTAGCTGCGTTGGTAACATCCGGGCAATTTCAATAATAGTGGTGCCGCCTGAGGTGAGTATAAACATGCCATCTTTTATGAGGCTCACGGCTTTCTGCGCTATAATTCTTTTTTGTTCGTGCGCATATATTTTCGATACTGGTACACTTCCATATCCGAAGGATTGCGAAAGAGCGCCGCCATGTACTTTTATCAGCCGGTTCTCATCTGCCAGTTCCTGCAAATCCCTTCTGACGGTATCTTCAGAAACTTTCATTTCTTCACTCAGGCTGGCGGACAATACTTTATTATGCAGGTTAACCTGGTGCATAATAAATGCCTGGCGTTCTTTCTTAAGCATTGTCTTGGCAGGTTGATGGGTAAAAAGTGTGTCCAGGTTAATCGGGTTTAAAGAAGTACTTACAATTTTTTTTCAAACATATCTCTGTTGCAGCCGCCGCCATGTAAGTTTTACGAACAGCCATTGCCAACTATATACAAAATTGAATCTCTAAGGGACTAAGCGCACTGTATTATAAAGTAAAGGCTTGCAAAAGCGCACCGGCTGGTATTCTTTCAGAGGAAGGATTTTAGAAGATTTTTTCTTTTGGGGCAGGATTGTATGAATAAATGCTAAAGTATTCCCAATATTAAAATAAAAACCGCAAAAAACCGCAAAAAACAAAAAAAGCCTGCAAATTATAGAGGCATTTTAATACATGAATGCTGCGTGGGATGCAAATTTTAATCTAGGTGAAAAATTAAGGGAGAAAATATGGCAGGTAGACAGGTATATTAATACCCAGGTTTGCTGGTTGTGGTTCAAGTTGACATGACAGTCCGGAGGCAACGGTTTAGTAACGGAAGATTTGGCTAATGCTGATACATGAGTGAGCCGAGATAAAGCAAAGCCGCCTAAAAGCACAAAAAAGGAGCAAACGAAATCGGACGGATGGCAACTTCTTTTGCTCCTTTTCTCTTTTGCACACCTAGTTCTATTGGAAAGTAAAACGGGCCGTCAGGCCGAATGCATCGGGTATAAAATTTACGCGCGGAATAATATCCAGTTCAGGTTTCCAGTCCAGTGAAAGATTGAGCGGTATATTGGCAAATTTATAATCCAGTCCTACTACACCTGTTGGACCCAGGTAGGTATCGCCGGTTTGAAATCCTACGTAAGCGCCGCCGCCATAATACCATTTGAGGCCCGCGGTAGCGTTCAGCGGCGTATGCACTTCATACAATCCTCCAATACCAAAACGGCTTCCGCCGAATGAAATCAAAGCATCCACGGCAGCATTTTCTTTTAAAAAATATTTTACAGAAACCGAATTACTGAGCGTAGGAGAGGCATTGCTGAAGCGTATACCCAGGCCCAGTTTATAATCCTGGTTGTATTCCTGCGCCTGCAGGGAAGCAATAGAGAAGCCACTGATGACGAAGAGCGTTAGCAATAATTTATGCATGGCTGGTTTATTTATAGCTATAGAACGAAAAAATAATGCCGGATGGGCTGTGGCTGTATATAAAATGCTGTTAAGGTTGATTGGTGAGCTGGTGGTATAAGCTAATTTATGAACAATGCTGCAACCTGATATGGAAGAAATCAGCCATCAAAAAATCAGGCCCGTCCGGCCATGTCATCCGGCCGGGATCAGACATTTTTCAATCCGCAAATAATTCAAACTTTGTCTTGGGCCGTTTATCATCCTGCCATTTAAAATTGCGCAATTGTTTCTTATCGGCCGGCGTTTGTTTGTAAGGGTACATGGTGCCGGTTACATCCCTCACAAAGACTACTTTTTTCAGTTCCTTGTTTTCAAACCGCATATCTATCACATCGCCGCTGGCATTGTTCACCCCTACAATTGCATCGCCTTCATCTTTGGCATAATATATACTTTGTGCAGGTGAACCTTTGGTGCGCATATAATCAATAGCGCCCTCTTTAAAATAACCATTCAATGTTTTGCCGCTTATCTGGTTGTACATGTTATCACCGGTCTTATTAATGGCAAAACTGTTTTCAAACACATACATCCGGTCTGCTTTTTTATTTTTGGTGAACAGGTAAATGGTATCGCCGGTTACCTGGCTGCCACTTGCCCAGAGGATGGGCCTGTTAAATAAACGGAAAACAGAATCACTGGCCGAATAAAATAAGCTGTCGCACACGGCTTGCAGTGAATCTGAAAAAATGCGTACCCGGTGGTAGCATTGGAAATAACGTATATCTGTACTGTCTTTTCCGGAAACAATGGTAGTGGTTTTAATGGTATCCTTGCGCAGATCGCGGTAAGCAGAATCTTTAATGGCAGATACCCGGGCAGAGTACATGGTATCGGCTGTAACATACAGCGAGTCCTTATCCTGCTGAATAATCATAAGCGGATGCTGGGTGGCAAAAAAACTTCCGTCTTTTTTATTGGCCGTCATGGCATTAGAGAGTACAGAAATCTTCTGCACCGTATCAATAAATACGCCGTTGCCGGTGATAAATGTTTCACCGGTTGAATCATTGGTATAGATATTATCGCCCGTAACAGTTACACCCTTGCCATCATTAATAAGAGAGCGTTTTCCAAAACTGGCTCTTTTATTTTTCATGTCATAGTAGCCGTCTGTGGTAACAATGTTGGCGCCTGAACTGTCTTTTATATATGTTTTGGTAATAAAGGTGGCCAGCTGAGATTCCGTGTTGTATAATAATGAATCTGTAGTGAGATCAAATTTGGGGTCGCGCATTTTTACGTCTTTCTTAAAATACACATCTTTCAGATCTCCATAGTAGGTAGCTTCTTTGCTGCTGATAATGGTGGTACCGCTTACAATTTTTCCGCCCGTGGTATAGGTGCCGGTTTTTGCTCTTGTATCGTATTGCAGTTCTTCGGTGGTTAGGATGCCCTTGCCATCGGTAAGCCTTACTTTCTTTTTTAGTACCGCCATTTTTGTGTCTATATGATAAATAAGGTACTGGCCATAAGTATGAATGCTGTCCGCATCATTGATGTGTACATTACCAAAGGCCTCCAGTATGTTCAGGTGTTTGTTGATGACGGCGCTGTCGCAATAAAACTTTGTATTATCCTGCTGCAACTCCACACTTCCGGCCAGCATTTGGAGTTGTGTAACGGAATCAATTTTCTGAAAACGAAGACGATCGCTGTGGATCTGGTTTACAATACTAATACTATCGGAAGGCTGCCGTGATAAGGTATCCTGCGCGGAAGCGGTGGAAGTATAACCAATTAAAAAAACAACGCACCCTGCAAGAAATTTTAGCATCAATTAATTTTTCGGTAATGGGTTACTGGTAGAATCATCCAGCAGTGGTGAAGTGAGGGCACCGGTTTTATCTTTTTTACCGCCGAACACGCTCACATTTACATACCGCTTTGGATGCGTCCTGAAATCATCCAGCAAAATATTTAATTTATAAGTGGTGCTTTCTAAATTTTTATACAATTTGGGATCATTTAACAGTAAACCGAGGGATCCGTCTTTGCTATTGGCTTTTGCAACTACGCCCTTGAGTTCATTTACCGCAGCTTGCAAACTGCTGAGGGTTTCATCAATTTTTACGTTGGCAAATTTTCCGCTGGCTTTGCTGAGGTTGGCCAGGGTAGTGTCTATAGCTCCATTGTTCTTGGCGAGGTTGGCGGTGAATACATTTACATTACCCAAAGCTTTGGCAAGTGTACCTGTTTGAGCATTCAATAATTTCTGCAGTTCTGCTGAACTTACAGTGAGGTTGCCAATAATAGCGTGAAAATTATTTTTTGTAGCGGGATCAAAATAAGTGCCTACTACTTTCAGTAAAGAATCAAGGCTTTTAACAGCGCCATTTACCGAGCCAAGCGTGGGGCTTAGTGAAGCTTTGAGGCCGTCTATAAAGCCCGCGTTATTTTGGGTAAGCAGTGTATCGCCATTTTTCATAAGGTCTTTGCTAGCCCCCTTTACAATGGTAAGCGTGGCAGCACCTAACAGGTCTGCGCTGATACTGGCATAAGAATCTTTAGGTATGTCGATGTCTTTGAGTAGATTAATGGAGACAATGATCGCAGACAAGTCACGATCTTTTTCGCGTAGCTCATATACTTTACCAATCTGGAGCCCGTTAATGGTTACCGGGTTGGCTACATTAAGCCCGTCTACTTTATCAAATACCGCAAATATTTCTGTATTGGCCTTGCTCAGCAAATCTTTACCCTTCAGGAAATTAAAACCAAGAATCAGTAGTGTTATGGATACAGCAGCAAGTGCACCCACTTTGGTTTCGTTAGAAACTTTCATGTACAGAAATGTTTATGAATAAATGGGTTCGGTCAATTTATTATGTTGCAAACCTACAGGAAATGTCTGATGTCTGATTTGCCGGTGTCTGATTTCTCCTTTTCAGGAAGATTTTTTGATAACAGCTAATGGGTTACCGCTAAACCACTACTTATTTTTTCCCGGGAGCGGGTTTGTTGCCGCCGCCCTTATTTTCGATGGATTGTTTGTATTTTCTAAAGCCTTCAACAATATCCGTTACCACTTCTTCCTGCCCTTTGTTGCTGTTCAAATATTCTTCCTCCTCTTTATTACTCAGAAAGCCGGTTTCTACCAGTATGCTGGGCATACCCGTGGCCTGCAATACCTGGATACCAACATTACGCTGTTTTACACCATAACTCACACGGCCCCTGTTTTTAAACTCTTCTTCTACCAACGAAGACAGGTAGGCGCTATTGCCAAAAAACTTCTTCTCATACAGCTGCGTCCGGATCATGGCTTCCGGAGAGCCAATGTCAAACGCAGAAGACTCAGCAGTGCTGTCTTCAATATTTTCACCGGTTTCATCATTGCGGTTAATCGCTTCGCCTTTTTTACCGCTTCTGTCTGCGGCCCATATATATGTTTCCGTACCAATACGGGTGTTTTTTACCCAGTATGATTCATAGATTGGCTCGTTAATTATCTTCTTCTTTTTTCTTTTGCCTTTACCTACCATGATGGTTTTCTTCCGGTGGCCAATAACACGTTTGGCATACCAGCCGCCTGCAGGTTGCACAGTAGCGTTGCAGTGAATGCTGATAAAAAGATCTCCTTTGGAATCATTGGCAATGCGGGCGCGGTTACTTAAATCATCTTTGAGGTTGGTGGCGCCGCCGGAACAGGCATCGGTAGTGCGGGTATAAATGACCCGGATATCAGGAAAAGCAGTTTTGATGGCCTCTCCCAGTTTCAGGGCAATTTCCAGCGTAACATTTTTTTCGGTAGATATTAAACCCCTTGTGCCGGGATAGAGACCGCCATGGCCCGGATCTATAATAACTGTTTTAATGGTGGCCAGTTTACCCGGTTTGCCATTGCCGTGATTGTTGTAGCGGAAAGCTGACAGCGAAATAAATAGTGCAACAACGCTGGTTAAAACAAATACTTTTTTCGTCATGCTTTAAAAAACTTTTTTAGGGGTTTGATAATCTTCACATTATCTTATATAGTGAAGCGTTATTTTTGCCTCATTCTAAACTATGAACAACAGAACCAAAGGTAACTCAAAATACGTTGTGGCCATAGCCCTTGTGGCAACGCTTTGCAGTATAACGTTGTTCAGTGCGTCAAATTATCCCGCTACTTCCTTTTTTTACAGTGATTTAACAATTGCTCAGGATACGGTTCCTGTAAAAAAGACCGCCAAAGACAGCCTTCCATTCAGGGTTGCCGACACATCCCGGGTTAAAGATACCACCGGCAAACTGGTGCAGAAAGTTGACAGTTTCGATGTAAAAGTATCCAAGGACTCGCTGGATGCACCGGTAGAATATTCCGCCACCGATTCTATGGTAATGGATGTTACCCAGAAAAAAATATGGCTGTATAATGAAGCCAAGGTAAAATATAAAGACATTAACCTGGATGCCGGCGTTATTAACCTTGACCAGGGCAACCAGAATGTATACGGCTATTATTTCCTGGACACAGCCGGTAAAAGAGTGGGGCTCCCCAAATTTGTACAGGGCGAAAACAATATGCAGGTAGACAGCCTGGCATTTAATTTCAAAACACAGAAGGGTATTACCTCCAACAGTTATACCACCCAGCAGGAAATGTTTGTGCATGGCGATAAGATGAAAAAGATCTCCGCCAACGAATACTACGCTTTCCGCGGCACATTTACTACCTGCGATCTGGATACCCCGCATTTTGCTTTCCGTACCAAAAAAATGAAGCTGGTTAACCAGAAGCTGGCAGTTACCGGCCCCATACACCCGGAGTTTGAGGGCGTACCCATACCTATTTATTTACCGTTTGGGTTTTTCCCTTTGTCGCAGGGCCGCCATTCGGGCATCCTGGCACCACAGTTTGCTGCCAACGACCAGTTTGGTATAGGGCTGGAGCAGGGCGGGTATTATAAAGTGCTGAATGATTATTTTGATGTTACCCTCCGCGGGGATGTGTATTCATACGGGGGCTACCGGCTTAATATAACGCCCACCTACAGGGTAAAATACCGGTACCAGGGCTCGCTGACTTTCAGTTACCAGAACACCAAAGTACTGAGCGATTATGGTACAAAAGAATTTACCGCCAATAAAAGCTTTAATCTTTCCTGGAGCCATAATGTAGACAGCAAAGCCCGGCCCGGCCAGTCATTTTCTGCCAGTGTAAATGCCGGCTCGCAAAAATATAACCAGTACCTCAATACCAATCCTACCCGCAGTTACCAGAACCAGCTGAGCTCTTCCATTGCCTATGCAAAAACCTGGAACAACAAATACAACCTCACGTTAACGGCCAACCACAGCCAGAACAACAATACCGGGCTTATTAATTTCAATTTGCCCACGCTGGGATTTACTGTAAATACCCTGTACCCATTGCAGAAAAAAGAAATGGTTGGCACACCAAAATGGTGGGAAAAACTGGGTATCGGTCTTAATACCAATATTGCCAACCAGGCATCTATTTATGATTCACTGTTCAGCTTCCGCCGCCTGCTGGATACTACCCAGTGGGGTGCGCAGCACAGTATACCTATTACTATTGCATTGCCGTCACTGGGGCCATTCCAGATATCTCCGGGTGTATCTTACCGTGAGAACTGGTATTCCAGGCGCATAACCCGTTACCTGGACACGACTGACAGTAAAAGAAAAGATACCCTGTACAATATAGTTAACAAGGGTTTTTACCGTTCCAGCGATGTATCGGTCAGCCTTGGCTTTAACACCGCCATTTTTGGTTTGCATGAATTTAAGAAGACCAGTAAAATTGCGGCTATACGGCACGTTATGCGGCCCACGGTAAGTGCCAGTTACAATCCCGGTCTGGCCAAAGACGATTATTACCAACCAGTGATAGATAGCCTCGGTACAAAATCTACCAACTGGGTTTCGTATTATGAAGGCAGTATCTACGGCTCACTTACGCGGGAGCGGTTTGGTGGCTTAAGCTTTGGACTGGATAATAACCTGGAGATGAAAGTGCGTTCAAAAACAGATACCACAGAAGGCGGACTAAAAAAAGTAAAATTGATTGACGGTTTTGGATTCAACGGCAGTTATAATTTCATGACTGATTCTTTCCAGCTGTCGAATATTGCTATCTACCTGCGCAGTACCCTGTTTGAAAAAATAAATATTACTGCAGGAGCCAACCTGGATCCTTACCAGCGCGATGCCAAAGGCAACCCCAGCAATCATTATGCATGGAGCGGTTTTGATGGTAAAAAATTCAGTATCGGCCAGATTACTTCCGGCAATGTAGCCGTATCTACTTCTTTTAAAAGCAAACCAAAAGATAAAAAAGCAGACTCCGTGGCCAATTCCGCCTTTGCATCGGCACAGAATAATGCAACCCCGGTAACGCTTGAAGAGCAGCAGGCCCAGCTGCAATATATAAGAAGCAACCCGGCTGAGTTTGCGGATTTTAATATCGACTGGTCAGTAAATATTTCTTACTCACTCAACTTTAACCGCACACTTACTTCCGATTACCGAAGCTACCAAACCATTGTAAACTCCAACCTTAACCTCAGCGGTGATTTCAACCTTACCCCCCAGTGGAAAGTGGGCATGAGCACCTACTATGATTTTAATGGATCGGGCCTGCAGAACGTTAGTGCGTTTATCTCCAGGAACCTGCATTGCTGGCAAATGTCTATCAATGTATATTCCGGTTATTCAAAAGGATTTAATATTACCATCAGTCCAAAATCAGGCTTGCTGCGCGATTTAAAAATTAACCGTTCCAGGTATTTTTATAACGGCGCGTATTAGGTATTAGACGTGAGACGGGAGATGCGAGATGTAAGATGTAAGATGTAAGATGTAAGATGTAAGATGTAAGATGTGAGATTTTTTTGGAACTGCAAGTTATGTCACGCGGATGCTTTTCTTGCGGATACTTCTTCAGCCCTGAAAGGGCGTTGTGTGGTAGCCCCGGATGAAATCCGGGGATTGGAATGAATGATTTTATTACAACCCCGAAAGGGTTGAATGTTGAGAGCAGAAATAAATATAAATCAGCCACTGGTTGGAAAGTTCCGTAAAGAACAAATGTACAAGGGTGCGACGCCCATCCGACCTGTCATCCGGAAGGGAATCAGACATTCTCCGCGTAATACGCACTCATTATTGCGAACAATTTTTCTTTCAGGTTTTCTACCGTGTCTGTATCCGTTATGGGGACTGGCGGCAGAAAATGCATACGCATGCGGTGTGGGAAAAGGGAAAACACAGGTTTCTCCGGCATTACTTTGCGGCTTCCAAATATCAGCGCAGGCATCAGTGATTTGCGGGTTGCCAGTGCCAGCCTGAATGCGCCATCATGAAACGCTTTTAATGGCTGGTCGGTCCGGTTGCGCGTGCCTTCCGGGTAGATGCACATGTGCAGGCCCATGGCCAGGATGTTTTTCATGCTGGTAAAACTTTCGCGCCGGCTGGCTTCACTTTTCCGATCTACCAGGATGCTGCCCATTTTATAGAGCATACCAAAAATGGGTGTTTTGGCCAACTCAGCTTTAGCAATGGTTTTATTACCGCCGGGTATGCCGGGCGATGAAACCGGTACATCAATAAATGCGTTGTGGTTGCAGACCACAATATAGTTTTCGCCGGGCGCAAAATTTTCTTTGCCGCGGCTGCTGACCGGGCAACCAATCAGCGGCATATAAATACCCATCCAGAGGCGCGATATAAAAATAAAATTACGGGTACGCCTGGGTTCGGCCTGGTAGTAAACAATTATAAATGGAATCATGAATACCAGCATGGTTACAATGAACCAAACCAGTCCCCAGGCTGCCCATATACGGCCAAAAATCTGTTTCATACATCAAATGTATTGAAGAATGACTGATGTCTGATTTGAAGATGTCTGATTTCTTTTGCTGTTATCAGTGGCAAGCCATCTGCACCAGGGCTGCAAGATTGCAGGCGCAAATCGCCACCGACAGAAAACTATCTGGGCTGATGGGCTAACCAATTTTTCACCCAGGCAACTACAGCTTCCAGTCAATAGGATCGATGCCATTGCTAACGAGGTATTCGTTGGTTTTGGAAAAATGGCGGCAGCCAAAAAAGCCATTGTAGGCAGAGAAGGGCGACGGATGAGCTGCTTTTAAAATGCAATGTTTTGTTTCGTCGATGAGTACCTGCTTTTCCTGTGCAAATTTCCCCCATAACAAAAAAACCACCTGCTTTTTCTGGGAAGAAATCTTTTTGATAACCGCGTCTGTAAATTCGGCCCAGCCGCATTTAGCATGGCTATTGGGTTCATTGGCGCGAACGGTGAGGGACGCATTCAATAGTAATACCCCCTGCTGCGCCCAGTGCGTAAGGTTGCCGTGGTTGGAAATGGGCACGCCGGTATCTGCCTGAAGTTCTTTAAAAATATTAACCAGCGAGGGTGGGGGCGGTACCCCATTCTGAACAGAGAAGGAGAGGCCGTGCGCTTGTCCCTTACCGTGATAAGGATCCTGTCCCAGCAACACCACTTTTACTTTATCAAATGGAGTGGTATTAAAAGCATGGAAAATAAGGGAACCCGGTGGGTAGATGGTTTTGCCCGCCATTTTCTCGGTCCGCAAAAACGTTACTATCTGCAAAAAGTATGGCCGTGTAAATTCCTGTTTAAGGATTTCTTTCCAGCCATCTTCAATTTTTACATCCATTGATTTGTGTATATATAAATGAAGATAATAAGAAAACACAAACTCGTTCAATCTGCCGGGCCCGGGTACCAGGTTAAATAAACCAGGAAAGTCGTTTCTTTTTTTCTTCACTAGTGGTCTCACACACTCCCCACTCAAACTTGACGCCTCACCACTCTCGTCTCACGCCTCACCACTCACGTCTCGCTATTTCACCCCCACCGTATCCACTGCATTTTCCTTATCCTTCGCTTCCTGTTTTGCCTTCTTCCTGAAAAATCCGCGCAGCAAAAAATTATGCTGTACTGCTTCCAGGTCATCATTTAATTTAACGCTGCCTGTATTGAGGTTATCCATCGTATTCCTTAGTTTGCTGGCAGTCTTCTCATCATACAATAGAAGGCCCAGCGTATTATTGCGGTTGTTCAGCTGCTCGCCCGCCGTTTTTAACTGGCCGGTAAAAGCATTGGCAGAACCAGCGGCCTTATTCAGTTCGCTAACTGCAGATTGCAGGGTACTCATAATAAGGGTGTCATGCACCAGTCCGTTTGCCAGGGAGCCCGGCGATTGTAACTGGGATGTATACGCCGCAACACCGCTGGTCAACTTTTCGCTGTTGCGTGCAGCTGTCTGCAGGTTGGCAACGGTGGACTGCAAGCTTTTAAACAATGTCTGATCAGTGAGTAATGCGCCTAAGGTGCCCTGACCATCGGCGAGGCGTTTGCTCACCAGCTTGAAGTCAGTGGTAATCTCTATCAGGTTCTGGTTGTTTTTCTGCAGGGTAGCCATCATATCATCAGTGCTAATTGCATGCTGCACGTCCAGTGTATCATTATTGTCGATAGCGGCAACGGTTTGTGTGCCGCCGTAAATTACAATGATCTTATTGCCAATTAATCCATCGGAACCAATTTTTGCCCTTGCATCTTTGCGGATAAATTCCTCCGCTTTTCGGTCTATATGCATCAGCACTTTTACCTGTGAATTTCCATAGAAACTTATTTTTTTAACGGTGCCAATTTTTACGCCGGAGAACCAGACATTGTTTCCCTGCTGCAGCCCGCTTACATCATCAAATACGGCAATCAGGTTGATTGACTTAACAAATGTTTTCTGCTGGCCCCCCAGTGTAAAGACGCCCACCAGGAATAGGATAATACCAAGTGTAATAAAAACGCCTACGATAACGGATCGCCTGTTGCTGTTTGTACTCATGAGTTTATAAAATTGTAGTCGTAAAAATTTTTAATTCGTTCGTCCTGGTCTGCAAATACTTCTTCAAAACTGCCCGAGTGCAAAAAGCTGCCATCCAATAAAACGGTGATACGGTCGCCGGTCGTTTTGGCACAGGTAAGATCATGGGTAATAATAATGGAAGTTGTATGAAACTGCTGCTGCACCTGATTTATAAGGTCATTGATTTCACCACTGGTAATAGGATCAAGGCCGGCAGTGGGTTCATCATACAGCATAATGGCCGGTTTCATAATGAGGGTGCGGGCAATGCCAATGCGCTTGCGCTGGCCGCCCGATAGTTCAGCAGGCAATTGCTCAATGGCCTGCAATAATCCTACGGCATCCAATGCTTCCCGGATGGCTGTATCCTGTTGCTGTTGTGATAATTTTTGCCCGGTTTCCTGCAATGGAAAAGCCAGGTTTTCTCTTACTGTCATACTATCATACAAAGCACTGTTTTGAAAAGAGAAACCAATTTTCAGGCGCAATATTTCCAATTCTTTCCGGCTTAATTCAGCAACATTCTCTCCCAATACAGTCGCTGTGCCGGCATCAGGTTTCAGCAGCCCGGCAATTATTTTGATCAGTACGGATTTACCGGTACCGGAGCGCCCCAGCACGACTACATTTTCTCCCTCATACACCTGTAAATTTATGTGCTTCAAAACATGGTTACTGCCGAAAGATTTGTCCAGATCCTGTATATCAATAATGATGTTATTGCGGTTGATATGTGTGACATTTTTCTTCATTGTTTTTTTTTAACGTTACCCCGATAGCCCTGCCAGGCAGAGAGGATAAATTACCTGAACCAGCTGGTTATTTGTACGGCTATAATTTCTTCCACAAAAACCAGGAACATAGACGTCACCACGGCGCTGTTGGCAGCGATGCCTACGCCTCTTGTGCCCATAGATGTTGTATAACCCTTATAACAACTAACAATGCCAATGGTGAATCCAAAAAACATCGATTTGATCAGCGATGCAAACAGGTCCAGGAACGTTATGCGTTCAAACGCTTTTTCAAGAAAGCTCGCAAAGCTGGTCATTTCATTAAAGTGCACATTTATATAGCCACCCATCAGGGCAATAAAGCTGGTATAAAACATCAGCACCGGTATCATTAAGGTGGTGGCAATAACCCGGGTAACCACTAAAAATTTAAAGGGATTAGCGGCAGATACTTCCATGGCATCTATTTGTTCCGTCACTTTCATGGATCCAAGTTCAGCACCAATACTGGAGCCAACTTTACCCGCCGTAATTAATGCAGTAATCAATGGCGCCAGTGCACGCAAAATGGCAATGGCCACCAGTGATGGCAACCAGGAGGTAGCGCCAAATTCTGCAAGGGAGGGCCGCGATTGTTTGGTAAATACAATACCGGTAACAAAGCCGGTAACAGATATCAGTGGCAGCGACCGCACGCCCACTTCATAAAATTGCCGGAGTATCTCACGGCCTTTAAATGGCGGGGTAAAAGCTTCTTTAAAAAAAAGGCCGGCAAAGGCAAAAATATGATGGATGTCTTTGAAGAATGTATCCACGCCGGGTGAGATAAGTCCTGTCCGTGATTTTGCAATATTAATTTTCATAAATTATATGACCAGCATTTTGGAAGTCTTTGATAACAGTGTGCTTCTACGGTCCATGATGCGCATTTTTTTCCCCATGTATACACGGGGAAAAAATTAGAAGCTGTTCATTGTGCATGCGCATGCACCGCTTGTGCTGTTTACAGCTTTCTTTTACCTGTTGTTACCAGATGAAAGGCCAAGATTATGCCATGGCAGCCCCAAACGGCATGGAACAGTATTTTATGTTCTTAGACATGTTGAAAGCTGATTGGAAAGCGTTCAAATTAAAGCGTTCATCAGCGGGGGTGTATAATATGCAGTAAAGGTGGCCGCGGATGAATTTCATACGGGCGAATTGGCAAGAATAGCTACTGGCGTTCAGGACTGCCCCGCTCCATTAGCCAGATAATGCAAAATGCCAGCAATGTTCCGACTGCATAGCAAAGGATATCGCTCCATAGAAAGCCCACGCCAAACAACAACCTGCCCAGCCTGGTTTCACGTACGGCATTGGCCCATGGCCCGCGGTATAGTTGGGTCAGTTCATCCGCAACGCCCAGTGCGTAATTGATAAGCGCCAGCTTCCAGAGTGTAGTGGTGATAAAGATCATGCGTAAAAAGAAAAGAAACATGCCGGCCCAGATAACGTCGCCGCCATATTCAACTACCAACGGGTGAAACCATTGGCGGTGGCTCCGTGTGGCCAGCGCCAGCCAGGTAAGAAACACCACGCAGGCAAAATAGCCAATGCGGCGGTAGAGAAAGGGTGTTTTCATGGGCATAAAGATAGCCGCCTGGCTGTTTTTATGGTAATTATTGCCGTTTTAGTTTTGCCTGCCTCATTGTTTTTTCGTTATTTTGCGCCCTGATTAGCCACCCGGCAAACAAATGCCGGCCCGGTAGCTCAGCTGAATAGAGCACAAACCTTCTAAGTTTGGGGTCATTGGTTTGAATCCAATCCGGGTCACTTATTAATTTTATAAAGCTTTGTAAATTATATATTTACAAAGCTTTATCGTTGTTGGGAATATACTAGGGGTTGATATAGTTGTGTTTTTATAAATTCATACGTTACATTGACGCTAGTGTAGGCCGAGTAATTTTGATAGATGTCGTTTTTACCTGTACTTGCAAAATCACTGATTGATTTCAATGCAACTGCAATTGGTTTAGGATTTCCGCAATTTGCACAGCTAAAGTACATCCCGTATGCCTCCATTTCTAATCCTAACAATTTTCTATCCTTAATTTTTAATTGTCGAATTATTGATTCGTTTTCTATAACACCAGCTACTGACGCCATTGAACCAATATGTATTTGTAGTTCAGTATTAGGCACTTTCCCAGGTAGCCAGTTGTCTTTTATTTTCCGTAAAAGAGCATTATTATCTTTAAATGATCGAAATTTCTCCGATATGTCTCTATTTAATGACAAATGATTGGCTGCAGGCTGAATATATTTGTATTGTATTCGTCTTGTGTTATTTTTCCTGCGCCACCATCCCAGCATTCATCAATTATAATAATATCACCATAACCGTGTTGGTCAGCAGTTTTTACTGAGGCTACAATACCAATCATAAATAAATACTTCGGTCGAAAATTTTGTATGATTTTCATTGATAGAACAGCACTTGCATTCATGCCCATTTGAGGTGCGCATCCTGTAATTACTCGAAATGTTTTTTGTTTTCCCTCAAAAGTAGTTTCGTAATAAGGTGATGGATCATTTGGTTTATTAACTTTAGTCCAATTTTTGCCTAATCTTTTCACGGCCGCTAATTCAATTTTAATTGCTGATATTATCCCGATGCCATAATCATATGTCAAGTCGACTTGCAATGACGAAATTTTTGACTGTACCCATTGATCAATACCATTGTGAAGCCTCTCCTGCCATTCTACGTCAATATTACTGTATCGGATAACAGTCAATATTTTTGCTTCAAATGCAACACTGGCTTTCGCAAAGATTTCATCTACAGCAGTTAAACCAATAATATGAGTCTTGGCTTTTTGCGCATGTAGTTATTATTTAAAGTAGCTTTCTTGTTTATTGTTTCAAAACGAAATTTAGCAAAAATGTAGAATTTATTTAAATATAAGTGTTACGCAAAATTCTCCATTTTTACCACTTAGGCACCAAAGAACCATGCCAGCGGCATATCACCTGCATCCACTGATTATTCCTTATATTTAATCATCTGTTATTGCCAATAACCTTCCATGAAGTTAACTGCTCCCTGCGCATTTATATTACTTCCGTTTTGTGCATTTGCGCAAAATGTTCCTGTAACAAAAGTAAAGCCAGATAGTACTTCCATCGCCGATATTTACCACAACAGTACCGTGTGGCAGGGACATGTGGCGTCCATTTCAGTTGAAAAAATTGCGGCATACGCAGCACCGGTTTTATGGTTCTCGCCCGATGAACCTAATATGAAAGGTTACCAGAAGGATGGCATTCATATTCCCGAAGCTTTTCCGTTTGAATCTGCCACCAAAAAACCAGTGGTATATTATAAAATACTCAGCATTTTTACGGATAGGGGCGTTGATCAACAACTCGTTTACAAACCCGGCCAGGCAAACAGAGGCGCATCTGCCATGAACCTGGACCTGGTGAAAGTATTTTATCTCGACTATTATTTTTATTATGCATCTGAACTGGGCTTGGGCAGCCATCCGCACGATATTGAATCGGTGGTAATGAAAATGGTGGTGGACAAAAATCCTGCAAACGGCGCTTACCGCATCAGGGTAGAAAATGTAAATGGAAGGGCGCACGGCCTCTACTGGTACAACAACCTGCATGTGGCGGATATCTATACCAAATTCCCGGTCACCGTTTTAATTGAAGAAGGCAAACATGCTTCCTGCCCGGACGCCAATGGCGATGGCATTTATACGCCCAGTTATGATGTAAATGTGCGTACCAATGATGCCTGGGGCATCCGTGATATCATACGTGGCGGCACCTTGTTTTCTGGTGCCTATCAAAGTTGGATGACCAAATTGCGGACAGCTGCCACTATTGTATCGCCACCCTTGCCCGGCGATAGTCCTTTGTACGATGAATTTGCCACTGATACTCGGCAGCTCACGGAAAAACCTGTTTATGAACTGAGGCCCTTCCCGGAGGCCGGCCAGCTTACCGCCGACAAACACTTACAGGATTTGGTAAAAGATAAAAAGCCGGTTAAATGGCCGGCAATAAAGACCTCAAAAAAACAGGCAAACAAAATACGGGGCATACCGGAGGATGAAAACAGGCACCCCATTACCCTGGCATACCGGCAGGAAGAAAATGGTGGCCTCACGTATATTGCGCCGCTGCTCATTGTAAAAAATGTGGCTGCCCCTATGACCGGCGGATGGTTTATCAATAAGTTTTATGCTGGCAGCGGGGATTACAGCGTTGAAAAAAATAATTCCCATGGCGACAAAACTGTTTTTGGCCACCTGGTAATGCACATGTCTTCTGCTTCAAGATGGGTAGACCCCTATGTTGGCTTTGGGTACGAATTCAATGACTACGATGAGCGGAAAAATGAACGCCATTACAAAATGGATTTTGCATCTGAATTTGGGTTTAAAATCAGGTTCAACCTGAAAATGAAAAGCGTTTTTAGAAGGCCTAAATTCCTGGGGATAAGGATTGGATACCGGCTTACGGGCTTTGCGCCCATTAAAGAAAGCGGTTTAGTGCTGGAAATTGGCGCGGGCGCGTGGTAACGGATCCGGGGTTGATAGCAACTGTTGGTTGTTCGCTTCAGGTTCACCCAGCAGGTTGAGTATTGATAACAACTGCAGCGTATTATTGAGGCGGCGTAATATTATTTTCCTTTCTGCAATGGTCTCTTCCAATTGTTCATGTATGTTTTTCCGCCGTGCCGGCCGTGACAGGCAGGCGATCCTTACCTGGAGGGTGATATATGTATGTTTCATGAAAATATTTTTTAGTTTTTTTGAACAGGTTAAAACGCAGCCCACCCATTTTGCGTTTGGGAATAAGAAACAGGTGGTCAAATATTTCATCATTGCCAACCGGTTGCAGGCTGCTTTGTTTCCATTTGTATCTGGTGCTGTATTTTTTCATTGGTTGAGTAGGTTATAAAAGGGCCCCGGCTTGCCGGGGCCCATACAGGTAATTAGAATAACCCGAATTTCACAGTAAGGCTTGCCGTAGGCGCACTCATGTCTTTATTGCTAATGCCGGGTTGGTCCGAACCGGCAACATAACGGTAACCGACACCTGCAGATATGCGCATCCAGCGGGCGGCAATCACTTCAAGGGCAACGGAAGGCTGCACTACATAAAAACCCGATGCGTCAACATCTTTCAGTTCATCTGAACCGTTGGCCGGTATGGTTCCGCGGCCTTTGCCGTTTTTTACAATACCACCGCCTGCCAGGGCACCTGCGGTAAAATGCATGTTTTTGTTTTCCAAAAATGTGTATTCTGCCACAAGACCTCCATAACCCATCCGCCAGTTGTTAGGCTGGTGGCTGTTCTCGTTCAGCCCGTAACCGCTGTGTTTGGTGGTAAGCGCATAAGCACCGGCACCCAGTAATAATTTGTGGTGCAGCAATACACCGCCATACGCTCCGGTAAACACGGCATTTTTCCCCGAAAATTTTGAATACTGTGCGGATAAGGCACCATAAGCAGTAATACCCGATCTGGTTTGCTGTGCAAAGGCCTGTGTGCCGGCAATAAGTAACATAGCGAAGATGATCTTTTTCATTTTTTGTTTTTTTTGTTTTTATTTATGATTGATTGGTTTACGCTGAATTTCAATGGTGGTATATAAGAGTTGCTCCACCTGCTGATAAGACTGGCTTAGCGTTTTTGTGCAGCCCATGCGTACTTCAATGGAAATGCGGAGCGTCTTGTGTATGGCAGTACTGGCAAAAGACATTGTTGCCGCAACCAGCAGCCAGGCTACACAGGTAAGAAAAAAAGCGGAGCGATTTGCGTTTGTCATATCATTTAATTTGATAGGGCAAACCTACGTGCGCAAATACGCGTTGTTGCCTGCTATTGTGTAGCTGACATTTTTTTTGAGTGGCTGACATAAAAAAGTCTCTCCGCAACGGAAAGACTTATAAAATGATAAAGCAGGACAGTTTAGAATTTCTCAAACCTTTCCATAAAAAGCTGGCGCCTGTTCCTGGCGATGCCGATGCTTGCGCCATCTTCCATTATTACGTAGCCGCCATCGCCACGTACAAATTTGCTGATGTGGTTAACGTTGATGAGATAGGAATTGTGTACACGGAAAAAATCCGGACCTGCCAGGGCCTCGTCAATATCTTTCAGCACTTTGGATACCATTATTTTTTTTCCACCCGCCAGTACAACATTTGTATAATTGCTTTCTGCCTGGCAATACATAATATTTTGTACGGGTACAAATATCAACCCGTCGCCCGTGGTGAGTGCAATGCGCTGTATGGCTGGCTTGCTGGTTTGTTTCATCGTCTGCAGCAGCAAATCAATTTGTTCTTTAGACGGAGTGAAGTACTTGTCTTCAATCCTGCGGATGGTTTCTACCAGGTCGGCAGGATCCACGGGTTTGAGCAGGTAATTCAGTGCACTGTATTTAAATGCTTTTATCGCAAACTGATCATAGGCAGTACAGAAAACAACCTGGAAGAACAGTTTGTCAAATTGCTCCAGCATATCAAAGCCGTTCATGTGTGGCATTTCAATATCAAGAAAAACAATATCGGGTTTGTGCTGGTGAATGGCGGCTATACCGTCGGCGGCGGAATGGCACATGGCTTCTATTTTAACCTGCGGGCAATAGGTTTTCAGCAGCCATTCCATCATCTCAAGGCTGTTGCTCTCATCATCAATCAGAATACAGCGTATCATATCATTATATTTATTTTATACCGGGATGCTTATGATTACTTTGGTTCCGGCGGCCATCCCAGCGTCGGTTTCCATATCAACAATCTCTATCATGGCGTTTTCTTCCGTGTATTTATTCAGCAGTTTCAGCCTGTTTTCAGTCAGTTCCATACCCAGCGATTTTCTTGTTACCGCGGTTTTGCTTTTTAGTTCTTTTGCTTTTTTGCGGCCAATGCCGTTGTCCTCAATAATGCATTGCAGCAGGTTGCTGGCTGCCATCTGTAACCTGATTTGCAGGTGCCCGCTGTTCTCCTTGTGCAGCAACCCGTGCCAGATGGCATTTTCTACATAAGGCTGAATAATCAGCGGCGGTACTTCAATACAATCGGTGGTAATATTGTTGTCCGTATAAATGTCATAGCTGAATTTTTTGTCGAACCGCAACGCTTCCATTTCAATGTACAGGCGGAGTGCCTCCAGTTCATTTGACAGCAGCACGTTTTTACTATTGGAGTTGTCAAGTATCAGCCGGATTAACTTTGCAAATTTGGTCAGGTACAGCGATGCGGTAACCTGGTCGCTTTTTACTATATAACGGTTGATGGAGTTGAGGCAATTAAAAATGAAGTGTGGGTTCATCTGAGCACGCAGGGCCTGCATTTCTATTTCGGTCATCTTCTTTTGCGTGTCGGCCAGCATGGCATCGGCTTCCTGCTTTTCAACCAATACTTTTATTCGCACAATCCTGGGTGCAAAAATGCCTGCCAGTCTTGTAAGGAGTATGTGTTGCTTCCGGGTTACAACTTCGCCAGTATACCCGCAATTGAAGTATCCCAGGATTTTCTCCTCGTATTTAACCGGAACCGAAACCGCCACGCCGGTTAGCGGCTGTTCCCCCTCATTGATAACACAGGAACTGAAATGAATTTTTTGCCGGCAATATTGTTCCAGGTAAGCTACGATGGCTTTTTCTGAGTGCAGGTCCGATATGCCCGATACAAATACGCCGATGGATTGCTCAATTTCCAGTAGATCTCTTTGCCGTTCCAGTTTTTGCAGGCGCCGGTAAATGACGGATGCCGCAGCCGCTGCAAATAATAAAACAGCGATAACAATAAACCAACTGCGTTGCCAGAAAGGTGGTATGATATTCAATGAAATACTGTCCATTGCGGGAATCCAGTTGATACCATCGCCACTGGCCATTACTTTAAAATCATAGGTGCCCGGCTGCAAAGAGGAATAACGCGCCTCGCGTATATCCGTTCCTTCCTGCCAGGATTTATCGTAATTTTCCAGCATAAAACGGTAAAGAATATTGGATGAGCCCTGTAAATCTATCGCCGTAAAACGAAAAATTATATTGTTATTGGCATACCGCATGCGTACTGGGTTGGCCCCGGTTACATAAACGGTGGTATCCTGCAAATCAGCCGCATAAATATTCACTTTCAGCTTTGCAGAAAATTCTGCCAGTTGTTCCGGGAAAAAATAATTGATGCCTTTGCGGCTTCCCCATATCAGTTCACCGCTGCTGGTTTTCAGCAGGCTCCCTACACGAAATCCATCCGGGCTTAGACCAGAATTCAATCCAAACATTTTCATTGTCTTGTTAAACGGATTGAACATAAAGAGGTATTTGACATTGGAAATCCATAGATGCCCCAGGCTGTCTTCCAGTATACCATCGCAGCGGTCGAACCGCAACCCGTCGCTCTTCGTATACGTTTGGATGCTGTCATTGCTGCTGATAACAGAGAAGCCAAGTGAGCAACCGGCATACAGGTTGTGCCGGCTGTCTGCGCAAAGCCCGAAAACTTGATCAGCCGCCAATCCGTCTGCCATGGTAAAATGCCGCAACTTACCGGATGAAAAATGATAACGGTAAAGCCCCGCATCATGGGTGGCCATCCATAACTGGCCGCGACCGTCTTCAAAAAATACGTTGACCCTTTTGCCGGCAATTTCGTTTAATGCACTGCTGACAGAAATGTCGTGGGCCATACCGCTAACCGGATCAATGGTGTATGTGCCCGCAACGGTAGAAACCCATATGGTGCCGTCCGTTGCTGTGTATAAAGTGACCACTGTTTTACTTCGCTGTGCATTTGACGCAGTGCTGTCCGTTGGCCGGTGAATGAATTCGCCCGTTTTTTGATTGAGTACGGCAATACCGTCTCCCAGCGTTCCTGCCCACACCCTGCCTTTTTTATCCACGCAAAGCGTGCGGATTTCAAATGGTCTTCCGTTGCGCCTGGCATACGGATAAAAGCGGCTGCGGTTATTGGCTTTGTCCCAGCGGATGATTTGTTCATAGGCACCCAGCCACAATACACCGCTATCGCCCTCCGCAATCTTTGAAATAAAATTATCATAGAAATGGCCGTTGCCATCGTTGAAAATACTGGTATACCCGGCTTCCAGATTATAAATGTTATATGTGCTGAGGCCAGCAATCCTGGAACCGATGATGACATCACCGTCGGGACTGCAAATGATACGCGACACGTTGTTACTGCCCAGGGACCCTTTTTCCACGGGGTCGTGCAGGTACTGGCTGATGCGGCCGCCAGAACTGATAACCGCAAACCCATCGTCGGCCGTGGCCACCAGCATGGCGCCATTGGCCGCGGGCCGTATTTCATTGATACTGGCATCAATCCGGAATTCCTGCAAAGTATTACCACTGGAAATATCCTTTATAAGAATGAGCCCGCTTTTTAGCGCAATGGCAATGGCGTTGTCGCTGTACCTGCACACGCTGTTGACGTCTTTACACACTGACTGGAAAACGATTTTCCCCGTAGCATAGTCCAGTAACATCACCAGGCTATCCATTGCGTATATAATTGTATCGTCATTAAATTTTTCTGCATCAATAAAATGGGCGTAAGAAAGTTGTTGCGGTATCCAATCAAGTCTTTCCCATTTACCACTGCGCTGGTTATGCCAGTATTGCCCAAGCCCGGTAAATAGTACCGGCCCGTATTTTTTTGTTTCCTGGATGGTTCTTGCCGGAAATTTCGCAATTGAATCTTGCAAAAACACCCTGTGAAACTGCCGCATTTCATCCAGCCAGCTGATTCCGTCAGGGGTTGCAATCCAGATATTACCGGCACTGTCGCCAGACAGGTGGATGATATTATTGGAAGGCAGGCGGTCCTGCCTGTCCTTATAGTAACTCGTAACGCGGTAGCCATCAAACATGCTCAAGCCTTCGATGGTGCCTATCCACAGAAAACCTCGTTTATCAATTAACAGGCTCCGGATATTATTATCGGGAAGCCCGCTTGCGGTAGTGAGGTGAAAAAAACTGGGTGACTGCGCTACTGATTGAAGCAAGAGCATGCAACAGCAGATAGCCGTCGCCATAGTATTTTTTGCCGGTGAATATTTCAATTAAAATGAGATTTGATACATCAATGGAAAGGTAGACTTTTCTGGTTGCTGAATCAGTCACCGGCATGCAGCTGGTAGCAGAATTGATGTGGATGGCGTTTTTATTGAGTGGTTGGCAGGTGGCTGAAAGTAGCTGAACCAGGCCAAAAGCATGCGTGCAGATGGGCTTGGCTGGGAAGTAAACCAATGAGTAAGCGGCAAATCAGGTTGGCAACCAGAATACATACAACCGGCAGGACCTGGCAGGAGTAAAATGGCAGTTGTGGTAGCACCTGTTTAACCGGATATCTAATACTTCAATTTTCAGCTGCATATCGTTGTTTTTTTGCAGGGCTGCCCGCGCTTTGCCAAACCGTATTTTAAATGCACGGCTGAAATGAGAAGGGGTTTCCTTAACGCTTTTGAATTTGCTTTTCCCAATACTTTAGGTATTAAGATTTAGTAACTTGTTTACACCAATCTTTAAAATAAAGAACAACCCTATCAAAGTCATCAGTAGAAGGAAGAACCCCATTATTAAACAGACTCGCGTACACAAAGAACCAACTACTACCAGTTAAAACATTTTAAACCACGAAAATACTTCCAGTGTTCCGAAATCATGATTTCATTTTGCTGAAAGTGTATTTCATCTGATACATAGCACATTTCATCCGATACAAAACACTTTTACGCTTACGTTTTCACGATTCATCTGTTACGCAGCATTGTCCTTCAGATGAAAAGCACTTTTACCCGTTTGGGATAAATACTTCATTGTTAACACAATCACTTACGTAATATAAAAAGCGCACACTCGCTTGTAAGCAACTCTGTTGGCTGTATGGACTCCGCTACCGTGGAAATGTAAATTCTGCAAAAGAGGCAATTATGCTGTCAATTAATATGGCACGCATATCCACAATCAAGCAGTAAGTAGATAGCCTGTTCGAATAAATCTTCAAACAAGACAGGATAGAAAACCAAGTATTGATGGGAGTCATACAAAGGCCTGATGCTTGTGCAAGACTATTCTCCGAGTGTCGGCTCAGTTGCATCAGGTTGAAGCCAAGTTGCTCAATAGCGTTACAGCACGTACAAGTGGATGACACAACATAGGTTTAATCGGAGTACTAACGTTGACAACAAAACACCCTCACGGTAATAAAGTAGGGGTGTTCTTTATTTTTTTGCAATCCCTGGTTACTGTTTAGCGACCCCTCAACTTTTCGCCGGCTTCTGTGTATCTCGCACCATGTACGGTGATATGTGAAGCAGCGCTGTTAATCTGTTGTTGGTCTTCAGCGGTCAGTTCAACATTAACAGCACCTAGGTTTTCTTCCAAACGGCTGAACTTCGTTGTGCCGGGAATAGGAACAATCCATGATTTCCGGGCAAGGAGCCATGCCAATGCTACCTGTGCGGGTGTAGCGTCCTTCTGTGTTGCTATAGTGTTAAGGAGTTTTACCATTGCCTGATTGGCTTTCCGGTTTTCTTCCTGGAGCGGGGCAGCGTATTACGGAAATCGCCTTTATCAAATTGAGTGCTTTCGTCTATTTTCCCTGTTAGGAAACCCTTTCCCAGGGGGCTAAAGGGAACGAAGCCGATGCCCAACTCTTCAAGTGTCGGCATGATTTTCTCTTCCGGTATTCTGTGCCATAAGGAGTACTCGCTTTGCAGTGCTGCTACTGGTTGTATGGCATGTGCCTTTCTAATAGTCTCAGCACCAGCTTCGGAAAGACCAAAGTGTTTTACTTTACCTTCCTGAATTAAGTCTTTCACTGCACCTGCAACATCTTCAATCGGTACAAGTAGGTCCACCCGGTGTTGATAGAACAAATCAATTACATATGTCTTTAATCGCTTTAGACTTTCTTCAGCCACTTTCCTGATGTTTTTGGGCGGCTGTCCAATTCTGACCACTTTCCGTCACCTGCAGCTTTAAAGCCAAACTTGGTCGCAATGGCTACCTGACCTTTGAATGGTTCTAATGCTTCGCCTACTAGTTCCTCATTGGCAAACGGTCCGTAAACTTCCGCCGTATCAAAGAAGTTAACACCCTTTTCAACCGCTTTGCGGATTAAGGCAATCATCTCATTTCGGTCCGAAATTGGGGTATATCCGAAACTCATACCCATACAACCCAATCCAAGTGCAGAGACTTCAAGACCTCCATTGCCTAACGTGCGTTTTTGCATAAAACCATTTTTAAAAAGTTGCTGCATCGATGACATACCGGTAACGGGCTTCTTTGTTCACCAGCTTTTCCCAGGCATCATTTATCTCTGTGGCTTTAATAATTTGAATTTGCGGGTAGATTTTGTTCTTAGCACAGTAGTCCATCACCTCCTGGGTTTCAGGAATTCCTCCAATCAATGAACCGTTGAAATTAACCCGGTTAAATATCATGTTGAAGTTATTGATAGCGAGTTCCCCGTTGACAGGCTGACCAACTTGCGTAAAATAGCCGTAAGGCTTTACACAATCGATGTAGGGCGACATTTCATAAGCATAAGGCACGGTCGAAATCATGTAGTCTAATTTCCCTTTCCATGGTTTTAGTTTATCTGCTCCATCTACTACAATCGCTTCCTTTGCACCAAAGCCTTTAATGTCTTTCACCTTTGAAGGAGATGTGGTAAAAGCAAACACTTCTGCGCCTTTTGATACCGCCAGTTTGATTGCCATGTGACCCAGGCCACCAATACCAACGACGCCAATCTTGTCGCCTTTTTTCATGCTGAACTTCATCATTGGTGAGTAGGTTGTAATACCGGCACAAAGCAAGGGTGCCGCATGTTGCAAGTCAATACTATTGGGGATTTTTATCGCAAAATGGTCTCTTACCACGATATTGGTTGAATAGCCTCCTTGCGTTATTCCGGTGGGTGATGACTTCTGTGGAGTGCCGTATGTTCCAACCATTCCGGTTGTTTCACAATGATGTTCTTCCCCATGTTTGCAACTTTCGCATTGCATACAACTATCAACCATACAACCTACACCCGCTTTATCACCTATTTTGAACCTGGTAACATTTTTTCCGACTGCTGACACTATACCCGCAATCTCATGACCAGGCACCTGGGGTATGACTGTTTTCCCCAATGCCCCCTGATAGTATGGATGTCGGAGTGACAAATACTGGAATATTTAATGTCAATTAAAACATCATTGTCACCAACGGTTCTGCGCTCAAAAAGCCACGGCACCAGTTTACCATGTTCGTCTTTTCCTGCGTAGCCTTTTGATTTGATATTTGTATCCATTGCGTGTGAGTGATTTGTTTGTGAAAAAAGTTGCAATGGATTAGCAAGCATTAACCCAGCACCAGCCATTGTAGTTTGTTGAATGAATTTTCTTCTTGATGATTGATGGTTGTCTTTCATAAAAATCTTTTATGGTTACTTACTACTATTGTATTCTTGATCCGTTACCTTCTGTAACCAGGTTACTATACCTTTCTCTCTCTTCGGTAAAATGTATAGCTGTTGCATACCGGTATCAGGGCTTGCGCCATGCCAGTGCATTGTATTAGGTGGACATTTTACCACATCCCCTTTCCTGATTGTTTGTTTTGGCTGCCCTTTTATTTGATGAAAGCCCACGCCGTCTGTTATTATCAGTATCTGACCCGATGGATGAGTATGCCAATTGCTTCTTGCTCCCGGTTCAAAATAGACGTTTCCTACAACCGTGTTATAGGTTGTATCATTTGCAACCAAGCCTGTATTCCAGGCATTGCCGGTAAAATTTTCAGCAGGACCTTTTTCCTCTTTGAGAAAAATAGCTTGCAACGGCGTCTCCTTGTTTCCTGATTTATTTTCCATACAACTAGTTGTTAGTAGTGCCAAACAAGCGGCGGTTATAAAAAGTGATTTCATGCTACGCTGTTTATTGAGTTATTCATTATTGAAATTGTTTAACCTGATTATTTCTGTAATTCGAACGTAACAGTAACATTACCTGAACCCAAGGCTGCAGCTAAACCGGATGTATCATTGATACGTCCCAATGCTGTGTAGCTATATGATGTTGAAAATGATTTATAGAAAAGCACTAAAGTGTTTGACCGATATAACATCAAGTCTCCTGCTTGTATAGTGCCGGGATTTAAAGCGTTATTTGACAAATTATCAGGCAAGTCAAAATACTTTTCGTTGCTGTTTAACTCTTTCATGTTAACCGTCATAGGCAACCTTGTCTTAAATGCAGTTACCGTTGCGTTGTTATAGAGTGTGGCGGTGAAAGTATTTGTGCCTGCTGTTATTTTTAATTTCATACTGTCTGTATTTAAAATATTATTGGGATTGCTTATCACCTCATTACTTTTATTGCAGCAAGCAAAAAGCTGCATGCAGATTAAACAGGAAAGAACTGTTATTAAGTATTTTATAGTATTCATTTATTTAGAAAGTTTTTATTTGTTTAGCTGGAATACCACCCACAACAGTATTTGCAGGAACATCTTTAGACACAATTGCACCTGCTGCTATAACGGCGTTTTCCCCTATAGTTACTCCTGGTAATACGGTAGCACCTGCACCAAGCCATGCATTTTTCTTGATGTAAATATGCCCCGGAACAAGCGATTGTCTTTCGTTTGGGTCAACCGGATGACCTTCGGATAATAGACTGACCTTAGGTGCAATAAGCACATTGTCTTCAATGGTAATTCCTCCTAAATCAAGGAATACACAATCAAAGTTTATAAACACGTTTTTACCGATTATTGTATCTTTCCATAATTAATATGCAATGGTGGGAATACAGCAACGCTTTCATCAATTGCTGAACCGGTAATTTGGCATAATAAGTCCCTGATCTCTGCAGGGTCAGAAGAATTGTTCATTTGAACCAATAGTTGCCTTGTAGCAAAAGCAGCCTCCCGCAATTTGTATGCCTCCGGGTTATTGGCTGCAATCGTTTCGCCGTTTTGCAGTTGTTTAAAAATCTCTTTGCTACGATGATTTGATACCATACTGCAAAGGTTCTGCAACAAGTGAGCTTAATGGTAACGATTATCAAACGAATAGTTAAGAATTTCAAACTTCCTGTATCCGGAATACTGTTGGATCACTTCCTGTAAGTTTTCAGAAGAAGTTGTATAAATGAATAGAAGTTGTTAGGCGCATATCTGGATGCCGGCAAATAAGCTTTCTAATTTTGTTTATTGTAAGTGTTGCTTCAGAAAGTTGATCACCTCATCGCTGATTTCCGGCACATCATACATGGTTCCAAAGTGTGGTGCATCTTTAACAATAGTTAACTTGTTCTTTACACCATAAGTGGTTAGCCAGGCACTAAACAACTTTGACTGCTTGTTTGAAACCGTATTATCCTTTTCGCCATGATAAATCAAAAAAGGCGGGTCATTTTTATCAATGTAGGCAATCGGGCTTGCAATTTTTGCTAAATCGGGTCGACGTAATGGAGCTGCTCCTATCAATAAACCTTCCGGAGATTTTTCGTCTTCATTTCCCGGTAGCAACACTAAATCTGTTGGACCATAAAAATCGACTACGGCTTTATATTGAAAAGGACGATAAGTATCAGGGAAATAGAAGCTCATGAGGTTATTATTTTGTGCTGTACCCATCAATGAAGCCAAATGTCCGCCTGCCGAAAAACCCATCAGTCCAATGCTTTTTTTATCTAAACTATATTTATCAGCATTGTCGTATAAAAAGCTAACCGCTCTATTACAATCTTGCAGAATGGCAGGAAATACTGCCTGCGTGGCAAAACGATAATCGATAGAAGCAACTGCCATTCCGTTATTGAGTATTGCTGAAACGGTATTCGGCATATAGCCCATGTCGGCGTATTTGTCGTTGCCTATCCATCCACCGCCGTGTATAAGTACCAATAATGGCAGTTTTCCTTTCGCATTGGCAGGAATATAAATATCCAGCAGATGCTTTTGGAGCGTATCGTTGTTATATGGAATATTGCCATGAACAATCGTACCTTTCGGCAACCGGCTTTCGATAATGCTTGCAGTAGGCATTTGACCAATGGCAACGATGTGCACTACTATTGCAATGAGTATTACCAGGAATTTTTTCATGTTTTTTGTTTACGGCACTAATGATTAGCAAAAACTTTCTTTTGGAGCAATAATTTTACTATCTCTTTTAAATGCTTGCTCACTCACAAAAATACAAAAGCTGAATACTGGCCACTTATAATATTCAAACCATTAGCTACGATTTTCAAACTGCTAACGTGCGGAGTGACTTTGGATTCGTACCTGTAAGGCGTTTAAAGAAGTTGTTGAAGTAGGTGGGGTATTCAAAGCCGAGTGCGTATGCAATATCTGCAATGTTCCATCCGGTATATTGCAATAGTGCTTTTGCTTCGCTAACAATTCTTTCCGTGATATGTATAGTAGTAGGCTTGCCGGTAACTTCCTTTACAGCTCGGTTAAGGTAGTTAACATGCACGTTAAGATGACTTGCATAATCTTGAGCTGTTTTTAAGCGCAAGGGGTTACTCACACTTTCTACAGGGAACTGCCTTTCCAGGAGTTCTAAAAAAACAGCAGTCAACCGGGAAGCAGCGTTGCTCTGGCCGTTAAAGTTTTTTGAAGGCTGCAGTTTTAG
>JBDSLR010000009.1:0-22357 GCA_039916305.1 Chitinophagaceae bacterium | reverse complement strand
ATCCGCAGCAGTTATCCGGCGGGCAGCGGCAGCGGGCAAGCATTATTCAGCAGTTATTAAAAGGTTCTGATTTTCTGTTACTGGACGAGCCATTTTCCGGCCTGGATATTTGTGTGCTGGATAAGGTAGTAGAATTACTGCTTGAAGTCTCTGTGTCAGATGAGCTCAAAACGCTTATCATCGTCTCGCATGATATACCCACTACCGTCTCTGTATCAGATACTGTATTTATATTGGGACAGGAGGCAGGTAAGCCTGGTGCTACCATTAAAAAAGAGATAGACCTGATTGAACGCGATTTGGCCTGGCAAAAAAACAACAGGCAGCAGAAAGCATTTGCCGATACCATTGAAGAAATAAAAGCCTGTTTATAATAGTTGATGGTTGATTTGTTAACAGCTCCCGCGCAAGTGGGGGCTGTTTTATACAGCGCTTAGCGATAATGTATTTAAGTGAATCAATTTATTCCGGCACCGTGCTCAAGGCCGTCAGCCATGTACTCAGCACCGCCTGGGCCTGGTAAAATGTATCGCCCTTTGGGTCTGCAATATTCTGAAGGGCCGTTAGCTCTGCCGCGCCGATGCCCGTTGTATCAGCGGGCACAAATCCGCGTATCATAGCGCCTCCGCCGCCGTCAATCAAGGCCCGTAACATTTCAAAAGCAGATCTGCCATTCTGCAAAAATACTTGGTTGGAGGCAGGCATATTTGGCAATGCATTGTCCATGCGCAGGTACTGCAGCATCAGGCTGCGCCTGAGGGCGGCAATTGCCAGGCTTTTACCATTTTTCATTCGTTTGTCGCAGCATACAATATCAGCACTTCCATCAAAAAAGAAACCACGCTGGCTGAAATTACTACTTCCCATCATAGCCCATACATCATCCACAATTATTGTTTGCGTACTCATTTTTACAGGCCTGCCCGGAAAGCCCAATGGGTGAAAAGCTATTACCTGGTCCTGCCTTTCATATCGGTGAGTAGTGGGGTCCTGCGCGCCCAGCAAATGAAGAATGGCGTTGTTGCGGTTGGTTTTATGAAACCGGGCCACATTATCGTACCCGCGGTTAAATGGAATTTCCTGCGCCAGGCAGAGCATTAATTTCAAACCTGGTTTTGCTTTTAATTGTGTCAATATCATTTCCAGCAGGTCTTCCGCAGGCGGATCGCCACCGGCTGCTGCAGGATATTTGGTAGGACCAAAAAATGATCCTTCTATATAAATAAAATGCCGCGCACTTGTAATGGCTTTGGTAACAGCGTGCAGGCTATCGCGCCTGCCAAACAGCGAACTTACATATTCACGTTTCAGTTCTTCCTGCGCCAACTGGCTGTTTGCAGCAGTAACAGTAATACCGGTCATGGCAGTCTTGAACTGGTCTTTCAGTGAATCGGGCAACCAGCCGGGTTGGGTATTGCTGGTAACCAGTTGATTGATTTGTGTTGCCAGGTCTGCGGCCGTTGCAGGCAGGTTGGTAAGCGTTTGCTGAAATTCTTCCAGCCGGGGTGATTCTGTTTTTTTTGCGACGGTCTGCAGTAAAGCGCCAATAAAATTTCTGCCGGCGGCACCTGGTACAGCAGGTACCACATAATCACTATCACTAATCAATCGTTTCATGCGCTCGCTCAAATGCCTGGTACGCCGAAGTGCTGCCCTTGCTATATCATAGGCAAGCCGCCCACCCGATGTAAGAAGGCCGGTGGTATGCATGTCTGCACCGCCCGGGCTGCCGGGGTTGCCAACGGTGAGGAAATTTTCCCTGCTTTCCTTTATCATGCGCAAGCCGCTTTGCAGCGCCAGCCAGTCTGTACCATTTTTTCCGGCAGCTATTCCTTCCAGGCGGCTTTGGGTGGGTAGCACCGGGGAAAGGCAGGGCTGTACGTTTGGTGCTGTTCCGGAAGCCAGCAGAAAAGCGCTTACGTTGGTGATAGCAGCAATGGGGTTGGCAGACGTTTTAACACCCAGGAAACCAGAAGGCGATATGCCGGTATTGGTAATGGTATTTAATGTATTTGTCTCAACCGTAAGCGCAGCTATTTCTCCGGCAGATAATACCGCTGGCGGCAAAATCTTTGTTACCATCACCCCATACCGGCGGCTTTGAAAAGGCACTGCGCCATTTACAATAACCATATCCACATACAAAAAAGGATTTTGCGGCAACACAATGCCTGTTGTGAAAGGCCGGTTGATGCCCAACGGATCTTTCAGTAAAAAAGCAGCCGTATTATTTTTTACGATGGTGCCGGCACCATCACCGCGGGTCTCTGTACCATCTGCATGAAATACGCGGTGGTACACCCGAACCGCCCAGCCATTTTGTAAAGCAGGGTTACTAAGTTGCAGGTAAACACCGGTATTATTGGCAACCGCATCTGTAATAAAATGTGCTGCTTTTGCAAGAATTTTATCAAGGTTTGCAGGAATGGGAGTGTTGTCTGGCGTATTAGCCGCTGGAAAAGCTGGCCATTGATGATTGGCAGATGCGGGCAGTGGCGGTAACGAAAAATCTGTTTGAATATCGGCACTAACTATTGTTTTTTCTACCGCAGCACCCGACATAATATTATTTACATGCCCAAGGCATTCATTGCCGGTAAAGCAAAAACTGATTTGCTCGTTGTCCCTTATTTCCGGTAGTACATTGTGAACTTTTGTGGGTTCGTCGGCAGGTGCATCACCAATAAGGTGATCTGCCCAGTTTACTATTTTAACGCGGATAAAATCATGTTTCAATACTGGATTAACCGCAGCCGCGGGATAAGAAAGTGTGTTGGCAAATATGCCGTTTGTGCTTACCGCCAGTTGCAGTAATGCAGCTGCACCGGCATTTTTTGTAATTGGCGCTATAGCTGTTAATGCAAAAAGCGATCCTGCAAATACGCTTATGTTGCCGAACTCTGTGGGTACAACGGGGGCATTGTAAATATCCGTGAAATAAATTTTTTGGCGGGTGTCGCCACTTTCGGCCATGTTAAATATTTGCCGGGTAGTGGGTTGACTGAACGGCCGTGGTGTAGCGCCTCCAGGTGCCGGAGAACCAATGGCTTTTTTTTCCATAGACCAGTGCGTCTGCAAAAAACTGTCAAATGCATTGGCTACAGCCAGCGGGTCTATAACAAGGCCTTCTTCATCGTGGATAGTAAGTTTACCGCGCAAATCCAGCTTATCACCTGCGTTGAATATGCCGGGCTGGGGCCCATCGGCCGTTAATTTTGTAATATCACTATATAAAAAATATTTTGGTACGGGCCGGTCCGGCGATCCGGAACTGGTAACGGGTTTTCCTTCAATTATGCTACCGTATAGCCTGCTGATGGCAAGGTAAACCTGTGGTGGCATTTGCAATACAATGCCTGCTGAGGGCGTACTTCCGTCGGGATTTTGCAATAGCAGGTGGTGCTGGTTTTCGGTGAGTATACCGGAGCAGGGGGCTACCCAGCCGTCGCCTGCGCCACAATCCAATGTAAATTTATCATCTGCCAGGGCCGGCAGCGTGCTGGGTGCGCCATCTCCGTTTGCCGTCCAGTATTTTGATAACTGGAGATTGGCCATGCCGAGTAACTGAAGAATATCGTTGATCATAAATAGAAACTGTTTTCAAACGGGTTCTTACCGCCTGATGATGTTTTCATAATTTATATATTCACTTCTTTGCTTGTCTTTACCCCTGCCGGATTTGTAATTTCAACAATTACAGTAACCGGTGAACTAAAAGCCATCAGGTTAACCGCGCCTTTAAACACCGCGCCGTATGTATACAGCCTGTCAGCACCCTGCAGGCCGCCGCCTGCTATGGCAGACGTAAAGAAAAACAGCGGCGGAAGCGAATTGGGAATAGTATTCATAGCTATACTAAGCATGGTTCTTCTAACCAGGCCTTTGCGTACTGAAATCGTCAGCATAAAACGGCCCGATGGTGGAAGTGCTTTGCCAATATTTGTTTTAAAACCCACATTTACCTGCCCCGCAAGCCTTCTTACCAATAGTTCTGTTATTACCACCGTATCCAGCGGCTTGGCAAAGGGCAGAATAATATCTGCTTTACGGCCCAGTGGATCCGTTACTGTAATTTTAAAGGAAGCCTGTGCTTCTATGGGCAGGTTAAGTGCATACGCGGACAAGCCATTATTATCTTTCTGAAGCCTCACGAGTTTGTTCAATGGTTCTGGATTGCCGGTAGCCAGTTTGGCAATCCGGGGTATCTCAGCACCTTCAATGATATCGTACCCGCCATTTGAATTTAAGCGGGATATAAAAATGGTATGCAGGCCATGGGGGCTGTTGCCAACATAGGCATCTGTTTTAAAAAATATACGCAATTGCGTAAGCGCGGCATTGGCCGTTGCTGCAGCATCCGTAATGTGCGGTGCTTCCGCAGGAACCGGAGGCAGCAATTCCAGCAGGTTTGAACTGGAAGAACGGCCGGGCATTTTGCCATCGTTTGGCTGATTGAGCCCTATGCCCACGGCGCGGTAAAAATATGGAGCCCATCCTGGTGCTACATTATCTTCCAGCCGGTAAAAGTCAAACTTATCAGCAGGGTTTACAACGGGTTCCTCTACGCCGTTATTGATCCTGAATTTCGTCCAACCAATCGCTGGTCCTGTAGAAGCCGGCAAGCCCATCATATTTACATCGCTGGTGATAAGCTGTTTCGTGGTGCGGAATATTTCAAGTGTAGCAGTATTGTTTCCTGCGCCGGGATTTATTTGCAAAATAGCTTTTGGCAGCACCAATTTTTTATTGATAAAGCCGGTAAGTACGGGCGGGGCCGGTGCAATCCTTTCCGGAACGGCAACATAGATCCAGTCGCTTAATTTACTTTCTGCCGCCTGGTCTGTAAAAGAAGAAACGGCATAAACAAAAAGTCCCTGTGTATCTCCATTCATTTCCAGTTCAATCTCCGGCAGTTCCAGCATTTTTTTATTCACCCTGGTAAAAGCATCCAGCGCAGCTTTTTTATTTGCCGCAGAAGCTCCGTTAATGGCATCGCGGCGCTGAAAAATAGATCCGCCTGCAGGATAAACAATATCCTTTAGCCGGTCTCGCAGGCTGAGTTCTGTTGCCAGGTAAACTGCATATCCTTTTACACCAGCTACTGGTGCAAACTTCAGGTGAAACCGGCTGGTATTGCCGGCATCCGGTAAAGATGCCCATTTAATATCTGGTGCAAAAACGGGTGGTACGCGGGGCAACGGATCGGCCGTATTGATCACAATGGGTTTACTGTAAGGCGATACAATGGCCGGGTTCTTCAACTCAGTGCCGTTTGCATAAATAGCAAACCAAAGCTTCGATTGCGAAGTAAAATTCAGTTGCAGCATTTTTAGTTTAACGCGGTAGGTACGCATCTCCGGGTTGGCAGTTGTTGGCAGGCCGCTGCTCGTTCCGCTGGAGGCAACCGGGTCAGCTATTACTTCGCCTTCTGCCTGCGCTACCGCCACCAGCAAGTTCATAGCGTTCAGCTTAAATAACTGCGGGCTATCACCACTAAAACGAACCCGGTATTTTTCAATTGTTCCGCCTGCATTGGATAACACAATGCCCGGCGTTACTACGGGCGGATCAGGTGCGGGCGCTGAAAGGAAATAACCTGCCAGTTGTATCTCAAACGGTGTGCGGTCTTCCCAGTCGTAACTGATTACTGCATCCAGGCGGGCCGGGTATATATGTGTGGTGATGCCTTCAAATGCCGGGGTAAAAGCGGCCGATACAATGCGTGGCAGTTGTGGCGGTTTGGCATTAAGCGTATGCGGGACCAGCACCCATGCGCTCCATAGTCCGAATACATTTTGCGAAGCCACATAATATTTTTCAGTAATACTGCCGATAAAAGGAACCGGGGAACGGTCATGAAAAAAACGCAGAAAGCCTGATCCATCACGTCCGGGCGGGTCTGCCGCTTTTTTGTCGATCCTTCTAGACGGCATAAAAGGCTGCGGCTTACCAATAAAAGGCCGGTTGCTGTTGAGGAACTGTATAGGCGCGCCGGTTACATTATTTTTAAAAGCAATGGCAAAACTTACGGGGCTTCTGTCCTGGATGGCAGGTCTTACCCAGCTGAGGCGCACCTGCTCGTAAAAAAAATCATCCCTGCGCAACGGCCTGTTTTGCGATACGGTATCTGCCTGCAATGCGGCAGGCGCTGGCGGCTGCTGCACATCAAAATGACAAAGCGTGGCATATTCAATTTCTTCAAAACCTTTCCACTTGTTTTTAAGTACGCCAGGAAACTGGAAATCCAGTTCTATCACCGGCATCCGGAAGCTGGCGCTTACCATATAATCAAAAGCATGAAGTTCCCCACGTGGAAGGGCAACCGCAGATGGAGTACCGGCAGCACCCAGCCGGAACGGTAAAAAGTCAAGCGTTCCAAAGCCGAGTCCGAGCGCATGCCAGCAATCGGTAGTGGCGCTTAGCAGTGTGGTGCTGCAAACTGGGTTTTGGTAGGTGCCATTGTTTACCGGACCAGGGTTAGCAGGGTCTACTACGCCAAGACTTTTTATTTCCTTCAGGTAATTTTTTTGGGTGCCCAGCAATAACGCCGGTGCTTTTTTATACACTTTATCAAGCATTTCGCCAATGTCCAGCAGTGTTCCGGATTGTACGCCCTTGCTATCGGTGCTAAGTTGGTTGTAGGCAGACAATAGCTCATTGCCGCTGGGTGTTTTAAATGGTGGTATAGCAGCACCATCCGGGGCTGTTACCGGCGACGGTTTGGTAAAAACAGTATATAGATCAGTTCTTTGAACAGCGGCTTTTTCCGCGCTGGTGAGTGAATTGATGAAACCCTGTTTATCGGGTGCATATAAGTCCGGGGCAATAATGCCTGGCTGTACCGGAAGACCTACTATTTGTATCTGTTTCCAGTCAGGGTCATTTACATATTGCAGCATGCTGATGCCGGTGGCAGATTTGATACTGGCCACGCCAGGTATTCTTACCGCGCTTACATTAGGGTGATCGATTAAAAGGTTAGCGCTGCCGGATGCCGCAATGTTAACTGGAAATGTTTTACTGCCGGTGTCCTGGAACTGGTTGTTCAGCGTAGTAATATTAATACTGATATCAGTTGGTGTATTATTGCTAAGCACCAGCAACAACCTGTAAAAAGGGCCGTTCAAAAAGATGGTGCGCCCGGTGTGGACAGACAAATTTACCGGTGTAGCTGGAAGTGATGTTTTTTTTAGCTTACGCCAAACATAAAATGGTGTTATGGGTAATCCCACCTCCTGCGAAACACGCCAGCGCAATGCCACCGGAACAATCCCATTGCCCAGGCCATCAGGCATGCTGATGCCACGCTCGCTCAATGTATTTTTAATCTGATCATTGGTAAAGAGACGGGGCAGACCCTGGTTGTCATAGAACTGCGGCGCGTAGGCAGCCTCGCACTCAAAATCTTCTGGTAACGGTTTTCTTAGTCCCATAAAAAACTAACATTTTGTATCAATAATCTGCAACCTGTTCCTGTATCAATCGCATAAGCCGCTATACTATTCCTGCTGTTCCCACGGAGCCAGCACTGGTAGTGTGATGTTTAGTATATCAATGAGCCTGAAATGACCGATGGTACCATATTCGCTCATTACATGTGTAAAACTGTGGCGTTTCAGTTGCAGGCGCAGCTGCTTGCCGGCCGCGCCAGGTTTAAAATAAATAATTGTTCTGGTGCCGCCTTGCGTTCTTACTATTTTTTGTACAATGGGGGTAGCGCCTGCTTCTATCAATTCCATTTCTGGTTTATCCTTCATCACCCAATGCGTCATTTCTCCGCTTTCTGAAGGTACTTTTTCTTCATCCGGATAAGGACGTTTGCGCCATAGTGGTTCTGGCGTATCAATTAAAATAGCTTCCAGTGTATTAACAATGGAGCCTGCTGCCGGTATACTGCTCCATAAAACAGACACGCTGATATTGTCAACTGGTTTTACTGAACCAAGGCCGGCTGTTAGCAGAACATCCTGCAACTGGCTGTCTGTGCATTCATCGTTCAGGGTTGCTATGGGGCCCGCCAGGCTGGCCGTGAGCAACAATGTTTTACTTCTTGTTGCTGCTATAGCTGCTGCAAATGTTTCTGCACTGTTGTACCGGCTGGTACGGAAAGCAAGTTTGTAGAGGGGCGTGCGGTAATTATTAGAACCGGGAACGATAACTTCTCCTTCTTTGATAATCTCTACACTGTATTCTGTATTTAATATCAATTCAACCCCAATGGTGAATACTACATGCTGCTCTTTGGTGCCGCTGTCAGAGATGCAGGGAAAGTTGCCGGCTGCTACCAAGTTTTCAAGTGTATGCTGGTAGGGTGTTTTTACAGCTGCGGCTACTTTCCTTACGTGGGTATTTTGCATATCCAGTTTCATGGTTGCCGGGTCAGCTACCGGCGGGTGGGCACCATTTGCTTTCAGCACTTTGGCCAGCAGCACCACATTGTATGCATTGAACAACTGGATAACCGATTCGTCATTGAGGTATACCTGTACAGGCTCGTCTTTAAAATGATAACGCATATCATTGTGCGGGGTACTGGTCAGTATCCAGGGATCCAGCCGCAGTGGTGCCTGGGCATCCGTTTTAAAAACAAAAGTTTTGGGTGTAGCTGCTACATAGTTGCTGTCTATCAGCCCTTTTTCATTTTTGCGCTGAAACTCGTAATTCACGGTAAGCTCATACCTGGTATTGGGCTTCAGTAATGCCCTCAATGGCTCGCCCAGCAATGCATCGCTTAGGGTACCTGTATCTGTTTGCTGCGTGTGGGTATCATGCTCTTCACGCCGGAACTCTGCAGCATACAGCATTTCCATGGCGCATAAAAGCAGGGACGGACCATCAGCAGATACTTTTGCCCGTTTTGTAACAAGCTGGATATAGCGCATGTTTTTTTCACCCTTATAATGGACAAGTATCCTGCTTTGCTTTTTAATTCTGGCCAGCATGTTCAGCAGGTTCATTACCTGGCCTGCCTCCTGGATCCAGGGCCCGGTAGCATCTTTCCAGTGACCCGGCAAATCAGTAGCAAGGTTAATGGGCGTAAACCCATAATCTTCCGCTGTTTTTTCATTTAATATTTTAAAATTGCCATCAAGTGTGCGTATGATAATTTCCTGGGGTTTGATAATATCAGCAAACAGAGCAAGCAATATTTCTGCTGCCATTACCTCACCGGCATCTATTAATATATTTTCTGCTTCAAAGTTTTTGATGGCTATCATGGTGCCTTCGGGCAGATCCGCTGCAGATTGCCCGGCGGGTTTTACGGCTGCCTCAAAAGGAAGCTGCAGTACACGGCCCAGCCGGGCTGGTACACCCACGGTGGTATCTACCGTAATGCCGGTGGGGCCAATCACTTTGGCGTGGTCTACAATAGTATTGCGGATATTCAGCCAGGCCTCGGCAATAGCGGGCAGGTCATCTGCAAAGCGGGTTTCATATACAAACAGATTGGTATCTGCTGGTTTGCTGCGGATGGTGCCGGGCACATCCGGCCAGGCAATGCCGTTTATGTCCCAGCCGGCAGCGTTATAACCCAGCGGCTTTTGGTTAAAGGTGTAAAACACCGTGGTGGCCGGCGCTACCTGTTTGCAAACAATCTCCCAGCGGTTGGTTATTGTTTTTTCCAGGTCTTTGCTGCGCTGAACAGCCCTTGGTGTTGGATCCGGCATCCAGCAAAGCATGGCCATGTCTACGCTGCTTTCATCATCGCCCAATTTATCGGTGGGTTTTTTCCAGAAGCGTACCGGTTTGGGCCTGGCAGGTTCTAACAGCGTATTGTTTAGCTGGAGGCTTGTAAGACGGTAACGTACGGCATTTTTTGCGCTGGTGCTCACCCATCCGTCCTGGGTATAGGTGGAGGATGGCGCGATGGTATCTGTAAAACTGGTGCAGCCATTTACATCTGGGGTAGCAAACATATTCAGTACCGGTATGCTGTCGATGGGTACGGAGAGTAATTTGTTTTCAGCCGGACTATCACTCAATAACGCTGCTGTACCCAGGGCACCATCTATTGGCCTGTCGACTCCCTGGCCTGCCATCAGTGCAGAAGAGCGGCTTACCAATGTGAGTGATGTAAGCAGATCTGGTGGTGGCTGCAGGGTGAGCGGGTTGTTGATCTCAATGCTTACACATCCTTCTACAGAGAAGAAGAAAAAGTCTACGCTGCCGCAGGCTTCACCGTGTATATAAGTATGCGGGCTGGGGCCTTCTACTTCAAGATCTGCATGGGCAGAAATAGATACTATCCATAAATGCAGTTGTCCGCGCAGCCTCAGCAGCCCATAAAAATGCAGGGGAGAAAAGCTGATGCCGGCTGCCAGGTCGCCGCCCACTTCCAGGTAAAGGCCGCTGCTCTTATCGCCAAATATTAAAGAAGCGCCCAATCCAAATGCGAGTGAAAAACCGGAGGGTAGTTTGGGTGGCTGACCGGGAACAGGCCAGTTGGGAATGCCATTTCCATGCACCATGATGTATGCATAGCCACGTACGATGCCCAAAATCAGTGCTTCCGCCGGCATAATATTACTGCCAATATCCATGAACCAGTCTTTGGCCTCATGCAAACTGAACTGCGATACCACCGGTATGCGGAGGCTTAACACAGATTCAATATTGTATTCAATGATGAGCCCGATGGTTAAACGGCCAATATTAAAATCAAGATCCACCACGGCCAGGATGCCGGCCGATTCACTGTGGCCAGCCTCTTTTACATCAGGAGGTTTAGGAAAAAGCAGGCTGGCTTTTACCAGTATAAGTATGCGTGGCCCCGGCAGCTCAAGTATAAACATGCCCTTCATGTTCAGTACAAAACCGCCTTCCATGGTGCCAAGTATAACACCCAGCCCAAAACTCCAGGCATCCAGCTTTGGCTCCCAGCCCTGTATATTAATTACATTGCCCTGTACCGGCGCATCGTAAAACCATTTTAAAGCGGGTGGTAACTGGCCATCTGCCTGCGGTGGTTCTTTGCGGTGATAGTGCATGGCAAATAAACCCAGGAATCCATAAATGCCAAGGCCCGTGCCAGCCAGCGGGATAGCGGAAGGCAGTTCTACCTGCAGACCCACGAAAATAGCGGTGGCCTCACGGCCGTTTTCGTTAATTGGTTTGATGCCAACGGACGCGGCAATGCGAAGCTTTACAGGAACAACCGTAATGTCTATAAACCCCTGGAAACCGCCGGTAGTACCGGGTACGCTGCCGCTTCCGCTGCTGTTGCCAAAATCAAGGTAACCGGTACCGATTAGCGCACCGGGTATATTAATAGAAACTTTTGTAGGGATGATATCGAAATTCTTTTTGCCGTCGTCCTGGATGGTCAGCCTTACCCGCACATTTTCTACAGTAATGACGCCCAGGTTTACGTTCAGGGCAAGATCCACTTCCAGCACCATCGGGTTTTCTTTTCTTAGCCTGGCAGAAAGAATACGCAGCAGATTATTTAAAGAAACACCCCCGGCCGTTACTTCCAAAGCACCGGGATCGCCCAGGCTCAGTTCATATCCTTTGCTGGTATCAAAAATGGGTTCATATTTTGTTTTACCCGAAGCAGGGTCTTTTACCAGGTTAAAACCGATGGCTTTATACCTGGCCCTGGGCGGTAATAAGCGGCTGCCGGTGGCCGGGTCTTCATCTTTGGTGCGTATGGTGAGTATGCCAAAGAGATCGAAATTAATTTTAAAATCTACAGCATAATCAAGCAGTATCCCGATACTGGTTACCTCCTGCGCATGCCACAGGTAAATATCGGGCGATGATTCTGACACGGTGAGCCCGGCGCCAAAAAGCGTAATTTTTTCCATTTCTATGGCAACAAGCCCAAGTGTAGTGGCAAGCCCAATCATGCCAGCCAACTGCAGGGCCTTTGTGCGTTCATCACCAATATCGGCACTTTGCACCGCTTCAATACCGCCCTGTATCAGCGGTGCAAACAGCAGCAGGCTGGCCATGGTATTTGCCAGTGCTGCAGGCGTAAATTTATTGATGGTTACAAACCCATCCCTTGCATTGTTTTTATCGAAGCCGAGGGTTAGTGCCTGTGTAAGCTGCCCGGTAGCTTTGTCGAAAAGCATACTTATTTTAAAATCGATGACGCCCTGGTTTTCCGGCGTATCGGGCGATTCAGAGGCGCCCGGTGCGGTGCTGACTGCGCCGTCAATGCCGCTGGTATCGGTGCCATTATCCGGATGCCCGTTTTGTATTAAGCCGCCGGTGCGTTTTGTTTCATCAATCACATCCACCTCACCAAATAATTCAGCAAAAACCAATTCTGATCTTTGCAGGCGTACCCTGGCGCCAATACGCCGAAAAGCAGAGGGCCGTTCCGGCTCAACAGGGGCGGGCGCCGGTTCCGTTGGAGAAGGCGTAATGGTTATTTTATCTTCATCACGCCATACCCGGGCGGTGGCGGTATCGGCTGCAACCGGTCCATCGTAAAAAGCCACCGCAATCCGGTAAGCAGCATCGTTATTTGTTTCATGCGACTTTGCCTGCGCTTCGCCGGTGGCCACTGCTGGTGCTGCTGCGAAAGCTGTGGTATCAATACCAGCTTCTGTAGCAATTTTTACGATCAGTTCTTTAATAATAGCTGCGCGGCGCTCTGATAATTGCTGGTTGCCGGCGGTATTATTATCAGTGCTTTCAAAGCTGGCATACCCGTGAACGTTAAAACCCCGTGCGCCTTTGCGTTTTATAAAATCCAGTAATCGCTTTTTTGTATTGGCATCCCTGAAAAAAGCTTCGCGCAGCTGAGCGGCTTCTGCAATTGTTTTGGGATGGTCTTTTTCAAATGCAAGTATTGCTACATTCTCACCAGTGTTATTCAGGGCAGGGTCTGCTTCGCTGAAAGGGGTAAACACGCCGGGATTAACAGGATCCCAGGTGGCGGTAAAATTCACTTTGGTTCCGTCACGGACTACCGGTATACTATAGCTGCCATTGTTTTGCCTGCGAATAATGGTGGCGCCTATGCTGATGGCTGCATTATCTGGCGAGGTTTTTACAAGTACAGCATCCTTATTTACCTGGCCCGGTTCTTTTACCAGTTGAATGCTGAATTTGTCTCCGCCTGTTAATTGCTCCAGTTTTGCGTTCTGTACCTGGTTATCGCGGCGGCCGGTATTCATGGCTACATCTACGCAATTAGCGGTTATTGTTTCCTGGTAGAAGCGGTGGCTGGGCGTGAAACTATCTTCTACGCGTACAAAAATTTCGTGTACATCGGCAGTGGTATCGAGGGGGTAGCGCAAGCGGGTAGCATCGCCTTTATAGGGTACCCCGGTAATGGTCGTGCCATCATTTTTTACAACAATGGCGTACGGCGGTTTGCCGCCTTTGATCCGCAACTGTACTTCAGATTTTGTATCGGCTATAATATGGCTGGTACGGGTCGTGCTGATATCTGTAAGACTGATGGATTCTTCCACCGCTGACTTACGCTCCTCGCCAATATAAAAAACAATATCCACCTCAAAGGGAACACGGTTATTGTTATTAACCAGTTCCATCCCAATTTCACCGCTAAACCCCCGGTCTATATCAAACAGGAGATTTTCGCCCCAGGTGTCAAAGGCCATTCCTCTCAATCCGTTGGGTGCAATAAAGATGCGGGCCTGCGGTATCCAGATGCCTTTGAAATCATCGCCCACGCCAAAATTCTTTTCTATGATTTCTGGTGGCGTAAAATCGCCACTGAAATCTGCTACTATTTTATCCAGGCCAAAGCCGAAGGTGCCGGAGGAATTAAGGCAGAGGGAAGGTATCATTTTGATGGCTTGGCCTGCTTTCAATTCAGTCTGATCATCCAGGCTGCCAATTCCCCAGCCATCAAAGCTTACATCGGTGTTGCCATAGGCTTCCCCGTTTTGGGTGATGCTCATGGCAATTTTTGGCAGGTGAATGGTTACCTCATCAAAGCCAGGATCGGGTTCCAGCCAGCCATCGGCTGCCAGCCGCGCTGGTTTGCAGCTGCTTTGTGGCAGGTGGATAATGATTGAATTAAAGAGCAGTTCTATGCGAAATCTTTTGGTAGGGTAATCACTGGGGATACTGGCTGCACCTTTGCCGCCAAGCCTGTCAAGCAAGGTGCGCATATCACCAAAATCGGCCTGCTGGGCCGATGAAAGTCCCCCAAAAAAATCATCAATATCTGTAGAGAGGCTGCTGGAGCCCACCCGGGGGAAAGTGATCCTGAACTGGAAGCTGAGATCGCCCGCTTCTATAACATGGCCCGAAGGGGCTTTATAAGTAGGGGCATTTTGTACCAGTCCATCGCCTGCTACCTGCACTTTTCCATAATAGACAATGGCTTCATCATCGTGTGCCATATGCAGTTCTTCTACACTTAATACAGCCAGCAGATCACGTATTTTGGCTGGAAAATAGCTAAACAACGGTGAGCTGATAACAGGCTGGGTGATATTGGCAGGCAAGGCAGACAAGCCTGAAGCCGGCATTGTATCAATAAGTAAGCCCAGGCCAAGTGGTGGTTGAACCAGATCAAGTATACCGGGTTTCATTACAGGTAATGCGGTTTAATGAAAAGAATATTTACCCGCTACAGACAAGTAACAGGTAAAAATGATCGGTAACAATATCTGTGCGGATGATTGTTATGAATGCTGCTAATAAATAAACCGTATTAACCAGGCGGAACCGCTATCGTAGGGGAGGATGGTAATAAAGATGGATTGTAAGGTAATATTTTCTTTAGAATGCTGCAAAAAAAATGAGGTCGCTGTAAGCAAATATTATCATTCTGCAGCTGCCCGCTGTAAGACCGACTGCATTTGCGGCTGTTGCGGGTAAAATAATTTTATGATGGCATGTTCAATAATTTCGGGCAGAAAGGGTTTACTGATAACCATGTCAACACTGGTTTTAAAACGTTGGGCACTTGCCCCGATACTGTTCACCAGGATTATTTTTACCTGCGGATATTTCATTTTCACATAACGGATAAAGTCAGGTGTAAAATTATGCTGGAGATGGTTGTCGAAAAACAAAATAGCCGGGGGTTGTTTATCTATGCATAGCCTGGCGGCATTCAGATTGGTAACAAAACTGGCTTTTACAAGATACCTGCGTAACATAGCATTTACCCTGAACCAGGCATCCACATCAGCATCGGCTATCAGAACTTGGTACATAAACTGCATTAGGTTAGAAAAAGTGATACCTGAATCAGTTATCTAAATGTAGGATCATTCTTTTTTAATTCATGACCCATTTAATTAATCTTTGATTAAGAAGCGGCGGCGAAAGATTGCCTTGCAGAGAGTTGGCTAGCTGGTAGCCACACTATAAGAACCATAATGTGGAGATTGAAGCTGCGGCCGCGCCATTTACCGAATATTTTATTGATGTGCCCGGGCTATGGGGATATCATCAAAGCAGGCTTTTAATGGTATGATTGATAGCGTCACTGCTGAATGGCTTGCTGATGAAGATGTCCGCCCCGTTCGTAAGCGCCTTGCTGCGTTCTGCATCCATTTCGTGCGCAGTTATCATTACTATTTTAACTTCCGGGTAATGTTGCTTTACAAACCTGATAAAATCCAGGCCCATGCCATCGGGGAGGTGATTATCCAGGAAGATAATAGCAGGCGCTTCCTGCTCCAGCCGCTTGGTGGCCGAGTCCAGGTTGCTGACATAATAGGTCTTGAAACTGTGTTTGCGGAGGATATTGCTTAACAAGACCCAGATATCAATTTCATCATCTATAATCAGGGCATTTCGCATTTTTTATTTCGCATTTAGTATTTGAGGGCTGCCGCGGCAGTAAAAATCCTGCAATTTGGACGATAAACTTGCTGAAAACCAGTGCCGGGTAGGTAAAAACTGCCATAGTGTGATGGGCGGGCCATTATCCGTAAAAACAGTATCTTGTATATCACAGGTAAATAGTTGGGGAGCCTGCGCAAGTAGGGGATAAAACAATTTCAGCAAGAAAAGTGGTCTCACCAAGAATCGAACTTGGATTCAGCGTTTAGGAAACTCCTATTCTATCCCCGTCCGACTGGCGTCAGCCGGGCGGGCATTGAACTATGAGATCAGCTTAGTTTTAAGAAATCTTCTGCCAGCTGAAGATTTAAAGTATTTTTCCCGGGCAATTGCTTCCTGTTCAGTTTCAAAGGCTTCTGAATAAACAATTGTAAAAGGAATATAAGGCCTGATCGATACAGTAGACCCAGTATTGTGCTGCACAATCCTCGCTTGCAAATCTTTACAATGGCCTTTGTAGAAATAATCATGCGAGATACTTTTTAATACGTAAGCATAGTACATAAAAAGCCATGTTATTGAAACATTTCAGCAAGAAAAGTGGTCTCACCAAGAATCGAACTTGGATCTAGAGTTTAGGAAACTCCTATTCTATCCATTGAACTATGAGACCATCACCAAAAAGCCGGCGGGCGGCAAAAATAAGCGATTCCCGGTAAACTGCATAGGGTAAATTGCACCTGTTTAATACTTATCTTCCGCTTCCTGAAAAATATAGCTATTATGAAAAAAATACACTTTTTTTTGTCTTCCATGCTATTGATAACAGCTTGTTTTGCAGCTGGTACACTGCAAGGCCAATCATCCGGCGCCCGGCTTAACCATATAGCCCAGTATGTTCTTGATCTAAAAGTAAGTACCGATTTTTACCTGAATGTAGTGGGATTGGATACAATTCCTGAACCGTTTCACGACGGCCGCCATACCTGGTTCCTGGTAGGCCCCAAAAGCCACCTGCACATTATTTCCGGGGCAAAAACACCGCTACCCAAAGATAAAAACAGCCATCTCTGTTTTACCGTAGCATCTGTGGAGGCATTCATTCCACGGCTTACCAAGAGCAATATTCCGTATGAGAACTGGGCAGGGGAGAAAACGGCGGTTACCAAACGTGTAGACGGGGTAAAGCAAATTTATTTCCAGGATCCGGATGGCTACTGGATTGAAATTAACGACGCGAGGGAGTAATTTGAGCCGATAGTCGTAAGTCGGTAGTCAATAGTCAATACAACTGCCTTGGATTATTAACTACAGACTACCCGGGCTGGTTTTGACTATTGACTACAGACTAGCGACTAAAGACTATATTTGCGTCCTTAAAAAAAGGCTACAACTATGAAGTTTTATAATATTATTATCAGGTACCGCCTTTACATTGGGATTGCTTTGATATTGCTGGGTGTACTGGTGAATGTATGGGGCAATAGCTTTTGGGCTGCTTTCCCTGCTTACCTGATTGGCATCGTACTCATCTTTGGACATTTTTTCTTTGGCCCCCTGCGCTTGATACAGGAATATATGGAAACCGGTGATATGGAAGGGGCTGAAAAAGTGCTCAACTCTATCCAGTTTCCGGCCCTGATGTATAAACCTATCCGTTCTGTTTACTATACACTTAAAGGTAATATTGCCATGATGAAACAGGATTTTGGCGCTGCTGAACTGAATATGCAGAAAGGCCTTGACCTGGGCATGCCTATGAAAGAAGCAGAAGGAGCCAGCCTACTGCAGATGGGTATGCTTGCTATGCAGCGCAATGATATTAAAAAAGCTGAAAGTTCCATCCGCTCTGCTATTCGCAAAGGCCTGCCCGATAAAGAAAATGAGGCCGCCGCTTACCTGCAACTCTGCAGTATCATGATGACCAAAAGAGAATTTCGCGCAGCAAAAGAATTTTTCAGAAAAGCAAAAGGTTTAAAGCCAACGACTGGCCAGATTGTAGACCAGATAAAACAAATAGAAAAATACATCAGCCGCATACCGGGGTAATAGCAATAGGCCTTTAGCTGTAAGCTGTTAGCATATTGAAATATTATCAGTTGTACATTACAGTGATTTGTTGAGCAGGAAAAATATTATTGCTGTTGGCAGGCTAATAGCTTACAGCTAAAAGCTAACCGCTGGCAAATTATTTCTCCACCTTCATATTATCAAACAGTTTTTTAAAAATAGCGCTGAATTTGGGCGGTATGTTTTGAATACTTACCGGCACTTCCGTTTTTTCATCATCATTTTTCTGTATACTGTAATGAAACGCATCCCTCATTTTTGTATTGGCCTTGCCGCGTTTAATAGCATCCATTAATTCATCCCACTCTTTTGCAGAGAATGTCCATACGGCACTGGCGGCCATCGATTTGCCAATAAAACCACCCGATTTAATAAGCTTGATCTTCAATGTATGTGATTTTCCAGGTAAATAAAATGGACGGCACCGGTGCCGGGAATGCCCAAGCCAGCCAATACAATCAGATAACGCCCGCTTCTTTCCAGCCTTTTTCAACTGCTTTTACCTCCAGGCTATTTTTACCAAAAAGGGTGCCCGCTTTCTTTAAAGTGGCCGTGGCGGCAGCTGCAAAATCGGAGTGCTTGCTTAAAACTTTTTTATCAGTTAAAGCGGCATACCAGATGGGACCTGCTTTTTCCCATGCATTGCCATTCAATTCGAAGCAGGTCACAAAAAACGCATAATTGCAAATTCCTGAATTAATATGTACGCCGCCATAATCACCTTTTTCTGTATTGGGCAGCGTTACATATCCTTTCATGGTAGCAGGCTGCGGATCATTACCAAAAAGGGGATCATTTTGAAAAGCCGTGCCCGGCGCCTTCATAGATCGCAATGCATTTTTTCCTTTCAGTACATTGCTGCCAATCAGCCAATCAGCCTTGCGTGCCGGGGTGTTTTTGGCCCACTGTTTTACAAGAATGCCAAATACATCTGCATAAGATTCATTTAAAGCCCCGCTTTGAAACTCATACGCCAGCTGCGCTTCAAAATCAATCACGCCATGCGTGAGTTCATGACCAATAATATCCAGGTCTGCCGTAAAGCTATTCGTAAATTTTTTGTTGCCGGTACCATAAAACATTTGTTCGCCATCCCAGAAGGCGTTGTAAAAAGGTTCGTCGGGGTTTTCGCGGTACCGTATGGTTTGTATCAACGGCAGGTCCTTGTTATCAATAGAGTTGCGGTCAAATAATTTTTTATAGAATGTCCATACATTGCCCGCCCCCGCAATTACATTTTTTGCGTCTGTACTTTTGGGAATATCTTTCTGGCCTTCTTTCCAGATTAATTTGCCCAGGGCCAGGGGCATTTCGCCGGCATCATACACTTCACGGTAAATTTTACCGGTAGGTTTTGTGCCGGCTGCAGCCATGCTGGTTTGTTTTTTAGCCGGCGGAATAGCTGCGAGTAGTTTTCTTTTTTGCCTGAACCGGTCGTCTGCTGTGGATGTTCCATCGCCCGATAATTCATTTAACTTATCTGACATATAAGGCGGCAAAATGCAATGCAGGGGATTGCGGTGATGTGTACACATACAATAAAGTTTAAGTAATTGATCAATGGATAGGCCGGACACCTGTTATTGCTAACAGGCTGAAAAGTTACTTAAGTTTATTATATGCCAGATACCACTTTGTGGTTATAGATACCTTAAATCAATAAAAATCGATGGAATACTGTTCGCCCGGCCACTGGCCCAGTACAGCTGCTGTTTTCTGGTAGCGGAAAGAAAATATATCATTGAGCTGTTTGCGGATAAACAACGCGTGGGCTGCCTCGCCCAGGATCCAGAACGGAATTTTATAATGTACAATATCAGTCATTTCAATGCCGCCTTCAATTGTTTTAAAATGATGCTGGTGGTGCCACATGCTGTAAGGCCCGTAGCGTTGCTCATCAATAAAATAAAGCTTGCCGGTAACATGGGTAATTTCAGTCATCCAGTAAAGTGGTATGCCCAGCACGGGGCTCACCGTATATTCAATTATCTGGCCGGGGTAAATAAGATTGCCATGGTGTTTTGAGATCACATGAAAACGAAGCTGCGCCGGCGTTATAGCCTTGAGGTTGGTTGGGTTGGAAAAGAACGACCAAACGTCTTCTATATTCCCAGGTATACGCTGAACTGTTTTTAAAGAATGAACCGCCATATATGAATTGCTGCTTTAGATACCCATAAACGGGTTAAGCAGGTAAAGGTTCAGTGGAGACATGTATAAAATAAAATGAATAGACGGGCAGCAAGCGTCGGTTGTACAGCAACTGCACGCTTATCCAGGCATAAATTCCAGACCCATAGAATTCTCCAGCACACGGGTGATGGTATTCTTTAAACGTGGCAGGGTAAAAATAGTCTTCTCAATATATTCTACAACCCCCAGTTTAAGAATGGAAGAAGTAACGGAAATTTCCAGGTTGCTTGAGAAAAAGATAACGGGTGAAGTGCAGGGGCGCCTTTTTAATTCTTTCAGCACATCATATCCATTAATACAACCATCAAGGTTATAATCAAGTATAATAAGATCCGGGCGGGGCCCTGTTGCTGCCAGAAAATTTTCTCCTGTGCTGAATACATGTACGTCCTGGCTGATGTTTTCCAGTTGCTTTAAAACAAGTGTCTGGTAAACAGGATTGTCTTCTACTACAAATATCCTGGGTTGTACTTTTTGCATGGGGTTCATCTTGTGCTGTACAGTTACTCAACAATGCTGCCAAACCTGTTGTAATATCAATACGCTGGTTATCAATGATGAAGCCCGACTACATGCTAAAAGCTGTTCCCAACGCAGGAATTGATTGCCTTTGCGGGAACCTTAGAGAGAAAAGTCGGCCTTTAATTGCAGTATGCAATCGCTTATTGTAGCGGTGACCCTGTCAACCAGCGGAGGCAGATTTTCGGTCTCCGTTTCATGTTTGCCATTGTTTTCAATAATACGGATATCATCTTTCAATACAGCGATACCCATGGAGTCAATGGTAGATTTTAATTTATGGGCTATTTTGCCTATGCGCTGCCACTCTTGTTTTGCAAGGGCATCATGCAAGTCTTTGATGCCGGGGGGTACTGTTTCTATAAACAACTGCACCATCTTTTTAATAAAAGCTTCGTCTCCGCCAGAAACGGTTCTTACCATAGAAAGATCATATAATGATGCGCCTGTAGCTTCCTGTATTGGCGGCGGCTCCGGCAAAGGCGTCTGATACAATTCTTCCTGCAACGGCGCTGCCAGGTTGCGTTTAATCACGTTAAAGAGACTGTCTTCTGTAAAAGGTTTTGAGAGATAATCATTCATACCCGCTTGTATATAAGTTTCACTATCGCCTTTTAAGGCATTTGCTGTAAGGGCTATTATTGGAATGGCTGCCTTTTTAGCATCAGGCAGCTGTCTGATGCATTGTGTGGCGCTGATGCCGTCCATCTCCGGCATCTGTATATCCATTAATACCAGGTCAAAATTATTTTCTTCAAGTGCCTGTACTGCCTTGCGCCCATTTTCTGCAATGGTAACGTCAAAACCCCAGCCCTGCATAATGTGTTTGGCCAGAAACTGGTTAAGTTCAACATCTTCTGCAACCAGTATACGGCGCCGGCCAAAGATGGTATAATTTGCTGTCGGTGGCTGGGTGTTTTCCATAAGCGGGGTTTCATATTTTTTATAGGGCAGTATAAACCGCACAGTGGTTCCTTTGTGCATAGTGCTTTCTATCCACAATTCGCCGCCTTGCATTTCTATCAGGTTTTTGCAGATGGAAAGCCCCAGGCCGGTACCGCCATACTTGCGGGTAGTATTGGAATTGCCCTGTACAAAAGGGGAAAAGATAGCTTTTATTTTATCTTCCGGAATACCAATACCAGTGTCTTCTACTACAAACTCAATGGCCATCCAGTCTTCCTTGTCAAACTTTATATGTGTATCAAGCGTAATACCACCCTGCTCTGTGAATTTAACTGCGTTGCTTAAAAAATTATTCATAATCTGCACCAGCCGGTAGGGATCGCCTTTTACCTGCAGGTCATGCGGCAGCTGATTCTTATGCGTAAGGCGTATGCCTTTTTCTTCTGTTTTAAAACTAAAAGACCTGATAATGGCAACCATTTTATCTGTTAGGTTAAATGGTATTTCTTCCAGTTGCATTTTACCGGCTTCTATCTTTTCAAGATCCAGTATATCATTGATAATAGTCAGCAGGTTGCCCGCTGCGTCCTGTATAATACCCAGGTAATGCTGCTGTTCTTTATCCAGGTTTGTTTTTGCCATCAGTGCTGCAATGCCCAGTATACCGTTCATGGGTGTACGTATTTCATGGCTCATGTTTGCCAGGAAGGCTTTTTTTGATGCGGCCGATTCTTCTGTTATTTTTTTAGCATGCATTAACTCCTGCTCGGCCAGTATGCGCTGTGTAATATCCTGCGAAAAACCAATTATGTAGGGTTCAAGTCCGGGTTCTTCTACTTTATAGTTCTGGTACAGTAAGTATATTTTTTTTCCTGCCTTGTTTACTACACTAAAAACACCCTGCGACCGGCCGTTTTTATTAATTACATCCAGGTAGTTTTTT